>BAAAJU010000004.1:0-506266 GCA_039527305.1 Gordonia sinesedis | reverse complement strand
ACCGATACGATTCGTCGACCGATCCCGGTCGGACGGTGCTGGTTTCGATACGCCCTCCGCTAGCGCTCCGGCCTACTCAACCAGCGGGAGCGCCACCCTCCGGGCTACTCGACCAGCGGAAGCTCTTGTCTTGCCGCGGAGTGCCCGTCCCGCTGGTTGAGTAGCCGCGAGGGACGAGCGGCGTATCGAAACCAGCAGCCGCGCAACATGTATACGTGTCCGTCGGAGTTGTCGCCGATAGGTCACCAAATCCGTGACCTATCACTACATCTGCGACCGGGAGGGGGCGGGTGGCGCTGGTTTCGATACGCCCTCCGCTAGCGCTCCGGGCTACTCAACCAGCGGGGGCCGGCTGCACTTCGGCTGCAAAACCAGCGGGAGATCCCAAGCTAACTGCGGAGTGCCCGCAACGCTGGTTGAGTAGCCGCGAGGAACGAGCGGCGTATCGAAACCAGCAGCCGCGCAACAGGAGACGACATCGTCAGAGTTGTCGCCGATAGGTCACCAAATCCGTGACCTATCACTACATCTGCGACCGGGAGGGGCTGGTTTCGATACGCCCTCCGCTAGCGCTCCGGGCTACTCAACCAGCGGAAGGCGCCGCCTCGTTATCGCCACGCCCGGACTACTCAACCAGCGGGAGCGCCACCCCTCCGGGCTACTCAACCAGCGGTAGCGTCACCCTCCGGGCTACTCGACCAGCGGGAAACACGCGCCACCTTCCGGGCTACTCAACCAGCGGAGTCGGCTCCCGGGCTACTCGACCAGCCAGCGTTAACCCCGCGGGACACCACCCCGAGCAGCCCCTAGCGGCGACCGCGGAGATTCCGCCAGCGTTCAACCATCTCCTCGACATCGACGGTCTGGGCGATGATGTGCGAGCGCGGTCCCAGCGATGCGTCCAGCCGGTCTTGCTTGACCCGCTTGTTGAAATCGGTGAGGACCGCACGCACCGCGTCCTCACTCCGGAGGGACCGCAGTGACTCCGGGAATCCGTCGCGTTCCTTGCGCAGTTGCAGAGTCGGCGGCAGCAGAGCCGTCGAATCCAGCTCTTCGTCGCGGATCTTCTGCTTCGCCCACCAGTCCGGGTCATCCAGCCCGGAAAGATTCAGCGGCTTCCCCATCCCGGGCAGGTTGTCGAACTCGCCGCGCTCGGTCGCCTCGCGGATCATCTTCTCCACGCGCGTTTCGTGCCGCTGCGGTTTCCATCGGCGGACCCGACGGAACCGATCCCCGTCCGCCGACTTACCGCGCGCCTCGCGGTCGTTCGCGCCCGACACGGTTAGACGGTGAACCCCAAGGCGCGCAATTGCTCACGTCCGTCGTCGGTGATCTTGTCCGGACCCCACGGCGGCAGCCAGACCCAGTTGATCTCCAGGTCGGTGCACAGACCGCTGCCGACCAGCGCGGCGCGGGACTGGTCCTCGATGACGTCGGTCAGCGGGCACGCCGCCGAGGTCAACGTCATGTCGATCTTGGCGACCGCCTCGTTGTCGATCTCGATGCCGTAGACAAGACCGAGGTCGACGACGTTGATCCCGAGTTCGGGATCGACGACGTCACGCATCGCCTCCTCGACGTCTTCCCGTTGGGGCAACGAAGTGGTCGCCTCGGAGGGCGTCGTGGTGGTGTCGTCGCTCATGCCGACTCAACTCCTGAATGTTCGGGTACGTCCAGCGTATCGATGTCGGGGCCGCCCGACCGGTGAACCGTCTGCGCCAACGCGTCCTTGAACGCCAGCCATCCCAGCAGCGCGCATTTCACCCGTGCCGGGTACTTGCTGACGCCGGTGAACGCGATCCCGTCGCCGATGAGGTCCTCATCCCCCTCGTCGGCGCCCCGCGACGTCACCATCGTGTTGAACGAGTCCAGGATGGCGAGCGCCTCCCCGATCGGCCGTCCGACGACCTGGTCGTGCATCACCGACGTCGATGCCTGCGAGATCGAGCAGCCCTGGCCGTCGTAGGAGACGTCGGTGACCACCTCGCCGTCGTCGGACAACGCGACCCGCAGCGTGACCTCGTCACCGCACGTCGGATTCACGTGATGAACTTCGGCCCCGAACGGTTCGCGCAGCCCGCGCCCGTGCGGATGCTTGTAGTGGTCCAGGATCACGTCCTGGTACATCTGTTCCATTCTCATCGGGTCTCCCCCGCCGTCGGGGCCGACTCGGCCGATGCCGCGGTTCCGACACCGAAGAAGTTCTGCGCGCGGATGATCGCGTCCGCGAGCGCGTCGACCTCGCCGAGTGTGTTGTACGCCGCGAACGATGCCCGGGCGCTGGCCGCGATCCCGAAACGACGGTGCAACGGCCAGGCGCAGTGATGCCCGACTCGGATCGCGACTCCCTCGTCATCGAGGATCTGGCCCAGGTCGTGCGCATGAATACCGTCGACAACAAAGGCGACCGCTCCGCCGCGGGCATCTGCCGTCGCCGGCCCGATGATGCGCACGCCGTCGATCTCCGAGAGCCGCGCCAGCGCATGCTCGACGAGTCGATGCTCATGTGCGGCAACGGCATCCATGCCGAGAGCGTCAAGGTACTCGACCGCCGCGCCAAGCGCGACGACCTGTGACGTCATGGGCACCCCCGCCTCGAAACGCTGCGGCGGCGGCGCGTACGTCGAACGCTCCATGGTGACCGTCTCGATCATCGACCCGCCGGTCAAGAACGGCGGCAGAGCGTCGAGCAGGCGGCGCTTTCCGTACAGCACACCGACACCCGACGGCCCGAACATCTTATGTCCGGAGAAGGCGGCGAAGTCGACGTCCAGGGCCGCGAAGTCGACCGGCATATGCGGCACCGACTGGCACGCGTCGAGCACCGCCAGCGCACCGACCTCGCGGGCCCGCCGCACCATCTCGTGGACGTCGGCGACGGCGCCGGTGACATTGGATTGGTGGGTGAACGCCACGACCTTGACCGACGGATCCAGGTCGAGCGAGTCGAGGTCGATCCGGCCGTCGTCGGTCACGCCGTACCATCGCAACGTCGCACCGGTGCGGCGGCAGAGTTCTTGCCACGGAACGAGATTCGCGTGATGTTCCAGTTCGGTGATCACCACGGTGTCGCCCGGCCCCAGCGGAGAGCCGCCGAACAGAGCCGCACTGCGGTCGTCGCCGAGCGTGTAGGCCACCAGATTCAGGGCCTCCGTGGCGTTCTTGGTGAACACGAGCTCGTCGGCGCTTACGCCGACGAATCGGGCGATGACGTCACGCGCGTGCTCGTAGGCGTCGGTCGCTTCCTCGGCGAGCTGGTGCGCTCCACGGTGCACGGCCGCGTTGTGGTTCACCAGAAAGTCGCGTTCGGCGTCGAGCACCTGCACCGGTCGCTGCGAGGTCGCCCCGGAATCCAGGTACACCAGCGGCTTGTCGTCCCGTACGGTGCGCGCCAGGATCGGGAAGTCGGCGCGGAGCCGTTCGACGTCGAGACCGGGGCCGTCCGTCGACGGCGCGCCCGCGTCGGCGTGCGTGGTCTGCGTCTGTGGCGAAACGGACATCGAATGCCTCCCTTCCTGTGTGCCCGCGTGGGGCCGAACGATGCGGCGCGGGTCAGCCGGCCGACGCCGGCGAGGTGAACCGCACGTAGCCGTTCTCCTCCAGCTCGTCGGCGAGTTCCGGCCCGCCCGACTCGACGACCCGGCCCCCGACGAATACATGCACGAAGTCGGGCTTGATGTAGCGCAGAATCCGGGTGTAGTGCGTGATCAGCAGGATGCCGCCGTCCTCGCGGTCCTTGTAGGTGTTGACGCCCTCGCTGACCACCCGCAGCGCGTCGACGTCGAGACCGGAGTCGGTTTCGTCGAGGATCGCGATCTTGGGCTTCAGCAGGTCGAGTTGCAGGATTTCGTGTCGCTTCTTCTCGCCGCCGGAGAAGCCCTCGTTCACGCTGCGCTCGGCGAACGCCGGGTCGATGTCGAGGGCGGTCATCGCCTCCTTGGTCTCCTTGACCCAGTGCCGCAGCTTGGGTGCCTCACCGCGCACCGCGGTCGCCGCGGTGCGCAGGAAGTTCGACATGGAGACGCCCGGCACCTCGACGGGATACTGCATCGCCAGGAACAGCCCGGCCCGCGCCCGCTCGTCGACACTCATCGACAGCACGTCTTCGCCGTCGAGCGTGATCGATCCCTGCGTGACCTGGTACTTGGGGTGTCCGGCGATCGCGTAGGACAGCGTCGACTTGCCCGAGCCGTTCGGCCCCATGATGGCGTGGGTCTCCCCCGAGTTGACGGTCAGGTCAACGCCTTTGAGGATGTGGATCGGTTCGGCGTCGGCGTCGGTCGGTGCGACGTCGACGTGCAGGTCGCGGATTTCCAGGGTCGTCATCGGTGGGAATGTCCTTCGTTGGGCTGTCGTGCGGGGTGGTCGGGTGGTGTGGTTGTGGGGTTGTGGGTGCTTGGTTTCGATACGCCCTCCGCTAGCGCTCCGGGCTACTCAACCAGCGGGGTACTGCGCTCCGGACTACTCAACCAGCGGGTCGGGCGCTGCGCTCCGGGCTACTCAACCAGCGGGACGGGTACTGCGTTCCGGGGTACGCAACCGGCGGGTCGGGTACTGCGCTCCGGGGTACGCAACCGGCGGGACTCGTGGTCGGCGGGCCCGGTCAGGCGCCCGCGGCCTCGAGTTCCTTCTCGACGGCGGCCTCGAGGCGGTCGCGGAGATCCGGCACCGAGATCCGGGCGATGATCTCACGGAAGAATCCGCGGATCACCAGCCGGCGCGCCTGATCCTCCGGGATGCCCCGGGCCTGGAGGTAGAACAGTTGCTCGTCGTCGAATCGGCCGGTGGCGCTGGCGTGGCCGGCGCCGACGATCTCGCCGGTCTCGATCTCCAGGTTCGGTACCGAGTCGGCACGGGCACCGTCGGTGAGCACCAGGTTGCGGTTGAGTTCGAAGGTGTCGGTGCCCTCGGCCTCCGGGCGGATCAGCACGTCGCCGATCCAGACCGTGTGCGCCTCCCGGGTACGGTCGCCCGACCCGTCGCTCTGCAGGGCGCCCTTGTAGATCACGTTGGAGCGGCAGTTCGGCTGATTGTGGTCGACCAGCAGACGCTGTTCCAGGTGCTGCCCGGCATCCGCGAAGTACAGCCCCCACAACTCGACGTCTCCGCCCGGACCGTCGTAGCGGACCAGCGGCGACAGCCGAACGAGGTTGCCGCCGAAGCTGATCGCGAAGTGCCGGACGACGGCGTCGCGACCGACGCGGATGTGGTGAGCGGCCACGTGCACCGCATCGTCGGCCCAGTCGTGCACGTTGACCACGGTCAGCGACGCTTGGTCGTCGACGACGAATTCCACGTTCTCGGCGTAGGTTCCGCTGCCCTGCTGGTCCAGCACCACGACCGCGCGCGCGAATCGCTCCAGCCGAATCTGCAGGTGGCCGTAGGCGACCTCGCCCTCGCCGGGGCCGTCGAGGCGGATGGTGACCGGCTCGGCCACGTCCACCTCGGCCGCCACGGTGACGATCGTTGCCTCGTCGAATGACGAATATGCTTGCGCGGCAATCCGATCGAACGGGACGCCACCCTGGCCGAGACGTTCGTCGGTGCGGTCGACGGTGGCTACCGACACACCGTCGGAGACGCCCTCGACTCGGACGGATGCCCGGCCGGTGGCCGGTGCGGTGCCGTCGTGCAGACCGCGCAAGCGACGGAACGGCGTAAACCGCCACGCTTCCTCACGCGGGCTGGGTACCTCGAAGGCATCGACGTCGAACGACGTGAACAGTTCGCCCTTGTTGACCGGCGCAGCGTCGGCGCGGTCGGCGGACGGTGCGAGTGTCGGATCGGCCATCAGCCGACGGCTCCTTCCATCTGCAGTTCGATGAGGCGGTTGAGCTCGAGGGCGTACTCCATCGGGAGCTCCTTGGCGATCGGCTCGACGAAGCCGCGGACGACCATCGCCATCGCCTCGTCCTCGGTGAGGCCGCGGCTCATCAGGTAGAACAACTGGTCGTCGGAGACCTTCGACACGGTCGCCTCGTGACCCATCGTCACGTCGTCCTCGCGGATGTCGACGTACGGATAGGTGTCGCTGCGCGAGATCGTATCCACCAGCAGCGCATCACATTTCACCGTGGAACGGCTGCCGTGCGCGCCGTGGTTGATCTTGATCAAGCCGCGGTAGGAGGCTCGTCCGCCACCCCGGGCGACCGACTTGGACACGATATTGCTCGACGTGTTCGGCGCCAGGTGGACCATCTTGGACCCGGTGTCCTGGTGCTGTCCCTCGCCGGCGAAGGCCACCGACAGCACCTCACCCTTGGCGTGCTCGCCGGTCAGCCACACCGCCGGGTACTTCATCGTGACCTTGGAGCCGATATTGCCGTCGATCCACTCCATGGTCGCGCCCTCTTCGGCCTTCGCGCGCTTGGTGACCAGGTTGTAGACGTTGTTGGACCAGTTCTGGATCGTCGTGTAGCGGCAGCGCCCGCCCTTCTTGACGACAATCTCGACGACCGCCGAGTGCAGCGAGTCGGTCTTGTAGATCGGTGCGGTGCACCCCTCGACGTAGTGCACGTAGGCACCCTCGTCGACGATGATCAGGGTCCGCTCGAACTGGCCCATGTTCTCGGTGTTGATCCGGAAGTACGCCTGCAACGGGATATCCACGTGCACACCGGGCGGGACGTAGATGAACGAGCCGCCCGACCAGACCGCCGTGTTCAGCGCGGAGAACTTGTTGTCACCGGCCGGGATCACCGAGCCGAAGTACTCCTGGAAGATCTCCGGGTGTTCACGCAGGCCGGTATCGGTGTCCAGGAAGATGACTCCCTGCGCCTCCAGGTCCTCGCGGATCTGGTGGTAGACGACCTCCGACTCGTACTGGGCGGCCACACCGGCGACCAGCCGCTGCTTCTCCGCCTCGGGGATACCCAGCTTGTCGTAGGTGTTCTTGATGTCCTCGGGCAGGTCGTCCCAGGACGCGGCCTGCTTCTCGGTGGACCGGACGAAGTACTTGATGTTGTCGAAGTCGATGCCGTCGAGGTCGGCGCCCCAGTGCGGCATCGGCTTGCGGTCGAAGATCTTCAGCGCCTTGAGTCGCTGCTGGAGCATCCACTCCGGCTCGTTCTTCTTCGCCGAGATGTCGGCGACCACCGCCTCGGACAGGCCGCGCTGCGCGCTGGCGCCGGCGACGTCGGAGTCGGCCCAGCCGTAGCCGTAGTTGCCCAGCGAGGCGATCGTCTCCTCCTGGGTCAGCGGTCCCGGCTTGGCCGGTGCCGCGGTCCCCGGGGGGTTGGTGACCGTGGGATCGGTAACTGTCATCGCGAGACCTTTCGACTCGTCGTTCCTCCGGAGGATGCGGGCTGTGCATCGGCCGGTGTACGGGCTGCTGCGGGTGCCGGTGCCGACCCTGGTTCCGACGCGTCGTCGGAGTCGGAGGTCGGCACTGGATGCAGCGGGACGTGCGTGGTGCAGGCGCAGTCGCCGTTGGCGATCGTCGCGAGCCGCTGCACGTGGGTGCCGAGTAGTTCAGTGAACACCGCTGTTTCGGCCTCACACAACTCGGGAAACGCGGTGGCCACATGCGCCACCGGGCAATGGTGCTGACAGATCTGCACACCGGCACCGACTGCGCGCGTGTTGGTCGCGTAGCCGGCTCCGGTGAGGGCGTCGGCGATGGCGTCGGCGGTGTCGGCGACCGACTCGGGCGTGGTGGCGGCGGGGACGTCGGCGACGATGCGGTCGGCGCGTTCGCGGGCGAAGGCGGCGACGGCATCCGGGCCGCCCACCTCGCGGAGCTTCCGCATGGCCGCCCCGGCCAGGTCGTCGTAGGCGTGCCGCAGCTTGCCCCGGCCCGCGGCCGTCAGCTGGAACCGCCGCGCCGGTCGACCTCGACCACGCTGGCCGGCCCCGGCACGGGCGTAGACCCGAGCCGCGGCCTCGACGTCGCCGGCCGCCGACAGTGCTTCGAGGTGGCGGCGCACTCCCGCCGCACTGATCCCGAGCCGCTCGGCGATCTCGCTCGCGGTCAGCGGCCCGTCCTCGACGAGCAGCGACACCACGGCAGAACGGGTTTGCCCGTCGACACCGTCGACGGACACGGCCGCCTCCGGGTGCACGGCATCGCTCCGCATGCTTTTCACAACACGAGTGTGACGTAATTGCTTCCCGACTTCCAGGAAGGGTCCCCTTAGCCGCACCGCCGCAGCCGGAGGCGTTCCGGAGCGGAGACAGGCATTACAGTCGTCTGCGTGCCCGAATCCTCCGCTCGCCCCCGGTCATCCCGACCGCCGGCGCTGCGTCGAGTGCGGGACTATCTGGGTCTGAGCCGACCCGAACCGCGACCGGAGCCGGAAAGCGACCGGCCGGGTGACTACGGCAAGGCTGTCGCCCGGCTCCACGACGACGAACGCGAGGTCGGCCCGCTCAATGCGGCCGAAAACCGGCGCCTGCTCAAGATCAAGCTGTTCGGCGCGACGGGCTCGGTGTTGCTGCTCATCGGCTCGTTGGGCACCGGCCAGATGCCGGTGCTGCAGAATCCGGTCGCCGGGATGCGGGTGCTGTCGCTGCCGTCCCGGATGTGGAGCACGGCGCTGACCCTGTCCATCGGCGGAACTCTGATGCTGGTCGTGGCGTGGCTGCTGATCGGCCGCTTCGCCGTCGGCCGCTTCAGCGTCGAAGTACTGCATGGACGCAGCCCGCAACGGCGGATGACCCGCCAGCAGGCCGACCGCACCCTGCTGTTGTGGATCGCGCCCATCGTGATCGCCCCGCCGCTGCTGAGCAAAGACATCTACTCGTATCTGGCGCAGAGCGCCATCGCCGAGCGCGGCATGGATCCCTACTCGGTGAGCCCGGCGCGCGGCCTCGGGGTCGACCACATCCTGACGCGTTCGGTGCCGAACCTGTGGCGGGACACCCCGGCGCCCTATGGTCCGTTCTTCCTCTGGATCGGCAACGGCATCACCGAACTGACCGGGGACAACATCACCGCGGCGATCCTGCTGCATCGGTTGGTGGCGCTGGCCGGTATCGCGCTCATCGTGTGGGCCCTGCCGCGTCTGGCCCGACGGTGCGGGGTGTCGGCGGTGGCCGCGCTGTGGCTCGGTGCGATGAACCCGCTACTGATCCTGCATCTGGTGGGCGGCATCCACAACGAAGCCCTGATGCTCGGTCTCATGCTGGTCGGCCTGGAACTCTGCTTCGGAGCGATCTACGGGCCCGGTCGATTACGCGTCCCCGGAACATGGTGGCCGTCCCGACAGGGGTGGCTGCTGATCGCCGGTGCCGCGATCCTGGCGACCTCGTCGCTGGTCAAGGTCACCTCGATGCTGGCGCTCGGGTTCGTCGGGATCGCCTTGGCACGCCGCTGGGGGGCGCGGCTGCCGGCGCTGCGGCACGCGCCGCCGCGACAGTGGTGGGCGCGGTCCCGGGCGTCGATCGCCGCGCTCGCCGCCTCGGCCGCCGTCCTCGGGGCGGTGCTCGGCGTGGTGATGGTCGTGATCTGCTTCGGTACCGGGCTGGGGTTCGGTTGGACCCGCACTCTGTCCACCGGCGAGGTGGTGCGGTCGTGGATGTCGATGCCCACGCTGCTGTCGGTGACCACCGGCCGGATCGGTGTCGGTCTCGGATTGGGTGATCACACCCAGGCCGTCCTCGACGTCGCGCGCCCGCTCGGGCAGCTCATCGCGGCGGGATTCATCGTGCGCTGGATGCTGGCGGCGCTCGGTGGGCGCCTCCACCCGCTCGGCGCACTCGGTGTGTCGATGGCCACAGTGGTGGTGTTCTTCCCGTTCGTGCAGGCCTGGTACCTGCTGTGGGCCGTCATCCCGCTGGCCGCGTGGGCGACCGGGCCGTGGTTCCGACTGGTGACCATCGCGGTGTCGGCCATCATCGCGATCGTGGTGATGCCGACCAGTTCGAACACCAGCGGAGTCGTTCTGGCGCAAGGCCTTCTCGCCGGCGTGATCATGGTGGCGGTGCTGACCGCGCTGTTCTTCGAGGACTTGCCGTTCACTCGGCGACGACGCGGCGGCGGGGATACCGAACCCGCCACACCGGTGTCGAGCGGACGATGACCTCGCCCCTGTTGCGCTGCGGCGTTTTTACCTCCCGGTAGCCGAACGCTTAGGCTGACCGGTGTGCGCAGCGCGACCTCCCCGACGACCGAGAACCCTCCGGTGACCGATCCGGTCGGCGTCGCCGGTGCGGCTCCCGGCGCGGACGGTGTCGACGAGGCGGCGCACCCCGCGGCGGCGCTGCGGGTGCGCGGGCTGGTGAAGCGATTCGGCTCTCGGGTGGCCGTCGACGGGCTCGACCTGGATATCGCGCCGGGCACCGTTCTCGCGCTGCTCGGACCCAACGGCGCGGGCAAGACCACCACAGTGGAGATCTGCGAAGGGTTCCTCGCCCCGGACGCGGGGTCGGTCTCGGTACTCGGACTCGATCCGCAGCGCGACAACGACGACGTGCGGCGCCGCATCGGCGTGATGCTGCAGGGCGGCGGTGCCTATCCGGGCGCGCGCGCCGGCGAGATGCTGCGGCTGTGCGCCGCCTACTCGGCCGATCCGATCGACTCCGACTGGCTGCTGGATGCGCTCGGCCTCCGGGATGCCGCCCGCACCCCCTTCCGCCGACTCTCCGGCGGCCAGCAACAGCGGCTGTCGCTGGCCTGCGCGATCGTCGGGCGGCCGGAACTGGTGTTCCTCGACGAACCGACCGCCGGGCTCGACGCGCAGGCGCGCCGGGTCGTGTGGGAGATCATCGACCGCCTCCGCGGTGACGGGGTGTCGGTGCTGCTGACCACCCATCTGATGGACGAGGCCGAGGAACTGGCCGACCACGTGGTCATCATCGACCGCGGGCGGGTGGTGGCCGCGGGCACGCCCGCCGAGCTGACCAGCCGCGGCGCCGAGAACGAGCTGCGCTTCTCCGCGCCCCGCGGGCTCAAACTCGACATGTTGCTGCACGCCCTGCCGGAGGGATACCGCTGCATCGAGACGACCCCGGGCAGTTATCTGGTGCTCGGCCAGGTGACCCCGCAGGTGCTGGCGACCGTCACGGCCTGGTGCGTCAAGCTCAACGTGCTGGCGACCGACCTGCGGGTGGAGCGACGCAGCCTGGAGGACGTGTTCCTCGACCTCACCGGCCGGGCGTTGCGGTCATGACCAGCACCCCGTCGCACGCGACCCCGATGCCGCCCGCGCCACCCGCACCGCTGTTCCCCGCCGGCACCTTCACGCCGCGACCCACGCCCGCGCCGCTGCCCTCGATGCTGGCGGCGCAGACCCGGCTCGAGCTCACGCTGCTGCTGCGCAACGGCGAACAGTTGTTGCTGACCCTGTTCATCCCGATCACGCTGCTGATCGGACTCTGCCTGCTTCCGCTGGACAGCGGCCTCGGATCGAGCACCGCAGAACGCGCACACACTTTCGTGCCGGCCATCCTCACGGTGGCGGTGATGTCCACCGCATTCACCGGCCAGGCCATCGCGGTCGGCTTCGACCGACGCTACGGCGCCCTGAAACGGTTGGGCGCCACGCCGATTCCGCGCTGGGGCATCATCGCGGGCAAACTTCTCGCGGTCGTTGCGGTAGTCGCGCTGCAGTCGCTCATCCTCGGCGGTATCGGGTTCGCGTTCGGGTGGCGACCCGCCGTGCTCGGGGTGCTCCTGGGCATCGTGGTGATCGCCATCGGCACCGCCGCGTTCGCCGCGCTCGGCCTCCTGCTCGGCGGTACCGGTAAAGCTGAGGTGGTCCTGGCGGTCGCGAACCTGCTCTGGTTCGCGATGGTCGGCATCGGCAGTCTCGTCGTAATGGGGTCGCGCGTACCCGACGCGGTGTGGTGGGTCGCCCGGTGCGTCCCATCGGGTGCACTGGCCGAGGCCCTCGACCAGGCGGCGCAGGCGCGATTCGACGTTTTCGGTGCGGCGGTACTGGTCGCCTGGACAGTGGTGGCCGGCGCTCTCGCGGTGAGGTGGTTCCGTTTCCAATGACTCCTAAGTCCGTCACCGACGCCGGGACGGCGGCGACGCCGTCCGGCGTCCAGCGCTCGACATCGTCACCGACCGACCACGCCGGCCGGTTCGACCGGATCCCCGGCTTCGGGCGCCCGTCCGCCGTCTTCGTCCACCGCTGGGCCATCGCGCTGCTCGTCGCGAACGTCGGCATCGTCGTGACCGGCGGCGCGGTGCGCCTGACCGACTCCGGCCTCGGTTGTCCGACCTGGCCGCGCTGTACCCCCGATTCCCTCGTTCCACACGGAGCTCTCGGTATTCACGGGGTCATCGAGTTCGGCAACCGGATGCTCACCTGGGTGCTGGTCGCGATCGCGATCGCCACCTGGGTCGCGGTCTGGCGGCGCACCGCCCGGCACCCCGACGGCCGTCGCGGCAACCGGTGGTTAGCCACGATGATCGCGTTCGGCATCCCGTTCCAAGGGGTGGTCGGCGGCATCACTGTGCTCACCGAGCTCAACCCGTGGGTAGTGGCGCTGCATTTTCTGCTGTCCATGGCGATCGTGTCGGCGGCCACCGTACTCGTCTTCCGGACCGCACCGCGCACGCCGCAGGCGGCTCCGCCGGGGGCCGCCGCCCGAGTCGGCCGGGCGCTCTCCCTGCTGCTGTACGTTCTCACCTGGGTGACGATCTATCTGGGCACGGTGGTCACCGGCTCCGGCCCGCACGCCGGTGACGCCGACGCGCCGCGCAACGGCTTGATGCCCGGCCAAACCACTCAGTTGCACGCCGACGCGGTGTTCATTCTCGTCGGCGTCGCGGTCGCCGTCGCGCTGGCTACCTGGCTGGCCCGGCTGCCGCAGGCGCGGACTGCGCTCGTGTTCGCAGTGCTACTCGCGGTGCAAGGCGCGATCGGCGGCATCCAGTACGTCACCGACCTCCCGGTGACGCTCGTCCTCGCGCACATGTTGGGCAGCGCACTGCTCCTGGTCGCCGTGACCTGGCTGGTGCAGTCGTTCGGCTGGACGCGCGCGCGAACCGTCGCCGTGCCCTAGATGATGTCGGCGTTGCGTGCCTTCGGAAAGTGCTTCTGGTGCGCGACCCAGCCGGCCATCTTCCACCAGTGCTTCGGAAACACCGACGTCTTGGCGTTGAGGTCGCGGTTCCATTCCGCGGTCTCGACATCGGGGACGTCGGCGATGGTGGCCTCGGCCTCGGCCATGTCGGGGACGACCCGATCGCCGAGGATGCCGCCGTCCGCCCCGACCAGCGTGATGCGCACACCGGAGGCACCCGACGCCTGCAGCACCGCACGCGAACCGGCGCCCTCGCGGGAGGCGTAGCCGACGATCGACTTCACTACCTCGCGCGACACGTCGGGCGCTCCGCCGGTGGCGGCCTGCGCAGCGGACTCGGTCTCCGTCGTGGGCTCGTCGCTCATGCAGAGCAGCCTACCGACCCGCTGCCGCGGTGTAGAAACGACGTCATGCGAGCCATCGAAGTGACCCGCCACGGCGGCCCGGAGGTATTGAGCTACAGCACAGTCGACGACCCGATACCTGCGCCGGACGAGATCGTGGTGCGCACCACCGCGATCGGCGTCAACTTCATCGACACCTACTTGCGGCGCGGCATGTATCCCTCGACGCCGCCGTACATTCCGGGCAGCGAGGGGGCGGGTGAGGTCGTCGCCGTCGGCGCCGACGTCGCCGACTTCGCGCCCGGTGACCGGGTCTGCTGGTGCGATGCGCGGTCGAGCTACGCCGAACTCGTCGCGGTGCCCGCGGCCCGCGCCGTGCCGATCCCCGACGGTGTCTCGGACGAGGCGGCCGGCTCGTCGCTGCTGCGCGGCCTGACCGCGCACTATCTGCTGGACGGCAGCGCGCACCCGCAACCCGGCGACACCATCCTCGTGCACGCGGGAGCCGGCGGCGTGGGACTGATTCTGACGCAGCTCGCCAAGCGCAAGGGGCTGCGGGTCGTCACGACCGTGTCCTCCGACGAGAAGACCGAGTTGTCGGCGGCGGCCGGCGCCGATCACGTGCTGCGCTACGGCGACGACCTGGTCGAGCGGGTGCGTGCACTCACCGACGGCCGCGGTGTCCCCGTCGTCTACGACGGGGTCGGCGCGGACACCTTCGAGCAGTCCCTCGCGGCGACCGCGGTCCGGGGCATCGTGGTGCTCTTCGGCGCGTCGAGCGGCCCGGTACCACCCTTCGACCTGCAGCGGCTCAACTCGGCCGGCTCACTGTCGGTGACCCGGCCGACCCTCGCCCACTTCGTCGCCGACAACGACGAACTCGGCTGGCGCGCATCCGAATACCTGGGGGCCCTGGCCGACGGCGTGCAGGTGCGGATCGGTCAGCGCTACCGGCTGGCCGACGCGGCCACCGCTCACGAGGACTTGGAAGGTCGCCGGACCACGGGCACCACCGTGCTCACCCCGAGCTGAGCCGAGCCGACCTCAGAACAGCCCGGAGATCGGCTGCAGATTGACGACGGCGTCGATCGCGAGGCCGCAGAACAGTGCCGCGAGATACTCGTTGGACTGCAGGAACACCTTGAGCGGCGCAACCTCGGCGCCGTTGCGGGTCTCCCGGTACAGCTTGTGCACCCGGCTGAGGAACCAGCCACCGGCGATCACGGCGACGCCCGCATAGATCCAGCTCGCCGCCGGGACGAGGAGCAACGAGCAGATGACCGTGGCCCAGGTGTACCCGACCATCTGCCGGGTGACCCGCTCCTCGGTCGCGATCACCGGCAGCATCGGCACGCCCGCGGCCTTGTAGTCCTCCCGGTAACGCATCGCCAGCGCCCAGGTGTGCGGCGGTGTCCAGAAGAAGATGACGCCGAACAGCACGACCGGCTGCCAGCTCAGCGAGCCGGTGACCGCCGCCCAGCCGACCAGGGTCGGCATACATCCGGCCGCGCCGCCCCACACCACGTTCTGCCAGGTGCGGCGCTTGAGGATCATCGTGTACACGCCGACGTAGAACACGATCGTCGCCGAGACCAGCAGCGCGCTGAGCAGGTTCGCCGCCGTCCACAACACCGCGAACGACGCCGCCCAGAGCATGATGCCGAAGATCAGGGCGCTGCGTGTACCGACCGCCCGGCGAGCCAGGGGTCGACGGGCGGTGCGCCGCATCTTCTTGTCGATGTCGGCGTCGACGACCATGTTCAGCGTGTTGGCGCTGGCCGCGCCGAGCCACCCGCCCAGCAGGGTGCAGACGATCACCACGAGATCGACATGCCCGCGATCGGCTTGCAGCATGACCGGGATCGTCGCCACTAGCAGCAGTTCGATGACGCGGGGCTTGGTCAGGGCGATATAGGCCATCACCGTCGCCTGCACCCGATGCGGCAGCGACGGCTTCGGCTGTGCGGCCGTGTCGACGTGCACCTCCGGCGCCGGCGACGGTGCCGATGTCGGGGCCTCGGTGGCTGCGGAATCGCGGGATGCCGCGGAATCCTGTCCGCTCACCCGCTCCCCAATCCTCAACGACAGCTCCTACCCGCCCGACCTTTCGGTTCGTCCGCACATCCGTGATCGACGGTGATCGCGTCCGCCTTGCCGGGCCGATCCGATACGCCGGTGTCTTGAGCGTCCGCGGGACTGCGACGCGCACCGCCGCCGGGCTACTACACAGCATGGTAGACGCCCACCTTCGCGATCGGAGAATCGTGCCCGGGACCTTGCCCGGACGGCGGCTCCCCGTCGCCGACGTTTGCGCGACTCGCCGCCCATCGCGGACCGCGCGCCGATTACCCTTGGAAGCGACAGGCCCGGACACACCGAACCAGGTACAGGAGACCGCAACATCGTGGCTGACACAGACGAGATCCGCACCCGCACGAAGGCAACGCATCCCGATGACTGGACCGACCTGGATACCCGCGCCGTCGACACCGTCCGGGTGCTGGCCGCCGACGCGGTGCAGAAGGTCGGGAGCGGTCATCCGGGCACCGCGATGAGTCTCGCGCCGCTGGCCTACACGCTGTACCAGCGCGTGATGCGGCTCGACCCGTCGGATCCGACGTGGGTCGGCCGGGACCGGTTCGTGCTGTCCGCCGGGCATTCCAGCCTGACCCAGTACATCCAGCTCTACCTCGGCGGCTTCGGGCTGGAACTCTCCGATATCGAGGCGCTGCGGACCTGGGATTCGCGGACCCCGGGACACCCGGAGTACTCGCACACCAAGGGTGTGGAGATCACCACCGGACCGCTGGGTCAGGGGCTGGCGTCGGCGGTGGGGATGAGCATGGCGTCCCGGTACGAACGTGGCCTGTTCGATCCGGACACCCCGCTCGGCGAGAGCCCGTTCGACCACTTCATCTATGTCATCGCCTCCGACGGCGACATCGAGGAGGGTGTCACCGGCGAGGCATCGTCGCTGGCCGGCACCCAGCAGCTAGGCAATCTGATCGTGTTCTACGACCAGAATCAGATCTCGATCGAGGACGACACCGACATCGCGCTCAGCGAGGACGTCGCCAAGCGGTACGACGCCTACGGCTGGCACGTGCAGACCATCGACAGCGGTGAAGATGTGGTCGCCATCGAGAAGGCGATCGACGAGGCCAAGAAGGTCACCGACAAGCCGTCACTCATCGCGGTCCGCACCATCATCGGCTACCCCGCCCCCACGAAGATGAACACCGGCGCCGCGCACGGTGCGGCGCTCGGCGCCGACGAGGTCGCCGCGACGAAGAAGGTCCTCGGCTTCGACCCGGACAAGTCGTTCGAGGTGACCGACGACGTGATCGAGCACACCCGCGGACTCGTCGAGCGGGGCAAGAAGGCGCACGCCGAGTGGGACACCGCCTTCGATGCGTGGGCCGCGTCGCACCCGGAGAACAAGAAGTTGTTCGATCGCCTGGCGGCGCACGAACTGCCCGAGGGGTGGCGTGATGCGTTGCCGAGCTGGTCGCCGGGTGACAAGGATGTCGCCACCCGCGCCGCGTCCGGCAAGGTGCTCTCCGCGCTGGCCCCGGTCCTGCCGGAGCTGTGGGGTGGGTCCGCCGACCTGGCCGGCAGCAACAACACCACCATGGAAGGCGCCGATTCGTTCGGTCCGACGTCGATCAGCACCAAGAAGTGGTCGGCCAACCCGTACGGGCGGACGCTGCATTTCGGTGTCCGGGAGCACGCGATGGGTGCGGCGCTGTCCGGCATCGTCTTGCACGGGCCGACCCGCGCCTACGGCGGCACCTTCCTGCAGTTCGCCGACTACATGCGCCCGGCGGTGCGGCTGGCGTCGCTGATGCAGATCGACCCGATCTACGTGTGGACCCACGACTCGATCGGCCTCGGCGAGGACGGTCCGACACACCAGCCGGTGGAACAGCTCGCCGCGCTGCGGGCCATCCCGAACCTCGACGTCGTCCGGCCCGCCGATGCGAACGAGACCGCGGCCGCCTGGGCGCACCTGCTGACCCGCCGCGATCATCCGGTCGGCCTGGCACTGACCCGGCAGAACGTCCCCATCCTGGAGGGCACCTCCGCCGACGGGGTGGCGAAGGGCGCGTACGTGCTCAGCGACTCGACCGGCGACCCGCAGGTCGTGCTGATCGGCACCGGCTCCGAGGTGCAGCTCGCCGTCCAGGCACAGAAGGCACTGCGCGACAAGGGTATCGAGGCACGCGTGGTATCCATGCCGTCGATGGAGTGGTTCTTCGAGCAGTCGGAGGACTACCAGAACGCGGTGCTGCCCGTCGGCGTTCCGCGGGTGGCCGTGGAGGCCGGCATCGCGATGCCGTGGTACCGCATCGTGGGCGATACCGGCGCCATCATCTCCCTCGAACACTTCGGCGCGTCGGCCGACTACAAGGTGCTGTTCGAGAAGTTCGGCATCACCGCGGAGGCTGTCACCGAGGCCGCCGAACGCGTCGCCCAACGCTAGTCAGACCAACAGCGTCGGCACCGGTATTCCCGGCCGTCGACCGAGAGTGAGGAGACACCAGTGGCCCAGAACGAGAAGCTTGCCGAACTGTCCGACGCCGGGGTGTCGGTGTGGCTGGACGACCTGTCCCGCGACCTGATCGACTCCGGCGACCTCGCCGATCTGATCGACACCCGATCGGTCGTCGGGGTCACGACCAACCCGTCGATCTTCCAGGCCGCCCTGTCCAAGGGCACCAGTTACGACGCCCAGGTCAACGAGCTGGCGGCCCGTGGGGCCGACGTCGACGCCACCATCCGGACGGTAACCACCGACGACGTGCGCCGGGCCTGTGATGTGTTCGCACCGGTCTTCGAGGCGACCGACGGCGTCGACGGTCGGGTATCGATCGAGGTCGATCCGCGGCTGGCGCACGACACCGACGCGACGGTGGCCCAGGCGATCGAACTGTGGAAGATCGTCGACCGGCCGAATCTGCTGATCAAGATCCCGGCCACCAAGGCCGGGCTCCCGGCGATCACCCGTGTCCTCGCGGAAGGCATCAGCGTCAACGTCACGCTGATCTTCTCGGTGGAGCGCTACCAGGAGGTCATGGACGCCTACCTCGACGGACTCGACGCCGCCGCCAACGCCGGTCACGACCTATCCGACATCCATTCGGTGGCATCGTTTTTCGTGTCCCGGGTGGATACCGAGATCGACAAGCGGCTGGACGCGATCGGTACGCCGGAGGCGATGGAGCTCAAGGGCAAGGCAGGCCTGGCGAACGCGCGGCTCGCCTATCACGCCTACCAGCAGGTGTTCGAGGTCGAGTCCCGGTTCCCCGACCTGCTCGCGAAGGGCGCTCGGCCGCAGCGGCCGCTGTGGGCGTCCACCGGCGTCAAGAACCCCGACTACCCCGACACCATGTATGTCAGCGAACTCGTCGCGCCGAATACGGTGAACACGATGCCCGGCAAGACGATGGAGGCCTTCGCCGATCACGGCTGGGTCGACACCTCGTCGGTCGTCGGCCGCGCGCCGGAGTCGCAGCAGGTGTTCGACGACATCGCCGCGCAGGGCATCGACCTGGCCGACGTGTTCGCCGTCCTGGAGGCCGAGGGTGTCACCAAGTTCGAGGACGCCTGGAACGAACTGCTGACCGCGACCGCAGAACAGCTCGCCGCCGCCAAGGGCTGAACCGGTGGCCGGACAGGAGAGCTGGCGGAACCCGCTGCGTGACCCGCGCGACAAACGGTTGCCGCGGATCGCCGGGCCGAGCTGTCTGGTCATCTTCGGCGTCACCGGGGACCTCGCGCGCAAGAAGCTGATGCCCGCGGTGTACGACCTCGCCAACCGGGGACTGCTGCCGCCGTCGTTCGCTCTCGTCGGGTTCGCCCGCCGCGAGTGGAACGACGACGATTTCGCCACGATCGTGCACGACGCCGTGCGCGATCACGCCCGCACCGAGTTCCGCGAGGAGGTGTGGGAGCGGCTGGCCGAGGGATTCCGATTTGTGCAGGGGTCGTTCGACGACGAGGCCGCTTTCGACCGGTTGCGCGACACCCTGCACGAGCTCGACAAGGAGCGCGGGACCGACGGCAATTACGCGTTCTACCTGTCGATTCCGCCGAAAGCCTTCCCGGTGGTGTGCGAGCAGTTGCAGCGCAGCGGGCTGGCCACCCCGGAGGGCGACAGCTGGCGGCGGGTGGTGATCGAGAAGCCGTTCGGACACGACCTGGAGTCGGCGAAGGAACTCAACGCGATCGTCAATAGCGTCTTCCCCGAATCGTCGGTGTTTCGCATCGACCACTACCTCGGCAAGGAGACGGTGCAGAACATCTTGGCGATGCGGTTCGCCAACCAGTTGTTCGACCCGCTGTGGAGTTCGCACTACGTCGATCACGTCCAGATCACCATGGCCGAGGACATCGGCCTCGGCGGCCGCGCCGGCTACTACGACGGGATCGGCGCCGCGCGTGACGTCATCCAGAATCACCTGCTGCAGCTGATGGCGCTGGTCGCGATGGAAGAGCCGATCTCCTTCGAGCCCAAGCAATTACAGGCCGAGAAGATCAAGGTGCTCGCCGCCACCCGCAACATCCTGCCGCTGGCGGAGAACACCGCACGCGGCCAGTATGGGCCAGGATGGCAGGGCAGCGACAAGGTGCCCGGACTGTTGGCAGAGGAAGGCTTTGCCGCCGACTCCACTACGGAGACGTTCGCGGCGATCGGGCTCGAGGTCGACTCCCGGCGGTGGGCCGGGGTGCCGTTCTACCTGCGCACCGGAAAACGGTTGGGGCGCCGCGTCACCGAGATCGCGATCGTGTTCAAACGAGCACCGCACCTGCCGTTCGACGCGACGATGACCGAGGAACTGTCGCAGAACGCGCTGGTGATCCGGATTCAGCCGGACGAGGGCATCACGCTGCGATTCGGGTCCAAGGTGCCCGGCTCGCAGATGGAGGTCCGCGACGTCAACATGGACTTCAGCTACGGCACCGCGTTCACCGAGTCGTCGCCGGAGGCCTACGAGCGCCTCATCCTGGACGTCCTGCTGGGCGAGCCCTCCCTGTTCCCGGTCAACGAGGAGGTCGAATTGTCGTGGCGCATCCTCGATCCGGTGATCGACGCGTGGGCCGAGGACGGCCGGCCGGAGACCTACGAAGCGGGTACCTGGGGACCGATGTCGGCCGACGAGATGATGGCCCGCAGCGGCCGGGAATGGCGGCGGCCGTGACCGGCCGGACGAGAGGTGGTCGAGCTCAATGATCGTCGATCTGCACGACACGTCGACCAACGCGGTCGCCAAGGAGATCGTCCGGGTCCGCGAGGCCGGCGGGGCGGTCAGTCTCGGCCGGGTGCTGACACTGGTGGTCTGCGTGGACAGTCGGGAGCCGGTCGAAGGTGCGATCGAGGCCGCGGTCGGCGCGAGCAGCGAACACCCGAGTCGGGTCATCGTGGTGTCCCGCGGCGACGATTCCGGCGAGTCCCGGCTGGACGCGCAGATCCGGGTCGGCGGCGACGCCGGCGCGTCGGAGGTCGTGGTGCTGTGGCTGCACGGCGAACTGTCCGACCATCCGCGAAGCGTCGTGACACCGTTCTTGCTGCCGGACACCCCGGTCGTCACGTGGTGGCCGGGCCACGCGCCGGACAATCCAGGTGCCGATCCGATGGGGCGACTCGGATTACGCCGAATCCTGGACGCGGGCAAGGACGCCGAACCCGCGTCGGTGCTGCGGCGGCGTCTGGAGAACTACCGGCCCGGTGACACCGACCTGGTGTGGACGCAGATCACGCACTGGCGAGCACTGCTGGCGTCGGCGCTGGACCGTCCGCCGCACACACCGGTGACCGGAGTCTGCGTGTCCGGTCCGGCCGGCTCCCCCGGTATCGACCTGCTCGCCGGATGGTTGCATGCGGCGCTGGGTGCGCCGACCCGCCGGGTCATCGGCAGCTTCGAGGTGCGGTTGGAACGCGAGGACGGGGCGACGGTGCTGTCGGTGGATCAGAACAACAACGCGGTGCTGACCGCGCCGGGTAAGCCCGACGGGCGGGTGGCCGTCAGCCGCCGCGACCAGACGGTGCTACTGGCCGAGGAGTTGCGTCGGCTCGACGCGGACGAGGTGTACGAGCTGGCGTTGCGGGGTGTACCCGAGGTGACCACCGACGAGAGGACCGCGGCATGACGACCGAGACCCTGGTATTCGACGACAAGCAACAACTCACCGATACCGCCGCGCGACGTTTCGTCGATGCCGTCGTCGCCGCTCAGCGGGAGCGCGGCAGCGCGTCGGTGGTGCTGACCGGCGGCAGCAACGGCATCGCACTGCTGGCGGCACTGGCCCGCGACAGCGGCGACATCGACTGGTCGGCGGTCGACATCTATTGGGGCGACGACCGTTTCGTCCCGGCCGACGATGCCGAACGCAACTACGGGCAAGCCCGCGACGCGCTGCTCGCACACGTCCCGGTCGACGAGAAGCGGGTGCATCCGATGGCGCCGTCCGACGGCGAGTACGGCGACGACATCGACGCTGCCGCCGTCGGCTACGCCGAGGCGATCATGACCGCCGACGGTGCCAGCCCGGCATTCGACATCCACCTGCTCGGCATGGGGCCGGAGGGGCACATCAACTCGCTGTTCCCGCATGCGACCGCGACCACCGAACCCGTCGGGCCGGTGGTACCGGTGACCGACTCCCCCAAGCCGCCGCCGCGCCGCATCACCCTGACGCTGCCCGCGGTCAATCGCTCGCGAGCGGTCTGGTTCCTGGTATCCGGCGCCGACAAGGCCGAGGCGGTCGCCCAAGCACACGCCGGCGCCGACCCCGCCGACTGGCCCGCGGCCGGTGCACACGGCACCGCGGAGACGGTGTGGTTCCTCGATCGCGAGGCGGCGTCACGGCTGTCGTGAGGTAGCCACTTCCACGCGGCCGCGGACGGAGTGTGAATTCGTCACCGCGCCGCGGTGACCTGCCCGGCGCGGTGACCTACCGGACGAGTGTCATCGCGACGCGTCCCGCCTCGTCGTAGGCATCGGCCTCGCCCAGTGTGGTGGCCGACACGTGGGCACCTTCGTAGAGTAGGTGGACGGCGCGGGCGGTGTCCGCATCCCCGGTCAGGATCGTGAACAGTGTCCGCATCCAGGTCTTCTCCGCAGCGATCACGCCGACGGCCGGATGGTCGGAGCCGCCGATCTCACCCCACGCGTTGACGAATGCGCACCCGCGGGGGTTATCCCGCGCCCACCTGGCCGCCGCCTCGAACACCATGCGGATCCCGTCGGCACCCGAGGATGGTTGGTCCAGCGCCTCGAGGAGCATTCGCTGCCACCGCGCCGCCCGCGCCTGCAGGTACGCGACGGCCAGCGCCTCCTTGGAGCCGAAACGTTGATAGAGGGTTCTCTTGGTGACGCCGGCGGTCTCGGCGATCAGGTCGACGCCGACCGCATGGATACCCCGCCGGTAGAACAGGTGACTCGCGGCGGTCAGCACCCGCTCACCCGCTGGGGTCGTGGCCGCCGGCTCGACCGGCTTCAGGGCCGTCAGATCCATTGCCTCTCCCCCGTCCGTCCACGTCAGAACTGGTGCACTGCGAGTATACCGACCGGTATGTTCACATGAGGTGTGCGTACTACCGTCTGGGCCGCGGCCTTCGTCGTGTGCTGGTCGTCGGGGTTCGTCGGGGCGGTGCTGGCGCGTCCGGCCGGGGACGTCGCGGGCCTGCTCGCGTGGCGGTATCTGGTCACCGCGGCGGTGCTCGTGGTGCTGCTCGCCGCGCTGCGACCCCGGCGCGTCGGGGGACGCGAGGTGCTCCGCCACTGCGTGCTGGGGGTGCTCGCGCACGTCGTCTTCCTGGGTGGTGTCTTCGGCGCCGCCGAGTACGGCGTGGACGCCGGCACCGTGGCGCTCGTGTGCGCGATACAGCCGATGCTCGTCACCGTGCTGGGGCGGGTCTGGTGGGGCGACCGGGTGCGGCTCCGGCAGGTCGTCGGCCTCGCGGTGGGCCTCGCCGCCGTCGCGATCACCGTGGGTGGCGGCGTCGGTGGCGCCGGGATCGCCCTGCTGCTGCCGGTCGCGAGCCTGTGCGGATTGTCGGCAGCCGCGCTCCTGGAACGACGGTGGGCATCGCCCACCGATGATGTACTCACCGCCCTGACGGTTCAGGTCATCGTCGCCGCGGGCGTCTTCACGCTGGTCGCTCTCGTCCGCGGTGAGATCGCCATCGGCGTGACGCCGACCGTGCTGGGTGCGATCACCTGGCTGGTCCTGCTGTCCGGGCTCGGTGGCTACGCGTCCTTCCTGATGTGCCTGCGTCGCCTCGGCAGCACGACCACCAGTCTGTTGCTCTATCTCACCCCGCCGGTGACCACGCTGTGGGCATGGATGATGTTCAGCGACACGCCATCACCGGCGCAGTGGCTGGGACTCGTGGTCGGTGCGGCGGCCGTGGGGCTCGCTTGGCCGTGGCGCCGGTCGGCTCGTGGGCTAGCCGCTGTTGCGCAACGCCGTCGCGAGACCATTCATGGTGAGTTGAATGCCACGACGGATCAGCGGTGAGTCCTCGCCGGCGCGGAACCGGCGCAGCAGTTCGACCTGCAGCAGGTTGAGCGGCTCCAGGTACGGGAACCGGTTGTACACCGACCGCTTCAGTGCGGCGTTGTCGGCGAGCAGATCGTCGGTGCCGGTGATCTTCGCGTACATGGCGATGGTGCGTTCGTGTTCGTCGACGATCATGCCGAACACGGTGTCCCGCAACGCTTCATCGGGCACCAGTTGCGCGTAGCGGTGGGCCAGGCCCATATCCGACTTTGCCAGCACCTGCGCCATATTGGACATCACGGTCCGGAAGAATGGCCACTCCCGGTAGTAGCGGCGCAGCGTCTCCAGCCGTTCATCGCTGTCGCCGACCCATTGCTCGAACGCCGACCCGGTGCCGTACCAGCCCGGCAGCATCACCCGCGACTGCGTCCAGGACAACACCCAGGGGATCGCCCGCAGGTCGGAGATCTTCTCGGTCTGCTTCCGCGACGCGGGCCGGCTGCCGATGTTGAGGGCACCGATCTCCGACAGCGGCGTCGACGTCGTGAAATAGTCGACGAATCCTGGGGTTTCGTGCACCAGCTTGCTGTAGGCGGCGCGGGCCAGTTCGGCGATCGCGTCCATATTCGCGTACGCCTCGTCGGAGTCGTCGCCGAGCCCTTCGACGTCGAGCAGCGACGACTCGATGGTCGCGGCCAGGAGCGTTTCCAGGTTGCGTTCGGCGATCACCGGTTCGGCGAACTTCGCCGCGATGATCTCCCCCTGCTCGGTGATCCGCAGCGAACCCTGCACCGCGCCGGGCGGTTGCGCGAGGATCGCGTCGTAGCTGGGGCCGCCGCCGCGACCGACCGTCCCGCCACGACCGTGGAAGAGCCGCAACCGGATCCCGGCCCGCCGGGCCGCGTCCACCAGGTCCAGCTCGGCGCGATACAACGCCCAGTTGGCGGCCATGTAACCGCCGTCCTTGTTCGAGTCGGAGTAGCCGAGCATGATCTCCTGCATGCCGGCCTGGCCGTCCACCAGGTCGCGGTAGAACGGCAACTCCAGCACGGCCAGCAGGGTGTCGGCGCCCTGCTGCAGGTCCTCGATCGTCTCGAACAACGGCACGATCCGCACCGTCGAGGCCAGCTTGCCGGTTTCGGGATCGATGTCGATCAGTCCGGCTTCCTTGAGCAGGATCATCGGCTCCAGCATGTCGCTCACCGAGGTACACATGCTGATCACGTAGTTCGGCACGGCATGTGGCCCGAAGACGTCGACCGCGCGGGCCGCGGCCCGCACGATGTCGAGTTCCTTGCGGGCCAGTTCGGACAGGTCGGCGTCCGGCCGAGTCAGCGGACGGCGCGCCTGGAGTTCGGTGGACAGGATCGCCACCCGCTCGTCCTCGTCGAGCGACAGATAGTCCGGGTGCACCCCCGCCCAGGCGAGGAGTTCGGCGACGACTTCTTCGTGCATATCCGAGTTCTGCCGCATGTCCAGTCCGGACAGGTTGAACCCGAAGGTGCGCACCGCTTCTCGGAGCCGACCGAGCCGGTCGTCGGCGATCGAATCGTCGTGGTTGGCACGCAGTGCGGCGTCGATGATGTCGAGGTCGGCAAGCAGCCCGTCCGCGTTGTCGTACGGTTCGAGTCCGTCAACCAGGGCGCGGTCGCCGGTGGACAGGAAGTCGGCGCCGAACATCCGCTGCGCGGTGGCGGCGAGCCGCGCGCGAATGTGCCGCAACGCCAGCCGGAATGGTTCGTCGGCGGCGGGATCGTCGGCGTCGGTCTCGGCCAGCGCGAGCAGCGTAGCGTCGGAGTCGATCAGCCGGGCCGACATGCTCAGTTCCTGAGCGAGCCGCTTCAACTCCGAAAGATGATGGCGGACGGCGGTTTCCGCGGCGAGTGTGGTGGCCATGGTGACGATCTCGTCGGTGACATACGGGTTGCCGTCCCGGTCGCCGCCGATCCACGATCCCATCCGGATGATCGGCCGGTCACCGAGCCCCGCGTCCGGGTACGCCTCGCGCAACCGCCCGCGCACCTTGGTGTTCAGCCTCGGCACCACGTCGAAGAAGGACGCGTCGTAGTAGCGCAGCCCGGACCGGATCTCGTCGGCGATGGCGAGCCGTTCGAGCCGGATCAGCGCCGTCTGCCACAGGGTCAGGATCTGCCGCTGGATCGCCGCCACGACCTCGGCGTCCTCGTCCGGGGTGAGCTGGGTGCGGCCGCGGAAGCGCATCAGTTCGGTGATTCGGTTCTGCGCCTCGAACACGGTACGGCGGCGGGTCTCGGTGGGGTGTGCGGTGATCACCGGGACGACGGTCGCGTCGCCGAGCGCCGCGCCCACCTGGGCGTCGTCGAGGCCGGCGGCGGCGAGCTTGGCGTAGGTGGCGGCGAGGCTGCTGTCCTGCGGCGGGTCTCCCGCGTGAATATGGATGGCGCGCCGCCGTTCCCGATGGATGTCCTCGGCGAGATTCGCGAGCAGCGCGAAGTTGGTGAAGGCGCGGATCACCGGGAGCGCGGTGGCAATGTCGAGGCCGGTGAACATGTCGGCCAGTTCGTCCCGGTCGATCTCGGCGCGTCGCACCCGGAAGGCGGCGACCCGGGCACCCTCCACCAGATCGAAGACCTCGTCACCGGAGTGTTCGCGGACGACGTCGCCGAGGATGCCGCCGAGCAGGCGGATGTCCTCGCGCAGCGGTTCGGTCAGCGCGCGCCCCTCGTCATCGACGGAGATCAGGTCGACCGTGTTGACGGACGGGCGCCAGGCGGGCGCACCGCGGGACGATTCGGTTGACGTCATAGCGTCAAGTATCCCGGTTTAGTGTGACCCAGGCATCTCGGGGCGGGCGGTCACGCCACCCGCGGCGGGAGCGGCCGCAGGTGGTCACCGCGGCGAACCACCGCGAGGATCGAACGCTCGGCCGACGACCAGTGATGGATGACCTGCTGGTACGACAGGCGGATCACCAGATAGCCGAGTTCGGCCGCGACCCAGTCACGTTCCCGATCAGTCTCGAAACGGAGTCGGTCCGCGTGATACTCCTGACCATCGACCTCCACGATCAGCCGTCGCCCGATGAGCAGGTCGACCCGACCGACACCGGCGATCACCACTTGCACTTGTACCTGGATGCGTCTGGCCCGCAGTCGGAGTCGGACTATCGACTCGATACCCGACTCGGCGCGGTCGCACTTGTCGAGCAGGTCGCGAATCGAGCGAGGAGTATTCCGGAGCGCGTACATCAGTTCCGCACGCCGCCGGCCGCGACCGCCCGAACGACGACGGCGTCGGCCCACCCGATTGCGTACCAACCGCGGCGCACCGATCGCAGTGCATCGGATGAGAGGGCCCGACGGAGATCCCGCCGAGTCATGCCGGCGGATTGCATCGCGCTCCACGACGCGACGCCATGCCCGGCTGAAGATCTGACCCAGGTGTGACGGATACGCGGGCTCATCGCGGATATGTGGGCGACGACGCCCAGCGGTCACATCTGGGTCACAGCGTCAGACCAGCTCGGCTCTTGTCAGCTCAGCTTGATGTCGACGCCGATGCCGATGATCAGGATGAACCAGATCAGGCCGACGAAGATGGTGAGCCGGTCCAGGTTGCGTTCCACGACGCTCGATCCGGACAGGCTGGACTGAACGCCGCCACCGAACAGCGACGAGAGTCCGCCGCCCTTGCCGCGATGCAGCAGCACCAGCACGATCAGCAGGACACTGGTCACGATGAGTCCGATGTCGAGCGCGACTTTCACTGGTGGCGATCCTGTTCGTCGGTGTCGCCCGCGAGTGGCGGGCCGGGGTCAAAGAAGCGGGTCGGGACCGCTGGTGGCAATCCCGACCCGCCAGTGTACGCGGTGGACGTCGCCGTCAGGGCAGCGGGCCGCCTGCGGCGATCGCGGCGAGCGTCGCAAACTCGTCGGCCTTCAGCGACGCGCCGCCGACGAGGGCACCGTCGACGTCAGGCTGACCGACGATGTCGCCGACGTTCTTGGCGTTCACCGAGCCGCCGTACAGGATGCGGACGGAGTCGGCGGTGTTCCGGTCGGCGATCTCGGCCAGCGTGGACCGAATCGCCGCACACACCTCCTGCGCGTCCTCGGCACTGGCGACTCGGCCGGTGCCGATCGCCCACACCGGCTCGTAGGCGATCACGACCTTGCCGATCTCCGCGGCGGACAGACCCGCCAGCGATCCCTTGAGCTGTTCGACGTTGTAGGCGACATGCTCGCCGGACTCCCGGACGTCGAGTCCCTCGCCGATGCACACGATGGGGGTGATCTCGTAACGCAGCGCCGCCTTCGCCTTGGCCAGCACCACCTCGTCGGTCTCGCCGTACATCGTCCGCCGCTCGGAATGTCCGACCGTCACGAAGGTGCAGCCCAGCTTCGCCAGGAAGGCGCCGCTGATCTCACCGGTGTAGGCGCCCGAGTCGTGCTCGGACAGATCCTGTGCGCCGTAGGTGAGGAGCAGCTTGTCCCCGTCGACGACGGTCTGCACACTGCGAATGTCGGTGAACGGCGGCAGCACCGTCACGTCGACCTTCTCGAAGTACTTCGCGGGCAACGCGAACGCGATCTTCTGTACCAGCGCGATCGCCTCGAGATGATTCAGGTTCATCTTCCAGTTGCCCGCGATCAGCGGCTTGCGACTCGCTCCGGCCATCAGTCCTCCAGCACTTTCAACCCCGGCAATTCCTTGCCCTCAAGGTATTCCAGGGACGCTCCGCCGCCGGTCGAAATGTGCGAGAAGTCCGAATCGGGCAGGCCGAGGGTCCGCACCGCTGCGGCCGAATCGCCACCGCCGACAACGGTGAACGCGCCATTGCCGGTGGTCGCCGCGATAGCCTCGGCCACGCCGCGGGTCCCGTCGGCGAACTTGTCG
This sequence comes from Gordonia sinesedis, assembly GCA_039527305.1. Lineage (GTDB taxonomy): Bacteria > Actinomycetota > Actinomycetes > Mycobacteriales > Mycobacteriaceae > Gordonia > Gordonia sinesedis. The sequence goes on along the minus strand of BAAAJU010000004.1, from coordinate 477,570 downwards.
AACTCGAACACGCCGGACGGCCCGTTCCAGAAGATGGTCTTGGCGCCGGACAGCACCGCAGCGAATCGCTTGACCGATTCCGGGCCGATGTCCAGTCCCATCCATCCGTCCGGGATCTCGTCGACCGGCACCACCTTGGCGTCCGCGTCGGCCGCGAACTTGTCGGCGACGACCACGTCCACCGGCAGGTGGATGACGTCGCCGAACCGCTCGAGCAGGTCCTTGCAGACCCCGATCTGGTCCTCCTGCAGCAACGACGCTCCGACCGAGTGTCCCTGCGCGGCGAGGAAGGTGAACGCCATGCCGCCGCCGATGACCAAGGTGTCGACCTTGGGTGCGAGCGCCTCGATGACGCCGAGCTTGTCGGACACCTTGGACCCGCCGAGCACCACCGCGTACGGACGTTCGACGTCCTCGGTCAGCTTCGACAGCACCGCCACCTCGTCGGCCACCAGCTCACCGGCGTAGTGCGGCAACAGCTTCGCGACGTCGTACACCGATGCCTGCTTGCGGTGCACCACACCGAACCCGTCGGAGACGAACGCCCCGTCGTCCCCGACGAGTTCGACCAGTTGAGCCGCCAGCGCTGCGCGGTCGGCGTCGTCCTTGGACGTCTCACGCGGATCGAACCGCACGTTCTCCAGCAGCAGCACGTCGCCGTCGGTCAGGCCCTCCGCCCGCGCGAGGGCGTCGCTGCCGACGACGTCACCGGCGAGCTGGACGTTGCGGCCCAGTTCGGCGCTGAGCCGCTCGGCGACCGGGGCGAGCGAGTACTGCGGGTCCGGCTCCCCCTTCGGCCGGCCGAGATGTGCCATTAGGACCACCTTGGCACCGGCGTCGACCAGCGCGCGAATGGTGGGCAGGGAGGCGAGGATCCGACCCGGGTCGGTGATCGTCGAGCCGTCGAGCGGCACGTTGAAATCCGACCGGACCAGGACCCCGCGACCCGAAACGCCTTCGTCCAGAAGGTCTTTCAATGTGCGTAGCGCCATATCCCGTATTACTCCTCAGCTTGCGCCGGCGGTGCGGCGACTCAGAGGGACTTGCCGACGAGGTCGGCCAGGTCGACGAGACGGTTGGAGTAGCCCCATTCGTTGTCGTACCAGGAGCTGACCTTGGCCTGGTTGCCGCCGATCACCTTGGTCAGCCCGGAGTCGAAGATCGACGAGTGCGGGTCGCCCACGATGTCGCTGGACACCAGCGGCTGCTCGCTGTACGAGAGGATGCCCTTGAGCGGCCCCTCGGCCGCCGCCTTGAGTGCGGCGTTGACCTCGTCGACGGTGACGTCGCGGCCCAGGTCCACGGTGAGGTCGGTGATCGAACCGGTGGGCACCGGCACGCGCAGCGCGTAGCCGTCAAGCTTGCCCTGCAGCGCCGGCAGCACCTCGCCGATCGCCTTGGCCGCACCGGTGGAGGTGGGCACGATGTTGATCGCGGCGGCCCGGGCGCGGCGCGGATCCTTGTGCGGCCCGTCCTGCAGATTCTGGTCGGCGGTGTAGGCGTGGACGGTGGTCATCAGGCCCTTGACGATGCCGAACTCGTCGTTGATGACCTTCGCCAGCGGGCCAAGGCAGTTGGTGGTGCAGGACGCGTTGGAGATGATGTTCTGGCTGCCGTCGTACTGGTCGTCGTTGACGCCCATCACGATGGTGATATCCGGGTTGGTCGCCGGCGCCGAGATGATGACCTTCTTCGCGCCTGCGTCGAGGTGCCCCTTGGCCTTCTCGGCGCTGGTGAAGATGCCGGTGGACTCGATGACGATGTCGACGTCGAGATCCTTCCACGGGAGCGCGGCGGGGCCCTCCTTGATGGACAGGGCCTTGATCTTCTGGTCACCGACGACGATGGTGTCGTCACCTTCCAGGGACACCTCCTGCGGCAGCCGACCGGTGATCGAGTCGTACTTGAGCAGGTGTGCCAGCGTGGCGTTGTCGGTCAAGTCGTTGACGGCGACGATCTCGATGTCGGTGTCGCCCAAAGCCTTCTGCGCTTCTACGGCGCGGAAGAAGTTGCGGCCGATCCGGCCGAATCCGTTCACGCCTACCCGAACAGTCACTGTTGCGCTCCTTAGCGGTGTGTGTCGGCCGGGCCCGACGACGGGTGGCCGCTTGCGGTGGCCGGACCGCTCTTGACCGTCCGGCAGCACCCTCAGCCTAGTAGGACACCTCGCCGCGCACATGCGGACGGGGGTCGCGGCGGCCGGCGGCCGGCGACGTCACTCGTCGTCGAGCAGGTCGCTGCTGACCGCGGACTCGGTGTCCGGGATACCGTCGGTGCGCGCCTTCTTGTCGGCCATCGACAGCAGCCGGCGGATCCGGCCGGCCACCGCATCCTTGGTCATCGGCGGATCGGCGAGCTGACCCAACTCCTCCAGTGAGGCCTGCCGGTGCGTGATGCGCAGCCGGCCGGCGGCGGCGAGATGTTCGGGCACCGTGTCGCCGAGGATCTCCAGGGCGCGTTCGACCCGCGCCGCCGCGGCGACGGCGGCCCGCGCCGAGCGGCGCAGGTTGGCGTCGTCGAAGTTGGCCAGCCGGTTGGCGGTGGCGCGCACCTCGCGCCGCATTCGCCGCTCCTCCCACACCAGACGGGTGTCGTGCGCCCCCATCCGGGTGAGCAGCGCGCCGATCGCCTCGCCGTCACGGATGACCACGCGGTCAGCACCACGAACCTCCCGGGCCTTCGCCGCGACACCCAGTCTGCGGGCGGCACCGACGAGCGCGAGTGCCGCCTCCGGACCCGGACAGCTCACCTCGAGGGCCGACGACCGACCGGGTTCGGTAAGCGATCCGTGTGCGAGAAACGCACCGCGCCAAGCGGCTTCGGCGTCGGCGACGCTGCCGCCGACCACCTGCGCGGGCAGTCCGCGGACCGGCCGGCCGCGCAGATCGAGCAGCCCCGTCTGCCGCGCCAGCCCCTCCCCGTCCTTGGTGACCCGGACGATATATCGATTGCTCTTGCGGATACCGCCGCCGCGCAGCACGTGCCAGTCCGAGCCGTATCCGTACAGATCCATAATCTCGCGACGCAGACGCCGAGCGACACTGCCGGCGTCGACCTCCGCCTCGACGACCACCCGGCCGCCCACGATGTGCAGGCCCCCGGCGAAGCGCAGCAACGCCGACACCTCCGCCTTGCGACAGCTCACCTGCGAAATGGCCAGCCGGCTCAACTCGTCCTTCACGGCCGCGGTCATCGCCACCGGTCCCTGTCCTCCCGTCATCTGGTCCGCCCTGTCACCGACGCCGCACCGCTCGTGGGCATCCGGCCAGACTATAGGAACGATTCACCTTCGCACACCTTCTTCACCAGAGTGGCCACCTTCGCCGGGTCGTGCACATGCCGCCCGGGCACCGCGATATCACCGACGTGCAGGCGGGCACCGAACATGCCGGCCGCCCGCACCAGATGCTCCCGCTCCGCACCGCCGGGCACCGACGCCTCGTCCACGACGACGTCGTCGATCCGCAGCGTGTCGGCGTGCGCATGCAGCACGTGCAGGTGCCGTTCCACCGAGAACCCCGGCGTCTCCCCCGGCTCCGGCGCCAGGTTCACCACTAGCATCTTGCGAGCTGCGGTGCGCCGCAACGCATTCAGCTGCTCGGGCACGAGCACGTGCGGGATGACGCTGGAGAACCAGGACCCGGGACCGAGGACCACCAGGTCGGCGTCGCGGATCGCGCCGATCGCATCCGGGCACGCGGGAGCGTATTCCGGCAGCAGGCGCACGCGGCGCACCTTACCGGGTGTGGTCGCCACCGCCACCTGTCCCCGGATACACCGACTGATCCGCGGATCCGATTCGAGACCGGAGACGTCGGCCTCGATCTGCAGCGGCTCGGTCGACATCGGCAGCACCCGGCCGTCGACACCGAACAATCGGATCAGTTCGTCGAGCGCGGCGACCGGGTCGCCGAGCACCTCGGTCAGCCCGGCCAACAGCAGGTTGCCGACCGGGTGGCCGGCCAGCGCTCCGTAGCCGCCGAAGCGGTGCTGCAGGGTCTGCGCCCACAGCGCGTGTGCCGCGCGTGCGCCGGCCGTGTCGCCGTCGGGTCCCCTGGTATCGGCCGTGCCGCCTGGCGCGCCGTCCGCCCGGGCGGGTTCGTCGAGCGCCGCGGGTGCGGCCATCAACGCCGCCATCGCCATCCGCAGGTCACCCGGCGGGATCACACCCAATTCGGAGCGCAGCCGACCGGACGACCCACCGTCGTCGGCGACCGTCACCACCGCGGTGAGATCCGGCGTGAGATAGCGCATCGCGGTCAGGGTGGCGTAGAGCCCGTGGCCGCCACCGAGGGCGACGATCCGCATGTCCGTCATTCGCGGCCGAGGTCCCGGTGCATGACGCGGACGTCGTAGCGGGGGGTGCCGTCGTCGTCGGCGGCGGACCTCAGCCGACGGGCGAGCTCTTCGGCGACGGCAACGCTGCGATGCTTGCCGCCGGTGCATCCGACACTGATCGTCATGTAGCGCTTGCCTTCTCGCAGATACCCTTTCCCCACCAGCGAGATCAGGTCGGTGTACAGGTCGAGGAAGCCGGGCGCGTCGGGCTGGCCGAGCACGTAGTCGCGGACCGGCTGGTCGCGCCCGTTGTGCTCGCGCAGGTCGGGCACCCAGTACGGATTCGGCAGGAAACGCACGTCGGCGACGAGGTCGGAGTCGATCGGCAGGCCGTACTTGAACCCGAACGACTGCACCGCAACGCTGAGCCTGCGGTTGTCATCGTGCGGGTAGACCTCCTCGACGATCTCCCGCAACTTGCTCGCGGTCAGCGACGACGTCTCCACCACGAGGTCGGCGGTGTTCTTGATCGGCGCCAGGATGGTGCGTTCCCTGGCGATCCCGTCGACCAGGGTTTCCTTGCCCTGCAACGGATGCCGGCGCCGGACCTGCTCGAAACGCCGCACCAGCACGTGGTCGCTGGCCTCGAGGAACAGCACTTTCGTCCGGATGCCGGCGGCGGCGAGATCTTCCCGGACGGCCTCCAGCTGCGCACCCAGCGTGGGATCGGTGGCGCGGAGCACCATCGCCAGCCGGGTGATCGGCGGGTCGGTGTCGGTGTCGCGGACCATCTCCACCATCGTCGAGATCAGCGACGGCGGGACATTGTCGGCGACGTACCAGCCGTCGTCCTCGAGGACGTTGGCGGCCGTGGAGCGGCCGGCCCCGGACATGCCGGCGACGAACAGTACCGTCAGGCCGTCACCGGTCGCCGGATGCTCGTCGCGGTCGGCGGTGGCCGGATCCGTGACCGGATGCTCGGTCGCTGCGCGCTCACCCATCGTCGTCTCCGTTCGTCAACCCACTGCGTACCGTCGCGGCCGGCGCTGGCGTCGACACCCGCTCGCGGTCGCCGACCGCCGGATCGGCCGGAGCCTCGGCCGTGTCGCCGGCGAGGGCGGTGCGCACCGCGCGCGCCGTCGCCTGCCCGATGCCGGGCACCTCGGCGATGTCCTCGACGGAGGCGTCGCGCAGCCGCGCCACCGACCCGAAGTGGGTGACGAGGGCGGTGCGCCGAGCGCGGCCCAGGCCGGGAACAGCGTCGAGGACCGATTCTGTCATCCGCTTGCTGCGTTTGCTGCGGTGGAAGGTGATCGCGAATCGGTGCGCTTCGTCGCGGATGCGTTGCAGCAGAAAGAGCGCCTCGCTGGTCCGCGGCAGGATGACCGGTTCGTCGTCGCCCGGGATCCACACCTCCTCGAGCCGTTTGGCCAGGCCGATCACCGCGACATCGGTCACGCCGAGTTCGTCCAGCACGGCGGCGGCGGCGTGGACCTGGGGGGCGCCGCCGTCGACGACGAACAGGTTCGGCGGATAGGCGAACTTCTTCGGCTTGCGCGCCTCGGCGTCGACCGGACCGGACGCGGTGTCGGTATCGGGTGGCGGTGTGTCCGCGGTGTCGGTGCGGTGCCGCAGGAACCGCCGGCGGGTGACCTCGGCGATGGAGGCCACGTCGTCGGATCGGCCTTCGCCGGCGGCCTGCTTGATCGAGTAGTGCCGGTAGTCGCTCTTGCGCGGCAGGCCGTCTTCGAAGACGACCAGCGACGCGACGACGTCCGTGCCCTGGACGTGGGAGATGTCGATGCACTCGATCCGCAGCGGCGCGTCGTCCAGCCCGAGGGCCTCCTGTAGTTCGGTCAGTGCCGCGGAGCGGGTGGTGAGATCACCCGCGCGCCGTAATTTGTGCTGCGCCAACGCTTCCCCGGCATTCCGGGAGACGGTCTCGAGCAACGCCTTCTTGTCGCCGCGTTGCGGTACCCGTAACTTCACCCGGCTGCCCCGCAATTCCGACAGCCACTCCTGTAGCTGCTCGTGGTCGCCGGGGAGCTCCGGGAGGAGTACCTCGCGGGGGATCGAGTCGGTGACGGCGCGCTCCTCCCCGACGCTCACCGTCGCGTCGAAATCGACTTGCGCACCGTAGAACTGGGTGAGGAACTGTCCGAGCTGATCACCCACGGTGCCGTCGTCGGGACGCTCGACGATCCAGCCGCGCTGGCCACGCACTCGCCCGTCGCGCACATGGAAGATCTGCACGGAGGCTTCCAGTTCGTCGTCGACGACGGCGATGACGTCGGCGTCGGTGCCGTCGCCGAGGACCACCGCCTGCTTCTCCATCGCGCGGCGCAGCGCGCCGAGGTCGTCGCGCAGGCGGGCGGCCCGCTCGAAGTCGAGTTCGTCTGCGGCGGTGTTCATCTCGCGTTCCAGCCGCTTCATCATCTGGTCGGTCCGGCCGGCGAGGAAGTCGCAGAAGTCGTCGACGATCGCCCGATGCTCGGCCGCACTGACGCGCCCGATACAGGGCGCCGAACACTTGTCGATGTAGCCGAGCAGGCACGGCCGGTCGATCTGCCGGTGCCGTTTGAACACGCCCGCGGAGCAGGTCCGCGCCGGGAAGACCCGGGTCAGCAGGTCCACCGTCTCCCGGATCGCCCAGGCGTGCGCGTACGGGCCGAAGTAGCGCACCCCGCGGCGGCGCGGTCCGCGGTAGACGAACAATCGCGGATACTCCTCGTTGAGGGTGACCGCCAGCATCGGATAGGTCTTGTCGTCGCGGTAGCGGACGTTGAACCGCGGATCGAATTCCTTGATCCAGTTGTACTCGAGTTGGAGCGCCTCGACCTCGGTGCCGACGACCGTCCACTCCACCGACGACGCGGTGGTCACCATCTGCCGGGTCCGCGGGTGCAGTGTGGTGAGGTCGGCGAAGTACGACGTCAGGCGGGAGCGGAGGTTCTTGGCCTTGCCGACGTAGATGACCCGACCGTGCGCGTCCCGAAACCGATAGACCCCCGGTTCGGTCGGGATCGTCCCGGGCGCGGGACGGTACGTGGTGGGGTCGGCCATGGCGTCCAGGCTAGTACGGCGCCGTGACACCGACGTCCCGCACGGGACCAGCGGACGACACCGCGCGCGGAGGCATCAGTCCTCGGTGGCGGTGCCCTCGCGGTCGGCGTAGCGGGCGGCGAGTTCGCGGAAGGTCTGCATTGCGGCGACCGCGCGATCGCCGTCACCGGCCTGCACCGCGAGCACCGGGATGTGCTCGTCGGCGGGCAGCAGCAACCGGGCGCCGAAACCCTTGCCGGGGTAGCTCAGGCCGCGCACGCGGTCCCAACCAATGAGCCGTTCGGACCCCAGGTTGCGTACCCCGACACCGGCCGGACCGACCCGCAACCGGGCGCGGGTGAACAGCAGCACGAGTGCGGCGATGAGCAGCCCGATCAGGATGATCGCCGCCTGATCGCGGACGCCCACGTTGTCGGCACCGGTGTTGGAGATGGTGAGCAGCAGACCGAACGTCACGTGGATGATGATCACCACGACGGCGGCCGCCACGGCAAGCCGCGGTAGCCGGCGTGGGCGGTAGTCCAGGTCCCAGCTGTCGGTGTCGGCGTCGCCTACGGCTCGTCGGTCGGCGGGCATATCCGTCACGATACGGAGCCGGTTCCCGTCCCGGTGCCGGTGGCCGCAGGGTCGGCGGACCAGGGGTACGCCTCGCCGCGGCTGAGTGCCCGCAGCGTGAGCGCCGACGCCAGCGCCGCGGTCGTGGCCTGTGCGCCCTTGTCCTCGGTCGATCCCGGTAGCCCCGCCCGGGCGAGCGCCTGCTCCTCGGTCAGCGTGGTGAGCACCCCGTTACCGACGGGGGTGGACTCGTCGAGCGAGACGCGGGTCAACCCGGCGGTGACGGCATCGCAGACGTACTCGAAGTGCGGCGTCTCCCCCTTGATCACCACGCCGAGCGCGACCACCGCGTCGTGGGTGCGGGCCAACGCCTGCACGATCACCGGCAGTTCGATCGCCCCGGCGACCCGGATGACCGTGGGGTCGTCGATGCCGTTCTCGCGGGCGGCGGTCAGCGCACCGTCCAGCAAGGCGGTGCAGATCGTCGGATGCCACTGGGACGCGACGATCGCCAGTCGCACGCGGCTCGCGTCGCCGAGATCCAGGGTCGGCTCACCGGTCCCGCTCATGCCAGGTCTCCCGGTGCCGGTGCCGTTGCCGTCGCGGGTGCCTGCGCGGCCGCGGACCCGTTCATGGTGTCGGCGGAGTCAAGGCCGGTGAGGTCGTGGCCCATTCGGTCACGTTTGGTGCGTAGGTAGCGCAAGTTCTCGGCGTTCGCCCGCACCGGCATCGGCACGCGTTCGACGATCTGCAAGCCGTACCCGTCGAGTCCGACCCGTTTGGCCGGGTTGTTGGTCAGCAGCCGCATCGATCGCACGCCCAGGTCGGCGAGGATCTGCGCGCCGAGCCCGTAGTCGCGGGAATCGGCGGGCAGACCCAGTTGCAGGTTCGCGTCGACCGTGTCCGAGCCGGCGTCCTGGAGCTGGTAGGCCTGCAGCTTGTGCAGCAAGCCGATGCCCCGGCCCTCGTGTCCGCGCATGTACAGCACGATGCCGCGGCCTTCGGCGGCGACCATCTCCATCGCGGCGTCCAGCTGGGGTCCGCAGTCGCAGCGCAGCGACCCGAAGACGTCGCCGGTCAGGCACTCCGAGTGCACCCGCACCAGTACGTCGTCGCCGTTGCCGTCCGGTCCGGCGATGTCACCCATCACCAGCGCGACATGTTCCACGTCGTCGTGGATGCTGGTATATCCGACGGCGCGAAACTCGCCGTGCGCGGTGGGGATTCGGGCGTCGGCGACCCGCACCACGTGCTTCTCGTGCCGGCGTCGCCAGGCGATCAGGTCGGCGATCGAGATGAGGGACAGCTCATGTTCGTCGGCGAAAACCCGGAGCTCGTCGGTCTGCGCCATCGCGCCCTCGTCCTTCTGCGACACGATCTCGCAGATGACGCCCGCGGGTGCCAGTCCGGCCAGCCGGGCCAGGTCGACGGCCGCCTCGGTGTGTCCGGGACGCCGTAGGACGCCGCCGTCCTTGGCGCGCAACGGAACCACGTGGCCCGGTCGGGTGAAGTCGGCGGCGGTGCCCGCCGGGTCGGCGAGCAGCCGCATGGTGGTGGCGCGGTCGGCGGCGCTGATGCCGGTGCCGATTCCCTCGCGCGCGTCCACGGTCACCGTGTAGGCGGTGCCGTGCTTGTCCTGATTCATCGAGTACATCGGCGGCAGCCCGAGCCGGTCGCAGTCGTCACCGGCGAGCGGCACACACAGATAGCCCGACGTGTACCGGACCATAAAGGCCACGAGTTCCGGGGTCGCCTTCTCGGCCGCGAAGATCAGGTCGCCCTCGTTCTCCCGGTCCTCGTCGTCGACGACGACCACCGGCTTGCCCGCGGCGATGTCGGCGATCGCCTGCTCGACGGTGTCGAACGAGACGTGGTCACGAGGCTGGGGCTGAGGTGTTTCGGCAGTGTCCGTGGGATTCATTCTGGTGCTCACTTCGCTTCCGCGGCATCACGATCGGATGCCTGTAGCCGCTCGACGTACTTGGCGATGACGTCGACCTCCAGATTGACGATGGTGCCCGGTGTCGCGCCGCCGAGGTTGGTGGCGGCGAGCGTCGTCGGGATGAGGGATATCTCGAACCAGTCGCCGGCGGGCGACAGGTCGGCGACGGTCAGCGACACCCCGTCGACGGTGATCGACCCCTTCTCGACCAGATAGCGGCTCAGCGTCGGCGGCACCGCGATCCGGACCAGTGTCCAGTGCTCGGACGGGGTCACGGCCAGGATCTCGCCAGTGCCGTCGACGTGACCCTGCACGATGTGTCCGCCGAACCGGCCGTCGGCGGCCATGGCGCGTTCCAGGTTGACCGGGCTGCCGGGGTGGACAGCGTCAAGTGAACTGCGACGCAGGGTTTCGGCCATCACGTCGACGGTGAATGCGTCGTGGGTGAGATCGGTCACAGTGAGACAGACACCGTTCACCGCGATCGAATCGCCGTGCCGGGCATCGGAGGTGACCAGCGGGCCACGGATGGTCAGACGTGCCGCGTCGGTGAGGTCGTCGCGGGCGGCGATCTCGCCGAGTTCTTCGACGATGCCGGTGAACATGACTCCTGTCCTCCTGTCGGCGTCGACCGGATTCGACGTGGGACGTCGACGACCGGTCGGCTCGGAGCGGGACAGAACGGCAGGTGCCGTGGTGTTCTCTCACATCCGGACTATGACCGTCGGCTCCGGATTCACACCGGATCTGCTGACCCTGCCGGCTGGCAGGCGCTCGCGGGCTCGGTGTCCGATTTCGGATCCTGACACCATCACCGCCGGTGGGGAATTCCACCCCGCCCCGAGAACATCTCTGTACTCGAAAGTAGCACGATCGGCGAGAGTCCCGGATTTACCCCGGTCGTGCCGACCCGTCCGATTCCGCTCGGGTCAGCCGGAGAAGCGCGTCGCCGCCGAGCTGCTCGGCCGTGGTGAGGGTGAACCGGTGCGCATCGGTCAGGGTCGTCACACCGGGGATGGCGACCGACGATGCGCCGGCGCCGAGGACGACGGGGGCGATATAGGCCTCGATCTCGTCGACGAGGTCGGCGGCGAGGAACGCCCCGATGATGGCGGGTCCGCCCTCGACGAGCACCCAGAGTGCATCGTCGAGGGCGGCGACCACCTCGGCCGGGTCGTGTGTGCGCAGGTGGCGGAGCGGTGCGACGTCGTCGGTGATCCGCGCCTGCGGCGGCAGGTCGCGGCGGCCCATCACCACTCGGATCGGTTGCCGCGGCGCCAGCTCGCCGGCCGGGGTGCGTGCGGTCAGCGACGGATCGTCGGCGAGCACGGTGCCGGTGCCGACGACGATGGCGTCGACCTCGGCGCGCTGCCGGTGTGCGCGGGCGCGGGCGTCGGTGCCGGTGATCCACCGGCTGGTGTGGTCGGGCGCGGCGATCCGGCCGTCGAGTGTCTCGGCAAGTTTGACGGTGACGAACGGCCGCCCGTGCCGCTGCCGGAACAGCCACTGCCGCAACGGGCCCGACGCCGCGTCGGCGGCGAGGACCCCGCCGGTGACCGCTACGCCGGCGTCGGCGAGACGTCGGGCACCCCCGGCTGCCGTGGGAGTGGGATCGTCGAGCGCGTAGACGACCCGGGCGATGCCGGCGTCGAGGAGCGCCGTCGAACACGGTCCGGTGCGGCCGGTGTGGTCGCACGGTTCCAAGGTGACCACCGCGGTGGCCCCCGAGGCCGCGGCGCCGGCGTCGGCGAGGGCCATCACTTCCGCGTGGGGCCCACCCGCCTCCTGAGTATGTCCGCGGCCGACGACGGTGCCGTCGGGTGCCACGATGACCGCGCCCACCGGCGGGTTGGGCGAGCTGAGTCCAACCGCCGCGGTGGATTCGTCGATCGCCAGCCGCATCGCGGACTCGTCCGGATGTGCCTCGCTGGGATGTCCGTCGGTCATGTCGGGGTCGGTGGTGTCGTCGGTCGGCCCGTCGTCAGAGGTTTTGCGTGCGGGTGGCCTGCGTGCGGGCGGTCTGCGGGCGGGCGGCCTCGGCATCGGCGCGGAGCGCGGCGACCGCGGCACCCGGGTCCCCCGTGCCGTACACCGCCGAGCCGGCGACGAAGCAGTCCACGCCCGCCGCTGCGGCTTCCTCGATGGTGTCGGCGTTGATGCCGCCGTCGATCTCCACCAACAGGGTCAGCTCGTCGCCGTCGGCGATGCGTTTCCGGATGTCGCGGACCTTGTCCAGCACACCGGGAATGAACTTCTGGCCGCCGAATCCGGGCTCGACACTCATCACGAGCAGCGTGTCGAATTCGCGCAGGACCTCCAGGTACGGCTCGAGCGGGGTGTTCGGTTTGATCGCCAGGCCCGCCTTACCGCCGGCGGCCCGGATGTCGCGGGCGACGGCGACCGGATCGTCGGAGGCTTCGGCATGGAAGGTGACATTGTGGGTGCCGGCTTCGGCATAGCGCGGCGCCCACAGCCCCGGATTCTCGATCATCAGATGCGCGTCGAGCGGGATGTCGGTGACCTTGAGCAGGCTCTGCACCACCGGTAGCCCGAGTGTCAGATTCGGCACGAAGTGCGCGTCCATGACGTCGACGTGCAACCAGTCGGCGCGCGTGGGCCCACCGTGGGACACGGCCGCGGCTTCGGCCTCGAGGTTGGCGAAGTCGGCCGACAGGATCGACGGCGCAATCATCGGCTCGGTGCTGGCAGTCATGGCTGACAACTTACTGTGCCGCCGGTGTCGACAGGTCCCCCACCGCCGGAGCGGCCGCGATTTCGATACGCGACTCGCTCCAACTGTAACGGCCGGTGTACGGCGCCCCTCATCCGCCGACCAGCGACGGTGATTTCGATACGCGACTCGCTCCGCTCCCCGCTACTCAACCACCGGATACCGTGCCGCACCGGCGCACCACACACCGGAAACCGCGGCCGCCCGCCGCGCAGCATCGCGCCGGAACCCGGACCTCCCCCGCTGTAACCGCGCAATCCCGAGTGGTCGAGCCGGTCCTCCCGCTGGTTGAGTAGCCGCGAGGAACGAGCGGCGTATCGAAACCAGCGACCGACGACGCACCAGCCCTCAACATCGACAGTCGGCTGAGCGTGCGCTCGGTGTCGGCCGGTGGCCGCCCAGCCGCACGCATGGCATCGGGCGCGCTCGCCGCCACGACATCGAGCCGGATGTCACGGTCGTAGACGATGGCGATCAGCGTCGCAAAGCGCTGCAGCGGCTCGGCCCCTGCGGTAGCGAGGTCGGGAACGCCGATGAGCGCCAACGACATCCGATCGCGAGTCAGACGGAGGTAGTCGCCGGTGCCGAGCGGCCGCTCACAGAGATCGGTAAAGGTATGCACCGGGCCCGAACTGCGGTCGTCGGACATGAGGCTCCTCTCCGAGACGCTTCGGTCGGTGATCGTCCACGTACCGGCGGCGAATCCCGTCGGGGCGCCTCCCCGACCGCGATGATCCGGCCCGTCACCGTGCCGACAACCTCCAGTTCGGCGCCGATCAGATCAATGGCGGGCTGAACCCTCCTGTGGAACAACGGATTCGGCAGCAATCCGGTGGGCGCATAGTTCGACGTGGTCAGCAACAGCACGTCGCGGTCGAGCAGGGTGCGCAGCGTCGTGGTCAGGTACATCCCGTCGGCCACGTCGTGCACATGAAACTCGTCGAAGAACACCGCGGCGACGTCGTCGAGGAGGCTCCCGATCGCTGCCTCGGTGCGCCGGGGGCCGGGCCGGCTGTGCGCTATCCGGTCCTGGACCTCTGCGAAGAACTCGTGAAAGTGATAGCGGCGCTTACGCTCCGACGGGATAGCGGCGAAGTACATGTCGGCCAGTCGGGTCTTGCCGCGGCCGGGCGCGCCCCACAAGTAATAGCCGTGCCGAACCGGGGTCGACAAGGTGCGGACGACCGTCCGCTGGCCAGGGTCGAAGTCCAGGCCGAACGATTCGGTCGCGGCGACGAATCCCGGGATCGACCGCTCGGCGAGACGTCGGACACGGGAGCGTCGGTGCAGCATCACACCAATACTCTATATTTATAGAGCGTTGATCGATTATGACCTTGGACACGGCGATTGATCGCACGGGAACTGACTACAGGTAACTGACGAAGGGGCTCGCCAATGTCACGTTCGGGAGATCGGCGGCAACTGATCGCCGATCGAGCGATCGCGGTGCTCGCCGACGGTGGCCCGCGAGCACTGACCCACCATGCGGTCGATCGTCGCGCCGGATTGGCCACCGGCTCGACGTCGTATTACTTCCGCACCCGCGCCGCGTTGATCGGCGCGGCGATCGATCGGATTCGAGACGAGTCGCGCACCGCGTTCGCAAACGCGAATCCTCCGGTCGCGCCGACACCTGATTCGGCCGCCGCCTTGATCGACGAGCACCTCACCACGTTGGTCTGCGCACGGCGGGAGCAGGCGCTCGCGGTGTTCGCGCTGCTTCCCGAAGTCGCGGACGACACGACGTTGCGGATAGCCCTGACGGACTGCCTGTTCTCCCGGCCGGCCGCCGCCGAGTTGGCGACGGCGCTGGGTAGCCGCTCCCCCGATACCGACGCACTCGACCTGATCGCGTTCCTCACCGGAACACTGTTCGATCGGCTCTATGGCGTACGGCGGGACCTGTCGGCCACCGGGGCAACGGACACGCACGCCGCGCGGGAATCTATTGCGCGACTGCTCCGATCGTTCACCGAGTAAGCGCCAACCGGAGCGTCAGGCAGCATTCAGCCATGCCCGCAGCTCGGTCTCGACCACGCTGACGGTATCCGGTTGATACCCGACCGCCGGCGGGGCGGTGCAGTGGTGGATCTCGCCGGTGGGGGTGGTGACATCGATGCGGTGGCGTCCGTCGATCGTCCCCACGCGGAACTGCCAGCCGTCGGCTTCTTTGGCGCGGTTGTGGTCGCGGCAGGTGCCGTCACCGTTGTCCGCGCTTGTCGCTCCCCCGTGCCGGTGCGGGTACGCATGATCGATCTCCGCGATTGCGCCGTCGCAGTACGCCATTCGGCACCGACGGTCGCGACGGGCAATGAATCTCGCCAATCCGGCGGGAAAGCACCGGGAACGGGAGTCCATGGACACCAGCGAGCCATCCGCCGGCCGGGCGTAGAGCCGACGGAGGCTCGAGACGACCTCGTCATCGGCGTCGATGCCGTCCGCGATCAACTCGCGGGCAACGTGCCCAGGGATCGGCCCGAACCCGGGAAGCTCGGCACCGTCGGTTCCGCCGAGCAGAGTCTGCTCGGACATCACCACCTCGACGGCCACCGGTACCGCGGACGCGGAGGCTTGCCCGGTGACCCGCTCGACGAGGGTGTCGGCGATGATCTGCGCGTGGGTGCGATCGTCGGCGCCGACCGTACTGTCGGCATGGCGTTTCAGCGCGGCGTACACCGCGACGCCCTGCGCAACCGGCAGCAACGCCGAGATTTGCGACATGACGTCGGGTGCGGGACGAACGGTAACTCGACGATCCTGCGCCGCCTTGCCGGTGCGGGCGACGACCGCGGCCGGATCGAGTTCGTAGGCATGACGTTTCGCCATCGCTTCGATCTCGCGATCGCCGACACCGACGAGGGCGGCTGGGTCGGCGCAGATACGTCGGTCGATCTCGGTGCGGGTCTCGCGGCTCAGGTGTGCGGTTTCGCGAACCACGAGAGTGGCGCGCCATTCGGTGAGTACACCGGACGTCAGCGCGGCCAAAGTATGGGGCATCTCGTGGACGAGTGCACGCGCGAACCCGAGGTACTGGGCGCCCTTGCGGGGTGAGGCCTTACGAGCCAGACCGATCTCCGACGCCAGACCGCGTCCTTGCTTGCGGCGCGGCACGTTTCGGCACTCTTCGTCACGACGGCGGAGCTCATCGATACGAGCGGTCTCCCGGGCTTGCGCGGCGGCGCAGGCCGCCTTCAATTCTTCGAGCGCGGCGATCCGCTGCGTCGCGTTGGATTCGGATTCGGCCAAGGGTAGTTGCGCCACGGCATCGACCAATCCGTGCAGGTCGTCGACGGTGGCGAGCATCTCCAACTCCCGAGAAATAGTATCAAACGTTTATTCGAAACTACCGTCGGATCGCTCGGAGCGCAACAGCCACAGCATATTTCGTTCCGGACAACTCGGACGACGAACACCTCACGGTTGCACGCCGTATCGAGGCGAAAGCCGCACCGTCCTCGTTGAGTAGCCGCGATTTCGATACGCGACTCGCTGCGCTCCCCGCTACTCAATCAGCGGATAAGTCCCGGCTGGTTGAGTGATCGCGATTTCGATACGCGACTCGCTCCGCTCCCCGCTACTCAATCAGCGGGCAAGCGCGCCCCCGCCACTCATCAGCGGACAAGCGCCCCGCCACTCCAACCGCGGACAAGCGCGCCCCGCTTCTCCATCGCGGACAAGCCCCCGCTGGTTGAGTAGCGCGAGGTACGAGCGGCGTATCGAAACCAGCACCCGGTCTCAGTCCTTGGTCAGCGCGGCGAGGAACATCGCATCCGTCCCCTGACGGTGCGGCCACAGTTGCACGTGCGGTCCGTCGCCGAGGTCGTCGGCACCGACCAATGGGCGCGCATCGAGCTGGCGGGCACCCGGGACGGATGCCACCACATCGGCGACGACGCCGGTCGTCTCGTCCGGGTGCGGCGAACACGTCGAGTAGACGACGATTCCGCCGGGTCGCACCATGCGGAGCGCTTCGGTGAGCAGATCCCGTTGTAGCCCAACCAGTTCGGCAACATCGTCGGGGGTGCGCCGCCACCGTGCCTCGGGACGTCGGCGGAGCGAACCCAGACCGCTGCACGGCGCGTCCAGCAGGATTCGGTCGTAGCCGGGTTCCAATCCGGCGGCCCCCAGATCGCGGGCGTCGCCCACGTGGACATCGACCGGCATCTCGCGGGTGACGCTACGGATGAGGTCGGCACGATGTTCGCTCACCTCGACCGCGTCCAGGTGTGCGCCGTCGATGTCGGCGAGCGCACCGATCAGTGCGGCCTTTCCGCCCGGTCCGGCACACATGTCCAGCCACCGGCCGGTGTCGGGTCCCGCGACATCGGCGGCCGCCACTGCCCGCGCCACGAGCTGGCTGCCTTCGTCCTGGACCCCGGCGAAACCCTGTCGCACCGCGTCGATCTCGCCGGGATCGCCACTCGGCAGGTACACGCAGTACGGCGAATACCGACCGATGACTCCCCCGGTGGTGAGGGCGAGTTCCTCGGCAGTGATCAGACCGGGCCGCGCCACTAGATGCACCGGCGGCCGGTCGTCGTCGGCGGACAGGGCCGCCTGCAGCTCGCCCGCCGAACCGCCCAGCGCGTCGTAGAAGATGTCCGCGATCCACCGCGGATGCGCGTACCGGAACGCCAGGTTGCCGACCAGATCGTCACCCATCGACGGCGCCAGGTCGTCGACCCAGAGTTCCTCGGTCCGCTGCGCCACTCGCCGCAGCACTGCGTTGACGAACCCCGCGGGGCCCATACCGGATTCGGCACGCACCAGGTCGACCGAGGTAGACACCGCGGCGTGCGCCCCGATCCTGGTGCGCAGCAATTGATAACTGCCCAACCGCAACACGTCGAGCAGGGCGCCGTCGATCTCGTCGACGGGCCTGCGCGCGGCCGCCGCGATGATCTCGTCGAGAGTGCCGAGAGCGCGCGCCGACCCGTAGGCCAACTCGGTCGCGAGGGCCGCATCGCGGCCGCCGATCTTCCTCTCCCGCAACATTTTCGGTAGCACCAGGTTGGCGTACGCGTCGCGCTCACGAACCGCACGTAGCGTGTCCCGAGCGGCCTCGCGAGCCGGGTCGACCGCCTTCTTGCGGGTCTTGGGGTGCCGAGTCGCCTCACTCATCCCAGCACCACCGAGTCGTCGAGGCGCGCTCCCCGCGCCCAGTCGGCGGCCGGCATCGCCTTCTTGCCGGGCGGTTGCACCCAGCCGAGCCGCACCGGGGTGTCGCCGGTGCCGACCAGGACTTCCTTCTTGCTCACGGCGAGCGCACCGGGCGCGAGATCGCCGGGCCCGGCCTCTGCGACACTCACCGGCCCGACCTTGACCCGGGCCTCCCCGAGCGTGGTCCACGCGCCCGGTGCCGGGGTATACGCGCGGATGCGGCGCTCCACGATATGTGCGGGTAGATCCCACCGGATGCGAGCGTCGTCGACGTCGATCTTCGGTGCGTGGCTGACACCGGTGCTCGGCTGGACCACCGGCGACAGCGAGCCGTCCGCGATGCCGTCGAGCGTCGCCAGCAGCAGCCCGGCGCCGGCGTCCGCCAGCCTCGCCAGCACGTCGCCGCTGGTATCGGCGGCTCCGATCGATTCGGTCAGGGTGCCGAACACCGGGCCGGTGTCGAGTCCCTCCTCGATGAGAAAGGTGCTGGCGCCGGTCATGTCGTCGCCGGCCGCGATCGCGGCGGGCACCGGGGCCGCACCACGCCACGCCGGCAGCACGGAGAAGTGCAGATTGACCCAACCGTGAGTCGGCAGATCGAGCAGCCCGGTCGGAATCAGGCCGCCGTAGGCCACGACCGCCGCGCACTCCGGTGCCCAGTCGCGGAGTGCGTCGGTCACGCCGGGCTCACCCAACCGGCGCGGGGTGATCACCGGGATACCCCGGTCGTCGGCGAATTCCGCGACCGGTGACCGGTGCACCTTGCGGCCCCGGCCGGATACCGCGTCCGGCCGCGAGATCACTCCGACCACCTCGTGGGCGGAGTCGGCGAGTCGCCGCAACGACGGCACCGCCACCTCCGGAGTGCCCGCGAACACGATCCTCACCCACGCCTCCTCGCTCGCCAGACTCCGTCCGGCCTTGTACAGCCCACCGCCGGACGCCGATCGCCGACGGATCTCAACCGATGGTAGGTGGATCGACCTGCACCCGGAGGGCACCGGTGCCGTGATGGGTGTTGCGGTCGACCTGGGCGGCGGCCAGCGCCGCCGTGAGGGCGCGGCCACGTCGCCGGTCGGTCCGCACGAGAAGTCGCTGTGCTTCCGCGGACTCGTGACCGTCCCCGCCCGCAGGCGGACGCACACCCGGCGGCAGCGGCACCGGCCCCAGTCGGTCGGCGCCGTCCGGCAGTTCCAGGTGGTCGACGAACGCGGCGACCGCGGCCGGATCGCCGTCGACGGCGGCCATCGTGACCGCCGGCGGGAACCCCAGCTCGGCGCGATGCTCGAGTTCCGCCGCCGCGAAACCGACCGGGTCCCAACGGATCACCGCCTGCACGGGCGTCAGGGACGACTCGGCGACGATGGTGACCGAACCGGCGTCGGAGCGCGGGCGGACGAGCGCGGCCACCGCCATCCACCGCCGGACGGCCTCCTCGCCGGCGCGCAGATCGGCGCGGTCGAGCTGCGCCCAGGTGTCCAGGATCACCGCCGCGCCGTACCCACCGGGCACCACCGGTTCGGCGCCGGGGGTCGCGACGACCACCCGGGCACCGGGGTCGACCGCGTCGACCACCGTCGGTCCGCCACTGGTGACCACGGGCACTCCGGGAAAGGCACGGCCGAGTTCTTCGGCGGTGCGTCGCGCACCGACCGTCGACGCGCGCACCGACGTGCCGCCGCAGTCTGGGCACCGGAAGGCCCGTTCGGCGCGACCGCACCAGCGGCAACTCAGCCCTCCGTCGCTGTCCATCTGCAGCGGCCCATGGCACGCGCGGCAGTGCGCGTGGGAGCGGCAGCGGGCGCACGCCAGCGACGGGATGTAACCGCGTCGCGGCACACTGAACAGGACCGGCCGGTCGGCGGCGATCGCGCGGCGGGCGGCGTCGAAGGCGACCGCCGGGATGCGTGCCGACCGGGCCAGCGGATCGCGTGCGACGCGGGTGTCCTCGTCGGAGATCGCGTCGACCGCGGGTGCCCGGTCGCGGACGACGGTGCGGTCGGCGACCAAGTCGTGCGCCCAACCGGCCGCGACGAGCGCCTGTGCCTCGGTGGTCCGCGCGTAGCCACCGATCAGCAAACCAGCGTGTTCGATATGTGACCGCAGGACGGCGACCTCGCGCGGATGCGGATAGGGTGCCCGCGGCTCGTCGAGGCTGTCGTCGCCGTCGTCGAACACGACCACGAGGCCGAGGTCGTGCACCGGGGCAAAGATGGCGCTGCGGGTGCCGAGCACCACGTCGGCGGCACCGCGCCGGACGGCCAGCCACCGCCGATAGCGCGCGGTCGGTCCGAGCCCGGCGGCCAGCGTGACGCAGCGGTCGCCGAGGAGGGGCTCGCATGCCGCCGACAGCCGATCCAGGTCACGTTGATCCGGCACCACGATGATTACCCCGCGCCCGGCCGCGGCCGTGATGGCCGCGACCTCCGCCAGTCGCGCCGTCCAGTCCTCGCCGGCGGTGGCCTGCCACACGGCTCGCGGGGTCGCCGTGCCGAGCGCGTCCAGGAACGAATCGGCGTTGCGATACGCACGCCAGGCCGCCCGGTCCGGCGCCACGATCTCGTCGGCCGGGTCCGGGGTCGCCTCCCGTTCCGTGCGGGCGTGCCGCGGCGGCACGGCGAGCCGCAGCACATCGGACATCGTGCCCGCGTAGCGGTCCGCGACCGCCCGGCTCACCGTGGTGATCGGCGCACTGAGTACCGGCTCGGGTGAGACGACCCGTTCTAGCCAGCCGAGCCGGCCGGCGTGGTCGGATTCGTCGACGCGCTCCAGCAGAAACCCGTCGACCAGGCGCCCGGAGAACCGCACCCGTACCCGCACCCCGGGCACGGCATCGGCGTCCTGGTCGGCGTCGATCAGGTAGTCGAACGGCCGGTCCAGGTGGGCCAGGCCCAGCATCGGCAGCACCTTGGCGATCGGCTTGTCGGCGGCGCGCCGGCGTGCGCCCCGGGCCGGCGCGGTGTCGGCACCGGCGGCGCGGGCGGTTTCCGCCGACGTGGCCGGCGGTGTGGTTGCCGTCGTGCTCAGAGCCCCGCGGCGGCCCGGAGCTTCTCGGCCCGGTCGGTCCGCTCCCACGGCAGGTCGACGTCGGTGCGGCCGAAGTGTCCGTACGCGGCGGTCGGCGCATAGATGGGACGCAGCAGGTCGAGGTCCCGGATGATGGCCAGCGGCCGCAGGTCGAAGACCTCGGTGATGGCTCGCTGGATGGTCTCCGGGTCGACCTTCTCGGTGCCGAACGTTTCGACGAACAGACCAACCGGTGCGGCCTTGCCGATGGCGTAGGCGACCTGGACCTCGATCCGGTCGGCGAGGCCGGCGGCGACGGCGTTCTTGGCGACCCAGCGCATCGCATACGCGGCGCTGCGGTCGACCTTCGACGGGTCCTTGCCGGAGAAGGCCCCGCCACCGTGCCGGGCCATGCCGCCGTAGGTATCGACGATGATCTTGCGGCCGGTGAGCCCGGCGTCGCCCATCGGACCGCCGAGGACGAACTTGCCGGTCGGGTTGACCAGCAGCCGTACGTCGGAGGTGTCCAGGTCTGGCAGGTCCAGGTCGCGCAACACCGGCTCGAGAACCTCGCTGCGGATGTCCGGGGTCAGCATGTTGTCCAGGTCGATGTCGGCGGCGTGCTGCGTCGACACGACGACGGTATCCAGGCGGACCGGCTTGTCGCCGTTGTACTCGATGGTGACCTGAGTCTTGCCATCCGGCCGCAGATACGGCAGGACGCCGTTCTTGCGCACCTCGGTCAGTCGCCGGGACAGCCGGTGCGCCAGCGCGATCGGCACCGGCATCAGCTCGGGTGTCTCGGCGGTGGCGTAACCGAACATCAGACCTTGGTCGCCGGCGCCCTGCTCGTCGATCTCGTCCTCGGAGATCCCGCCGCGCTTCTCGTGTGAGTTGAACACGCCACCGGCGATGTCGGGCGACTGCGCGCCAATGGCGATGTTGACGCCACAGGAGGCGCCGTCGAAGCCCTTGGTGGACGAGTCGTAACCGATCGCCAGGATGCGGTCGCGGACGATGCCCGGGATGTCGACATAGGCGGTCGTGGTCACCTCGCCGGCAACGTGCACCTGACCGGTGGTTACCAGCGTTTCGACCGCGACGCGGGCCTTCGGGTCCTCGGCGAGAATCGCGTCGAGGACGGAGTCGCTGATCGCGTCACAGATTTTGTCGGGGTGCCCTTCGGTGACGGACTCGCTGGTGAACAGGCGCGACGCAGACGTGGTCATCGGGTCCTCTCAGGGGGTTTCCCAGTACGGGCGCGGCGGTCGGACGCCGACGCGCGGACAGTGTCCGCGTGAAACCGCGGACGACGGACGCTGATCTTAGCGCCCAACCTACACACCGCCGGTGACGGTGTTCGCGGGCGTCCCGGCGCCCGTTTCATCCGGCATCAACGCCCGGACCTCGTCAAGGATTCGGCTCGCCATGAGTGTTTTGGAGCCGAGCGGCAACGCCGTCTCCGACCCACCGGCGGACAGCAGCCAGCCGGTGTTGTCTTCGGTACCGAATGCCTTGCCATCGCCGACCGCGTTGACGACGAGCAGGTCGCATCCCTTGCGGTGCAACTTCTCCCGGCCGTGGTCGAGTACCCCGCCGGTCGCGTCGCCGGTCTCGGCGGCGAATCCGACGATGACAACGTCGTCCGGGATATCGCGGGCTGCTCGGGATTCGACCAGTCCGCGCAGAATGTCGGGGTTGGTGTCGAGTTCGATCGGCGCCGGCCCGTCCGCACCCTTCTTGATCTTCGACTCGGCCACCGCAAGCGGCCGGAAGTCGGCGACGGCGGCGGCCATGATGACCACGTCGGCGTCGGCCGCCCGTTTGGTCATCTCCACGGCAAGTTCCTCGGCGGTCGTGATCGGGACGACCTCCACGCCCGCCGGATCGCCGGCGTACGACGTCGACCCGGCGACCACGGTGACGGCAGCGCCGCGCTGGGCGGCCGCACGGGCCAGCGCATAGCCCTGCTTGCCGGAGCTGCGGTTGCCGAGGAAGCGCACCGGGTCGAGGGGTTCACGAGTGCCGCCCGCGCTGATCAGCACCCGTTTGCCGGCGAGGTCGTGCGGCAGGGCGTCGGGGCGATCCAGGAGCAGTTCGCCGATCAGGGCGATCTCTTGCGGATCGGGCAGCCGGCCGGGCCCGCTGTCGGTTCCGGTCAGCCGGCCGGATGCGGGCACCATCACGGTGGCGCCATGCTCACGCAGAGTGGCGATATTGGCCTGGGTGGCGGGGTGTTCGTACATCTCGGTGTGCATCGCCGGAACGAATAGCACCGGGCAGCGGACGGTGAGCAGCGATGCGGTAAGCAGATCGTCGGCACGGCCGACGGCCGCACGCGCCATCAGGTCGGCGGTCGCGGGTGCGACGATCACCAGGTCGGCGCCCTGCCCGAGGCGGACGTGCGCGACTTGGTCGACGTCGTCGAAGACCTCGGTGGTCACCGGATGGCCGCTGAGGGCCTCGAAGGTGGCCGCACCCACAAAGTTGAGCGCGGCATCGGTGGGCACCACCCGAACGTCGTGGCCAGCCTCGGTGAAATGACGGATCACCGAGCACACCTTGTACGCGGCGATGCCGCCGCCGACACCGACCAGGATGCGTGCCATCGCCGCGTCCGGTCCTACTCGCCCTCGGTGTGCTCGAGCAGGTCGGAGTGGATCTCGCGCATGGCGATCGACAGCGGCTTCTCCTGCAGGCCCGGCTCCACCAGCGGGCCGACGTATTCGAGGATGCCGTCGCCGAGCTGGTTGTAGTAGTCGTTGATCTGCCGCGCGCGCTTGGCCGCGTAGATCACCAGCGCGTACTTCGACGACGCCCGGTCGAGCAGATCGTCGATCGGCGGGTTGGTGATACCGAGCGGGGTCTCGTACGACGGTGCGTCGGCGATCTCGGTCATGTCGAGGTTGGTCTGGCTGCTCACGCGAACTCCTGCATCGATACTGCGGTGGATGGCTTCGGTTGCCCGGCTGCCCGGGCGGGGTCGATCGGCGTCACTCGTCGGGCGGCGTCACTCGGGACGGTGGACGCCAGCGGCGGCCGACGAGGTTGGTCCGGTGACGTCATCGGGTCCGACCAGCAAGGATACCAACTGTTCGGCTACCGGGTCGACTTCGGTGTTCACCAACACATGGTCGAATTCGCCGCGGGCGGCCATCTCGGTGCGGGCGGTGGCCAGGCGACGCTCCACCGCGGCCGGGTTCTCGGTGCCCCGTTTGGCCAGCCGCGCCACCAGGTCGTCCCAGGTGGGCGGCGCCAGGAAGACCGTGATCGCTTCGGGCAGCCGTCGCTCGACGTTGCGTGCACCTTCCAGGTCGACCTCGACCAGCACCGGCGAACCGGCGTCGAGAGCGTCGCCGATCGGCGCCATCGGAGTGCCGGAGCGTTGCAGGCCGCCGTGGATCTCGGCCCATTCCAGCAGCTCGTCGTCGGCGATCATCCGATCGAACTCGGCGTCGGAGACAAAGTGGTAGTCGCGTCCGTCGATCTCGCCGGGACGCGGTTTCCGCGTGGTCGCGGAAACGCTGAAGTACAGGTTCGGCACCAGCTCACGCACGCGGGCGACGACGGTCGACTTACCGACGGCAGAGGGGCCGACCAGTACGACCAGTCGACCCCTCGTGCGTGTGGTGTGCGGTCGCCGCTCGGTCCGGTGAGTCACCGTCCCGCCCGCGCCGCGGTCACACAGCCGTTCATGCCGGGCTCAGGAGCTGAACTTCTCGAGCAGGGCCTTGCGCTGGCGGTCGCCGAGACCGCGCAGGCGGCGGGTCGGGGCGATCTCGAGCTCGTTCATGATCTCCTGCGCCTTGACCTTGCCGACCTTGGGCAGGGCCTCGAGCAGCGCCGACACCTTCATCTTGCCGAGGATCTCGTCCTCCTCGGCGTCCTTGAGGACCTGCTTCAGGTCGGTGCCGCCGCGCTTGAGGCGCTCCTTGAGTTCGGCGCGAGCTCGCCGGGCGGCCGCTGCCTTCTCCAACGCGGCAGCGCGCTGCTCGTCTGTCAACTGGGGAAGCGCCACGGGTTCCTCCGTCTTTCGTGTTCTCGATCTGGACTGTCACCAGCACCGGCGCGGTGCTTGGTGGCGTTTGGCCGCCCGGCGTGGGCGGGCTCGACACGTGTGTGTCCGGCCTCCCCCGCCGCGAATGGGTGCGGCGAAAGCGACCGTACCGACGTGAGCTGGCATTTGCGAGGCCCACCCCTGCCTCGACGCCCCGCGGCGATGCTGTAGGTTCCGCGCGTATTGCCTGTTCACGAACCCGTCACGGGTCGTCAGGGCACGCGCCGCACGCTGCGGATTCGTCGCAAAATCGCAGGTCAGCGATCCGCCTGGTGCTCGCAGGCGTCCTGGCCGTTCGCCGTGGGCCCGCGCGCCCCTGCGATCGGGCCTGAAACGGGAGTGACTGCAGTGAACGAGCGGAATTCGCAGAATCATCGCGGCCCGTCGCGCGTGTCGCGGGCGGTTTTGGTAGAAGTTCTGCCCGCTCAGCGGGCAGAACTGCTACCAACTCGGCGGGGTCGGCGCGTTGGCGATACGCTGCTGCGGGCCGACAGTGGGTCGGCCGTCCAAGCCAAGGAGGAGCCCCGTGGTGGACGTCGATCCGCAACGAGTACGGGAATTGGCCCGGTCGACCCGCACGCACGCGTCGGCGGTAGGCGCTCAGAAGCCACTCGCCAATGGGGTGAACGCCGCTGCCGATGCCCAGGATTGCGAGGTTGCGCGCAATCTCCGCGACACCGCTGCTGCGCTCGACACCGTCTTGCAATACCACGTCACCCGGCTGAACCATTTTGCCGCGCTCGCTCGACAGGGTGCAGACCGATACGAAGCAGCCGACGAGCGCAACGGTCAACGGTTCGGGAACTAAAGGAGCTGACGGAATGGCCGACCCAGATCGTTACACAGTCGATGTGGTACGGGCGTGGCGATTCGACAGCGCACGAACCGTGATATCGGCGATGCGTACCAAGAGCGCGACGATCACCGACCACGCCAACGCCACCGCGCGTGACTACGACGCTTCCACCGACTTCTGGAAAGGGTATGGGGGTGAAGCAGCACGCAACCTGTCGGCGATGCACCGGGATGATTTGGTGCGCTCCGCGGCTGTAGTCATGCGTGTCGCCGAGACGGCCGGCGATGTTCTCGACCAGATTCAGGGCTACGTCGATGTCCTCAACAACACCGTCACCGACATCAACGACTCGGAGTTCGATCTCGCATACAGGTCCGACGGCGGGGTGTACTCCCGCAAGTCCAACGCCCAGTGGTCCGACGAGTGGGGATGGCGCGCGAGTTACAAACTTGTGCAGAAGGAAGCGGCTGAGAACGACTTCACCGCCAAACTGCGAACGATCCTGGCTCACGTCGAGTCGGTCGATCAGGCCGGTGGCGAATCGGTGCGCTCCTTCCTTGAGAAACTCACCGACGGCGTCAAGGAAGGCGCGGTTCCACGCCCCGAGGATCCCCGACTGCAAGACATCCTGAACCGCTACCAGGTGTCCAAGTCGGGAGGGCAAGCGTCACTCTGGCCCGACGGCACGACCCTGGCGTTGATTCGTCGATTCGTCCCAGGCTTCAAGGCCTCTCTAATGACGCCAGAGGAAGCCACGATGCTAAAGTCGCTCCTGAGCTCTGGAGGAGCGTTTGCGCTCAAGAACTTTTACGACGCACGGTCACTCGCCGACCAGGTCGCAAAGAGTCGCTTTCCCGAAAAATCCCAGAACGACGGGCACGGCGACGCTTTCCGACACGCATACTGGAACGCGCTGATGACGAGGGAGTTCGGTGAGGCGTGGACGAACAGTTATGCCACCGCGCACGAGCGGTTAGGCGGTAATCCGGCAAACCGTGAGGCGATGGACCTGTACAACAATGAGATCGGGCGCAAGGTGGCCCGTACGAATCCCAATGCAAGTCCAGACGAACTCGCCGACCTCGTCGCGAAGGAAGTGAAAGAGGGCCGCACCGTGGTGATCACAGACCCTGGTCGTAGCATTGACTGGAGCAACCGCGTTCCTGTTGATGCCACCGGTCAACCTGGATCCGTCGGAATCCCTCTGCCCGTGGGGAACTGACGTGCGACGCACCCTGCACACCGTGACGTGCGCAACGGTGGTGAGCCTCCTGCTCAGTGGCTGCGGAATCGGGATTCCGCTGGCCGGATCGCGAAACGAGGAACCACCTTGCGCCGCCGAGTTCGATATACGAACCGCACCCGAGCAGCTCGGGTCAAACGAACGCTTCCTCGTCGCGTCACGGACTGCGGCGGAAACCCCCGGACTGCGCATCACGATCGCCGATGTCGCGCGCGACGCAGGTTGGCGCGACACCTGGGATCACATGCTCACCGTCTTCAACACGATGACGAACGACGAGATCAACACTGCGGCAGGAACATCGGGCATCTGCTACAACCCCGTCAATGAGTCCTACCGCTCCGGCGGCAGCAGCGAGGTGTCAAGTGGGGCATATCTATTCTTCCGCAACGGCACACCCGTCCAGAGTGCGTCGTGGTATGCAGATCAAGGAGTCTTCGACATCGACGACGCCTCGACCTTGCTGCCGCGTCCGCACCCGAAGACGATGCTGCTTCGCTCCGAACCGTCGGACTATCCGAAACTCAAACCAGTAACCGACACGCCACCGGGCTGATGAGAGCTGCGCACGTCCGATCTCGTAGCAGTTTTGCCCGCTGAGCGGGCAAAACTGCTACGAAAACGGCTGGGGCGCACCACCTGTGGCTACGACAGCGCCGCTTCGACCTCGTCGCGGGTCGTCTCGTAGGCGGCGCGCAACGCACTCACGTCGGGTCCAGCGCGCAGCAGGCCGCGCGAGCTCGCCGGCAGCAGCCAGTCGCGGTCGGCACCGGCGAAGACGTCCACTAGATCGGCCGGGGTGGCGCCCTGCGCACCGAGACCGGGCGACAGGATCGCGCCCCCAAGCCCGGCGAGGTCGAGCCCGTGCGCCCGGGTAGCGCCGACCACAACCCCGACAGTGCCACGGCCATCGGCGTTCTCCGCGGCGGCGGCATCAACGATGCGCTGCCCCACCGATACTCCGTCGGCGTCTGCGAGCTGGACTTCGCGCCCCTCCGGGTTGGAGGTGCGCGCCAGGACAAACACCGCACGCCCGGCGGCACGGGCAGTAGTGACCGCGGGTGACAGCGACCCGAAGCCCAGATAGGGCGACGCGGTGACGGCGTCGGCACACAGCGGCGAGGCGTCGTCCAGCCACGCCCGGGCGTAGGCGGCCATGGTGGAACCGATGTCGCCGCGTTTCGCATCGGCCAGCACCAGCGCTCCCGCATCGCGGCACGCGGCGATCAGCGTCTCCAGCGCGGCGATACCCGCCGCCCCGAACGGCTCGAAGAACGCCACCTGCGGCTTGATCACCGACGCGACGGGAGCCAGTGCCTCCGCGGCGATCTCGGCGAACCGCACCACCCCGGCGCCGGTCACCGGCAGCCCCCATTGCTCGAGTAGTTCCGGGTGCGGATCGACCCCGGCACACAGCCGGCCACGCGCGGTCACCGCGGCGCGGTGCCGTACGCCGTAACCGTCGCGCGCAGTCGTCACCGGCGACCCGCGCCGTCCGGGACCCGACCGCGTCCTGTCGTCATCGTGTCGTGCCGGCGTTGCAGCGACTCGACGCCCATGCCGCCGGCCAGCCCCGCCTCGATCCCCTGCACCGCGGCACTGGCCCCCTGCACCGTGGTGATGCACGGGATGCCCGCCGACACTGCGGCGCTGCGGATCTCATAGCCGTCCACGCGCGGCCCCGAGTTGCCGTACGGCGTGTTGATGACCATGGCGACCTCGCCGGCCCGGATGGCGTCGACGATGGACCGCTCGCCCGGTGCCGCCTCGAAATGCTTGCGCACGGTGGTGCATTCGATTCCATTGCGGCGCAGGACGTCCGCGGTTCCTTCGGTGGCGAGGATGTCGAATCCGAGGTCGGCGAGATGCTTGACCGGAAACAGCAGCGCCCGCTTGTCCTTGTTGGCGACGGAGACGAAGACCGCACCCTTGGTGGGTAGTGACCCGTACGCGGCGGTCTGCGACTTGGCGAACGCGCGGCCGAAGTCGGCGTCGATGCCCATCACCTCGCCGGTGGATTTCATCTCCGGGCTGAGCAGGGTGTCCACCCCGGTGCCGTCGTGGCGGCGGAACCGGTTGAACGGCAACACCGCTTCCTTCACCGAGATCGGCGCGGACGTGGGTGCGTCGCCGCCGTCGCCGGAGGGCGGCAGGATGCCCTCCTCGCGGAGCTCGGCGATGGATTCGCCGAGCATTATCCGCGCGCACGCCTTCGCCAGCGGCACGGCCGTCGCCTTGGACACGAACGGGGCGGTGCGGCTGGCCCGTGGATTCGCTTCCAGCACATACAGAATGTCGTCCTTGAGGGCATACTGGACGTTCAGTAGCCCGCGCACGCCGATCCCCTTGGCGAGCGCCTCGGTGGATTCGCGCACCATCTGCAGGTCGGACCGGCCGAGGGTGATCGGCGGCAGCGCGCACGCCGAGTCGCCGGAGTGAATGCCCGCCTCTTCGATGTGTTCCATGATGCCGCCGATGTACACCTCGTCGCCGTCGCACAGTGCGTCGACGTCGATCTCCACCGCGTCCTCCAGGAACCGGTCGACCAGCACCGGATGGTCGACGGTGAGTTCGGTGGCGCGGGAAATGTAGTCCGCCAACGACTTCTCGTCATAGACGATCTCCATGCCGCGGCCGCCGAGCACATAGGACGGTCGTACCAGAACCGGGTAGCCGATCCGGGCCGCGGTCTCGCGTGCCTCGTCGAAGCTGGTGGCCGTGCCGAATGCCGGGGCGGGCAGGCCGGCCTCGGTGAGCACCTTGCCGAATTCGCCGCGATCCTCGGCGAGGTCGATGGCCGCGGGGCTGGTTCCGACGATGGGCACCCCGGCGTCGGCCAGCCGGTCGGCCAGCCCGAGTGGCGTCTGCCCGCCGAGTTGCACGATCACGCCGGCGACGGTCCCCGACTCCGACTCCGCGCGGTAGACCTCCAGCACATCCTCGAAGGTGAGCGGCTCGAAGTAGAGCCGGTCGGCGGTGTCGTAGTCGGTGGACACCGTCTCCGGGTTGCAGTTGACCATCACCGTCTCGTAGCCGGCCTCCGACAGCGTCAGCGCGGCATGCACACAGGAGTAGTCGAACTCGATGCCCTGGCCGATCCGGTTCGGTCCCGAGCCGAGGATGAGCACCTTCTCGCGGTCGGTCTGCGGCGCGATCTCGCTGGTCGCCGCCGGGTCCAGTTCGTAGGTGGAGTAGTGATACGGCGTCTTCGCCTCGAACTCGGCCGCGCATGTGTCAACCGTCTTGTAGACCGGATGCACGCCCAGCGAGACCCGGTAGTCGCGCACCGCATCCTCGTCGGCGAAATCGGGACGGAGCGCGGCGATCTGGCGATCGGAGAAGCCGTTCGACTTCGCGTCGCGCAGCAGTGCTTCATCGAGGGTGTCCGCGTCGCGGATGGTCGCGCCCAGCAGTCCGATCGCCTCGATCTCGGCGAGGAACCAGGGGTCGATGGCGGTCGCGTCGTAGAGCTGCTCGATGGTGGCCCCGGCCTCGAAAGCCAGCATGATGCCGTACAGGCGGCCGTCCCGCGGGGTGCGCAGCGACTCCAGTAGCTCGTCGAGGTCGACGGTCCCCGGGTCCGGGCGGTTGGGCTCGGTCCAGAATCCGGCGGCCTTGGTCTCCAGCGACCGCATCACCTTGCCGAGCGCCTCGGCGAAGCTCCGACCAAGACTCATTGCCTCGCCGACCGACTTCATGGTGGTGGTGAGGGTGTCGTCGGCGCCGGGGAACTTCTCGAAGGCGAACCGCGGCGCCTTGACCACGACGTAGTCCAGGGTCGGCTCGAAGGAGGCCGGGGTCTCCTGCGTGATGTCGTTGTCGATCTCGTCCAGGCTGTAGCCGATGGCGAGTTTGGCGGCGATCTTGGCGATCGGGAATCCGGTCGCCTTCGACGCCAGCGCGGAGGACCGCGACACCCGCGGGTTCATCTCAATCACGACCAGCCGTCCGTCGGCCGGGTTCTGCGCGAACTGGATGTTGCAGCCGCCGGTGTCGACGCCGACCTCGCGCAGGATGGCGATCGACAGGTCCCGCATGCGCTGATATTCGCGGTCGGTCAGGGTCATCGCGGGTGCGACGGTCACCGAGTCGCCGGTGTGCACGCCGACCGGGTCGACATTCTCGATCGAACACACCACTACGACGTTGTCGCGGTGATCCCGCATCAGTTCGAGTTCGTACTCTTTCCAGCCGAGGATCGACTCCTCGATGAGCACGTTCGCGGTCGGCGACGCGGCGAGGCCGCCACCGGCGATACGTTCCAGATCCTGCTCGTCGTAGGCCATTCCGGAGCCGAGGCCGCCCATTGTGAACGACGGCCGCACGACGACCGGGTAGCCGAGTTCGGCCACCGTCTCGCGGACCTCGTCCATCGTGTGGCACACCCGGGACCGTGCGCTTTCGCCGCCGACCTTGGCGACGATGTCCTTGAACATCTGCCGGTCCTCGCCGCGCTGGATGGCGTCGAAGTCGGCACCGATCAGCTCGATGCCGTACTTGTCCAACGATCCCCGATCATGCAGGGCGACAGCGGTGTTCAGCGCCGTCTGGCCGCCGAGGGTGGCGAGCACCGCGTCGATGGGGTGGCCGGCGTCGCGTTCGGCCTCGATGACCTTCTCCACGTACTCGGCGGTGATGGGTTCGACGTAGGTGGCGTCGGCGAATTCGGGGTCGGTCATGATCGTCGCCGGATTGGAGTTGACAAGGCTGACCCGCAGCCCTTCGGATTTGAGGACACGGCACGCCTGGGTGCCCGAGTAGTCGAATTCGCAGGCCTGGCCGATCACGATCGGTCCGGAGCCGATCACCAAGACGTGAGATAGGTCGGTGCGGCGTGGCATCAGGCCCTCGCTCCTCGTGCGCGGTCGCCCTCGAGCAGGGTGACAAACTTGTCGAACAGATAGGCCGCGTCGTGCGGACCGGCCGCGGCCTCCGGGTGGTACTGCACCGAGAATGCCTGGCCGGATGCCAATTCCACGCCTTCGACGGTGCCGTCGTTGGCGCAGACGTGGCTGACCCTGGCCCGGCCGAAGTCGGTGTCGAACTCCTCGCCCGCCTCCCCCTCCAGGGCGAACCCGTGGTTCTGCGCGGTGATCGACACGGTGCCGGTGGCGGCGTCGATCACCGGGATGTTGATGCCGCGGTGACCGAATCGCATCTTGTAGGTGCCGCGGCCGAGCGCGCGTCCGAGGATCTGGTTACCGAAGCAGATACCGAACAGCGGTAGGCCCGAACCGAGCACCTCGCGGGTCAGTGCGACCGCGTGGTCGGCGGTCGCCGGGTCGCCGGGGCCGTTGGACAGGAACACCCCGTCCGGGCGCAGGTCGGTGATCGCGTCCATCGCCGAGCCGGCGGGCAGGACGTGCACCGCGACACCACGTTCGGCGAACATGCGCGGGGTGTTGGTCTTGATGCCGAGGTCGATGGCGGCGACGGTGAACCGGGTGTCCCCGGCCGGTGCCACCAGGTATCCGTTGTCGGTGGTGACTTCGCCGGCCAGATCGGCACCGGTCATCGACGGCTGGCTGCGGACGCGCCGCAGCAACTCGTCCGGGTCCGCGAGCGCCGGTCCGGAGAAGATGCCGGCCCGCATCGAGCCGTGTTCGCGCAGTATCCGGACCACGGTGCGAGTGTCGATGCCGGCGATTCCGACGATGCCCTGGCTGACCAGTTCGTCGTCCAGACTGGTGGTGGCACGCCAGTTGGACACTCGGCGGGTCGGGTTGCGGACGGCATACCCGGCGACCCAGATCTTGCCCGAATCGTCTTGGCGCCCCTCACTTCCGGCACTTCCGGTGGATTCGCCGTCCTCGGTGTTCCAGCCGGTGTTACCGATCTGCGGAGCGGTGGCGACCACGATCTGCCGGTGATAGCTGGGGTCGGTGAGGGTTTCCTGATAGCCGGTCATCGCCGTGCAGAAGACGGCCTCGCCGAGTGTCTCGCCGACGGCACCGAACGGCCGGCCGGTGAACACCTGACCGTTCTCCAGCACGAGAACCGCTGCGGTCATTGGTCTTTCCTTTGCTTGGTATCGAATGCGGCAATCCAGCCGGGGTAGATCGACTTGTCGTCGGCGCGGATTCCGGAGTCGATCTCGGTGCCGGTCGGCAGCACCCAGCGAATCACCAGGACCCCGTCGGCGGTCATCACCTTGCCGGCCAGGCCACGTTCGGTGCGGACCGCGGTGATGGAGTCACGCGGTATCCAGATCTCGCTGGCGCCGGAGCGGCGGATCAGGATGCCGGCCGGGTAAGCGGTGATCGTGGCCGAGGCCCGGTCGCCGACATCGCCGACCGCAACCCGGTTCTGCCAGCTCGGCGCGAGGGTGCTGCCGACGTAGAGTCCGGTGTCCGGGCCGAGGTCGGGGGCGCCGAGATCGGCGGGCGTGCTGGGCAATTCGCCGATGGCCTCGGCCTGGCGGCGCCCCCGGTTGCGCCAGCCGCGCAGGACGAGGGCGATCAGGCCGAGCCATACCGCCAGGACCAGCAGGACGATCAGGATGTCGGAGATCGTGTCGTTCATCGGAGCACCCGCCCGTCCTGCGTGGTGACGATGCCGCGGAGCACGGTGGCGGTGACTCGCGCCGGCATCGTCATGTCCTCGTACGGGGTGTTGTCGGACAGGCTGGCGAGGTCGGCGCCGTGCACCACCCATTCGGCGTCGGGATCGACGACGGTCAGGTTGGCCGGTTCGCCGACCGCGATCGGACGACCCTGATCGGTGAGCCCGACGATCTGCGCCGGCCGTTCGCTCATCACGCGAGCGACGCCGCGCCAGTCCAGCAGACCGCTGGCGACCATGGTGCGCGCCACGATCGGCAGGGCCGTCTGCAGGCCGAGCATCCCGGGTCGCGCCAGCGCGAACTCGCAGCACTTGTCCTGCGTGGCGTGCGGCGCGTGGTCGGTGGCGACACAATCGACGGTGCCGTCGGCGAGCGCGGCCCGCAGCGCTTCGGTGTCGGCCGTCTCGCGCAGCGGCGGATTGACCTTGTTGACCGCGTCGTAGGTGGCCAGCCGCGAGTCGTCGAGCAACAGGTGATGCGGGGTGACCTCGGCGGTGATGCCGATGCCCTGATCCTTGGCCCACCGCAGCAACTCGACGGTACCCGCGGTCGAGGCGTGGCAAATGTGCACTCGCGCACCCGCATCGCGCGCCAGCAGCGCGTCCCGCGCGACGATCGACTCCTCGGCGGCCCGCGGCCAGCCGGTCAGGCCGAGCCGCGCCGCGGTGGGTCCCTCGTGCGCGACGGCGCCGACGGTCAGGCGCGGCTCCTCGGCGTGCTGGGCGATGAGCACACCCAGCCCGCTCGCATACTCCAAGGCGCGGCGCATCACCAGCGGATCGTCGACACAGATGCCGTCGTCGCTGAACATGCGCACCCCGGCGACTCCGGCGGCCATCATGCCCATCTCGGCGAGCTGCGTGCCGCCGAGTCCGACGGTGATCGCGCCGACCGGGTACACGTCCACCAGACCGACGTCCCGACCGGTGCGCCACACGTTGTCGGTGACGGTCGGATTGTCGGCGACGGGGTCGGTGTTGGCCATGGCGAACACCGCGGTGTACCCGCCGAGCGCGGCGGCGGCCGAACCGGTGCGGATCGTTTCGGTGTCTTCGCGGCCCGGTTCCCGCAGATGCGTGTGCAGGTCGACCAGACCCGGCAGCAGGATGCCGCCGGCGCCGTCGATCTCGGTGGCACCGTCGGGGGCATCGAGTCCGGCGCCGATCTCGGTGATCTCGCCGTCGACGACGGCGACGTCGACCGGGTCGCCCTCACCGTAGGGCCGCACCCGTCGCACCACCACCGTCCCGGTGGCCGGCGGGACGGTGGCGGGGCCCGGGGCGATCGGGGGCGGGGTCACGGGACTACTCCTGTCGTGTCGGTGCCGGCGAGGAGCTGGAACAGCACCGCCATCCGGACGTGGACGCCGTTGCGGACCTGCTCCAGCACAGCGGCGCGGGGTGAGTCGGCGACCGAGTAACCGATCTCCATGCCACGCAGCATGGGTCCCGGATGCAGCACCACCGCGTCGTCGGCGAGCAGCCCGAGACGCCGCTCGTTGAGGCCGTAGCGCACCGAGTACTCGCGGGTGCTCGGGAAGAAGCCGCCGTTCATCCGCTCGGCCTGCACCCGCAACATCATCACCGCGTCGGCGGCCGGCAGTTCGGCGTCCAGATCGGCCGACACGGAGACCGGCCACTGGTCGATGCCGACCGGCAGCAGGGTCGGCGGCGCGACCAGCACGACGTCGGCGCCGAGGGTGGACAGCAGGTGCGCATTGGAGCGGGCCACCCGGGAGTGCAGCACGTCACCGACGATCGCGATCCGCCGTCCGTCGATGCCGCCGAGTCGCTGCCGCAAGGTGAGGGCGTCCAGCAGCGCCTGGGTGGGGTGTTCGTGGGTGCCGTCGCCGGCGTTGACGACCGATGGGCCGGTGCCGTCGGCATCCGCGGTCCACTGCGCGATCTGCTGGGCCGCACCCGATGCCGGGTGGCGGACGACGAGGGCGTCGGCGCCTGCCGCGCGCAGCGTCTTGGCGGTGTCGCGCAGCGATTCACCCTTGCCGGCAGACGAACTCGACGCGCTGACGTTGATGACGTCGGCGCTCATCCACTTGCCCGCCACCTCGAACGAGACGCGGGTGCGGGTGGAGTTCTCGTAGAACACGGTCATCACGGTGCGGCCGCGGAGGGTCGGTAGCTTCCGCACCTCGCGCCCGGTGAGGGCCTGTTCGAAGCGTTCGGCGTCGTCGAGGATCGCGGTGGCCGCGTCGGCGGACAGGTCCTGGGTGCTGAGCAGGTGCTGCATCAGTCCTCCGCCTC
Organism: Gordonia sinesedis; assembly: GCA_039527305.1. GTDB lineage: Bacteria > Actinomycetota > Actinomycetes > Mycobacteriales > Mycobacteriaceae > Gordonia > Gordonia sinesedis. Next base: position 441,913 of record BAAAJU010000004.1, on the reverse strand, counting down.
GTCGGCCGCGGTGTCCCGGTCGGCGGCGCCGAGGACGACCTCGTCGAGTCCGTCGTGCTCGGTGAGGTGCACCGACACCGTTTCGTCGCGGGAGGTCGGGATGTTCTTGCCGACGTAGTCGGCCCGCAGCGGCAGTTCCCGGTGGCCGCGGTCGACCAGCACCGCCAGTTGCACCGCGGCGGGTCGGCCAAGGTCGCGCAGGGCGTCGAGCGCGGCCCGCACGGTGCGGCCGGAGTAGAGCACGTCGTCGACGAGGATGACGATCGCGTTGTCGACGCCGCCGGCGGGTACCACGGTGCGCTCCAGCGGGCGGTGCGGCTTGCCGCGCAGATCGTCGCGGTACAGGGTGATGTCGAGGTAGCCGACCGGCACGTCGACGCCGGCGAATTCGCCGATGCGGGTGGCGAGGCGGTCCGCGAGAGTGGTGCCACGGGTCGGGATGCCGATGATCACGACACGGGGGGCGGCGGTCGAGTCGAGGGCGGTCTTCTCGATCACCTGATGGGCGACGCGCGCGATGGTGCGGGCTACGTCGCCGGCGTCGAGCAGGACGCGTTCGGACACGCGGACCTCCTTCTCCGCCTCACGGGACGGATCGTTAAAGGATGCCTTCGCCACGACACTCTACCCGTCGGTCGACTCCTCGGCCGACCCGGTCTCGGGCTTGCCGGCGGCCGGTTCGGCCGCCGCCGCCGCGCGTACCTGAGGTGCCAGTTCGGCGATGCGGGCCAGCACCCCGTTGACGAAGGCGGGTGAGTCGTCGGTGGACAGTTCCTTCGCGAGTTCGACCGCTTCGTCCACGATGACGATGGGGTCGACGTCGACGGCGTTGAACAGTTCCCAGGTGGCGAGCCGAAGAATGGCGCGGTCCACCGCGGGCAGCCGTTCCAGGGTCCAGCCGCGCAGGTGTGAGGCGACGACGGCGTCGATCTGTGCCTGGTCGCCGGCCAGTCCGTCGATGATGCCCGCGGTGTAGTCGTGAATGGTGCCGACGCTCTCGTCGTCGCGGACGAGGTCGCGGCGTTCGGCGACGAGTTCACCGGGGCTGACGCCCTTGGCCTCCGCTTCGAACAGCAGGTCGACGGCGCGCCGACGCGCCTTGTGCCGGGTGCCGGGTTGCTTCACGGTGCGAGGGCTTAGGCGTTGACGCGGCCGAGGTAGCTGCCGTCGCGCGAATCGACCTTCAGCTTGTCACCGGTGTTGATGAACAGCGGGACCTGGATCTCCGCACCGGTCTCCAGCGTCGCCGGCTTGGTACCGCCGGTGGACCGGTCGCCCTGCAGGCCGGGATCGGTTTGGGACACTTCGAGTTCCACGGTCACCGGCAGTTCGACGTAGAGCGGGCTGCCGTCGTGCATGGCAACCTGCACGGTCATATTCTCCAGCATGAAGCGGGCGCCGTCGCCGATGGTGGTCGGCGGGATGGAGATCTGGTCGTAGGTGTCGCCGTCCATGAACACGTAGTCGGTGCCGTCGTTGTACAGGTAGGTCATGTCCCGGCGGTCGACGGTCGCGGTCTCCACCTTCACGCCGGCGTTGAACGTCTTGTCCACGATCTTGCCGCTCAGCACGTTCTTGATCTTGGTGCGCACGAACGCGGGCCCCTTGCCGGGCTTGACGTGCTGGAACTCCTGGATCTGCCAGAGCTGGTTGTCGATGCGCAGCACGAGGCCGTTCTTGAAGTCGGCGGTGGTCGCCATGGGTGATGTCTTCCTTACGTCACGGAGGGTGGGACGGGTGTTCGGCGGGGGCGTTCACGTGGCCGAGCAGTTCGGCCGGCTCAGAGGACGGTGAACGCCTTGTCGGTGGTGGTCAGCAGGCGGGGTTCGCCGTCGGTGACGACGAGGGTGTCCTCGATCCGGACGCCGCCCCGGCCGGGCAGGTATACGCCGGGTTCCACCGTGACCGCCGCGCCGCCTGGCAGTGTACCCGTCGACAGTTTGCCGATCCCGGGTGCTTCGTGGATCTCCAATCCGACGCCGTGGCCGAGTCCGTGCACGTAGTGCTCGTCGTGTCCGGCGTCGGCGATGATCCGGCGGGCGGCGTCATCGACCTCCCGCAGTTCCGCACCCGCCCGCAGTGCGGCCCGGCCGGCCGCCTGTGCCTGCGCCACCAGTGCGTAAATCTCGCGTTGCCAGGCGCTGGCCCGGCTGAGCGCGAAGGTGCGGGTCATGTCGGAGTGGTAGCCACCGGAGATCGCACCGAAGTCGATCTTGACCAGGTCACCGTCGGCGAGCGCGGTATCGGTCGGTCGGTGATGCGGGATCGCCGAGTGCGCGCCGGCGGCGACGATCGTCTCGAAGGCGATGCCGTCCGCGCCGAGTCGGAACATCTCCCCCTCCAGCGCGCGAGCGACCTGGCGTTCGGTGGCACCCGCGCGGATGACCCCGTCGGCGATGATGGCCGCCAGCGCCTCGTCGGCGACGGCGCAGGCACGGGCGATCAGCGCGATCTCGCTGTCGTCCTTCACCTCACGCAATCCGGCCACCACGCCGGACACGCCGACCAGGTGGGGGCCCGCGGAGTCGGCACCGTCGGACCCGAGCGCATCGAGCAGCCGACGATGTGCGGCGACGGTGACGGCATCCGATTCGAACCCGATCCGCCGCGACCCCGCGCCCGCGGCGACCGCCGCGAGTTCGCCCAGTCCGTCGCGGGCGATGACGGCGTCCAGGTCGGGTACCTGCTCGGCCACCTGTGTGAGGTAGCGGCCGTCGGTGCTGACCCGGTCGGCGGCGGGATCGGTCGCCGAGATCAGGACCGCGGCGTTCGAGCCGGTGAAGCCCGTCAGATAGCGGACGTTGACCAGGTCGGAGACGACCAGCGCGTCGACCGGCTCGGCCAGTTCGGTCAGGCGCGCACGGAGCCGGTCGCGTCGACCGGCGAAGTCGGGCAGGTGCGGCGGCGCGGTCTGGCGGAAGGATGTCGAAAGGGTGCTCACCGCATCAACGCTACGGATCCGCGGACGGCGGTGCGACGGCGTGTCGGGCTTTACCGTCCGGGCCGCCGTGCAGGTCGCCGCCACACCCGAATCGACCCACGTGTTCCAGATCACCCGCTGCTTGGCTAGTCTGTCCGCTATGGCTTCCTGGTTGCTGCGCGGTGCGGTCATGTCCGTCGTCATGATCGTCGCCCGAGTCCTACTCGGCATCGTCGTGGTGGAGGCACCCCTGCACACCACGGTGTGGAAGACGGTGGCGATCGCCGTCGTGGTGTTGATCGCGCTGATCTGGGGCGGTATCGACGGTGTGCGCGATGCTCGGGCCAACCCGGATCCGGACGACTACGAAGACCTCACCGTGCGCTGGCTCAAGGCCGGCCTGTTCGCCGGTGTCACCTCGGGCTTTGTCTGCTGGCTGATCGGCACGCTGTGGTTGCCGGGGATCGGCCAGGCGGGCTTCTTCATCGAACTCATCGCGGGCGCGTCGTTCACCGCCCTGCTGATCTTCATCCCGGCGTTCGTCGGTACCGCGGCGGGCCGCTTCCTGATGCGCCGCGATCAGCGCAAACAGCAGCGTCAGCACGATTGGTCGGTGCATGACGAACGACCCGCGGAGCAGGTCGCGCACTAGCGCCCAGCGCCCTACAGCAGCACCGACCCGCCGCCGCTGCCGCCGCTGCCGCCGTTCTCGGCGGCAACCGCGGAGTACGCCGCCGCGACGAGACCGGGGTCCGGTCCTTCCAGCCGCCCCGGCCGGGCCAATCCGTCGAGAACGACGAAGCGCAGGATGCCGGCCCGGTTCTTCTTGTCGCCGGACATTCCGTCGAGCAACTCCCCCAGCGCGTCGGCGTCGTAGGTGGTCGGCAGTCCGACCAGCGACAGGATCGACGCGTGCCGGTCGGCGGTGGCGTCGTCCAGGCGCCCGGCGAGCCGGGCCAGTTCCGCGGCGAATACCAGTCCGACCGACACCGCGGCGCCGTGCCGCCAGCGATAGCGTTCGCGCCGTTCGATGGCGTGACCGAGCGTGTGCCCGTAGTTGAGGATCTCCCGCAGCGACGACTCGGTGAGGTCGGCCGCGACCACGTCCGCCTTGACCTGGACGGACCGACAGATCAGCTCGGGCAGCAACGATCCGGTCGGGTCGGTCGCCGCCTGCGGATCCGCTTCGATCAGGTCGAGGATGACCGGGTCGGCGATGAACCCGGTCTTGATCACCTCGGCCAGTCCGGCGACGATCTCGTTGTGCGGCACCGTCTCCAGCGTGCCCAGGTCGATCAGCACCGCGTCCGGCTCGTGGAACGAGCCGACCAGGTTCTTGCCGGCATCGGTGTTGATACCGGTCTTGCCACCGACCGCGGCGTCCACCATGCCGAGCAGTGTCGTGGGCACCTGGATGACGCCGATACCGCGCATCCAGGTGGCCGCGACAAAGCCCGCGAGGTCGGTGCACGCGCCGCCGCCGAGACCGATCACCTTGTCGTTGCGCTTGAGGCCGATCCGGCCGAATACCTCCCAGCAGAACGCGGCCACCGACAGGTCCTTGCCGTCCTCGGCATCCGGGATTTCGATGCGGTGAGCATCGAATCCCTTGTCCGCGAGGAACTCTCGCATCGCCTCGGCGGTCTTGGCGAGGGGCGGCTGGTAGAGGATGGCCACCCGATCGGCGCCGGTCGCGGCGTCGGCGACCTCGCCGAGCAGGCCGCGTCCGATGACGACGTCGTAGGGGTGAGCGCCGTCGACCCGGATGGTGGTCGGTTCGTCGGCGACGGCGGCGTCCTGCTGGTCACTCATGGTGTCCTCTCCGACGCCGCCCCCGCGGGGCCGGCGATCTCGGTGGCGATGTAGTCGGCGATCTCCTCCGGGGTGCCCGCTGCGGCGTCGACGTCGACGGTGGCCAGTCGCGCGTAGGTGGGTGACCGTTCGTCCAGCAGTCCCCGGTAGCTGGCCTCCGGGTCGGCTCCGGCCAGCAGCGGACGATCGGTGCCCGCGACGCGGGCGTAGCCGGTGTCGGCGCCGATCCGCAGGTGCACCACCCGATGCGCGGTGAGTGCCTCGGCAACCGCGCCGGTGGTGACCGCTCCGCCCCCGAGGGACACCACACCGGGATGGCTGGCGAGGACACCCAGGACGATGTCGCGTTCGATCTCCCGGAATCGTGCGACCCCGCCGTCGGCGAAGATCTCCGGAATGGACCGGCCGGTGCGCCGGACGATCTCCTCGTCGGTGTCGACGAAGTCGGTGGCGAACCGGTCGGCGAGGATGCGGCCGACGGTGGACTTGCCGGCACCCATGAACCCGATGAGCACCACGATCGGGCGACGGTGGTCGTCGTGCCCGCCAGCGACGGGGGTGTCGCCGGTCGGGGTGTCGCCGGTTGGCGGGGTCACGGTTGCGGTGGCCGGGCGTCGATGCGGTCGACGTAGCCGCGGACGTTGTCCGCGGTTTCGGTGGCGGAGTCGCCGCCGAATTTTTCCAGCGCGGCCTGCGCGAGGACGAGGGCTACCATCGCCTCGGCGACCACGCCGGCGGCGGGTACCGCGCAGACGTCGGACCGCTGGTGGATGGCCGACGCTTGCTCGCCGGTGGTCATGTCGACGGTCGACAGCGCGCGCGGCACCGTCGAGATCGGCTTCATCGCGACCCGCACCCGCAGGTCCTCGCCGTTGGTCATGCCGCCTTCGAGGCCACCGGCGCGGTTGGTGGACCGCAGGACTCCGTCCGGGCCCGGCACCATCTCGTCGTGGGCCTCGCTGCCGCGGCGGCGGGCGGTGGTGAAGCCGTCCCCGACCTCCACGCCCTTGATCGCCTGGATACCCATCAGCGCACCCGCCAGCCGCGCGTCCAGGCGCGTCTCGCCGCTGACGTGCGAACCCAGCCCCACCGGCACGCCGGTCGCCACCACCTCGACGACGCCGCCGAGGGTGTCACCGTCCTTCTTGGCCGCTTCGATCTCCGCGATCATCTGCTGTTCGGCGTCGCCGCCGAACGCCCGCACCGGGCTGGCGTCGATGGCGTCCAGGTCGGTGGGCCGGGGAGTCGGGCCGTCGTAGGGATCGCTGGCGCCGATCGAGATGACGTGCGAGAACACCTCGATGCCCAGAACCTGCCGCAGGAAGTTGCGGGCCACGGTGCCGGCGGCGACACGCGCCGCCGTCTCCCGGGCGCTCGCCCGTTCGAGGACCGGCCGCGCGTCGTCGAAGCCGTACTTGAGCATGCCCGAGTAGTCGGCATGGCCCGGCCGCGGTCGGGTCAGGGGCGCGTTGCGCGCGCTGCCCGCCAGATCGGCGGGGTCGACCGGATCGGCCGCCATCACCGTCTCCCACTTGGGCCACTCGGTGTTGCCGATCTCGATCGCCACGGGGCCGCCCATCGTCCGGCCGTGTCGCAGACCGCCGATCACGGTGACCTGATCGGCCTCGAACTTCATCCGGGCGCCCCGGCCGTAGCCGAGGCGGCGACGGGCCAGTTGGTCGGCGATGTCGGACGAGGTGACGTCGACGCCGGCGACCATTCCCTCGACAATGGCCACCAGGGCCGGGCCATGCGATTCCCCGGCGGTTATCCAGCGCAACACAATGGTCGATTGTTCCATGTCGTGCGCGGTGGTCGCCGTGCGGCAGGTCATCGCCACCGCGGCGACGCTGTCGGCGGCCGGGTCAGGTGGGCAGGGCGAGACAGACGACCGTCGCGGCCGCGAGCGCCGGGGCGTGCGCGGTCGCCTCGGCACGCCGGGTGACGGCGTGGCCGATCAGGGTGACGGCGGAGGCCAGTGCCACCATCAGCAGGCCGGTGCGCCAGTCCCCGACGAGCCCACCGAGCACCGCCGCGAGCTTCACGTCGCCGCCGCCGACTCGTCGCGTCAGCCAGCCGGCCAGGTAGGGCGCGGCGGTGATCGCGGCCGCCGCGGCGAGGTGTGGCTGGGCGAGCGCGGATGCGGCGACGGCACCGACCCCCGGCCACAGCAGCACGTTGGGGATGCGCCGGGACGCCAGGTCGGCCTCGACGATGCGGCCCAGCCAGAGCGCGACGAGAACGGTCATCGGTCCAGCTTCGGCGGGCCGGCGGCGTCCGCTCGGGCGTTCGGCGGCGTGCTGGGGACGGTGACCGGGCTGTGGATGAGGCGCCGGGCCGGTCGGTTGCGCCGGTTGCTCAGCTCGTCGCGCTGGCGCCGACCGCGGCGGCCATCGCCGATCGTGGCGCCGGCCGGCCGGTGAACTGCTCGACCTGACTGAACGCCTGGTGCAGCAGCATGACCAGGCCGCCGACGATCCGGCCGCCCGCGGTGGTGACCGCATCCGCGAGCGGGGTGGGCCACGGCGCGTAGATGACGTCGACGACCCGGGCCGCGGCGGCAACCGAGTCGGCGAGCGGGGCCGCGGCGTCGGCGGGCACGGTGGACACGGTGACCGCAGCGGCGGCACAGCGATCGCGCAACGTCGCCGACGGGGCGAAACCAAGCACGGTGGCGGTGAGCCCGAGCCGGTCGGCCAGCGCGAGGACGCCACTCGCCCGGGCCGCGTCGCGGGCGACCACGGTCACCTCGGTGATACCGGCGGCGGCCAGCGCGGCGACGGTCGGCAGTGCGGTACCGCCGGCGCCGAGCAGGACGGCGCGGGAGTCGAGATCGCAGCCGACGGAATCCGCGTCGACCCCGACCGCGGCGAGCGCACCGCTCATACCGTCGATGTCGGTGCAGTCGGCGCGCCACCCGGATGCGGTGCGCAGCAACGTATTCGCCGATCCGACGAGGACGGCACGGTCGGTGCGCTCGGTGGCGAAGTCGAGTGCGGCCAGCTTGTCGGGCATGGTCACCGACAGCCCGACGAATGCCTCGTCGAGGCCGCCGACCAGTCCGGGGAGGTCGGCCGCGGCGCACTCGATCCGGTCGTAGGTCCACCCCGTCAGGCCGAGCGCCCGGTAGGCGGCCAGATGCAGATCGGGCGAGCGGGAATGGGTGATCGGCGAGCCGAGGACGGCCGCCCGGCGATGCTCGAGCCCACCGGCGGGCGCCACCAGCGGCGGCGGCGACAGCGACGGCTGCGACTGGGACGGCGCACCCACCGATCGCCCGGCCGCCGCGGGGTCGTCCGGGGTCAGCTGCATCCGGTGGTGAGCAGTTTGTTGTCGCAGGCCTGCTGCCGGTTCGCCACGTGCTGCTCGAAGGTGTCGGCGAACAGGGTGGTGCCGTTGCGGTCGACGGTGACGAAGTACAGCCAGTTACCGGTGGCGGGGTTCTCGGTGGCCTCCAGGGCACGCTCGCCGACCGCGCCGATCGGTGTCACCGGCAGTCCACGCTGCTGATAGGTGTTCCAGAGGTTCTCCGACTTGTACGACTCGCCGGACAGGTCGATGTTGGTGACATCGGCGGTGTAATTGGCGGTGGAGTCCATCTCCAACCGCTGGTTCTTGTCCAGCCGGTTGAGGATGACGCGGGCGACCTTCGCATAGTCGGCGGGCTGGTCGACCTCACGTTCCACGACCGAGGCCGACACCAGGGTCTGGTACGCCGACAGGCCGGACGAGTTCTGGTCGAGCAGACCCCACTGTTGCAGCCGCACCGCGCTGTCGGTGATCAGGCCGCGCAGGATCTGGATGGCCGACTGGCGCGGGTCGATCGATTCCCAGGTGCCCGGCGCGATCAGCCCCTCGATGCGCCGGTGATCTCCGCTGAGCTTGACGACGGTGTCCCGCGCCCAGTCCGGCACGCCGAGTTCCTCGGGGCTGGCGTCGGCGGCGGCCTTCTCGAGCTGATCGACGGAGACCCCGATCTGATCGCCATTCACGCTGACCGTCGTCGCGTCGGAGATCATCTCGAAGATGCCGGGGGTGGTCTTGCCGTCGATGCCCTTCTTGCTGTCGAGTTGCAGGCCCTCGGGAACCACCATGCGGCCCACGCGGTGCTGCTGGTCGTCGCTGATCATCTGCACGGCGACGCTGGCCGGGATCTGCGTCCGCATCTTGAAGTATCCGCCGGACATGGCCCGGCCGCCGGCGGCGTCGGTGAACGCCTTCACGCTGCCCACCACGTCGTTGTCGACGAGGATCTGCCCGAAGTCCTTGAGCGTCGAGTTCTGCGGGATGTTGACGATGACGTCGGCCGAACCCGCTGTGTTGGTGTAGTCCTTGCTGGACTCCAGCAGTCCGGCCGTGCGGGCGCCGAAATAGCCGACGCCTGCCACGAGGACCAGCATGCACGCCATCACGACCGCCAGGGCGATCCGTCGGCGCCTGCGGCGGCGCAGGGCCTCCGGCCGCACCGGTCCGCGCGACGCCCGATTCGCCTGGGCGCGGGCGGGCCGACGCCGACCGCGGCCGGTCCGGCGGCGACGGGTGTCGCGGGTGTCGACGTCGGGATCCGGCTCGTCGTCGTCCGGGTCCCGGTGGTCGGGGTCGTCGTACGCGGGAGCGTCGTACGCGGGGTTGTCGGAGGCGTCGTACGCGGGGGCGACGTAGGTGGGGTCGGCGGCCCAGTCGTCGGCACGGGCGGTACCGCGGTACCCGCCGTCGGAGTAGGAACCCCCGCCGGAGCTGGAGTCGCTGTCGGTGTAGTAGTCGCTGTCGGAGTAATCCCGCCGGGAGTCGATGTCGGGGTCGACCGGCGCCCGTGACGCGGCGGCGACCTCGCCGGCGCTGCGGCGCTGGCGCTCGGGGTACTGAGGTTCGGCGTAGCGCGGCTCGGTGTAGCGCCGTTCCGCGTACCGGGGTTCGGCATACCGCGACTCGGCGGGCTCGGCGCGCTGCGGTTCTACCCGCTGCGGTTCTACCCGCCGGGGTTCGGCGCGGTGCGGGATCGGCGCTTGCGGGGTCCGAGCGGAGGGCCCGGCGACCGGTGGGCCGACCGGCTCGTCGTCGATGTCGGGCCGTGCCGCGGCACGTGACCGCATGGTCGACGGCGGCGGAGTGTCCGCCGGCCCGGTGAACTCCGGGGCCGCGCGGCGGCCGGCCCGTTGCGGCCGGCCCGGGTCGGCCGGCGGGATGCGGCGCGGAGCGGCCCGGCGGTCGCCGACCGGGGCGTCGTCCCGGTCACCGGTGAGGGGTAGCCCCGGAATCTGACCGGACGGCGGCCCGTTACGCCGGCGACGGTGCCGGGTGGACGGCTTGCCGTCGCTGGGCTGGGTGAAATACCGCAGGCGCTCGAGATCGATGCCCTCGGTCGGTTGGTCGGAATGTTCGCGATGTCGATTCCGATGCCGATTGTCGGTCACCGAGGGTCTCCTCCTGTCACGTCCGGACCACTCGGTCGGCGTGCCGTCGTCGGCGCTGGGGCCGGGATCAGCGGGGTCATCGGCGAACCACTCCCGTCGGGGCCGGCGTGACCGGCCCGGTCGTCGGTGACCGTCATTCGCGGCGCAATTCTCGTCATCGTCGCGAGTCCAGCCACCCCTGCAGAATAGCGACCGCAGCCGCCTGATCAATCACGGCGCGCGACGAGCGCGAACTGCGCCCGCTGGCCTGCAGCGCCTGCTGCGCGGTCACCGTGGTCAACCGTTCGTCGTGATACTCAACCGGCACCGGCGCGATCCGCGCGGCCAGCCGGTCGCCGAAGGCGCGAGCCGCCTCGGCCGCCGCACCGGCCTCGTTACGTAAGGTCTTGGGCAATCCGACGACGACGCCGACGGCTTCGTACTCGTCGACGAGCGCGGCGATCCGGTCGACGGCGGCGCCCGCCGGGTCGGCCGGCACCGTCTCCACCGGCGTCGCCAGGATGCCGTCCGGATCGCACGCCGCGACACCGACCCGCACGCTGCCGACGTCGATGCCCAGCCGTCGTCCCCGGGTCCACGTCGCCGGACGATCGCCGACGGTCATCGGGCAGCGAGCTCACGGATGCGGGCCGACGCGGCATCCACCCCGCCGGCGTCGGTCCCGGAGCCCTGCGCCAGGTCGGGTTTGCCGCCGCCGCGCCCGCCGACCAGCGGCGCGATCTCCTTGACGAGGTCACCCGCCTTGATGCCGGCATCGCGTGCCGCAGCGGTGGTCGCGACGACGAATGGCACCTTGGTGTCGTCGCCGTCCCCGGTCTGGGAGAACACGGCGAGGACCGCCTGTCGGTCGGCGATCCGGCCGCGCAGGTCGGTCACCACCGACCGCAATCCGTTGGCGTCCAACCCCGGCAGCCGGCCCCCGACGACGAGCGTCGAGCCGACCGTGACCGCGTCGTCCAGAAGTCCGGCGGCGGCGGTGCGGGCGGCGTCGGCGCGCACCCGGTCGAGTTCCTTCTCCGCGTCGCGCAGCCGGGTGACGAGTTGCTCGACCCGTCCGGGCACCTCCTCGGACGGGACCTTCAGCGACGATGCCAGCCCGGCGAGCAGCGCCCGTTCCTTGGAGAGGTAGCGGAACGAATCCATGCCGACGTACGCCTCGACGCGGCGCACCCCGGAGCCGACGGACGACTCCCCGATCACCGTGACCGGGCCGATCTGCGCCGACGAGGCCACATGGGTGCCACCGCACAGCTCCATCGAGAACGGGCCGCCGATCTCGACGACGCGGACCACGTCGCCGTAGTTCTCGCCGAATAGTGCGAGCGCACCCATCGAGCGGGCCTCGGCGAGCCCGGTCTCGAACGTCCGCACCGGATAGTTCGCTTCCACGGCGGCGTTGCTGATCTCCTCGATCTGGCTGCGCTGCGCCTCGGTGAGCGGCGAACCGGAGTGGAAGTCGAACCGGAGATAGCCGGGGCGGTTGAGCGAACCCGCCTGCGTCGCACCGGGTCCGAGCACCTCCCGGAGCGCGGCGTGCACCATGTGGGTACCCGAATGCCCCTGCGTCGCACCGTGTCGCCAGGCCGAGTCGACCGAGGCAAGCACCTCGTCACCCTCGGTGATCTCGCCCTCCTCGACGACGACATTGTGCAGCCACAGCGACTTGCCGAGCTTCTGCACGTCGCGCACGGCCAGCCGGGTGCCGTCACTGCTGGTGATCGTGCCGACGTCGGCGACCTGTCCGCCGGATTCCGCGTACAGCGGGGTCCGGTCGAGCACCACGGTCAACTCCTGCCCGGCGGTGGCCGAACGGACTCGCTCGCCGTCGGCGACGAGCGCCAGCACCCGCGCCTCGGACACGAGTTCGTCGAACCCGGTGAACAGGGTGGGGCCACGGTCGAGGAGCTCGCGGTACACGCCGGCGTCGGCGTGGCCGGTCTTGCGGGCGGTCGCGTCGGCCTTGGCCCGCTCGCGCTGCTCGGTCATCAGGGCGGCGAATCCGCCCTCGTCGACCGCGAGTCCGGCCTCGGCCGCCATCTCCAGGGTGAGGTCGATCGGAAACCCGTAGGTGTCGTGCAGGGTGAACGCGTCGTCACCGCTGATCGTGGACTTGTCCGCTGCCTTGGTGGCGGCGGCCGCGTCGGCGAACAGCTTCGACCCGGCGGCCAGCGTCTTGGCGAACGAGGCCTCCTCCCCCTCGGCCACCGTGACGATGTGGTCCCGCTTGCCCGCGAGTTCGGGATACGACGCAGCCATGATGTCGACGGCCAAGCCGATGAACCGGCCCATCGTGGGGCCGTCGGCACCGAGCAGTCGCGCGGACCGCACCACCCGCCGCAACAGCCGGCGCAGCACGTAGCCGCGGCCGTCGTTGCCGGGCAGGACGCCGTCGCCGATCAGCATGGCGGCGGTCCGGGTGTGGTCGGCGATCACACGGAACTTGACGTCGTCGTCGTGGTTACCGGCGCCGTAGCCGCGCCCGGTGACCTCGCTGGCGAGATCGATGATCGGTTTGAGCAGATCGGTTTCGTAGACGTTGTCCACGCCCTGCAGGATCGTGGCGACGCGCTCGATACCCATACCGGTGTCGATGTTCTTCTTCGGTAGCGGGCCGAGGATCTCGTAGTTCTCCTTGCCGCCACCGGGACCCCGGATGCTCTCCATGAACACGAGGTTCCAGATTTCGATGTAGCGGTCCTCGTCGGCCTCCGGGCCGCCCTCGACGCCGTAGGCGGGGCCGCGGTCGTAGAAGATCTCCGAACTCGGCCCGCACGGACCCGGCACGCCCATCGACCAGAAGTTGTCCTTGACCCCGCGGCGCTGGATGCGTTCGGCGGGCACCCCGATCTCGTCGTGCCAGATCGCGTACGCCTCGTCGTCGTCGAGGTAGACGGTGGGCCACAGCTTGTCCGGGTCGATCCCGTAGCCGCCGTCGTCGACGCTGTTGGTCAGCAGTTCCCAGGCGAAGCGGATGGCGTCGCGTTTGAAGTAGTCGCCGAACGAGAAGTTGCCCGCCATCTGGAAGAACGTGTTGTGCCGGGTGGTGATGCCGACTTCCTCGATGTCGAGGGTGCGCACCACCTTCTGAATGCTGGTGGCCCGCTCGGACGGCGGCTTCTGCTCCCCCAGGAAGTACGGCTTGAACGGCACCATGCCGGCGTTGACGAACAGCAGGTTCGGGTCGTCGAGGACGAGCGAGGCGCTGGGCACCTCGGTGTGCCCCGAGGCGATGAAGTGATCCAGGAATCGCTTCCGGATGTCATGCGTCTGCACTGGTGGTCGAGTCCTCGGTCGGCGGGTCATGGCGGTGGCGGCCGGTCGGTGCACCATCGGTCGCGACCGGCGTGTCGCGGCAACGCTCCAGCCTACCGTTATCTGTCCGCGACCTCGCCGGTGGCGGTGCCCGCGGGCAGCAGCGGCTCCCAGAGAGGCCGGTCGGAGTCGGCCAGCACGCCACGCGCCTGGCCGAGCCCGACGTCGGGCGCCACCACCACCGGCTGGTCGGCCGCGGTGGTGGCGCCGATGCTCGCCAGTCCGGCGCGCCGCTGGAACACGCTCTGCGACACATTCCAGCTCATCACCGCGTCGCGGCGCAGCGCGTGGGTGGCCCGGCGCAGCGCTCCGTATCGGATGTAGACGTGCCGGTCGGTCAGCGCGTGACCGAGCGCGGCGTACGCGGCGACGGCAAGCCAGCCGGCCGCCGGGGCGCTCAGCGCGACGGCGAGGACGATCAGCCACCAGCCGACCGGGGTCCAGACCACCACGAGGACGGCGACCAACGTGACGACGCCGACCGCGGCGGCCGCCCAGCGCAGCCGCTTGGTCTTCGCGGCCGGCGGGTGCGCGACGAGCCGTTCCGGTACCGGCCGCCCGGTGAGCGCCGCGAACACAGTGTCGGCGACGGCCCGCGGCGCATCCGGGAGGACGGTGCTCGACTCGGCCTTCTTGCCCTCGTCGGACGTGCCCAGCCCGAGTGCGATCAGATCGATCCGCGCGCCGCCCGCCAGGCGAGTGCCGAGCGGTTCGACGAGCACCGCTCCCCGGATCCGGCGGCCCTCGAAGGTGGTGGAGCGGCGGACCAGCAGGCCACGCTCGACGTGCAGCGTGCCGTCGGCGGACCGCTGCAGCCGGTAGCCCCACCACGCCTCGGCGTGTAGCACCACCGCGGCGACGGTGCCGATGATCAGCGCGATCGCCACGATCACCAGGATGCCGACGACCAGTCCCGTCGCCCGGACCGGAGTCGTCACCCGGTCCCACACCGTGGCGGATGCGTCGAACCACGACGCGACCTGCATCGGTATCCCGAATGCGGCACCGGCGAAGACGAATGTCCAGAAACTCAGCGGCGCATACCGAATCCATCCGGGTCGCCATCGGGCGAGTTCGACCGCGCCGGTTGGCATCTCGCCGACGGCTACCGTGGCTGACGCGTCCGGTGCGGTACCGGTGATGGCGCCCGGATCGCGGTCGGTGCCGGTGCCGGTCTCGCGTGGTGGCGCCGTCGGCCGTGCGAGGAGCTGGGTGCGCAGCGCCTGCGCCAGCCGGCGGTCCAGGGCGCGCACGGTGATCCGGCCGTCCTTCTCCCCACTGCCGAGTGTGAGGGTCGCGAGGCCGAGCAGTCGCTGCGCGGGATCGGCGGTGACCTCGACGGTGCGGATCCGTTCGCGGGGCACGGATGCGTGCTTGGTGGTGACGAACTCGAACCGATACCGGACACGCTCGTCATCGATCGCAAGACCGGTGTGGCGGATGCGGACCACGTCGGCAATGTACGTACCGGCCAGCACGACGACCCCGGCGACGAAGAATCCGACGATCACCGGCACCCGGTCCGGCAGGTTGGCGATCACGATGGGCACGTAGCCGGCGAGCATGGCGGCGGCCAGCATGAGCGCCGCCGCCAGCGGCGTGCGCGGGTCGGGTCGGGTCCACTGCGTCTCCCCGCCCGGATGGTCACCGCCCGGACTCATGTGCCGTCGCCCCGCGACTCGCCCTGCGCCCGGGCGGCCACACCGTGGGCGAGCTCGGCCGCCTGCGCCGCGTCGAGGGCTTCGATGAGCACCGGACCCTTGGCCGACGCGGTGGTCGCGGTGACCGTCGCGAGACCGAACGCCCGCTGCAGCGGCCCCGAGGTGACGTCGACGGTCTGCAGCCGCGCGAACGGCGCGGCCCGCCACTCCTGCCACAGCCAGCCACGCCGTGAGTAGATGCCGACCTCGTTGACCTCCCACCGATGGATGCGGAACACGTACCCGGGGATCACCAGCGCCGCGACCGCCCCGAGGACCAGGATGGCCCCGGCCACGATCAGGATCGGTCCGCGGACCGAGTCGACCAGGACGGCCACCCCGACGAGTGCGGCGACGACGACCACGACCGGAATGGCGATCTGCGTCGCCCACCATCCCCGACAACGGGGATCGACCTGGTGCGCCGGCTCGTGCAGTACCGATTCCGACACGAACCCCGATTCCGACACGAAACAGCCTCTCGTCGTGGTGCGGCGCTACCGGCTCCCGCGACCAGGCCGGCGGATGATCGAGCGCAACTTGGCCAGTCGTGGCCCGATCTCCCGTTCGTGCCCGTGGTCGGTCGGTTCGTAGTAGTCGACGCCGACCAGGTCGTCCGGTGGATACTGCTGGGCGAGAACGCCGTCCGGGTCGTTGTGCGGATAGCGGTAGCCGATGGCGTTGCCGAGTTTCTTCGCCCCCGGGTAGTGGCCGTCGCGCAGATGCGTGGGCACCGGACCGGACTTGCCCTTGGCGACGTCGGACATGGCCGCGTCGATCGCCTTGACCACCCCGCCGGACTTGGGTGCGGTCGCGAGGTGGATGGTCGCCTGGGCCAGCGCCAGCCGGGCCTCGGGCAGCCCGACGAGTGCGACCACCTGCGCTGCGGCGACCGCGGTCTGCAGAGCCATCGGATCGGCCATGCCGATGTCCTCGCTGGCATGAATCATCAACCGGCGGGCGATGAATCGCGGATCCTCGCCCGCCGAGATCATCCGCGCCAGATAGTGCAGTGCGGCGTCGGCGTCGGAGCCGCGGATCGACTTGATGAACGCGCTCGTCACGTCGTAGTGCTGGTCGCCGTCGCGGTCGTACCGCACCGCGGCCCGGTCGATGGCCGCCTCGACGTCGGCGACGTCGACGACCGGCGGACCACCGTCGCCGCCCTCCGGTGCGTCGGTGCCGCCGTCGGTCCGGATGTCGCCCTCGGTCGGCGCGTCGGCCGCGCCCGTGCCGCCCGCACCGGTGCGCAGCACCGCATCCGCGCTGGCCTCCAGGGCGGTGAGCGCCCGCCGGGCATCGCCGCCGGCGACCGCGATCAGATGATCCACCGCCGCGTCGGTCAGCGCGACCGCACCGCCGAGCCCGCGCTCGTCGTCGACGGCACGTCGGATCACCTCGCGCACGTCGTCGTCGGTGAGCGGACGCAACTGCAGTACCAGCGACCGCGACAGCAGCGGCGCGACGACCGAGAACGACGGGTTCTCGGTGGTCGCCGCGACCAGGAGCACGATCCGGTTCTCCACGGCGTCGAGCAGCGCGTCCTGCTGCGTCTTGGAGAACCGGTGGACCTCGTCGATGAACAACACCGTCTGCTCGCCGCTGGCGAGGCGCTGGCGCGCCGTCGCGATGACCGCGCGCACCTCCTTGACCCCGGCGTTGAGCGCCGACAGCGCTTCGAACCGGCCGCCCGCCGCGGACGCGATCAGCGAGGCCATCGTCGTCTTGCCGGTACCGGGCGGCCCGTACAGCATGACCGATGCCACGCCGCTGCCGCCGATCAGCCGGCGCAGCGGGGAGCCGGGACCCAGCAGGTGTTGCTGGCCGACGATCTCGTCCAGGGAGGACGGTCGCATCCGCACCGCGAGCGGCGCATTCGCCGGTGGCGCGCCGAGCGTGGTGCCGCCACCGTCGCTCGGCGCGGCGGGCGACTCGAACAGTCCGTCCATCTGGGATGTCATGCGGCGGTGAATGTCTCGCGAATGCCGGTCATGCCAGCCAGGTTCGCTGCAGCGCGAGACCGGTCGCACCGGCAAAGTCGGCGACCGGGGTGTCGGCTCCCCGGGCGGCCGACGCGATGTCGGCCCAGCGGGACACGATCCGCCGTGGGTCGTTGGTGTGCAGCGCGAGGTCGTGTGCGAGTCCATGCGGCATCGTGTCGCCTGCATCGGCGCCCGCGAGCGGTTCGGCGGAGACGTCGTCGGCCGAGTCGGCGGGCAGCATCCAGACGGTCGACAGCCATACCCACAGCAGCCGCGCTGCGATCAGTTTCTGCTGCATCTCCCGGTCGTGCCGCAACGACGGCCAGATCGAGTCGACCTCCGAGCGCCACGCGTCGACCATCGACACCTCCAGATCGAGGCGCCGGGACACTCCCCTCGGCCCGAGGCGGGAGGCAAAGGTCACGAGTGCATAGGCGATGTCGAGGGTGGCGTCCCGAAAGCCACCCCACTCGTAATCCATGAACTGGACACCGTCGTCGTTGAGCAGGATGTTCTCCGGGCCGACGTCGGAGGGGCTGAACGCGCGGTGATCGCCGTGCTCGAACAGGGTCTGGGCCGCCTCCAGCATGTCGACGACCCGGTCGGGCATCGGCACCCCGAGAGCCGCCGACCGCTGGCGGGCTTCCCGCACCGCGCGAGCGGCCTCGTCCCGCAGGATGTCGTGGCGCACGCTGTCCGGCGCGCCCCGGCGCACCAGCGCCAGGAAGTCGCCCTCCCCACCGACCGTGGCCGCGTGCATCCGGCCGAGCGCCTGTCCCCACGCGCTCACCGCTCGGGTCGCCTCGACGACGTCACCGTCGGCCAGCAGGGTGGTCATCGAGTGTCCGTGCCCGAGGTCGGACAGCACCATCAGCCGGACATTCGCGTCGGAGGCGATGAGCTGCGGGCCGGGCCGGGATGCGGTGGGCAGTGCGGTCGCGTACTTGTACGACGCGATCTCCCGGTGAAATGCGTGCGGGTTCTCGTGTTCCGGCAGCGCCTTGATCACCAGGCTGCGGCCCATCGAGAGCGGATTTTGTGCCACCCGGACGCGGACGACGGTGGTGCGGCCGCTCCCGCCGAGATCTTCGGGATCCGCGAGAACCACCGGCGAACCCGCTCGGTGGGACAGCAACGCCTCTGCGGCTCGCATTACGCTGCTGATCCGGCTCTCTGAGATGACCGTCATGGCTCCTCCAACGTACCGAACCGCGCCGACAGCCGTCACGCCGTATCGGCCGCGGTCGGTCGGTCGTCGGACCCCGGTTCACCGATCGAGGTGTTCGGGTCGATCGGTCCGTCGGGGTCGAGGGGCGCGACGTCCACCGACACGTCGATCGTGCTGCTGGTCGACCCGGTGTAGATGACGCCGCGCAACGGCGGCACGTCGTCGTAGTCACGCCCCCAGGCGACCGTGACGTGCCGTTCGTCGACGAGTTTGTCGTTGGTCGGGTCGAAGGCCAGCCACCGGTCGCCGGGCAGCCACACCGCGGCCCAGGCGTGGCTCGCGTCGGCGCCGAAGATGCGTTCGGCGCCGGGTGGTGGATCGGTGGCCAGGTAGCCCGATTCGTAGCGGGCGGCCAGCCCGACCGACCGCAGACAGGCGATCGCCACCCGGGCGAAGTCTTGGCATACCCCCATCCGGCGCTCCAGCACGGTGTCGACGCGGGTGCTGATGGCCGTCGACCCGGACCGGTAGGTGAAGTCGGTGAAGATGCGGGAGGTGAGATCGACGATCGCCTCGATCAGCGGTCGGGACGGGGTGAACACCGACGCGGCGTAGTCCACCACCGCCGGGGTGATCTCCGGCGGATAGAGGTCCAGCGTGAACTCGACGGCGGCCGGGTCCGCGGGACCGGGGCGCGCCAACTCCCAGGCGGCGCGGGCGGCGGTGCTGTGGCGGACCCCGACGTCGGGTGGGTCGACATCGACGATCGACGTCGCGGTCACCTCGAGGGCGCGGTGCAGGGTGCGGACGTGGAAGTAGGTGTCGGTGTTGCCGTAGACGTCGATGCCGCTGGAGCGGTCGTCGGGCTCCGGGCCGACGGTGACCTCGGTGTACCGCACTCGTTGCTGCGGCAGGTCGCGCGGCGTCAGGTAGCAGCGGCCGTACGACGACGACACGTCGTCGTCGTAGGTGTACCGGGTCCGGTGAAAGACCCGGTAGCGGCGCCGGGTGCCGTCGGTCGCCGGCGCGCCGGGTGCCTGAGTGCCGGTTGCCTGAGTGCCGGCGTCCGGCATGTCGGCGGCCACCGACTCGGGGGTGTCCGGGCCGGTACTCATCGAACTTCTCCCCCGCCCGGTCCCCAGATCGGCTGTGGTTGCCGGGGCGGCGCGAACCGGGTCTGACCGAGGAGGTCGGAGAGTTCGCGGGCGCCGGTGCGCAACGTCGTCATCAACTCGTCGAGGGCCGGCCGGCGCCCGTCGCCGTCGGCGACCAGGCCGGCCGGATCGGAGCGACGCAGTTCCGCGGTCATCTCCTCGACCAGACGTTCCGCCCCCGCGGTCCGCAGCGAGTCCGGCAGTGCGACGAGGTCGGCACGCATCCGGTCCAGTTGATAGATCAGCGCGCGGGGGTTCGATTCGTCGAAGAACAGCAGTTCGGCGACCGCGCCGGCACGGTAGAGGCCGCGGTTGCGGCGCCGGTAGATCACCGACGATTCGTTCGCGGCCAGGTACGACTCCAGCAACGCCTGCTCGACGTCGGTGTCGTGCGCGACGGCGAACAGGGCGCGGGTGAGGTCGGCGAGCGTGACCGTCCGTTCGATACGCCGCCCCAGATCCATCATCAGCCAACCCGCGTCGTGCACCATCGACTCCGCCTGCAGCCCGGCGAGGCCGAGCACCCCGTGCAGGATGATCTCGTGAGTACGGGCCAGCTCCGGGCCGAGATCCACTGCGCCGTCGTCGGATTCGATCCCGGCGCCACCCTGGATGCGCCGCAGTTGGTCGGCGAGGTCGGTGATCGCGCGGTCGACCGGAGCCAGCACCATCCAGGTGCTCGTCGACATCTGGTCGCGAACCGCGCGTGCTCCGGCGACGAGTCGGTCGACGGCGTGGCCGACGCTGCCCGGCACGGTGCGGGAGGCGGTGAGTTCGGCGATGACGCCGATCGCCTCACCCACCTGCTCCGGCGACGGCGGCGCCGCGTCGTCCAGGATCAGTCCGGCCGTGTTCAGGTGACCGGCGGTGCCGGTCACGACGCCGACCGCGTGCAGCAGCCGCGGCACCGCCGCGGTGCCGAGCATCCATGGCCGGTACTGGAAGTCCTGGTAACGCTCGCGGGCCACCTGCGCGAGCCGGGTGATCAGTTCCACCCGTTCGCCGTGGCGGCCGAACCAGAACATGTCGGCCAGCACCCGCGGACTGGCCGCGGCGGCGACGTCGGAGTAGCCGGTCGGTGCGAGCCGGCCGCCCGGCGTGGCGCGTACGTCGGCCGCATCGGCCCGGGTTTCCGAGCGTCGCGACACGTGACCGCCGATATCGGTGCTCGTGACCCAGACATCTTTGGCGGCAACGGACTTCAGAGCCGCTCCGGCCGCGCCGTCGGCCAGTACCGACCCCAGCCCACCGGGCATCACCGCATAGGTCGGCCCCTGGGCGACACTGAACGCGCGCACCGACACCCCGGCCGCGCGGATCACGCCACCCGCCGAACCGGGGGCGACAGCGGCAACGGCACCCGTCCTACCGTCCGGTGAGGTCATCGTCGGCGCGAGCGAGTACGGCAGCAGGTCGCGGCCGACCCACTGCCAGGTCTGCGCGCGAATCCGATCGGCCAGCTCGACCCGTTGCGCCGTGGCCAGTTCCGGCCCCAGGAAGTCCTCACCGGTGCGGATGTTGCTGAGCGCCAACGACTCCAGGTCGGCGACCAACTTCGCCCGGCCCGTGTCCTCGCCTCCCCAGAAGGTCGGTACCGACTCCATCAGCAGATCCTCGTCGAGCAGCGCGGGCGCGAGCCGGTCGAGCACCGTGTGCAACGCCGGGTTCTCCAAGACGCCGCTGCCCAGTGTGTTGACGACGGTGACGGTGCCGCGGGAGATGGCCTCGACCAAACCGGTCACCCCGAGCCGCGAATCGGTGCGCAGGTCGAGCGGATCGGCGAAGGCCGCATCGACCCGGCGCAGCAGCACGTCGACCCGCTTGTACCGGCCGAGCGAGCGCATGTACACCGTCCCGTCCCGGACCGTGAGGTCGGCGCCCTCGACCAGCGGCAACCCCAGCACGGACGCGAGGTACGCCTGATCGAAGGCAGTCTCGGACATGCTGCCCGGGCTGAGCACGGCGACCGTCGGATCGTCGACGCCCGGCGGTGCATAGTCGAGCAGCGCCAGCCGCAAGGTGCCGGCGAAGGTCGTCATCGGCCGTGGCGCGGACGCCTGGAACAGTTGCGGGAAGGTCCGCGACAGCAGCCGGCGGTCGGCGATGGCGAAGCCGATCCCAGACGGCGCCTGCGTCCGGTCGGCGTAGGCGACGAAGCGGCCGTCGGCCGTGCGGCCGAGGTCGACCGCGTGCACGAACAAGGCGTGCGGTCCGGCGACGCCGAGCCGTGCGGCCTTCCGGACGTAGCCGGGGTGGCCGAACACCATCTGGGGCGGAATCAGCCCGGCGCGCAGCAACTTCTGGTCGCCGTAGAGGTCCCGCAGCACGAGGTCGAGCAGCATCGACCGCTGAGTGAGCGCCTTCTCCAGCGCGGCCCAGTCGGCGCCGTCCACGACGAGCGGGACCGCATCGATCCGCCAGTCGTCGGCGACGGTGTGGTCGCCGTCGAGGCGGTTGTAGACGACACCGGCGTCCCGGACCGACGTGGCGAGCCGGCCGGCGGCGGTGCGCAACCGGTCGTCGCCGCGCGCGGCGTAGCCGGCGACGAGGTCGTCCCACGCGGGTCGCACCCCACCCGCGGCATCGATCATCTCGTCGTATCGCGGACCCGCCGGGAGGTCGGCGGCGGCCGGCGTCAGGTCGAACAGCGCGGTCGTCGCCGCGGATCGATCACCGCGGTACGCGTCGAACACCGCGGGGAGCCGATCACGCGGGGATCCGACTGCGCCGGTTGAGGTCACGGCAGCACTGTACGTGGCCGACGTCGGTGCGACACGGCCGGACCGAGGTCAGGCCGGGCCGTCGGCGGAACCGCCGTCCGCGGGTTGCCCGCCGTCCGCGGCCGACGCGTCCGCCTCGCCCGGCTGACCGGGGGCGCGCCGCGGAACCGGCTTCGCGTCGATCCCCGACTCCTTGCGCTGCGCCGCGGTGATCGGCGCCGGTGCGTCGGTGAGCGGGTCGACGCCGCCGCCGGACTTCGGAAACGCGATCACTTCGCGGATCGACGACTCACCGGCCAGCAACGAGGCGATCCGGTCCCACCCGAAGGCAATTCCGCCGTGCGGCGGCGCACCGTAGGCGAAGGCGTCGAGCAGGAAGCCGAACTTCTCCTGCGCCTCGTCGTGCCCGATGCCCATGATCTCGAAGACCCGCTCCTGCACGTCGCGACGGTGGATACGGATGGAGCCACCGCCGATCTCGTTGCCGTTGCAGACGATGTCGTAGGCGTAGGCCAGCGCCGCGCCCGGATCGGATTCCAGGCTGTCCAGCGACTCCGGGGTGGGCGCCGTGAACGCGTGGTGCACCGCGGTCCAGGCACCGGAGCCGACTGCGACGTCGCCGGACGCGGTGGCCTCGTCGGCCGGTTCGAACAGCGGTGCGTCGACGACCCAGACGAAGGCCCACTCGTCGTCGTTAATGAGCCCGAGCCGGGTGGCGATCTCTACTCGTGCCGCGCCCAACAGTGCCCGTTGCGCCTTGGCGGGTCCGGCGGCGAAGAAGACGCAGTCGCCGGGCTGCGCGCCGACGTGCGCGGCCAGACCGGCCCGTTCGTCGTCCGACAGGTTCTTGGCGACCGGACCGCCCAGCGTGCCGTCCTCGTTGACCAGCACATACGCCAGCCCCTTGGCGCCGCGCTGTTTGGCCCATTCCTGCCAGGCATCGAGCTGGCGACGCGGCTGCGACGCGCCGCCCGGCATCACCACCGCACCGACGTACGGTGCCTGGAACACCCGGAACGGTGTGTCGGCGAAGAACTCGGTGCAGTCGACGAGTTCCAGGCCGAACCGCAGATCGGGCTTGTCGGTGCCGTAGCGGCGCATGGCGTCCGCGTAGGTGATGCGGGGCAGCGGAGTGTCGAGTTCCACGCCGATGAGCCGCCAGAGCGCGACCAGGATGTCCTCCGCGAGGGCGATCACGTCGTCCTGGTCGACGAAGCTCATCTCGATGTCGAGCTGGGTGAACTCGGGCTGCCGGTCGGCGCGAAAGTCCTCGTCGCGGTAGGCGCGCGCGATCTGGTAGTACCGCTCCATGCCGGCGACCATCAACAGCTGTTTGAACAACTGCGGGCTCTGCGGCAGCGCGTAGAAGGTGCCCGGCTGGAGCCGCGCGGGCACCAGGAAGTCGCGGGCACCCTCGGGCGTGGACCGGGTCAGCGTCGGGGTCTCGATCTCGACGAAGTCGTTGGCCGCGAGCACACCGCGGGCCGCCGCATTGATCTTGGACCGCAACCGGATCGCCGCCGCCGGCCGCTCCCGACGCAGGTCCAGGTACCGGTAGCGCAGCCGGGTCTCCTCGCCGGGCGTCTCGTCAAGCTGGAATGGCAGCGGCGCCGACTCGTTGAGCACCTCCAGACCGGTGGCATTGATCTCCACCTCGCCGGACGGCAGGTTCGGGTTCTCGCTGCCCTCCGGGCGGACCTCGACCACGCCGGTCACCGCCACGACGTACTCGTTGCGGAGCCGGTGCGCGGCCGCCGCGACCGCATCGTCGCGGAACACGACCTGGACCAGGCCCGAACTGTCGCGCAGGTCGATGAACACCACGCCACCGTGATCGCGGCGGCGGGCGACCCAGCCGGCGACGGTGACGGTCTGCGACGCGTCGGCGCGACGCAGCGATCCGGCGAGATGCGTGCGGAGCACTGAGGAGACCTTCCTATGGGGCGAGTCGGACGAGACGTGTCCTCGAATGATCCTACGGACGCCGGGCCGAGCGCCCGCTCGTCGGGTAGGCCGGTGTCCCGCCGCCTGCGTCGCAGCCCGTTCACTGTGCGTCCGAACCCGTTCACTGTGCGTCCGAACCCGTTCACTGTGCGCCGGAACCCGTCCACTGTGCGTCCGAACCCGTTCACTGTGCGTCGGAACCCGTTCACTGTGCGCCGCAGCCCGTTCACTGTGCGCCGCGAAACGCGCCGGTTCCCGGTTCGGTGCGCCCCGGTTGCCTATGCTCGTCCGCAGACGATGGTTCCGACGGCGATCGGTAGGGGCAGATGACTTTCCAGGGTGGCGGTCCGCTCGACACGGGTTCGGTGTCCGGCGGCGGTGGCGGTGGCGGGATGGGCGGCGGCCGAATCGCGCTCGGCGGCGGCGCTGGCCTGCTGGTGACGATCGTGGCGCTGTTCTTCGGCATCAATCCCGGCGACATCATGGGCGGCGGAGCGACGACCTCCCAGTCGTCGGGAGCCGGCGCATCCGACATCCAGCAGCAGATCGAATCGTGCACCATTGAGAAGGCCAACACTGACGACATCTGCCGGATCGTGGCCACCACCAACAGCTTGGACCGGGTGTGGCCCGAGCAGATGAGCGGCTACACCAAGCCGCGCACGGTCATCTTCCGCGACGCCGTGAACACCGGCTGCGGCTCGGCGACGTCGGCGACCGGGCCGTTCTACTGCCCGGCCGACCAGACCGCCTACTTCGATCCGACGTTCTTCGCCCAGCTCAAGCAGATGGGTGGTAGCGACGGTCCGCTCGCCCAGGAGTACGTCGTCGCCCACGAGTACGGCCATCACATCGAGAACCTGACATCTTCGACCTGATGCCGACCGCCACCGCGGCCGACCGTGAGACCGTGATCGACCGGCTGCACGCGATCCCCGACAGTGTCGCGTCGGTCGTCGCCGGGCTCGATCACCGGGCCGCCTCGCCGGTGCCACTCGCCCGCCGTCAGGTGGAACTTGTTGCCGGGCAGGCAGATACGGCCGCCGATGCGATCGGCGTCGCCACCGCGGCGGTCGCCGACGATCCGGCGCTGGCCGACCACCGCGATCGGGCCATCGCCGCGGCGCGACGCGCATTCGGCGAACTCGCGACCGTGCTGCGCACCCGTATCCTCGCGGCTGCCGTCGCCGACGACGCCGTCGGACGCGACCGTTACCTGCGGCATCTGCCGAGTCACCTCGGCACCGACATCGAGCCGACCGAAGCCTACGCGTGGGGCCTGGAGCGCCTCGCCGCGATCACCGCCGAACAGCAGGCCATCGCCGCGGAGTTGGTGCCGGGCGGCACGGTGGCCGATGCGATGGCGTACCTCGACGAGCTGCCGCGGTATCGGATCGAGGACCGGCAGGCGTTCGTCGACTGGATGCAGCAGACCTCCGACGACGCGGTCGCCGGTCTAGCCGGAACGCATGTCGACCTGCCGCCGCGGCTGACCCGACTGGAGTGCCGGCTGGCGCCGTCGGCAACCGGGACGATCTACTACACCCAGCCGACCGCCGACCTGTCCCGGCCCGGCCGGATGTGGTGGTCGGTCCCGGCCGGACAGACGGTGTTCCACACCTGGCAGGAGAAGACCACCGTCTACCACGAGGGTGTGCCCGGGCATCACCTGCAACTCGGGTCGGCCATCGTCGATCCCGACCTCAACGACTGGCGCAAACTCGCGTCGTTCACCTCCGGGCACGGCGAAGGGTGGGCGCTGTATGCCGAACGCCTGATGGCCGACCTCGGCTGGCTCGATGACCCGGGTGACCGGCTGGGCATGCTCGATTCGCAGCGGCTGCGCGCCGCGCGCGTCGTCGTCGATATCGGGGTGCACTGCCGGCTGCCCGCCCCCGCGTCGATGGGCGGCGGCATGTGGGATGCAGACACCGCGTGGCGGTTTCTCACCGAGTCGGTAGCGATGGACCGCGCGGTCCTGCGCTTCGAACTCGATCGCTACCTCGGCTGGCCGGGGCAGGCACCGTCGTACGCGCTGGGACAACGGGTGTGGGAGCACACCCGGGACGCGGCGCTGGCGGCACATCCGGAGTGGTCGCTCAAGGACTTCCACACACGGGCGCTGGCGCTGGGCGGCGTGTCCCTGGACGTGCTGGCCGACGAGATGACCCGACCCCGCGGATAGCTGCCGCGGACCGAGGGAGCGCGGTCAGTGCCAGCGCGGCAGTACCGGTAGGCCCGGCACCGATCCGACAGCGTCGGTGTCGCCGGTGGCCAGCCAGCGGGCCAGCGATTCCCGGGTGCCCTCGATCCGTCGGCCACCGCCGGAGAGCAGCCATTGGTCACCCTCGACGGTCACCAGGGTGAGTGCCGGGACGTCGTCGCGGCCGTCGAGCCTGCGCACCATCGCGTCGAGGGCATTGCGCACGGAATCGGGATCCGCTTCGTCGAGGGACCACACCGAGCTGATGGCGTCGTTGGCCAGCACGACCTCGGCGATACGCTGCGGCACCACCTCGTCGGGGTGCAAGGCCAGCCCGCGATAGTCGACGACCGTGTCCGGCCCGAGCTCGTCCAGCCGGACGGCCACGTCGGCGAATGCACGGGCCGACTCGCGGAAGCGGGCGGGCACGTCGGTGGCGTCGGGGTGGGCGGTCGGGTCGGAGTCGACGCAGGTCGGCGCGCCGGGCCCGGAGAGCGCGGAGCGCACCGCGCCGGTGAGCGCGAGGCCGTCGTCGGCCAGCCGCGCGAGCACATCCCGTCGGGGTGTGCCGTCGGCGGTGGCGGCGGCGAGCCGTTCCGCACCCATCATCGTGGCGATGGTATCGAGCATGTCCGTCTCCCGGCCCAGCCGGGCGAGATCGGAGGCGAGCGTCGAGGTTGTGGTCATCGTCACATTCTCGCACCACGGTCGATGGTCACCGGCCGGTTTCGGTGTCGCCTAGCCCGTCGGAGCCGACCCGCGCTTGGTCGCCTGCTCGCGCCCCGCCGCGAGCAACCCGCGCACCTCGTCGACGATGCCGGCCAACGGGATTCGACGCTGATCGCCGGTAGACAGGTCCTTGACCTCGACGGCCCCCTCGGCGAGTTCGGTCTCGCCGAGCACCAACGCCAGTCGGGCGCCGGAGCGGTCGGCTGCCTTCATCGCTCCCTTGAGTCCGCGGTCACCGTAGGCGAGGTCGACGCTGATCCCCGCCGCCCGCAGTTCGCCTGCGACACCGACGAGTTCGGTCTTCGCGTCGGCCCCCAGCGGCACGCCGAACACCTGGCAGCGGGCGGCGTCGCGCCCCGCGACACCCTCCGCTTCCAGCGCCAGCATGGTGCGGTCGACACCGAGCCCGAATCCGACCCCGGACAGGTCGAGCTTGCCACCGAGCTGGCGCATCAGGCCGTCGTAGCGGCCACCGCCGCCGATCCCCGACTGCGCACCCAGCCCGTCGTGGACGAACTCGAACGTCGTCTTGGTGTAGTAGTCGAGCCCCCGAACCAGCCGCGGGTTGAGTTCGTACGGCACACCGAGCCGCTTGAGATGGGCCAGCACGGCCTCGAAGTGGTCGCGGGCGTCGTCGCTGAGATAGTCGACGAGTAGCGGCGCGTCGGCGGTGGCGGCCCGGATCTCGGGTCGCTTGTCATCGAGCACCCGCAGCGGATTCAGCTCCGCCCGGGCCCGCGTCGCCTCGTCCAAATCGAGACCAAACAGAAACTGCTGCAACGCTTCCCGATAGCGCGGACGACTCTGCTCGTCGCCCAGCGAGGTGATCTCCAGCCGGAAGCCACTCAGCCCGAGCCGCCGGTAGCCTTCGTCGGCGACGGCGATCACCTCGGCGTCGAGCGCCGGGTCGTCGACCCCGATCGCCTCGACGCCCACCTGCTGGAGCTGACGGTAACGCCCTGTCTGCGGCTTCTCGTACCGGAAGAAGGGACCGGAGTAGACCAACTTCACCGGCAACTGACCGCGGTCGAGCCCGTGCTGGATGACCGCACGCATCACCCCGGCAGTTCCCTCCGGGCGCAGCGTCACCGAGCGGTCACCACGGTCGGCAAAGGTGTACATCTCCTTGCTGACCACGTCCGTCGACTCCCCGACGCCCCGCGCGAAGAGGGCGGTGTCCTCGAACACCGGCAGTTCGATGTGTCCGTAGCCGGCCCGGCGCGCCGCATCGGTCAGGGTGTCGCGCACCGCCCGGAAGTCCGCCGAACCCGGCGGAACGTAGTCGGGGATGCCCCGTGGCGCGGCGAACTCTGGGCTCACAGTCCGTATCGTCCCTTCTTCTGTGTGGCTGCCTTCTGTGTGGCTGGCGTGCTCGTGGTGGCCGGGTCGGTCGCGGCGGACGAGCCCGTGGTGGCCCCACCGCTCTCGGTGGCCGGGGTGGCGAGTCCGGCGAGGAACGGATTGGTCGCTCGCTCGGCGCCGATCGATGTTTGCGGTCCGTGGCCGGGCAACACCTGGGTGTCGTCCGACAGCGGCAGCAGCTTGGTGGCGATCGACCCCAGGAGTTGCTCGTGGTCCCCGCCGGGGAGGTCGGTGCGACCGATGGATCCGGCGAACAGGACGTCTCCGGAGAACACCACCGGCACCGTCTCGGTCCCCGATCCATCGTCCGACTCGACCGGTACGTCCAGCCCGAGCACCACCGAACCCTGGGTGTGACCGGGCGCGAGATCGACGGACATGCGGATTCCGGCGAGGTCGATGTCCTCACCGTCGGTGAACTCGACGACCTTCTCCGGTTCCCGGAACGTCAGCGCACCGATAACCGCGCCGAGCGCCACACCCAGCCCCTTCCCCGGGTCGGCGAGCATTGGCCGGTCCGCCGGGTGGATGTAGGCGGGAATGGAGTACTCGTCGCACAGGTCGGCGGCGTTCCAGGTGTGATCGAGGTGCCCGTGGGTGAGCAGGACCGCGACCGGCGTCAGGTCGTGTTCGGCGAGGATCTCCTTGACGCGCGGGGCGGAGTCTTGACCGGGATCGATGATGATCGCCTCGCCGCCCGGTTCGCCGGCGAGCACGTAGCAGTTGGTTTGGAACATCCCGGCGGGAAATCCGGTGATCAGCATGTTCACTCCTTCTCCTGTGCTTCCGGCGTCCGCGGTCGGCGGGTTGGCGCCGACCGGGCACCGCCAGGCCGTCCGGGCATCCTCCATTGTGACCCAGCAACCCTGATACCGAACTCTCAGGGACGGCTGGCACACTTGTCGTCGCACACGAAGCCGGTCGATGCGTCACCGGACGCACATCGAGGGTCAAGGGTCGAGGAGGGTCCACCAGCGTGTCATCCACCAACGAGGAACGCCGCGAGGCAGCCAAACGGAAGCTGGCGGAGCGCCTGGAACGGGAGAATCGGCAGGCACGCCGGCGCAAGATCGTCATCGCCTCGGTCTCGGCGGCCGTCGCCGTCGCGGTGGTGGCTACGGCAACCTACTTCGTGGTGGACAAGATCCGCACCGACCGCTACAACGCGGCGCACAACGAGTGCACCTATACCCCCACGCCCAGCCAGCTCGACAAGGTGCAGACGACCATTCCCGAGGAGCTCAAGGAGCCGGATCAGCGGGCGCTTTACCAGCGCAAGATCGACTCGCTGGTCGCGGGCAAGCCCAAGCAGCGGACCTCGCCGAAACCCGCACTGTCGCAGCCGAACAGCGGCACCGAAAGCCTCACCCTGGACACCAACCAGGGCACCATCCCGATCACCATCGAGCGCAAGTCCGCGCCGTGCAACTCGGCCGCCGTCCTCAGCCTGGCCAAGAACGGCTACTACGACAACACGCCGTGTCACCGGATGACCAACACCGAGATCAAGGTCATCCAGTGCGGCGACCCGACCGCTACCGGTGGCGGTACGCCGGGCTGGACCAGCCCGGACGAGCCGCCCACCGACCTCAAGCCCGCCGGTGAGGCCAACCAAATGACCGGCCAGCAACCGGTCACCTACCCGCGCGGCACGGTCGCGATAGCCAATAGCGGTCAAGCCCAACAGGGGCAGGCGAATGCCGGAGGCGCCGCCCAGTTCTTCATCCTGGTCCAGGACGGCGTGTTGCCGGCCAGCTACGCGGTCGTGGGCAAGGTCGACGAGCCGGGCCTCGCCGTGGTGGACAAGGTGTTCCAGGGCGGTATCGAGCCGTCGGTCAACCAGAATCCGATGACCCGCAAGTTCGAGATGAGCCCGACCGACGGTCCGCCCAAGCTGGGCCTGACGATCGAGAAGGCCACGGTCGGCGGCTGACGCCCGGCCGCGGTCGGGTGCCCGGAGCCACCCGCAGCGGGATGCTGGTTTCGATACGCCGCTCCCAACGCAGCGGGATGCTGGTTTCGATACGCCGCTCGTCCCTCACGGCTACTCAACCAGCGGATACTGCTACTCAACCAGCGGGAACCGCCGTCAGGCCGCGGAGGTCACCCGGTACACGTCGTAGACGCCTTCGACATTGCGCACCACGTTGAGCACGTGACCGAGGTGCTTGGGATCGCCCATCTCGAAGGTGAACTTGCTGACCGCGACCCGGTCGCGGCTGGTGGTCACCGACGCCGACAGGATGTTCACCCGTTCGTCGGCGAGCACCTTGGTCACATCCGAGAGCAGCCGATGCCGGTCGAGCGCCTCCACCTGGATCGCCACCAGGAACACCGACTCCGGGGACGGCGCCCACGCGACGTCGATGAGACGTTCATCCTGGCGTCGCAACGAGTCGGCATTGGTGCAGTCGGTGCGGTGGACACTGACCCCGCCACCGCGGGTGACGAAGCCGAGAATCTCGTCGCCGGGCACCGGGGTACAACACTTGGCCAACTTGATCAGCACGTTGTCGACGCCCTCGACGATGACTCCGGCGTCGCCGCCCTGCCGGCTCCGCGCGGGCAGCGTGGACGGTGTGGACCGTTCGGCGATCTCCTCGGCAGCATCGTCGATCCCGCCGAGGGCCGCGACGAGCCGGTTCACCACATGCCGCGCCGACACGTGCCGCTCGCCGACGGCCGTGTAGAGGGCGCTGACGTCGGTGTACCGCAGTTCCTTGGCGACCGTCGCCATCGACTCCGCACTCATCAGGCGCTGCAGCGGCAGCCCACCGCGACGCACCTCCTTGGCGATGGCGTCCTTGCCGTTCTCCAGCGCCTCCTCGCGCCGCTCCTTGGCGAACCACTGCCGAATCTTGGCCTTGGCGCGGGGCGACACCACGAAGTTCTGCCAGTCCTTGCTGGGGCCGGCGTTGGGGGCCTTCGAGGTGAACACCTCGACGACCTCGCCGTTCTCCAGTTGCCGCTCGAGCGCGACCAGCCGGCCGTTCACCCGGGCACCGATACAGCGGTGCCCGACCTCGGTGTGCACCGCGTAGGCGAAGTCAACGGGGGTGGAACCGGCCGGCAGCGTGATCACGTCGCCCTTCGGGGTGAACACGAAGATCTCCCGGACCGCGAGGTCGTAGCGCAGCGACTCCAGGAACTCGCCGGGGTCGGCGGCCTCCCGCTGCCAGTCCAGCAGTTGCCGCATCCACGCCATGTCGTCGATCTCGGCGGTATCCGACCTGCGGCCCGGCTTGGTGCCCCCCTTGCGGTCGGCGGTCTTGCGGACCCCGCCTTCCTTGTACCGCCAGTGCGCGGCGATCCCGAACTCGGCGGTGCGGTGCATGTCCCGGGTCCGGATCTGCACCTCGAGCGGCTTACCCTCCGGGCCGATGACCGTGGTGTGCAGCGACTGGTACACGCCGAACCGCGGCTGGGCGATGTAGTCCTTGAACCGTCCCGCCATCGGCTGCCACAACGAATGCACCACGCCCACCGCGGCATAGCAGTCGCGAACCTCGTCGCACAGGATGCGCATGCCGACGAGGTCGTGGATGTCGTCGAACTCGCGGCCCTTGACGATCATCTTCTGATAGATCGACCAGTAGTGCTTGGGCCGGCCCTCGACGGTCGCGTCGATCTTCGCTGCGCCCAATGCGTTGTTGATGTCGGCCCGCACGCGCGCGAGGTAGGTGTCCCGGGACGGCGCGCGGTCGGCGACCAGGCGGACGATCTCCTCGTAGCGCTTGGGATGCAGGATCGCGAACGACAGGTCCTCGAGCTCCCACTTGACCGTCGCCATGCCGAGCCGATGGGCCAGCGGCGCAATCACTTCCAGTGTTTCGCGGGCCTTGCGGGCCTGCTTTTCCGGCGGCAGGAACCGCATGGTGCGCATATTGTGCAGCCGGTCGGCGACCTTGATGACCAGCACCCGTGGATCGCGTGCCATCGCAATGATCATCTTGCGGATCGTCTCGGCCTCGGCGGCGCTGCCGAGGGCCACCTTGTCGAGCTTGGTGACCCCGTCGACAAGGTGCGCGACCTCCGGGCCGAAATCGGACTCCAGTGCCTCCAGCGAGTAGCCGGTGTCCTCGACGGTGTCGTGCAACAGCGCCGCCACCAGTGTGATGGTGTCCATGCCGAGGTCGGCCAGGATGGTGGCCACCGCCAGCGGGTGGGTGATGTACGGGTCGCCGGACTTGCGGACCTGACCCTGGTGGCGTTCGTCGGCGACCTCGTAGGCGTGCTGCAGCAGCCCGACGTCGGCCTTCGGGTAGATCTCCCGGTGCAGCGTCACCAGCGGTTCCAGCACCGGCCGTACCTGGCTGCGGGTGGCGGTCATCCGCCGCGCCAGCCGCGCGCGCACCCGCCGCGATGCCGAGGTGTTGTGTGTGGGTGCGGGACTGTCCGCCGCCGACGCGGGCGCTGAGGCCCCGGGAACGGGCGTCCCCGGCGCCGGTGCCGCGGGAGCGGGTCGCTCGGTAGGCGACGCGGGCACGGCGTCGGCGTGTGCCGTCCGCCTCTCGGTCACGGGTGCGGCGTCGGGTTCATTCGTCACCGGTGACACCTCCCTTGCTTCTCGCCGTGCGTTCTCGGGCCGATCTGCCGAGTGTAGTTCGGCTCGTGCCGGGTTGGCGGCGATGCCCGAGCGGGGCACTGTTACCTGGTCAGTCGGTGGTGACCGCGTGCACCGGCAGGTTTGGCCGCACTCCGTCGGCGATGCGGGCCCGACCGCCGAGACCCGTGAGTTCCATGACCACCGCGATCCCGACCACCTCGGCGCCGGCCGACTCCAGCAGCCCGACCGCGGCGACGATGGTGCCGCCGGTGGCGAGCACGTCGTCGACGACCAGCACCCGCATGCCGGCGATGTCGAGACCGTCGGCGGGGATCTCCAGGACCGACGACCCGTACTCCAGGTCGTAGGAGGTGGCGCGCACCGGCGGCGGCAGCTTGCCGCCCTTGCGCACGGCAAGCACGCCGACACCCAATTCGCGGGCGGCCGCGCCGCCGATGAGGAAACCCCGTGCGTCGATACCGGCCACCAGGTCGACATCGGGGCAGTCGTGGGTGAGCGCGGTGACGATCGCGGCGAGACCGTCGGCGTCGGCCAGGACCGGAGTGAGGTCCTTGAATTGGATGCCGGGTGCCGGGAAGTCGGGGACGCGCCGGGCGTGCGCGTCGATCGCATCCCGCGCCCTGGTCACCGCGGCGGCCGTCGCCCGGGTGCGCTCGGCGACGGGATCACTCATTCGACGTCCATCGATCCATATTCCAGCCGGTGCCGTTGCGGGCCAACCCGGGGACGACGTTGCCGACCGCGGAGCTCGACCGCCGTTCGCGGGGCGCGGCGAACAACGGGATCGACGGCACGTCCCGCCATGCCCCGTTCTCGATGGTGCGGATCAGGCCGAGCCGTTCGGTGCCGAGACTCGCCACCCCCAGGTCGTCGATGGCCTTGCTGACCTGCGGGTCGCGGTAGCCGCCGAGATTGAGGGGATCGCCGGCGCGCAGTTGGTAGGCGGCGCGGATGGGGTCGGCGGCACCGGCGGCCGAGAACGACGCGCCATTCGTCACCAGCAGTGCATCGGCCTGCCGACCGAGGGCGCCGGGATCGAGGTCGGGTGCGCTGGCGTCGTCGACGGTGATTCCCGCGGGCCGGCACGAGTCGGCGATCGCGGCCACCATCTGCCGCCATCGTTCGGCCGGCGCCTGATAGCCGATGCGAACCCGGATCGGCCGGGGCGTGCCACCGTCGCCGGCGAGGAGTCGGCGCGCGCGGTTCGTGTCGACCCGGTTGTACTCGCGACCGAACTCACCGTTGATCTGCCCGGCAAGATTGTCGGCCGGGGCCACGGTACGGAGATTCCACATCTGGGCACCGCTGCCGAAGCGGCGGGCGAGCTCGTTGCGCGGCACGCAGGACGCGAACGCGCGGCGGGCAGCGGGGTCGCCGAACACGCCGCGCTCGGCGAGCACGAGACCTTCGACGCCGAGCGCCCGGCCCGGCGCCTGTTCCGGTTGCGGCGAGTCGGAGTCGGAGCCACCGATCGGCGATCCCGTCAACCCGGCGGTGACGTCGGTGACGTCGAATCGGCCCTCGGAGAGTCGTTGCGGCACATCGGTTCCGCGCCCCCAGATGACGATGCGATCGGTAGCCGGCGCCGCACCCCACCACTTGTCGTTGCGCACCAGCACCAGACCGCCGTCACCGGTGTGGCCGTCGATGCGGAACGGACCGGACGACGGGAGGACGGTGGCGTCCAGCCCGCCGGGCCGGACCGCGAACCCGGTGTTCCAGTAGTTGGCGATCTTGTCGATGACACCGCGGTTCATTGCCCGGATCGGTGCGACGACATCGGCGACGCCGGCGGCTCGGGCGACCACATGCGCGGGCAGCATGGTGCCGGCACCGAAGAGCGCCGCCCAGTTGCGGTCGTCGCGTCCGGGCGCGAATGTCACGGTGGCCGCCTTGTCGCCGGGGCGGCAGTCGACGGTCTCGATGTCCCGGTAGCCCTCGGTGGTGGCGGGCCGGAAACCTTCGAAGCGGCCGCTCATCGCCGCCCACGCCAGCACCAGGTCATCGCAATCGAGCGGCTGCCCGTCGGAGAACACCGCCTTCGGGTTGAACTCGTAGCGCAACGTCAGCCGCGATCCCGGTTGCCGCGTCACCGTCCCCACGTCCCGGTCCGGAGTCACCTGGCCGGCCGCGCCGAGATAGCTGAACCCCGGCAGCATCCGGGTGGTGGCCATCAGCACACCGTGTGCGTTGCCGTCGACGGTGTTGGCGTTATAGGTGTCGACGGTCGCGTCCACGACGTAGTCGACGGCCGGGGGCGGCGAGTCGGAACACCCGGCGACCAGTCCGATGAGGGCGGTGGCGGCAACGGCGAGAACCGCCAGCCGCGGGATCCGGGTGGTACGCATTCGTCCGTGGTTCGGTGTCACCCCGCCGCTTGTCACCCCGCCGACATTAGCGGGTGCGTCGGCGTTTGCCGGTGGGGACCGTGCTCGACGTGTCGGCGCCGACCGTCGCGCGTGCCCGGCCGCGGGCCGGCCGCTCCGGTTCGGGATCGTCGCCCGCCTCGACCGCGGCGCGTCGCTTGAGCACGCGCGCGGTGTGCCGCGAGATGTCCGAACGGCGTTCCTTGAGGGTCACCAGCAGGGGCGCCGCCAAGAAGACCGACGAGTACGCGCCGACCACGACGCCGACGAGCTGGATCAGGCCGAGATCCTTGAGCGTGCCGACGCCCAGCAGCCAGACCGCGATGATCATCAGCGCGATGATCGGCAGCACCGAGATGACGGTGGTGTTGATCGACCGCATCAGTGTCTGGTTGACCGCCAGGTTCGCCTGCTCGGCGTAGGTGCGCCGGGTGGTCTGCAGCACCGACCGGGTGTTCTCGGACACCTTGTCAAAGACGACGACCGTGTCGTACAGGGAGAAGCCGAGGATGGTGAGCAGACCGATCACGGTTGCCGGACTCACCTCGAAACCGACCAGCGAATAGACGCCGGCGGTGACGACGATGTCGAAGAACAGCGAGGCGAGCGCCGCCACCGACATTTCGCGGTCGAAGCGCACCGCGATGTAGACGAACACGATCACCAGGAACACCCCGAGCGCGATGAGCATCTTCTCGGTGATCTCTTGGCCCCAGGTGGAGCTCACGTCGGAGATGCTGACGTCCTGAGCGGTCAGGCCGGGCCCGAACCGGTCGGTCAGTGCCCTGGTGACCGTGCTGGCCTGGGCGAGGTCGAGGGTGTCGGTCCGCACCTGCACGGTCTGGCTGGAGCCGGAGCCGGCGGTCTGCACCGACTCGGGTGACTTGCCGAGAGCGTTGCCGACGACATCCTCGACGGACTGGCTGGTGATGCCGGCCGACGCCGTCGGGATAGAGATCTGGGTGCCGCCCTCGAAGTCGATACCGAGCGAGAACCCGCGGATCGCGATCGAGCCGACACAGATCAGCAGGATCACCGCAGTGATCAGGTACCACATGCGCCGTTGCTGGACGATGGGGAACGCGCCGGTGCCGGTGTACAGCCGGGACAGGAAGGACCGATTGGTGTCGGCGACGAAGTCGGCGTCGGTGGCCGGCGTCGGCACCGACGGTGCGGTGCGCGAGCGGTCCGGGGTCGGCGGCTCGTCGTCGGGGCCGATCTGCCCGGTGGTCAGTGGCTTGTGCGCGCCACCGGTGTTGCCGCTGCTGAAGCTCATGGGACCGATCCTTCCGCGACTCGGCCGCCGTCGGTGGGGGCGCCCGGGTGTCGGGTTGCTTGGCGGCGCTGCCGGGCCACCTCGCTGACGGCACCGAGCCCGTTGACCCGTGGTCGGGACAGGAACTCCGAACGGGTCGCGAGGACGACCAGCGGATGGGTGACCAGGAACACCACGACGACGTCGAGGATGGTGGTCAGGCCGAGGGTGAAGGCGAAGCCGCGGACCTCGCCGATCGCCAGGATGTAGATGACGGCGGCGGCGATGAAGCTGACCGCGTTACCTGACCAGATGGTGCGCCGGGCACTGGCCCAGCCGCGCGGTACCGCGGACCGGAAACTTCGCCCCTCGCGCATCTCGTCCTTGATGCGTTCGAAGTAGACGACGAACGAGTCGGCGGTCATACCGATACCGATGATCAGACCGGCGATACCGGCCAGGTCGAGGGTAAAGCCGATCCACCGGCCGAGAAGCACGATGATGCCGTACACCATGAGTCCGGCCAGGATCAGCGACAGCACCGTCAGGAAGCCGAGCATCCGGTAATAGGCCAGCGCGTAGATCAGCACCGCGATCAGGCCGACTGCACCGGCGATGAGGCCGGCTCGCAGCGACGACAATCCCAGTGTGGCGGACACGGTTTCGGCGTCGGACGTCCGAAACGACAGCGGCAGCGAACCGTATTTGAGCACGCCGGCGAGGTCGTTCGCCTCCCCCTCGCTGAAGGGATTGCCGCTGATCTGTGTCTTGCCGTTCGGGATCGCCTCGCGGATCGCGGGCGCGGAAACCACCCGGGTGTCCAGCGTGAACGCCGTCTGGGTCTGCTTCGACGCCTCCTCGGCGGTGTACTTCGCCCAGAAATCGGCGGCCTCGCCGGTGTACTCCAGGTTGACGACCCACTCGCCGGTGTCGGCCTTCGTGCCCGCGCTCGCGTTGCTGATGTCGCGGCCGTCGATGATCTGCGGCCCCAGCAGATAGACGGTCTTCCCGTCGTCGGAGCATGCGACCAGATACTGGTCGGGCAGGTCGTTACCGAGGAGCGGGTCGGACGCGTCCGCCGCGCAATTCATCTTCCCCATGTACTGCTGCAGAGCCTCGGTGTTAGCACCGGCCGGCGCCTGGCGCAGCTTGCGCTGCTCGTCGATCGCCTTGGCGGTCGCCTCGCCGGGCTGCTGGTTCGGATCGCTCTCGGTCTCTTGATCGGGGGCGTTCGGCTGCGGAGTCGCGGGCGCCTGCTGGACGACCGGGCGGACGTACAGCCGGGCGGTCTGACCGAGCGTTTTGGCCTGCGCACCATCCTGGCCGGGCACGGTGATGATGATGTTGCTGCCGTTGACGACCACCTCGGAACCGCCGACGCCGAGACCGTTGACGCGCTGCTCGATGATCTGCCGCGCCTGGTTGAGCTGGTCGCTGGACGGCGGCTGACCGCTCTCGGTGCGGGCGGTCAGGGTCACTCGAGTGCCGCCCTGCAGATCAATGCCGAGCTTCGGTTCGAGCGATCCGCCGCCGGTAAAGAAGATGAGGCCGTAGACGATCGCCAGCAGCGCGATAAACGCCGCGAGCGGCCGCCACGGCGGGATACCCGACGAAGGTGCGGACCGCTTCGTCGAAGCCCGGCGCGAGGAAGTCACGGGTGGTCGATCTCCTTTGAGGACTGGCGGCCGCTCGGTCGGCTCCGCACGGCGCAGCCGCCGGCGGGCATGCCGCAGCCGGGGCGCGGTGAACGCAGGCCACTCTACTGACCGACGAAGGGTTCGACCCAATCCGACTCGGTCGCGTCGATGTGCTCGGGGATGCGGTGTGCGGAGCCCGGGTGTCGGCCCGGGCGCCGACGCTGCGGTACTACTTCTCCGAATCCGCCTGCTTATCGGTGGTGGAACCGCCACGTGTGCCGCCGTTCGCGGACCGGTCGTCGGTGGTGTCGGCCGGGACGTCGTGCGTGCTGTTGGCATCGGTGACCTTGTCGAAGGTCACTGTCTCGCTGCCCGCGGGCCCGTCCTGGATCTGGAGGTCCTCGTCGGTCAGGGTCTCGAAACTGTCCGCATCGGGTGCGACGTATCCCGGGTAGGTGGCCGCCGCCTCCTCGGTGGGCACCAGCTTCATGATCGCCAGCCGGTTCCAGCGGGTGACGACGCCCGTCGCGATCTCCACGTCGATGAACTCGGGCGACGACGCGTCGATGACGGTTCCGTAGAGTCCCGACGTCAATTGGATGCGCGACCCGGTCTGGACCGAGTTCTGCATGTCCTGCATTTCGGTCATGCGCTTCTTCTGCTTGCGCATGGACAGGAACATGAAGCCGCCCAGAAGAACGAGCAGCAGCGGAAACAGCAAAGATTCCATGATGTAGGGACAATCCTCTTCGAGTTGGTGTCGTCGCCTACCAGTGTGCCACGACCGTCGAATCCGGCATTTCGGGCGCCGCGTCGCTTGCGGGGCTCACCGAACGGTGCCGCGTCAGAGATCGTCGAACAGAGTGCCGGTGCCGGAATCGCGGGGGCGTACGCCGAAGGTGGCGTTCAGCGCACCCGCGGGTGGGGTCAGTCCGAGGTGATGCCAGGCGGCCGCGGTGGCCACTCGACCGCGCGGGGTACGGGCCACCATTCCCGCGCGAACCAGGAACGGCTCGCACACCTCCTCGACGGTGGCCGGTTCCTCGCCGACCGCGACCGCCAGCGTGGACACGCCGACCGGGCCGCCACCGAATGCCCTGATCAACGCATCCAGCACGGCCCGATCCAGCCGGTCGAAGCCGAGGCCGTCGACGTCGTAGACGGCGAGCGCCGACCGCGCGATGCCGACCGTGATGTCGCCGTCGCCGCGGACCTCCGCATAGTCACGGACCCGGCGCAGCAGCCGGTTGGCGATGCGCGGTGTGCCGCGGGAACGCCCGGCGATCTCGGCGGCCGCGTCGTCGCCGAGGGTGATGCCGAGGATGCCCGCCGACCGGCGCAGCACCCGTACCAGCTCCGACGTCTCGTAGAACTCCATGTGCGCGGTGAAGCCGAACCGGTCGCGCAGCGGACCGGTCAGCGAGCCCGAGCGGGTGGTCGCGCCGACCAGGGTGAACGGTGCGACGTCGAGCGGGATGGAGGTCGCGCCGGGGCCCTTGCCGACGACGACGTCGACCCGAAAATCCTCCATCGCCAGGTACAGCATCTCCTCGGCCGGGCGGGCGATGCGGTGGATCTCGTCGATGAACAGCACGTCGCCCTCGACCAGGTTGGACAGCATCGCGGCGAGGTCGCCGGCGCGTTCCAGCGCCGGCCCCGACGTGACCCGGATCGCGGCGCCCATCTCGGCGGCGATGATCATCGCCAGCGACGTCTTGCCCAGTCCGGGCGGGCCGGACAACAGAATGTGATCGGGGGTGCCGCCCCTGCCCTTCGCACCGTGCAGCACGAGTTCGAGCTGTTCGCAGACGCGCGGCTGGCCGATGAAGTCGGCCAGCGACCGTGGTCGCAGCCCGGCGTCCAGGTCACCGTCGGACCGCACCGGCAGAGCGCTCACCTCGCGGTCCGCCGGATCGGGGCCATCGAGGCCGGTCGTGTCGGGGCCGGTCATGCGGTCTTACCCAGCCGGGCGAGCGACTGGCGGAGCACTGTGGAGGCATCCGCGTCCGGGTGATCGGCGAGGATCGCGGTCACCACCTTCTCCGCGGGGGCGGCCGTGAAACCAAGCCCGACAAGGGCTTCGGCAACCTGGTCGCGGACCGCGCCGCCGACGACGCCACCGGCACTGGGGGCGTCCGCGGTCGGCCGGTCCACTTTGTCGCGTAATTCCACCACGAGCCGCTCGGCGACGCGTTTGCCGATGCCGGGGACCGAGGTCAGCGCCTGCACATCGGACTCGGCGAGCGCGCGGCGCAACGCTTCCGGTTCCAGCACCGCCAGGGTTGCCATCGCAAGCCGAGGCCCGACGCCGGTGACCGTCTGCAGCAGGGTGAAGAGATCACGCGCGTCGGGCTCGGTGAACCCGTACAGCGTCATTGAGTCTTCGCGCACGATCATCGACGTCAGCAGCGTGGCCTCCTCGCCGCGGCTCAGCCGCGACAGGGTCGCCGGGGTAGCGAGGACCCGGTAGCCGACGCCGGCGCAGTCGATGACGGCATGGTCGAGCGCGACCTGCAGTACCGGGCCGCGGACGGATGCGATCACGCGCTTCTCCCCTTTCGTGCCGCGACGATCCGCGCCCGATGACGGGCCGCGGCCTCGTCGGCCTGGCGTTGTGCGGCGGCCATCCGCTCCATCATCGGGCCGCGCCAGCAGTGGCAGATCGCCAGCGCCAGCGCGTCCGCGGCGTCCGCCGGCCGCGGCTTGGTCTGCATGCCGAGGATGCGCGTCACCATCGCCGTGACCTGCGCCTTGTCCGCACGTCCATTCCCGGTCACCGCCGCCTTGACCTCCGACGGGGTGTGGAACCGGACCGGAATGTCGCGCTGTCCCGCGGCGAGAGCGATGACGCCGCCGGCCTGCGCGGTGCCCATCGCGGTCGACACCTGGTTCTGTGCGAAGACCCGTTCGACGGCGACGACGTCCGGCTGGTGAACGTCGAGCCAGTGACACGCCGAGGTATAGACCGCGAGCAGCCGCGCGGCGAGCTCCATATCGGTGGGCGTGCGCACCACGTCGACATCCAGAGCGGTGACATGCCGCCCGCGCCCGGATTCGACCAGCGCAATGCCGCACCTGGTCAGCCCGGGGTCGACACCCATGACACGCACCGCTGGCCACTCCCTCTCACACGCCCGGAGACCTCACGAACAACTGTTCGAGATTGTATCGGCGGGGGGTGACGGGATCGGTGACCGACACGGCGGGCGATCGCGCGCGGGCGGAAGCGGCGGAGGCTAGGCGTCGAGTTCGGCGAGCACCTCGTCGCTGACCTCGACATTGCTGTAGACGTTCTGCACGTCGTCGGAGTCCTCGAGCGCGTCGATCAGCTTGAACACCTTGCGTGCACCGTCGGCGTCGACGGGCACCTCGACCGACGCGCGGAAGCTGGCCTCGGCCGAGTCGTAGTCGATCCCCGCGTCCTGCAGCGCGGTCCGGACAGCGACGAGATCGCTGGGCTCGCTGACGATTTCGAAGGTGTCGCCGAGGTCGGTGACCTCTTCGGCACCCGCGTCGAGCACGGCCATCAGCACGTCGTCCTCGGACTGTCCGTTCTTCTCCAGCGTGACCACGCCCTTGCGGGTGAACAGGTACGCCACCGACCCGGGGTCGGCCATATTGCCGCCGTTGCGGGTCA
Source organism: Gordonia sinesedis (assembly GCA_039527305.1). Lineage (GTDB taxonomy): Bacteria > Actinomycetota > Actinomycetes > Mycobacteriales > Mycobacteriaceae > Gordonia > Gordonia sinesedis. The sequence continues at coordinate 400,031 of BAAAJU010000004.1, read as the reverse complement.
TCGCGGTGCGGACCTCGCCGGCAGCGCGGTTGCGGTTGTCGGTCAGGCACTCCACCAGGATCGCGACCCCATTCGGGCCGTAGCCCTCGTAGGTGATGGTCTGCCAGTCGGCGCCGCCCGCCTCTTCACCGCCGCCGCGTTTGCGGGCGCGCTCGATGTTGTCGTTGGGTACCGACGACTTCTTCGCCTTCTGGATGGCGTCGTAGAGGGTCGGGTTACCCGCCGGGTCTCCCCCGCCGGTACGCGCTGCCACCTCGATGTTCTTGATCAGCTTGGCGAACATCTTGCCGCGCTTGGCGTCGATGACCGCCTTCTTGTGCTTGGTGGTGGCCCATTTGGAATGGCCGCTCATGCTCTCGTCCCGATCCTTCCGTGGTCGCGTGCCCGCTGCCGAGCGGTCGCGCGCGACGTCGATGTCGTTCGAACCTGGTTGTCCAGTCTACCGGCGCCGACCAGGTGCCCGGTGCACCCTCGTTGTCGGGGTCACCGGTGTTCGGTGGGGCGACCCGCCGCACGGACCATCTCGGCGAAGTAGGCGTGTACTCGGCGGTCGCCGGTCACCTCGGGATGGAATGACGTCGCGAGCACCGATCCCTGCCGCACCGCGACGATCCGGCCGGCCGCGGGTCCCTCGGGCACCCGGGCCAGCACCTCAACGTCCGGGCCGGCCGACTCGACCCACGGCGCCCGGATGAAGACCGCGCGCGCCGGCGCGTCCCCGGTGATGCCCGTGATGTCCAGGTCCGTCTCGAAGGATTCGACCTGTCGGCCGAAGGCATTGCGGCGCACGGTGATATCGAGTGCGTCGAGGTGGGTGGCGTCCGGTCGGGTGTCCAGGATGGTGCTGGCGAGCAGGATCATGCCGGCGCACGAACCGTAGGCGGGCATGCCGTCCGCGAGCCGCGCGCGCAGCGGTTCGTCCAGGGCGAAGATGCCGAGGAGCTTGCTCATCGTGGTGGATTCCCCACCGGGCAGCACCAGTCCGTCGACCGATTCCAATTCGGCGGGTCGGCGCACCGTGATCGGCTCGGCGCCCGCAGCGGCGAGCGCGGCGAGGTGTTCGCGGACATCGCCCTGCAGCGCGAGGACTCCGATCCGGGGCGCGCGGTCGGGCGTGCTCACCGCTCCTGCCGCGCCGGCTGCGGTTCGCGGCGGCCCGTGCGCGCCAGGCCCTCCTGGGTGACCGCGGCGACCATCCGGCCGTCGGTGTCGAAGATGCGGCCCTGGGTCAGCGCCCGGCCGCCTGCCGCGGACGGCGACGTCTGGTCGTAGAGCAGCCATTCGTCGGCGCGGAACGGGCGCAGGAACCACATCGCGTGGTCGAGCGACGCCGCCTGCGGCTCGACACCGGGATGCGGCACCTTCGATGACCCGAGCAGGGTCATGTCACTCATGTAGGCCAGCGTGCACACGTGGATGGTCTGGTCGTCCGGCAGCGGCTGCCGGTAGCGGAACCACACGCGTTGTTGCGCAGCGAACATGTCGTTGGTGACGAGGTGTTCCGGTGGGACGACGCGGATGTCGAAGTTGCGCCACTCCCGGAAGATGAGTCGTTGTTCGTCGTCGAAGTCGAGCTGTGCGTCCGGCAATTCCTCGGGGCGTGGCACCGGCGGCATGGTGTCCTGATGCTCGAAGCCGACGTCGCCGGCCACGTGGAACGAGGCCGACATCGTGAAGATGGCCTCCCCGTTCTGGATTCCGGTCACCCGGCGGGTGACGAACGAGCGGCCGTCGCGGATGCGGTCGACGAGGAACACCACCGGCAGGTCGGGCTTGCCTGGTCGCAGGAAGTAGCCGTGCAGGGAATGCACCGCGAACTCGTCGGACACGGTGTGGGTCGCCGAGACGAGTGCCTGGCCGGCGACCTGGCCGCCGAAGGTCCGCTGTAGCTGTGTCTCAAACGCCCCGCCGCGATAGATGTCGGTCTCGATCCGCTCCACGCGGAGGATCTCTTCGATGTCGGGCACCGAACAAGTATCGCGCACCCGATCTGTCAGAGTTCGTCGAGGCGGACCAGTCCGTCCTGCACCGCGCGGGCAACCAGACCGGCCTTGGTGGGCGCGGCCCGGCCGATCTCGGCGTACTTGGCCCGGATTCGGGTCAGATGGGTGTTGACGGTGCCGAGCGAGATAAACAGCTCTTGGGCGACAGCGGGTTTGGAGTCGACGACCAGCCAGGTGCGGAGCACCTCGATCTCCCGGGCGGTCAGCTCGGGCCGCGGCAGGTCGGGCAGCGTCTCGGCGGGGCGTGGTTCGACCGGCGGCGTGTCGGGAACGACGTGCATGTGGCGGGTGCCGGGCTGGCCGGGCAGGGGCATCCGGCGCGCTGCCAGTCGGGCGAGTGCCTCCTGCCTGCGCTGGGCAGCCTCGGCGTGACGGCGAGCGGCGTAGACCTGGTCCCGGTGGGACTGCGAAACGTAACGGTCGTGCGTGGCGGGTGCGGTCATGATCTCCTCGTTCGCTCTCGGGGATTCGCTCTGACGCGATGCGGGCCGTCGGGGGTTCGTGGCCCGGTGAGAAGAACGCTATGACCGATGTGGGCGGCGGTCGATGGGGAGAACTCCCCTGTGCATGGGGAGAACTACCCATGGTATTTGCGCTGGTCAGCGCGGTGATTGTGAGTAATCCGACGGTCGGCCGGATGCACGGCACCCCGGCGGGCGGACGGTCGAGCAGTGGAGCGACCGGCGGTGTGTCGCGGGGCGGTCAGTCGGAGCCGGCGGTGTTGCGGGCGGCTTCCTCGTCGATGAGCGGCAGATCGTCGCGGGTGACGATGCGCGACGAGACCGCGTATTCGACGAGTCGGGCGCGCCGGTTGCTGGCCAGTTTGCCGCCGCCGCCGCGCATGCCGGTCACGCCGAGCTGGTCGAGTTTGTCGCAGACGTTGTCCAGTTTGCGGTTGAACTTGGTGAGCGGCCAACCGAGTCGGGCGGCGGCCTGCGCCGACGACGGGATAGCGCTGGCCCCGGTGCCCTCCCGGCGCAGAAGCTCCTCGGCGAGCACGACGATGAGCAGCTTCTGGCTCGACGTGAGCGCCGGCACCCCCTGGGTGGTTCGACCACCGAAGACCTTCGGGCGGGTCACCGGCCGGACCGCCGGCGGGGTGGCGAACACTCCGAACTCGTAGGTGGTCGGTCCTGCGGTGAACACGACCGTGGTGTGGCCGAACACCAACGGCATGCGTGCTCCTGGCCCGAGCGTTGCGGAGAAGCCGACATCGCCGGCGGACACGCTGGCCGATAGATGGGTACCGAGATTACTCAGCCACCACAGGCCGTTCTCGTTGTGCAGCACCAGGAATCGCCGGTGCAGGTACGGATTGTCGTCGACCGAGAGGTCGGCCTCACGGCCGATGAAGAACCGTTGGTCGTCGGCGAGCGGAAACCGCTCGCCGCAGTACTCGACGTAGGTGGAATCGGTCACGTGGCGTCGGTGACCGGATCGTCCTCGCCGGCACGGGTTTCGGCATCGCCGGCGTCGGCGTCGGCGTCGGCACCGGTCGCGGCGTCGGGATCGACACTGTCGGCGTTGTCGGCGGCAGGGTCGCCCTCGTCGGCGACCGCAGGCATCTGGGTCGTGGGCACCGAGTCATGCACGGTGACGACGATGACGGTGACGTTGTCATGTGCGCCGACGGCCAGCGCCGATGCCACGAGCGTCTCCGCGGCGTCCTCGGAATTGGTTGCACCGGCCAGGATCTCGGCGATCTCGTCGTCGGGTAGCTCGCCGGTCAGGCCGTCCGAGCAGACCAGCAGGACGTCGCCGGGCAGAGCGATGGTGCTGAAGTACTCGGCGGCCGGGTCGACCATCCCCGCGCCGAGCGCACGGGTGATGACGTTGCGCCGCGGGTCGGTGCGGGCTTCCTCGGCGGTAATGAAGCCGGCGTCGACGAGCTCTTGCACCTGCGAGTGGTCGCGCGTGAGTTGGGTCAGCACTCCCGCCTGGTAGCGGTAAGTACGCGAGTCCCCGATGTTGAGCACCAGCCAGTGCGGTTCGCCGTCTTCGGTGACGAGGACCGCCCCGGTCGCCGTGGTTCCGGCGCGGCGGTCGGACTCGCTCTCGATCCTGCCGATCGCGTCCTGCGCCTGGCCGAGCAGCTCGATGAGTTCGATTTGGGTGGCCTCTAGGTCGCCGGCGCTATCGGCGGCGGCGAGTGTCATCAGGGCGGTCTCGCTGGCGAGTTCACCGCTGTCATGCCCGCCCATACCGTCGGCCAGCAGGTACTTACCGGGCATCGCCAGTGCTGCGTCCTCGTTCGTCTCACGCACCCGACCGACGTCGCAGCACACCGACCACTCCAGCCGGAGATCGCCGATGATGTCGGTGCCCGAGCGGGAGGTGTCTCGGACGATGCTCACCGAATCCATGATCAGCAGATACTACCGGCGGCGTGCATACCGGCGGCGGAATCGGACCCGTGTCCCGGTCCGGAGGGGTGCGGCCGCCACCAATGTCTGACGTAGGTAGTACATTCGGCTGTATGCGGACGATCACGAAGCGTGAGCTCAACCAGCGGACCGCGGCAGTACTCGATCAAGTCACCGAGACCGACGACATCGTGGTGACCGAACGCGGCAGGCCTCGATGGCGGCTCAGCGCTGTGCGTGACGGCGACACGACCCTGACGCGGCTGGAGCGAGCAGGGCGGTACACACCTCCCGCCGCGGACCCGGCCCCCTGGCCCGCACACCCCGGTGGGCCGACGTACACCGACGACGAGGCCGATAGCATCCTCGACGAGATGCGCGGAGATCACTGATCGGTGGCTGGCTCGCTGGTGTATCTCGACTCTTCGGTGGCGCTGCGAACCATCGTGGACGTCCCCCACCGCACACGGCTGCAGTCGTGGATGCAGACGCCGGGCATGACGTTCGTCTCGTCTCGGCTACTGCGCACCGAAGTCGCCCGCGTACTGCGACGCGACAATCGTCCGCTGGCAGACGCGACTCCGCTGCTCGACCGGGTCGGCCTGGTGGACATCGGCCCGGAGACCCACGCGGTCGCCGAATCGATTGAGCGGCATGTGAAAACGCTCGAGGCGCTGCACCTTGCGACCGCGCTGCTCATCGGCGAACCGCTCACGCTGGCGACGCACGACCAGACGATGGCGTCGGTCGCCGAGTACCTGGGTCTCTCCGTGCACGACCCCGTCGACGGTCCGCACTGAGGCCCCGGCGGCCGGGCGGCGCGCTACCAGCCTCGCTCGGCGAGCCGGTGCGGTTGCGGGATGTCGTCGACGTTGATGCCGACCATCGCCTCACCGAGTCCGCGGGACACCTTTGCCAGCACGTCCGGATCGTCGTGAAAGGTGGTGGCCTGCACGATCGCAGCGGCACGCTGCTCGGGGTTGCCGGACTTGAAGATGCCGGAACCGACGAAGACGCCCTCCGCGCCGAGCTGCATCATCATCGCAGCGTCGGCCGGGGTGGCGATGCCGCCCGCGGTGAACAGTGTGACCGGCAGCTTGCCCGCCTCCGCGACCTCGCGCACCAGGTCGTAGGGGGCCTGCAATTCCTTTGCGGCGACGTACAGTTCGTCCTCCGGCAGCGACGTCAGCCGGCGGATCTCATCACGGATCTGACGCATGTGGGTGGTCGCGTTGGAGACGTCACCAGTGCCGGCCTCACCCTTGGACCGGATCATCGCCGCCCCCTCGGTGATCCGGCGCAGCGCTTCACCCAGGTTGGTGGCACCGCACACGAAGGGCACCGTGAATGCCCACTTGTCGATGTGGTTGCGGTAGTCGGCGGGGGTCAGCACCTCGGACTCGTCGACATAGTCGACACCGAGACTCTGCAGGATCTGCGCCTCGACGAAGTGCCCGATCCGCGCCTTCGCCATCACCGGGATGGAGACCGCGGCGATGATGCCGTCGATCATGTCCGGGTCACTCATCCGGGAGACGCCGCCTTGCGCGCGGATGTCGGCGGGCACCCGTTCCAGGGCCATCACCGCGACCGCGCCGGCATCCTCGGCGATCTTCGCTTGCTCCGGGGTGACGACGTCCATGATGACGCCGCCCTTGAGCATTTCCGCCATACCCCGCTTGACCCGCGCGGTGCCCTGGACGGCCGTGTCCCGCTGGTCGGCCGAGAGGTCGGCGTCCGGTCCGGGAGTGCTCCCTGACTGGAATTCGCTCACTGAGGTTCTCCTGCTTCGTCGCTGTCTCGCCCGCCCGGGATCGGCGCGGGTGCCTGCTTCCAGGATAGGTGACCAGCGCGGGCGTCCGCCCGCCGCGGTCTGTCGGGGTGGGTGGTTTCGATACGGCGACTCGCTCCGCTCGCCGCCTACTCAACCACCGGCGACCGTGGCTACTCGCTCGCTCACCGGGGAACGGCGACTCGCTCCGCTCAACCACCGGGGATCGGCGACTAGCTCGGCTGAACCACCGGGGATCGGCACCGCGACTCGCTCCGCTCGCCGCCTACTCAACCACCGGGGACCGTGGCGACTCGCTCCGCTCACCGGGGATCGACGCCTCGCTCCGCTCAACCACCGGGGATCGGCGCTCGCCCCCGAGCCGACGGTTCAGTCCGACGTTCCGGGGGTGCCGCGCTCGACGATCTCGAAATAGTTGGGCACGGTGGCGGTTCCGGCCAGGCGAAGCCAGCGGACCAGTCGCCGGTCGGCCAGGCTGCGGGTGTCACGGATCGCGTCGTTGTAGAAGCGCCGGGCCATCATCACGCGGGTTTCGGCGTCGGCGAGTTCGATGACGAGCGCCTGGGGGCGATCCGGGTCGTCGATCCGGGCTAGTGCCGCCGACACCTCATTCTCCGCCTCCTCGCGCCGATCGGGCGGGGCCTGATCGGCATGGTCGGCGACCGTGACGAGTTCCCTGGCGCGTGCCGCCGCAGGGTTATCGCCCTGCTCGATCATCCATGCCGCGATCGTCCGGGCGACCACCGTGCGCCGCTCCAGTGCGGCCTCCAGCGACTGCCATGCCTTCTCCACCCGCACGTTGAGTCGGTCGAGGCGATTGGCGGTCTGCACGGCCCAGCCGACGGCCAAAATCACCACGAGCACAACCACCGCGGTCACCAGGGCGGCCGTCGTGGTCATCTCCGACCCTCCTCAATCGGACACCACGACCGGGGTGGCCCCGACGGTCACGGTGTCGTAGACGCGCTGGATCTGGTCGGCGACGCGGGACCAGTCGTATCGATCGGCCCGCGCCCGACCGGCCGCAACCAGGCTCGCGCGGGCCTCGTCGTCGGCGAGCAGCCCGATGATGCCGGTGGCGAGTTCCTCGGCGGACCCGGTCGGCACCAGCACGCCGGCCCGCCCGTCGTCGAGCACCCGGCGGAAGGCGTCGAGGCTGCTGGCGATGACCGCGGCACCGGCGGCCATCGCCTCGACCAGCACGATGCCGAAACTCTCGCCGCCCAGGTTGGGTGCGCAATAGACGTCGGCCGACGCGAGTGCGCGCGCCTTGGTCTCGTCGTCGACCTGGCCGAGAAATACCAGGTGATCGGCCAACTCGCCGGCGCGACGGCGCAGCGCCCGCTGATTGCCGCCGCCGACGACCAGGACCCGGACGTCCGGGAAGGCCGCCACGATCCGGGGCAGCGCGCGCATCAGGATGTCGATCCCCTTGCGGGGTTCGTCGAAACGTCCCAGGAAGAGCACCGACTTGCCGGGCCACGGGTAGCCCTCCAAGGGTTCGGCATCGGCGAACGCGTGCACGTTGATGCCGTTGGGGATCTCGACCGCGTCGGAGCCCAGCGACTCCATCTGCCAGCGCCGCGCCAGCTCCGACACCGCGATCTTGCCGGCGATGCGCTCGTGATACGGCCGCAGGACGCTCTGAAAGGTGCGCAGCCACAACGACTTCGACGTCGACGTATGGAATGTGGTGACGATCGGTCCGGAGGCCACCATCAGCGACAGCATGGACAGGCTCGGCGAATTGGGTTCATGCACGTGCAGCACGTCGAACTCGCCGTCGGCCACCCACTGCCGCAGCCGCAGATAGCCACGCGGACTGAAGTTCACCCGCGATACCGACCCGTTGTACGGGATCGCGAGCGCCGGACCGGCGGACACCACATAGTCCGGGAGCGCGGTGTCGTCGGCGGCGGGCGCCAGCACGCTGACGTCGTGGCCGCGTTCGATGAACACCTGGGCCAGTTCGACGACGTGTGCCTGCACCCCACCTGGCACGTCGAACGAGTAGGGGCAGACCATCCCGATCCTCATCGACGGTCTCCTACGCGCTCCCGCTGCCGTGCCGACCAGTCCGCCTCCCAGAAGGGCTGCAACATATGCCAGTCGGCCGGATGCGCGGCGATATTGGCCGCGAAGGCGTCCGCCAGCCGCTGCGTGGTCGCCTCCACACCGCCGGTGAGATCCAGCGGCTCGGCGCAGGTGAGCCGGGATGTCGCTCCCTCGGTGAACCAGTGGTGCACCGGCATGAGTGCCGCCCCGGTGTCGATGGCGAGCTTCGCGGCGCCGGCGGGCATCCGGGTGCGCTCGCCGAACATGGTGACCGGCACCCCTTGGTGCGTGAGGTCCCGTTCACCCATCAGGCAGATCGTCTTGCCGGCCCGCAGCCGTTCGGCAAGCTGCGCGAACGGCGGCCGTTCGCCGCCGGTGAGCGGGAAGATCTCGAACCCGAGGCTCTCCCGGTACTCGACGAACCGGCGGAACAGGGATTCGGGTTTGAGGCGTTCGGCGACGGTGGCGAAGCTGCCCTGGTGGTGTACGAGCCACACCCCGGCCATGTCGTAGTTGCCGCTGTGCGGCAGCGCGAAGATCACCCCGCGGCCCTTGCGTTGCTCGGACTCGAACAGCTCAATCTCGTCGTCGGTGATATGGACGTTCGCCGCCGCCGTCGCAAAATCCATCGACGGCAACCGGAATGCTTCGTACCAATACCGCGCATACGAGCGCACGGCCGCGTCGACAAGATCGTCCGGGACATCGGCCGGGGTGCTGCCGATCACCCGGGCCAGGTTGCGGCGCAACTGATCCGGGCCGCCGTCGCGGCGTCCGACCCAACTGCCCGCACGATCGAATATCCGGCGCCCCCAGCCGTCCGGGACGTACCGCACCCCCGCCCAGCCGGCCCGGTAGGCGAGGTCGGAGAAGCGTTCGCTCCAGCGCTGCGCTCCGCTGGCACCGCTCACCGCGCGCCCGTCCCGGGGCCGGTCCCGCCGTCGGCGGGCGGGGCGTCGGCCGGCGGCGTAGCCAGCGGGATCAGGTCGCGGGCCCCCGGCGATGCGGCGATCGACCACATGCGCTGGCCGACCGTGACGATGCTGCCGACGGCGAGTAGCCACATGGCGATGTCGATCGCCCACGACAGGCCGAGCCCGGTCAGCCCGGACCCGACGAGCACGATGATCAGCCGGTCGGGACGCTCGATCAGGCCGCCGTCACCGTAGAGGCCCGCGGCCTCGGCCCGCGCCTTGGCGTAGGAGATGACCTGCGAGGTCACCAGGCAGATCATGGTCGCCACGAACAACTGCCGGTCGGGTTCGGTCCACGCGCACCACCAGGCGAGCCCGGCGAAGATCGCGCCGTCGGCGATGCGGTCACAGGTAGCGTCCAGGACCGAGCCGAATCGGGTGCCGCCGCCACGGGCCCGCGCCATCGCCCCGTCCAGCATGTCGAACATCACGAACAGCCAGATGACCAGCGTGCCCCAGAACAGCTGCCCCATCGGGAACAGCGTGAGCGCGGCGGCGATGGTCGCGACCGTCCCGATCAGCGTCATGGCGTCCGGGGTCAGACCGGTGCGCAGCAGTGCGCGGCCAAGTGGCAGGGTGACCTTCGAGACCGACGCTCGCCCCCGGATGCTCAGCATGGCGCCGCTCCCCCATCGGCCACCCTTACCAGCGTCACGAATCCACACCCTCCCAGGCGTCGGCAAGCAGGGATCGCGTGTCCCGCAACAGTTGTGGCATCACCTTGGTGCCGCTGACGACGGTGATGAAGTTCGCGTCACCGACCCAGCGCGGGACGATGTGCTGGTGCAGGTGCTCGGCCAGCGAGCCGCCGGCGGCCGATCCCAGGTTCAGCCCCACGTTGAAGGCGTTCGGATTCGAGACCGCCTTGATGGTGCGGATCATCTTCTGGGTGAACGCCATCAGCTCGTCCGACTCGGCGGGCGTCAGATCCTCCAGGTCGGCGACCTGCCGGTACGGCACGATCATGGTGTGGCCCGGGTTGTACGGGTACAGATTGAGTACCGCGTAGACGGTGTCGCCACGGGCGATGATCAGACCGTCCTCGTCGGACATCGTGGGGATGTCGAGAAACGGGTGCCCGCTGGACTTGACCGCGGGCGGTTCGGCGGTGATGTAGTTCATCCGGTGCGGCGTCCATAGGCGCTGCAACCGGTCCGACGGCCCGATCCCCCAATCGGTGAGGTCGCGGTCGGCGTCGGCGTCCGACGACGGCTCCTCGGCGGATGCCGTTGCACCGCCTCGGGTTTCGTCGGCGACACCGCCGTCGCGGTCAGCCATCGCCGGTCCCTGCCCGGCCGGTGGCGGGCGTCAGCGCATCGGTGCCGGGCAGCCCGACCCCGTCGGGCACCGCGACCGGGCCGGCGTGCGCCGCGTCCTCCGACGTGCCGGCCGCCGAGGTTGGCGCGTCGCCGCGGAGCGCGGCTTCCAGCAGTTCGGCGCTCGGCGAGTCGTTGCGGCGACTGCCCACCCAGTCGGTGATCGCGTCGACGGCCTGATCCACCGGCACCCCGTTGACCTGCGTACCGTCCCGGAATCGGAAGCTCACCGCGCCCGCGTCGACGTCGCGTTCCCCGGCCAGCAGCATGAACGGAACCTTACCGGTGGTGTGCGTGCGGATCTTCTTCTGCATGCGGTCGTCGGAATGATCGACCTCGGCGCGCACGCCGCGCTCGGTCAGGCGGGCCACGATCGACTGCAGGTGGTCGCCGAAGGCGTCGGCGACCGGGATGCCGACGACCTGCACCGGCGACAGCCACGCCGGGAACGCGCCGGCATAGTGCTCGGTGAGCACCCCGAAGAAGCGCTCGATCGAGCCGAACAGCGCTCGATGAATCATCACCGGCCGATGCTTGGCACCGTCGCTGCCGGTGTATTCGAGGTCGAACCGGTCCGGCAGCATCAGGTCGACCTGGATGGTCGACATCTGCCAGGTGCGGCCGATCGCGTCCTTCGCCTGCACGGAGATCTTCGGCGCGTAGAAGGCGGCGCCGCCGGGATCGTCCACGAGGTCGAGGCCGAAGCTGGATGCCGCCTCGCGCAGCACCTCGGTGGCCTCCCCCCACGCCTCGTCGGAGCCGATCGACTTGTCCGGGTTGCGGGTCGACAGCTCCAGGTAGAAGTCGTCGAGTCCGTAGTCGCGCAGCAGATCGAGGACGAACTGCAGCAGCTTGCGGACCTCGTCACCCATCTGCTCGCGGGTGGTGTAGATATGCGCGTCGTCCTGGGTGAAACCGCGTGCCCGGGTGAGACCGTGCACCACGCCGGACTTCTCGTACCGGTAGACCGTGCCGAACTCGAACAGCCGCAGCGGCAGCTCGCGGTAGGAGCGGCCGCGGGAGCGGAAGATCAGGTTGTGCATCGGGCAGTTCATCGGCTTGAGGTAGTAGTCGATGGCCGGCCGGCGGACGGTGCCGTCGCCGTCGACTTCCTCGTCGAGCTGCATCGGCGGGTACATGCCGTCGGCGTACCAGTCGAGGTGCCCGGACAGCTCGAACAGCTCCGACTTGGTGGCGTGCGGGGTGTAGACGAACTCGTAGCCCGCCTGCGCGTGCCGCAGCCGCGAGTAGTCCTCCAACTCCTTGCGGATGATGCCGCCCTTGGGGTGGAACACCGGCAGCCCGGAGCCGATCTCGTCGGGGAAGCTGAACAGGTCGAGTTCCGCGCCCAACCGGCGGTGATCGCGCTTCTCGGCCTCCGCCATCATCGCCAGGAAGGCGTCCTGAGCTTCGGCCGACTCCCAGGCGGTGCCGTAGATGCGTTGCAGGTCGGCGTTGGCCTGATCACCGCGCCAGTAGGCGGCCGAGCTCCGGGTCAGCTTGAACGCGGGGATGTACTTGGTCGTCGGTACGTGCGGGCCCCGGCACAGGTCGCACCAGATGCGTTCTCCGGTACGTGGATTCAGGTTGTCGTAGGCGGTCAGTTCGCCGCCGCCGATCTCCATCACCTCGCTGTCGTCGGCAGCGCCCTTGTCGTCGATCAGTTCCAGCTTGTACGGCTCGCCGGCGAGTTCGGCGCGCGCGGCGTCTGTCGACTCGTAGACCCGACGGGAGAAGCGCTGGCCGGACTTGATGATCTGGCGCATCTTGCGTTCCAGCGCGGTCAGGTCGTCCGGGGTGAACGGCTCGGCGACGTCGAAGTCGTAGTAGAAGCCGTCCTTGATAGGAGGCCCGATGCCGAGCTTGGCGTCCGGAAACAGATCCTGAACCGCCTGAGCCAGCACGTGCGCGGTCGAGTGCCGGATGACGCTGCGGCCGGCCTCGGTGGCGGCGGCGACCGGTTCGACATCGGTGTCGGTGTCCGGGGTCCACGACAGGTCACGGAGCTGGCCGGCGGGGTCGCGGACCACCACGATCGCATCCGGACCCTTGTTCGGCAGGTCGTGCTCGCGCAGCGCGGTGCCCGCGGTGGTTCCGGCCGGCACGTGGATCGTGGCGGGTCCGGTCACCTTGGCGTCGTCGGGCACGGGTTCACTCCTGAAGAAGTCGTGCGGCAGCCCCGGCTCGGGCGGCCGTTGTGGATGTCAGGTCGATGGTATCGGGGCGCGGTGCGAGGTCACGAACCCGTTCGGGCGACCGGGGTGGCGGATCGGGTGCCGAGCGTCTGCCCGTGCGAGTCGCGGGGCCTGCCGCGCGGCGACGCGAGCCTGCGGTCAGAACAGCGGGCTGGCCAACCACGGCCAGTCGATGCCGACCCATCCGGCGGCCGTGTTCAGTGCGCCGAGCAGCCACAGCGACACGAGCACCACCGCGCAGGTGCCGATGCCGAAGAGCACCGACACGCTCCAGTGCTGGCGCTTCATCCACTCCAGCCACGCGTCGTACTTGCTGCGGGCGAAGGCCAGCAGTCGGCGCGCCCAGTGGAACTCCGAGGCGAGGATCGCCAGGCCGAGGAACACGATTGCCCAGCCGGGGCCCGGATACGGAATGGCAATGATGCCGCCGATGAGGACGAGCGCGCCGACCACACCGACGGTGCTGCGGTACGCGACGTTGAGCTTGGGGTTGCTACGGATCACGTAACGCCCTTGCCGGCTCCGCACCCGAACATTCGTCCAGACCGACATGCGCCTCCGTTCAGCTCCGATCGGCGCACCTGCCGCGCCGGTCACGCCTGCAGGCTACCGGGTGCCGGCTCGTCGACGGTGTCACCGACTGCGTGGCGGCGGCGCGTCCGCCGGTCGGCGACGAGAGTGATCACGACGGTCAGCAACAGGATCAGCGGGTAGCAACCGGAGTAGAGCACCACCGCCGGATAGTCGAACCACTCCGGGTCGGGCCAGCGCGGCATCATGAACAGTCCCAATGCCATCGCGTGGTCGGAGGTAAGTCGGGGCACGCCGAACCAGTTCCACCACCAGGTGAAGGAGAGCAGCACGATCCCGGCCGGCAGCAACCACCGAGCCCAGCCGCGGAGCGAGTCTCGGCTGCCCCGATAGGCGTAGTCGAAGGCGACGACCAGCAGCGGCACCAGCCACACCCAGTGATGGCCCCAGGAGAACGGCGACACCACCGCGGCCGTCATGCCCGCGATGGTCACCGACAGCAGCCGCCAGCCGCGGCGGTAGGCGATCGCCGCGGCCCACAGGCCGAGCAACGCGGCGACCACGGCGACCGGCACCCACAGCCAGGCCGGTGCGGCGAACACCGGCCCGGTCGGCGACGGGTCGGCGAACCGCCGAATGTCGAAGTAGGCCAACAGTTGTGAGATGAATCCGTTGATCGACTGGTTGGCGGGTGAATCGACCCGGCCGACCCGTCCCGCACTGCCGAGATAGTCGACCCAGTAGTCGCGGGAGTCGCCCGGGATGACCAGGAAGCCGATCAGCACGGTGCCGGCGAAAGCCGCGACGGCGACCGCCGCCGCCCGCCACCGGCGCATCGCGGCGAGATAGACGACGAAGAACGCCGGGGTCAGCTTCAGACCGGCGGCAATGCCCACACCGATGCCGCGTAGTCGTGACGCCGGACGGCGCAGGTCGCAGTAGACGAGGTCGGCGACCACCAGGAACATCAGGAAGATGTTGATCTGGCCGAGCCAGAAGGTGGTGCGCACCGGTTCCAGCGCGGTGGTGCACACGCCGAACAGCACCGCCAGGCTGATAAGGCGGGCGTTGACGCGGTAGCCGAGGCTGCGGAATCCCATCAGCACCACGGCGACCAGCGCGGCGAATGTCGCCAGCCACCACAGGATTCGGGCGGTCTGGTCGTCGACGAGCGCGGCCGGGATGAAGGTGAGCGCCGAGAACGGCGGATAGGTGAACTGCAGGCCCCACAGCATCGGCGCGCGGTACAGCGGCTGATCGTCGAGCACCGTCCGCGCACCGGCGCGGTACACCCGGAGGTCGGTGGCGTTGTTGAACAGACCGTAGAAGCGGTCGTGGATCGGGATGACCTCGAGGTGCCAGATCACCACGACGACCGTCAGCGCGGCGAGTACGACAACGACCGGCCACCCGATGGTGCGGGTGGCGAGCGGGAGTCGTTGCCGGTCGGCGGCCTCTGGCACGCGCTTACGCTACGCCGGACGGCTGGGGCGGGTGAAGGCGGATCGCCGGGAACTGCGAACCCTCACGTCTGCCGGTGAGCCGTCAGGTCAATCAGCGCCGAAGCCCGAGCGCAGTCGCCAGCGTCGGCCACGCGCGGTGCAGATCACGGTTCCAGTACCCCCAGGAATGCAGACCGGGATGGAAGTCGTAAGTCACCGGCAGCCCGGCGGCGTCGGCGTGGGCCTTGAAGTCAAGGGTGCACTGGAGCACGACGCCCTCCAGGACGCCGCCGACCGGCGAAGCGAGGCCGGCGAGGCCGCAGTGAAGCTGATAGTCGACCAGTTCGCATCGAGTCGCGCCAAGGAGAAGGAACGGTCGGAGGGCTATGCGATCATTCCGGGATGAGTGAAATCCTGGTCTCGCCGGGCACCACAATGCTCGAGTCGCTGGTCAAGAACCCTCAGATCGGTCTGTGCGAACTCGTGTGGAACGCCTTCGACGAAGACGCGAAGACCGTAAGCATCGCCGTCGAGAACAACGATCTCGGTGCTTTGACGCTGATCCGTGTGAACGACGACGGCAACGGAATGACCCGGCAGCGTGCCGCGGAAGCGTTCGCAACCGTCGGCGACAGCTGGAAGCGAATGCCCGGAACCAAGACCGATGGTGGGCGCCCGGTCCACGGCAAGCACGGTCGCGGCAGGTACGCGGCATTCTCGTTGGGGTCCGCGGTCAATTGGCTGTCGACGGCGCGCGCCATCGAAGGGGACGAGCTGGCGTCGATCAAGATCGAGGGCCGCCGTGAGCACCTGAACCGCTTCGAGATCACCGACACAGCAACCATCGGTGACGCCACCGGCACGTGCGTGGAGATCGGCGTCGTGACACCGGAGGCCGTGGCCGCCTTCGATGAGCGGAGCGGTCTGAGCCAGCGGCTCCTCACCGAATTCGCGCTGCACCTGGACCGGCATGGGGACTTCGAGATCGAGTTCCTGGGAACGCCGATCGATCCGGCGGCCGTGGTCGCGGCTAAGGAGACCATCGAGGTGGACCCACCGGAGGGCGTGACCGGTCCGATCACCCTGACTGTGATCGAATGGAACCTCTCGAATGTCGAGCGTCGCCTCTACCTATGCAAGGACGACGGCACGATCGCGGGCGAGATGCCCCCGGGAATCCAGGCCGTCGGCGCGGAGTTCAGCGCGTACCTGACATGGGGCGGGTTCCCCCACGACGCGGAACTGCTCCTCGACGGGGACACACAGACCGGTGCAGGCAAGGTAGTGGAGGCTGGCAAAAGAGCGCTGCGCACGTATCTCGCCGGGGCGAGTCGTCGTCGAGAGGCCGAGACAGTCCGCCGCTGGAGGATGGAGGGCGTATACCCGTACACCGGAGAGCCGAAGACCACGGTGGAGAAGGCCACTCGCGAGACATTCAACGTCGTCGCGATGGCGGCGTCGAGGACGGTGGATGAGGCCAAGACAACCTCCAGCAAGGCAATGGCACTGAGCCTGCTGAAGGAGACGTTCGAGAAGGACCCCGAGGCGCTGTTGCCGATCCTGAAAGACTTCACCAAGCTCAGCTCCGCGCGAATCAGCGAACTGAGCGGGCTGTTGAAGCAGACGACGCTCTCCCACCTCATCGCGATGGGGCGCGAGGTCGGAGACCGCCTCGACTTCATCAACGGGCTCAATGCGGTGTTGTTCGACAAGTCGACCAAGAAAGCGATGCTGGAGCGCAAGCAGCTCCACAGGATCTTGGCGAACGAGACATGGGTATTCGGCGAGGAGTGGTCGCTCACCGGCGACGACCAGCGGCTGCACGAGGTGCTGCGTAAGTACCTGGAGAAACTCGGACTCGACGTCGAACTGGCGGACAGCGCGCCCGTCGTCAGGGACGACGGGCGTGACGCGATTCCCGACCTGGTCCTCGGCCGGCAACTCGAATTGCGCGAGAACCACTTCAAGCACCTGGTTGTCGAGCTGAAGCGTCCTAACCACACCCTCAACGACGGAGACGTCTCTCAGTTGCGGAGCTACGCCTCGGCCATCACCGGCGACGAGAGATTCGACCAACCCAACTCGGAGTGGGAGTTCTGGCTCATCGGTAACAATGCGAAGAAGGAGGTCAACGAACAGCGAGCGCAGGAGAACCTGCCGCATGGAGTCGTGCAGAGCAGCAAGAAGTATCGGCTGATCGTCCGCACCTGGGCCGAAGTGATCGGCGATGCCGAGCACCGGGTGAAGTTCGTCCAGCGGTCTCTCAAGTACGAGTCGGACCGAGACAGCGGGTTGGCGTCGATGCGGGTGAAGTACAAGGACTACCTGCCCGACGTGGCACTGTCCGACGACGAGGCCCAAGGATCTGAAGTCGAGGGGTCAGCAGCACCTGTAACGGATGATCAGCGCTTGGCGTAGGTCTCGTCTCCGAGATCTACACCGACCGGAGGCGAGCCCAAGTCGCTGGGACGACGCAAGTGATGGTCACAGGTACCCCTCTAGAAGGAATCGGTTTTACTTGCATGTGCAAGCACCTTGCTGCGGGACCGTAGATGTACTCGCGCAGGTATGCAGCTGGAATCTGAACGACGACGCGACGCTTGCGAGGCCGCAGGGTGCGTAGCTCGCCGGAGAAATGAGCCGGTCGACGGTGTCCCGGAAAACGGCGAGGTGTTCGGCGACTTCGGCCTTGCGAAACACTCGCAGGTCGTCATCAGCGATAGTCGGGAAGATGCGGACATGGGTCACCTCGAAGGTTGTTCCATCGAGTGACCCGCTGCACCGCCCCATGACCGGGAATCTGACACCATGAGGTGGAGGTGGCAGCGGAGCGCCGTCGGTGCTGTCGCTCGTCGCACGCTAGCTCTTAACCACGCGCACTTGCCGTTAGCTGTGAGGCCGCGACCCGAGGGCCGCTTAGTGACAATTACGCACGATTGGGCAGGCCGGCCAGGATCACCGTTCGATCCCCTGCCCCATGCAGGCCCCACGGTCCTCGAACTGGAAACCCCCAGAATCAAGAAAACCCGCTGCGACGAGGGGGTTCTCGTTGTGGTCCCGGCTGGGATCGAACCAGCGACCTCCCCGGTGTGAACGGGAAAGCGGTGTCCACGAGACCAGGAGGAACTGGCGCTGACCTGGGGATTAGGTCTACCGAGATCTACCTAGATCAACCCCGATGGACACAAAGTGTGTCCAAAACGTGTCCACGGGACTCGGCCTCGGCCAGACTGGCCACGGCCGTGTCGTGGGCCGGGTCCTCGGGGTCCTCGGCGGCCGACACCAGGGCGTTGGCCCTGGCGTAGGTGGCCTCGGAGATCCCGACGCCGCGCGCCGCGATGTAGGTCCCGTGGTTCCGGCGGTCTCGGGTCGGTTGTACTTCCGCAGAAGTACGACCGGAGTTCGTGACCTCGGCCACGCTCCTGGCCCTCACGCATGGCCCGCGCGCGCTCCTCGGCACCCACGGCCATGATCCGGCGGCCTAGGGCCACCAGCTCCCCCACGGTCACCTACGCCACCGGCCGCGTGATCCCGGCCGCGCATGACGGGCACGGGACGCCGGGGCGGATCTCATGCTTGGCCCGCGCGAACCCGACCGTTACGACCTTGCGCGACGGGGTCCGTCCGGTGGGGACGTGACCGGCGTCGGCCGCCGAGGACCCCGACGCCGCGGAGCTGGAGCCCGAGCGGGTCGGCGCGTCACGGCCACCCTGGCGGTCTCCCGAGGCCGCCGGTGCGGTCCGGGCCGCTCCCGAGGTCGCGCGGCGCTCCTGGCGCTGGGTGCGCGACTCGCCACGCTCACGGTGGAGCGCGGCCAGCTTGGCGGCTGACCGGGCCGCGCGGTCGTCCACGCCGACCTGGCCACCGTCGCGGAAACCAGACACGTGGACGTTCACCAGGTCCACGTCCCCGATGATCGGTATGTCTCGGACCCCGGCGCGCACGCGTGCGCCGTTGCCCTCCGAGGTCATCTCACCGTCGAAGTGTCCGCCGAGGAATCCCATGTGAATCTCCTTGTGTCAGTTGGCCCAGCCGGTGGCGTTGGCATGGGCCGCGGCGTAGAGCACGTCCTTGGCCGGTCGCCAGGCCCGGACCCGCGATGCCGACGCCAGGAAACGGCCGTAGACGCGGTCACCGAGCCGCGGAGCCATGGCTCCGATCTCGTCATGATGTGCGGTGCGGACGGCCACCACGCCGTCACTGGGCAGCACATCCCGTATCCGGCGTGCAAGCTCGGCGCGCTCGGGTGGGTGGATGTGAATCCAGAGGTTGCGGAGCATGTAGACCTCCGCGGGCTCCACTCCTTGCCACGGGAGCAAACACGGCGGCCGAACGTCCACCAGAGCGCGCACGTCCGGGCGAATACCGAGCCGGTCGGGGTCCTCTGCGGGGACGAAGAACTCCCGGAACCGCTCGGGAAGTCGGCCCATGGCGAAGTCCACACCGATCTCAGTGCGGAGGTACTCGGCGCGCTGGAGCACGGGGTAACGGTCGGGCCTGCCGTCGTGGGCCACAATCCTCACGTCGGTGAGGCCCTGGTCCACCAGGTGCATGGCCAGGGTGAACGGTTCACCACCGTTGTGGCTGGCCGCCGAGATCACCGAGCGCGCGCCACGGTCGCGGATGAGATCCACCAGGTGGGCGAACCGCTCGGGGTAGGCACCGAACCCGGTCACCTCATACTCCATGTCGAGAATGGCGACTCTCCTTGTGTCAGTTGGCTATTGACCAGACCGGCGGCCTCGGGAGAGGAGTCCGAGGCCGCCGGTGGTGTGCGGTTGTGCGGTGGGACTTACGCCGCGGTGTCCAGTCGGACGACTCCCTCGGGGCGGCTCACGCCGATCTCGAAACGGCCTTCCAGGCGTGCCCGGACGGCGTTGCGGTTGAAGTCGTCGCCGGAGCGGTCCCACTCCACGCGGACGGCCGCGCCGAGGTCGGCGTAAATGCGGACGGCGTCCTCCGACAGGAGGTAGCCCTCACCGGCGGCGATCTGGGTGGAGACGACGGTCTGGACTCCCCAGAGCTTGGCCTCGGCCGGGTCGAACGGACCGGCTTGATTGACGAACTCACCGGAGCCCGAGGTGGTGGCCAGGTCGATGGTCTCCAGGTCGGCGGGACCGAGGACGAACACCTTGGGCACGTACCCGAGCGAGGTCACCGCGGTCACGGCCTTGCGGGTGGTGGCGAAGATGTCACCGGCGAACGCGACGGTCTGGACCCCGCTTTCCTGGGCAATCCCGTGGAGGTGGGCGGCGGTGCCGTCACCGTTGAACAGCTCCGACTCCAGCGCGCGGGACAGGCCGAACTCCAGCTCGGTGTTGATGAACTCCTGGAGCGCGGGCACGTCGATGAGGTCGTACTCCTGGAGCGGCTCGGAGAGGTGCGCCAACACCTTGCGGGTCCGGTCCACCGGCGTGATCCCGTACGTGCTGGTGGGCTTGAGGCCACCGGCGGCGACCACCGCGGCGTTGTTGGTCCGGCTGGTCTGGCGCATGTAGCGGATCTGCGGCGGCGAGGCCCCGATCACCTCGACCACGTCCAGGACGGTGGTCGGTCGGCCCATCGGATGGAGGCCTGGAGCGACAACGGCCACCTCGGTGCCACCGGCGGCGGTGATGGACTTACCCTCACGCGCGGCGTGGATCTTGTCGGCCAGACGCTCACCGGCGGTCTTGATCGCGTCCGCGGTCAGGAACCCGGCCTTGGAGCCGAACCCGGAGCCGCTGGCGATGGTGCCCTCACCGTGGTCGATACGGCGGGTGTCACTCGGGTCTCCGAGGCCCAGAGCGCGCTCCTTGCGGCCCGAGATCTCCGAGTCGATGGACTTCACATGGTCCACGATTGCCTTGACCCGGTCGCGGTCGGCGCTGCCGATGGACTTCTTGCCAGCAACGAGACCGTTGGCCTCCGCGATGAGTTCCTGGCGGCGGACTTTCAGCTCGGTGTCGGACTGGTCGGGGAATGCGAGACGGCCATGCTGGCCGGGTAGATGAGTCACTGGGGACCTCCTGGTGTGGTGTGGAGGTTCCCGGCCCGCGGGCTGGCTCTGGAGAACGACACGCGGGACGGGAACCGTCTGAGGGTTGCGCGCAACTTTCCAGGAGGGCGGGCGGCGTGGCCGCTGGCGGTCTGCCTGCGAGAGCCGGACTTGATCGACCTCACCGAGGGCGGACGGGTTGGTTACCGCTGGCCGTTCGGTGCAAGGACGGGGTCCGAATGCAACCCCGACGATACACCCACGCCGAGGCCGCCGGTCGGAGCGAAACCCGTTGTGTCACAAGTTAACTGTTGACGTTATCGGTCAACACGAACCCGGCGCACGCCAGCGCGAACCTGTGGGTGTCGGCGCGGGCCTGGATCTCGTGCCGCTGGCCGTCCGGGGTCCACCAGGTGACGCGGAGCGGGTCGGTGCGCCCGCGGTAGGCGGCGACCACCACGCGGGTCCCGTCGTCGGTGAGGTATTCGGTGTGGTCGTGGTGGCCGACGCCGCGGACTAGATGACTGGACGTTGCGCCGGTGGCGCGGACGGGGGTCACTGGTCGCGCTCCAGGCCGTTGATGACGTTCTCCGCGCGGTGGTGCAGCGTGAGGCCTGGGTCCTGTCCCGGTGTGCGGACGGTGAGCAGCAACGCCAAGGCCCCGCCGAGGAACCGGCCGGGGTCGGCGGAGGCCGCGGTCACCAGCGGCTCCAGGACCTCGGGAGTGTCGCCGTCGCGGAGCGCGTTGGTCAGTCGGGCAACGTCGCGGACCCCGTCCGAGGTCACGGTGATGTCGAGCATGGTGGTGGTGTCACTTTCTGTGAGTGTTAACGGTCTGCGTGAGCACGCGGCCCGGATAAACGGACCGGGGTCCCCGGTTTTTTCACGCCAGGTGACCGGCGGAGCTGGCGTCGTGGGCGATGAACAGCGGCGATCACCCCCTACCGGGGTAGTGGCTGGTCATCGGTAAGCGGACCGTGGGCCACGCCGATGTGTGAGCACTCGCGGACCATGCCGCGGGTCAGGTCGGCGGTGCGGGCCACGCGCGTACGTCCGCAGTCGCACACACAGAGCCAGCCAGCACCGGCGACCGGCTCGGTGGCCACCAGGCGGCCGAACCGGCGACCGGCGATGTCCAGACGCGCCCGCGGCACCGAGCCAGTCGGAGATCCGGTCCGGTGGTTTCGCATGTAGTGCGCCAAGCACCAGCCGCGCTTGGCGGCCAAGCGGTCGCAACCGGCCACCGAGCACGTACCCGCGGCCGTGGTGTCGCGTTGTCGTGTGGTCATCGTCGGTGTCTCCTTGATCGGTTGATGGACGGTTTGATCCGGGAGCGCGCGCCACGCTTGGCCGTGGACCTCGGTGGTGCTGGTGCTGGCTCCTGGTCTGGGTAGGTCCGGCGTTGGGCGGCCAGCGGCCGGAGGAGCCGGTCCCGTGGCTGGTCCGGGTTGCGGACGTACCGGGAGTAATGCGCGTTGCACAGGCCCATGGCGAAGCACGGTCGGTCACACTCCATGCCCTCGCACACGTTCCCGACTGCCGACGTGGCTCGGTCGGGCACGCGTCGGAACGGTGAGTTGACCGAGGCCGCAGTCGGACCGAGTGGTGCGCGGGTATGAGGCGCTCTCGTCGCCCATGCCCAGCACGCCGCGCGCGCCGGACAGGACTGGCAGATCCGCCGGACCTCTCGCCAGCGGTCGGCGGCCGAGGTGTGCCCAACCTCGGAATGCTCCACGTCGGGGTCGAACAGTCGCGGGCGCGCGGTACACGCGGCCCCGCGGAGATCCGCGGTCCCTTCCAGGATCTCCGCCATAAGCGCCACCGGGCCGTCGTGGCGTCGGCGGTCCATGGTCAGTGACCCGTGACGGCGAGCGGTCACGCGCGGGCCTCCAACGCCGTAGTGGTCGGGTTGCTGGTCTCAGTCACGGTGTTCTCCTTGCTCGGTGTGGGGTCCCGAGGCCTCGGGTGTTCGGGTTGGCGGTGTCCGAGGCCTCGGGAGTTGGTGGGTGGATGAGGTTGTTGGGTCCAGCACGCGGACCGCGCGACCGCTGGCCCCCTCCTAAAGGAGGGGGGGACCGGCGGCACGGTCGTCCCGCGCGGTCGCCGCGTGGTGCCGCGCGGTCGGGTGTTTTGGGATCGTTTGCGCTGGTAGGCGTGGGTTTTGACCGCGCGGATGTGACCCCGCGGACGACCGCGCGGATGACCGCGCGGATGAGGCCGGTTCCCGCGCGGTCGCCGCGCGGTCGATTCCGCGCGGTCGTCGGCTCACTTGGCGACCTCATGGAGGTCCGAACTCCGGGGTCCTGGCGTGGTGGTGAACGTGCCGTCATCGACCATCGACTTGCGGACCTTGCGGGCCAGATCCCGCGAGATCCCGGCCTTGACCGCGGCGTCCACCAACTCGGTTCCGCTGGGGAGCTTGCCCGCGGCGTTGGACGTGGCGACGATGTCCAGCAGCGTGGTCCGTGCGGCGTCCCTCTTGGCGTCGGCGGCGTTGTCCGCCTTGGCCTTACGCTCGGCCGCGCGATCCTCGGCCTTGGCGGTCTCGTCGGCGTCCCGTGCGGCGGCCTCATGGACCACGACGGCGGCCGTCGAGAACACCGGGTGATCCACCGCGACCTCCTCGGTGGTGAACGTCCAGCGACCGCCTCCGGCGAAGTGGCGTTGTTTGTCCTCGGTCAAGGTGATCCGGTCGCCCTTGCGGTCGGCCAGGAGCCGCGTGTCCGCGGCGTCGGATGGGGCCTGACTACCGCGGCCCGCCTTGCCTTGCTTGCCGGGGTGATGGACCAGCAGGGTGGACGCGCCACCGCACCGGCGGCGGAGGTCCTTCAACGCGCCGAGCATTGCCGTGGCCACCGAGGTGGCGTTGTCGTCGGTTCCCGGCGGTAGGTGCGCGGTCCGGGTGTCGATGATGACGAGGACCGGCCGGAACGCGGCGATGTCGGCGGCCAGGGTCTCCCATTGCGGTGAGCCGATGGTGGCGGACGGGTCCACCACCGCGAACCACCCGGCGATGTCATCGCGGGTCATCTGGTGCCAGGCCAGCCAGGCGTCCACGCGCGCGTCGAACGCGTCCCCGCCACCCTCACCGACCATGTAGACGACACGGCCGCGGGTGACGCTCATACCGGCCCAGGGGGTGCCCGTGGCGGTGGACAGACCGAGATCCAGAACTACGCCGGTCTTGCCGGTGCCAGACGGTCCGATGACCTCAATGCCGGAGTCGGTGGTGATGACGCCGGGAACAATCGCGCGGGTCGGGGTCATGGCGGTGTCACCGACCGAGCGCAACCGCGGCGTCGGTGCGCCGGACTCCGAGGCCAGTCGGCGCGCGGCCTCCTTGCGGACCAGCGTGCTCCCCATGGCCTTACGGACCTCGGCCTCATACGCCGTGCGGCACGTGAACAGCGGATCTCCGGTGTGGAAGTCGCGCCACCGGCCGCCGAGGGCCTCGGCATGGTTGGCCAGGTGGACTGTGACCTCGGGCAGGATTGCGCGCACTTGGTCCAGCTCGGGGAACTTCGGCCGGATCTCCCCGCCGATCAGCTCGGTGGGCCAGATCACCAGGTGGACCTCCCGGCCATGCCGTGCCAGCTTGGTCCAGGGCACCCGTGGGTGATTCATCACGTCGGTGTCCGCGTCGATGTCGATGACCCTCCGGCCCAGCTTGTTGCGCGGTATCGCCAGACCCCGGTCGTTCAACGTCGCGCGTGTCGCGCTGTCCTGGACGTTGATCCAGACCACTTGATCGGCACTACGGGAGTAGGCGTCCTCCAGGTGCGGGATGGTGGACGCCGCGAACCCATCACCCTCGGCCGCGGCCTCGGGGTCGTGATCGACGTACGTGTCACGTTCTGGCGGCGGGTTGTCGGCCAGTTCGCGGGCGAACAGGTTGTTAGCGGGCACGGGGTGCCTCCTCAATGTGATTGCGGGACTGGACTTTCCAGCTCCTCGGTGTGTCCGCCTCATCGGGTTGGTGCAGTGGCGTCGGGTCTGCCGTGTCATCGGCGGGGACCCTCCTCATCGGGATACGTGGATACCTCACCGGGGTGGGGTATTCTGGAGAGCGTTAGCGGGCAGTGGATCAAATGGGTTGGTGCGCTCCCTGAGACCCCGGACTGGTCTTGTCAACCGTCCGGGGTCTCGCCTTTTCTGGCCGGAGATCCTCGGTGTGGTCGTCCTCGGACGGCGGGAGCTGGAGGTCGGCGTGGACCTCGGCGCGGAGCGCGCGGGCCTGGGACTCGGTGAGGTCGGTCCCGGCCGAGGCCAGGAGGCACGTCGGCCGGTTGCGTGCTGCCAGCGTCATCACGGCCACCGTGATCCACACGCCGAGGGAGAACGCCACCGACGCCGCGACGGCCGCGGTGGTCACGCGGAGACTCCGGGTGTGACGGTGTTGGCGTCCAGCCAGGCGTCGAGATCCTTGAGCCGGTAGATAATGGCCCGACCCGACTTGACGTAGGACGGACCCCGGCCGAGGTAGCGCCACTGATTGAGCGTCTCGGGCTTCACGCCGAGATACTCGGCGGCCTCTGCACTGTTGAGATTCGGCTTGATAGCCATGGTGCGTACTCCACTGGGGCCGAGCGTGGCCCCGTCACGGTCGCCCGGTCCGGGCTACATAGGTCCTGTTAGGTCCGTGTGCGGTGTACGGGATCAATGTAAGTCAGAACCGAGCGGGTGTCAATCACCGATGATCCGAGATCCGTTGCGCCACAACGCAATGTTGACGCCATGCGTTAACAAGGGTGGCCTAACTCTGCGAGTGACCTTCCCGTTTCTATTTCGGGGTCATAGACTGGACCGCATGGCGACAATCACCAGCTACAAGACCGCGGCCGGACCCCGTTACGAGGTCCGCTACCGACTCCCGAACGGGACCACCACCCGCAAACGGGGGTTCACCACCAAGCGAGACGCCACGGCGTTCCTCCACAAGACCGAGGTCTCCAAGACGACAGGCGCGTTCGTGGCGACCGCGGCCGGGAGGATCACCGTGGCCACCGTGGCCGAGGCCTGGAAGAAGTCCCTGGACTCCAAGGCCGCCAAGACCCGCCGGAACAGGTTGAGCGTGTACTCCCACGACGTGGAGCCGCGCTGGGGGACGACGCCGATAGGAAAGATCAAGCGGTCACTCGTGGAGGCTTGGGTCTCGGAGATGATCGGCAACGGCCGCTCGGCCGTCATGGTGGAGGGAGCCCTCGGTGTGCTCCGGCAGATCTTGGCCATGGCCGTGGCGGACGGGTCCCTGGCGGTCAACCCGGCGGCCGACGTGTTGGCACCCAAGCGGCTCCACCGCTCCCGCGGGTACCTCACCCATGCCCAGGTCCAGGAGCTTGCCACCGAGGCCGGTTCCCGCGGCCATGACCTCATCCTGTTCCTGAGTTACTCGGGTCTGCGGATCGGAGAGGCCGCGGGCCTCCGGGCTCGGGACGTAGACCTCACCCGGCGTCGGATCACCGTGGAGCGCGCGGTCACCGAGGCCGACGCCGCCAACCCGATCAAGGCACCCAAGACCCAGGCCCGCCGGACGGTGCCCTTCCCGGAGTTCCTGGATGAGATCCTGGCCGCGCGGGTCCGCGGCAAGTCACTGGATGACCCAGTGTTCCCGGCCGAGGAGGGTGGACTCCTCCGCGCGTCGAACTGGCGTCACCGGACCCTGGCCCCGGCCGTGGAGCGCGCCGTCACGCGCAACGCGAAGGTCCGCGCCGAGGAGGCCGCCGAGGCCAAGGACGGCCACCCAACCACGCGCGAGTTCCCCACGGTCACCACCCATGACCTCCGGCACACCGCGGCGTCCCTGGCGATCTCGGCCGGGGCCAACGTCAAGGCCGTCCAGCGGATGATGGGCCACGCCAAGGCGTCCATGACGTTGGACACCTACGCCGACCTGTTCCCCGATGACCTGGAGCGCGTGGCCACGAAACTGTCCGAGCAGAGGGCCGCCGAATTGAAGTGTGTCCAAAGCGTGTCCAAAGAAACGGAGGAGGCCCTCCCCGAGTAACTCGGTTAGGGCCTCTGACCTGCTGTTTATCGTTGTGGTCCCGGCTGGGATCGAACCAGCGACCTTCCCGGTGTGAACGGGACGCTCTTCCACTGAGCCACGGGACCGCGTCGGCGCTGACCGCACCGATGCACGAGCCGAAAGATTACACGGCCCGGCGCAATGAACCCAAATCGCCGTGCCGGTTGCCGGGTGGTGCCGATGGGCGGTGAGGGTGACTCGCAGCATCCTCGGTGCGGTGCAGCCGCCACTCCCGTGACCTGGCGATTTGGCAGCGCACGGATGGTCGGATAATGTTCACCATCGCGTCGTGAGCTACGACGGTCCACAAGACCTGCTCACGAAGCATGCGGATGTAGCGCAGCTGGTAGCGCATCACCTTGCCAAGGTGAGGGTCGCGGGTTCGAATCCCGTCATCCGCTCGGCGCGAGTCGAACTCGCATCTGGTGGTGTGGCCGAGTGGTTAGGCAACGGCCTGCAAAGCCGTGCACACGGGTTCGATTCCCGTCGCCACCTCCACCTCCACCACGAATTCCATACCCGCGCGATTAGCTCAGCGGGAGAGCGCTTCCCTGACACGGAAGAGGTCACTGGTTCAATCCCAGTATCGCGCACCATCGAACCCGCCGGTCACGGCGGATTTTTTGCTCCGCGAAATCCATCGACATTGTGCCCGGATACCGGGCAATATGTCGATGGATTTCAACCGGCGCCCAGCGACGGGCAACACGGCCCCCGGGCCACTCGGCTCCACTTGAACCAAGGTCGACGCTGCGCCAGCTAGATGTTGCTGGCCACGAGGCTGTTGACGGCGTCGCTCCGACTGGCGGTCTGTCCGACCGTGCGCGTTGGTGGCGGCGTCTCAGGCGAACGCTCGCCGAAGTCGGCCGGCGTCTCCACGGAGTTCACCAGCATCGAGCGCTTGGTCGACGGTGAGTCGACCGGCGACGAGCCCGACGACGGTATCGGCCTCGGCCACCAGAACGGTCTCCGGCAGGTGGTCGTCACCGATGCGCGCACTCGGGCCATCCTCGTCGATACGGAGAACGACGAGCATGGCCTCCACCTCGAAACCGACCTCGACGGGCGGCGCTGCCGTTCTCCCATTGAGGATGGCTGGCAGGGCAAGAGTCAGCCATCGCGGCCGGAACTCGTCGTCACCCCGTCCGGCAGCCAGCAGGGGGACGGCCCACCGGCCCAAAGCCTCCATCGGCTCCTTGAGTTCCGCGCCCCAATTCGTCAGTCCATAGAGGACGCCTGCGTCTCCCAGCCTTCGTTCCACGACGCCGGTGTCTTCCATCGTCCGCAGTCGCTCGGCCAGGAGGTTGCTCGCCACCCCCGGCAGGGAAGCTTTCAGCTCGCTGTATCGCAGGGGTCCGGGCAGCAACTCGCGCACGATCAGGAGGTTCCAACGGTCTCCGATGATGTCGAGCGCGCGCGCCAACCCGCAGAACTGACCATAGGATCGACGTAGCTCTGGATTGACATTTTCAACCATGCTTGATTTTATCAAGTCATCATCATTGTCGCTAGGGGCAGACCGTTCCCTGGCCATCAGGGAGGTACAGGCATGGAGATCAGCTGGATTGGTGTGCTCCTCGCGTTCGTCGCGGGGATGGTCGTCGCGATGGCCTGGTACTCAAAGGGCGCCATCGCCGACGCCTGGGAGGAACTCACAGGCATCACGCCGGAGAAGAACAAGCCGGTGCGAACGCGGAACCTGATTCTGCTCGCCGTGTCCAACGCCGCGACCACCGTCGGGCTCGCGTTCGCCGTCGGGCTCACGTCGGCGGCGACCGGCAACGACTCCGTGTGGATGGCCGTGGTGGTTGGGGTCGTCGCTTGGGTGACACTGTCTGCATCGACCCTTCTGCAGCACAACTCGTTTGAGCAGAAGCCGCTGAAGCTGACGACCATCAACACCGGCTATCAGCTGGCACTGTTCGTGGCGATCACGCTGGTGCTGGGACTGTTCTAGGCATGTCGACCCACGACGGGATTAACCATCCTTGCGCTGAGCCGCTGAGCATGAGTTCGAGCCGAGTTCGTCGATCGGTAGCGGCGGGCTCTTGTTTCCCATGAGCCCAGAGGTTCCCGCTCACCTATTCGCTTCCCGCTCACCGGATCCGATGAGCGGGAACGGAATGGGTGAGCGCGAGCGGCGGGGAGCAGCGACGCTCCGCGAAATCCATCGACATTGTGCCCGGATACCGGGCACTATGTCGATGGATTTCAACCGGCGCCCGGCGACGGGCAACACGGCCACCGGCGCTACCCTGACGCGCATGGCTCAGCCGTCCGCCACCCCGGTCACCATCGAGGTCGCCACCGATCCGCAGTTCGCCCCCGAGATCGCTGAACTCGCCGCGGCGACCTTTCCGCTCGCCTGCCCACCGCATGCGCAGCCGGAGGACATTGACGACTTCATTCGCGCCAACCTCGACGCCGACACCTTCACCGGCTATCTCGCCGCCGACACTTCCGACGTGCTGATCGCCCGCGACGCGGACGGCGCGCTGATCGGCTACTCGCTGATCCATCACCGGGCACCCACCGACCCCGACGTCGCAGCCGTCGTCACCGAGCAACCCGTCACCGAGGTGTCCAAGATGTACGTGCTCCCCGACCATCACGCCGCCGGACGAACAAGCTCACCCGCACGCCTGCTGATGGAGGCCGCCATCGACCGCGCACGCACGCGCGGCAGCGTCCTGGTGTGGCTCGGTGTCAATGAGGAAAACGTTCGGGCACAACGGTTCTACGCCAAGATGGGCTTCGGTCGGGTCGGTGAGAAGACGTTCACCCTGGGCGACTCGGTCGAACACGACTACGTACTCACCCGGCCGTTCTGAACGCGACGGGTGCGCCGGCGCACCCAGTCACCCCGACCGCACCGCGACGTCACGCACGTATATCGAAGAAATGAACGCCGCTAACGATCGCCGCCACCTCTGCGACAGTTCCGATATGACCGCACTCGCCAGCATCCGCCGCACCGCATCCACTCCCCGCACCCCTCGACGCCTCACCGCCGCCGTCCTCGCCGGCGTCGCCGCGTCGCTCCTCGGAGCGGGTCTCGGCGCCGGTACCGCCGACGCCTCCCGCTTCACGTCGACATCTGACGGCAACTACCAGATCTCGACCAACTGGTGTCGTGGCCTGTCCCCCAACATCATCGACAATCCGTACGGCGGCAACATCACGGTGACGCAGTACACCCGCAAGGGCCCGGGTGTCGCCGACGTCGGCATCGTTGCCTCCCAGACGTTTTGGGGCTACGCCAACCACATGGACATCCGCTGGACCAATCTGCGCACCAAGCAGCGCGGCGCGCTGCGGGGCACCCAGCAGGCCACCGGCGCGGCGGGCGGAACGATGAAGTGGTTCAGCAATGTGCGGTTCGGCACCGGACCGGTCCGCATCGAGCTGCGGCCGAGCAATCAGAACGCGCTGTGGACACTACCGGCCACCAGCTGCTCGGACACCTTCAGCATCCGCTGAACCACCGACGAGCACCACCGACCAGCACCCGCGGTAGCCACCGCCAAACACCCGCACCGTCGACCGCGTAACACCGCGCGACGACGCGTCACACCGCCGTTTCGGCGAACCGCGACAACGCCAGCAACCGCGACGTCGCGCGCAGGTACTTCTTGCGGTACCCGCCGGCGAGCATCTCCTCGGTGAAGATCTCGTCGAGCCGGCCGCCGGACGCGGCGACCGGAATGTCGGCGTCGTACAACCGGTCGGCCAGCACCACCAGGCGCAACGCCACCGACTGGTCCTTGGCCGGATGCACCCCGCTCAACCCGACCAGGGTCACCCCGTCGACCAGCGCCTTGTACTTCGACGGATGCAGGGTGCTCAGGTGGTCGCTCAGCTCGTCGAAGTCGTCGAGGGTGGCGCCCTCGGTGGATTCGACCAGCTCCCGCAACTCCTCGTCCGACCGCGGGTCCGGCGCCGGCGGCAGATCGCGGTGCCGGTAGTCGGGGCCGTCGACCCGGACGGTCTCGAACACACCGGACAGCTTGCGGATCTCACGCAGGAAGTCCTGCGCGGCGAATCGGCCTTCGCCGAGCTGTCCGGGCAGCGTGTTGGACGTGGCCGCGATCGACACACCTTTGGCCGTCAGCTCGGCCAGCAGCCGCGACACCAGCATGGTGTCGCCGGGGTCGTCGAGTTCGAACTCGTCGATGCACAGCACCGAGTGCTCCGACAGGCGTTCCACCGCATTCATGAAGCCCAGCGCCCCGACCACGTGGGTGACCTCGACGAATGTCGCGAACGATTTCGGCCCGGGCATCGCGTGGTAGATCGAGGCCAGCAGGTGGGTCTTGCCGACGCCGAACCCGCCGTCGAGGTACAGCCCGATCCCCTCGCTCTGCTTGTGCCGGGAGAACAGTCCCTTCTTGCCGCCGCGTACCTTGCGAGCCCGCTCCACGAAGTCGCGCGCCTTGGCCACGGCCTCGGCCTGCGAGGGTTCGGCGGGATCGGGGATGTAGCTGTCGAAGCTGACCGCATCGAACGTCGACGGCGGCACCATCTCCTCGATGAGGTCCTCCGGGGAGACCACGGGATTTCGGTCGGAAAGTCGCGCCACCATAGAGGGAGCGTAACGACACCAGCGAGAATGGTCTGATGTTCTACCAGCAGAACGCGATCCAGGTCACACCCGCCGGTGCGGCCCCGACCGATCCGACGACGCTGCGTGCCCTGGCCGATCTGTACGCCTACCCGGACCCGCTCGAACGACCGTGGTTCCGCGCCAACATGATCAGCTCGGTCGACGGTGCCGTGACCTATCAGGAGCGGTCCGGCGGCCTCGGCGGCCCGGGCGACAAGGCGCTGTTCCGGGTGCTGCGTGCGCTCGCCGACGTGGTCGTCGTCGGCGCACAGACCGCCACCAACGAGGGCTATCGGCAGCCCGCACCCGACACGGTGTTCGCCGACGCTCGCGCCGCCGCGGGCCAGTCGCCCGCCCCGGTGCTGGTGCTGCTCAGCCGGTCGCTGTCCATCCCGGTCGACTACCCGCCGCTGACCAGCCCCGACACCGTCGTGCTGACCTGCGCCGACGCGCCGGCCGATCGGCGGCGCACGCTCGTCGGTGCCGGCGCCACCCTCGTCGACTGTGGCGAGGAGACCGTCGGACCGGCGCAGGTGCTGGACTACTGCGCCGGCCGTGGGCTGGTGCGGGTGCTGTGCGAGGGCGGTCCCCGGGTGCTCGGCTCGTTCATCGACGCCGACCTGCTCGACGACCTCTGCCTGACCATCAGCCCCACCGTGATCGCGGGGGATGCACCCCGGATCGCCCGATCCGACCGGGCAGCGCTGCACCCGATGTCGGCGCAGATCGTCCTCACCGACGATAACGGTTTCGTGTTCACCCGCTGGGTGCGGCAGCGCTGACCCGCCGCAGCGCCGGACCGGCCGCAGCGTTGACTACGCTCGCGGTCATGCCACCCGCACGACGTCCCCGGCCGCGCGCCTCCCGTACCCACTCCCGGGGCGGCGCCGGGTTCACGGCCGTCGCCGTCGCGGCCGTGACCGTGCTGGCGGGCTGCGCGATCGGCCCGACTACCGGCCCCGGCCTGGTGCCCGCCGGCGAGGGTGGCGGACCGGCGCCCGCGTCGTCGTCGGCGCCCCGCCAGGCACCCGCACTGCAGGCGCCGAAGAACGATCTGACCTGGTCCGACTGCGGCACGCGCATCGCGTCGGAGTACCGCACCACCGCGCCGCGCGGGATCACCGTCGAATGCGCCGAACTGTCCGCGCCGGTCAACCCGG
This sequence comes from Gordonia sinesedis, assembly GCA_039527305.1. Lineage (GTDB taxonomy): Bacteria > Actinomycetota > Actinomycetes > Mycobacteriales > Mycobacteriaceae > Gordonia > Gordonia sinesedis. The sequence goes on along the minus strand of BAAAJU010000004.1, from coordinate 367,595 downwards.
ACCGCCCGCAAGGCGGCGACCTGACCGTGTCGCTGACCCGAGCCCGCGCGGCGAACACCCCCGGAGACGCGGCACCGCTGGTGCTGACTTCCGGATCGGATCTGCCGTCCTCGCGCACCCTGATGCTGTTCGCCTCCGGCGAGGGTCGCGGCCTGCTCGACAGCAATCCGATCGTCGCCGTCGACCGGCGGGGCATCCCGCAGAGCAGCCCGTTGGACTGCCTGACGCGCACCGAACGCAGCGTCCTCGCCGACAACGGGCTGGCGGGCAACGGTTCGGGCGGCACCGCGGATCGGCGGATCGACCGGCTCGCCACCAGCGCGTCGTCGGCCGCGGACGGCTGCACCGAGACGCTCTCCCCGAATCAGCTCGCCTTCGGCATCCGCGACGCGGCCGCCGACATCGAGGCCCTGCGCATCCGGTGGGGAGTTCCCCACCTCGGGCTGATCGGCGTCGGCGAAGGCTCCGACGTCGTCCTCGCCTACACCTCGCTGTACGGCGGCCGGGCCGGGCGCATCGTGCTGGACACGCCGACCCCGTTCGGCGCCAACGCCCGCGACACCGCGTCGGGCGCGGCCACCGGTGTGCAGGCGGCATTGCGTACCTTCGCCCAGCGGTGCGGGTCCCAACCGAACTGCGCGCTCGGCAGCAACGGCACCCAAACCATCGCCGACGTGCTCGACAAGGGACGCAGCGGCGGGCTCGACGGACTGTCGGATACCCAGGTGCTGGCGGCCATCACCACCGGCCTGGCGGTCGGGCCGACCGGCGCCGACGGCATCGGTGACGTCGCGACGGCGATCGCGGCCGCCAACCGCGGGGACACCCGGGCGCTGGCGGCGCTCGCGGCCACCGCGTCCGCGCTGCGATTGACCGACGGGCAACTCGTCGCCCGCTGCAACAACGTCACCGGCCCGGTGGGCCAGAACGAGGTTGCCCCGCTGATCGACGCATGGTCCAAGCAGAACCCGCTCACCGGCGCCGACGCGGCACTGTCGCTGATGCGGTGCAACGGATGGGCCGCCAGCCCCGCAGTCGCACCACCGAACTCGTTCCCGGTCGCCCCGCTGGTGCTGAACGGATCCGGCGACCCGATCAACGGCGGCACCGGCGCCGCCGCGCTGAACCCCATGTTCGCCAAGGCGTCCACCCGGCCGGTCACCGTCTCCTGGGACGGCCTGGGCTATTCGGTGCTGGCGCGCAGCGCGTGCGCCGCCGACGTCGTCGGGCAGTACGTCGAGCGCAGCCCCATCGAGGGACCGTCGGAACGGGGCTGTCCGGCCTGACGGCCGCCGGTGGGTTGTCCACGGCGCCGACACTCGCGCGTAGTACGGTTCGCGGGTGGCAGTTCTCGACCGGTACCTGTATCCGCAGATGACCGCGCAGCGGATCATCCCGATGGTGCTGTGGCCCATCACCATCATGATGATGTTCCAGCGGTCGGTGATCCTCGGTGTCGACGGCGACCGCACCGACGACTTCACGCCGGTCTACAACGCCGCACTCAACTTCCTCAACCGGCGCCCGGTCTACGGCGAGAATCTCGACACCGTCGACCCGCACTACCTGTACCCGCCGTCGGGCAGTCTGCTGATGTCGCCGATGGCCCTCATCGATCCCGAGCGGTCCCGGTGGATCTTCATCGGGTTGAGCGTGGTGGCGCTGATCGCCTGCGGCTACCTGATCACCCGGCTGTTCGGATACTCGGCGCGATCCTGGGTCTTCCCGGTCGTCATGTTCGTGTTCTTCAGCACCGAAACCGTCGCGCACACACTGATCTTCACCAACTTCAATGCCTTCGTGCTGCTCGGCATGCTGGCTTTCCTGATCCTGATGATGAAGCGACAGGACTTGTGGGCCGGTGTGCCGCTGGGACTGACCGTCGCGGTCAAACCCGTCCTGCTGCCGTTGCTATTGCTGCCGCTGCTGAATCGGCAATGGCGGGTGTTCATCACCGCGATCGGGGTGCCGCTGGTCCTCAACGCCGTCGCGTGGCCGCTCAGCGTCGACCCCGGATCGTTCGTCAGCCGCACACTGCCGTATCTGGGCACCGCGCGGGACTACTACAACAGCTCGATCGCGGGCAATGGCATCTACTTCGGTGTCGCCGACTGGCTGGTCCTGCTGCTGCGCATCGCGTTCATCCTGATGGCTGCCTTCGGGTTGTGGTTCCTGTACCGCTACTACCGCACCACTAACGAGCTGCTCTGGCTGACGACGTCGTCCGGGGTGCTCTTGGGTACGACCTTCCTGGTGGGATCGCTCGGCCAGGGCTACTACTCGATGCTGCTGTTCCCGCTGCTGATGACGGTGCTCATCCCCGGGTCGGCGATGCGGAACTGGCCGGCGTGGCTTGGCGTCTACGGCTGCTTCACCTTCGACGCGTTCTACTCGAATCGCTGGGAATCCTTCGGCCGCGCCATCGAATTCAACAAGGTCACCTGGGGCTGGTCGCTGCTGATGATCGCGGTGTTCTGTTCGCTGCTGTTCCGCTACCTCGACATCCGGCGGGCCGAAGCCGCGCAGGGACCCTCGTCCCCGTCGATCGGCGAGGTCGCGTCCAAGGAAAAGGTCGCCGCGACGGAGTGACATCCGTGCCCGACGGCGCGGTGCATCCACGCACCCCGCACATCTCGTGGCGCGCGGCACCGGCGGCTCGTACCGTGGACGCATGACTTCCGACACGCCCGCCGCCGACCGCGGCACGCCGTCCACGAACGCCCAGTCCCCCGCCGAGCTGGCCGACCTGACCGACGAGCAGTGGCGCGAGCGGCTCACCCCCGCCGAATATCGCGTGCTGCGGCAGGCCGGCACCGAGGCACCGTTCACCGGCGAGTACACCGACGCCAAGACCGTCGGCGTCTACAACTGCCGCGCGTGCGGCGCCGAATTGTTCCGCAGCGAGCAGAAATTCGACTCGCACTGCGGCTGGCCGTCGTTCTTCTCCCCGCTGGCCGGCGACGCGGTGATCGAGCGCACCGACAACTCGCTCGGCATGCAGCGCACCGAGGTGCTGTGCGCCAATTGCGGGAGCCACCTCGGCCACGTGTTCGCCGGCGAGGGCTACGACACCCCCACCGACCTGCGGTACTGCATCAACTCGATCAGCCTCGACCTGCAGCCCGCGGACGACGGAGACAGCACCGCCGCGCAGTAGTAGCCGCGCAGTAGTACCGGCACGCCGCGCGAAGCGGTCAGGACCGTCGGGTCAGGACCGTCGGGCAGGGCCGTCGGATGAGGGCGTCGGGTCAGGGCAGGCCGTCGACCAGTTCGGCGACCTCGACGCGCGGGCCGGTGAAGAAGGGCGTCTCCTCCCGGACGTGCATACGTGCCTCGGTGGCCCGCAGATCCCGCATCAGGTCGACGATGCGATGCAGCTCCGGCGCCTCGAACGCCAGCAGCCACTCGTAGTCCCCCAGCGCGAACGAGGCGACGGTATTGGCCCGGACGTCCTTGTACGCGCGCGCCGCCTTGCCGTGGTCGGCGAGCATGGTGCGGCGCTCCGCATCCGGGAGCAGATACCACTCGTACGACCGGACGAACGGGTACACGCAGATGTAGCGTCCCGGCTCCTCGCCGGCCAGGAACGCCGGGATATGGCTCTTGTTGAACTCCGCCGGCCGGTGCAGTGCGACGTTGCTCCACACGACATCGCAGGATCGGCCCAGCGTGGTCTCCCGGCGGAACCGGTTATAGGCGGCCTGCAATTCCTCGATGCTGCCCGCGTGCCACCAGATCATGAAGTCGGCGTCGGCACGCAGCCCGGACACGTCGTAGATACCGCGCACCACCACGCCGTCCGCGGCGCCGGCCGCCGGGTCGGCGTCGCCCAGCGAGGCGAAGAAGGCGGTCGCGTCCTCGGCCACCGCGCCCCGATCGTCCGGCAGATCGCCGGGCCGGACGGCGAACACCGAGTACATCAGGTAGCGGATGGTCGAGTTCAGTTCGGCGTAGTCGAGGCGGCTCATGGGGTCAATGGTGCCACCGGGCGTCGAGTGGCCCGGCTCGCACCCCGTACCCCGGGGTGCATCGGGCCGGCGATGTCGGGGCTACCGATTGAAGTCGGCGAGGAGTTGCTCGGCGGCGCGTCCGGCCCGGCCGATGCAGGCCGGGACGCCCACCCCGGCGTAGGCCGACCCGGCCAGCACCAGACCGTCCGGTCGGGCGGCGTCGACCTCGGCCATCCGGCGTAGATGGCCCGGCGCATACACCGGCAGCCCGAGCCGCCACGGCTGGACGGCGACGTCCAGCACGGCGGCCGACGGCGCCGGGACGCCGGCGGCCTCGCACACGCGATCCAGGTCGGCGAGCGCCTCGGCGGTGAGCCGGTCGGCGACGCCCGGCTCCTCCGCCTCGTCCGGAACCGGCGCACGGAATCGGCCGAACGAGGCGCGCACCGACACCGGCCCGCCCGGGTCGGCGAGATGTGCCCACTTCTGCGAGCTGAAGGTGAATGCCTTGGCGTGCAGGTCTTCTCCCCCGGCGACCAGCACGCCGGAATGGTCGGGCACCGCGGTCCCGGGGACTAGTGCGATCGAGACGATCACCGACGGCGCCCTGCGGACCTCGGCGAGGGGAACCCCGATCCGGGGCAGGTCGTCGGCGATCAGGTGCCCGGCCACCCACGCCGGGGTGGCCAGGACGATGCCGTCGTACGACTCGGTGCGACCGTCGCGGAGGGCGACCGTCCACCGCCGGCCGTCGCGTCGGACCCCGGTCACCGTGGTGCCCAGATGTATTCGGGCACCCGCAGCATCGGCCAACGCATCGACGAGCGTCCGGTAGCCGCCGAGCAACGCGCCGAACACCGCAGCACCGTCGCCACCGGTGGCCGCGGTATCGGTCAGGTCGGCCACGGCCGCGCGCAGGCCGGGCGCGCCGGCGTCGAGGCGGTCGGCGAGCGCCGGAATCGCTTCGCGCAGACCGAGATCGGCGGCGGGAGTCGCGTACACGCCGCCGAGCATCGGGTCGACGCTGCGGGACACGACCGACGGGCCGAACCGGTCGGCGACCAGCTCACCGACGGATGGTTCGTCGCCGGGCGTCCACCGCCACGGCCGGTTCGTTTCGCCCTCGATGCGCGCCACGTCGTCAGGGTCGGCCAGATCGCCGATCGCCGACGGTGACGCCGGGATACCCATCAGTGCCGGTCTCGGCAGGTCATGCAGGCGTCCTGCTGCCCACACCGCCGGGCGGCGGCCGGTGGGCGCGACGACCCGGTCGGCCAACCCCAGCTCGGTGATCAACCCGAGCGCTTCGGGCCGGCGCACGATGAATGCTTCGGCACCGACGTCGACCTCCTGGCCACCGACCTCCTCGGTGCGCAACACACCGCCGGTCCGATCCGCCGCCTCGTAGAGGTCGATCGTGGTGTCGGCGCCCATCGCGCGACGCAACCGGTAGGCAACGGTCAGGCCGGACACGCCGCCGCCGACGACGGCGATCCGTGGACGGGATCCGGACACCGGATCAGATGCCGTGCACGAGACCGACGACGCGGGTGAGCACGTCCGGGTCGGTCTCCGGCAGAACGCCGTGGCCGAGGTTGACGATGTGTCCGGGGGCGCCGGCGGCGACGGCCCGCTGACCGTCGGCGATCACCCGCCGCACCTGCGTCTCCACGACGTCGGACCCGGCGAACAACAGCGCCGGATCGAGATTGCCCTGGACCGCGGTGCCGGGTCCGACGCGACGGGCGGCCTCGTCCAACGGCACGCGCCAGTCGACGCCGATGACATCCGCCGGTGCCGCCATCGGTGCCAGCAGTTCCCCGGTGCCCACGCCGAAGTGAATGCGCGGCACCCCGTACTCGGCGACCTCGGCGAACACCCGGGAGCTGTGCGGCGCCACAAAGGAGGCGTAGTCGGCGGCCGACAGGGTGCCGGACCATGAGTCGAACACCTGGATGGCGTCGACGCCGGCGTCGAGCTGTACCCGCAGAAAGGTGATGGTGATGTCGGCGAGCCGGCCCATCAGTGCGTGCCACGTCGCCGGGTCGCCGTACATGAGCGACTTGGTGTGGGTGTAGGTGCGGCTCGGGCCGCCCTCGATAAGGTACGAGGCGAGCGTGAACGGTGCCCCGGCAAAGCCGATCAGCGCGGTGGCGTCGTCGAGCTCACCGAGCAGCGCCGACACGGCGTGACCGATCGCGCCCACCGCTCCGGCGTCCAGTCGCGGCAGCCGCGCCACATCCGTGGGGGTGCGTACCGGGTCGGCGATCACCGGACCGGTGCCGGCCACGATGTCCAGGTCGATACCGGCGGCCTTGAGCGGAACGACGATGTCGGAGAACAGGATCGCGGCGTCGACGTCGTGCCTGCGGACCGGCTGCATGGTGATCTCGCAGACCATGTCGGGGTCGAAGCAGGCTTCCAGCATGCCGTGGTCGGCCCGGATCGCGCGGTATTCGGGCAGCGACCGTCCGGCCTGCCGCATGAACCATACGGGGCGACGTGCCGGGGTGGCGCCGGTTGCGGCGGCGACCAGCGGCATAGCGGTGTGCCCGCGTCGGGTCCGGACTGGGGTGGCCATCACCGCACACTCTGCCATGTCCGGTGGGCCGGTGTCGGCGCGCCTCCGCCCGGGCGGGCCGCCCGGGTCCTACCGTCGATGCGTGACCTCCTCTGGAGCTCCGACGGAGCCTGCCGACTTCCGCGCCGCGGTCGAGTCGCTGCACGCCGCCCGGATCCGCCGGGACATCGAGGTCGGACCGATCCGGCCACCGCAACGACTCGCCCCGTACAGCTACGCCGTCGGCGCCGAGGTCCGCCAGCCCGACGACGTGGAGGTGCCGACCGAGTCGCAGGGCAGCGCCTTCGGCCGACTCATCCTGCTGTACGACCCCAACGGGCAGGACGCCTGGAACGGGACGATGCGGCTGGTCGCCTACATCCAGGCCGAGGTGGAAGCGGCATTGGCGATGGACCCGTTGCTGCCCGAGGTCGCGTGGAGCTGGCTCAGCGACGCCCTGGGCGTCCCGGTCGGCGATACCGCATCCCCGCCGGATGCCGGTTCCGGTACGGACCGTTCCCCGATCGAGGTCACCGCGTTGGGCGGCACCGTCACGTCCACCACGTCCGTGCGCTACGGCGACATCGCCGGTCCGCCGCGTGCCCACCAGCTGGAGCTGCGGGCATCGTGGACGGCGCCGACCGCGGACGGGCTCGGCGGGCATCTCGAGGCCTTCTGCGACGTGCTGTGCTCGGCGGCCGGTCTGCCGCCGGTCGGCGTGACCGAGCTCGGTTCGGCGTGACCGCGGCGGCCGACCCGGAGAATTCCGACGCGGCGCCCCCGCGCGAGCCTGGCGCAACGTCGTCTTCCGGCACGGCCGACGAGAAACTCGCCGACGAACCCGTCGTCGAGCCGCTGACCGAGCCCGCCGACGGCGTGCCGCCGGTGCTGTCCACCCCGGCCGAATTCGCCGAGGCCGCACGACTGCTCGCCGCCGGGTCCGGCCCGATCGCGGTGGACACCGAACGGGCGTCGGGCTACCGATATTCGCAGCGCGCCTACCTCATCCAGATCCGCCGGCCCGGTGCGGGCACCTTCCTGCTCGATCCGATCAACGCGCCGGAGGCGCTGGCGCCGGTGATCGACGCCCTCGACGGCCCGGAGTGGGTGCTGCACGCCGCCGACCAGGATCTGCCATGCCTGCGCGAGTTGGACTTTCGCTGCGCCCGGCTGTTCGACACCGAGCTGGCGGGTCGACTGCTCGGCATCGCCAAGGTCAATCTCGCGGCCATGGTCGCCGAGTTCCTGCACCTCGGTCTCCGCAAGGGACACGGCGCCGCCGACTGGTCGCGCCGGCCACTGCCCGCCGACTGGCTCAACTACGCGGCACTCGACGTCGAGGTACTGGTCGAACTGCGCGACGCGGTCGACGCCGCGCTGGTCGCCACCGGCAAGGACCGGTGGGCACAGGAGGAGTTCGAGTACGTGCTCACCCGGCCCGCGACGCCGCCGCGGCCCGACCGCTGGCGCCGAACCGCCAACGTCCACACCGTCAAGGACGTCCGCTCGCTCGCGGTGGTACGTGAATTGTGGTCCGCCCGTGACGAACTCGCCGAACGCCGGGATGTCGCGCCGGGCCGCGTGCTGCCCGACTCGGCGATCATCACCGCCGCTACCGCGAAGCCGTCCTCGATCGCCGAACTCACCGCCCTCCCGGTGTTCGGCGGGCCGCGGCAACGCCGGCAGGCCGGTGTCTGGCTGGGCGCGGTCCGGCGGGCCACGGACCTGCCGGACGATCAGTTGCCCCCACGGCGGACACCGACGACCGGACTGCCGCCCATCAGCCGCTGGGAACAACGCAATCCGGAGGCGGCGGCCCGGGCCGCTCGCGTGCGTCCGGTGGTCGCCGACATCGCCGAACGTCGAGGGCTACCCGCCGAGAACCTGCTGGCCCCCGACCTCGTGCGGCAGCTCTGCTGGGATGGCATCGAACCGCCGATCACCGCGGAGGCGGTCGATGCGCGTCTGACCGCCGGTCAGGCCCGGCCGTGGCAGCGGTACCTGTGCGCCGGCCCGATCGCCGAGGCGTTGCGGGAGGTCGTCGACGAGGGCAGCACGGCCGACACGTCGCCGTAGGGTGCGGCGCCGGTGCGCTACTCGTCACCGCTGCGCTCGGCATGTGCCGGCGCGTCGTCGGTGATGTGCTGCTGGTCGAGTTCGGGTGCGGACTGCATCCGGGCGACGGTCGCGGTGATCGACCGGGCGAGATCCTGCGCGGTGAGACCGAGTTCGTCGAGAATCTCGCCGCGGGAGGCGTGGGCGATGAACTGCTGCGGGATTCCATGCTGCTGCACCGGAACCGGCACGTCGGCGACCGAGACCGCCGACGCCACCGCCGAACCGACGCCGCCGTGCACCCCGCTGTCCTCCAGCGTCACCACCAGCCGGTGCCGGCCGGCCAGCTCGACCACCGAATCCGGAACCGGCAGCACCCATCTCGGGTCAACGACGGTCGCGTCGATACCTTGGCTGCGCAACCGGTCGGCGGTGTCGATCGCCAGCGCGCAGAACGCGCCGACCGCGACAATCAAGACGTCCCCGGCGGCCGGGCCGACCGCGGGCGTCGAGCGACGCAGCACGTCCACGCCGTCGGCCAGCCGCTCTACCGCGCGGATATCTTCCGGCACCGCGCCTTTCGAGAAGCGGAGGGCGGTCGGACCGTCGTCGACGGCGAGCGCCTCGTCGAACTCCTCCCGCAGCCGCACGGCGTCGCGCGGGGCGGCGACCCGCAGTCCGGGGACCAGCGCCATCAGCGACAGGTCCCACATGCCGTGGTGACTGGGACCGTCCGGGCCGGTGATCCCGGATCGGTCGAGCACCAGGGTGACCGGGAGCTTGAGTAGGGCGACGTCCATCAGCAACTGATCGAAGGCGCGGTTGAGGAACGTCGCATAGATCGCCACCACCGGATGCAGTCCGCCGAGGGCGAGGCCCGCCGCCGATGTCATCGCGTGCTGTTCGGCGATGCCCACGTCGAACATGCGGTCCGGGAAGCGGTCGGCGAAGGCGCTCAATCCGGTTGGGCCGGGCATCGCGGCGGTGATCGCGACGACGTCGTCCCGGACGGTGCCCGCCTCGCAGAGAGCGGCGGAGAACACCGACGTCCAGTCCTGCGGCGCCACCGACTTGGCGCGGCCGGTGACCGGGTCGATGACCCCGGTGGAGTGCATCTGGTCGGCCTCGTGGTTTTCCGCCGGGGCGAATCCCATTCCCTTGCGGGTCACGGTGTGCACGATCACCGGGCCGCCGAACGAGCGGGCGGCGCTCAACGCCGATTCCAGGGCGTCGATGTCGTGGCCGTCGACCGGGCCGACGTACTTGAGTCCGAGGTCGGTGAACATCGCCTGCGGTGCGAGCAGGTCTTTGACACCGCTCTTCATCCCGTGCAGCACCGCGTAAGCCGACGAGCCGACCACCGGGAGCAACTTGACCGCGCGTCGTGTCTCGTCCAGGAACCGCTCGTAACCCGGCTGGAGTCGCAGCGACGACAGGTGCTGGGCGAGTCCGCCGATGGTCGGCGCATAGGACCGACCGTTGTCGTTGACGACGATGACGACGGGTCGATCGCCGGCGGCGATGTTGTTGATCGCCTCCCAGCACATGCCGCCGGTGAGCGCACCGTCCCCGACGACGGCGACCACGGTGCGGTCCTGGCCGGTGAGCGCGAACGACTTCGCCAGTCCGTCGGCATAGGACAGCGCCGCCGACGCATGCGACGACTCCACCCAGTCATGAGCGCTCTCCGCCCGCTCCTGGTAGCCGGTCAGGCCGCCGCGCTGCCGCAACTGGTCGAATCCGTCCCGGCGGCCGGTGACGATCTTGTGCACGTAGCTCTGGTGGCCGGTGTCGAAGATCACCGGGTCGGACGGTGAGTCGAAGACCCGATGCAACGCCAGGGTCAGCTCGACGACCCCCAGGTTGGGCCCGAGATGACCACCGGTCGCCGACACCTTCTCGATGAGGAACTGCCGAATCTCGGTGGCAAGCGTCTCGACCTCGGCCGCCGACAGGGCACGCACGTCGGCCGGTGAATCGATCCGGTCCAGGACACCCATCGAACTCCTCCATCAAAGTGCGTGCGCCGGTCCACCCACCGCTGAACTGAGTGAACCTCGCGTACCGATCCGTGTGTGACAGTCTACGGACCCGCGTCGTCGGTCCCGCCGCCTAACGTTAGGGCCATGACCCCACCGATCGCAGCCGACGCGGGCGTCGACCCGCCGCCCGGTGTCACCGAGACCGCCGCCCGGGTCGCCGACGGCACGACGACGGCCGCTGCGGAAGTCGATGCCGCGCTGCGCCGGATCGCCCGGCACGATCCGGTACTGCGCTCGTTCACCACCGTGTTCGACGACGATGCGCGCCGGGACGCGGCCGCGCTGGACGCCGCCATGAGCGACGCGGCACCCGGGCCGCTGCACGGCGTCCCGATCGCGATCAAGGACGACACCGACGTCGCCGGCGTCGTCACCTCGCACGGCGGCCGCGCATTCACCACCCCGGCACCCGCCGACGCCGACATCGTCGCCCGGTTGCGGTCGGCCGGCGCGATCCCGGTCGGCAAGACCGCGGTCCCCGAACTGTGTATCTGGCCGTTCACCGAAACCCGCACCTTCGGGATCACCCGCAATCCGTGGAGCCCCACCGACGGACCCCCGCTGTCGGCGGCCGGATCGTCCGGCGGCAGCGCCGCCGCGGTCGCCGCCGGCCTGGTACCGGCGGCCACCGGTGGCGACGGTGGGGGCTCCATCCGGCTGCCCGCCGCCTGGACCGGATTGTTCGGCCTCAAGATGGGTGCCGGCCGGGTCAGCTCGGCGCCGCACGACGAGCTCTGGCGCGGGCTCGGCCAACTCGGCGTGCTCACCCGCTCGGTCGCCGACGCCGCGCTGCTCTACCAGGTGCTGGCCGACCCGTCCGCCGCCCGCCGCGACCCGGGTGCGGCCGATGACGGCGCGGCCGTCGCGCTCGATGCCTCCGGCCGACCGCTTCCCGACCTGATCGCGGCCGCCGCGACCGATCCGGCACCATTGCGGATCGCCGTCTCGGCGGCGGTGACCGGCCCCGGGGTCCCGGGTGCGGATCCGTCGGTGCGCGCGGCGCTGACCGCGACGGCCGCGCTCCTCGCCTCCCTCGGCCACGATGTCCGCGAGGTCGACCCGGGCTACCCGAGGGTCGCGCCCGAGTTCATGGCACTCGTCGCCGGCGGCGTCCGCGACGGTGCCGCCGGCGCCGACCGGCCGGATCTATTCGAGCCGCGGACCCGGCGGTTTCTGCGCGGCGCCCGGCTGCTGGACGGGCCACGACGGTCCCGGTGGCTGCGCGCCCGCCTGGAGCGGATCACCCGCGAGTGGAACACCCGGTTCTTCGGCGACATCGACGTGCTGCTGATGCCGACGACGGCGACCGCCGCGCCGATCGCCGATCAGCTGGACAGCACCTCGTTGGTGGCGACGCTGTGGAAGGCGGCGCCGGTCGCCGGGTACACCAGCATCTGGAATGCGCTCGGCAATCCGGCCGCGTCGCTGCCGGCGGGCACCGACGACGCCGACCGTCCGCTGGCCGTGCAGCTGGTCGCGGCCCCGGGCCGGGAAGATCTGATCGTCGCGGTCGCCGCTCAGCTCGAACGCGCCGGCGATCGACATCGGGTGCGCCTGCCGGCGGGCTACGCCGACGTGCGGTGACGGTCGTCTCGACCGCACGGGACACGTGCGCGCTGCTGCCGCGCGAGCCGGGGGTCTATCGCTTCCGTGACGAGCGGCAGCGGGTGATCTATCTCGGCCGCGCGACCGATCTGCGTGCGCGCACCCGGTCGTACTGGGGCAATGTCGGCAGCCGGCGCCACCTGCGGCGCATGGTGCCGCGGATTGCCTCGGTGGAGGCGATGGTGTGCGGGTCGGTGCACGAGGCGATGTGGCTGGAACGCAATCTGCTGGAGCGCACGCTGCCCGGCTGGAATCGGGCGCGCGGCGGCCAGGAGGTACCGGCGTGGCTGGTGCTGACGACCGATCCCCGGTGTCCCCGACTGGATGTGGTGACCGTGCGGCCGGCGGCGACGCAGGAGGCGTTCGGCCCGTATCTCGGAGTCGTGAAGGCCCGATTGGTGCAGCGGGCGCTCACCCGGTTGTGGCCGCTGCACCTGACCGGCGCCGGCAGTGCTTCCGCCGGCGGCCGGATGTCTTCCGCGGCAGTGTCGTTCGCGGAGTTGCGGGGTGTGTCCGGCACCGACGCGGCGGGCTTCGCCGACCGGATCCGGCGAGTGTTGACGCGCGCACCGGACGTCTGCGCGGAGGCGCACGCGGCGCTCGAGGGGCTGCGGGACCTGGCCGCTGGCCGTCTGGCGTTCGAGGCGGCGCACGAGATTCAGGAGGAGCTGGAGGCGCTCGCCTGGGCCACCGCGCCGCAGCGGGTGCTGGATACCCAGCCGCAGGATCTCACCGTGCGGGGCTGGCACGACGGAATGCTGTTCGTGCTGAAAGCGCACCGGGGGGTGTTCAACACATGGACGCTACGTCGGATGCCGGAGGAACGCGGCCGGGCGCTCGCCGGCCGCACCCCGGACCACTGGCACGCCTTCGCCGCGCGCAACGCCGCCCTGTCGGCGGAACTCGCTGCGGCACAAGCCCGTTGACCACCGGCACCGCGTCGTCGGTCACTCGCGGTCACGCGGGTACCAGCGCCGCGATCGCCTCGACGTGGTGGGTCAGTCCGAATGCATCGAAGGCACGCAGGTCGGCGACCCGATAACCGGCTTCGGCGTATCGGGCCAGGTCACGCGCCAATCGTCCAGCGTCGCAACCGATATGCACGATGAGGCCCGGTGCCGCCGCGGCAACCCCGGCGATCACGCCCGGCCCGGCTCCGGTCCGCGGCGGGTCGAGGACGACGACATCCGGTGACGGCAGGTCGGGAACCTGCCGGGCGACATCGCCGTGGTGGAGCACGACCCGGTCGTCACCGGCGAACGTCTCCCGCGCCGCCGCAATGGCACCGGCATCGGCGTCCACCACATGCACCGTGCCCGCCCCACCGGCGGCGGCCTCGCTATCCTGCCCGTCCAGCAACGCAGCGGCGAAGACGCCTGCCCCGCCGTAGAGATCCCAACACACCGCGGCGTCCACGCCGGCCGCAGCCACCATCTCGGTGACGGTGTCGGCGTAGACCGACGGCGCGTTGCGGTGTGCCTGCCAGAACCCGGTGACCGGTACCCGCCAGACGCGGCTGCCGACCCGGTGCTCGGCGACCGGGTCGCCGACGATGCGCCGCTGTGCACGCGGCGCCTCCCGGCTGCGCCGCCGCCGCTGCGCCGCCCGCCGGGATCAAGCGCTCCGGTTCTGGCCGGATACCGGTGCCGCCGGGGCGATCTCGACCACGTGCGGCCGGCCGGCCGCGTCGAGTACGGCGGCCAGTTCGGCACCCGGGCGATAGCCGGCTTCGTCGATCGCGTCGAGGAGTACCGGATCAGGTTGGGCGCACCGGTGGCCGGTGACGATGCCCGGGCCCTGCCGGACATGCAGCCCAGGCCGGCCGTCGTCGTCGACGGTCAGGCGGGTGCGGATCCGCCATCCGATGTCGGGTCCGCCCAACGACCGGACGCCGTCGTCGCGCAGCCCCGACCGGTCGATGACGTCGTCCGGCACGTGTCCGATCCGGGACAGCACGTCGGCCAGCGCGGTGCCGGTGAGCCGACGGGCGAATGCCGGGTCGACGAACGACAGGTCGCAGCAGCCCGCGCCGTGGGCGGCGGCGGCGCACAGCGGCGCGATGCGGTGCGGGGACGGCGCGACGACCTCTGCAACGTCGGCGCGCCAGAACTTCTCGTGCCGGTCGTCGACAACGCGCGCGATCACCCGCTCACCCGGAATACCGCCGCGCACGAACACGACGCGACCGTCCTCGGCACGGCCGACGGCCTCACCGCCGTTGGCGGGGCGGTCGAGGGTGAGCGAAAGCGTCGGCGGCGCGGACTCCCCCGCCGCCGAATCCGAATCCTTCCCCGCGCCGGAGTCCGGCAACCGGCCCGAACTCACCGGTCGACACTCATCGGTCGACACTCATCGGTCGACGCCGCCACGGGCACGCCGGGTATCGCCCGGCGCGTTGTAGGTGACATCGTCCTTGCGCCGGTCGGATGACCGCAACTGCCACGGCACGGACGTCACCATCACCCCCGGCTCGAACAACAGTCGCGTCTTGAGCCGCAACGCCGACTGGTTGTGCAGGATGTGCTCCCACCAATGGCCGACCACGTACTCGGGGATGAACACGGTGATCACGTCGCGCGGCGACTCGCGGCGGACGCGCCGCACGTAGTCGATCACCGGTCCGGTGATCTCGCGGTACGGCGACGCAACGACCTTGAGTGGCACGGTGATGTCGCTGGCCTCCCACTCGGACACCAGCTTTCGGGTCTCCCGGTCGTCGACGTTGACGGTGATGGCCTCCAGCACGTCGGGGCGGGTGGCACGGGCGTACATCAGCGCGCGCCGCGTCGCGAGGTGCAGGGTGGACACCAGCACGATGGAGTGGGTGCGGCTGGGCAGGACGTCCTCGTCCTCGCTGTCGGCGCGGTCGAGTTCCCGTTGTACGGATGCGTAGTGGTGGTGGATCAGCTTCATCAGTACGAACAGGATCACCATCGCGAGGATCGCGATCCAGGCGCCGGCGGTGAACTTGGTGATCAGCACCACCACCAGCACCGTGGCCGTCATCACCAGGCCGATCGCATTGATGACCCGCGACCGCAGCATCCGCCGCCGCGCATGGGGATCGGTCTCGGTGCGCAGCAGCCGCGTCCAGTGTCGGACCATGCCCATCTGGCTCAGCGTGAACGAGACGAACACACCGACGATATAGAGCTGGATGAGGGCAGTGACCTCCCCGCCGAAGGCGACGATGAACGCGATGGCGGCGACGGCCAGGAAGATGATGCCGTTGCTGAACGCCAGCCGGTCGCCGCGAGTGTGCAACTGGCGCGGCAGGAATCGGTCCTGGGCCAGCACCGAGCCGAGCACCGGGAATCCGTTGAAGGCGGTGTTGGCGGCCAACACCAGAATCAGGGCGGTGGCGATCGCCACAAAGTAGAAGCCCGGTGGAAAGCCGTCGAAGACCGCGTGTGCGAGCTGCGCGATCATCGACTTCTGCTGGTATCCGGGCGGCGCGCCGGTCAGGTCGGTCGCCGGATCCATCACATACTTGGCGCCGATCTTCTGGGCGAGCAACACGATGCCGAGCAGCAGCACGATCGCGATCGCCCCCAGCAAGAACAATGTGGTCGCCGCGTTGCGGGACTTGGGTTTCCGGAACGCGGGCACCCCGTTGCTGATCGCCTCGACACCGGTGAGGGCGGCGCAGCCGGACGAAAAGGCGCGCGCGATGAGAAAGACGAAGGCGATCCCGACCAAATGGTCGTTCTCCGCCCGGATGCCGAAGTCCGCGGTCTCCGCGCGCACCGGTCGGTCGAGGAGAAAGACCTCGGTGAACCCCCAGATGAGCATCGCCAGCACGCTGAAGATGAACGCATAGGTCGGGATGGCCAGGAAGGTGCCGGACTCCTTGATGCCGCGCAGGTTGACCGCCGCGAGCAGCACGATCGCCGCGACGCAGAACCACACGCGGTGCTCGTTGACGAACGGGATCGCCGACCCGATGTTCTCCGCCGCCGACGAGATCGACACGGCGACCGTCAGCACGTAGTCGACCAGCAGTGCACTACCGACGGTGAGGCCGGCGGTCGGGCCGAGGTTGACGGTGGCGACCTCGTAGTCACCGCCGCCGGAGGGATAGGCGTGCACGTTCTGCCGGTAGCTCGCCACGACGACGGTCATCACCACCGCGACGGCGAGGGCCACCCACGGGGTGTAGACGAGCGCCGACAGGCCGGCGACCGAGAGGACCAGGAAGATCTCCTGCGGCGCGTAGGCGACCGAAGACATGGCGTCGGAGGCGAAGACCGGTAGCGCGATCCGCTTGGGTAGCAGCGTGTGACCGAGTTTGTCGCTGCGGAACGGTCGCCCCAGGAGCAGCCTTTTGGTCGCCACGGACGCCTTCGACACGGTGGACACCAGGCAACACTAGGTCGTCGCCTGACCGTTGACCACCAGGACCCTCCCGGGGTGACCGACGGCGCGCGCCGGTGCCGGCGGCGGACATGCGCGTCGACATCCCGTGCGATGCGCGGGGCGGGTAGGTTCGAGGTCGCCGCGACCCGGACCGGGATCGCGGATGCCAGGGTCACCGGCTGGGAGAACGCGGGAAGGATCGACGTGCGGGTAGTGATCATGGGGTGCGGCCGGGTCGGCTCGGCACTGGCGCTGGCGATGCAGCGGCGCGGCCACGAGGTGGCCATCATCGACCGCGACCCGTCGGCGTTCGCACGCCTGTCCGACGAGTTCACCGGCACGACCGTCGTCGGCGTCGGTTTCGACCGCGAGGTCCTCGAACGTGCCGGTATCGAGGGCGCCGACGCCTTCGCCGCGGTGTCGTCCGGCGACAACTCGAACATCATCTCCGCCCGGGTGGCACGCGAGCAGTTCGACGTCGACCGGGTCGTGGCGCGCATCTACGACGCCGGCCGCGCCCAGGTCTACGAGCGACTCGGCATCCCGACGGTGGCGACCGTCCCGTGGACGACCGAACGATTCGTCTCCGCGCTCGGTGAGCGGGCGGTCTTGGAGTGGCGGGATCCGTCCGGCACGGTCGGGATCGCGCAGCTAGATATTGACGAGTCGTGGATCGGCACCACCGCCATCAAGTTCCAGGAACTGACCGGCGCCCGCATCGCCTTCCTGAACCGGCTGGGCCGGCCGATCCTCCCGGAGGGCCGCACCGTGCTGCAGCAGGACGACGTGGTCTTCGCGGCGGTCTTGCTGGACAACCTGGCCGAGGCGCGGAAGTTGGCCGCCGGCCCCGCACCGGCCGAATGACCTGTACCGCAGCCGGACCCACCCACCGGTCCGCCGAGGACGCGAGGAGAATCCCATGAAAGTCGCCATCGCCGGTGCCGGCGCGGTCGGCCGCTCCATCGCCCGCGAGCTGATCGCCAACGGCCACGAGGTGACGCTGTTCGAGCGCAACGCCGGCCACATCGACGTCGACGCCGTCCCGCGGGCGCACTGGCTGCTGGCCGACGCCTGCGAGCTGTCCAATCTGGAGCGGGCCGGCCTGCAGTCGTTCGATGTGATGATCGCGGCCACCGGCGACGACAAGGCCAACCTCGTCGTCAGCCTGCTGGCCAAGACCGAATTCGCGGTCAACCGGGTCGTCGCCCGGGTCAACGATCCGCGCAACGAGTGGCTGTTCGGCGAGGACTGGGGTGTCGACTACGCGGTGTCCACCCCAAGGCTGCTGGCCTCCCTGGTCGAGGAGGCGGTGTCCGTCGGAGATCTGGTGCGGCTGATGACGTTCCGGCAGGGGCAGGCCAACCTGGTGGAACTGACGCTGCCCGCGGACACGCCGCTCGCCGGGAAACCTGTTCGCAAGCTGATGTTGCCGCGGGAGGCCGCGCTGGTGGCGATTCTGCGCGGTGGCCGGGTTATCGTGCCCGAGCGCGACAGCCCGATCGAAGCGGGCGACGAGCTGGTGTTCATCGCACCGGAGGAGTACGAACCGGCGCTCTACGACGCGATGCAGATCACCCGGCCGCAGACCGGCACGGACGCCGACACCGCGGCTCAGGCCTGACCGGTGGGTGCGACCGCCTCCTGGCGGTCCGCACGCCGAACCAGATAGATGGTGACGGCGACGGCCACGGCGGTCAGTGGCCAGCCCATGGCAATGCGGGTGACCGCGAGCCAGCCGGTGGCGTCGTTGTCGTAGAGCGATGATTGAGTCAGAAACCGAGCACCAAAGACCAACGCCCAGAACGCGGTCGCGAGATCGTAGGCCAGGAGCGTGGGCCGGTGGCGGCGCCAGCCGGTGCCCTCGCCGTTGATCAGGTTCCAGGCGACGCCGATCAGCGGCCATCGCACCACGATCGACGCCACGAAGGCGGCGGCGTAGGCCAGCGATGCCCAGATGCCAAACAGGAAGTAGCCCTTGGCGTCGCCGACGCGGTAGGCGATGAACGTGCAGATCGCGACGCCGATCAGGCCGGAGATCGCGGGGCTGATCGGCTCGCGGCGCACCAGCCGGATCGCGAAGACGGCAACCGCGACCACCAGTGCCGCGATGATCGCCGCCCGCAATCCCCAGGCGGCGTTGACGGGGACGAAGACGACGATGGGGACCGTCGAATAGATCAGGCCGGAGACGCCGCCGAGCTGATCCAGGACGGTCGGCACCGACTCCGCCTCGGCGGCGGGCTCTCCGGTCGGGATCGGCTCGGGATCGGCCTGTCCGGGAGACGCTCCGGGGTCGCCCGGCTCAGTCCTCCGTGCCATACAGCTCGTAGTACGGGTTGTAGATCACCTTGTAGCCGTCGTGCTCGGCCAACCGGCCGCGGACCGTCAGCTTGCGGCCCGGTTCGACGCCCGGAATCCGGTTGCGGCCGAGCCACTTGAGGTATACCACGTCCGAACCGTCGAAGAACTCGGCCTTGACGCCGGTCTTCGCCTGGCGCGAACACGTCTCGACCGACCGCAGCTCGCCGTGCATCGTCACCTCGTCGCCGCGACAGCATTCGGCCGCACGCTGCGCGCCGGTCGCATGCGATTCCTCGGCGATCTGCGCCGCGTCGGCGTCGCCGAGATCCTCGGTCAACCGCTTCGTCAAGCGCTTGAGATATCCGGCGGTGGGCATCACAACCTCCAGTGGAGATGTCAGGTGGTTCGGGTGCATTCTCCCGGGCACGAGCGGTCGGCGAGGGCCGCCGCAGTATCGGCGACGTCACGGGAGAACGGGCGTGTCAAGGGCCAGCGTAGACCTCCGTGCTCACTGTCGACAACGCACGGGATGATCGTCACATGCCCACCGACGACCGCCCGCCCCGCGAGGCGCCCTCGACGCTGATCGCGCTGCCCGGCACCGGCTCCGACGACGACTATGTGCGGCGCGCCTTCGGGCCGGCGGCCGCCCGATTGGGCGTCGAGCTGATCGCCCCGGCACCGACCGCGGACCTCGTCGCCGGGCACCGGCGGGCCCTCGACGCGGCATCGGACCGCCACCGGCGGGTCCTGGTCGGCGGGGTGTCGATCGGTGCCGCGATCGCCGTCGAGTGGGCTCTGACAGCGGGCCCGCAGCGCTGCGCCGGCGTGTGGGCGGCGCTGCCCGGGTGGAGCGGCTCCCCGGACGGCTCGCTGGCCGCGGCCAGCGCCCGGGCCACCGCGCACGCACTCGCCGACGACGGCCTCGACGCCACCGTCGACGCCATGGTGGCGAGCAGTCCCGGCTGGCTGGCCGACGAGCTGTCCCGGTCGTGGCGGCATCTGTATCCCGCGCTGATCCGGCAACTGACGGACGCGGCGCGTTATCGCGCACCCGAGCTCGCGGCGATCGCCACGCTGCGGGTGCCGCTCGCGGTCGTCGCCGCGACGGACGACCCGCTGCACCCGATCGCCGTTGCCCGGGCATGGTGTGCGGCGGCACCGCGATCGGCTCTCCGCGAGGTCACCCTGACCGGCTGGGGCACCGACGCGGCGCTACTCGGCCGGTCGTGCGCGGACGGCTGGCTGGCGTTGACCGCGCGCTAGCGGCGCTTACGGCGGAACCGTTGCATCGCCGACCCGCGCGACGGTTCGGGGGCGTCGTCGTCGGGGGCGGCGGACCGGTCGTCGGTGTCGGCGGCCGTGGCGCCGGTGGCGTCGGCCACCGGGGTGTCCTCACTGACCAGGACGGCCTGGTCGAGCTGATCGAGCGCGCCTCCGGGGACGCGCGTCTGTTCGTCGTCCTCGGCGCCGCCGGCGGGCTCGGGGGCAGGCGTGGGCGGTTGATCGGGCAGACCGTGCGGCGCGACCATGCCGGCGCCGGCATTCGCTCCGGCCTGGTCGGAGCTTTCGGGATCGGTTGCCTCACCGTTCATTTCGGCAAACATCTGCTGCTGCGCGGCGGCCACCTGTTCGGCCAGCACCGGCGGCAGCACAATGGGCAGCATCTCGCGCGGGGGCACCGGGTCGGTCCCGCGCCGCACGACCGACTCGGCGAGCACCGCACGAGCGAGTTGCGCGAGGTCGGCCGCCGACTCGGTCGGCCCGCTCGCCACGCACCGCACCATCCAGCGCGGGCCGTCGACGCCGATGAATCGGTGCACGCCGCCCGGGACTTCGGCGATGACCTCACGTCCCCAATGGCCGTCCTCGATGCTGGTGGTCGCGCCGTCGTTGCGCAGCGACTCGGCCAGCTCGCGCACCACCTCGCGCCACTGGCCGGGCGACTTGGGCGCGGCGAACGCCAGCACACCGATCCGACCGTGCGGCGTGTCCAGGTAGACGGCCTCCGGCTGGTGGTCGCCGGACATCTCGACAGTCACCTGACCGCCCTCCACCACCGGCACGAGCACCGAACCGAGGTCGAGGTGCGAATTCTGCAGATCCTCCGCCGCTGTCGCCAACGCGTCGATGTCGTAGGGCCCCAATGCCTGCCCGATGCGTGGTGCGTCGTCCGATGCCATCAGCTCACCCTCTCCTGTTCGGCCCGGCCACGCCGGTCCCGACCGCTGGAACCCCCTGTTACCTCCCCGATTCCTCACGGTAGTCCACGGGTCGCCGACCGTGAGCACGCGGCGAGGTCAGGATGGATCGCGGTCGCCGAGGACCGCGTGACCTCCGGTCGAGCCATATCCGCCGGCGCCGCGGCTGGTGTCGTCGAGGGTGGCCACCTCGACGAAGTCGGGGAGTTCGACCCGCTGGACGACGAGCTGGGCGATGCGGTCGCCGCGCGCGATGGAGATCGTCTCGTCCGGATCCAGGTTGACCAGGCAGACCTTGATCTCCCCGCGATACCCGGCGTCGATGGTGCCGGGCGTATTCACGATCGACAGTCCGGTGCGGGCGGCCAGACCGGATCGGGGGTGAATGAGACCGACAGTGCCGACCGGGAGAGCGATCGCGATGCCCGTGCCGACCAGTTGGCGCCGGCCGGGCCGCAGTTCCAGGTCGACGGTCGAGCACAGGTCGACTCCCGCGTCGCCCGGATGGGCACGCACCGGCAACTCGATCTCCGGGTCCAGCCGGACGATCGGGACCGGTGGGCAATCTCCCGAGACCGGCTCCGCCGGCGATGGGGCTTCCACCGCGGACGAGCCGGCGGGCGGTGCAGCGGGGGTCGATTCGTCGGACACGCAGGCAGACTACGCTGGCAAACGTGAGCGACTCCGAACCACCCGCGACGGCCGACCGGCCGGTGGACCCGCGTCCGCGCTACGCCGAACGGCTGACAGTGCCGTGGTGGTGGTGGGTCGCGGCGGCCATCTTCGTCGGCCTTGTCGGGTACGAAATTCAGCTGGCGGCACGTCAGGCGGCGTGGAGCATCGTCGGCTACGTGATTGTCGGGCTGTTGGTGGCGGCCGTCCTGTGGTCGCTGGGACGGCCTCAGGTCGTGGTGACCGCGGACCGGGAGCTGCGCGCGGGCAAGGCACGACTGCCGCGGTCGGTCATGGCGCGCGGTGCCGTCATTCCCCCATCGGCGAAGAGTGCGGCGATGGGCAGGCAGCTCGATCCGGCCGCCTTCCTCATGCACCACGCATGGGTGAAATCGATGGTGTTGCTCGTGCTGGACGATCCGGACGACCCGACGCCGTACTGGCTCGTGTCCACCCGGCGTCCGGAGAAGGTTCTCGCGGCGCTGGATCTCACCGACGCGGCGGCGCCGCCCACCGCGTCCGAACTCCCCCGCTCCGACAGCCGCTAACCGGTCTCGGTCGCGCCGCGCGCCGGTCGCGGGTGCTGCGGCCGGCGTCGTCAGCGCGGGGTTTCCTCGTCAGCGCAGGATTGTCTAGGCGCAGTCGACGCAGATCATCTCGGCACCGTTCTCGCGTGCCAGGCGGCTGCGGTGATAGACGAGAAAGCAGCTGGTGCAAGTGAATTCGTCGGCCTGCTTGGGGATCACCCGCACCGACAACTCCTCGCCGGACAGGTCGGCGCCGGGCAGTTCGAACGACTCGGCGGTGTCGCCTTCGTCGACGTCGACAGCCGCGGACTGTGCTTCACTGCGGCGAGCCTTCAGTTCCTCGAGGGAATCTTCGTTCAGGTCCTCGGTCTCCGTGCGTCGTGGCGCGTCGTAATCAGTTGCCATCGTGTGCCTTACTTGGTCGAGGGAAAGCGCCGTCTCGGGGTGCCGACTTATGGCCGGGCAGCCGAGGGGCGCGCAGCACGCCGGGGTTGTCTTACCGGCGTCACTACAACGTCGTGGGCGGTGCAATTCGTTACCCGTCATACACCGGATCGACGTGATCTTTGTCACGTTCGGTCTGCTGCCGTATACACCTGCACTGAGGGCAGGCGCCCGTAGCGTAGTCGAGCACCCCGCCAGGGTCAACCCCTGGCGGTATTCGGTGCGCGCGACGCCCAACCGCGACCCGCCCGAAGGTGTTGCGCACCGCCTCCGCTCCGCGTCCCGTCCGACCCTCTACAGTGGGCGCTGAGCGGCACGAGAGGAGCGCGATCCACGGTGGTCTCGCAGATTACGACCGGGTATTCGACCGACGAGAAGGGCCGCCCGTATCGGCGCCGCCGGCAGCGTCCGGCGATCATTCTCGCCGTCGTCCTGCTGGTGGGCGGCCTGGTGGCGTGGGTGGTGGCGCTGTCCGGGTCGACTGCCGATGCGGTGCCGACCGCATGCAATCAGCCCACCCCCGCGTCGGCGTCCGCCTCGACGTCGGCGGCCCCGGCGCCGCCGCGGGCCGGTGGCCCTCCGGCCCCGTCCGCCGCCGCACCGACGTTGACCCCGGTCAGCCGCGAGGAGATGTTGTCGGTCGCCCCCGCCGCGCTGGCAACCTTCCAGGTGCGCGTGCTCAATGCGTCGACGCAACGCGGTGCCGCTCGTTCGGTGTCCGACGATCTCACCGCGCAGGGCTTCAACCCGGTGCCGGACAATCCCTACGGCGACGACACGCTCTACCCCAACCAGGATCTGAACTGTGTCGCCCAGATCCGGTTCGGTCCCGCGGGCAAGGCGTCGGCCGCCGCGGTGTGGCTGGCGCTGCCGTGTGCGCAACTCGTCGACGACGGCCGGCCCGGTCAAGGCGTCGACGTCGCTCTCGGCGAGTACTACAAGGGACGCGAGCAATCCCAGGACGCGCAGGCGGCCCTGGAGGCCCTGCGGTCGGCCGACCCGAAGAACCCGAAGACCGGCGTCGATCCGGGGCTCGTCCAGGCGGTGCACTCCCAGCCCTGCTGACGCGCCCTCCCGCCCGCCGAGCGCCGCACCCGCTCCGCCGGCCGAGCAGCGCGCCCACCTCCCCGCTGGTTAAGTCGCACACCCGTCTCCCCGCCGGCTGAGACGGCCCTTCCCGCTGGTTGAGTAGCCGCGACGAAGGAGCGGCGTATCGAAACCAGCCCCCGACGACCACCGACGGCGCACCGACGCGCCCCGGCGCCCGCCGATCAGTGAGCGGCCGCCCCGAGCGGCGTCCGTGCATCCACCTCGTCCAGCAACGCGACGAACTCGTCGGCGACCCCGGGCGCCACCGCGATCGTCACGTGCCCGTCCGCCGACCGCGACGACGGCGGCGGCGTGAGAACCACCGCCCCGGCCTCCTCGGCGATCAGCGCACCGGCCGCCCAATCCCACGGACTCAGGCCATGCTCGAAATGGGCATCCACCGCCCCACTGGCCACCATGCACAGGTCCAGTGCGGCGGCACCGATCCGGCGGAGGTCACGCACCCGCGGCAGGATCTCCGCGGCCATCGCCCCCTGCGCCCGCCTGCGGTCGGCGTCGTAGCCGAAGCCGGTGGCCACCAGCGCGAGGTCGAGCCGGCCGATTCGATTGCACCGCAGTCGAGTCCGAGCACCGTCGGTCTCGGCGAACGCGCCGCCGCCGGAGATCGCCGAGTAGGTGACGCCGCGGCTGACATCCACGACCGCTCCCGCGACCGAACGTCCCTGCACCTGTGCGGCGACCGAGACGGCGTAGGCGGGGATGCCGTACATGAAGTTAACCGTGCCGTCGATCGGGTCGACCACCCACCGCACCCCGGACGGCACGACGACGCTGCCGCCCTCCTCCTCGCCCAGAATCTCGTCGCCCGGGCGCAATGCGTGCAGCCGAGCCCGGATGAGTTCCTCGGTCTCGGTGTCGGCCAGCGTCACCGGGTCGGTCGGTGTCGACTTGGTCGCGACCGCATCCGGTTCGGCCGTCGCACCGCTGCCGTCGGTCGTACGCCCGAACAATTCGGGGCGGCGGCGCCGGACGTGGTCGGCCGCCGCCTGCGCGACGTCGACGGCCACTGCGCCGAGCGAGTCCAGCATCTGTCGATCGTCCACGCACCCATGATGTCAGTCCCCGCGCCGGTCCTCGACTTTCGGCCGACCCCGCGCGGCCCGCCCGCGCGCTGACTAGCCTGACAGCTGGACAGCGTGTCACCGGGCCGGCGGCCGGGAGTCACCGCCATCGACGAGAGGACGTCACCGATGACCGAGAATCCCGTTCCCGAAGCCGATAATTCGTCCACCCCAAACCATCTCGCGTTCGGCGTCGATGTCGGTGGTTCCGGCATCAAGGGCGGCATCGTCGACCTCAACACCGGCGAACTCGTCGGTGAGCGGTTCAAGGTACTGACCCCGCAGCCCGCCACCCCGCCCGCGGTCGCCGACGGTGTCGCCGAGGTCGTCGCGCACTTCGGCTGGATGGGGCCGGTCGGCATCACGCTGCCCGGTGTGGTCACCGGCGGGACGATGCGGACCGCCGCCAACATCGACAAGGAGTGGATCGGCACCGACGTCTACGACCTGTTCGGCAAGCCGATGGGCGGCCGGGAGGTGTCGGTGCTCAACGACGCCGACGCCGCCGGTATGGCCGAGGACGAGTACGGCGCCGGCAAAGGCGTACCGGGGGTCGTCATGATGCTGACCTTCGGCACCGGAATCGGCTCGGCCATCCTCAACGACGGCCGGCTGGTCCCGAACACCGAGCTCGGTCACCTGACGGTCGGCAAGAAGGAAGCCGAACACCAGGCGTCGTCGAAGGTGAAGGAAGACCGGGGCTGGACCTACGAGAAGTGGACCGAGAAGGTGTCGGAGGTGCTCAAGGAGTACGAAGCCCTGTTCTGGCCGAACCTGTTCATCGTCGGTGGCGGGATCAGCCGCAAATCCGCGAAGTGGATTCCGCTGCTGACGAATACGGTTCCGGTGGTGCCCGCGGCGCTGCTGAACACGGCGGGCATCGTGGGTGCCGCGATGGCCGTCCAGCGCGGCATGCGGATCTAGCGTTCGAAACGCGTCGCGCCCGACCCGCACGTCCCGCGCTGACCTGGCCTTTGTCGCATCGCGATCACCGGTGTCGTTACAATGGTCGACACCGGTGACGATGCACCGAGAAAACCAAGCCCCGTCTGCCGCGGCTCATGCTGCGCAGATGTTCTGAGATTCACCTCCGAAAGGTTGTACGTGGCAGCCACCAAGACCCGCCAGGGGGACGCCGCGGCCGACGAGTCGACCGCGTCGGCCACGGCCGAGAAGGCGCCAGCCCGCAAGACCGCCAAGAAGACGGCGAAGAAGGCACCTGCCCGCAAGGCGCCCGCCAAGAAGGCAGCGAAGAAGGCACCCGCTAAGCGGCCGGCGAAGAAGGCCACCGCTCCCGAGCAGCCCAGTACCGAACCCGCCGAGGACGCCGACGCGACGGCAGGGTCGATCGACGACATCGACGGTCCGGATACCGAACTGGACGAGGACGTCGTGATCGACACCGACGACCTGGACGTCGTCGACGCCGAGACCGACACGGCCGACGGCGAGGACGACGGCGACGGTGACGACGAGGGTGCATCGTCCGGCAAGAGCGGCCGGACGGCCGGGAAGGCTGCGGCCAAGGGCGGCGCCAAGGCGAAGGCTGCGAAGGACAAGGACACCGCTGCCGAGGACGAGGCCGCCAAGGACGACGAAGCGGCGGCGAAGAACTCCGGTGACTTCGTCTGGGACGAAGAGGAGTCCGAAGCGCTGCGGCAGGCCCGCAAGGACGCCGAGCTGACCGCGTCGGCCGACTCGGTTCGCGCGTACCTCAAGCAGATCGGCAAGGTCGCACTCCTCAATGCCGAGGAGGAGGTCGAGCTCGCCAAGCGGATCGAGGCCGGCCTGTTCGCCACCGAGCGGCTGCGCCGCATCGTCGAATCCGGCGAGAAGCTCAGCACCGCACAGAAGCGGGATCTCAACTGGATCTCGCGGGACGGCAACCGCGCCAAGAATCACCTGCTCGAGGCCAACTTGCGTCTGGTGGTGTCGCTGGCCAAGCGGTACACCGGTCGAGGCATGGCCTTCCTGGATCTCATCCAGGAGGGCAACCTGGGCCTGATCCGCGCCGTCGAGAAGTTCGACTACACCAAGGGCTACAAGTTCTCCACCTATGCCACCTGGTGGATCCGCCAGGCGATCACCCGCGCGATGGCCGACCAGGCCCGCACCATCCGCATCCCGGTGCACATGGTCGAGGTCATCAACAAGCTCGGTCGTATCCAGCGTGAACTGCTCCAGGACCTCGGTCGCGAGCCGACGCCGGAGGAACTCGCCAAGGAAATGGACATCACCCCGGAGAAGGTGCTGGAGATCCAGCAGTACGCCCGGGAACCCATCTCGCTGGACCAGACCATCGGCGACGAGGGCGACAGCCAGCTCGGCGACTTCATCGAGGACTCCGAAGCCGTGGTGGCGGTCGACGCGGTCAGCTTCACCCTGCTGCAGGATCAGCTGCAGTCGGTATTGGAGACGCTGTCCGAGCGCGAGGCGGGCGTCGTCCGGCTCCGCTTCGGGCTCACCGACGGCCAGCCCCGCACCCTCGACGAGATCGGGCAGGTCTACGGCGTCACCCGGGAACGGATCCGCCAGATCGAGTCCAAGACGATGTCGAAGCTGCGGCACCCGTCGCGCTCGCAGGTCCTGCGCGACTACCTGGACTGATCCGGCCCCGTCAGCCGTCGGGTCGCCTCCGTGGCGACGGTGACCGGAGCGCGGTCGGGGTCCAACGGCACGGTCACGGTATCCAGGACCAGTCCGTTGACCAGGTGATGCAGGAGCAGCACTAGCTCCCGTCCGCCGGCGAGTCCCCGCGACTCGTGGAAGGTGACGTCGGCGTCCAGCCCGTCGCGGAGCACCGGCGCGAGGACCTCGAAGATCTCCGGCGACCTCGACGCCGCCAGGCGAAGTTCGACGAGCGCTCGCGCCAGGTCGGGGTCGGCCAACAGTCGCTCGACCACATAGCCCACGTACTCCGCGGGCGCGTCGGCGACCGGGACCTCGGCAAGCGTCGCGAGCCGCCCCTCCTCGGGGGTGAGTCGCTCGAAAATGCGCTGCGCCATGGCCAGCAGCAGGTCCGGCCGCGTCGGGAAGTAGTTAGCGCAGGTACCGGTCGGCACCCCGGCCGCCCGGTCGACGGCGCGATGCGTCAGCGCCCGCCCGCCCTCGCTGCCCAACAGCGTCAACGCCGCATCGGTGACGTGGGTCCGGCGGCGCGGATTGGCGACCATACTCACCAGCCTATCCCAGCAACCACTACATGTGTTGTACTTTGATTCGACAGCCGATCCCCTGCCGCCGTCGGAGGTTTCCCATGCGCAGCCTGGTGTATTACATCGCCACCTCGGTCGACGGCTTCATCGCCGACCAGGAGGGAGACACAGCCGCGTTCCCCGTCCATCCCGACACCCTCACCGCACTGTTCGACCGGTATCCGGAGACCTGCCCCGCACACGTGCGCGACGCCCTCGGCGTTACGGCGTCGCCACGGCGTTTCGACACGGTCATCATGGGCGCTCACACCTACGCACCGGCGGTCGCCGCAGGGCTACCCGACGGCGCCTACCCGCATCTCCGTCAGATCGTCGTCACCCACCAGGCGATCGACACGCAGGCCGTCGACACAATGTCCGGCGATGTCGCGGCGCAGGTGCGGCATCTCAAACATGAAGCGGGGCAAGATATCTGGCTGTGCGGCGGTTCCGACCTCGCCACTCAGCTCGCCGACGAGATCGACGAGATCCAGGTCAAGATCAATCCGGTGGTGTTCGGTACGGGAATACCATTGTTCGCCACCGGCGCCGGGCCACGATCCCTCGACTGCACCGACGTGACGACACTGCCCAGCGGTGTCGTGCTGGTGACCTACCGGGCCGGTGGCGATACTCCAGGAGACTAGGACGGCGTCGCACCGCTAACCTGCACACGCGCGGCCTGTCAACCCTTGTGCGCAGCGGAATCCGGACGGCGCGCTGGATTCGGCGGCCCCGAGTGTCCGTCCGTACGATATCCGCCATGCACGAGCCCGGTCCGGCACAGCGCCCGCCCCTGGTGGTACGCCGCTGCGTCGATCTGCTGCGCGTCGCGTCGATGCTCTGTCGCTGACGGGTCTCCCACCCACCGGAGTCCGCCATCGGCGAGCCCGGCAGCCCCAGGGCGGGCCGGCCACCGGCGCCCGATCCGCACTCGTCCTTGCCTCCCTAGCGAAAGCACCTTCCGCACATGCGCACCATCGTCCTCATCGGCCTGGTCGGCCTCGCCGCTCAACTCGTCGACGGCAGCCTCGGCATGGCCTATGGCGTCACCACTACCACTCTCCTGCTGGCGATCGGCACCAATCCGGCCGCCGCGTCGGCCACCGTGCATCTCGCCGAGATCGGCACCACCCTCGTGTCCGGCGTATCGCACTGGCGATTCGGCAATGTCGACTGGCGGGTGGTCCGCCGGATCGCGCTGCCCGGTGCGATCGGCGCCTTCCTGGGCGCGACCGTGCTGTCGAATCTGTCGACCGAAGCGGCCGCCCCGATCATGGCGGCCATCCTGTTGGCGCTCGGCCTGTACATCCTGCTGCGCTTCACCTTTCAGGGCATCCCCCGCCAGCACTTGGGTAAGCCGCTGCGCCGTCGGTTCCTCTCCCCGCTCGGCCTGGTGGCCGGCTTCGTCGACGCGACCGGCGGGGGCGGCTGGGGGCCGGTCGGTACACCCGCGATCCTGGCCAGCGGTCGTCTGGAACCACGCAAGGTGATCGGCTCGATCGACGCCAGCGAGTTCATCATCGCGGTCGCCGCCAGCCTCGGCTTCCTGTTCAGCCTCGGCTCGCAGGGCATCAACTTCGCCTGGGTGGGAGCCATCCTGGTCGGCGGCGTGATCGCCGCGCCGATCGCGGCCTGGCTGGTGCGACACATCCCGCCACGACTGCTGGGTGCGTCGGTCGGCGGGATCATCGTGCTGACCAACGTGCGGAGCCTGCTGCGCGCCGACCTCGTCGAGATCCCCGCGCTCGCACAGACCGCGATCTACGTCGTCGTCATCGTCGGTTGGGCCGCCGCCTTCGCCTACTCGCTCCGGCAGTACCTCGCCGATCGCGACCTCGAGTCGTCGGACGCGGTGACCCGGCTGCGGGAGGAACGCGAACTGGCGAACGCCGACGAACCGTCCCCGACGGTTCCCGCCGCCACCTAGCACTCGCTGCCGACCGACGGGGCCGCGGCGGCACCGGCGTCCGCAAGTTCGGAACCGGATCACACCGAATGTCGGCCGATCTCGGTGCTGCCGCCCCCGGCACGCCGCGCGCTGGCAGGCTGTCACCATGACGACAAACACCGTGGTGCAACTCGGGCTCGATACCTTCGGTGACGTCAACGCGCGAGACGACGGCTCGTTGCAGACGTACGCCGAGACGATCCGGAACGTCGTCGAGCAGGGCGTGCTCGCCGACGAGGTCGGCGTCGACGCATTCGGTATCGGCGAACATCACCGTGACGATTTCGCGGTGTCCGCTCCCGACATGGTGCTCGCGGCCATCGCGGCCCGCACCCGGCGCATCCAGCTCGGTAGTGCGGTGACGGTGCTCAGTTCCGACGATCCGATCCGCGTGTACGAGCGGTTCGCCACCCTGGACGGCATCTCCGGCGGTCGTGCCGAGGTGACCCTGGGCCGCGGTTCGTTCACCGAGTCGTTCCCGCTGTTCGGATACGACCTGGCCGACTACGAGCGGTTGTTCAGCGAGAAGCTCGACCTGTTCGCCGCACTGCGGCCGGAGCGGGCGGTCACCTGGTCCGGCTCGCACCGGCGGCCGCTGGAGAACACCGAGGTGTTCCCGAAGTCGGAGAACGGGACGATTCCGGTCTGGGTCGGCGTCGGTGGTTCACCGGAGTCGGTGGTGCGGGCCGCGCGCTACGGCTTCGCGCTGATGCTGGCCGTCATCGGGGGCGACCCGGCGCGCTTTGTGCCCTACGTGGAGCTGTACCGGCACTCGCTCAACGAGTTCGGGCTGCCGGATCGGCCGGTCGGCGTCCACGCCCCCGGCTTCGTCGCGGACACCGACGACGAAGCCCGGGAGGTATTGTTCCCGCACTTCAAGCGCGCACGGGACCGGATCGGCCGGGACCGTGGCTGGCCGCCGGTGACCTACGCCGAGTACCTCGCCGACATCGAGCACGGAGCGATGCACGTCGGGTCGCCGGAGACCGTGGCACACAAGATCGCGCGCACCGTGCGAACGCTCGGACTCACCCGTTTCGACCTGAAGTACAGCTATGGCACGCTGCCTCACCACTCTCTGATGGATGCGGTGCGGCTGTACGGAACCCGGGTCGCGCCGATGGTCCGCGAACTGCTCGCCGAACGGTCGTGAGCACTGTCGGTGACCGACGACACACCCGGCGGCGCGTCGGAACAATATGATCCCCCCGAACGTCTGACAGAGTGAGGTTGACGCATCGTCCGGATGCGTCGGCTCACGAAGGAAAGGCGATCTCGCCGGACCGGGACGGAGGAACCATGTCTGATACCGACACCACCACTGCCACGGCCCCGACTACCCTGCCGCTCACCGCCGCCGATCGCTGTGACCGGTGCGGCGCGGCCGCGAAGGTACGTGCGGTGCTGCCCGCGGGTGGCGAGCTCCTCTTCTGCCGTCATCACTTCAACGAGCACGAGACTCGGCTCGTGGAACTGAGCGCGACGGTGACCGAGGGCGAACTCGTCTGATTCGCACGTAGCGAGGTCGGGCCCACGGTGCGCCCCGACCTCCCCACAGCATCGGCGCCCGGCGGTCTCGACCGCCGGGCGCCGCTGTGTTCTCGATCGCCGGAACCACCCGGCCCGGCCAGTACCGGACATGGCGGGTCGTAGCGGGGAGCGTGCCCCGGCCTGGTCAGCGTGCCACGCGGAACATGCCCTGCCGGGTCACCGCCACTCGCGCAACGCCTGGATGCGTTCCCGGAGTTGCTCGGCGGTCGCCATCGCGGTCGGCGGCCCACCGAGCCGGCTACGGAGCTCGTTGTGCACCATGCCGTGCGGTTTACCGGTGCGATGGTGATGCATCGCCACTAGGCCGTTGAGCTCCCGGCGCAACGCGTGCAGATTCGCGCCGGTCGACCGGGACGCCCCCGGACCCTCCGGCCGCGCCGCGGGCGCCGCGTCGGGCTCGGCCGCGCGCGCCTGCACCTGATCGGCCTGACGTTTGCGGAGCAGGGCGCGCACCTGATCGGCATCCAGCAGCCCCGGCAGGCCGAGATAGTCGGACTCCTCCTCGCTGCCGGCGAACGTCGCAGTCCCGAACGAGGCCCCGTCGAAGATCACCTGGTCCAACTCGGCATCGGCGTGCAGCGACTGGAACGTCTGCTCGTCCTCTCCCGGCTCGTCCTTGCGCGTGTTGGCGTCGGCGAGCAGCGCATCGTCCAAACCGTCGCCGTCGCGGTGCGGTTTGCCCAGCACGTGGTCGCGTTCGGCCTCCATCTGCCCGGCCAGGTCGAGGAGCACCGGAACCGACGGCAGGAACACACTGGCGGTCTCGCCCGGCCGCCGCGAGCGCACAAACCGGCCGATCGCCTGCGCGAAGTACAGCGGGGTCGAGGCGCTCGTCGCGTACACCCCGACCGCCAGTCGCGGTACGTCGACACCCTCGGACACCATCCGCACCGCGATCATCCACTCGTCGTCGGACGCGGCGAACTCGGCGATCCGCGACGACGACCGTGGATCGTCGGAGAGCACCAGCGTCGGTGCCTTACCGGTGATCGCGGTGAGTAGCTCGGCGTAGTCGCGGGCGACGGCCTGATCGCTGGCGATGACCAATCCACCGGCGTCCGGAATGCCCCCGGCGCGAAGCTGACCCAGCCGGGTGTGCGCCGCGGTGAAGACCGCGGGTATCCAGTCGCCGTGCGCATCCAGCGCGGTCCGCCAGGCGCGGGCGGTGTGCTCGGCGGAGAGCGGCTCGCCGAGTCGGGCGGTGTACTCCTCGCCCGCGCTGGTTCGCCAGCTGGCCTGGCCGGAGTAGGCGAGGAATACCACCGGCCGCACCACACCGTCGGCCAACGCATCGGCGTACCCGTAGGTGTGGTCGGCCCGCGAGCGCATCACCCCGGCCGCCTCCGGCTCGTAGGTGACGAACGGGATGGGGGAATCGTCCGAGCGGAACGGCGTACCGGTGAGTGCGAGGCGGCGTTCGGCGTCGGAGAAGGCCTCCCGGATCGCCTCACCCCAGGACTTCGCGTCGCCGCCATGGTGGATCTCGTCGAGGATGACCAAGGTGCGCCGGCGCTCGGTGCGCACGCGATGCCGCGCGGGATGCGCCGCCACCTGCGCGTACGTCAATGCCACGCCGTCGAAGTCGGAGCTGGTCTGGCCGGTGGAGTTGCGGAATCGCGAGTCCAGCGCGATCCCGACCCGCGCCGCGGCCTCCGCCCACTGATGCTTGAGGTGCTCGGTCGGCGTCACGACCGTCACCTGCTCGACGGTCCGGTCGTCCAGCAGTTCGCGGGCGACCCGCAGACCGAACGTGGTCTTGCCCGCGCCGGGGGTCGCCACCGCCAGGAAGTCGGTCGGCCGCGTCGTCAGGTAGCGGGTCAGCGCCCGCCGCTGCCACGCACGCAGCGGCGGTCCGGGGGACGTCGCGGTGGCGGCGGCTTCGGTGGGAGCGTCGAGGGGCGATCCATCACGGGTCCGACCGGGCATGGACACCGCGGTCAGGTCGTCGGCAGAGGTCACGTGGCTACAGGGCTCCGGCGGGGACGTCGATGGCAGGCGCCGCGATTCTGGTGCGGCGGCGCGCTTTACGGGACGCAGTCATGCTACCGGTGGACACCGACCCGGCCGCACCGACACGGGATCGGACATGTCACATCCCGCCGCCGTGTGGTGCCGCGACACGACGCCATCCGGCGGGATCGCCCGATTCCGGCACCGATCGGGGATGCTGGAGACATCAGCACACCGCGCCGCAACCCCGCGCCGATGCGCCCCGACATGCAGTCGCCGGGCGCACGGCCACCCCGGCATGCCGCGGAGGTCCCGGCTCCGGGAGCCCGGGTGCCGCCGCCGCGGCCCGGTCCCGCCGCGGCGCCGACCACCGCTACGCCCCGGCGGCCCGGGCCGGGCAATGCGGCGCTGCCGACCGAACCGATCCGCGCGCACCGCAACCCGGCGCCGATCCCGGCGGATGCGTCGGCCGATCACCCGGTGGCCGACCGTACTGCCGGCGACAAGGATCCGCCAGCGTCCGCCGGGGCCGACACCGGTATCCGTCGCCGGCTGCCCGTACTCCGGAACATGCACCGGGTGGTGTGGCGCACCATCGTCAAGTCCTGGGACGACGGCATCATCGGGTGGGCGGCGCAGGCCGCGTTCTGGCAGGCACTGTCGCTACCGCCGTTGCTGCTCGGACTGCTCGGCAGCGTCGGCTACATCGCGGGCTGGTTCGGGCCGGACACCGTCGACGTCATCTACCAGCGCATCCTGTCGTTCTCCGAGCGCACCTTCTCCGCCAATGTGGTGGACGACCTAATCCGGCCGACGGTCGACAACGTGCTCGGCCGCGGCCGCGTCGGCCTCATCTCGTTGGGCTTCATCATGTCCCTGTGGGCGGGATCGTCCGCGGTCAGCTGCTTCGTCGCCGCCATCGCCCAGGCTCACGGTCAGGAGGACGTTCGAAACCCGGTGTGGCAGCGCATCTTCGCGCTGCTGGTGTACATCGGATTCCTGGCCGTGTCGGTGCCGCTGCTGCCACTGGTAGCGTTGGGCCCCAACTACCTGCGGGAGATCGTGCCCGCCTCGTGGGGTCCGCTGGTCACCTCACTGATCGACTACGGGTACTTTCCGTTCGTCGCCGTGCTCCTGCTGCTGGTGCTGACCACGCTGTATCACCTGGCGCTGCCGAACCCGTTGCCGTGGCACCGGCTGGTCGGCGGCGCGGTCGTCGCGGGCATCTTCTTCTGGATCGCCGGTTACGTGCTGCGCATCTATCTGGCCGAGATCACCCGCAGCGGCTACACCTACGGCGCGCTCGCCACCCCGATCGCGTTCCTGTTGTTCACGTTCTTCCTCGGTTTCGCGATCGTCCTGGGGGCCGAGTTCAACGCGGCGGTGCAGAGCATGTGGCCGGCGAAACCGCCGGCGAGTGCGCAGGTGCGGGACTGGGTGTACAACCAGGCCACCGACTTCACCGGGCAACTGCGCACCCTGCCCGAGCGACTGTCGTCGGGGCCGATCCGCCGGCACCGCGACGACGGCCCGTCCTAGTCCTTGCGCATCCGGTTGTAGATCTTCTTGCACTTCGGGCACACCGGCGACCCGGGCTTGGCCGACCGGGTCACCGGGAAGGTCTCGCCGCAGAGCGCGACGACGTGCGTGCCCATGACCGCGCTCTCGGCGATCCGGTCCTTCTTGACGTAGTGGAAGAACTTGGGCCGGTCGTCGTCGCCCCGATCGGTCGCGTCGGCGTCGGGACGCTCGTCGGTGGTGGTGTCGGAGAATTCGTCGAGATCCGGCCGCTCGATCGTTTCGGTTCCCATTCGTCCATTGTGCGCCACGTCGGCGCGCTGCACAGCATCGCTCGGGTGAACCCCGACCGCTCGGTGGCTCACCCCTGCCCCGGTGGTGCGAACGCCCACCGAAAGTGGGACAGTGGATTAATGGGCAGCGAAACCGGTGACACGGGAGGATCGGGGGCTTTCCGGCACCACGCCACGCTGCATCATCCGATGACGCACCGTGCATCGCCGGACGCCTTCCTCATCACCGATGCCCAGGAGTCGCTGGACGCGCAACACAGGGCGCGGGTGCGCAAATACCTCTTCCTGATGTCGTTCCGGGTGCCGGCACTTCTCATCGCGGGAATCGTCTACGCCTCGACCGGATCGGGACTGTGGGCGCTGGCGATCGTCGGCATATCGATCCCGCTGCCCTGGGTGGCGGTGCTCATCGCCAACGACCGGCCGCCCCGTAAGCGTGGCGAGGTGCCGCTGTACAAGTACGGCGCGGACGACCAGGTGATCGGGCCGCAACCCCTCGCCGCCCCGACGCGCACCATCGACTCCACCGTGGTCGATCCGCCGGCCACCGGGTCTGACACGCCGAGCGCCGGTCCGGGCCC
The DNA here is from genome assembly GCA_039527305.1 of Gordonia sinesedis. Taxonomy (GTDB): domain Bacteria; phylum Actinomycetota; class Actinomycetes; order Mycobacteriales; family Mycobacteriaceae; genus Gordonia; species Gordonia sinesedis. Next base: position 331,673 of record BAAAJU010000004.1, on the reverse strand, counting down.
GGCCGACCGGCCGGACGCCGCCGATTCCTGACCATCGCCCCGGCCCGCGGCGTGCCGCCCGGGGCGGTCTGCGGCGCTCGCCGGCGGCACCGATCACGCGCCGCGTTCCCGGCCGAATGACCTCTCAGTAACTTCTCAGTCCCTCGGCCCGGGCCGTGCGGCATATCCGCTGGTCCAGCGCGTGCCCGCGAGGTGCGGCGCCGTCGGCGGCGGGGAACTTTCTCCCCGGCGGTCGCGTTGAACCCTGTGAACGCACTTCAAGTCAGGAGGCCGAATGTCACGCTCCACCGTTACTCGCTCCACCGCCGCCCGCACGACCACCGCTGTCGGCGACACCGAGCCCACTTCGGCGCCCACCTCGACCCGTCCTGCCATGACCGAGCAGGACCTCGACGCGCAGTCCCCCGCGGCCGATCTGGTCCGCGTCTATCTCAACGGCATCGGCCGCACCGCGCTGCTGAACGCCGAGCAGGAGGTCGACCTCGCCAAGCAGATCGAGGCCGGGCTCTACGCCAAGCACGTGCTGGCCAACCGCAAGCGCCTGTCCGCCGCCAAGAAGCGCGACCTGGCGATCATCGTGAAGGAAGGTGAGGCCGCCCGCGCCCACCTCCTGGAGGCCAATCTGCGGCTGGTGGTGTCGCTCGCCAAGCGCTACACCGGTCGCGGCATGCCGCTGCTCGATCTGATCCAGGAGGGCAACCTCGGCCTGATCCGAGCGATGGAGAAGTTCGACTACGCCAAGGGCTTCAAGTTCTCCACCTACGCGACCTGGTGGATCCGGCAGGCGATCACCCGCGGCATGGCCGACCAGAGCCGCACCATCCGGCTGCCCGTCCACCTCGTGGAGCAGGTCAACAAGCTCGCCCGGATCAAGCGCGAACTGCACCAGCAGTTGGGTCGGGAAGCCACCGACGACGAACTGTCGGAGGAGTCGGGCATCCCGGCCGCCAAGATCGCCGACCTGCTCGACCACAGCCGGGATCCGGTGAGCCTCGACATGCCGGTCGGCAGCGACGAGGAGGCACCGCTGGGCGACTTCATCGAGGACGCCGAGGCGACGTCCGCGGAGAGCGCGGTGATCGCCGGGCTGCTGCACTCCGACGTGCGGGCCGTGCTGGCCACGCTCGACGAGCGTGAGCAGCAGGTCATCCGGATGCGGTACGGCCTCGACGACGGCCAGCCGCGCACTCTCGACCAGATCGGGCGCATGTTCGGTCTGTCCCGGGAGCGGGTCCGGCAGATCGAGCGCGAGGTCATGGGCAAGCTGCGCCAGGGCGATCGCGCCGAACGCCTCCGCGCCTACGCAAGCTAGTTTCCCGCGCCTGCTCTCGTGCGGGTCGACTCCGCGAGATCAGGCCAGCCGTCTCGGTCCGGTGTCCGCTCTGGTGGGCACCGGGCCGATGCGTACCTGGGCGTTGATGATCGACGCCCCGTCCGGCGACGCCAGGATCGGGTCGAGGCTGATCTCACGGATCTCCGGGATGTCGTCGACCAGGGTCGAGATCCGCTGCAGCAGGTCGATCAGGGCGGCCTTGTCGGCGGGCGCCTCACCCCGATAGCCGGACAACAGCGGCGCCGACCGCGGTTCCTCCAGCAGTTCGGCCGCATCCAGTTCGGACAGCGGCACCCCTCGGTAACCGTGGTCACCGAGAAGATCGAAGGTCCGGCCGGACAGCCCGAACGCGATGATCGAGCCGAACGACGGGTCGTCGCGCATGCGGATCACCGTGCCGACGCCCTTCGGCGCCATCTTCTGCACGTGCAGCACCCGGTCGCCGGTGAGTTCCTGCAACTCGGCGAAGGCAGTCACCACCGCGGTGGCGTCGGGCAGGTCGAGGCGCGCGCCCTCCCGGTCCAGCCGGCCCCGCCAGTGCGGCGACGATGCCTTCACCGCCACCGGAAATCCCAGCTCCCGGGCCGCGGCCGACGCCTCGTGCATGGTGGTGACCTCGCGGAAGGGCACCACGTCGATGCCGTACCAGCTCAGCAGCCGCGCCGACTCCACATGGCCGAGCAAGCGGCTCGGCGACTCGACCGCGGCATCCCCGGCGTCGGCATCCGGTTCGTCGAGACCGGCCATCGCCTCACGCACATACATCCGCGCGGCCTCCGGGTCGACGCCCGCCGGCCGTTCGATCTCGACGTCGGGACGCTGCCGCCAGCGCGCGTACTGCCAGGACCGGGCGAGCGCCGCCGCGGCGCGTTCGGGGCTGGAATACGACGGGATCGACCCGCTCTCCGGGAGTCCGGAGGGCCCCGGCCGCATCAGCCCGGGCGGGATGCCTTCCACGCCGAGGAAGGTGGTGACGATCGGCTTGGGCGCATCCGCGTCGGGGGTGTTGGCGCCCGCCATGAGTGCCCGGGCGTGCCAGTCGGCGTCGACCGCGACCGGTGGGACGAACACCACCAGCACGGCGTCGACCCCGGGATCGGCCATCGCCGCAGCCACCGCCTCCTCGAACTGGTCCTCGGATGCGCCCGCACCGAGGTCGACCGTGTCGATCACGTCGAGTCCGCCGCTGCGGGCGGTGTCGGCGGCGAGGCTACCCAGCACCGACGAGTTCCCGATGATCCGGGTCCGCGGGCCACGCGGCAGCGGCTGGTAGGCGAAGATGGTCGCGCAGTCGAACAGTTCGGGGATGGTGTCGACCTGGATGACGCCCGCCTGTTCGAGCACCATCTGCGCGACCTGATCGTCCAGGCTGGCGGCCGACGAGCGCGCAGCCCGGACCGGCGTCAACGCACCCTTCCCGGACTTGACCGCGACGATCGGCTTGGAGTGCGATACCCGGCGGGCGATCCGGGAGAACTTGCGCGGGTTGCCGAAACTCTCCAGATACAGCAGCACCACGTCGGTCGCCGGGTCGGTGTCCCAGTACTGCAGCAGGTCGTTACCGGATACGTCGGCGCGGTTACCCGCGGACACGAAGGTCGACAGGCCGATCTGCCGGCGGGCCGCGGTGTCCAGGATCGCGATGCCGAGCGCCCCGGACTGGCAGAAGAAGCCGACCCGTCCGTCGGCCGGAATGCGCGGCGCCAGCGTCGCGTTGAGCGCGATGTCGCGGTCGTTGTTGGCCACTCCCAACGCATTCGGGCCGACTAGGCGCATCCCGTGCTCGCGCACCTGCTCGACCAGCCGCCGTTCACTCTCCAGCCCGGCCTCGCCGCTCTCGCCGAACCCGGACGAGACCACCACCAGGGTGCGCACCCCCTTGGCGAGGCAGTCGTCCAGCACGTCGTCGACGACGGCGGCGGGAACAGCGACCACGGCGAGGTCGACCGGGTCGGGAATGTCGCGCACCGTTTCGTACGCGCGGATGCCACGGACCGAGTGCGGCCGCTCCCCCGACCGGGTGTGCGGGCGGCGACCCCGCGCCGCGGCACCCGTGGCGCCGGAGCCCGCGCCGCCGGTGACTCCGTCGGCGCCGGCGTCGGCATCGGTACCGTCGTCGGGGTCGCCGTTCGCCGACGGGCCGTTCACCGGATACACCGGCCCGGTGAAGCCACCGGCAATGATGTTGGCCAACAACGCATTACCGACCTTCCGCGGATCGGTGGAGGCACCGATCACGGCCACCGACGTCGGTCGCAGCAGGTTGGCGACGCTGCGCGCCTCGGACGCGCGTTCCCGGGCGTTGCGCACCGAGAGCAGCGCCTCGGTGGGGTCGATCAAGAATTCCACGTGCACGGTCGAGCCGTCGAAGGAGCGGGAGATCTGGTACCCGGCATCGCGGAAGACGGCGACCATGTTCGGGTTCTCGCTGAGGACCTCGGCCTCGAATCGGGTGAACCCGTTCTCCGCTGCCGCGCCGGCCAGATGCTCGAGCAGGATCGGCCCGAGACCGCGGCCCTGATGCGCGTCGGCGACGACGAATGCGACCTCCGCCGAGGTCGGTTTGCCGTCGAACTGCAGGCCCTCGTAGAGGCCGATCGCGATGATCTCGCCACCGAGCTCGGCGACCAGCGCCACCCGCTCGCGATGATCGACGGTCGTCATCCGCACGACCTCGCGCGGCGGCAGGGTCGGGGTCGGGCCGAAGTACCGCATGTAGCGGGTCCGTTCGGACAGCCCGGCATGGAATGCGACGACCCGGTCGGCGTCGTCGGGGACGATCGGACGCAGGTGCACCACCCCGCCGTCGGCGGCCAGCACGTCGGCGACCCAGTGTCGGGGATAGTCCCACGGCCCCCGCGTGGCCGGCGGGCGACCGGTGTCGGCGGCGGCGTCATCGACGCCCGGGGTGCTGTCGTCGGCCTGCGCAGGCTCGTCGGCGCGGTCGGCGATAGGTGCCGACGCGGAACGGTCGGGGTCAGTCACGCGGATCCTCCGGGTCGAGTCCGTGGAGCGGATACACCGCGCGCCGGGTGGCCATGATCGCGCGGTCGGTCTGCCGCTGGGCCGCCTCGTCGATACCGGGCGGTGGGTCTTGGCCGGTGTCGCCGTCCCACGGCACATAGTCGACGTCGCCACCGTCGCCCATGACCCCGACCGGCGCGTGCGCATACTCCGAGTGCGCGTGGGTGGCGATCTCCGCGGCGGCGTCCTGCCAGGACTGATCGATGTCGGTGGTCACGTCGATGTCGCGGTTCAGGGTGGTGCCGAGCAGGTGTGCCCAGCTCCGCGGTACCACGTCGACCACGCCGTATCCGCCGCCGCCGAGAGCGACCCAGCGGCCCTCGGCGTACTTGTCGGCGAGGTCGCGCATGGCGATCATGGCCGCCCGCTGCCCGTCGACGGTCAGCGCGAGGTCGGTCAGCGGGTCGGCGCGGTGGCTGTCCACGCCACACTGGCTGACGATGATCTGCGGCCGGAACTCGGCGATGAGAGACGGCACCACCGCGTGAAATGATCTGAGCCACAACCTGTCCGGCGTGCCGGGCATGAGTGGGATGTTGACCGAGGTGCCGAGCCCGTTCCCGTCTCCGACCTCCGTCGGCCAGCCGGTGCCCGGCCACAGGGTCGCCGGATGTTGGTGCAGCGAGATGGTCATCACCCGGGGATCGCCGACGAACTCGGCCTGGACGCCGTCGCCATGGTGGGCGTCGATGTCGATATAGGCAATGCGGTCGTAGCCGTTCTCCAGCAGCCAGTGGATCGCGATCGCGGCGTCGTTGTAGATGCAGAAGCCCGCGGCCCGTGCCTTCATCGCGTGATGCATGCCACCACCGATGTTGACCGCACGGGTGACCTGGCCGGAGCCGACCGCCTGCGCCGCCGCCATGGTGCCGCCGACGAGCAGCCGCCCGGCTTCGTGCATACCCTCGAAGATGGGATTGTCGGCGTCACCGAGACCGAACAGCCGCTCCAGGATCGGCCCGCGGGTCGACGCATTGCCCGACCCGGCCGCGCGGACCGCCGCGATGTAGTCCCGCGAGTGCACGGTGGTCAGTGCCTCGTCGTCGATGTCGAGCGGCGGGCTCGTGGGTACGTCGTCGAGGACGCCGAGGCTCTGTGCGAGCGACATCGTGAGCGCCAGCCGCACCGGGTTCATCGGATGGGTATACGCCCACCGGTAGGCGAGGAAGTCCTCGCTCCAGATGACCGCGGAACTCATCTCGCCGCACCGATGCTCGAACGACATTGGGCTGAACGCCTGGACGGGACCGCGCAGTGACATGCCACGTGCTCGAGGCTAGTGCGTCGCCGCACGCCGCGAGTGCGGTCGACGCGCCTCGGCGAGGCACGGTCGGCGCGGCCATCGACACGACGGTGTGGCACACGCCGACCTCACTTCCCGGCCGGAGCTACCGCGCTGGTCAGGGTACCCTGACACCAGACGAAGGGAACTGCGCACAGTGAACGATCTGGTTGATACCACCGAGATGTACCTACGGACGATCTACGACCTCGAAGAAGAGGGCATCGTGCCGTTGCGGGCGCGGATCGCCGAACGCCTCGATCAGAGCGGTCCGACGGTGTCCCAGACGGTGGCCCGGATGGAGCGTGACGGTTTGCTGCACGTCGCCGGCGACCGGCATCTCGAACTGACGGCCAAGGGACGACAGCTGGCGGTGGCGGTTATGCGCAAACACCGGCTGGCCGAGCGGCTCCTGGTCGACGTCATCGGCATGCCCTGGGACCAGGTACACGAAGAGGCCTGCCGCTGGGAGCACGTGATGAGCGAGAACGTCGAACGGCGACTGCTCGCGGTGCTGGATCATCCGACGACCTCCCCGTACGGCAACCCGATTCCCGGTCTGGAGCAGCTCGGCGCGGTCGAGGCGGTCACCGACGACGGGGCGACCCGGCTGTCCGACCTGCCGCAGGGCGACGAGGTCGCGGTGATCGTGCGCCGACTGTCCGAACACGCCCAGACCGATACCGACCTGATCGCGAAGCTGCGTGATGCCGGTGTGGTGCCGAACGCGCGCGTCACGGTGACCAGCCATCCGCAGCGGGTGGAGATCGATACGCCCGGACACGACGGCCTCACCCTGTCGCCGGAGATGGCGCACTCGATCTTCGTCGAGAAGGTCTGACGCGCAGGCGCGTCGGGCTCAGCCGGCGGCGCGCAGCGTGACGAGCGGGATGGTGACGCCGAGCCGCCGGGCAATGACGTAGGACTTGTCGATCATCGAGCGCAGTTCGACCGGCGGCATGCCGCCCCGCAGCGCCTGGTCGAGGAGTCCGGCCAGGGTCCAGTCCGGTGCCGCCGTCAGCGCGCAGTCCAGCGCCACACCCGCGTAGGCCCCCTCTCCGCCGATGTAGTGCAGGTGGGCGAGCAGCGTCGCCGCACTCGCTCGTCCCTCTCCGTCGAGCCGCCGCGTGAGATCGCGCCACAGGTCTTCGGCGGCGTGCCGATGGTCGGTCACCGCAAACGCCAGTGCGGCATCTCGGACCGGGATGGTGGTGATCGCCCGTTCCAGCCGCCGGACCGTCGCGCACGCACGGTCCGGGTCGGGGTGGGTGACGGCCTCGACGAGCAGCCGCAGCAGCTCGGCGTCGGAGTCGTCGGGCCGGGCGGCCGATCCGCCGGGCCACTCATCGTCGCGCGTGCACGGCCCGGCGCAGTGTGCACTCGGCTCCAGCATGGCCGCCATCTGGCTGCGGCGGGTCAGGAGCCGACGGCCGGTCGCCACCGCCTCGGCGAGAGCGGTCGGCGACGTGTGCGGATCTGCAAGCACCCCAACGCGATCCGGTACACCGGCGGAACGGTGCCGGTGTCCGCGTCCGCTCCAGATCAGCCGCCACGGCGCCCCCGACTGATAGTCGCCGCCGACGACGTACCCGCGGCGCGCGCCGCCCGCCGGTGCCAGACACCGATCGGCGACCGACAACACCCGCCGGTAGCGCTCGTCGGCCGGCGGATACCTGTCGTCAGCGAGGACGACGAGCACCGTGTCGACGCCGTAGCCGGCGATGATCCGGCCGAGGGAGTCGAGCACCGCGATCTGCTCGGCGGTGACGGCTCCGGTCTCGTCGAGATCGAGATCGTGCCGGATGGTCGCACGCACGACGCCGCGCTCGGCGCCGAGCGCGACAAGGATGACCGACCGCTCCGGGATGAATCCGAGCATCGCGGGGATCGCGGTCAGCAAGGTGGTCTCGTCGGGAAGGTGGACGTCAGATCGGGACATGGCGATCATCGTCGCCCCGGGGTCGCCGGCGCCCCCGCGTCGGCGCCCGTCTCACCCTGAGCTATCCCCAAGGTGACGTCCACCCACAACCGTCAGCCGAAGGCCGCGTCGACCGCCTTGCCGAATAGCTGCGTCAGTTGGGCGCGCGCCGCGTCGCCGATCTCCGTCCCCGGGGTCCGGTACTGCGCGTACACGCGGACGCCGTCGCGTTGCGCCATCAGGGTTTCCGTCACGACCGCCAGCGGCTCCGCCGACGGCCCGGTCTCCGCGACGGTGCGGACGGCGCCGGTGGTCACACCCCGGGGACCGGCGGGCGCGGTGCCGATCTCGGACCGCAGCCGGCTGGTGGCGGGCGGCGCGCCGGTGGTGACCGTCGGGCAGCGCCGGACCCGGTCCAGTTCGGCGTCCAGCGCCTGCGGCGCGTGCGCGACCGCCGACGTGAACGACGCCGCCCGCGCGGTCGCGGGAGCGGGCGTCGACGGAGAGTTGCTCGGTGGTTGGGTCGGGGTCGACGGCGGTGTCGGCGTCGCATCGTCGACGAGGACCTGGAACATGACCGCACCGTCGGCCGGGAGATGTTGCGGCGCACAGTCCGGCGGCGCCACCTGCGTCCCGGAGCCCACCAGGTCGGCCAGCGCATCGGCGACCACGGGCGGCGGGATTCGGGTTGCGCCGGGAACTGGGAAGTCGTCCGCGGCCACCGAGCGCGAGCTCAGGTCGTCCGGCACGGCCTCGGCCGATCCGCCGAGCGAACACGCGCCGATCGCACCGAGCATCGCAGCAACGACCGGGGCCAGCACGATGACGCGCCACCCGGGGCGCCGCGGTTGAGCCTCCACACCCGACCACCCTGCCACCTACCGCGTCGCCATCCGGCCCCGACACTCCGAGCGCGTTGCCGACGTGACGTCGGTCGCCTCGGGAATCGACGTCAGTCACCGCGTGTTGTGCTGTCGTGAATGGTCGCGCCGGCACGCGATGGTGCATCGCTGCACTCCACATCGCCACACCCCACGGTGGTGACGCCACGACAGACCCCCGAATCGCTGCCCGGACCCCGGGGCCGTGGCCCAGGGACCGGCGCCCGATGCGCGACAATAGACGACGAACCCCACCAGGAGGGACGACATGGACGACCAGCAGGGCCAGGACAGCCCGCTGTACGAGCTCGCCTTTCCGGCGCCCCGCGTCGACGACGAAGGCACCGGCCCGGTGCTGATCCACGCGCTCGACGGCTTCGCCGACGCCGGCCACGCCGTCGCACTGGCGGCGACGCATCTCCGGGACAGTCTCGACTCCGAGGTGGTCGCCACCTTCGACAACGACGCTCTGATGGACTACCGGTCGCGGCGCCCGACGATCACCTTCGACGGACAGACGTTCTCCGATGTCGAGATGCCGACGCTGACCCTGCACGCGGTCCGCGACTCGGCCGGCCGTCCCTTCCTGCTGCTGGCGGGGGCCGAGCCGGATCTGCGGTGGGAACAGTTCAGCGAGGAAGTGCGCCGACTCGCCGACCATTTCGGCGTGACCGACGTGATCGGCTTGAACGCGATCCCGATGGCGGTGCCGCACACGCGGCCGGCCGCCGTGACCGCACACGGCAGCGATCCCGATTCGCTCGGTGACCTCCCGCGGTGGGGGTCGGCGATGAAGCTACCGGCGAGCGCGTCGATGCTGCTGGAGTTGCGCCTCGGGGAAGGTGGCCGCCGCACCGCGGGACTGTCGGTGCACGTGCCGCACTACCTGTCGCAGACCGACTACCCAGCCGCCTCGGCGCGGCTGCTCGACACCCTGGGCGGCCTGACCGGTCTGCAACTCCCGGTCGGCGCGCTGGAGTCCGCCGCGGCGAAGGTCCGCGAGCAGGTCGATAACGAAGTGGAAGGCAACACCGAGATCGAATCTGTCGTCGCCGCACTGGAAAACCAGTACGACACCTTCGTGCAGGCCCAGACCGAACGCGCATCGCTGCTGGCCGCCGAGGAATCATTGCCCAGCGGTGAGGAACTCGGCGCCGAGCTGGAACGGTTCCTCGCCGAACACGCGCAGCGCGGCGACGACGGGGACTCCGGGACCGGCGGCGGCACCGACGACGGCGGTCGGCCATCGCCGATCTGACCTCGGCCGCGCCGGCCGCAACCTCGCCGGGCGGCGATGCCGGGCACGTCGATGTCACGGCTCCCCTGGTTCCGGCCGCCGACGAGGATGTCGCATTCGAACGGTTCACCGACTGGTGGGCCGCACGGGGGATCGAGCTGTACCCGCACCAGGAAGAGGCGCTGCTGGAGCTGGTCGCCGACGCCAATGTCATCCTCGCCACGCCAACCGGGTCGGGAAAGTCGCTGGTCGCCTCGGGCGCGATCCACTTCGCTCGCGGGCGGGGACGGCGCGCGTTCTACACCGCTCCGATCAAAGCTCTCGTCAGCGAAAAGTTCTTCGACCTGTGCGAGCAGTTCGGTGCCGATCAGGTCGGACTGATGACCGGCGACGCCGCGGTCAACGCCGACGCCCCGATCGTCTGCGCCACCGCCGAGATCGTCGCCAACCTCGCGCTGCGCGACGGTGAGCGCAGCGACATCGGCGTCCTCATCGCCGACGAGTTCCACTTCTACGGCGAAGCCGACCGCGGGTGGGCATGGCAGGTGCCGCTGGTCGAGCTGCCGCACACCCAGTTCCTGCTGATGTCGGCGACCCTCGGCGATGTGTCCTTCTTCGTCGACGATCTCCGGCGCCGCACCGGGCGTGCGACCGCGGCGATCACCGGCACCGAACGCCCCGTCCCGCTGGAGTACAGCTATGCGATGACGCCCATCCACGAGACGATCGAAGATCTCGTCACCCGTGGTCGCGCCCCGGTCTACGTGGTGCACTTCACCCAGCGGGAGGCGGTGGAGCGGGCACAGGCGCTGCTGAGCGTGCGGATCATCGACAAGGACGAGCGCGCCGCGATCGCCGATGAGATCGGCGACTTCCGGTTCAGCACCGGGTTCGGCAGCACCCTGTCCAAGCTGTTGCGGGCCGGCATCGGCGTCCACCACGCGGGCATGCTGCCCCGCTACCGGCGGCTGGTCGAACGGCTTGCCCAGCGCGGCCTCCTGAAGGTGGTCGCGGGGACCGACACGCTCGGTGTCGGGATCAACGTGCCGATCCGCACGGTGTTATTCGCCGGGCTCAGCAAGTACGACGGCACACGGGTCCGCCGCCTGCGTGCCCGCGAGTTTCACCAGATCGCCGGTCGGGCGGGCCGTGCCGGCTTCGACACCGTCGGCTACGTCGTCGCCCAGGCCCCCGAGCACGATGTGGAGAACGCGCGGGCCGTCGCCAAGGCGGGTGACGATCCCCGCAAGCGCAAGAAGCTGGTCCGCAAGAAACCTCCGGAGGGCTTCGTGTCGTGGGGTGAGCAGACGTTCACCCAGCTCGCCGAGGCGCCCGACGAACCGCTGCGGTCGCACATGCGGATGACCACGGCCATGCTGCTGGAGGTCCTCGGCCGGCCGGGCGACTGCTTCGCGGCGCTGCGGCACCTGCTGGAGGACAACCACGAACCCCGATCCCGGCAGCTCCGGCTCATCCGGCACACCATCCCGCTCTATCGCGATCTGCGCGACACCGGGATCGTCGTGCAACTCGACGAGCCCGACGCCGAGGGCCGGCACATCGCGCTGAGTGTCGACATGCCCGCGAACTTCGCGTTGACCAACCCGCTGTCGTCCTTCGCGCTCGCCGCCTTCGACCTGCTCGACCCCGAGTCGGGGTCGTACGCCCTGGACGTGGTGTCGATCCTCGAATCGACACTGGAGGATCCGCGGCCGGTGCTGATGGCGCAACGCAAGGCGGCCCGGGATGCCGCGATCGCGGACATGAAGGCCGATGGCATCGAGTACGAGGAGCGGATGGCGCGGCTGGAGGAGATCACCTGGCCGCGCCCACTGGCCGAGGAGATCGACTACGCCTTCGGCGTCTACCGGCAGGGTCATCCGTGGATCGCGTCGTTTCCGCCAGCACCGAAGTCGGTGCTGCGCGAGATGCTGGAACGGGCCGCGACATTCACCGAATTCGTCTCCGCCTACGGTCTCGCCCGCAGCGAAGGCATCCTGCTGCGCTATCTGTCCGACTGTTACCGCGTTCTGCGACAAGGGATTCCGAACACCGTGGTCACCGACGAGATCGCCGCCGTCACGGAGCGGGTCGGCGCGATGGTGCGCGAGGTCGACTCCAGCCTGCTCGACGAGTGGGAAGAACTCGCGCATCCGGAGACGCACGGCGAGTAGCGCACCACGCACGGCCAGCCAACGGCGCGCAGCACTCCCGCCTACCCCCAGGCGACAGCGCGCGAGCTCAACCCGCCGCTCCGCTCAGCGAAAGTACGCCGCCACGCGCATGCCACGGCTTGTGACGACATCGATGTCGATGTCGTAGATCGAGTGCAGCACCGCCGGGGTGATGATGTCCTCCGGCGGGCCGGCGGCCACGACCGCGCCGTCCCGCATGGCGATGATGTGGTCGGCGTGCGCGGCAGCGAAGTTCACGTCGTGCAGGACGACCGCCACCGTCTTGCCGAGGTCGTCGACCATCGCGCGCAGCCGCCGCATCGTCTGCACCGAATGCCGGATGTCGAGGTTGTTCAGCGGCTCGTCGAGCAACACGTATTCGGTGTCCTGAGCGAGCACCATCGCGATGAACGCACGCTGACGTTGGCCGCCGGACAACTGGTCGAGGTAGCGGTCCCGGTACTCGGTCAGTTCCACGAATTCGATGGCCTGCGCGACGATCCGGTGATCGTCGGGCCCCAATCGGCCCTTGCCGTACGGGAATCGGCCGAAGCGCACCAGGTCAACCACCGACAGTCGCGCGGTCAGCACATTCTCCTGACGCAGCACCGCCATCGTGCGCGCGATCTCGGCGTCGCTCGCCTCACCGAGGGTCAGGTGACCGATGCGTACCTGTCCGGTGTCGGCGGGCACCAGCCGGGAGACCACCGACAACAGGGTCGACTTCCCCGCCCCGTTCGGCCCGACGACCGCAGTCAGCGATCCGCGCGGGATGGTCAGATCGACGCCACGCAGCACCTCGTGGCGGTCGTACCGCTTGGTCACATCGGTCAGGGTGATCATCGGCGCACCGTCCTCAGCATCAGAATCAAGAAGTAGCCGCCGCCCACCACGTTGATGACGACACTCAGCGGGACGGTATTGCCCAGCAGCCGGGCGACGACGAATTGGCCGAGCACCGTGCACAACACCCCGATGAGCGCGGCTCCGGCCATCAGCCATCGATGCCGGTGAGTGGCCAGCATCCCGCGCGCGAGGTTCGCCACGATCAGGCCGAGAAAGGTCATCGGGCCGACCATCGCCGTGGACGTGGCGACCAGCACCGTGATCAAGACCAGCACCACACCGACCAGCCGCCGATAGGACAGGCCGACCGTCAGCGCACCGTCGTGCCCCAGGTCCAGCACGTCGAGCCTGCGCAGCGTCGGCACCATCGCCACGCACGCGAGCGCGGTCACCGCCGCCATCGCCGCCAGCACCGAGCCGTCGACCGTGTTGAAACTGGCGAACATCACGTCCTGCAATGTGAGGTAGTCGTCGGGGGTGAGCATGCGGGAGATGAACGAGGTCAGCGACGAGAACATCGCGCCGAGCACGAGGCCGACCAGTACCAGTGCGAGCAGATTGGTTGTGCCGCGCCGAAATACCGCCCAGAACACCAGCAGCCCGAAGCCGGTCAACAACACGGTGGTGACCAACGCTCGCGGCGCGGGCGGCATCAGGGCGGCGGCGCTGGTCCCGACCGCGAACACCATGAGCGTCTGGATCAGTACGTAGAGCGAGTCGAATCCCATCACGCCGGGAGTGAGGATGCGACTGCCTGCCAGGGTCTGGAAGGCCACGCTGGACACGCCGACCGAGACGCCGGCCACGGCCAGGGCGCCGAGTTGGCGACTGCGCAGGTTCATCGTGTACTGCCACGAACCGGTCACGAAGGCAAATTGATAGGTCAGCACAAGGGCCACCACGGCAACCGCGAGGACGGTCAGCACGAGGAGGTTACGCCGGTAGCGCCGATGCTCGGCGGGGCTCGGTCCGACCGGCACCGCGGCCGACGGCCGGCCGGCCGCGACCCGAACCGCACTCACGCCGGTAGCCCGCGGGTGACGCGCAGAATCAGCACGATGAACACCGCGCCACCGATCAGACCGATCAGCGTGCTCGCCGACACCTCGTACGGGTAGCGAATCAGCCGGCCGGCGACGTCGCAGGCCAAGACGAAGGCGGCGCCGGCGAGAGCCGTTACCGGCAGCACCCGCCGCATGTTGTCACCCAGCGCCATCGACACCAGATTCGGCACGATCAACCCGAGGAACGGCAACGCCCCGACGACCACCACCATCACCGCGGCCGTCACCGACATGGTGAACAGCCCGATCGCGCGGACCCGGTGATAGTCCACGCCCAGGTTGGTCGCGAAGGAGTGACCCATGCCGACGACGGTGAAGCGGTCGGCGTACAGATAGGCCAGCACCGTCACCGGGGCGACCAGCAGCAGCGGTTCGAACCGGCCCGCGAGCACCCCGGAGAATGATCCCGCCGTCCACATCTCCAGGAATTGCAGCAGATCCGTGCGATAGGCGATGGCGGTGGCAACCGCGCCGATGACGCCGCCGTACATCAGCCCGATCAGCGCGACCGCGAGCCCGTCGGTCGAGTGCACCCGGTTGACCAGCCGCAGGAAACCGAACGTGCCGATCACCGCAAACACGATCGCGATCAGCATCCGGATCGCCAGGGCCTGGTCACCGAAGACCAGCGTGGCCACTAGTACGCCGAGGATCGCCGCTTCGGTGGTCCCCGAGGTCGACGGGGACACAAAGCGATTCTGCGTGATCCGCTGCATCACCAGCCCGGCGACCGCCAGCGCCGACCCGGCCAGGAGCACCGCGAGCAGGCGCGGAATCCGCGACTGGAGCAGGATGTGCCACTCGTCGGCGGTCGGCGTGACCAGGCCCCGCATGCCCACCCCGCCGACACCGATCGCCAGCGACAGGTAACCGGCCACGGCGAGGCCAAGCACCCCGACCGCGAGGAGCCACCCCGACCTCGGGGCAGCGCGAGCAGATGTCTGCGTCACCGTCACCGGGGTGTTACAGCGACGATGCGACGTCGTCGCTCATCCGGCCCAGCGATACCGGGTCGCCGGTCGCCAGGTACCACGCGAACCCGTCCACGCCGACGATCTTGCCGTCGCGGGCGGCGGCGGTGTTCCCGACCAGCCCATTGTCGAGGACGTCCAGCGCGGGTGCACCGGTCTCCCCGACCGCCCGACCGCGGTCGAGGACGAACAGGGTCCCCGGGTTGTAGCGGGTGAAGAACTCCTGGCTGATCTCCTCGCCGTGCGAGCCGCCGTCCTGGACTGGGGCATCGGTCGGCCGGAAACCGAAGGCGCCGTATATGATTCCAAACCGTGAACCGGGCCCGTAGGCGCTCACCTTGCCGCCGGAGACCTGCACGAACATCGCGGTCCGGCCGGCCTGCTCGACTCGGGCACGCACCTCGTCGACCCGTGCGGAGGCGTCGTCCATCAGCGCCGTCGCCCGATCGGTCTTGCCGAAGATCGAGCCGAGATCGGTGACGCGGGTACGGATCTCGTCGACGATCCGCGCCGGATCGGTTGCGCGCACCGACATGTCGACCACGTTCGGGGTGATCTTGGAGATCTCGGCGATGACCTCGGGGGTACCGCTGCGCGACCCGACGACCACCAGGTCCGGATCGAGTTCGCTGATGGCCTCGTAGTCGAGGTCCTTCAGCCCGCCGACCTTCGGCGTGCCGTCGCCGGCGAGCGACGCCAGGTCATCGGGCAGCGACCCGTTCGGTTCCGGGACCCCGGCCACCGGCACACCGAGCGCGGTCAAGGTGCGCACCGCGCTCCAATCGGTGGCCACGACCCTCGTCGGGTTGAGCGGTACCTGCACGGTGCGGTCCTGTGCGTCGGTGATACTCACCATCGGGCCGTCGGACGATTCGGCGGTGGGCGCACCGCACGCCGCCACCGTGAGGCCGAGAAACAGTGCCGCGAGCGCCGCGACCAGGACACGAAACTGACGGGACATGCGGATCGGACACCTTTCACACACGGACAAAACCGGCGCAAGGTTATCCTTGCCTTAGTCACCATATCCAGTTGGCATGCTGTGCGCTTCGGCACCTACCCCCGGATCGGCGGCCGATCGACGACCGCAACGCCGAGCGGCACCGCACCCGCCGGACCCGTCAGTCCGGGACGGCTCGCGCCCGGCCGACGTCGGTGACGAGGGCGCCGATGATGCCCGCCAGCCGGCGGTAGGCCTCTGTGCGCCCGGCGGATTCGCGAAACACGAGACCGATCCGACGGCCCGGCCGGGGGCGTGCGAAGGTCGCGGTCGCCAGCTCGCCACCGGCTGTCTCCACGTCGACGGCGGTCTGCGGAATGAGCGTCACACCCAGCCCGCCCTCGACGCATTGCACCGCCGTCGCGAGCGACGCGGCGCGCGTGTGCCCGAGGTCGGGGCGGACACCCGCCAGGCGACAGACCTCCAGCGCCTGATCCCGCAGACAGTGACCTTCGTCGAGCAGCAATAGGGGCAGGTCGGCCAGCGCCTCCGGGTCCACCCGTGTGCGCCCGGCGAGGGCGTGGCCCGCGGGCAGCGCCAGCACGAAATCCTCGTCGTACATGGGAATCTCGGCGAGACCAGCTACCGCTGCGGGCAACGCCAGCACGGCCGCGTCCAGCGAGCCGGCCCGGAGTGCGTCCAGCAGCCGCGCGGTCTGGTCCTCCACCACTCGCAGCGTGAGGTCCGGCAGTTCGGCAGCCAGGCCGCGCAGCACGGTGGGCAGGACGTACGGTGCGACAGTCGGGATCAGCCCGAGCCGCACCGTCCCGGTAAGCGGATCACCCGCGCCCGCGGCGGCGGCGAGGAATTGGTCGACGGCATCGGTGACCGCGATCGCCCGATCCAGCAAGGCCTCACCCTCGGGGGTCAGCAGCACGCGCCGTGTCGTCCGCTCGATCAGCGTCGCACCCAAACCCGCCTCCAGGGTGGCGAGCGCTTGGGACAAGGATGGCTGACTGATTCCCAACTCGCTTGCGGCGGAACCAAAGTGGCGGCGCCGGGCGAGTGTGACAAAGGCACGGAGACCGGTGACGGTCGGCTGATAACTCTTATCGGACATGCCTATTAATATAGTGCTAACAATCACGTTTCGCTTTCACTGGGTTTTCGGCAGGATAGAGGAGGAAACAATCCACTCGACCACGCGTCCACCGCGGTAACCCTCCGCGCCCGGACTCGGATAGGAGCGAAACCTCAGATGGCTCTGCTGACGATCGGCGATCAGTTCCCGGCCTACAACCTCACCGCAGTGATCGGTGGCGACCTGAGCAAGGTCGACGCCCAGCAGCCCGACGACTACTTCACTCAGGTCTCCAGCGACGACCATCCGGGCAAGTGGCGGATCGTCTTCTTCTGGCCGAAGGACTTCACCTTTGTGTGCCCGACCGAGATCGCGGCGTTCGGCAAGCTCAACGACGAGTTCGCCGACCGGGACGCCCAGGTGCTCGGCGCGTCGGTGGACAACGAGTTCGTGCACTTCCAGTGGCGCGCCCAGCACGAGGACCTCAAGACCCTGCCGTTCCCCATGCTGTCGGACATCAAGCGTGAACTTGCCACCGCGGCAGGCGTTCTGAACGCCGACGGCGTCGCCGACCGGGCCACCTTCATCGTCGACCCGAATAACGAGATCCAGTTCGTCTCGGTCACCGCCGGCTCGGTGGGCCGCAATGTCGACGAGGTCCTTCGGGTGCTCGACGCCCTCCAGTCCGACGAGCTGTGTGCCTGCAACTGGCGCAAGGGCGATCCGACCATCGACGCCGGCGAACTGCTCACCGCGAGCGTCTGAGCGGGGGCCATTCGATGAGCATCGACAATCTCAAGGACGCTCTGCCGGAGTACGCCAAGGACCTCAAGCTGAACCTGGGGTCGCTGGCCCGGTCCACCGAACTCTCCGAACAGCAACTGTGGGGCACGTTCCTGGCGGCCGCCGCGGCCACGCGGAATCCGACCGTGCTGCGCGAGATCTCCGAGGACGCCGGTGACACCCTGTCGGCTGAGGCCTTCGCCGCAGCGCTGGGAGCCGCCTCGATCATGGGCATGAACAACGTCGCCTACCGGGCCAAGAGCTACCTCGGCGACGACTACGCCCAGGTGCGCATGGGTCTGCGGATGAACATCATCGGTAACCCCGGTGTCGACAAGGCCGACTTCGAGCTGTGGAGCATGGCAGTGTCGACGATCAACGGCTGCCACGACTGCACGGCCGCCCACGCCGACATCGTGCGCAAGGCCGGGCTGACCAAGGAGCAGGTCTGGGAGGCCGTCAAGGTCGCCGCGACCCTCCAGGGCGTCGCCCAGGCGATCACCACCAGCGAGGTACTCGCCGCCGTCTGACCACATCGGACGCATCGACCGCCCGGTCTCCCACGAGGGGGCCGGGCGGTCGCCGTTGGCGGGGGCGGCGTCCGTTCCGGAATCCGAGTTGGTTCCGGAGCCGGCCGGCGACCGATCAGGTCAGTGCGGCCCGGAACCGATCAGCCATCTCCGCCAGGTCGTCGTCGGACGTCACGAACGCCGGCGAGATCTGCAGCGCCCCTTGGCCGGCGGCGCGTCCGCTGACACCGAACTCGCGCAGTCGGCGCACCATCGGCAGCGCCCGATCGGGATCGGCGAGCTGGACCGCGGTGACCGCGCCCAGCCCGGTGCGCACCTCGCTGACCGCATCGAGGTCGGCGAGCGGACCGAATACCCGCGGCAGCGTGTTCTCCACCCGAGTCGCCTCGGCGAGCAGGTTCTCCCGCTCGATGATGTCGAGATTGGCCATCGCGGCGGCAGCGGCACCGGCGTGCCCGCCGTAGGTATAGCCGTGGCGCCACCAGACACCACCGGCATAGAAGGGTTCGGCGATGTGCGGCGCCACGAAGAGCGCACCCATCGGGACGTAGCCGGAGGTCAGTCCCTTCGCGGTGGTCATCATGTCCGGTTCCAGGCCGAATCGTGTTGATGCGAACCAGGAATCGCCGCCGATCCGGCCGAAGCCGGTGACTACCTCGTCCGCGACGAATAGCACGTCGTGGTCCCGGCAGATCTGGCGTACCTCCTGCAGATACCCCTCGGGCGGTGGATAGATTCCGCCTGCCCCGATGATCGGCTCGCAGAAGAAGGCGGCGACCCGGTCGGCCCCGACGCGCTCGATGAGTCCGAGCAGACTCTTGGCGTTGTCCCACTCGACGAGCTCGGTATCCGGCATCAGCTCGCCGTAACCCTCACGGTTGACCGGGATTCCGGCCAGCGCGGTCCCCGCCACGTGCATGCCGTGGTAGGCCTTGGTGCGGCTGATCATGATGTTCTTCTCCGGCCGCCCGGCGAGATGCCAGTAGCGGCGCGCGAGTTTGGCTGCCGAGTCGATCGAGTCGCTGCCACCGGAGGTGAAGAAGATCTTGGAATCGGCGACCGGGGCGATCGCGGCCAGCCGGTCGGCGAGATCGTGGGTGATGTCGGCGGTCAGGTCGCCGAATCCGGAATAGTGCGCGAGCCGCCCGAGTTGATCGGCGACGGCCGCACCGACCTCGGTCCGGCCGTGCCCGATGTTGGTGAACCACAGCCCCGCGGTGGCATCCAGGTATTCGTTGCCGTCGGCATCCCAGATACGCGACCCGGATCCCCGGCTCACCACGAACGGACCATTGGTGCTCACCGCACCCATGTCGGCGAAACCGTGCCACAACGAATCAGCCATGCCCCCAATCATGCCGGTCGCTCCCCGACCGCGACACAGGCACCCATATTCTGGAGAGACCATGCCCGCGTCGACCCCCGCCCAGCCATCCGTCCCGGATCGGGGGCGGCTGACCGAGCGGCTCGACGAGGTCGGTATCGCCGACGCTCACCGGCTCCGCCGGCGCCTGGACAAGCTCGGGCGGTCGCCGTCGGACGACGCGCTGGCATCGCTGGCCGACGACATCACCGCGGCCGAGTCACGGATCGCCCGTCGCCGCGGCCGGGTACCGGTCCTCGAGTTCCCGGCCGAACTACCCGTCACCGCCGCCCGCGACGACATCGCCGCCGCTATCGCCGATCACCAGGTGGTGGTAATCGCCGGTGAGACCGGGTCGGGCAAGACCACCCAGTTGCCGAAGATCTGTCTGGAGTTGGGCCGCGGCATTCGCGGCGCTATCGGCCACACCCAGCCCCGACGCATCGCCGCCAGTTCGGTCGCCCGCCGGCTCGCCGACGAAACCGGGACCCGCCTCGGCGACACGGTCGGCTACTCGGTGCGCTTCGACGACCGGTCGGGCGCCGACGCGCTCGTCCGGGTGATGACCGACGGGATTCTGTTGCGCGAGATCGCCACCGACCCGATGCTGCGCCGCTACGACACCCTCATCATCGACGAGGCCCACGAGCGCAGCCTCAATATCGACTTCATCCTCGGCTACCTGCACCGGCTGCTCCCCCGGCGGCCGGACCTCAAGCTCATCATCACCTCGGCGACCATCGAACCCGACCGTTTCGCCCGGCACTTCAGCACCGCACACAGCACCGTCCCGGTGCTCGAGGTGTCCGGCCGCACCTACCCCGTCGAGGTGCGGTATCGGCCGCTGTCCCTACGGGAACGGCCGGACGCCGGGGACGATTCCGGCGGCGGCGAGCACGCCGACCTGGACCAGATCCAGGGCATCGACGCGGCCATCGACGAACTGTGGGATCCGGCCGCCGGTGGCGGCCGCGGCGACATCCTCGTGTTCCTGCCGACCGAGCGCGACATCCGGGAAACCGCCGACGCCCTGCGGCGGCGCGCCTCGAAGGGCGCGGAGATCGTGCCCCTCTACGCCCGGCTGTCCATCACCGACCAGCAGAAGGTGTTCACACCGTCCAACGGCCGCCGGATCGTGCTGGCGACCAACGTCGCCGAGACGTCGCTGACCGTCCCCGGTATCCGGTACGTGATCGACACCGGCACCGCGCGCATCTCCCGCTACTCCGCGCGCACCAAGGTCCATCGGCTACCGGTGGAACCGATCTCGCAGGCGAGTGCGCGGCAGCGCGCCGGACGCTGCGGCCGCGTCGCCCCCGGCATCTGCATCCGCCTCTACAGCGAACGCGACTTCGACGGCCGCCCGGCGTTCACCGACCCCGAGATCCTGCGCGCCGACCTGGCGTCGGTGATCCTGCAGATGACGTCGCTGCGACTCGGCGACATCGCCGAGTTCCCCTTCGTGCAACCCCCCGAACCCCGCGCCATTCGGAACGGCCTGGCGATCCTCACCGAACTCGGCGCGATCACCGCCGACCGCACGGCACGCGTGCCGCGACTGACCTCGGTCGGCCGCACGATGGCCCGGATTCCGGTGGACCCGCGGATCGCGCGGATGCTGATCGCCGCCCGCGACGAGGGCACGCTCGATCACGTCCTGGTCATCGCCGCCGCGCTGTCGTTGCCCGACGTCCGCGAACGCCCGGCCGAGCACCGCGAGGCCGCCGACGCCGCACACCGTCGCTTCGTGGTGCCCGGCTCGGACTTCCTGAGCCTGCTGTCCCTCTGGCACTACCTCAGCGAACTGCGAGAAGAGCTGTCCGGCAATCAGTTCCGGCGACGCTGTGAACGGGAATTCCTGCACTACCTACGGATCCGGGAATGGCGTGACCTGCACCGGCAGTTACGTGGTGTCATCGACGACCTCGGCTGGCAGGTGCCGGCGACCGAGCGCGATGCGGACGCCATCCACCGCTCGATACTCGCCGGCCTGCTCGGCAATATCGCCGCGCGCACCACCGACGGCCGCGACTATTCCGGGGCCCGCGGGACCACCCTCGCCATCTTCCCGGGCTCCCCCGTGGCCAAGAAGCCACCGCCGTTCCTGATGGCCGCGGAGATCGTGGAAACATCCCGGCTGTTCGCCCACACGGTGGCCGGCATCGATCCGGCGTGGGCCGAGCGGCTCGCCGGCGATCTCGTCACGCGCACCTACAGCGAACCGCACTGGTCGTCCAAGCGCGGCGCGGCGATGGCCTACGAACGGGTCACTCTCTACGGGGTCACCCTGGTCGCCCGCCGGCGGGTCAACTACGGCCCGATCGATCCCGCCGCCGCGCGGGAACTGTTCATCCGGCATGCGCTGGTCGACGGCGACTGGCACACCAACCACCCGTTCTTCGACCACAACCGGCGCCTGCTGGCCGACGCCGCCGACGTCGAACACCGCACGCGCCGACACGGTCTGGTGATCGGCCCCGACCAGCTCTTCGACTTCTACGACCGACGGATCGGCGCCGAGGTGACCTCGGCGCGGCACTTCGACACGTGGTGGAAGAAGACCCGGCGCGAGCAGCCCGACCTGCTCGACCTCCGTCCCGAGGACGTGACCGCCGACAGCGATGGCGCACCGGCCGCCACCGACTTCCCCGGCGGCTGGCAACAGGGCGACACCCGATTGGAACTGCGGTACCGGTTCGAACCCGGCGCGCCGGACGACGGTGTGACCGTGGTGATTCCACGCGAGCTGCTCGGCCACGTCCGCAACGCCGGGTTCGACTGGCTGGTGCCCGGATTACGCTCCGAGCTGGCCACCGAACTCGTCAAGACGCTTCCCAAACACCTCCGGCGCACGATGGCCCCCGCCCAGCGGTTCGCCGACCTCGCGTTGTCCCAACTGACGCCGCGATCGGAACCGCTGGTGCGCGGCCTGGCCCGCGAGCTGACCACGATCACGCGGAGCACGGTGCAGCCCGAGGACTTTGACCCCGCACGACTCCCGGAACACCTGCGGATGCACTTCGCGGTCACCGATGACCGCGACGACATCATCGCCAGCGGAACGTCGCTGCCCGACCTCGTCCGGGAGGTCGCCGGAACCGACCGCCCGGTCGCGCCGCCGCGGGTGTTCACCTCGTGGACCGTCGACGGGATCGGCACGCTGGCGGACGCGCGGACCGACGTCGTTGCCGGGCAACCGATCACCACCTATCCGGCGATCGCGGTGACCGGCGACGCCGCTCGACCCGACGGCGTGGTGGCCACCACCGCCCCGACCGCCGAACGGCGCGACGCGATGGTCGCCGCGGGAGTCGTCCCGCTGCTCGATCACGCGATCCCGCCACTGTCGCGGAAGGCGGCCGCGGCCCTGGCGTCCGCGCCGGAGGACCGGTTGGCCTTGACGCAGACGCCCTACCGGGATCCCGATCGCCTCTACGCCGACTGCACCCGCCGCGCCATCCGCGACATCGTCGCCGCCGATCCCGACGTCTCGGCGGTCCGGACCCCCGACGAATTCGGACGCCTCGCCAATCGCCTTCGTCCCCAGGTCACCGCTGCCGCACCGGAGTACTTCGCCGCCGCGCTGGCGGTGTTGGGGCGGGTCACCGCGCTGCAGCGGGCGATCGACTCGCACTCCGGGCAGGTCGCCGCGGACGACGTCGCCGAACAGCTCGAGCAATTGGTATTCGACGGCTTCGTGTTGAGCACGCCCAAGGTCCACCTGGACCGGATGCCGCGCTACCTCGAGGCCGCGGCGGTCCGGCTGGACCAGCTACCCGGCGCGGCCACCCGAGATGCGGAGGCCATGGCCACCCTCGACCGGGTGGCACAACGCTGGTACTCCCGGCTCGACCAGGTGCCCGACCATCGTCGCGACGCGGTCAACGAGGAGGCGCACTGGATGGTCGAGGAACTGCGGGTCGGATTATTCGCGCAGCGTCTCGGAACCGCGTATCCCATCTCCGAGAAGCGCGCGCTCCGGCTATTGGACCGGCTCGGCTGAGCGGGAACGCTGCCCCGACGCCGACTCGGCGGGATTCGAGCCAGCGGTCGCGTCCGATTCCACGGCATTCGAGCCCGCGGCGTTCGATCCGGTAACGGCCGAGTGCGAATCGGCATCGCCGTCGGTGTGGTCGCCGTCCCCACGCAGATCATCGATCTCCCGCTGGAAATCGGCGAGCGAATCGAACGACCGGTACACCGAGGCAAATCTCAGGTAAGCGACCTCGTCGAGATCGCGGAGCGGTCCCAGGATCGCCAATCCCACCTCGTCACTGGGGATCTCGGCCAGTCCGGACGCACGCACCGAGTCCTCGACCTGAGCGGCGAGCTGCGCTAGCGCGTCCTCGTTGACCTGCCTGCCCTGGCAGGCTCGGCGGACACCGCGCATCACCTTTTCCCGGCTGAACGGCTCGCTGACGCCATTGCGCTTCACCACCGACAGCACCGCGCTCTCCACGGTGGAGAAACGGCGGCCACACTCACCGCATGACCGCCGGCGGCGAATCGCCTGTCCCTCGTCGGCGACGCGCGAGTCGATCACCTTCGTGTCTTCGTTCTTGCAAAACGGGCAGCGCATCTGATCCTCGAGCACATTGTGGGACACACCGGCACAGCGGATCACCCGTGCGCCGTGTCGGTTTCCGACCGGACCCTGTGACATTCGAGAATACCGCCCGCCCGCTACCGGTACGCGGGCGCGAGCAGCGGCTGGCCCACGCGCAGCCCACTGCCGCTCATCTGGTTGAGGTCGACGATGTCGGCGATAACGACCTCCCGCGGCACATCCGGGGCGACACGCTCGGCGATCGCAGTGAGCGATTCACCCGCCCGCACGTGCACCACCTCGGTCCTCGTCGGCGACGGCGTCGACGCTTCCTGATAGTTGGCGCCGACGGTGCCGATGACCCACACCAGCATCGCCAGTCCGATCCCGACGAGGACCGCGGCCGCCGTCGCGCGGCGACGCAGGTGCGCCGCCCGCGCGGCCGCTCCGCCGCCGCACCGAGTCCCGACCGGGGCAGGTGCAGCCGGCCGGCGGTCCACCGGCCGACGTTGCGCGGCAGGCCGATTCGCGATCCGCCGGGTGCCGACCTCACGACCGGTGACGGCCGCCGCCCCGGCCCGAGCACCGCCTCCGGCACGGGCGGCGGTTCGGGCCGGCGAACCCGCCGAGCGCGGCACCGGGCAGACGCGCGGCGAAGCACCCGCCGCGGGCCGGCGGTCATGCGAGGTCGGGATGTGGTGGGGCGCGGTGTGGTGGGGCGCAGTGATGGTCTGCATGAGATACCTCCAGGGCCGAGTTCGATCACGCGTTCGAGGGAACGGATGTTCGAGTTGTACCACGCGGGTCCGACAAGAACCACCCGCAACGGCATATCCCCAGGTCGACCACGCGTTCGAGACACGACACGCCGCACGTCGAACACATGTTTGAAGAATCTGTTCGAACCGATTACTCTCGCCTTCAGACCTGGTGACCACCGTCGATCGATGATCGATGAGCCACGACGGACCCGATACGACGTCCCCGCGATCCCGAGCCGGGCGCGGGGAGACGATCAACCGAAAGGACACCCCGATGGGCGACAAGACCGGCGGCAAAACGCCGTCCGCGAAGAAGTCCGGCCGGGCGACGCAGCCCAAGGCGGCCAGCCCCGAACCCTCAGACGCCGGCGCCGACGACACCGTCGCCGCCGATCCCGCGGCCGAGGACACGCTCACCCCGCGCCAGCGTGGGGTGCTGGACGTGATCCGCAAGTCGGTCCGGGAACGCGGCTACCCGCCGAGCATCCGCGAGATCGGTGACGCGGTCGGACTCAACTCGACGTCGTCGGTCGCCCACCAGCTCCGCGCGCTGGAGCGCAAGGGGCTGCTCAAGCGGGATGCCAACCGGCCCCGTGCGGTCAACATCCAGGACGTCGACCACACCCCGGGTTCGCCGACGGGCGGGGCGGAGCTCCCGACCCCGACCTTCGTCCCGGTTCTCGGCCGCATCGCCGCCGGCGGCCCCATCCTCGCCGAGGAAGCCGTCGAGGATGTGTTCCCACTCCCCCGCGAACTCGTCGGCGACGGGTCACTCTTCCTGCTCCGGGTGGTCGGCGAGTCGATGGTCGACGCCGCCATCTGCGACGGCGACTGGGTCGTCGTCCGACAGCAGAACGTCGCCGACAATGGCGACATCGTGGCCGCGATGATCGACGGCGAGGCGACCGTGAAGACCTTCAAACGCAAGTCCGGTCATGTCTGGCTGATGCCGCACAACCCGCTGTTCGACCCGATTCCCGGCGACGACGCGGCCATCCTCGGCAAGGTCGTCACGGTGATGCGACGGGTCTGAGTGCGGACCTAGCTGTCGAGTACGGCCGCCGCGGCGGCCCGCGCCTCGGCGGCCGACCCGGTGCGCAGCACCTTCTCGGCGGCCCGCCGGCACGCGTCGAGGGTCACGCCGCCGAGTTTCGCCCCCACTGCGGCCGCCGCGGCCGGCGCGCTCGACAGCGACGTCGCGCCCAGCCCGACCAAGACGCAGGCCAGCAGCGGATCGGCGGCCGCCTCACCGCACACGCCGACCGGTTTGCCGGCGTCGCGGCCGGCGCGCCCCACCTCACCGACCAGGGTCAGCACCGCGGGCTGCCAGGGGTCGGTCAGGTCGGCGAGATCGGCCGACATCCGGTCGGCGGCCATCGTGTACTGGGTCAGGTCGTTGGTGCCGATCGAGACGAAATCGACCTCGGCGAGGATGGTCGGCGCCAGGATCGCCGCGGACGGAATCTCGATCATCACCCCGGCGACCAGACCGCGATCGCGGACCTGGGCGGCGAAGTCGGCGGCCTCCGCCGGAGTCGCGATCATCGGCGCCATCACCCACGGCCGCTCGCCGGCACCATCGGCGGCCGCGGCGATCGCGTCGAGCTGCCCGGACCGGATCTCCGGATGCTCCTCGGCGATCCGGTTACCCCGGACCCCCAGCGCCGGATTCGCCTCGTGCGGGTGGTCGACGAACGTCAACGGCTTGTCCGACCCCGCGTCGAGCGTTCGGATCACGACCTTGCGACCGTCGAACGCGTCGAGCACCTCGCGGTAGAGCGTGGTCTGCTCGGCGACCGTCGGCTCGTCGGCTCGGTCGAGGAAAGCCAGCTCGGTGCGGAACAACCCGACCCCCTCGACCGGGTAGTCGGCCGCGGCGCGCGCCGACACCCCGTCGGCGACGTTGGCGAGCACCGCGACCGCGTGACCGTCGGCGGTTCGCCCGGGACCCGTCCAGCCGGCGACGGCTGCGGCGTGTTCACGACTCTGCGCGACGGCGGCCCGCGCGACGGCGGGGTCGGGGTCGACGGTCACGGTGCCTGCCCCGCCGTCGACGAGTACGGGTGTCCCGGCGGCAATCTCAGTCAGGCCGGCCACCGCGACGATGCAGGGGATGCCGAGTTGCCGGGCGATGATGGCGGTATGGCTGGTCGGCCCGCCGAGACGCGTCACCAGCGCGGTGATCAGGGTCGGGTCCAGCCCTGCGGTGTCGGCGGGCGCCAGATCCTCGGCGAGCAACACCGACGGCTCGTCGGGCACGGGCACCCCCGGCTCCGGTTCGCCGAGGAGTTCGGCGATCACCCGGTCACGCACGTCGTTGAGGTCGGTCACCCGCTCGGCCATCAGGCCGCCCAGCTTGGTGAACATCTCGGCGAACTGCTCGGTCGCCGCCGTGGCCGCCGCGGGGGCGGTGGATCCGGCCGCGATGAGCTTGCCCGCCGCGCCGGTCCAGCCTCGATCCTCGGCGAGCCCCGCCGTCGCCGACAGCACCTCGGCGGCCGCGCCTGAACTGCGTGAGGCCCGCTCGCGGAGCCGGCCGGCCACCGTGGCCGCCGCCGTCAGGAATCGCTGCGCCTCCGCGTCGCGGTCATCGTCGGGGATCACGCGATCCGTGCCCAGCTCTGCGGCGTCATAGCCCGCCCGGCCGCCGGGCCACACCGCCGGTCCGTAGGCGCTGCCCGCAACGACGGGTGTTCCGGTGAGCTCGGTGTGCTGATCCACGATGGGGGCCTTTCGCTTGAGGTCACGTCGGTGTGTGTGGTCGCTGCCGGGGCGTTGACACCTCTACCTTGCTCGGGACCACTCCGACGAACGTGTGTGAGTGAAGTTACAAGAAATCCTTGACTTGTCAACACAAACAAGCGTAAACACAGATATAGACCCACTCAATCCAACAGACTTCCACAATCCGGCCGGTGATTCCGCGTCGGTCGCGGGGAGGATCGGAGAGCCGTGTACGCGGAGGAACGACAACAGGCGATCGCCGACCAGGTGCACATGCACGGCCGGGCCTCGGTCACCGCGCTCGCCGAACGGTTCGAGGTCACCGGCGAGACGGTCCGGCGCGATCTGGCGGTGCTGGAGCGGGCCGGGCGGCTCCAGCGGGTGCACGGCGGTGCGGTACGGCCGGGCGTCGGCGACATCGTCGACGAGCAGGGCATCGACGTGCGGGAGACCTCCCATATCGACGAGAAGGCAGCGATCGGTCGCGCCGCGGCCCGTTTCCTGCCCGTCGACGGCGGTTCGGTCATCGTGGACGCCGGCACTACTACCTACCAGGCGGCGCGTTCCGTGCCGGCCGACCGGCGGCTGACCTTCATCACCAACAGCCTGCCCGTCGCCGGCGTGCTGACCGGGTACCAGCGGTCGACGCTGACCATGCTGGGTGGACGGGTCCGCGGCCTCACCCAGGCCGCGGTCGGCGCCGACACGATCAGCGCACTGGACCGGCTGCGGGTGTCGACCGCTTTCGTCGGCACCAACGGCATCACCGAGGGCCACGGACTGTCCACGCCGGACACCGAAGAGGCGGCGGTCAAGGCCGCCATCGTGCGCTCCGCACAGCGGGTCGTGGTGCTGGCCGACTCGTCCAAGATGGGCCGGCAGGATCTCGTCTCCTTTGGCGGCATCGACGACATCGACGTCCTCATCACCGATGCCGGCATCGACCCGGATCTGTCGGCCGCACTGTCGGCGCGCGGCATCGAGGTCGTGATCGCATGATTCTGACCGTCACCGCCAACCCCAGCCTGGACCGCACCCTGGAGATCGCCGGCGCCCTGGAGCGCGGCGAGGTGCAGCGGGCGGTCGCCGTCCGCGCCGAACCGGGCGGCAAAGGGGTCAATGTGTCCCGAGTGGTCGCCGAGGCCGGCATCGCCACCGTTGCCGTCCTGCCCGCCCGTGCCGGGGATCCGCTGCTCGTCGCACTCGATACCGTCGGGCTCCCCTACCGCGCGATCCCGGTCGACGGCGAGGTCCGCTCGAATGTGACGATCGCCGAGGCCGACGGGACCACCACCAAGATCAACGCCTCCGGCCAGCCGCTGGACGCCGCCACCCTGGACGCGATGACACACCTGGTGCTCGACGCTGCCGCCGGAGCCCACTGGGTCACGCTGTGCGGTTCGGTGCCGCCCGGCGTCCCGGCCGGCTGGTACCGCGAACTCGCCGACGAGCTCGTCGCCCGCGGATGCCGGGTCGCCGTCGACACCTCCGGTGCGCCGCTGGCGGCCACGGTCACCGGCCGCGTCGACCTCATCAAGCCCAACGAGGACGAACTCGCCGAGATCACCGGAGCCGACCCGGCGGTCCTGCGGTCCGCCGTCCGCGACGGCGACCTATCGCCCATCGTCGCCACCGCGACCGATCTGGCCGGCCGAGTCGGCGGCGCGGTCCTCGCCACCCTCGGCGCCGCGGGCGCGGTGCTCACGACGACGGCGGGCAGCTGGTTCGCCACCCCACCCCCGATCGTTCCGCGCAGCACCGTCGGTGCGGGCGACTCGTCGCTCGCCGGCTACCTGATCGCGGCGACCCGGGGTGCGGACGAACCGGAGCGCTTGCGGACCGCGGTGGCGTACGGCGCCGCGGCGGCTTCGCTGGCCGGGACTCAGCCTCCGCGTACCGACCACCTCGACCTCGACGCCGTCGTCGTCACCGACCTGTCCGGAGCCGCCCGCATCACCTGAGCCGAACCCACAGACCCGACGCCACCGACCCGCATCCCTGAACCCGAAGGAACTCCCGCCATGTCCGAACCGATCATCACCGTGCAGACGGTGAATCTCGACATCGACGCCGGGGCCGACCCGGCCGCGGTGATCACTTACCTCGCCGACAATCTGGGCGAGGCGGGCCGCACCAGCGATCCCAGCGCACTGGCCCGCGCCGCCCTGGCCCGCGAGGCCAAGTCGGCGACCGGTCTCCCCGGCGGAATCGCCATCCCGCACGCCCGCGACGAGTCGGTGACCGCCGCGAGCCTCGCAATGGCACGGCTGTCGCGCACGGTCGATTTCGGCGCACCGGACGGCCCCGCCGACATCGTCTTCCTGATCGCGGCACCCGCCGGCGGTGCCAGCGAGCACATGAAGCTGCTGAGTTCGCTCGCCCGCGCGCTGGTCCGTCCCGACTTCGTCGCCGCCCTCCGGGAGGCCGACAGCGACGAGCGCATCGTCGAACTCGTCGGCGAGGCGATCACCCCGTCACCCGCACCGGCAGCGACGACTGAGGCAGCGCCTGCGGCAGCGACACCGTCGCCCGCGACGGCGCCCGTGCCGGCCGACGCCCCCGCCGGGGCGGCGGCGGCCACCGGAGCCGCGGCCGGCGCCGCCGACGCCAGCGGTGACCGCCCGTCGATCGTCGCGATCACCGCCTGCCCGACCGGTATCGCCCACACCTACATGGCCGCCGACGCCCTGAAGTACGCGGCCGAGCGGGCCGGCGTCGACTTCCACGTGGAGACCCAGGGTTCGTCGGCGACGACGCCGTTCGCGTCCGACGTGATCGCCGACGCCGACGCCGTCATCTTCGCCACGGACGTCGGGGTGAAGGGCAAGGACCGGTTCCACGCCAAACCGGTGATCGCCTCGGGCGTCAAGCGTGCCATCAACGAACCGGACAAGATGATCGCCGAAGCGGTTGCCGCGGCGAACAATCCGAATGCCGCGGTGGTCGCCGCCGGCGACGGTGACGGCGGCGGCCAGGCCGAGGACTCGGCCCGCGGTGTCGGTCTCGGCAAGCAGATCCAACAGGCCCTGATGACCGGCGTCAGCTACATGATCCCGTTTGTCGCGGCCGGCGGCCTGCTCATCGCGCTGGGCTTCCTGCTCGCCGGGTACGAGATCGCCAACAAGACGCTGGACAGCACCCAGACCCTCAGCGACGGCGCCTTCATCGCCCTGCACAACAGTCTGTGGAACCTTCCTGCGGGCGGACTCGGTCAGTACCTGGGTGGGGTGAGCTTCGCGATCGGCTCCCTCGCCATGAGCATGCTGGTACCGGTGCTGGCCGGCTACATCTCGTTCGCGATCGCCGACCGGCCGGGTATCGCACCCGGATTCGTCGCCGGTCTGGTGTCGGTGGCGATCGGCGCCAGCTTCATCGGCGGTCTGGTCGGCGGCCTCATCGCCGGCGTGGTGTGCCTGTGGATCTCGCGACTGCCGTTGCCGCAGTGGGCGCGCGGTCTGCAACCGGTGATCATCATCCCGTTGCTCGGCAGCATCATCGTCGGCGGTCTGCTCTTCATCGTGCTCGGTCGACCGCTGGCCTGGATCACCACCGAACTGACCGACGCACTGAACAGCATGAGCGGCAGCTCCAAGATCATCCTCGGCATCGTCCTCGGCCTGATGATGTGCTTCGACCTCGGCGGCCCCGTCAACAAGGCGGCCTACCTGTTCGCGACCACCGGCCTCGCGGTCGGCGGGACACCCCAGCTCGAGATCATGGCCGCGGTGATGGCCGCCGGTATGGTCCCGCCGCTGGCGATGGCACTGGCGACCGTGCTGCGGCCCACGCTGTTCACCGAACCCGAACGCGAAAACGGCAAGGCCGCCTGGTTCCTGGGTGCGTCCTTCATCTCCGAGGGGGCGATCCCGTTCGCCGCGAAGGACCCGGTCCGGGTCATCCCGTCGATGATGGTCGGCGGTGCCGTCACCGGTGCGCTGATCATGGCCTTCGGCGTCACCCAGCGGGCCCCGCACGGCGGCATCTTCGTGTTCTTCACGATGAATTACTGGTGGCTGTTCGGGCTCGCGGTCATCATCGGCACCGTGGTGTCGGCGGTGCTCGTCATCGCCGCGAAACAGTTCGGCCGCGCGCGGTCCACCACGCCCGACACGGCACTGGAGCCCGTTGCGGCCTAGGCAATTCGGCCACCCGGCCGAGCAACCGAGACGCGTCCGGGCACAATCGACAACCAGGCGCAGACCATTCCCCGAATACCCCACGCACACACCCGAAGTACAGAGGAGAACCCCATGCCAAGCACCACCGTCGCCGTCGGATCGGCCGTCGGCCTGCACGCCCGTCCGGCCACCATCATCTCCGAAGCGGTGACCGAATCCGGTCAGCCGGTGACCCTCGCCCTCGAGGGGGGCGAACCGGTGGACGCCGGTTCGGCGCTGATGATCATGACCCTCGGTGCCGAGAAGGGTACCAATGTCGTGGTCTCCGCGGACGACCAGAAGACGCTGGACGCGATCGTCGCCCTCGTCGCGGCCGACCTCGACGCGGAGTAGCCGCGCCGCAGCCGCTGCCCCGTCGTGCTGCCGGAACCCGTGGAGAGCAGTTCCTCCGCGGGTTTCTGCTGCACCGCATGAGCGGTGAGACTCTGTGACCGATACGTCCAGCATGTCCCGCATGCCTTGTGACTGCGAGGAATTCGCCCCCGGACGCCGTCCGGCGGTGGCAGGATGAGGCCGACGGCGAGCTCGACAGGTGCCCGGGGTTGGTGCTGGCTCGCCCGGGGAAGGCAGTGCTCCATGTCCCACCACCTGAGCGGTCCAGACCTACGGCCGCCGCGCGACGACGCCCGGCTCGACCTCACCGATACGTTCGCATTCACCAACGGCGACAACACCGTACTCATTCACGACGTCAATCCCTATGCGCCGGTGCTGGCTCCCGCGTTCCACCCGGACGCCGTCCATCAGATCAACGTCGATACCAACGGTGACAACGTTCCCGACGTGGTGTATTCGATCGTCTTCGACGCACCCGATGCCGACGGCGGCCAGACCTACTCGGTGTATGTCGGCGACCATCGGCCGGCGGAACCGGACGACTACGGGCAGCAGGTCATCTCCGGTGCGCGTGCCGGACTCGACGGCACGGTGGAACCGGCCGAGGGTGGTGGCCTGAGGGTGTGGGCCGGTCTGCGGAGCGACCCGTTCTTCGCCGACCTCGCGGGAATCGTCAACGACTTCACCTGGACTCATCAGGATGCGATGGCCAATGTCAACGTATTCAGCATCGTGATCGAACAACCGACAACCGCGCTCGGCGAGAATTCCGAGATCGGCGTGTGGAATCGGATCAGCGTCATCGAGGACGGTGCGCTCACGTCGGTCGACCGCGGCGCGCACCCGTCGTTGACCGCATATTTCAACGAGACCAATGACGCCAAGGTGGCCTACAACGAGGGTGCGCCGGACACCGATTGGGAGACCTACCGGGATCCGTGGACGGCGGTGCTCGCCCATACCGGGCATTACGAGACCGATGCCGCGCACGAGGCGCTCAAGGTTGTGCTACCGGACGTATTGCGTTACGACAGAAGCAAACCGGCCGCCTATCCGAACGGCCGGACGCTCACCGACGATGTCACGAGCGCGCGGCTGAACATGGTCAGCAACGGCAAGATCACCACGGACTTCATCGGGCCGCACGACGACGTGCTGACCGAGTTCCCGTATACCGGTGAGCCGCACCCCAATCCGGACGGGCCTCCCGCGGGCTGAGTCCGCGCGGCGCCGACACCGAGTCGGCGGGCTCGCCGACCTAGACGACGAGGTCGGCGAGTTCGCCGGCGAAGGCGGACGGCACCCGGACCCGCATCGTCGTGCCGTCGGCGTCGTGATCGGTGCTCAGCACCTCACCTTCCCGGTGGATTCGGGAGACCAGATCGCCGCGCGCGAATGGCACCGAGATGGTCAGTTCGACGTCGGCGCGCCCGATGAACTCGCGTATCCGGTCGAACAGCTCCGGCAGGCCGTCGCCGGTGCGTGCCGACACGAAGACCGCGTCGCCGACCGCGGCGCGCAGTTCGGCGATCCGGGTGGCGTCGACGGCGTCGATCTTGTTGATCACCAACAGTTCCGGTGGCGGTGTCACGTCCTGTTCGGCGACCACCTCGCCGATCACCCGGCGGACGGCGGAGATCTGCTCCAGCGGGAAGGCGTCGCTGCCGTCCACCACGTGCAGCACCAGGTCGGCGTCGACGACCTCCTCCAGGGTGGAGCGGAATGCCTCGACGAGCTGGGTCGGCAGGTGCCGGACAAAGCCGACGGTGTCGGTGAACACCACTTCGCGGCCGTCGTCCAGCGCGGCCCGGCGGGTGGTCGGGTCGAGCGTGGCGAACAGCGCGTCCTGCACCAGCACACCCGACCCGGTCATGGCGTTCACCAGACTCGATTTGCCGGCGTTGGTGTAGCCGGCGACGGTGATCGTCGGGATCGCGCCACGGGTGCGGGCCGCCCGCTTCGTGACGCGGGCGGTGCGCATGCCCCGAATCTCGCGGCGCAACTTGGCCATCCGTTCCCGGATGCGCCGCCGGTCGGTCTCGATCTTGGTCTCACCGGGACCACGGGTGCCGACACCGCCGCCGGCTCCGGCCCGGCCGCCGGCCTGCCGGGACATCGACTCACCCCAGCCACGCAGCCGCGGCAGCATGTACTCCATCTGCGCCAGCGACACCTGCGCCTTACCCTCGCGCGACGTGGCGTGCTGAGCGAAGATGTCGAGGATCAGCGCGGTCCGGTCGATCACCTTGACCTTGACCACCTTCTCCAGCGCGGTCAGCTGCGCGGGGGTCAGCTCACCGTCGCAGATGACGGTGTCGGCGCCGGTGGCGAGGACGATCTCGCGGAGTTCTTCGGCCTTGCCGGAGCCGATGTAGGTGGCCGAGTCGGGCTTGGCGCGGCGCTGGATGACGGCGTCGAGGACCTGGGAGCCGGCGGTCTCGGCGAGTGCGGCGAGTTCGGCCATGGTGGCCCGGGCCTGGGCGGCGGTGCCTTCGGTCCACACCCCCACCAGAACCACGCGTTCCAGGCGTAGCTGGCGGTACTCGACCTCGGTGACGTCGGCGAGTTCGGTGGATAGTCCAGCGACCCGCTGCAGCGACGCGCGGTCGGAGAGTTGCAGTTCGCCGGTCGTCGGCGAGACGGCCCGGTCTCCGACGGGCTCCCCGAGTTCGCGGTCGGCGACGTGGCCGGGTGTCACGGGAGCCGTGTCGGGTTCGGTCTGGTCGTGGATCTGTGCTGTTGAATCGGTCATACGGCATCCATGATCGCACGCCGCCGCTGCGGTCGGCATCCGTTATCTCGCGGCGAGCGGGGCCTCAGCCGGCCCAGTCGGACCGGAACCGGCCGTCGGCGACCAGCGCGGACGGGCCACGCAGCCAGGAGTCGCCGTCGACGATGCGGATCTCGACGCGGCCGCCGGGCACGTCGATGACCATCTCGCCGGTCTTCTCGCCGACGGTGGCCAGTCCGGCCGCGGCAGCGGCGACCAGCCCGGTGCCGCAGCTTCGCGTCTCCCCGACCCCTCGTTCGAAGACGCGCATCCGTGCCGACAACCGGCCGTCCACCGGTTGCGGCGGGGTGAGGATCTCGACGTTGGCGCCGCGCGGAAAGACTTCGGCGTCGATCGCCACGCCGGCGCCGAAATCGATGGCACCGAGGGCGTCCGCGGTCAGGTCGGCGACCACGCACGCCAGGTGCGGGTTGCCGACGTCGACCGCGACACCGGAATACAGGTCGTCGCCGATCCGGACGGTGGAGTCGTCGCCGAACCGCACCGGACCCATCCGGACGCTGACGTCGGCGTCCGAGTCGGAAAACGAGTGCACGACGACGGCGCGTCCACCGGCACGGGAGCCGACGGTGAATTCGTCGGTGTCGACCAGGCCGGTGGCGCACAGGAAGTGGGCGAACACCCGCACCCCGTTGCCGCACATCTCGGCGATCGACCCGTCGGCGTTGCGGTAGTCCATGAACCAGTCGTCGCCGGCGACGGCGGCCGGCAACTCGTCGAGGATGCCGCGGTCGACCAGCGCCGCGGCCCGCGCCACCCGCAGCAGGCCGTCGCCGCCGATACCCCGGTGGCGGTCGCAGATCGCGGCCACCAGGTCGGTGTCGAGGTCGAGGTCGGCGGACGGATCGGCGAGCACGACGAAGTCGTTCTGGGTGCCGTGGCCCTTCACGAAGGGCAGGTCGGCGTCGGTCGGCGTCACCCGGCCGAGTCTACCGGCGGGAGCCTGGTCACCTCCGCGCCGCGGCGAGCGCCCGGTCGCGGAGGTCGGCGGCACCGGCATCCAGCCACGTGATCCGATGATCGCGCCGAAACCACGATCGCTGTCGCCGCACGTAACGGCGGGTGCCGACGAACGTCATCTCCTCGGCGGCCGCCATATCGTGGTCGCCGTCGAGCGCCGCGAGCACCTGGGCGTAACCGATAGCTCGGCGCGCGGTGACCCCGTCGCGCAGTCCATGCTCGGCGAGGTCGGCGACCTCGTCGACGAATCCGCTCGCGAACATCCGTCGCGTCCGTTCCCGGATCCGGTCGTCCAAGTCGGGGGTGTCTCGGTCGAGTGCGAGAATCCTTGTCCCCCAGCGTGGTTGACCAATTCTCGGTGCCGATGCGGCGAACGGTCGGCCGGTGAGCTCCACCACCTCCAGCGCGCGGACGATTCGGCGCCCGTCGGTATCCAGGATGGCGGCGGCGGCCGCGGGATCGACCTCGGCGAGCTGCCGGTGCAGTGCGGCGACACCCACCTCGGCCAGCCGCCGCTCGTAGCGGGCCCGCACCTCGGGATCGGTGGCCGGGAACTGCCAGTCGTCGAGCAGCCCCTGGATGTACATCATCGACCCGCCCACGATGACCGGCGTGCGTCCGGCGGCGAGCAGCGCCTCGACGTCCGCGGCGGCCGCGGCCTGGTAGCGGGCGACGGTGGCGATGTCGGCGACGTCGAGGACGTCGATCTGATGGTGCGGGATGCCTCGCCGGTCGGCGACGGGGAGCTTCGCGGTACCGATGTCCATGCCGCGGTATTGCTGCATGGCATCGATATTGACGATCTCGCCGCCGAGTTCGGTGGCGAGGTCGAGCGCGAGGTCGGATTTTCCGGTTGCGGTCGGTCCGACGACGGCGACCGGTCGGACCCCCTTGCCGGGTGCCGTGCCGTCGACCGCCGGCCCCGGGCTCGGTGCTGACGTGTCTGGCTCGGGCGTCACGGCGTCCACGTCGCGACCGTGTAGCCCACGCCGAACGGTGCGGCGGCATAGCCGACGTCGGCGCGGAGCCTATGTCCGGCGACGAGCGCGGCGGCGACCTGCCATGCGGGTCGGCCCGCCACTCCGGACTCGCCGCACGCGTCTGGGTCCAGGGCGGCCAGCGCCTCCGCGTCCGCCGCCGCGAAGGCGTCATCGATGCGTTGTTGCAGCCGGACCGCGGGCTCGCGGCGACCCCCGCCGGGCGCCTTGGGAGTCAATGCGCTGGCGCCGTCGGCGACGACGAGCACGCCGATCGGGGTGGCGGTGGCGTCGATCCGAGCCGCCAGGTCGCGACCGACGTCTGCGCAGACGGCCGGTGCGGTGTCCGGGTCGACGACCACTGGGCATGCGCGGGTGGCTCCAGCGAGGCCGCGAAGCCACGCCGCCACCAGCATCGACAGCGGTAGCGGCCGGGTTTCGGCGACAGTCGCGGGCGGCGTCTCGGCGCCCGACCCGGGCACCGCACCGGACGCCAGTCGCACCGGCACGTCGACGCCGAATCTCGCGAAAGTCCCGGTGCCGGCGAATGATTCGACCGGGCGCGGCACCGGCAGGTTCTCCGCTGCCGCGGGGTTCGGATCGTCGGCGCCGATAGCGACCCAGTCCGTGGTGACGCCGGCGAGGCGGGTGGCCGCGGCGACGGTCGCGTCCCGGACGGGTGCGGTGTCAACCGCACCCGGACCGGCGAGTTGCGGGACGAGTAGCGGCGCACTCGGCACGAAGACGACGGACGCAAGCACGGGCTCGACGCTAGTCGACGCGTGTCGCCGGCCACCCTGAGCCACCGCGGCTGCTGCGTTGCCGGCGCCGGCGCCCGACCACGCCGCGCGGACGCCAATGTCGCGCAGCATGTACGCGGCCGACCCTGACCTGCTTGAATGAGGCATGTCGGGTAGGCGCCCGAGGGCACCCAGACCGACAACCAGGACCGGCAGCCGTGACGCGCGGCACAACATGCGGAAGGACAGACGACGCATGACGAACCCCACCGACGAACCCGGCCACGCCGAATCAACCGGAGTCGCCGAATCGACCGGAGTCGCCGAACCCACCGGAGTCGAGGTCTCCTCGACCAGCCCCGCGGACACGACTCCGCGTTCGCGCCCGGCACCTACGCCCGGGCCCAAACCCGGTCCGAAGCCTGGCCCCCGGCCGGGTCCACGACCGGGGGCGGTCGTCGCGCATGCACCGGTCCCGGGCGCGACGACGACCAGCGAGCGGCATCGGTACGGCCGCATCGATGCCGACGGCACCGTGTGGCTCAAGACGTCGTCCGGGGAACGCCAGATCGGTTCCTGGCAGGCCGGATCGGTAGAGGATGGCCTCGCCCATTTCTGTCGCCGCTTCGACGATCTCGTCACCGAGGTGGAGATCCTCGAGGAGCGGCTCGCGGCCCGATCGGGCGATCCGCGCAAGGCGCAGGTCGCCGCCCGCCACCTGCTCGACGCCCTGCCGGACGCCGCGGTCATCGGCGACGTCGATGCCCTGGAGCAACGGCTCACCACCATCGTCGGCAGTGCCGACGAGGTCGCCGATTCGATCAAGGCCGAGCGGGCGAAGGCGCGGGCCGCCGCGATCGCCCGCAAGGAAGAGCTCGCCGCCGAGGCCGAGACGATCGGCGCCGAGGCCACCCAGTGGAAGGCGGCCGGTGACCGGCTGCGGACGATCCTCGACGAGTGGAAGACGATCAAGGGCGTCGACCGCAAGACCGACGACGCGCTGTGGAAGCGCTACGCGAAGGCGCGGGATGCGTTCAACCGCCGCCGGGGCGCGCACTTCGCCGAACTCGATCGCGAGCGGGCGGGGGCGAAGTCCCGCAAGGAGGAGCTGATCGCCCGGGCCGAAGAACTGTCCACGTCGACCGACTGGGGTCCGACCGCGGGTCTGTTCCGAGAGTTGCTGTCCGAGTGGAAGGCGGCGGGTCGCGCGCCGCGGGACACCGACGAGGCACTGTGGCAACGGTTCAAGGCCGCTCAGGATGTGTTTTTCGCGGCCCGGAACGAGGCGACGTCGGAACGGGACGCCGAGTTCGCCGCGAATGCGAACGCCAAGATCGCCCTGCTGGAGTCCGCCGAGAAGACGATCGACCCGGCGGCCGACCTGGACGGCGCTCGCCGCGAGTTCCGGGTGTTCCGCGACAAGTGGGACGAGATCGGCAAGGTGCCGCGGGAGCAGATGCACTCGCTGGAGAACCGGGCGCGGGCGCTGGAGAAGCGGATCCGGGCGGCCGAGGACGCGCAGTGGCAGCGCACCGATCCCGAGGCTCAGGCACGGGCGGCGCAATTCGCGGACCGCGCAGCGCAATTCGAGGAACAGGCGGCGAAGGCCGCGGCCCGCGGTAAGGATCGCGACGCCGAGAAACTGCGGGAACAGGCCGCGCAGTGGCGCGAATGGGCCGACGCCGCGCAGAGCGCTATCGCCGACCGCTGAGAGCGGGGGTTAGCCGAGCGGCGGTTCGCCGCGTCGTTGCAGGTCCCTCGCCTCCGCCTCGCGGGCGGCGGCCTCGGCCCGGCGCTGTTCCTCCAGCGCGAGGTGGTAGGTGCTGCGCGCCCACACCACGCGTGACCAGTGGAAGGTCAGGATCAGCGCGGCCGCCCAACCGAGCACCAGACCGATGCCGACCCAGGACGGCGGGGTGACACCGCCGACGCCCGGCGTATTGCGCGACCACCAGGCGAGCAGGCCGGCGACGCAGCTGACGGCGCTGCCGCACAGGGCAATCCACGCGATGATCCAGCGCCGGGTGAGCAGCGCGAAGACCGAGGCACCGATCCCGAAGATCAGGAGCAGGTAGACGAACACCTTGGACGTGATGGTGACCCGCTCGGCGGCGGCCGCCGGGGCGGAGACGAGTACGTCCACCCCGCTGGCCGACCCGGTGTGCGGCAACACCAGCGACACCATCGCCAGGCACACCGCGACCGCGACCACCAGGGCGCGTGCGCCGGGATCGATCTCGCCGGCGACCTTGCGCTCGGCCTTCCGCAGGTCTGCGGCGTAGGCGGCGAATCCGTCTGCCACATCCGGCGATTCGTCGCTGACGGCGCTGCCGCCCGGGTCGCTGGTCTTACCGCTGACGGCGCTGTCGTCCGGGTCGCTGGTCTTACCGCTGACGGCGCTGCCGTCCGGGTCGGTGGTCTTACCGGTGTCGGCACTACCGTTCGGGTCGGTGGTCTTACCGGTGTCGGTGCTGTCGTCCGGGTCTTGCTCGGCTCCGGTCGATGCGGTGTCGTCCGCCATCTCGCTCACCTTCTCGTTCCGTCGGTCGGGGTCGCCGCCGCGGTCGGCGTCGGGGTCGGCGCGGGCACCGTGCTCGCACCGGAGGTCGTGTCGGGGGTCGTCGCGTCGGAAGTCATCGTGTTGCAGCCGCCGGAACCGCAGCCGCCGTCGCTCGCCGGCGGTGCCGACGGACCGATCGACGGCATGCCCAGCCCGACCCCGACGGGCGCGGTGGTCGGGGTGCGACTCTGTTCGTAGGCGTCGCCCGCACGGGTACGGCGATGCCCGGCAATGGCGCCGTCGGCGATCAGGTGATGCGGGGCGGCGCCGGTGACGATCGTGGTCACGACGTCGCCCGGCCGGATCGCCGACGCCGACTCTCCCGGCGCGAAGTGGACGAGCCGCCCGTCGCGGGCACGACCGGTCATCCGGTGGGTGCGGGCGGACTTGCGGCCGTCATCGGCGACCACCAGTAACTCGGCTTCCCGGCCGACCTGCGCGCGGTTCTCGGCGAGGCAGATGTCCTCCTGGAGGGCGATCAGCCGCTGATAGCGATCCGCGACGACGTCGGGCGGCACCTGGTCGAGCATGGTCGCCGCCGGGGTTCCCGGCCGCGGCGAGTACTGGAAGGTGAAGGCGCTGGCGAACCGCGCCTGCGCGACGACGTCGAGCGTCTCGGCGAAGTCCTCCTCCGTCTCCCCGGGGAACCCAACGATGATGTCGGTGGTGATCGCGGCGTCCGGCATCGCGGCCCGGACCTTGTCCAGGATGCCGAGAAAGCGGCGGCGCCGGTAACTGCGGCGCATCGCGCGCAGGACCCGATCCGAGCCGGACTGCAGCGGCATGTGCAGTTGCGGGCACACGTTCGGTGTCTGCGCCATCGCCTCGATGACATCGTCGGTGAACTCGGCCGGGTGCGGCGAGGTGAACCGCACCCGCTCCAAGCCGTCGATGTCGCCGCACGCACGCAACAGCGCGGCGAACGCACCGCGGTCACGCCCCAGCTCCGGATCGGCGAACGACATGCCGTAGGCGTTGACGTTCTGGCCGAGCAGGGTGATTTCCGCGACGCCCTGATCGACGAGCGCACGCACCTCGGCGAGGATGTCGCCGGGCCGGCGGTCGACCTCCTTGCCGCGGAGCGACGGCACGATGCAGAACGTGCAGGTGTTGTTGCAGCCGACCGACACCGATACCCAGCCGGAGTACGCGGACTCGCGCTTGGCGGGCAGCGTCGACGGGAACGCCTCCAGCGAATCGAGGATCTCCACCTCGGCGTGCGCGTTGTGCCGCGCCCGGTCCAGCAGCGCCGGCAACGAGCCGATGTTGTGCGTACCGAACACCACATCGACCCACGGCGCCCGATCGAGCACCGCATCCTTGTCCTTCTGCGCGAGGCACCCGCCGACCGCGATCTGCATACCCGGCCGCCGCGATTTCACCGGCGCCAGATGCGACAGGTTGCCGTAGAGCTTGTTGTCCGCGTTCTCCCGGATAGCGCAGGTGTTGAACACCACCAGGTCGGCGTCATCCTCGCCGTCACCGTCGGCGCGGACGTACCCGGCGTCCTCGAGTAGCCCGGCGATCCGCTCCGAGTCGTGCACGTTCATCTGGCAGCCGTAGGTACGCACCCGATAGCTGCGGCGGGGTTGATCGTCGACCGGCACCGGCCTCGGCTGTGCCGCACCGGACGCCGATTCGGGCAGCTCAGGCCGCTCGGACACGTCGATACTCACACGCCCCAGCGTACGGGTCGGGTGCAAATCGCCGGACACCCGGACTCGGCGAGCACCCCCGTGCGGCGATTCGGTGCGATGTCGTGCGCGCGCCCCACTAGGGTTGTCATCTATGACCGAATCGCCGAGCGACG
Source organism: Gordonia sinesedis (assembly GCA_039527305.1). Lineage (GTDB taxonomy): Bacteria > Actinomycetota > Actinomycetes > Mycobacteriales > Mycobacteriaceae > Gordonia > Gordonia sinesedis. The sequence goes on along the minus strand of BAAAJU010000004.1, from coordinate 289,863 downwards.
GCCGCCCGACAGGCGGTGTCGCCACGCAACAACCGATGATCGCGATGCAGGACGTGCAGAAGCACTTCGGCGATCTGCACGTCCTCAAAGACATCGACCTGCAGGTCCCGCCGGGCCAGGTGGTCGTCGTCCTCGGACCGTCCGGCTCGGGTAAGTCGACGCTGTGCCGCACCATCAATCGTCTCGAACCGATCGACAGCGGCGAGATCTACATCGAGGGCAAGCTCCTGCCCGACGAGGGGAAGGACCTCGCCGCACTGCGCGCCGACGTCGGCATGGTGTTCCAGTCGTTCAATCTGTTCTCGCACAAGACGATCCTGGACAATGTCATGCTGGCGCCGACCAAGGTGCGCAAGCAATCCAAGGCCGATGCGTCGAAGCGGGCCCTGGAACTGCTCGAGCGCGTCGGCATCGCCAGCCAGAAGGACAAGTATCCGGCGCAGCTGTCCGGTGGCCAGCAGCAGCGCGTCGCGATCGCCCGGTCGCTGGCGATGGACCCGAAGATCATGCTCTTCGACGAGCCGACGTCGGCGCTCGACCCGGAGATGGTCAACGAGGTGCTCGACGTCATGGTCTCGCTGGCGAAGGAGGGCATGACGATGCTCGTGGTCACCCACGAGATGGGATTCGCCCGCAAGGCGGCCGACCGCATCATCTTCATGGCCGACGGCGCCATCGTGGAGGACTCCGACCCGGAGAGCTTCTTCGACAACCCGAAATCCGACCGTGCCCGAGACTTCCTGGGCAAGATCCTGGGCCACTGACATGGATCCTCTGAGGCACGCAGAGCGTGCGGACCAGGCGGGTGTGGCGGACCGACCCCGACGCCGTCGTCGCGTCACCGGCGCCGCGGTGGCGGCCCTCGCGGTGGCGATGCTGGCCGCTCTCGTCACCGCCTGCGGCAACACCGAACCCCGCAATCTCGTGGAGTCGATCCGTAGCGGTTCGGTCACCCTCGGCACCAAATACGACCAGCCGGGACTCGGCATCCGCAACCCCGACGAGACCGTCACCGGATTCGACACCGCCGTCTCCACCTTCGTGGTCAACTACATCGCCGACTCGCTCGGCGTCCGCCGTCCTGAGATCCGTTGGCGTGAAACGCCGTCCGCACAGCGCGAGACGCTGATCAACAACGGCGAGGTGGACATGATCGCTGCCACCTACTCGATCACCTCGGCACGCGAAAAGAAGGTCGACTTCGGCGGCCCGTACCTGGTCAACTATCAGGGCCTCCTGGTACGCAAGGACGACGACTCGATCACCACTCTCACCGACCTGAACAAAGGTAAGAAGCTGTGTTCGGTGACCGGCTCGACGTCGGCACAGAACGTCAAGGCACAGTTGCCCGCGGTTCAGTTGCAGGAGTACGACTCCTACTCGTCGTGTGTGGAGGCGGTCCGTCGCGGCAAGGTCGACGCACTGACCACCGACGAGGTGATCCTGGCCGGCTACGCGCGGTTCTTCCCGAATGAGTTCAAGCTCGTCGGCATGACCTACCCCAAGGACGCCTGCGTCAAGGATGCGTTGAAGACGGCGGGCACCCCGTTCTCCACCGAGCGCTACGGCATCGGCATGGCCAAGCAGTACCCGGAGGCGGTGAAGCAGGTCAACGAGGCGCTGACGGCGATGCTCGTGCCTGGCCCGGACGGGCGGTCTCCGTGGGATGCCGCGTTGCGGGAGGCGATCGGCGATCAGACCGTCGACGAGATGGTGCGCCGGGCCGAGGCGCCCGACTCGAAGTATGCATTCACGCCCGAGCCAGGGAATCTGAGCTTCCTCGACTCGAAGTCCACCCCGTGCCCGCCCGGCCTGAGCTGATCGAAAGGTGACGACCGATGGGTGAACTCTGGTCCGACATGGGGCCGCAGTTGTGGCCGGCGTTCTGGGTGACGCTGAAATTGACGTTCTGGTCGGCGCTCGGCGCACTGATCTGGGGCACGGTGCTGGCCGGTATGCGCGTCTCCCCCGTGCCGGTGATGCGCGGCTTCGCGGGGGTGTACGTCAACATCGTCCGGAACACGCCGCTGACGCTGATCGTGATCTTCTGCTCGGTGGGGCTCTACCAGAACCTCGGTCTCGCGCTGGCGCCGGAGAACGAGAACTTCATCGAGAACAACAACTTCTGGCTCGCGGTGCTCGCGTTCATCCTCTACACCGCGACCTTCGTATGTGAGACGCTCCGGTCGGGCTTCAACACGGTCCCGATCGGCCAGGCCGAGGCCGCTCGCTCCCTCGGGTTGAGCTTCCTGCAGGTGTTCACGATCATCGTGCTGCCGCAGGCGCTGCGGTCGGTGATCGGTCCGCTGGGCAGTGTGCTGATCGCCTTGACGAAGAACACGACGATCGCATCGGTGATCGGGGTCGCCGAGGCATCGCTGCTGATGAAGGAGGAGATCGAGACCTTCGCCGACCAGATCATCCCGATCTTCCTCATCATCGCGGCCGGCTACATGATCATCACCCTTACCGAGGGCCTGATATTCGGCTACCTCGCCAAGCGATGGGCGGTCAAGCGATGAGTGCAGAGTCGACCGTTCTCTACGACGCGCCGGGCCCTCGGGCTCGGGTCCGCAACGCGATCCTGGCTGCGGTGTTCATCGCGATCCTGGTCGCGATCGGCGTGTACGTCATCGTCGTGCTGGCCGGCAACGACCAGTTGACCAGCGAGAAGTGGAATCCGTTCATCAAGTCCACCACGTGGACCACCTACATCCTGCCCGGCTTGTGGGGGACGTTGAAGGCGGCCGTGGTGTCCATCGTGTTCGCGATGGTGCTCGGCTCGGTCCTCGGTATCGGTCGGTTGTCGGATCACTGGTGGGTGCGGGCACTGTCGGGGGTGATCGTCGAGGTGTTCCGCGCCATCCCGGTGCTGATCCTGATGATCTTCGCGTACTACCTGTATGCCGACTACGCGGTCTTCCCGTCGTCGCAGCTCGCGTTCGCCGCCGTGGTCACCGGCCTCACCCTGTACAACGGATCGGTGATCGCCGAGATCATCCGGTCCGGCATCCTGTCGTTGCCGCGCGGGCAGACCGAAGCGTCGTTGGCGCTCGGGCTCCGCAAGTCGCAGATGATGCGGCTGATCCTGTTGCCGCAGGCGATCACGGCGATGTTGCCGGCGCTGGTGTCGCAGATGGTGATCGCGTTGAAGGACAGTGCGCTTGGCTACGCGATCGGCTACATCGAGGTCGTGCGGTCGGGTATCCAGTCCGCGTCGTATTACGGCAACTACCTGCCGGCGCTGGTCGTTGTCGCGATCATCATGATCGCGGTGAACTTCGGACTCTCGTCGCTGGCGACCTATCTCGAGCGGCGGCTGCGGATGGGGCGCCGGAAGAAGATGGGCGGCGACGTGGATCCGACCGACCTCGGTGCCATGGAGAACGTGCCGACGCTGGGTTCCGGTAAGCCGTAGGCGCTTCGGGTAACGCCCCCAGCTTGTCGGGTGTCCGAAAGCGGTAAGCCTGCCTTGCGGATACGCCGCCATCGGCGGGGACCGGCAACCGGCCGCTACTCGGCGGACGTTTCCTGTGCGGTGGCCAGGGCGTCGTCGACGGCGGCGGTGACGACATCGATGGCCATCGGTTGGGCGAACCCGCGCCGGGCGAGCATGCCGATCAGCCGGCGGCACAGCTTGTCTCGTTCGGCGCGGTCTCCGGCGGCCGATCGCACCGCGTTCGGCGTGAGCTTGCGGGCGACCAGTGCGGCCGCGGACGCGCGCTCGTCCTCGGTGTCGATGTCGTCGAGCGCATTCTCGATGGTCTGTGCGGCGACGCCCTTGGCCTGCAGTTCGTGACGGAGCGCGAGCCTGCCACGGCCGGAGTAGGTGTGCCGGGACCGGACCCACTCGGCGGCGAAGTCCTCGTCGTCGAGGAGCTGCGCGCGATCCAGCCGCGACATCACATCATCGACGGTGTCGGGGTCGAACCCTTTGCGCGCGAGCCGGTCTCGCATCTCGCTGCGGCTGCGGGCGCGGGTCCCGAGGAGTCGGAGTGCGGCGTCCCACGCGCTGGGGCCGGTCGACTCCCCGGGATCCGGGGCGTGGGTGGCGCTCAGAACTCCACCGGGGCGGGTGCGATGTCGTCGGCGTCGACGACGGCTCCGACACCCAGCTTCTCCTTGATCTTCTTCTCGATCTCGTCGCGGATGTCGGTGTTCTCCAGCAGGAACTTGCGGGCGTTCTCCTTGCCCTGGCCGAGTTGGTCACCCTCGTAGGTGAACCAGGAGCCGGACTTCCGGATGAAGCCCTCGGCGACGCCCATGTCGATCAGCGAGCCCTCCTTGCTGATGCCCTGGCCGTAGAGAATGTCGAATTCGGCCTGCTTGAACGGTGGTGCGACCTTGTTCTTGACCACCTTGACGCGAGTGCGGTTACCGACCGCGTCCGTGCCGTCCTTGAGGGTCTCGATCCGCCGCACGTCCAGGCGCACCGACGAGTAGAACTTCAGCGCCTTGCCGCCGGTGGTGGTCTCCGGCGAGCCGAACATCACGCCGATCTTCTCGCGAAGCTGATTGATGAAGATGGCGGTGGTCTTGGAGTTACTCAGCGCCGAGGTCATCTTGCGCAGCGCCTGGCTCATCAGGCGGGCCTGCAGACCGACGTGGCTGTCGCCCATCTCGCCCTCGATCTCCGCGCGCGGCACGAGGGCGGCGACGGAGTCGATGACCAGGATGTCGAGGGCGCCGGACCGGATCAGCATGTCGGCGATCTCCAGCGCCTGCTCACCGGTGTCCGGCTGAGACACCAGCAGCGCGTCGGTATCGACACCGAGCTTGGCGGCGTAGTCCGGGTCCAGTGCGTGCTCGGCGTCGATGAACGCCGCGATGCCGCCGTTCGCCTGGGCGTTGGCGACCGCGTGTAGTGCGACGGTGGTCTTACCGGACGACTCCGGACCGTAGACCTCGATGATCCGGCCACGGGGCAGGCCGCCGATGCCGAGCGCGACGTCGAGGGCGATCGAGCCGGTCGGGATGACCTCGATCGGCTGGCGCGTCTCCTCGCCGAGGCGCATGACCGACCCCTTGCCGTAGTTCTTGTCGATCTGGGCGAGAGCCAGGTCGAGGGCCTTCTCGCGATCCTGTGGCGCTGGTGCCATGATGTCTCCTCGGACTTCGGACGCGCTGTCGGCAGCGGCGTCGTGGGTGGATGTGTCGGGTGGACTCGGGCGAGTCCGTAAGCCTGTGTCGGGGTGTCTGTGTCTGGAAGTGGTGTCTGGGCGGTTGGTGGCTGATGTCTGTGGCTGGGTGAATCGCTGTGCCTCGCACGCTAGTCAGGGGGTCCGACAATCTTGGGACGCGCGGCGCGGCGGTTCGGTTCCGTGCCACCCACAATGGACGAACACCTGTTCGATGGCAAGTGTGACACGCGGGTCACCGGAAGTTGCCCAGCTCCTCTCGACCGCACGGCTCGCCGCTCACGTGGTCGGGCGCTAACGTGATCGTGGTGGAGGGCGGCCGGGGCGAGAGTGGATCGTCGGATCCGTCTCAGGGGATACCCCTGGGTACACAGCACAGTTGGTCCCTGCGTCCGACGCCGGACCGCACGCTCCGCGTGCCGGGCGGCGCCGATGCTTTCGGTTTGGGTCGACCCGGCCGTCCGCCACGCCCGGTGGCACACGCATCCCCTCGAGCGTCCGCGGTCCGGTGACCGATACCTCCTCCGGCGACGACTCGCCCGGTGCTGACGCGTGCGGTGCTGGTCTGTCCGGTGATGCTGGTCTGTCCGGTGATGCTGGTCTGTCCGGTGATGCTGATGCGCCCGACGCTGCCGCCTCGTCCACCGCTGCCGCGCCGCGATTGACCGACGCCGACATCACCGAGCTGAGCGGGCGAATTGCCGCCGCGATCACCGGCTGGACGTGGCCCGAAGTGCTCCGGGCGGTCATGGGGGCGATGGGCGCCGAACCGGCGTCTACCGAACTGAGCAGCGTCGCGATGGGCGGTGTCGCGATGGCGGAGGCGGTAACCACGCGGGTGCTTCGGATACCCGAGCCAGAGCCAGCACCAGAACCGACCCAGCAGAAGCGCGTCGCCGCCATCCGCGCCGCGCTGCAGGAGACCCTGCAACCGTGGCTCATCCCGCCGCCCCCAGCACTTCGCCGCGTCGTCGAGCCCCGTCCGCCGGAACCGCCCGACGCTCCACTGCCGCACGACCTGCCCGAGCTGCACGACGTGGCGGACCTGGCGGCGTGGCTCGACTTCACCCCCGGCGAGCTGGACTGGTTCGCCGACCACGGCTGCTGGTTACGGACGGCGCGGCCGACACTGCGCCACTATCGCGTGTTTCGAGTGGCACAACGACACCGAACACGGGTCATCGAGGCACCCAAGCCGCGGCTACGCGAGACACAACGGCGGTTGTTGAGCCGACTCGTCGGGCGGGTGCCTGCGCATCCCGCGGCACGCGGGTTCGTTCCGGGTTCGTCGCCCGCGGCGTTCGCGTGGCCGCACACCGACCGGGCCGTGGTCCTTCGCGTCGACTTGCGCCATTGCTTCACGTCGATCGGGGTGGGTCGAGTGCGCCAGGTCTTCACCGATGTGGGTTACCCGCAGCCGATCGCCCGGGTACTCGCCGATCTGTGCACCACCGCGACCCCCGCCGCCGACCTGCGCGGCCTCGACTGGACGCAAGCGGCATTGCTGCGCGCCCGACATCTGCCGCAGGGCGCCCCGACGTCGCCGCACCTGGCCAATCTCGTACTGCGTGGTCTGGATCGCCGGGTCGACGGATACGCCCGCAAGCACGGCCTGCACTACACCCGCTACGGCGACGACCTCGCACTCTCGGGCGACACGATGCACGCCGGGCGCACGCTCTGGACGGTGCTGCGCATCGTCGACGACGCGGGTTTCACCGTACATCCGGACAAGGTCCGCGTCATGCGAGCTCATCAGCGACAGCGGCTGGCCGGGCTGGTCGTCAACGACCGTCCGCAGGTGGCGCGCGCCGAGTACGACCGGGTGAAAGCACTGCTGCACAACGCGATTCGGTTCGGTGCCGAGAGGCAGAATCGCGCCGGTCATGCCGACTTCCGGGCGCACGTGTACGGGTTGATCGCCTGGATCGGCGCCACCAACGACACCCGGCGGGCGCGGTTGCTCGATCTTGCGGCCCGGGTGGATTGGGCGTCCTAGAACCTGCCGCTCGCCGTACGGGTGATGACCGCGGGACGACGCGCCGGGCGCGGATAGCCTTGAAGCCATGACCGTTTCGGACATCGTCATCCTCTCCGGCCCTCCGGGAGCGGGTAAGTCAACGACGGCCGCCGCGCTCGCGACCTCATTCCCCCGGTCGGTGCATCTGCATACCGATGACTTCTGGCACTACATCGTCTCCGGCGCGATCCCTCCTTACCTACCCGAATCCGACGGTCAGAACCACACGGTCATGCGGGCGATCCGGAACGCGGCGTTGAGCTACGCGGCAGGCGGTTTCGCCGTCATCGTCGACGGGGTTGTCGGTCCGTGGATGCTTCACCACTTTCGTGGCACGACACAGGTCGAACCCGCGGCGCGCGTGCACTACATCGTGCTGCGGCCATCACGCGACGAGACGCTCCGGCGTGCACAGGGCAGAGTCGCACCGGGTGCCCTCGTCGACGCGGGGCCCATCGCGTCGTTGTGGGATCAGTTCTCCGATGTCGACGAATGGGAAGACCACGTGATCGACACGACGCCGCACACACCGTTGGAAACGCTGTCGGCGGTCCGCCGGGCCGTCGACAGCGACCGATTCGTCGTCGGGGGGCAGCGGGTAGGTCACTCACCAGCGTTCCCGGGGGACGTCGAAGTCGCGACAGATCGCCACCCAGACGTCGCGGGGATCGACCCCGTCCTCGATCGCCTGGGCTCCGGTGCGGCCGCCGAGTTCGACCAGCACGTGATCGGCGAGGATCGCGTCGGCAGACAACGTGCCGAACTGCTCGACCATCAGGTCGGTGAACTCTGTCAGGCGCACGCGGACAGCCTACGTGCCGGGCGGTGCGCGGCAAGCCCTCGGCGCGCGGTCATGTTCCCTTTCCGTGGTTGAGTAGCGAAGCGAGTCGCGTATCGAAACCACCCTCGCGCCCTCGGTCGGCGCCGGGTTTCGGGATGCCCGACTCCGAGACCATCCACGAATCCATCGACATTGTGCCCGGTATCCGGGCACAATGTCGATGGATTTCGAGCAACGAACGACGAGTCCGCGTCCCACTCGGGGGCGAGGCGACCGTCCATATCGTGTTGTGCGAGCCGCGGTTTCGATACGCCGCTCGTTCCTCGCGGCTACTCAACCAGCGGGCGGACTCGCGAGCCACGAATGACCGTCGACCAGCGGGAGGTATCTCGCGAACGGCTCGGCCCAGCGGAGGGCCGCAGCATCGGGCGGCCTTCGGTGGTTGAGTAGCGAGGAGCGAAGCGAGTCGCGTATCGAAATCACCGAGACAGTCGCCCGGAGCGGCAACGTCGGCAACTACACGGATTTCTCGCAATTACACGGAAAGCATTCTGTGTAATTGCGAGTTTTCTGTGTATCTGCGCCGCGTCTGGCTGGTCGCTGGTTTCGATACGCCGCTCGTTCCTCGCGGCTACTCAACCAGCGGGCGGACTCGCGAGCCACGAATGACCGTCAACCAGCGGGAGGTGGGCTCGACCGGCACTGGTTTCGATACGCCGCTCGTCCCTCGCGGCTACTCAACCAGCGGCGGACTCGCGAGCCACCAATGACTCCTCAACCAGCGGAGGGGCTTTCGAGGCACCAGCGCACGACCCCGACCGGATCTACCACACCGGCCACCGAATCCGCCGCCGTGCGGGCCGCGGCGCGATAACTCGGGTCGTCGAGCACCGCGGCGATCGCCGTCGCCAGCGACGCCTCGTCCACCGGTCGGACCAGCAGCCCACTGCCCTGCCGGACGACTCGGTTGGCCAGCTCCCACTGGTCGCCGCCGCCGGGCACGGTGACCACCGGCACGCCGGCGAGCAGCGACTTGGCAAGCATGCCGTGTCCGCCGCCGCAGATCACCAGGTCGGCGTCGCGCAGCACCTCGTCCTGCCGGGCCGAGCCGGCGACCATCGCCACCGATCCACCCTCGGCCAGGGTCTCGTCGGTTATGGCAGACAACGTCGAAATCACTACGCGCACACGACGACTGGCCGCCACATGGCACATCGCGCGAAGCGTCACAGTAAGCATGTCGGCGGCCCCGGTGACCGCCGTCGACGGTGCGATGACCACCAGTGGACCGTCGCCCGGCGGACGGTCGAACCGGTCCGCGGTCGGTTCCCACAACAGCGGTCCCACCAGATGCGCATCGGCCGGCCAGTCCGGCCGGGGCACCTCCAACGCGGGAAGGGTGGCGATCAGTCGTGCGGCCGGCTCGGGCGTGGGCCCCGACAGTCCGATCGTCGCCCGGGCCGCCACGCGCTGCCGCTCGCCGATGCGGACCGACCTATCGCTGGCGGTACGCATCGCCATGTCGCGCAGCCGTCCCGCGAGGCCGCGACCGGGGGCCAGCCCTGCCCCGACCGGCGGCAGCCCGCGCGACGGCCGGTACAGCGGATGCGGCGACAGCTCGACCGCCGGCACCCCGGCCAATTCGGCCGCCCACAAACCGGCGACCGTGATGACGTCGGATACGACCAGGTCCACGCCCCGTTCGGCGATTACCGGCGCCAGCCCCACCGCCATGCGGGCGGCGCGTCGGCTCAGCTTCTCCCCCGCGTCGGCGTCGTCGTCCCCGTCAACGGCGTCGAGACCCGGCAATGCCGCGATATCGATCCCCCGCGATCGGGCGAGTGGGTGCCACGCCGCCCCGGTGAAGACCGTCGCGCCGAACCCGGCGGCCCGGCAGCGCTCCGCCAACGCGAAAGCCGGAAACGCATGTCCGGCATCGGGTCCGGCGACGATGCCGACGAGCGTCAGCTGCCCGCCTGCGGGGGTTCGGTGCTCTTCTGGACGTTCGGCGCGGGCTGTGCCGGCTGCGCTCCGGCCGAACCGGACGGCAGCGCGCCGCCCTGCATGCTGGCGCGGATCTGCTCCAGCCGCGCATGCCCGGCCATCTGCACACCGGCCTGCTCGACCTCCTGCATGCGACCCTGCACCGAATTCTTCGCCAGCTCCGCCGAACCGAGCGCATTGGCGTATCGCCGCTCGATCTTGTCGCGCACCTGGTCGAGGCTGGGCGTGTTACCCGGCACCGACAGCTCGCTCATCTGATTGAGCGACGCGCTGACCTGCTCCTGCATCTTCGCCTGCTCCAGCTGGCTGAGCAGCTTGGACCGCTCGGACAGCTTCTGCTGCAGGATCATCGCGTTGCGCTCGACGGCCTGCTTGGCCTGCTGCGCTGCCTGCAGCGACTGGTCGTGCAGGGCCTTGAGATCCTCGACGCTCTGCTCCGCGGTCACCAACTGCGCGGCGAACGCCTCCGCGGCGTTCGTGTACTCCTGCGCCTTCTGCGCGTCACCGGCCGCGTTGGCCTGATCGGCGAGCGTGATCGCCTGCCGGGTGTTGGCCTGCAGCCGTTCGATCTCCTCTAGCTGCCGGTTGAGCTTCATCTCGAGCTGACGCTGATTGCCGATCACCGACGCGGCCTGCTGGGACAGCGCCTGGTGCTGCCGCTGCGCGTCCTCGATCGCCTGCTGGATCTGGATCTTCGGATCCGCGTTCTCGTCGATCTTCGCGTTGCCGAGTGCCATCAGGTAGCGCCACATCTTCACGAACGGGTTCGCCATGCTTCTCGTCAACTCCATTCACTGCGGTCTCGTGCGGTGTGCTCACCAATCTAGCGTCTACCGGTGGACGGCGGAGCGCCCCCGCCATGACGCATGGCAGGTCGTTCGGTGATAGCGTCGCGGCCCCTCAGGCGGCGAGCGCGGTCGGGCGTCCGGGAGCCGGGATGACGACCTTCGTGGCCGCCAGCGCGGACTCGCGTCCGGCGATGGTGGGTTCGGCCGGGGATGCAGGAGCGGACTCGTCGGCATGGTCCAGGGCAGGCACCGCGGCGGGCCGCAAGGCCGTACCCACGTCCAGCAGCAGGTCGGCGATGTCGACGCCGAGCGCATCGCAGATGGCGGCCAGCAGTTCGCTCGACGCCTCCTTCTGTCCGCGTTCCACCTCGGACAGGTAACCGAGACTCACACGCGCGGCGGTGGACACCTCGCGCAGCGTTCGGCCCTGCTGGGTACGCACCCGGCGCAAACTCTCGCCGAGCGCCTCGCGCAGCAGTGTCGCCATGGAGTCTCCTTTCCGTCGCTCCCGTGCCTTGTCACATTCTTGTGGTCACACTCGTGTGGTCAACGCCTGGGACCGGTGTCGCGTTCCCGCGACACTTCGTGTGAATCCGCGCTGGCGTTTCGTGTGCACGACAGTAGTCGAATGTCCCCACGCACGCCGTGCGCGAAACTCAGTGAGTCTCGGGCATCGTGCGCCGCGGGACCGGCACCGTCGCGGAACGCTCCGCGCGGCGCCGCAACCGCACCGCCTGCCAGACGTACTCCAGCCCGGTGATCACCGTGATGACGACGGCGATCAGCATCACCGCCATCGCCGCCGTATGCCAGCTCCCGGCCAGCGGCAGCAGCAAGAGCCCGATCGCCACCGCCTGCACCAGCGTCTTGAGTTTGCCGCCGCGACTCGCCGGGATGACGCCGTGCCGCAGCACCCAGAAGCGCAGAGCGGTGACGCCGAGTTCGCGAGCCAGGATGATCCCGGTGATCCACCAGGACAGTTCGCCCAGCAGCGACAGCCCGATGAGCGCCGAACCGATCAGCGCCTTGTCGGCGATCGGGTCGGCGAGCTTACCGAACTCAGTCACCAGACCTCGTTCCCGGGCGAGCCTGCCGTCGAAGCGATCGGTGATGGCGGCGACCGCGAAGATGACGGCGGCGGCGATCCGCCATTCCGGCTGCTGGCCGTCGCCGACGAACAGCACGACCAGGAACACCGGCACCAGCAGGATCCGAAACACGGTGAGCGCGTTGGCGATATTGGCCACCGGCACCGAATCGACCGGATCGGTGATGTGATCCGGGTTCGGCTCGCGCACCGCGCGGCGGACACGGTCGGTCATCCGCGTACTCCCCCCGGCACCGACCACGCAGACGAGGCGGACGGCACCGACCCCGCACTCACCGGGTGCGGCGTCGGCACGTCGGCCGTGGGCGAGGATCGCGCGGCGAAGTCGGGTGTGCGCACGCCTCCAGCGTATCGGCCGGGGTCCCCGGTCGACGCGCTCAGGGTGTGACGAATGCCCCACCGCACTCGATTGGCGGCGCCAACCGGCCACGGTGCCGCCTCGACCGGGCAAGATGTTCGTATGCACAGCGGCCACCGCGACCCGGGCACCCCCGACCCGTCGTTGACGATCCGCCGTGCCCGCACGTCGGACGTCCCCCGCATCAAGGAACTCATCGACCAGTACGCCGGCCGAATCCTGCTGGAGAAGAACCTGGTGACGCTCTACGAGTCGGTCCAGGAGTTCTGGGTCGCCGACCTCGACGGCGCGGTGGTCGGTTGCGGGGCGCTGCACGTCCTGTGGTCCGACCTCGGCGAGGTGCGCACCGTCGCCGTCGACGCGGCCTACAGCGGGTCCGGCATCGGCCACCAACTGGTGGATCGACTACTGACGATGGCCCGCGAACTGCGACTCCGCCGGGTGTTCGTGCTGACCTTCGAGACCCGCTTCTTCGGCAAGCACGGGTTCCGCGAGATCGAGGGCACACCGGTTACCCGGGAAGTCTTCGAGGAGATGTGCCGCTCCTACGACACCGGCGTCGCCGAGTTCCTCGACCTCAGCTACGTCAAGCCCAATACGCTGGGCAACACACGAATGCTGGCCAACCTCGACGAGGAGTGAGACACACGTGGCGATCTTCGCGATCCACTACGCCTACGGCCCGGTCAAGGCCGCACTGCGGGACGAACACCGGCCGACGCACCGCACCTGGCTCAACGAGGAACACCAGGCGGGCAACGTGCTGATGGTCGGACGCTACGACGACGACTCCGGCGCGCTGCTGCTGATCCGCGCCGACGACGTCGACGCCGCCGAGGCCTTCATCGGCAACGATCCGTTCATCGCGCACGAGGCCGTCGACGGCGTCCGCGTCGTCGAGTGGACGCAGCTCTACGGCCCCTTCGACTCCTGAGTCCGGCCACCGCGAGACGCCACCAGGCTGGCCACCGTGGTGACCGCGAGGGTGCCGACGATGACGCTCAACGACACCGGCGTGGAGATCTCCGGCACCGACACGTGTTCGCCGCCGTTGATGAACGACAGGGTGTTCTCGTGCAGCGCGTGCAGCACCAGCTTCACACCGATGAACGCGAGGATGAACGAGAGGCCGTAGGACAGGTAGACCAGTCGATCCAGCAGCCCACCGAGCAGGAAGTACAACTGCCGCAGACCCATCAGCGCGAACGCATTCGCGGTGAACACCAGGTACGGCTCCTGGGTCAGGCCGTAGATCGCCGGAATCGAGTCCAGCGCGAAGAGCACGTCGGTGAAGCCGATAACGATCAGCACCATCAGCATCGGGGTGACCATGCGCTTGCCGTTCACCCGGGTGAACAGCTTGTCACCGTCGTACTCGTCGTGGGTGCGGAAGTGCTTCTTGACGAACCGCTCGAGCCGGCTTTCGCGTTGCTCCTCGTGCTCGACCGGGTCGTCGCTCTCCCGGATCAGCTTGATCGCGGTGTAGATGAGGAACGCGCCGAACAGGTAGAACACCCAGCTGTAGGCGTTGATCGCGGCCGCGCCGACGGCGATGAAGCCGGCGCGCATGATCAGCGCCATCACGATGCCCAGGAGCAGCACCTTCTGCTGGTATTCCCGGGGAACGGCGAACTTCGACATGATGATGACGAAGACGAACAGGTTGTCGACCGACAGCGCCTTCTCGGTGACGTAACCGGCGAAGTACTCGCCGCCGTACGTCGACCCCCATTTCCACCAGACGAACCCGCCGAACACGATCGCGATCGCGATGTAGATCGCCGACCAGGAACCGGATTCCTTCAGCGACGGGGCGTGCGGCACCCGTACGTGGGCGAAGAAGTCGAAGACGAACAGTCCGGCGATCACCACCGCGGTGACGATCCAGACGGTGGTTGACACATCCATAGGGCGACCTACCTCCAGCGCGCAGCACAACGTTGCGATGCCAGAGGTCTCCCCCACCGACCACGTCGGCCGGCGCTCCGGGCCGCGACCGGGGTGCGATGATCGGCATCGCAGCGGCCGACGGCCGTCCTGACGGAGACGCCGTGTCGGGGTACTCCCCTCTTCGATCCGAGCCCACGCTACACGATGCGATGCCCGGATCGTCCGGCATGCGGGGCGGCGTTGACCGGGTGCGTCCGTCGGCGGCCAACTACCTGCGAGCCATGCCCGACCCGTCTTCCGCGAGTTTCGTCACCGTCCGCCAGGCGCAACTCGCGCACGAACACGAAACTCGCGGAAGAACGACCTTGCGCTAGATTCAGCGGGCCACCGCAGCGGCTACACCCGTTAGCCGCTGCGCCGCCCGACGGACCTACTCCGACGCGCCGGCGTCGTCCCCGCCGCCGGTGATCGACGCGATCACCCCGGCCAGATCCTCCGGCTTGACCAAGACTTCACGCGCCTTGGACCCTTCGCTGGGGCCCACCACGCCGCGGGTCTCCATCAGGTCCATCAACCGGCCCGCTTTGGCGAAGCCGACCCGCAGCTTGCGCTGCAGCATCGACGTCGAACCGAACTGGCTGCTGACCACGAGTTCGATGGCCTGCAGCAGATCGTCCAGGTCACCGCCGATGTCGCCGTCGATCTCCTTCTTGTCGCCGGCCTTCGCGGTGGTGACGCCCTCGGTGTACTCCGGCTCGGCCTGTTCCTTGGTGTAGTCGACGACCCCGGCGATCTCCTCGTCGGTGATGTAGGCGCCCTGCAAGCGGATCGGCTTGTTCGCGCCCATCGGCAGGAACAGCCCGTCACCCATGCCGATCAGCTTCTCCGCGCCCGGCTGATCGAGGATGACGCGCGAGTCGGTGAGCGACGACGTAGCGAACGCCAACCGGGACGGCACGTTGGTCTTGATCAGGCCGGTCACCACGTCCACCGACGGCCGCTGGGTCGCCAGCACCAGGTGGATGCCGGCGGCACGGGCCTTCTGGGTGATCCGCACGATGGCGTCCTCGACGTCGCGCGGCGCGGTCATCATCAGGTCGGCGAGCTCGTCCACGATCGCCAGGATGTACGGGTATGGCCGGTACTCCCGCTCCGAGCCGAGCGGCGTGGTGATCTCCCCGGACCGGACCTTGGTGTTGAAGTCGTCGATGTGCCGCACCCGGGACGCCTTCATGTCCTGGTAGCGCTGCTCCATCTCCTCCACCAGCCACGCCAGCGCCGCGGCCGCCTTCTTCGGCTGGGTGATGATCGGCGTGATCAGGTGCGGAATGCCTTCGTACGGCGTGAGTTCCACCATCTTCGGGTCGATGAGGATCATCCGCACCTGCTCCGGTGTGGCCCGGCTCAGCAGTGACACCAGCATCGAGTTGACGAAGCTCGACTTGCCCGAGCCGGTGGAACCGGCGACCAGCAGGTGCGGCATCTTCGCCAGGTTCGCGCTGACGAAGTCGCCCTCGATGTCCTTGCCGAGACCGATGACCAGCGGGTGGGTGTCCTTGCGGGTCGACGGCGCCTTGAGCACGTCGGCCAGCCGCACCATTTCACGGTCGGAGTTGGGCACCTCGATGCCCACCGCCGACTTGCCCGGGATCGGGGCCAGCAGCCGCACGTTGTCGGTGGCCGCCGCGTACGCGATATTGCGTTGCAGCGCGGTAATCTTCTCGACCTTCACGCCGGGACCCAGTTCCACCTCGTACCGGGTGACCGTCGGTCCGCGGGTGTACCCGGTGACCGCCGCGTCGATCTTGAACTGCTCCAGCACACCGGTGATCCGGTCGATCATCGCATCGTTGGCTCGGCTGCCGTGCTTCGGCGGGTCACCGTCGAGCAGCAACGACGCCGGCGGCAGCCGATAGTCGCCGTCGGGTGCACCGACGGTGAGGTGCTCCTCGTCGGCGGATGCGGTCCGGGACGCACTCGACGCCGACGACGCGGCCGCAGTTGCGGTGGTGGACCGCTTGCGCGATCGGGTGCCCCCGGTGGCCTTGGCGGCCGGGACGTCCGGCTCCACGTCGATCTGCTCGGTCGCCTGGCCCATCAGGGCGGCATCGAAGCCATTCGGCCCGATAGGTTCGGTGACCGCCGACGCCGGGTCGGCGCCCTCGGTGTCGATCGGCGCGCTGCGGCGGCCCCGGCGCGACCGTCGCCCGCCCCGAGCCTCCTCGACGCCGGGATGCGGGTCGGGCGGATAGTTGTCGTACGGGTCGGGCGAATAGCCCTGCGGTTCATCCCCTTCCGACTCGTCCGCCCAGTCGCCGTCCGGGTCGTCGTACGCCTCGTCGTCGGGCACGTCGTCGTCCCAGGGGACCGTGTCGGGCCCACCGAGCCCCAGGTAGCCGCGCACGCCGTCGACGACCTCGCGGATGGTTCGCCCGCTAAGCACAAGGACGCCGAATGCGCTGCACAGCAACAGGATCGGGACCGAGATCCATGCGGTGACGCCGGCGGTCAGCGGGCTGCCGACCGCGTACCCGACGAAGCCCGCCGCCGACGAGCGGCCGGGCAGGTCGCGGGGCGCACCGCAAACCAGGTGCACGAGCCCCAGTACCGGGAGCACGATCAGCAACCCGGCGCCCACGGCCCGGGCGCGCCGCTCCGGATTCGGGGGCCGACGCATCAGGACGATCGCGACCGCCACCAGCACCAGGGGCAGCAGCACAGCCGCCGCGCCGATGATGGCGCGCACGAAGGCGTCGACGAACGCCCCCGCGGGGCCGGCCGCACCGAACCACACGCCGCCGGCGATCAGCGCCGCCAGCGCCAGGAGTGCCAGGGCGATACCGTCCCGGCGGTGGGAGTGGCCGGCGTCCGTCGCCGACAGGGTGTCCGCCGACAAATCGTCACCGGTCAGGTAGGCGCCGTCCGGATCGTCGTATCCGGCCTCGTCGAATCCCGGGTCGTCGAATCCCGGGTCGACAGCGGCGTCGTAGTCACGGTCCCCCCGCGGGGCGCCCCCGCGATGCCCGGCCGATCCGGCGCGCGCCATCCCGCCGACACCGCGGGCCAGCAACGACCACCCGCCGCCGATGCCCTTGCCCAGGCCGCGGCCGACGCCCCGGCCGATCGAACCGGCACTGACGTGCGAGCGGCGGCTGAGATCGACCGATTGAGCCCGCGCGGACGGAGACTTGCCCGACGCCGGCCGCTTGCTGCGCGCCGCCCCGGACCGGGTCGAGGACCGCCCAGACGAGGACCGACCTGACGAGGACCGCCCGGATGTGGACCGCGCCGACGAGGACCGCCCGGACCGGGAGCGCGACTCGGAGCGCACCGTGCCCGCGGTCGCCGAACGCGCCGACTGCCCGGTCCGTCGAGCCGTCGACCGCCGTCCGGTGGACTGCTGTCCGGTACCCGCCCGGGACGCGCGTGTACCCGTGCTCGCTCTCGAAGCCATGCCGACAGCCTAATATCCGGACATCACCTCAGTCACATGGGCAACACTGGTACCAGCGCCCGTGTCGAAGTTGTGACCCGGATCGACGGCGATCAGGACCCGATACCGCTGCTCAGCGAGTCAGATGCCGCGCTTGGCGTCCCGCAGAGCCGCCACCGCCGCTGTGTCGCCGTCGAGGGTGACGTTCACCGGTGCCCGCCCGTAGGCCCAGAGCACCAGCTCACCGACGGTTCCGGTGACGGTGACCGGCTCGCCGTCGCCGCGGGTGAGGAGTGCACGACCGTCCGGCAGGGTCAGGGTGACCTCCGCGGGGGCGTGGCGCAGGGTGGTGCGACCGATCATCCGGCCCACGGTTTCCAGGGCCCGCTCCAGCTCCGACGACAACGGCCGCGGTGTCCACGCGCCGTCCGGGTCGGCGCCGCCGCGCAGCACGTCCTCGTGATGGACGAACATCTCACCGACGTTCGCCCAGCGGTCGACCAGCCAGAATGGCGAGATGATCGGCGGGCCGTCGGCGACCTGGTCGACGAGGTGCTCCCAGGACTCGCGCGCGGCGACCCGGTCCTGGACGTGCTCGGTGTATCCGGCGAGGGGGCTCAGCACGATGCCCGGCAGCGTGTCGGGCCGGTGCTCCCGGACGACCAGGTGCGCGGCCAGGTCGTGGGCGGTCCACCCCTCGCACAGGGTGGGCGCTTCGGGACCGGCCGCGCGCAGCGACTCGACGAGGGCGGCCCGTTCGGCTTGGGCGACGGTGGTCACCCGTTCACCCTAGTGGCGGGTCGGGGTCGCAGCGTCGGGGTTGGGGTTACGCGCCGACCGCGAGCACGGTCGGCACGATCATCGGCTTGCGCCGGTAGGTGTCGGCGACCCAGCGTCCGACGGTGCGGCGGATCGTCTGTGCGATCCGGTGCGTATCGGCGACGCCCTTGGCGGCGAGCTGGTCCAGTGCCTGGTCGACCAGGTCGGCCGCCTCCTTGAGCGCTTCGGGATTGTCGGAGAAGCCGCGGCCGGATACCTCGGGCCGGCTGACCGGCCGGCCGGTGGTGGCATCGATGGCGACGGTGATCGCGATGAAGCCGCCTTCACCGAGGACCAGCCGCTCCGACAGGGTGGATTCGCCGACGTCACCGACCGACAGACCGTCGACGTAGACATACCCGACCGGGACTCGGCCGACGATCTCGGCCTGGCCATCGACCAGGTCGACCACCACGCCGTCCTCGGCGAGGATCACCCGATCCTCGGCGACGCCGGTCGCGGTCGCCAGCGCGGCATTGGCCCGTAAGTGCCGCCACTCGCCGTGCACCGGCATGGCATTGGTCGGGCGCACCGCGTTGTAGAGGTAGAGCAGCTCACCCGCGGAGGCGTGACCGGACACGTGCACCTTCGCGCTCTGCTGGGTGATGACGGTCGCACCCCGCCGCGCCAATCCGTTGACCACCGCGAACACCGAGTTCTCGTTGCCCGGGATCAGCGAGGACGCCAGCACGACCAGGTCGTCGGCGCGGATGTTGATCTGCCGGTGTTCGCCGCGAGCCATCCGGGACAGCGCGGACAGCGGCTCACCCTGCGAGCCGGTGGAGACCAGCACGACCTTGTCGTCGGGCAGGGTGGCCGCGGTGTCCATGTCGACGACGACGCCGTCGGGCACGTGGAGGTAGCCGAGGTCCTGCGCGATCTCCATATTGCGCACCATCGACCGGCCGACGAATGCGACCTTGCGTCCGTGTGCGGCGGCGACGTCGATGATCTGCTGGATGCGGTGGACGTGACTGGCGAACGAGGCGACGATGACCCGCTGCTTGGCCCGGCCGATGACCTGGTCGAGCACGCCGCCGATCTCGCGTTCGGGGGTGACGAAACCGGGTACCTCGGCGTTGGTGGAATCGACCAAGAAAAGGTCGACACCCTCGTCGCCGAGCCGGCTGAAGCCCGCGAGGTCGGTGAGCCGGCCGTCCAGCGGCAACTGGTCGAGCTTGATGTCGCCGGTATGCAGCACCACGCCCGCGGGGGTGCGGATCGCGACCGCGAGCGCGTCCGGGATGGAGTGGTTGACGGCGAAGTACTCGAGGTCGAACGGCCCGTTCTTGGTGTGCTCCCCTTCGGTGACTTCGATGAGGCGCGGACGGAGCCGGTGCTCCTTGCACTTCGCCGCGACCAGCGCGAGCGTGAACTTCGACCCGATCACCGGAATGTCCTCGCGCAGCCGGAGCAGGAACGGCACCGCGCCGATGTGGTCCTCGTGGCCGTGGGTCAGGACGATGGCCTCGACGTCGTCCATGCGGTCTTCGATGTAGCGGAAGTCGGGCAGGATCAGGTCGACGCCGGGCTGCTCGTCCTCGGGGAACAGCACGCCGCAGTCGACGATCAGCAGCTTGCCGTCGTACTCGAAGACGGTCATATTGCGGCCGATCTCGCCGATGCCGCCGAGCGCGACGACCCGCATGCCGCCCGTGGGGAGCTTCGGCGGCGGTCCGAGACGATCGACCGGGTCCGGCTGCGGCGTCGGCGTGGACGGGCGCCCGCCCGAGTCCCGTTGTCCGCGGCCACCGGACCGCTCGCGGTTGCCGGACCGCTGCCGGTTGGCCTGCTTGCCGTCACGGTCACCGCCGCGACCGGCCGCACCGCCGGATCGACGCTGGCCGCCGGAACCGGCGGCGTCGGACTTCGGCGCCCGGCCCTTCGCCTGCTCCGCTTTCGCCTGATCCGCTTTCCTCTGGTCCGCTTTCCCTTGGTCCGCCCTCGCCGGGTCGTTCGCCCCCGCCGGACGTTCGGCGACCGGCGCCGACGCGACCGATGCGGCAGGGCTCGGCGGTCCGGCCTGGCGAGACGCGCTGCGGCGACGACGCGGGGGCATCAGGCCACCACT
The DNA here is from genome assembly GCA_039527305.1 of Gordonia sinesedis. GTDB lineage: Bacteria > Actinomycetota > Actinomycetes > Mycobacteriales > Mycobacteriaceae > Gordonia > Gordonia sinesedis. The sequence continues at coordinate 269,453 of BAAAJU010000004.1, read as the reverse complement.
CCGGCTGCGCGGAGATCGGCCAGGAGCGCCTCGATCTGCGGTCCGGTGGCGGGCACCTGCGGCAGCCGCGGATCGCCGACGTCGAGGCCGAGAATGCGCAGCGACGCCTTCACCATTGTCACGCCGCCGAGCCGGCCCATCGCATTGACCAGCGGCAGCATCGAGTTGTTGAGCTGCCGCGCCGCCGTCAGATCACCCTTCTCCATCGCGATCTGCATGTCCCGCAGCCGGTCCGCGACCAGATGGCCGATCACGCTGACGAACCCGGTGGCGCCGACCGCGAGCCACGGCAGGTTGAGCGCATCCTCACCCGACAGGTACTCCAGTCCGGTCGTCGCAATCAGCCCGGACGCCGAATGCAGGTCACCCTTGGCATCCTTGACCGCCATGATCCGCGGATGTTCGGCGAGCGCGAGCATGGTCTCGTTAGCGATCGGCACCACCGATCGCCCCGGAATGTCGTAGAGCATCACCGGCAGCGAGGTGGCGTCGGCGATGGCCCGGAAGTGCCCGAACACCCCGGCCTGCGGCGGCTTGGAGTAGTAGGGCGTCACCAGCAGGAGCCCGTGCGCGCCGATCTTCTCGGCCTCCCGGGAGAACCGGATGCTTTCGGCGGTGTCGTAGCTGCCCGCACCCTGGGTGATGCGCGCGCGGTCGCCGACGGTGTCCAACACGACCCGCAGCAGATCGAGCTTCTCGGCGACGGTGGTGGTCGGCGACTCACCGGTGGTGCCGGACACCACGAGCCCGTCGCAGCCCTGGCCCACCAGGTGTTCGGCTAGTTCGGCGGCCTTGTCCAGGTCCAGCGAACCGTCCGGGCGGAAGGGGGTCACCATGGCAACGCCGACCGTCCCGAAGGGATGCGTCCGGAGCTGGTCCTCGCCGTCGTTCATGGTGCTCAAGGCTACCGTGTCGACCCTCCGATCCGTGGCCGGGCGGCCAGTGTCGCGACTCAGCCTTCGAGGACGAACGGCGACGTGGCGACCTCGCTCCCGTCGGCGAGGGTGCCGATCTCGAAGTCACCGAACACCGTCGGCGCGACACGGGTCAGTTGCCGTAGGCATTCGACGGCCAGCTGGCGGATCTCGACGTCGGCGTGCTCGGTGGCCCGCATGCCGATGAAGTGCCGCCAAGCCCGGTAGTTGCCGGTGACGACGATCTTGGTCTCGGTGGCATTCGGCAGTACCGAGCGCGCCGCCTGCCGGGCCTGCTTGCGACGCAGGATGGCGTTGGGGACGTCGGCGAACTTCGCCTCGAGTGCCGCCAGGAGTTCGGTGTAGGCGCGTCGGCTCGCGTCCGTCGCCTGCACGAACAGGTCCTCGAGCTCGGCGTCGCCGCGGATGGCCGGCGGCGCCACCACGTTGGAGTCGTGTTCGGGCACGAACCGTTGCGACAGTTGCGAATACGAGAAGTGCCGGTGCCGGATCAGCTCGTGGGTGCACGACCGGGAGATGCCGGTGATGTAGAACGTGGCCGACGCGTGCTCGAGGAGCGACAGATGCCCCACCTCGAGGATGTGCCGGAGGTATCCGGCGTTGGTCGCGGTCCGCGGGTTGGGTTTCTCCCAACTCTGATAGCAGGCTCGGCCGGCGAATTCGACGAGTGCCTCACCACCGTCGGCATCGGTGGACCACGGTACGTCCGGCGGCGGCGTGAATTCGGTCGCGGCCACGAGCTGCACCCGCAACGGCACCAGTTCCGACACCTCTCGGCTCCTTACCCATCCGTCCCATGTGTTCCGCCGACCGTTCGATCCGCGCCGGCCTTCGATTGTCGCGCGCCGTCGTTCTGGCCGCATCGTCGGGTCGCGCCGCGGAGGCATGCCCGGTGACGTGCCGGTGAACGAACGGTGTCCGGCGATCGACCCGCCGGCTGCCCGTGCGGACCGAGTCCGCCCCAGTCGCCACGCCGCGGGCGCCGATGACGCATGATCTACAGCTGTGACGCCGTCTCGTTCCACAGACTCAGCCTCCGATACGACCGAGCCACCGGCCAGTGCTCCCCCGTCGGCCTCGCGCCGCGCGGTCCTGCGCGCCGGCGCGATCGCGACCGCCGCCGTTGCCGGTGCTGGCGCCGCCCAGCGGGTCGGTACCGCCGTCGCGGGGCCCCCAGACGCACACCGGACGGTGTTCGCGCACGGCATCGCCTCCGGCGACCCGATGCCCGACCGCGTGATCCTGTGGACCCGGATCACCGCGGTCCCGGCCGCGACGCCGGGTTCCGGCGCCGGTCCCGCCTCCGACGTGGTGTGGGAGATCGCGACGGACGACCGGTTCACCTCGCTGGTGCGATCCGGCAACGCCCGGGCGGCGGCGGACACCGACTTCACCGTCAAGGTCGACGCGACAGGACTGTCGCCCGACACCCGCTACTGCTACCGGTTTCGGGTGGTGTCCGGACCGGCGTCGGGTTCGGTGTCGCCGGTCGGTATCACCCGCACCGCCCCGGCCGCCGGAGCCGACATCGGCCGCATCCGGTTCGGCGTGGTCTCCTGCGCCAACTGGGAGAGCGGCTACTTCGGCGCGTACCGGCACCTGCGGAACCAGCGCGACCTGACCGCTATCGTGCACCTCGGCGACTACATCTACGAGTACGGCGTCGGCGAGTACACCGGGAAGGCCGGCCCGGTCCGCAAGCACCAGCCGGTCAACGAGATCGTCACGTTGCGCGACTACCGAACTCGGCACGCGCAGTACAAGACCGATCCCGATCTCACCGAGCTGCATCGTCGGCTGCCGTGGATCTGCACCTGGGACGACCACGAAACCGCCGACGACACCTGGTCCGGCGGCGCGGACAACCACCAGCCGAACGAGGGATCGTTCGCGGCACGCAAGGCGGCCGCCGAACGCGCCTACTACGAGTGGATGCCGGTGCGGCCCAACGTCGACGGGGGCGGCCGCCACCTCTACCGGCGTCTGCGGTTCGGCACGCTGCTGGAACTGTCGATGCTGGATCTGCGCACCTACCGCGACAAGCAAGCCAAACCCACGTCCCGGGAGATCGACGACCCGGCGCGCAGCATCACCGGTGCCGCGCAGATGCGGTGGCTCACCGACGGTTTGGTCACCTCGGACACCACGTGGCGGATCGTCGGTAACCCGGTGATGATCTCCCCCGTGGTGATCCCGCCGCTGGAACCGCGGAACGCCGCGGCGGTCACCGAACTGATGGGCCTGCCGTCGGCGGGGGTGCCGTACAACCCCGATCAGTGGGACGGCTACACCGCCGACCGGCAGCGGCTGCTCGACGCCTTGCGGCGCAACTCGATTCGCAATGTCGTGTTCATCACCGGCGACATCCACTCGTCCTGGGCCTGCGATGTGCCGGTGAACGCGGCCAACTATCCGGGTGCGGGCACGGTGGCCACCGAACTGGTGGTGACGTCGGTGACGTCCAGCAACATCGACGACATCCTCAAGGTGCCCGAGCACACCGCGAGCAATCCCATCACCGCCGCGATGACCGCAGTCAACCGCCACGTCCGGTGGAATGACTTCGACGCGCACGGATACGCGGTGATGACGATTACCCCCGCCGCGGCACAGATGGACTGGTACTTCCTCACCGACAAGGCCGATCCGCGCAGCGGGAGCTACCACGGCCGCTCGTTCCGCGTCGCCTCCGGCAGCCAGCGGGTCCAGCCGGTGGCCACCCCGATTCGATAGTTCGCTCGCTCGACCCTCCGCTCGCCACCGACACCCGAAAGGCTCACCGATGACGACCTCGACGCCCGCGATCTCCCGCCGCACCCGTACCCTTCGTGCCGCCGTGACCGGTGCCGCCGCCCTCGCCGTGGCGGTGACACCCGCCGTACTTCCCGACGCCGTCGCCGACCGGACCGTCGCCGTGGCCGCCGCCGCCCCAGCGGTCGCCGCCCCGCAGGAGGTTCGACTGGCCGGAACCCAGAACACGCGGACGTTCGCGGCGTACCGCACGGTCGACGGTGCCGCGATCAGTCCGCGCGTGCTGCGCAGCGACAACCTGTCCAAGATCACCCCCGCCGATCAGCGAGCACTGGCCAAGCTCCGGGTGACCACGATCATCGACCTGCGCACCTCGCTGGAACGCACCATTCAGCCCAACCGCGCGGTGCCGGGAGCACGCGCGCGGGTCGCCGATGTTCTCGGCGGCACGCCGGTGACCAACCTGGTCGACCTGCCGACCGCCTACCGGGCGTTCGTCACCGACCCGGGGGCGCGCCGCGCCTTCCGCTCCGCCCTGCTGGAGACGCGCCGCACCGTGGAGTCCGGCCAGGCGATCCTCGTGCACTGCACCGCGGGTAAGGACCGTACCGGCTGGTACTCGGCGGTGCTGCTCACCATCCTCGGTGTGGATCGCGCGACGGTGGAGCGGGACTTCCTGGCCAGCAACCGCTTCCGGCACGCCAACGCCAACGACCCGCTCAACGGGGTGAACATCGCGTGGCTGCGTTCCGCATTCGCCACCGCCGACCGCAAGTACGGCAGCTTCGACGGCTACGTCCGCAAGGGGCTCGGTCTCACCCAGGCGGACATCGACGGCCTGCGCTCCGCGGTGCTCGGCAACGCCTAGTACGGGCAGGGCCTCGTCACCGAACGCCCGGTAACCGACCTCAGTCGGCCAGCAGGGGCCGCAGCTGTTCCAGGGTGTCCGCCCAGCCGTCGACGGCGACCGAGGTGATTCCCAGGTCCATCACCGGGCGGTCGTTGCCGCCGACGTCGAGGCGGTCGCCGAAGAACAGGATGTCGCCGGTGCCGAGGTCGAGCAGTTCCATCAGCCGCCGGGTGCCATAGGCCTTGTCGATGCCCTTGCGGGTCACGTCCACCGACGTCGATCCACCGCTGCGCACCTCGAGGTCCGGGAGCCGGTCGCTGGCGTAGGCGCGCAGGGCTTCCTTCTTGGTGCCGTCCGGGTCCCACGCCTTCTTCGCGTCGACCGGTGCCGCCTGGCCGAGCGCGCTGAACGTGATCTGACTACCCCGATCCTCCAGGATCGGGCCCCAGGTCTCGGACTCCCAGAGGCCGAGTTCCCGCGCGCCGGTCTCCAGTGCGTCGAGGGTCCGCTGCTTCTCGTCGTCGGACAGATCCTCGGCGTACACGGTCCGCCAGTCGTCGCCGTCGCGTCGGACGTACCGCGTGCCGCAGGTCGGCATCAGGTGCAGGTTCGTCACGCCGGCGCCGTCGCCGATCCGATCGAGCACCTGGCTGCGGAACTGCTCGAACCGGCCGCCGGAGATGACGCAGACCAGGCTTCGGTCGAGGAGCCGTCGCAGCGCGTCGACCATCGGGTCCGGCAGCGGACTCTTCGACGGGGCGAGCGTGTCGTCCAGATCGAACATGACCATCCGGTATTCGTCGCCCCGGTATGTCACCGTCATCGCGGTTCCCTCACTGACTTCCCCTCCTGCGGCCCACGTGCCGGGCCGATCCGTCGACGGACAGCATGGCATCCCCGATTGCCGGGGGCGGGTGGCGGGTCGCCACGGCGGGTGGCGGGTCGCCACCCGGGCGGTGCCAACGGCGGCCGGGGGTCACCCGCGGGCGGCCTCCTCGACGTAGTCGGCGGTGCGCACGGTCGCGTCGGCACGCTGCGCCAACTCGGCCGCCAGCCGTCGGGTCGCCTCGACGGTCGCCGGATCGAGCAGCGTGCGTACCCCGGCGGTCAGCCGGTCGGCGTCGAGATCGCGGAAACCGATGTGGGCGCCGACCCCGAGCTTGGTCACCTGCCCACCCCACATCGGCTGGTCGAAGGACACCGAGCAGACCAGCGTCGGCAGTCCGGCCCGCAGGCTCTCGAAGGTGGTCCCGATGCCGCCGTGATGCACCGCGGCCGCACACAGCGGAAACACCACGTCGTGTGCCAGGGCGCCGGTGACCTTCACCCGGTCGCTGGACGCGTGGTCGGCGGCGTCCAGGTCGCTCCACCCCGCGCTGACCAGGATGCGCAGCCCGAGGCGGCGGGCGACATCGTCGACCATCGCCGTGGTGGCCGCGGCATCGCGGATCGGCATGCTGCCGAAACCGCAGTACAACGGCGGGTCACCGGCGGCGATCCAGTCCAGCACGTCGGCGTGCGCGTCGGCCATCTCGCCGATCGCCTCCCGCGCCTCTCGCGGCAGCGGCAGGAAGCCGACCAGCGGGCGCCGGTCGCCCCACTCCTCGGCGAGTCCGGGCACCAGCGCCGGATCGTAGATCTGGATCTCCCGGACTCCCCTGCGGGACAGCATCTCCGACGGCGTGGCCAGCGATCGGCGCAGGCCGAGGTCGGTGCGCAACTGATTGAGGTACGGCAGGAAGACCAGGCGACGCAGGTTCTCCGCGATCGCCCATGTCGCGCGATTGACCGGGCGGGGAAAGCTCCGCGCCGGCGGCAGCGTCCCCGGGAACGGATACGTGCGGCTCGCCCGGCCCGGAAAGCCGTGCACCACCACCATCGGCGCCCCGGTCGCCTCGGTCACCGACGCCGCGCGGTCCTCGGTCAGCAGCGTCGCGACCACGACGTCGGCGTCGCGGCAGACATCGATGACCTCGTGATTCATCTGTCCGGCGTACTCCGACATCTGCTGCCCGACCAGCCGCATGAGTTGCAGGCTGCTACCCGCGGCGAGGGCGCGCTGGCCCTCTTCGGAGGAATACAGTTGCGCGACGTCGGGTCCGCACGGGACGGCGGCCAGCCCGGCCCGGCGGGTGAAATCGAGGAGATTCGGTGGCGCGCCCACCACGACATCGTGACCGCGGCGGCGCAACTCCAGGCCGAGTGCGACCGCGGGCTGCACGTCGCCGCGGGTGCCCGTCAGCGGAATCGAGATCTTCACGTGGATCGTCCTCTCTCGTCTCTCTCGTCGGTCGTCGGTGTGGGCGCCGTGCGGCGGCTACCCTGACCCTGATGCACATCGCGATGTTCACCGACTTCCACCCGGTCACCCTCGGTGGCATCCAGCACTCGGTGAACGATCAACGTCGCGAACTCGAACGGCGGGGCCATCGCGTCACGGTGTTCGCGCCGCCCGACCCGGCCGCGCTGCCCGACGACGGTGTGGTGACACTGGCCGGGGTGTTCGGCGTGGAGGTCAACGGCTACGCGGCGGTGCTGCCGACCCCGCGCAACACGCGGATCGTCGACGACGCATTCACCGCCCGCGGCCCGGTCGACATCGTGCATGTCCACACCACCTACGGCGTCGGCGCGGTCGGCGTGAAAGCGGCCCAGCGGCATCGTCTTCCGCTGGTCCAGACGATGCACAGCCGGGACGACAGCTTCCTGGAGCACACCTCGCCCGCGCCGCTCGCCGCCGCCGTCGCGATGCGTCTGCTGCACTGCGCATTCCTGTCGCATTGCGGTACCCACGTCCCGGTGGCCGTCGGGCGTGATGGCGAGCGTGAGTCGCGGGCGGCGCGCACCACGTGGCACACCATGATCGCGCATGCCCGGCACGCCGACGCGGTGATCGCACCGACCCGGCATCACGCCGAGCTGCTGGTCGCCCACGGGCTCGACACGCCGGTACAGGTCATCTCCAACGGCGTCGACAACGAGCTGCTGGCCACCCTGCCCGACCGGGCGCCACGCACCGACGCTGAGCCGCTGCGGGTCCTGTGGTGCGGGCGGCTGTCCGCGGAGAAACGGCCGCTGGCCGCGATCGAGGCGATCGCCGCGGCTCCCGACTGCGTCCTCGACGTCGCCGGCGACGGCGATCAGGCCGGCGCGGCAACCGATCTCGTCGACCGGCTGGGGATCGGCGACCGGGTGCGGCTGCTCGGCCGCCTCGACCGCGCCGACATGCTGGCCGCCATGCGCAGCCACGATGTCGCGGTGTTCACCTCCACCGATTTCGATACCCAGGGGCTGGTGCTGCTGGAGGCGGCAGCCGCCGGACTGCCGGTGGTACATTGCGATCCGGCGCTCACCGAGACCATCGCCGACGGCGCCGGATTCCTCACCGCCGATGCGTCGCCGGCGGCGATCGCCGCGACGCTCAACCATCTGGCCGGCGACCGGGACGATCTGACCGCAGCCCGGGACGCGCTGCGCGACACCGATGTTCGGCAGTCGACGGTGACCGACGCGGTGGTCGACCTCTACGCGGGCCTGATCGCCGACGGCGGTCGCCGACGACACGCGCTGCCCGCCATGGCCGGTGACGTTCCCGTCGCCCCTGGCCGGCTGCCCGGCGTCGGCCACAGCATCACCGCACTGCGCCGCGGACTCCGGTTCATCGGTGGCCTCGGCCGCATCGGCCCCGTCGTGCGCCTCGACCTCGGGCCGCGGCGGGCATATCTGCTGACCACGCCGGATCTGATCCGGCAGGTCGGGTTCGGCACGGCCGGACGCTTCCACCGCGACGACCTGCGGGCAGCCATGCACGAAGCGATCCGGGAGGCGTCGAATGTGCTGACCGGGGAACGGCACGAACTGCGGCGCCGGCAGATGGCGCCGGCGCTGCGGCGCCGGCGGCTGGCCGAGTACGCCGTCACGACGGCGGCGATCGCCGACGAGTGGGCGCGGTCGCTGCCCGCCGGTCGACGCGTAGACCTGAAGGAGCAGGCACACGCGCTGGTATTGGAGACCATCACCTCCACCCTGTTCACCGCGGATTTCGGTGCCGCCGCACTCAACCGGGTGCGGGAAACGGTGCCGTGGCTGCTCGGCCAGGTCATCGTGCGGGGCGCGCTGCCGCCCGCCGTGCAGCGCCTCCGGGTCCGGGCCAACCGCCGGTTCGCCCGGCAGTCGGCCGACCTGCGGGAGGAGATCGGCGCCGTCGTCGCCCAGTACCGCAGCGATCCGACCGACTACCGCGACGTGCTGTCGGTGCTGGTGCGCCACACCGACCCGGATACCGGCGCCCGCCTGCGCGACGACGAGATCATCGACGAGCTGCTGCTGATGGTGGCCGCCGGTGTCGGTTCGACCGCGTCGATCCTGGCGTGGGTGTGGCACGAGGTGATGACCCATCCGGAGGTCGCGGCCCGGGTACGCACCGAGGTCGCCGATGTGGTCGGCGACAGGCCGGTCACCGAGGCCCACCTCGCCGACCTGCCGTACCTGCATCAGGTCGTGTCGGAGACGTTGCGTATGTGGGGTCCGTGGATCAGTAGCCAAACCGCCGACGGGGCGGTGACCTTCGGCGACGACGACACCGGCCGGGTCATGCTGCCGGACGGGGCGATGATCGTCTACAGCCCATACCTGGTGCTGCACGACCCGCGCTACTACCCCGACCCGGAGACCTTTGACCCGGACCGCTGGTCGGCGGACCGGGCCGGCGAGATCGACCGGCGCGCGCAGCTCGCCTTCGGCGTCGGTGAGCGTCATTGTCCGGGAAGTCATTTCGCGATGTCGACGATCGTCTTGGCGACCGCTGCGCTGTTCGCGCGGTGGATACCCGAACCGACCGGGGCGTCGGTGTCCGCATCCACCACCGACTTCGTCGCCTCGCCGTCGCGACTGCCGGTGACGTTGCGGCCGGCATATCGATCGCCCACCCGGTAACGGCATCGCGGCGGCATCCGTACCGTCACGCACCCGGTGCGGTCGTCGCGACGGCGATCATCGTCGCGTACAGCACCAGCACGAACAGCGCGGCGGGGACCGGCGGATAGTCGTCGCCTCGGCCGCGCCAGAAGGCGACGGCCCCGGCCAGCGGGAGGGCGAGTTCGGCCACCGGCAGCCAGGCGAGCACCGCGGCCGCGCCGGTGAGATCGGCCGGCGCATAACACGACACGAGCACCGCGACGGCGACGACCGCGCAACCCACACACGCCGCGACGCCGCCGGTGACACCGAGCACGTTCGAGTAGTAGGTCTCGCCCGGCCGTGGGCGCCGACTGATCTTGCGGGCCAGTTCGAACTGCAGAAATGCGCCCGCGAGAACGACCAACAGCGCCACGAATGACCCGGTCGTGACGAAGCCGTCGGGGATCTGCCCGGTATCGGCGGCCGAGACGACGACGTACACGGTGACCAGGATCTGCACCGGATAGGTGACCGCCAGGTTGAGCAGGATCGACGTCCGCACCGGCGGGCACAGTTCCTCCAGCCCCCACAGCGCGAGACCGTAGAGCAGCACGGCGACGATGGCGACGGCCGAGCCGATCGACAGCGCTGCCGAGCCCGCGACGGCGACGACGGCGATCGCGGCCATCCCGGCCCGCAGGTCGGCGGCCGAGACCGCACCGGTGACCAGCGGGCGGTCCGGATTGTGCTGCCGGTCGTAGTCGAGGTCCTTTTGCTCGTCGACCATGCGCAGGTACAACAGGACGATCGCCACCACACCGACGCGCACCGCCGTGTCGGCTCCCGGTCGCCACGACATGCCGCCGAGCCACGCGGCGGTGCCCTCCAGCGCGAGCACCCAGAGCACGCCGTACAGCAGGTACTGAGGCTTGTACATGACGGTGGTGAACCGCGCGATCCGACGGATCGACACCGCCGAACGCCCCGGCGACTGCGCGGGCGCGGGCGGGTTCTCCCGCTGGGTCACGAGACGCCCGTCTCCGCGGCGGCACCGGCACCGACGCTCGCGACGGTCTCGGACGCGAGGAAGCCGACGCGGGCGCTGGCGCAGGTTTCGCCGTCCTGAACCAGGGTCACCTCCACCTCCGGCATCCCGGCATCACCCGGAGCGTCCACGACCCGCGCGACACACGTTGCCGGACGGTCGAATTCGACGAATCGACCGAAGCTGCTACGGAGGGTGCCGACCCGCCGGTCGGGCGCGCCGGCGAGCGCGATCGCACATTGCCGGAACGCCTCAAGCAGCAGGCTGCCCGGCACGTGGTCCAGCGCGTGATCGAACAGGAACGGGTGGGCGACATCGACAACCAGCTCGGCGTGCAGCGTGCCGTCCGCGTCGCGGCGCAGCGGGCCGACGACGACGTTGCGCGGATTCGTGCGGCCGACGGAGGCTGCGTCGGCGCGGTCGGCGACCGGGCGCGGGCGGGGCGCCGACCCCGCCAGGTCGCCGCGGATCTGGGCACGGATCGCCCGCCACTGCCCCGGCGAGACCCAGGAGAACGACCCGTCCACCGTCATCAGGTCGACGTTCCCCGCCCGCAGACACAACTCCATGTCGAGGCCGCCGACGACGCCACCGGCACCGGTGCCGCCGCCGGGCGTCACGTGGGTGCCGGTCACCCGAACCGCGACGCTCAGGTTGGCGGGGTCGGCGGCGAGTCGCCACGCCTCCCCCGGCACGGGTGTCCCGTTGAACGTGCGGACCAGAAAGGCGCTGTCCAGCGGGGCGTCGTAGAAGCGGTGTGCGACGGCGATCGCGCCCTGCCGGGCGGCTTCCATGACCGCCAGCGGATCGTGGTGTGCCGCTTGATGTTCGGTGTGATCACCGTAGTACGCATGCATCCGCGGCAGTTGCGCGCCGAGCACGAACTCCGCGGCGCCGACCCGACCCACCGACGTGACGAAAACCTCGGCGACCGAGCATCGGTGCACCCACTCGCGCGGAATGGTCTGGGTGTGGCGGACGCCGGCGTCGCCGTCACCGGCAGGCGCGGGCGGGCCGCCGGCCGGGGTGACGGCCATGGGCAGCACGTACGAGCCGAGGACGATCACCGACCACGGATCCAGCGGGGTGCGTTCGTTCCAGGCGTCCCGGATCACGGCTGCCGCGCGGCCGTCGTCGCCGGCCAACAGCGCGGTCTCGTCGTCGGTGGTGACCGGTCGGCCCGCCGCCCGGAGGTCGGCGACGATCCGGCAGGTCGCCTCGTCCCGGGCGAAGCTGGCGGCCGGGGTGCTGGCGTAGAGCGTATCGGCCAGGCTCCGGGCGGTACCGGACGCGGAGCGCGCGGTGCTCGGCCCGTCGAGCGATCCGGTGATCGCGGCCAGGCACCGGGCCCGGTCCGGCTCGTCGAGGACGATCGCGAACTCGCGCAGGACTTCCGCGGGATCGTCCGGACTGTGCACCAGATTCAGCAGGTAGCTGTAGCGGCCGAGGAGGTGCCGCAGTTGCCCGGGCACCCGGCGCCGCGGATCGGTCGGGCCCTTCTCCCGGGTCAGCCGCTCCGGCGCGGTCTCGGTGGACGCACCACCGCGCTCGTCGGCGACAACGAGGGCGATCGCGTCGGAGATGCCGACCAGGAGGTCGGCGAGCCTGCGACGTTCGGGGGAGGCCGTGGCCCACGAGGCGGCCCACAGAGCGCGGGCCAGGTGACGTCCGGCGGGGACCCGGGCGGCGTAGACGACCCGCCAACCGGTCTCGGCCAGCCAGTCCAGGGTCGGAGCAACGCTACGCGCCACGATCGCATCGGGTTTGAGCAGCAGGATGGAGTGGCGGGTAGCGACGTCGACGGGGTCGACGCCGGCATGGCCGAGCTGATCGACGGACTCCAGGAGGTAGGTGTCGCGGAGATAGCCGGCAGCCGCGGTGGCGTCCGCCCCGAGTCGGTCGAGGACCTCCGCGGCCGAGACGCTGCGTGAACGCGGACTGGTCATCGGGATGCTCCCATCCGGGCGAGGATCTGCTGCACCGACGGCAACGGCGCGCCCAGATACCCCGAGTCGAGACAGTGATCGAGCAGCAGACGGAGGTAGTCCGGCCCACACTCGGGTGCCGGTCGCCCGAGCAGCGCGTCGGCGTTGTCGGTGGCGAAGGCGAGCCGCCGGGCGAAGTAACTCGTGTAGAGCGACCCCACCCGGCGGTAGTACTCGCGTTCGATCGGATCGAGCGCCTGCGCGTCGAACGCCGATTCCGGGACGAAGGTCGCCACCTCGAACGACGGGTACTCGGCGAGCACGTCGGAGAGTTCGCGCAGGGTCAGCGGATGCGAACCCAGAGCGTGGAAACACCGGCCGGCAACGCCGTCGGGCAGCCGGCGGGCAACCTCGGCGACCACGTCGGCGACATGATCGACCGGTGCGAGCGAGAGCGTCGCGTCGTACCGGCCGGGCAGCATGCGGAGCTTGCCCTCCACCATCAGCTTGACCACCGTGTAGAGATTCTTGTAGTCGCGGATCACGCCGTCGTCGTGCGCGCCGGCGACGATGCCGGGCCGGACGGTGGCGACCGGAAGCCCCTCCGCCGCCGCCTGCTCGACAAGCTGCTCGGCCGCGAATTTGCTTCGCTCGTAACCATTGCCGAATCGCTGACCCGCGTCCAGTTCGTCCTCGGCGATGGTGCCGCCGCGCAGCCCGCACACGTAAGCGGTACTGACGTGCAGGAAAGGGACCTGCCAGCAGCGCGCGAGATCGAGTGCGTGCCGCGTGCCGTCGACGTTGAGGCGACGGTACTGCTCGTCGGTGGCGTCGAAGGCGGTCGTCGCGGCGCAGTGCACGATCAGGCCGACGTCGCGACCCAGCCGTGCCAGGGTCTGCTGATCGAATCCGAGTCCGGGTTCGCGGACATCGCCGGCGACCCGGTCGGTCACCGACACCGTCGTCCCGTCGCCCAGGGCGAGGTCGCACGCGGCGTGCAGCACGGCCACCACCGGTCGGCCCGCCCGTTCCAGCCGGACAGCCACCTCGGCACCGACGAGACCCGCGGCCCCGGTGAGCAGCACCTGGTCACTCACGACGGACCCCCGCCGGTCGGTGACGCATCGGTGTGCCGGGCGATCAACGCGATCACGTCACCGACCCGGAGGACTCCGGCGAGTTCCTCCGGTGGCATCGGCGGTAGCGAGAAGGCCTGTTCCAGCACCATGGTCAGCTCGATCAGCCGTACCGATTCGAAGGCGAGGTCCTCCCGCAGCCGGGCGTCGTCGGGCAGCGGGCCCGGTGGTGGCGGCGGTGCCGGCGCCATCGCGGCCACGATGTCGCGCACCCGATCTCCGAGGCCGGCGTCGGCACCGGTGCCGCCGCTCATCGGCCGCCTCCCTGGTCGGTGACGTGCGGTTGCGCGCCGCCGGTCGCGAGCAGATCCCCGGCCTCGGCGAGCGGCAGCCGCACTCCCAGGTGGGTGCCGATGCGGAGCCAGTCATAGCTGATTTCCAGGGTGCGCCGCCACTGGTCACGGGAGTCGAACGACGCCGGGAAGTCGATGCCGACCACGGTGCTGCGCACCCGGTCGACCAGCGCGTCCAGTGCCTCCAGGGCGCGCGCCGCGTCCCCGTCACCCCCGGGCGCGCCGGCGAGCAGCGGCGCGAACCGGACGGCATCGGCGGCCCGGAACGCGGTGAGGAGTTCGGCGCGGCCGGGGGTATCTGCCGGGACGAGCCGGCTCAGTGTGGCGACCGGCGCGACGTCGGCCGGCAGCGGCGCAATCCCGTACGCGGCCAGCACCATTCGCGCGGTCATGGCGACGAGACGATGCGCGGCGACGTCGGCAACCGCCCCCTGCCCACTCTTCAGCGCCCCCACCAAGTCCTCGCGGGAATTCTCGGTCACGACGTTGGCCCACGTCAGATCGAGTGCGGCGGAAGCGAATCGGTCGGCCGGCAGCGGCGAGAGCGTGGCCACCGGTACCGCCGGCGGACCCGGACGGGTCGCGCCGCCGAGCCCGAGAATCGGATGCCCGGCGAACGGTGTCGGTGTATACGGTTCGGCCGGTTCGCACATCGCCATCGCCGGACGGAGTGGTCCCCGGCCCCGCCAGTCGAGCCCGACGAGGCCGAGACGGACGAACTCGGTCAGGGCGGGCGCCACGTCCACCCCCGACCCGGCGGCGCGCTCGACGACCGCGGCGACCGAGTGCCGGAAGACCACCTGGCGCCATGCCCGCCCGGCCGCGTCGGACAGCGCGAACACGTCGCGGCCGCCGCGGATGACGTGGATCCGGTCACCGGTCTGCCAGGTCGTCACGCCGGGCACCCGCGCCAGCACGACGTCGTCGGCGGCCGGCCACTCGAGGTCACCACCGAGATCGCGGACGGCGTCCGCCACCGGGTCCCACCACGGTGCGTCGCTCGCGGGCTCCGGCAGCGGCATGTCGAGGAGGTCGCGGTACCGGTCAGCCACCTCGGCGGATGCGCGGGCGAGCTGCTGCGGCAGCCATTTGCTTTCCAGGTACGTCTCCCCGTGCCGCGCCGCCCACACCTTTGCCGCCTGGACGAGCGCGTCGGTGGCCCATCCGGCCGCCTCGTCGTGGGCCCCGAGCGCGCGCATGACGGTGGCGTACCCCATGGCCGCCGCCGCGCGGCCGCGCCACCACTGCGCGACGGTCGCGGCGAACGCGGTGTCGTCGATGAGGTCCCGCAGCCCGCCGGTGTCCACCGCCGCGGACTCCCGGACCGGCGTCGACCGGAGGAACCGCTGGCAGCGGTTCAGCACGTCCTCGTCGAGATCGGCGATGCGGCCGTCGGCCGCGGCCCGCGCGACGGTGGTGAGCTGATCGTGTAACTGTGCCGCCGACCGGGTGCGGATCTCGACCCGCCGGCCGTCCGCGAACAGCACCGACGGCAACGTCGGCATCTGTTCGTCGCCGGCCGCGATTACCAGGAAGTCGACGTCGGAGCCCTCGTTGCCGAAGCCTTCGGCGAGCGATCTTCGAAGACCACGGCGCAGTCGTCGGGGATCGTGACCGACGCGAGGGCGGCGTCGAGTAATGCGGTGAGGCGTTCCTCGGCGAGTGCGGGTTCCGGTCGGCTCATGCGGCTACTGCCGTCCGCCTCGTGGGTGACCGCGCCGGTCAGCGCCCCGTCGCCGAACAGTCGCCACATGTGCCGGCGGCGTGGTTTGCCGCTGGACGTGCGGCGGATCAGCCCTCGCGGTCCGGTGATCACGGTGATGCCGTGTGCCGGGCCGAGTTGTGCACGAATTATAGTGCGAGCCTTGGCAATCCATTCTCCCGGCGGGACCTCGGCGAACAGCGCGACGCCGGGCGCGGACGCGTCGGTGACCGCCACCGCGGCGAGCTTGCCCTTGGTGAGGCCACATTCGGCCGAGACGCGCGATTCGATGTCCTCGGCGAACACCGACCGGCCACGGACCTTGAGGCTCGACCCCATGCGACCGAGGACGAAGATCTCCCCGTCGAGGAGAAAACCGGCGTCGCCGGTGTAGAGCACACCGTCGGCGAGGCGAGTGCTGCCCGGTTGCGGTTCCCGGTCGTCGGTGTAGCCGAGGGCCACCGAGCCGCCGGTCACCGTCACCTCGCCGAGCACACCGTCGGGCAACGGCTGGCCGTCATCGTCGACGACGCCGACGGTCGAGTCCGGGATCGACCGCCCGAGTCCGGCGATCCAGCCGGTACCGCCGGGTTCGGTGCCGTCGAAATCGACGGTCCGCTCGACGGATACCGGCCGGCCGAACCGCAGGGTCGAGGTGGCGGGCCGGATCAGGGTGATCGGCCGGTTCCGCTCCGACGACGACACCATCAGGGTGGATTCGGCCAGCCCGTAGGCGAGGGTGAAGGCGTCGATATCGAACCCGAGTGGCTCGACCAGGGCAGTAAACGCGGCGAGGTCGGAGGTCTCCACCGGCTCGGAACCGACCGCAAGGGTGCGCCATCCGCGGAGATCGAGGCCGGCGATATCGTCCGGACCGACCCGGTGGGCCAGGTAGCCGAGCGCGAAGGAGGGCGACGGGGTGTGCCGCGCGACGGTCATCGCATGCAGCCAGCGCGCGGGGTCGCGCACGAACTGGTCCGGGCGCATCAGATACAGGTCTTCCTGATTGGTGACGGTCGTAAGAAATCCGCCGACCAGTCCCATGTCGTGATACAGCGGCAGCCACGACGCCATCGCCTCCCCCGGCCGCCACCGCAGCAGGTCGGAGATCATCGTCGTGTTGGTCGCCAGGTTCTGCCAGGAAATCTGTACACCACGCGGGCGTCCGGTGGACCCGGACGTGAACTGCAGCAGTGCGCATGCGCCGGGATCGCCGAGGGCGACCGGGCCTTCGGACACCGTCGGCACGTCGTCGACGACGAGCGGTTCGCCGGCGTCGGACTTCCCGGCCCGATCCTGGGCGGTCGCGACGATGCCGGCGAGTCCGGCGCTGGTGATGACGACCGCCGGCCGCGCCTGTTCGAGAATGGCGGCGACGTGGTCGATGTACTCGTCGAGATCGCCGAACGTGGGCGGGGTGATCGGGGTGAACACGCCGCCGCAGGCCCACACCGCGTAGAACGCTGCGGCACAGGAGAAGTCGGTCGGCATCACGACGCAGACCCCGTCTCCGCCGCGGACGCCGCGGGCGACCATCTGCTCGGCGATCGCGAGTGCGTGAGCGGCGATGTCCCGGTACGGGCGGAACAGCCAGCCGCCGGCCTCGTCGGCCAGGTAGATGCCGGTGTCGTCGGCGGGATCGGTCAGCCACCCCCGGATGCTGTCCGTGGGGTCGGCGCCATCACGCGTGCGCATCGCTCTCACCTCCGCCGAGGACGGTGACCGTGCCCTGTGTCCCGTCTACCCGTACCCGCATCCCGGTGCGCAGTCGTGCGGTCGCATCACGCAACTGCACGACCGTCGGTACGCCCAACTCCCGCGCAACGATCGCCACGTGCGTGAGCGGACTGCCGCGCTCGATGACGAGCGCGGACGCGGACGGCAGCGCCGCCACCCACCCCGGGTCGGTGCGGTAGGCCACAAGCACCCCTCCCTGTACATCGTGCGGCTCGGTGACCACCCTGGCAATGCCGTCGACGACGCCGGCCGACGACGGGGTGCCGACGAGCATCGCGCCGGGTTCGGCGGGCGGCAGGTCGGCCACCGGCACCCATCCCTGTGCGGCGAGCTCGGCCGGATCGAACCGGGACCCGTGAGTCACGAATCGTTCGGGCGCCATCAGGGCCGCGTCGTGCAGCCGCTCCCCTCTCCGTGTACGCACCACATCACGTAGATCGTCCGGCCGCGCCGAAATGTCACCACCCGAGCGGTAACAGCTCCGCAGCTCGTCGATGGTCAGCTCGAAGACGTCGCCGAACTCGTCGATCACCCCGCGCTCGGCAAGATCGTGTCCGAGCACCCGGATCAGCCGCTTGACCATCCCGAATGCCCTTGTGCGACAGAACCGCAACCGTTCACGGTGCGCGGCGCAGCGGGCGGTCTTGGCCCGCACCGCGTCGTAGATACGCCGCCGCACCCCGTGCAGGTGGGCATCGAGATACTGCTGAGCCGAGTGTGCCGTGTCGTCGCCGCCATCCGCGGACGTCGTTCGACCGGCCGACCCGGAATCGACCGCCCGGCCGAGCGCACTGCGGAGCATCACGTACACCGACGACGGATCTTCCCGCAGATCCGGGACTTCGAGTTTGAGTTCGTCCAGGCTGCGATACCCGTAGCGTCCCAGGTAGTCGTCCACCGCCGCCCGGAAGCCGTGGTGCCCGGACCGGTCGAGTTCGTCGTGGATGACGGCGGGGTCGGCGGTCTCCACCAGGTGCCGGACCGCGGGATCCGCGGCGGCACGCTCGGCGAGGGCGGTCATCGCGCGCGCCGGTTCAGCCGATTCCACGTCGGCACCGGGTCCGACGACGGCGTAGAGGAACCACTCCGGTGCCCGCGGCAGAAACGCCTTGGTGAGCAGGTACATGGTCCCGGTGAGGGTGAGCAGGATGGCGTCGAGCACCATCAGCGGACCCCACCGGGCGACGAGGTCACCGTCGACGTCGCGATAGGCCGCGTACGCTTCCTCGCCGCTCATCGTGGACAGGTCGCGTCGCTCGAACTCGTCGTAGACCCGGTAGAACTCGCGCAGGAAGTCCTCGACGATCGCGTCGATCCGCCGCAGTCGCCTTGCGTACCGCACGGTCGTCGCGCCGCGGGACCGCAACCGCTGCCCGACGGTGTCGAAAGTGAACGGCCGCAACGCCTTCGCGATGTCGTCGGGCAATGGCTCGGCGACGCCGAGGGCCGCCTCGAGCACCTTGCGGTTGAGTGGATAGCCCGGCGCGATGCCGACCATCCGGTACCAGTGCAGCAGGTTGTAGTAGACCCGGCCGTGGAAACACCCCAGCATCACCGGCGTCCACGCGTCGGTCTGCGCGAGTTGCGCGTCGGGGACGCCGAGAGAGCGGGCGTAGCCGCGATACACCCGGCCGTAGATGTCGGCGGCCGTGGTGTACGTCAGCGGCGAGGTGATCCCGTTGAAGCTCTCGATGATGTTGGAGTTGTCCCAGATTCGCATCTCCCCGTCGGGGACCGCTTCACCCGCTCCGCGTAATACCGATCCGGGCACGACCGTTCCGGAGGCGGTCGCCGCACCGCCGGGCACCGGTGCCGCGCTCGCGGTGATCGGCCGGCTCTGGAGGAACCAGAGCCTGCCGTCGGCGAGGGCCCATTCGATGTCCTGCGGTTCGCCCGCCGCGGCGGCGAAGTCGGCACAGATGCGGGCCAGGTCGAGGGTCTGCTGCTCGGTGAGCGCCGCCCTGCCGCGCGCGGTGTCGGCGACCGGTTCGGACCGGGGTGCGCCCTCACCGGATGCGGGGCGCAGCGACGAGTCCTTTTCGCCGACAACGGTGTCGGTGATCGACAGGGCGCCCGTGGCGTCGGCGGCAACGGTGATGGTGTCGGCGTCGACCTCACCGGATACCAGCGGCGCGCCGAGCCCGTAGATGGCGCTGACGACGATCTCGTCGGCGTTGCCGGTGGCCGGGTTGAGCGTAAAGACGACCCCGGCCGCGTCGGCGTCGACGAGCGCCTGGACGATGACGGCGACCTCGGGGACCGCACGGAGGCCGTGCGCGAAGCCGTAGCTGATCGAGCGGTCGGAGAAGGCCGACGCCCAACACGCGCGGACCCTCTCGACGACCCGGTCGATGCCGGTGACGTCGAGGTAGGTGTCGAACTGGCCGGCGTAGGAACTCGCGGCACCGTCTTCGGCGGCGACCGACGAGCGCACCGCAACCCTACCGGCGCCGGCCCGCCGGTAGGCGTCGGCGATGGCCGCGGTGACGTCGTCCGGCAGCCGGGCCGCCGCCAGCGCGTCGCGGAGCCGGGCCGCGGCGGCGAGCGCGAGGTCCACGTCGGTTGCGCTCGCGGTGTCCCGGACGAGCCCACCCAGGTCGTTGGCGGCGACGACGGCGTCGAATGCGTCGCTGCCCACCACCGCCCAGGCCGGCACCGGCAGGCCGTGACCGTGCAGAGCCGACAAGCCGCGGACCTTGCCACCGCCTCGCTGCGCGAGGACGGACGCGTCGCTCCACGGCCCCAAGACCTGCACGTACACGTCCTCCCTCCGGCAGATGGTTATTCACCCTAACCGCTGACGGGTCGGTGACGGCATCATTCGGGCCGTGGTGGCCGATGCCTACCGTGTCACGGCGCGCAGCGCGGTGGCCAGCGAGCCGCGCTCGCCGATCACGACGTCGGACAGTCCCAGCCAGGTCGCCATCGTCGCGAGATCGGTGGCGAGCGATGCGGCCACCGCTGTCGCGTCCCGCCCGGGCTCCAGGTGTGCCGCCGGAACCCGCAGCACGCCGGCGGCACGGTCGGCCTTGAGGTCGACGCGGGCCGCGAGGTCGGTGCCGAGGAGGTAGGGATGCACGTAGTAGCCGTGGATCCGTTTGTGTTCGGGAACGTAGATCTCGATGCGGTAGTGGAAGTCGAAGAGCCGTTCGGCGCGCGGCCGGTAGAAGACCAGGGGGTCGAATGGCGACAGGATGGCGCCCCGTCCGGTCAGCGAGCTGCTGGTGGGCCGCGGAACTCGGGCGCCGGTATGCAGATAGGCGTCGTCGCGCCAGCCCGCTACCGTGACCGGCTCCAGGGTCCTGGTGGCGACGAGGTCGGCGATCGCCGGGCGGACGTGCGAGGTCTTGAGCCGGTAGTAGTCTGCGAGGTCCGCGGCGGTCGCCACACCGAGCGCGGCCGCGGCGCGCTCGGTGAGGGCACGATGGGCGTCGCGGGTGTCCACCGACTCCGCGGACGCCGGCCCGATCACCCGGTCGGTGAGGTCGTAGTGTCGCCGAAAGTGGCTGTCGCGCACCGCGGCGAGCTCTCCCCCGGCGAACATCGCCTCGCAGACGTGCTTGACATCGCCGCGATCCCACCAGCCGCCGGAGCGCCGGGCGACGGGCTCGATCCCGAGGTGTTCCTCGATCGACCGCGGCGTGGCCGGACCGTTCGTCGCGATCGTATCGAGGATGCGCTCCGCGAGATCGGCGTTGCGGCGCATGATTTCTCGGGACTGCCGATAGCGGCCGCCGCGATAGTCGTCCATCCGCCAGCCGAACAGCGGCCAGTCGGCGAGCGGGATCAGTGCCGCCTCGTGCGCCCAGTACTCGGCAAGCAGGTGCCCGGAGCGGCCCGGGCGCCACGCGGCTCGGTCGAGAATGGCACGGTCGTACGGTCCGATGCGGCTGAACAGCGGCAGGTAGTGGGCGCGGACGGCGACGTTGACCGAATCCATCTGGATCAGCCGGGTCCGTCCGACCATCCGCTTGAGGTGCGCGGCCGTCGCCCGTCCCGTCGGTGGGCTGTCGGCGAAACCCTGTGCGGCCAGCGCGATCCGACGAGCCTGGTCCGGGGTGAGCTGTCCGGATGCCATCGGCCGGGTCAGGCACCCCGCTGCTGGTGCCGGTGCGTCGGATGACGCAGGTAGTCCAGGAACCGGTATCGGGTTCCGGTGGTCGACGTCAGCCACTCCCCGGCGGTGTCGAGATCCCAGGTGTATTCGTCGATTTCGGGGGCGAAGGCGTCGGCGCCGTCGACCAGGACGTCGATCTCGGTCACCCGCAGGTGGGTGGCCATCGGCATGGTCATCTCGTAGATCTCGCCGCCGCCGATCACGGTGACCGCGCCGGCGATCGCGTCGATAGCGTCGGTCACCGATACCCGCACCTCGGCGCCGCCGGCGACGTAGCCCGCGGACCGGCTGATCACGACGTTGCGCCGGCCCGGAAGTGGCCGGAACCTCTCCGGCAGCGACTCCCACGTCTTGCGGCCCATCACCACCGGTGCGGCGCCCGTCAGTTCGCGAAAGCGGCGCATGTCCTCCGGGACCCGCCACGGGATGGTGTTCTCGCGGCCGATGGCGCCGGTGCGGTCCTGCGCCCAGAGCAGGGTGACGGTGGTGGCCATCAGACCGCCACCGGGGCCTTGATTCCCGCGTGCGACCGGTAGTCGACGACCTCGACGTCCTCGTAGTCGTAGTCGAACAGCGAGTCCCGGTGCCGCAGCCGCAGTGTCGGATACGGGTAGGGGTCGCGGCCGAGTTGGAGCCGCACCTGGTCGACGTGGTTGTCGTAGATGTGGCAGTCGCCGCCGGTCCAGACGAAGTCGCCGACCTCGAGGCCGGCCTGCTGCGCCATCATGTGGGTCAGCAGGGCGTACGAGGCGATATTGAAGGGCACCCCGAGGAACAGGTCGGCGCTGCGCTGGTAGAGCTGGCAGGACAGCGTGCCGTCGGCGACGTAGAACTGGAAGAACGCGTGGCACGGCGGCAGCGCCATCTGCGGGATCTCGCCGACGTTCCACGCGGAGACGATATTGCGCCGCGAGTCCGGATCGCTGCGGAGCAACTCGAGCGCGGCGCTGATCTGGTCGATGTGCTCGCCGGACGGCGTGGGCCAGCTCCGCCACTGCACGCCGTACACCGGACCGAGGTCGCCATTGGCGTCGGCCCACTCGTCCCAGATGCTGACGCCACGTTCCTGCAGCCAGCGCACGTTCGCGTCGCCGCGGAGGAACCACAGCAGCTCGTAGACGATCGACTTGAGGTGCACCTTTTTGGTGGTGATCAGCGGGAACCCCTGGCCGAGGTCGTACCGCAGCTGGTGCCCGAACAGGCTGCGGGTGCCGGTGCCGGTGCGGTCCGCCTTCGGCGTGCCGGTCTCCAGTACCAGCCGCAGCAGATCCTCGTACGGGGTGGGGATCGCCGCGGCGTCCGGCGCGGTCACGGGTCGCATCGCGGTACTCACCCGGTCCAGTCTAGTGATCCGACCGACGGTCGCGGCCGACGACACCCGGGCGGTCGATCGCTGATCGCCGGGCGGTGAGTGTCGGCTAACGGTGACCGGCGACCGGTTACGGGTTACCGGCGGGGCAGCAACACCACGGGCACCGGCGAGTAACGGATGATGCGGGTCGCGGTGGAGCCGAGGAACACCTGGGCGACCGGTCCGTGCTCGCTGGAGCCGACGATGAGCAGGTCACCGGGACGCCAGTCGAAGGAGGCGATCGCGTCGGACCAGCCGGAGCCTTCGACGATGCCGGAACCCTCGACCGGGGTGCCGGCCGCGTCGAGATCGCGGACGATCTCTGCGTGGGCGTCGCGAACCTGCTCGCTCCAGTAGTCGAAGACGTCGCGCGACGCGAATTGGCCCAGCGGGGTCCTGTCCCGCGGTGCGAAGGTCACCACCTGCACCGGTGCCGACAGCCAGCCGGCGAGCTCGGTCACCTGGACGGTCAGCGCGACGTCGCTGCGGGTCGGGTAGACCGCGACGACGAGCCGGCCGATGGGCACGCGTTGTTCGGAGTATCCGCGCGGCGCGACGCCGACCGGGACGCGCGAACTGTGCACGAGGCGATCGCTGACGCTGCCGAAGGAGATGCGGCCGAAGACGCCGTCGGTGGACGAGCCGACGACGAGCATCCGTGCGTCGCGCGCCTCCCCCTCGGCGGCGAGTCCCTGCGGCACCGACCGCCCGGTGCGGATGACCGTCTCGGCCCGCACGTCGACACCGACGCGTTCCACGGCGTTCTCCAGGGTCTGTACGGCGCTGGCGCGCAACTCGTTGCGCCAGTCGTCGTCGACGCCGCCGAAGTCGCGTGCGGCGGGTGACGCCCACGCGTCGTGCACGACACAGCACAGCACCAGTTCGTCACCGCTGGACCGGGCGAGTTGGGCGCCGAAGTCGACGCCGGAGAAGGTGCGGACGTCGGGTCCGAAGCCGACCACGATCGTCATGCGCCCGGCGCCTTGCGCATCGCGATCGTGTCTGGCGCCGTCTGCAATCGGGAGTGCCTGCGCCCGTAGCCGAAGTAGACGATCAGACCGAGGACCAGCCATGCCAGGAAGCGCAGCCACGTCTCCACCGCCAGGCTCGCCATCAGTCCGAGGCATGCCAGTGCCGACAAGATCGGGATCAGCGGCACCAGCGGCACCCGGAACGGACGCGGCATGTCGGGGTCGGTGCGCCGCAGGACCGCGACCGCGATCGACACCACCAGGAAGGCGAACAGGGTTCCGATGCTGACCATTTCGGCCAGCACGGAGATCGGGACGAATCCGGCGAGCAGCGCCACGGCGATCACCGTCGCGGTGGTCATCAGGATGGGCGTGCCCCAGGTCGGGTGCACGCGGCGGAAGGCATCGGGCAGCATGCCGTCGCGGGCGAGGGCAAATCCGATGCGGCCCATCGCGACGATGTCGACGAGGATCACCGAGGTGAGTCCGGCGACCGCGGCGATGCCGACGAGGATGCCGGCCCAGCTCAGCCCGACCTGGTCGAAGACGTCGGCGACCGCGTCGCCTTCGGAGAGTTGCGTGTACTTCACCATGCCGGTGATCACGATGCAGACGCCCACGTAGAGCATGGTGCAGATGGCGAGCGTGCCGAGCAGGCCGAGCGGCATATCCCGGGCCGGTTTCTTGGTCTCCTCACCGAGGTTCGCGACGGCCTCGAATCCCGAGTACGCGAAAAAGACTACCGCCGAGGCGAAGAGGACACCGGCGAGGCCGAAGGTGGACGGATTGACCCCCGACAGCGCTTGCCACAGGGGCGCCTGGAGTCCGGCGGCCTCACCGGTCGACGGCTTCGACGGCGGAATGAAGGGCACCAGGTTCGAGGTCTTGACGTAGAAGGCGCCGACCGCGATGACGAAGACGCAGACGAGGACCTTGATGACGACCAATCCGTTGGTGACCCAGGCGGATTCGCGGATGCCGCGGATGGCCACCGCGCCCAGCAGCAGGGTGATGAAGATGGCGCCGACGTTGACGACCGAGTTGTCCTCGCCGAACCACGCTTGCGGCAGGTCGAAGACGCCGGCTATGTAACCGGACCAGCCGCGCGCGACAACCGCTGCGCCCAAAGCGAATTCGAGGATCAGATCCCAGGCGATGATCCACGCGAAGATCTCGCCGATGGTGGTGTAGGCGTAGGTATACGAGCTACCGGCGGTCGGCACGGCCGACGCCAGCTCGGCGTAGCAGAGTGCCGCCAGGAGTGCGACGGCACCGGCGATGAGGAAGGACAGTACGACCGCCGGGCCGGCATGATTGCGTGCCTCGATCCCGGTGAGGGTGAAGATGCCGGTGCCGATCACGATGCCGATACCGAACCCGATCAGGTCCCGTGCCCGGAGATTACGGGAGAGGTGGATGGTGTCGGGGCCGCCGTGCCCGGCGTCGTCATCCTGGTGGATCACCGTCTCGACGCTCTTGCGGCGCACCAGGCCGCGGAGAAATCCGGACATGTCCCTCCCTCCGGCGTCCCGGGGGACGCGTGGCGGTCACGAAATGCAGATCATTTCAGATGAGCACAGAGTCGGCGATCGTGCACGCCGAACAGGAGAACAGGGTCGGGGTGCGTTTTCGGTCGTCGCGTGCGGTGGGTGGGGCAGGTTCGGGGGTCGGGGGTCGGGTGCGGGTTCGGGTCGCCGGGTCCTGGGCTGGGCGCGGGGTCGCCGGCCCGGTGGTTGAGTAGCGGCGAGCGCAGCGAGTCGCGTATCGAAACCACCACCCCGACAACGTCCGCGCCTCCCGCACCTCGTCGCGCCCGTCGCGACAGGCGCGTACGCGTGGACGCGGCGCGGATGTCGAGACGCGGGACCGCCGATCACAACTACACGGAAAACTCGCAACTACACAGAATGCTTTCCGTGTAGTTGCGAGGAATCCGTGTAGTTATACCGATTTCCTGTAGTCGAGCGGCGAGCGCAGCGAGTCACCGGCCCCCGGTGGTTGAGTGCGGCGAACGCAGCAGGACGACCCGCCCCCGGTGATTGAGTAGCGGCGAGCGCAGCGAGTCGCGTATCGAAATCACCGGCCCGACAGATGCACTCGACGGCATGGTTGTCGGACCCGTCCGATAGCGTGACAGAAGAAGCGAAACGAGTTGCCGCAGCGTGAGACCCGGACAGCAACCAGACTCGGCCGACGAGATTGTCGGACCCGCCCGGTACTCTGATCCGTAGCAAAGAAGCACCAGCCGACAGCGTGAGTAGACGTCGAATTCCGTAGTCGTACAGCCGATCCGACCATGATCGGCGAGCGTCAGCTGAAGGGGCGGTGACCGCCGTGAGCACCACGAACCAGGCGTGGCGATCGCTGCCAGTCGAACTGCTCGGTGGCGTCGATACCGACCGGATCGCCGACGCCGACGTCAACGATCTGCTGACCAGCCTCGACGACACCGGCGCCGGCCAGTCGTTCCTGGCGTGGCACCAGTATCAGGTCGCCGCCGCCGTGTATGAGCGCCTCGTGGAGCCACTGGAAGGTGTCGGCGCCACTCACCACATCGTGGACAATTTCGCCGACGCCGCCGCCCGCATCGCAATCAGCCAGGCAACCTCGCAACGCCTGGCCGAGAAGATGCTCACCGAGGCCATCGCCCTGCGCGACTGAATCGCCCCGGGTTTAGTGGAGGGCGAGTTGTCCCGCCAGCGGGTGCTGGTCGGGTTGGTTGTGACGGTAGTAGTACTGCTGTTCCTTCTCTCGTGGGGTGAGGTAGCCGATCGCGGAGTGTAGCCGGTTGTCGTTGAACCAGTGCACCCATGACAGGGTGTGGAGTTCGAGTTCGTCGACGGTACGGAACGGGCCGTCGGTCTTGACGCATTCGGTCTTGTAGAGCCCGATCGTCGACTCGGCCAGCGCGTTATCGTAGCTGTCCCCGACGGTCCCGATCGATGCGACCGCACCCGCGTCGGCGAGGCGTTCGGTGTAGCGCAGAGCAGTGTATTGCGACCCTGCATCACTATGGTGCACAACACCATTGACTGAAACGCCGGATCGTTCACGAATCCACAACGCCATCTCCAACGCGTCTAAGGGGAGTTCGGTGGGCATCGATGACGTGGTCCGCCAGCCGACGATCCGGCGGGAGTAGACGTCGGTGACGAAGGCGGTGAACGCCATCGCCGACCAGGTCGGCACATAGGTGAAGTCGACCACCCACAGCTGGTTCGGCCGTTGCGCGTGGAACTGGCGGTGAACGCGGTCCGGTGGCCTGGCTGCGGACCGATCGGCGTGCGTGGTGACGACCTGCCGGCCGCGCCGCGCACCGCGCAGGCCCTTCTGACTCATGAGCCGCTCGACCGTGCACGGGCCACCAGCACACCCTCACGCTGCAGCAACCTCCAGATCTTGCGGGCCCCGCACACCCCGCGCCCCTTCGAGCGGTCATAGAACAGCGTCTCGATCCGCTCGCCGAGCTCAGCATCGCGGACTGACCGTGCTGAGGGCGGCCGCTTTTTGAACGCGTAATACCCCGACGGGGCGATCTTGATGCCGTGCTCGGTGAGCACCCGGCAGATCGGCTCGACCCCGAACCGGTCCCGGTGGTCGTCGATAAACGCCACTACCACGGAAGTCGCGGGTCGAGCTCCCGCGCGAAAAACGAGGACGCCGCCAGCAGGATCTCATTGGCCCGCTTCAGCTCTCGATTCTCCGCCTCCAACTGTTTGATGCGTTGAGCATCACTGGTACTCGTTCCCGGCCGCTGCCCGGAATCGATCTCTCCTTGCTTGCACCACCCTCGCAAGGTATCGGCGTTCACACCCGTGCGTTGCCCGATCCGGACCACCGCCGCATTCAGCGACAGATCCGGATCCTCCTTCCTCGCCTCCGCGACGAGCCGCATCGCCCGCTCACGAAGCTCCTGCGGATACTTCCTCGGTGCTGCCATGACCTGATCCTCCCGGGATATCAGACCCTCCACCAGACCCGGGGCGATTCAGACCGCCTGCCCGCCGTCGCCCGCGCCCTCCGCGACGGCATCATCCGACCCTGGCAGACCAGCGAAATCATCTCCCGCACCGACTTGATCGACGGCCGCGACTGCGCGGCCACCGTCGACGCCGCAATCGCCGACCTGCTGCGCGATAGTCGGGGGAAGTGGTCGAAACGGCAACTGCGGGACATGGTGGACCGGATCGTGTTCCGCGAGGATCCCGACGCCGTCCGCGAACGGCGTGAGACCGCCCTGCGCGAGCGCGGCATCTGGACCGCCGACAAGGGGCGACGGCACGGCCGACCTCGGCGTCACCATGGCCGCCGAGAACGTCCGTATCGCCGCCGAGACCGTCAAAGCCCTCGCCGCTGCCGTGTGCGAGCACGATCCGCGACGGAAACCCGCCCGCGCCAGCGACGCCATGTTCGCATTGTTGACCGGCACCAACTTCGGCTGCCAATGCGGCCGCGACGACTGCACCGCGGACATCCCCACGCCCGCCCCAGGGTCGTTGCCGCCGGTCACCGCCTCCATCGTGTTGCACGTCGTCTGCGATGACTCCACCGTGAACGGCAGCGCCGACCACCTCGGCTATCTGGATGGGCACGGCGTCATCAGCGCCGACCACGTCCGCGACATCGCCCAACGAGCTGACTGCCGCATCACACCACTCGTACCGGTACCCGACGCCGGCACGCAGCGCGCAGCGACCGGCGACACCGTACTCGACCCGGCCGACACGACCGACAAGTCGCCGAATTCCACTGCGGAGACGGTGATTTCGATACGTCCTCCGCTAGCGCTCCGGACTACTCAACCACCGGCGGAACCACCACCGGCAGCGCTCCGGACTACTCGACCACCGAAGGAGCCACCACCCAGGACAACTCAACCACCGGACGAGCTACCTCCGGCAGCGCTCCGGACTACTCAACCACCGAAGGAGCCACCACCGGCAGCACTCCGGACTACTCAACCACCGAAGGAGCCACCACCGATCCCACCACTGCGGGCGGCGCTGCCGTCCGATCCGTACCGGCCGACCGCCGCGCTGACGACCTACGTGCACATTCGGGACGGCCACTGCGTCGTGCCCGGCTGCGACAAGCCCGCCTGGTCCTGCGACCTCGACCACGTCACCGAATACGACCACGACAACCCCGCCGCCGGCGGACAGACCGCACCGGACGGATTGAACAACAAGTGCCGCTTCCACCACATCCTGAAAACCCACGGCGACTGGCTCGACGACCAATACCGCGACCCCGGTGGACGCCTGCGCACCAGCGTCACCACCCCCGAAGGCCTGATCATCAATGGCAACCCGGAAACCCTCGAAGAACTGTTCCCCGGCCTACGCCGCATCCACTTCCACACCACGCAGATCGAGTCCATGCAGAAGCACGCCACTGCGGCGGGCGCGCGGTCGATCACCGCGACCGGCGACCCACCCCGGAGGACCCGCACGCGCCTCGCCAACAAGCACGCCCGCCGGCGCGCCGAACGCGCCCGGAACCGGCGCCGCCGCGAGGATGCCCAAGCCGAGGATCCGCCCTACTGACGACCCGCGCGTTCTAGAGCCGATGCTCGGCAACTACCCCATCAACCCGGCCGCGACCGTGGCGCCCAGTTCCCAGCAGGCGTCGAGGTCGTCCTTGGTCGGTTTCGCCGACACGGTCACGTAGTCGGCGGCCTTGGTCCAGCCGAGTCCGGTGGTGATCGAATCCACGGCCCGCTCGGCACCCTCGGTGCCCTCGTTGCCGTGCAGGTACAGCCCGAACGGGCGTCCCTTCGTCGAGTCCAGAATCTGGTAGTAGCTGACGTCGAAGGCGTGTTTCAGTGCGCCGCTGATGTATCCGAGGTTCGCGGGACTGCCGAGGACGTAGCCGTCGGCGTCGAGGAAGTCGCTCGCCGACACCGACAGTGCCGCCCGCCGCACCACGTCGACACCCTCGATCTCGGGATCGGTGGCGCCGGCGAGCACCGCCTCGAACATCGCCTGGCAGAACGGCGACGGCGTGTGGTGAACGATCAGCAGCGTGCTCATGCCCCACCTCTCCGATATTGCGCCCACGCCCGCTTCATCATCGCCCGGGCACGACTGCGGTCCCCGGCATAGTCGTACGCGCGTGCCACCCGATAGGTGTTGCGCCAATCCTCTGGGTCGGCCTCCCATTCGGCACGCACCCGCGCGAACAACTCGTCCGCGGCATCGCGCTCGATCCGCCCCGAGCGCCGGCGCGGCAACTGCGACACATCCAACTCGCGGCCCGCCTCGACGGCGGCCCGCGCCAGCACTTGGTGTTCGATGCCGGCGCGCAGCGTCGCGTACAGCACCCACGCACCGACCAGCGGCAGCAGCAGCACACCCACACCGAGCCCGATCCCGGTCACCGTGCCGGTGGCGATCAACTGGACGCCGGTGCGCCCGAGCAGCACGAAATAGACGCACGCCGCGACCACGAGGAAGCCGATCATCCACACGATCGGCCGGGCGTCACGCCGCTTGGGCCCGCCGCCGGGCTGGGACTCGGAAGCCATCGCCATCCCCTTGGTCATCTCCTCAGGCCAGATCCATGAGGCCCTCGAGGCCGATGGTCAGACCCGGATGGTCGCCGATACTGCGCACCCCGAGCAGCACCCCCGGGGCGAACGACGAGCGGTCCAACGAGTCGTGCCGGATGGTCAGCGTCTCCCCTTCGGTACCGAACAGCACCTCCTGGTGGGCGACGAGCCCGGCCAGCCGCACCGAATGCACCCGCACGTCGTCGACGCTGGCGCCGCGCGCACCGTCGAGTTCGGCCGTCGTCGCGTCCGGTGGCGAGTCGAGACCGGCCTCCGACCGCGCGGCCGCGATCAGCTCGGCGGTGCGATATGCCGTGCCGGACGGCGCGTCAGCCTTCTGCGGATGGTGCAGCTCGATGACCTCGACGGACGGATAGAACCGAGCGGCCTGCTGGGCGAAGCGCATGGCGAGCACGGCACCGATGGCGAAATTCGGCGCAATGAGGACCCCGACCTCCGGACGATCGGCCAACCACTGCCGGACCTGCGCCAGACGCTCCTCGGTGAACCCCGTGGTCCCGACGACTGCATGAATCCCGTTGTCGATCAAGAACTTCAGGTTGTCCATCACCACATCGGGGTGGGTGAAGTCGACGACGACCTGCGTCTGGGTATCGACGAACACCTGCGGTGAATCGCCCTTGTCGACACCGGCGGTGTAGTCCAGATCGTCGGCCGCCTCGACCGCCGACACGATGGCGCGACCGACCTTGCCGTCACTACCGAAGACGCCCACGCGCGTCGCTGTCGCCATGTTCACCCTTTCCTCGCCCGTCCCCAGTCACCGATCACAGTCACCGACCACAGTCACCGACCACGGTCACCGACGCTCATCGGCTGCCAAGTCTATGCACCCGAGTCCGGTCAGTAGATCGGCGCATCACCGCGGCGGTGTTCGAAGACCAGCGACGTGGTGGTGCCCGCGACCTCCGGTTGTGAATTCAGCATCTCGACGAACTGCCGCAGCGACTCGGTGTCGGTGGTGGCCACGTGCAGCAGGTAATCGTCGGTGCCGGCGAGAAAGAACACGTCGATCACCTCGTCCCGCCGCGCGATCTCGCCGGCGAACCGCCTGATCTGGCCGCGTGCATCCGATTGCAAACTGACCGCGACCATGGCGCGCTGCGAACGGCCGACCGCAGCCGGGTCGACGTCGGCGAAGAAGCCACGGATGACCCCCGAGTCGATCAGCCGCCGCACCCGCCCGTGACAGGTCGACGCGGCGATCCCCACCCGCTGCGCGAGCTCGCTGTTGGGCATCCGCGCGTCGGTCTGCAGCAGTTTGAGGAGCTCACGGTCGACCCGGTCCAGCACGAGCGGGTGAACATCATTCGGCGCGAGGGCCATCACACTCCTCCATTCGGAAGATACTTCGTAGAAGATACTGATCAGTGAATGATCGTCAGGTTGATTGTAGTCATTCCGAGGTTCCTTCACTCTGGAGGATGAGCGGGACCCACGCCCGTCTGCCCTTCGACCAAGGAGTTCCCATGCGCGTCGGCATCCCCACCGAGATCAAGAACAACGAGTACCGCGTCGCGATCACGCCCGCCGGGGTCGCCGAGCTGCACCGGCACGGGCATGAGGTCATCGTGCAGGCCGGCGCCGGCGAAGGGTCGGCCATCGCCGACAACGACTTCAAGGCGGCCGGCGCCCAGATCCTGGGCACTGCGAACGAGATCTGGGCACAGTCGGATCTGCTGCTGAAGGTCAAAGAGCCCATTGCCGCCGAGTACGGCCTGATGCGCGAGGGCCAGACCCTGTTCACCTACCTGCACCTGGCGGCGAGCCGCGATTGCACCGACGCGCTGCTGGCCTCCGGAACCACGTCGATCGCCTACGAGACCGTCCAGGCCGCCGACGGGTCACTGCCGCTGCTGGCGCCGATGAGCGAGGTCGCCGGCCGGCTCGCCCCCCAGGTCGGCGCGTACCACCTGATGCGGTCCGAGGGCGGTCGCGGTGTCCTGATGGGCGGCGTGCCCGGTACCGAACCCGCCACCGTGGTGGTGATCGGCGGCGGCGTCAGCGGTGTCAACGCCGCCGCGATCGCCATGGGCATGGGAGCCCAGGTCACCGTCTTCGACGTCGACATCGCCAAGCTGCGTGCCATCGACGCCCGGTTCGGTGGCCGGGTACACACCCGATACAGCACATCGCTGGCGCTCGCCGACGCCGTGGTCGCCGCCGACCTGGTGATCGGCGCGGTCCTGGTGCCGGGCGCGAAGGCACCGGTGCTGGTGCCCAACAGCCTGGTGGCACACATGAAGCCGGGCGCGGTGCTGGTCGATATCGCGATCGACCAGGGCGGCTGCTTCGAGGACTCACGACCGACCACCCACGACGACCCCACGTTCACCGTCCACGACACCGTCTTCTACTGCGTCGCGAATATGCCGGGCACGGTGGCGCGCACGTCGACCCAGGCGCTGACCGGGGCCACCCTGCCGTACGTGCTGCGGCTGGCCGACCAGGGTACCGAGCCGGCACTGCGCAGCGATCGGGCACTCGCGCACGGACTCAGCACCCACGCCGGCGACCTGTTCACGCCGGAGGTCGGTGCGGCACTGGATATTCCGGTCGCCGACAATTCCTTCCTGGACGCCTGACCGCGAACCGAGCGATCCTCACCGACGACGGAACCCGCCGCCCCACATCCGGGGCGACGGGTTCTGATCGTGTGCGACGCGGCGTCGCGAGCCGACCGATCAGGCGTCCGCGGCCGCCGCTTCCTTGGCCGGTTCGGCCGCAGCGTCGTCGTCGACCGGGACCAGGCTGATCTTGCCGCGCTCGTCGATGTCGGCGATCTCCACGCGCAGCTTGTCGCCGACGTTGACCACGTCCTCGACCTTGTTGATGCGCTTGCCCTTACCGAGCTTGGAGATGTGCACCAGACCGTCACGGCCGGGCAGCAGGGACACGAACGCACCGAACGGCGTGGTCTTGACGACCGTGCCCAGGAAGCGTTCGCCGACCTTCGGCAGTTGCGGATTGGCGATCGCATTGATCCGGTCGATCGCCGCCTGCGCCGACGGTCCGTCGACGGCGCCGACGAACACGGTGCCGTCGTCCTCGATGGAGATATTGGCGCCGGTCTCCTCGGTGATCGTGTTGATCGTCTTGCCCTTGGGCCCGATGACCTCGCCGATCTTGTCGACCGGCACCTTGATGGTGGTGACGCGCGGCGCGTACGGGCTCATCTCGTCCGGCTCGTCGATGGCCTCGGCCATCACGTCCAGGATGGTCAGCCGGGCGTCCTTGGCCTGGCTCAGCGCACCCGCCAGCACCTGCGACGGGATGCCGTCGAGCTTGGTGTCCAACTGCAGTGCGGTGACGAAGTCCCGGGTGCCGGCGACCTTGAAGTCCATGTCGCCGAAGGCATCCTCGGCGCCGAGGATGTCGGTGAGCGCGACGTAGCGCTTGTCGCCGTCCACCTCGTCGGACACCAGACCCATCGCGATGCCGGCCACCGGCGCCTTCAGCGGGACACCGGCGTTGAGCAACGACATGGTCGACGCGCAGACCGAACCCATCGAGGTGGATCCGTTGGAGCCCAACGCCTCCGACACCTGCCGGATGGCGTACGGGAAGTCGTCGACACTCGGGATGACGGGCACCAGGGCCCGCTCGGCGAGTGCGCCATGACCGATCTCGCGGCGCTTGGGCGACCCGACACGGCCGGTCTCACCGGTCGAATACGGCGGGAAGTTGTAGTGGTGCATGTACCGCTTGGAGGTCTCCGGCCCGAGCGAATCGATCTGCTGCGCCATCTTGACCATGTCCAGGGTGGTGACGCCGAGGATCTGGGTCTCGCCACGCTCGAACAGGGCACTGCCGTGCGCGCGCGGGATGACGCCGACCTCCGCCGACAGCGACCGGATGTCGGTGACGCCACGGCCGTCGATGCGGAAGTGGTCGGTCAGAATCCGCTGGCGCACGAGCTTCTTGGTCAGCGACCGGAAGGCGGCGCCGATCTCCTTCTCGCGCCCGTCGAACCGCTCGCCGAGCGCACCGAGGATCTCGTCCTTGAGCTCGTCGGTCTTCTCGTCGCGCTCCTGCTTGCCCGGGATGGTGAGGATCTCCGACAGCTTGCTGGTAGCGGCGTCGGCGACCGCGTCGTAGACGTCCTGCTCGTAGGCCGGGAACAGCGGGAAGTCGCCGGTCTCCTTCGCCGCGGCGTCGGCGAGCGACTTCTGCGCCTCGCACAGCCGGGCGATGAACGGCTTGGCGGCCTCCAGCCCCTCGGCGACGATGGACTCCGTCGGCGCCTGCGCGCCACCATCGACCAGGTCGATGACGTTCTCGGTGGCCTCCGCCTCGACCATCATGATCGCGACGTCGGCGTTGTCCCCCTCACCGGACACGATGCGGCCGGCGACGACCATGTCGAACACGGCGTTCTCGAGCTGCTCGACGGTCGGGAACGCGACCCACTGGCCGGCCTTGTTGTCGTCGGAGGTGATCAACGCGATGCGCACCGCACCGACCGGGCCGGAGAACGGCAGGCCGGCGATCTGAGTGGATGCCGACGCGGCGTTGATGGCGACGACGTCGTACAGGTCCTTGGGGTCCAGCGACATCACGGTGACGATGACCTGGATCTCGTTACGCAGGCCGTCCACGAAGGAGGGGCGCAGCGGCCGGTCGATCAGCCGGCAGGTGAGGATCGCGTCGGTGGACGGGCGGCCTTCGCGGCGGAAGAACGATCCGGGAATCCGGCCGGCCGCGTACATCCGCTCCTCGACGTCGACGGTGAGCGGGAAGAAGTCGAAATGCTCCTTCGGGTGCTTGGATGCCGAGGTCGTCGACAGCAGCATCGTCTCCTCGTCGAGGTATGCGGTGACGGCGCCGGCGGCCTGCTGGGCAAGGCGGCCCGTTTCGAACCGGATGGTGCGGGTGCCGTAGCTGCCGTTGTCGATGATGGCGGTCGCCTCGGTGACCGCATCGTCGTAGTCGTCGCCGATCTCGTCGGTCGAGGTATCGGTGGTGGTCACATCTGTCATGTGAGGTGATGATCCCTTCGTGTCCGCCGCATCGGGCGGCGGGTCGTCGTGGCCGCGTGCTGCGGCCCGGATAAGGCGTGGGACGGCGCCCCGGGTGACGGGCGTGAGTGAACTCCGCGAGCGCCGGGACCGGCCCGGAAACGTCACGTGAGATCGCCGGCCGGAGTGAATGGCGCGACATTCCCGACTGGTCGGGGTCGCGTCGCTGTGCTCAGACGGCCATCGATCGAAGCGGCCGGAACCTGGTTCCGGCGGCCACTACCGAGGACCGATCTGGCTCGTCGTCACGTCCGATCTGCGATTTCGCGGCAACGATCCGCCCGCAAGCGTATCACCGCGAGGGTCCGCCAACGACGAACCGGCCGCCCCGAGGTGGGACGGCCGGTTCGGCGAGGTTCTTGTCGTCAGCGGCGCAGGCCGAGACGCTCGATCAGTGCGCGGTAGCGCTCGATGTCGACGCTCGCGACGTACTTGAGCAGACGGCGACGGCGGCCGACGAGCAGCAGCAGCCCGCGACGGCTGTGGTGATCGTGCTTGTGCTGCTTGAGGTGTTCGGTCAGGTCGGTGATGCGCTTGGTGAGCAGCGCGACCTGGGCTTCCGGCGAGCCGGTGTCGGTCTCGTGCAGGCCGTACTCGTTGAGGATTTCCTTCTTTTCGGCGGCAGTCAGCGCCATGGAGATGCTCCGTTTCCTTCGGTGCCGCGTTCTTCGACTATCCCATCCGTCGCGTCCACCCGGACGCTCGCGGGACCCGGTGCGCCGCCGCGGACCGCAGCAACACCGACGGACCAGGCTACCAACCGCGCAGGTCTGCACCCAAATCGACCGAACGCCGGCCGGCGGGGCCGATGACCGTCACTCGTCCTCGACGAGGATGGCGCGGGTCTTCTCGACGTCGGCGGCCATCGCATCGACGAGCGCGTCGACGCTGCTGAACTGTTCCATCGGCCGGATACGGCTGACGAAATCGACCGCGACGTGCTGGCCGTAGAGATCGGCATCGGTGTCCAGCACGAATGCTTCGACCGTGCGGGTGCGGCCGGAGAACGTCGGATTGGTGCCGACCGACACCGCGGCCCGATACCGCTCCCCCGGCTGCACCTGACCGACGACCGGTCCGGGGCCGAGGACCGTGAACCACGCTGCGTACACTCCGTCGGCCGGGATGGCGGCATGCATCGGTGGGGCGACATTGGCTGTCGGATAACCCAATTCGCGCCCACGGCCGTCACCGCGGACGACCACGCCCTCGACCCGGTGCGGCCGGCCGAGCGCCTCGGCGGCCCGCTCCACGTCGCCGGCCGCCACACATGACCGAATGTAGGTGGACGAGTAGGTGACCGCGTGTTCGCCGAACAGCGAGATGTCCTGTACCTCGAAGCCGAATTTCGCGCCGAGTTCGGCGAGCTTGGCGACATCGCCGGCGGCCTTTTTGCCGAAGGTGAAGTTGGCGCCGACGACGACGTCGGCCGCGTGCAAACTCTCCACCAAGACGTCGTGAGCGAAGTCCTTGGGCGACCGGGAGGCCAGTTCGGGCGTGAATGGCATGACGCAGAACACATCGATGCCCAGGTCCTCGGCCAGCTCGGCGCGCCGGGTCAGGGTGGTCAGCTGTGGCGGATGGGTGCCGGGGCGCACCACCTCGGCGGGGTGTGGGTCGAAGGTCATCAACACCGAGGGGACGCCACGTTCGCGTGCGGCCGCCGTCGCTGCCTCGATGAGCTGGGCATGTCCCCGGTGCACACCGTCGAATACGCCGATGGTGACCACGCACCTGCCCCAGTCCGCGGGCACGTCCTCCAGACCTCGCCAACGCAACACGCGCACCAGACTACGGCGCGCTCGCGACGCAGACCAGCGACGGGGCCGCACGCTGAACGGCCCGTGACCGGCGGGCGAGAACATGGTGAACCTGCCTGCGCCCGGCCGTCGACGCGCCGTCTCGATGCCGGAATCCCCGGCACACCGGGCGCTGCGTGCGCCCGCCGCGCCCGCGGCACATAAGCTCGAGATATGCCCACGCACGAATCCGCCGGGCCGGCGAGCGCATCGAGCACGACCGATGCCGCCCAGCCGGTGACGGAGTTGTCGACCGTCACCCAGGACTATCTGAAGGTGATCTGGACGGCGCAGGAATGGGCCGAGGTCAAGGTGACCACCAAGATGCTCGCCGAGAAGCTCGGCGTCTCGGCGTCGACCGCGTCGGAATCGATCCGCAAGCTCGCCGATCAGGGTCTGGTGGCGCACGAACGCTACGGCGCGGTCACGTTGACCGATCAGGGCCGGGCCGCGGCGGTCCTCATGGTGCGCCGGCATCGCCTGCTGGAGACGTTCCTGGTGCGCGTGCTCGGGTACGGCTGGGACGAGGTGCACGACGAGGCCGAGGTGCTCGAGCACGCGGTCTCCGACCGGCTGATGGCCCGGCTGGACGCGACTCTCGGTTTCCCCGACCGTGATCCGCACGGCGATCCCATCCCCGCGCTCGACGGATCCGTGCCCAGCCCGGATGCGGCCCTGCTCACCGATCTGGACGCGGGTGCGACCGGCACCGTCGCCCGCATCTCCGACACCGATCCGGAGATGCTGCGGTACTTCGACCAGGTCGGGGTGGCCCTGGACTGCGTCGTCACCGTCGAGGAGAAGCGGCCGTTCGCCGGGACCATCTCGATCTCGGTGGCCGGCGGCGACACCATCGACCTCGGCGACATCGCCGCGCGGGCGATCTTCGTGGTGCCGCGGTAGTCCTCAGCGCAACGTCGCGGGTCGCACCACCATGACCGAGCTGGCCCGCCGTCCTTGCTCCCGGACCAGCGCGATCGCCTGACCGCGCGGATCGACCACCACGTAGATTCCCTTGCGGCCCACCGGCTCCAGCCAGCGGCCCTGACTGATCGATTCGGCCTCGTCGTCGTCGATGTCGCGGTGCGGGAACGACAGCATCGCCGCCTGGTCGATGCCGAGACTCAGTTCCGGGTGCTCGGCGAGCTGGTCGAACGTGCGGGCATGGTCGAGGGTGAACGGGCCGACGGCGGTGCGCCGCAACGCGGTCAGATGCCCACCGACGCCGAGCGCGGCACCCAGATCGCGGGCCAGCGACCGGATGTAGGTGCCGGCCGAACAGTCGACCTCGACGTCCAGGTCGACAAAGCCGCCGCCGTCCGCATCGTCGACGCGGCGCAGGTCGTGGATCACGAAGCGGGACACGGTGACCGGGCGCGGCGCCAGATCGAAGTCGGTGCCGCTGCGCGCCAGGGTGTGCGCGCGGCGGCCGTCCACCTTGATCGCGCTGACCTTGGCGGGGATCTGGTCGATGTCGCCGGTGAGGTCGGCGACCGCGGCGGTGATGGCGTCGTCGGTCAGCGAGGTGACGTCGCCGCGCTCGATCACGTCACCCTCGCGGTCGTCGGTGGTGGTACTCGCGCCCAACCGGATGGTGGCGGTATACGACTTCGTGGTCAGCGACAGCAGGCCGAGCAACTTGGTGGCGCGCTCGATACCGACGACGAGGACCCCGGTGGCCATCGGGTCGAGCGTGCCCGCGTGCCCGACCCGCCTGGTGCCGAACAGCTTTCGGCAACGGGACACCACGTCGTGGCTGGTGATGCCAGCCGCCTTGTCGACGATGACGAGCCCGGCGTTCTCGATCGAGGCGTCGGCCATGTCAGACGTGGGCGATCGTGGTGGTGATGAACCCGCGGTCGACGAGCCAGCGCCCGGCGAACTCGGTCAGCGGTGTGCCGCCGTCGATGGTCTTGCCGTCTACCAGGATTCGCGACCGGAAGGTGCCGCTCGCGGCGCCGGTGGCCGTGTCGGAGCCGGTCTGTTCGAAGGTGATGTGGGCGTCCTCGAAACCCAGCCACCGCCGTGTCAGCGGGAACCACGCCTTGTAGGTGGTCTCCTTGGCGCAGAACAGCAGCCGGTCCCAGTGCAGGGTGTCCGGCCGTTCGGCGAGGACCGCGCGTTCCTCGGCGATACTGGTGTGCTCGAGCACCCCGTCGGGCAGCGCCTCGTGTGGTTCGGCGTCGATGCCGAGGGACCGCACCGCCATCGCGTATCCGACGATCGCGGCGCGATAGCCGTCGGTGTGGGTGAGGCTGCCGACGACCTGGTCGGGCCACAGCGGCATGCCGCGCTCGCCCTGCATGATCGGCACCGGGTCGAAGCCCAAGTCCCGCAACGCCTGCCGGGCGCAGTGTCGGGCGGTGGCGAATTCGCGACGCCGCTTGTCGACGGCGCGGGCGACCAGCGACTCCTCCGCGGGCAGCGGTGAGACGCCGTCGGGGTCGCCGAACGATTCGGCCGCCGCGACCCCGGAGGGCAGCAACTTCTCGATCACCTGGTCTCCTCGTCTGCTCCGGAAGCGGGGGCCTGTGCCCGTCGCGCCTGGCGCTGTGCGACCCGCTCGGCGAACTCCTGGGCACGTTGCTCGTAGTCGGGGGGAAGCTGGAACCGCACGCCGTGCGCCGGTAGATCCTCGTGCCGGACGCCGGGATCGGGCGCGATCTGCCGCAGTAGCGGTTCGGGCAGGCCGCGGCGGGACCACTCGCGCGGGTACCCGACCGACACCTCCTCGAAGCGGACCCCGTCATACCAGGTGGTGCGCGGGATATGCAGGTGTCCGTACACGCTGCAGGCGGCGTTGTACCGCACGTGCCAGTCGGCGGTCAGTTCGCTGCCGCACCACAGTGCGAATTCGGGGTAGATCAGCGCGTCGGTCGGTTCCCGCCGCAGCGGCCAGTGGTTGATCAGGATGGTCTGCTCCGCTGGGTCGAGCGCGTCGAGCCGTGCGCGGGTGGATTCGATCCGGGCGCGGCTCCACGCGTCGCGGGTGCCGAACGGTTCCGGCGACAGCAGGAACTCGTCGGTGGCGACGACATTGCGTTCCCTCGCCAGCGCCAGCGCCGACAGCGCACTGGTGGTGCCCTCCGGCCGGAACGTGTAGTCGTACAGCAGGAACATCGGCACGACCCGCACCGGCTCGCTGCCGTCGCCGGGGTCGAACAGCGGGTAGATGTCCTCCGGGGTGAGGACGCCGAGGTCGCGGACGGCCTGCACCAGGTAGTCATAGCGGGCGACGCCGAAGATCTGCAGCGGATCCTTGGCGGTGGTGTACAGCTCGTGGTTGCCCGGCACCCACACGACGGTGTGAAAGCGGGTCCGCAGCCGACGCAGGGTGTCGACGATGTCGTCGGTGCGTTCGGAGACGTCGCCGGCGACGATCAGCCAGTCGTCGTCGGATGTCGGGCGGATCTGGTCGACCAGGTGCTCGTTGCCCCGATGTGCGACGTGCAGATCGCTGATCGCCCAGAGAGTTGCCACGAGGATCCATGGTGCCAGAGGGTGCGTCGGGGCCGGGGAGAGGTCCAGATCGGGCTCCCCTGCGGCGCGGCGGGGCCCGTGTGATGATCCTTGCGTGTATCAGCCTCCGCCCGGCGCACCGGGAACGATCGCAGCCCAACCGCGGCCGCCGCTGCAACCGCCGACGTCGACGAGCGATTCGCCGCTGCCCGGCGATCGCGGCGAGCGCCGTACGCAGACGCTGGTCGGCGTGGGCTTCGCAGTCGGATTCTTCCTCGTGGAGTTGCTGTACCAAATCGGTGTCATCGTCGTTGTCGACGTCTTCGCCCCCAGTCCAGACGCCAGGCTGTGGTTCACGTTCGTCGTGTGGACTGTGATCTGCGTGATCTTTGTTCTGGCCATCATCGCCTGGGCTCGCACGCGAACACGTCGCGTGGTCGCAGCCGCAGTGATGATCGTTTTGCTGGCGGTCTATCGCCTGGGCGAGCTCTGGCGGATCAGGCTGGACGTGTCGAACGAGCTGCACACCGTGCCTGAGTGGTTGTTAGATGCCGAGATGTGGATCGTGAATGGCGCGATCTTGGCATGTCTCATCCTGGGGTGGACCATCGCGCGGCGCCGTACCGCTATGACCTGGCTGGGCCTGGTGCCGGCCGCCGTGATCGCTGGCGTCCTGATGTGGTCGACGTTTGGCCTGACCTACCCCGACAACGAGTATGTGACTGCCGTTGTCATCGCTGTCCGGGACACCGCGATGCTGGTACTTCCCATCCTGCTCTTCTGGGCCTGCGACGGCATCGGGATGGCGCTGCGCCGCTCATCAGCGCGGCGACACCCACCGAGGCAGCCGCTTCACTACCGATAGAGCGCCGAGTTCCTCGCCGTCACCGCTGCGCACCCGTGCGCGCCCACCGTCCGGATCGCATCCGCCATCCCACGGTGACCAGCCGGACCAGCATGAACACCACAAGACCGGTCCAGATACCGGCGAGTCCCCAGTCGAACACCAGCGACAGCCAGATCAGCGGCAGGAATCCGGCGAGGGCGGCGATCAGGGTCGCTGTGCGCAGGAAGGCGGCGTCGCCGCTGCCGAGCAGCACCCCGTCGAGCGCGAACACCACCCCGGCGATGGGCAGCATGGCGACGAAGAACCACCAGGGCACGCCGATCGCGTCGAGAACATCCTGGTCGGTGGTGAACACCCGCGGCAGCACCGACGCACCGGCGGCGAAGAGCGCGGCCATGGCGACCGCGGCGATCACCGACACCACGGTGACGCGCCGGGCGACGGTCCGCGCCACGGCGACCGATCCCGCCCCGAGGGCCGCGCCGACCAGTGCCTGCGCGGCGATGGCCACCGAATCGAGGAAGAGCGACATGAACTCCCAGAGCTGCAGCACCAGTTGATGGGCGGCGACGTCGGCGACGCCGAACCGGGCGGCGACCGCGGCGGCAGACAGGAAGCAGATCTGGAACGAGAGGCTCCGCACGACGAGGTCGCGGGCCATCCGCAGCTGAGCACCGATGACCGCCCACCGCGGCCGCAGCAGCGACCACCGCGAGCGAGCCTGTCGGCCGCGGAGGGTTTCGCGAATAAGCCACGCCACGAACAGGATTCCGCTCACCGACTGGCCGATGACGTTGGCGACGGCGCTGCCGTCGAGGCCGAGTCGTGGAAAGAAGCCGATTCCGTGCACCAGGCCGACGACCAGCACGGCGGCGATCGCGAGGCCCGCGACGACGAAGACGACCGGGCGGCGGGTGTCCTGGACGCCGCGCATCCAGCCGTTGCCCGCCATCGACGCCAGGATCATCGGTACACCGAACACGGCGATACGCAGCCACCCGACGGCATCGTCGGCGACGACCGGGGCCGCCGGCGACGAGTCGCCGACGAGCAGTCCGAGCACCGTCGGCGCGAGGACCCACGCGGCGGCGACGATCGTCACCCCGACGACGAGCGCGATCCAGCTCGCCTGCACGCCCTCGGCGATCGCACCGGCGCGGTCCCCGGCACCGAATCGCCGCGCCG
This sequence comes from Gordonia sinesedis, assembly GCA_039527305.1. Classification (GTDB taxonomy): domain Bacteria; phylum Actinomycetota; class Actinomycetes; order Mycobacteriales; family Mycobacteriaceae; genus Gordonia; species Gordonia sinesedis. The sequence goes on along the minus strand of BAAAJU010000004.1, from coordinate 226,862 downwards.
AGCGGGCGGTGGTGCCATAGGACAGGAAGGTCAGTTGGGTGCTGATCACCGCCAGCACCAGGGTGGCCACCGCGAGTGCCGCGAGTTCGGTGCCGCCGAGCCGGCCGACCACGGCCAGGTCCAGCAGGAGATACAGCGGCGGCGCGATGAGCACCGCCAGCGCCGACACCGTGAGCGTGCCGATCCGCCGCACCCCGACATCGCGGTCGTCCGGGACGGGCGACGGTTCGGTCAGAGCGACCCCAGCAGTCGTCCGACGACCTCGTCCTCGGTGCCGGTATCGCTATATCCCGCGGCGTGCCGATGGCCGCCACCGCCGTGCGACCGCGCGATCGGGACCAGGTCGACCGTGTCCTTCGAGCGCAGCGACACGGTCCACTGGCCGGGTTCGCTCTCCTTGAACACCGCGGCCACCTCGGCTTCGGCCGCGGTCCGCACGATGTCGATGACGCTCTCGGATTCCTCCCAGCTCATCTCGGCCAGCAACCGCTGGTCGACGACGGCGTACACCACTCCCGCCCCGTCGCAGGCATCCGGATCGAGTCGTGCCGAGCCGAGTGCCCCGGAGACCAGAGCGAACCAGGCGAACGGATGTGTGTCGAACAGTGTGCGGCTCCACGACCGGACGTCGACGCCGGTATCGAGGAGCCGGGCCGCGATGCGGAACGAATCGGGCCGAGCCCACTTGAACGCACCCGTGTCGGTGGCCAATCCCGCGTACAGACAGGTGGCGATGTCGGCGTCGAGTTCCACGCCGAGTTCGTCGAGCACCCGCAGCACCAGGACCGCGGTGCAGTCGGCCTCCGGGTCGACGAAGTCGAGGTCGCCGAAGCCGGGATTCGACGCGTGGTGGTCGATGACGATGGACTGCTCGGCGGCGTCGAATGGCGCACGCAGTGTCGCCAACCGGTCGATACTGGCGGCATCCACGGACACCACCAGGGGATGTCCGACGACGTCCGCCTCATCGACCAGGAGCTTGCTCCCGGGGAGCGCCTGAAGCCCGGCGGGCAGCGTCTCCGGACCGGGGTGAGCGACCTCGACCTCGGCGCCCAACCGGTGCAGCGCCTGGCCCAGGGCCAGGCCGCTGCCGAGAGTGTCCGGGTCGGGACGCGCGTGACAGATGACGGTGACGGCGGGGGCGTCGCGGAGCGCCGCAGCGACGGCCGCACTGGAAGCAGCCGTCACCCGACGGATCCCCGCCCGTGTTCTGCGTCACCGTCGGCCGACCGGTAGGGGTCGGCGTCCCCGGCCGGCTGCGCCTGCTCGGCGCGCCGGGCCACCAGCTCGTCATTGGCGCGGGCGCGGGCAACCAGCTCTTCCATCTGGCGTGCCGCGTCGGGGACCGTATCCAGGACGAACGTCAGCGTCGGGGTAAAACGCACGCCGGTGCCCGCCCCGACCTTGGACCGCAAGATGCCGGTCGCCTTGGCCAGCCCGGCCGCCGCGGCGTCGAAATCCGGTTCGGCGTCCAGGGATTCGCCCATCACCGTGTAGTACACCGTCGCATCGTGCAGGTCGTTGGTGACTCGGGTGTCGGTGATCGTCACATGCGACAGCCGGGGATCCTTGATCTCATGCGCGATCGCGGATGCGACGATCGTGGAGATGCGTTTGGCGAGCCGCTGTGCCCGCGCCGGATCAGCCATCTCAAATCCTTCCTCGCGATCACGAACGTACTCCCCTTCCGCGGTGCGTGTGCCGGGTGTGTCGTGCCCGGGCCCGGTGTGGGAGTCGTTCTTCTCTATGACGGGAGCATTCGGCGAAAGACGCCGGCGACGTCGCAAGGCTACACGCGACGTCGCCGGCATTCTCGATCCTCCCGAGGGTCAGCTCCTCGGCTTTTCCTGCAGCTCGTAGCTTTCGATGACGTCGTCGACCTTGATGTCGCTGTAGTTCAGGGTCAGACCACACTCGAAGCCTTCGCGCACCTCGGTGACGTCGTCCTTCTCCCGTCGCAGGGATGCGATGGTGAGGTTCTCCGCGACGACCACGTTGTCGCGCAGCAGACGCGCCTTGGCGTTGCGCCGGACGATCCCCGACTGCACCAGACAGCCGGCGATGTTGCCGATCTTCGACGACTTGAAGATTGCGCGGATCTCGGCGCGGCCGAGCTCCACCTCCTCGTAGACCGGCTTGAGCATGCCCTTGAGCGCGCTCTCGATCTCGTCGATCGCCTGGTAGATCACCGAGTAGTACCGGATGTCGACGCCCTCGCGGTTGGCCAGCTCGGTCGCCTTGCCTTCCGCACGGACGTTGAACCCGATGATGATCGCGTCGGACGCCGCGGCGAGGTTGACGTTGGTCTCGGTGACGCCACCGACACCGCGGTCGATGACGCGCAGCGACACCTCCTCGCTCATGTCGATACCGAGCAGCGCCTCTTCCAGCGCCTCCACGGTGCCGGCGTTGTCGCCCTTGAGGATCAGGTTGAGCTGGCTGGTCTCCTTCAGTGCGGAGTCCAGGTCCTCGAGGCTGATCCGCTTGCGACTGCGGGCCGCGAGCGCATTGCGCTTGCGCGCATTGCGCCGGTCGGCGATCTGCCGAGCGATGCGGTCTTCCTCGACGACGAGCAGGTTGTCGCCCGCGCCGGGCACCGACGTGAAACCGATCACCTGCACCGGGCGCGACGGGGTTGCCTCGCCGACATCGTCGCCGTACTCGTCGACCATGCGCCGCACGCGGCCGTAGGCGTCGCCGGCGACTACCGAGTCGCCGACCTTGAGGGTGCCGCGCTGGACGAGCACCGTGGCGACCGGGCCGCGGCCGCGGTCCAGGTGTGCCTCGATCGCGACGCCCTGGGCGTCCATGTCGGGGTTGGCCCGCAGATCCAGCGACGCATCCGCGGTCAGTAGTACCGCTTCGAGTAGCTGGTCGATGTTGGTGCCCTGCTTGGCGGAGATGTCGACGAACATCGCTTCGCCGCCGTACTCCTCGGGGATCAGCCCGTACTCGGTGAGCTGGCCGCGGATCTTCGACGGGTCGGCGCCCTCCTTATCGATTTTGTTGACCGCCACCACGATCGGCACGTCGGCCGCCTGGGCGTGGTTGATCGCCTCCACCGTCTGCGGCATCACACCGTCGTCGGCGGCGACCACCAGGATCGCGATGTCGGTCGCCTTCGCGCCGCGGGCACGCATGGCGGTGAACGCCTCGTGACCCGGGGTGTCGATGAAGGTGATCAGCCGGTCCTCACCGTTGAGGTGGGTGTCGACCTGGTAGGCGCCGATGTGCTGGGTGATGCCGCCGGCTTCCGCCTCGCGGACGTTCGCCTTGCGGATCGTGTCCAGCAGTCGGGTCTTGCCGTGGTCGACGTGACCCATCACGGTGACCACCGGCGGACGCTGTTCGAGATCGGTTTCGTCGCCTTCGTCCTCGCCGTAGGACAGGTCGAAGCTCTCCAGGAGCTCGCGGTCCTCGTCCTCCGGGCTGACGACCTGGACGGTGTAGTTCATCTCCGAGCCGAGCAGCTCCAGCGTCTCGTCGTTGACCGACTCGGTCGCCGTGACCATCTCGCCGAGATTGAACAGCGCCTGCACCAGCGATGCCGGGTTGGCGTCGATCTTGTCCGCGAAGTCCGAGAGCGACGCGCCGCGAGCGAGCCGGATGGTCTCACCGTTGCCACGGGGCAACCGCACGCCACCAACGGCGGGCGCCTGCATGTTCTCGTACTCGGCGCGTTTCGCCCGCTTCGACTTGCGGCCCTTGCGGGGAGCACCACCGGGACGGCCGAATGCGCCGGCCGCGCCGCCGCGACCACGGCCACCGCCGCCACCGCGTCCGCGGAAGCCACCAGCGGGCGGTCCACCGGGAGCACCGCCGCCGCGGTATCCACCGCCACCGCCGCCACGGCCACCCGGACCGCCGGGGCGGCCGGGACGGGCGTCGGGTCGGGCAGCCCGGCTGGGCATGGCACCCGGATTAGGCCGGGGCGGCATGCTGCCGGGGCTGGGGCGGGGACCGCCCTGACCGGGCCCCGGGCGAGGACCGCCGGGACCGGGACGACCCGGCTGGCCGGGGCGACCGCCACCCGGTCGGGGACCGCCCTGACCGGGCCCGGGACGGGCCGCGGGCGGACGCGGTGCGGGAGTGGGCGCCGACGAGTACGGGTTATTGCCGACGCGCGGGGTCCGCGGGCCGGGCTTGGGACCCGGCCGCGGACCCGGCGATGCCGGTGCCGGGGTCGGTGCCGCCGGAGCAGGTGCCGATGCCTGTGCCGGAGCGGCAGCCTCGGCCGCCGGGCGGGCCGGTGTGGGTGCGGCCGGCTTCGGGCCGGGGCGTGCGGCGGGGCTGGCACCGGGCGTCGCCGGTGTCGCAGCGCCGTTCGCCGGGGACGGTGCCGGCTTGGGTGCGGTCGACTTCGCCGCCGGTTTGGCGGCCGACTTGGTGGGTGCCGACGGCTTTGCGCCGTCGGCGGCGTCCCCGTTCTTACCGGGGAAGGATTCGCGAAGTCGACGGGCCACCGGGGCCTCGACGGTCGACGACGCGGACTTGACGAACTCGCCCTGCTCCTTGAGACGCTCGAGCACCTGTTTGCTCGTCACGCCCAGTTCTTTGGCCAGTTCGTGAACGCGGGCCTTGCCTGCCACTGCTCTCCTCACTTGGAGGCCGAGCGGGCTGCCCGCTACGGCCTCGGATTACGTCCGATACATGCTCATCGTGGGGACTTCACGGTGTGCTCATGTCTTCTGCTACCTGTTCCGGCCCTCGCGGGCCATCCGTTGCCGCCGGCGCCGATCGCTCGCCGATCGCCTCGGTGAGGCCGTCGGGGTCGACGACCAGTCGGGGCTGCCTCAATGCCCTGGGAAACGCCCGGCGGCGCATCGCCGCGGACACGCAGTCCGCTCGTGGATGCAACCAGGCGCCTCGTCCCGGCATGGTTGTCGCGAGATCGACGGTGAGCACCGGGACGCCGCCACCCTCGCGGGCGACCACGCGAACCAGTTCCGACGCCTCTGCACGCTGTCGACACCCGACGCAGGTGCGGATCGGACCGGTCTTCTCCCCGGCGGATCGACCCTCGTCGGGCCGCTCCCGGCGATCCCGCCGTTCCCGACGCGAGCGCGGGGTGGGCGGTTTTCGCTGAACCATCGATCAGTCTAGCGCGCGCAGCGCCGCCGACGACAATCGCCGGTGCACGAGCCGCGGAGGTCGCGCCGTTGTGGGGCCGGCCGGACGGTCGGGCGCGGTCACCGACCGTCCTCGGAGGCGGCCGGTGCGGCCTCGGCATCGGATCGGATGTCGATGCGCCAGCCGGTCAGCCGGGCCGCCAAGCGAGCGTTCTGTCCCTCCTTGCCGATCGCCAGCGACAGCTGGTAGTCGGGAACGACCACCCGTGCGGCCTTGCCCGCCAGGTCGACGACGTCGACCGATACCACTTTCGCCGGGGACAGGGCGTTGCCGACGAACACCGCCGGGTCGGTGTCGTAGTCAATGATGTCGATCTTCTCACCGGCCAACTCGCTCATCACGTTGCGCACGCGCTGCCCCATCGGGCCGATGCAGGCACCCTTGGCGTTGAGCCCGTTGACCCCGGTGTGCACCGCGATCTTCGAACGGTGACCGGCCTCGCGGGCGACCGCGACGATCTCCACCGATCCGTCCTCGATCTCCGGCACCTCCAGCGAGAACAGCTTGCGCACCAGGTTCGGATGGGTGCGCGACAGGGTGATCTGCGGTCCACGCGGCCCGCGGGACACGCCCACGACATAGCACTTGATGCGGTCGCCGTGGTTGTAGGTCTCCCCGGGTACCTGCTCGGCAGGCGGAATGATGCCTTCCGCGCTGTTCGCACCGTTGCCGATCTGCACCACGACCATTCCGCGCGCGTTGGCGCGGGCGTCCTGCTGGACGACGCCGCCGACGATCTCGCCCTCGTGTGCGACGAAGTCGCCGAAGTTCTTCTCGTTCTCCGCGTCCCGCAGCCGCTGCAGGATGACCTGACGAGCGGTGGTGGCGGCGATTCGACCGAACCCTTCGGGGGTGTCGTCGTACTCGTGCACGACTTCGCCGTCGTCGTCGACCTCCTGTGCCATCACGCGGACGGCACCGGTCTTGCGGTTGACGTCGATCCGCGCATGTGGCGCGAATCCCTCGGTATGCCGGTAGGCGGTCAGCAGTGCCGTCTCGATTGCCGTGATGACCGTGTCGATAGGGATGCCCTTGTCGGCCTCGATCATGCGCAACGCGTTGATGTCGATATTCATTCCTCGGGACTCCTATTCACTTGTCGGGCCGCGGGTTCGGGGTCGTGGTTGCGTCGCCGGCCGATCTCGGCCGCGTCGAGCCCGCATCGTTGAAGTTCGGCGACCGACGGGCGCGCGAAGTCGACGTCGGTGGTGGCGGTCGTGATCGCGTCGAGCGGGACCGTCTCGACTCCGATCCGGCCGCGGTTGTTGACGACGATGTCGACGCCGCCGTCGTGGACGGGCCCGGCGCGACCGGTGATCCGCCGTGGCGGCCGATCGGGTGCGGAGATGTCGACGACGACCTTGCGGCCGGCGGACCGGCGCCAGTGCCGCTCGCTGCGCAGAGGTCGACCGATCCCGGGCGAGGTGACTTCGAGGGTGTAGTCAGCGTCGGCGAGGGTCGGGTCCTCGTCGAGTGCCGCGGACAGCTCCCGGCTCAGGTCAGTGAGGGTGTCCAGATTCGTGCCGTCGTCGCGATCGACGGTGACGACGATCTGGTCGCGCCCCGCAGGCCGGGTCACGGTCAGGTCTTCGAGGTCGAAGCCTCGGCCGGCGACGAGACGCTCGACGACACCGCTGACCCGTTCGGCGCTGATGGTCACGGCGGCTCCTCGTCTTCAATTGTCGCGGTCCGGCTCACGGGGAAAACACGTCCGACCGTGGCGACCGCTCCACGTCGTCAGTCGTCCATGGTAGACGATTTCCGGCGCGCTCCCGATGGCTCCGCGAGCCTCGACGACACGGCTGGCATCATGTGTCGCGTGACCGCTCCGCCGCACCGTGCCACCGATCGCGCTCCCCTCGGCGGCAAGCCCGCCGAGCATGCCGTCACCGATCGGCCGACCACGCGGGCGGTACCTCGGCGCTCGGTGCTGCGCGGCGGGGTGGCCGTCGGCGTGGGCACAGTCGCGGTACTGGCAGCCACCACCGCCTGTGATCGGGGCCCGACACCTGCGCAGACGACCGCCGAAGCCCTGCTGCCGCTGGCTCGCGCCGCCGACGCGGAGGCGGCGTCCGCGCGCGCACTGGCCCCGCGCGTGGCCGAATACGCCGCCGCGCTCGGCGTGGTCGCCGACCAGCGCGCCCAGCACGCACGGGCGCTCCGCGAGGAGATAACCCGGCTCAATCGGGATATCGCCACGCGCATCGACGCAGGCGCATCGTCGGGCGTGCCATCGCCGGGTGGTGGGTCGGCGCCGGCACCGGGCGGGTCTGCCCCGGCACCCGCCGGCAGCACCGCGGTGGACTCGGTCCCAGGGTTGCGGACCGCACTGACCGCATCGGCACGCGCCGCCCGGGACACCGCGATTCGCCTGCAGGGCTATTCGGCGGGTCTGGCGGGGTCGGTGAGTGCATCGACGACGACGCTGACGGAGGTCCAACTGGCATGAGTGCCACCACCGACGCGCTGGGGACCGCCGTCGACGCGGAGAACGCGGCGATCTTCACCTATGGCGTGCTGACCGCATTCGTCTCGCCGGCCCGACGACAGACGGTGGCCGAGGACATCGCGGCGCACCGGTCCCGACGCGACGCACTGGTCGACGCGATCCGCACCGCGGGCGCCAACCCACCCGAACCGGCCACCGGGTACACCCTGCCGGTGCGAGTCACCGACGGCGTCACCGCGGCCCGGGCGGCGCTCGCCGCCGAGATTGATTGTGCGGAAGCCGATCGCGAGATTCTCGAACGGGCCGAGACTGCCGACGCGCGCCGGCTGGGTGTCGACGGACTCACCGAGTCCGCACTGCGCGCCTCCCGCTGGCGCGCGGCGCTCCAGCAACGCCCGGCGACCGTCGCGTTTCCCGGGGCACCGGACTAACCGCACCCGCACCAATTTCTGAAGTACCCCACCGGGACGCCGGACTAACCGCACCCGGGCCCTCGTCAGTGGCAACCATCCGCGCGGGCATCCGAAAATGGGTCACCCGCCGGTTGTGTCAGGCGCGAACGGCGGCGGTGATCTGCTCGACGGCGTCGTCGACCGGAACCTCGGAGCTCTCCCCGGTGAACCGGTCGCGCACCTCGACGACCCCATTGGCGTAGCCGCGGCCGACGACGACGATCGTCGGCATGCCGAGCAGCTCGGCGTCCTTGAACTTCACCCCGGGCGAGGATTTGCGATCGTCCAGAAGTACGGACAGCCCGACCGCGTCGAGACTCTCCGCGAGCTGCTCCGCACCGCTGATCGCCTGCTCGTCCTTATTCGCAATCACCAGGTGAATGTCATAGGGCGCCACCGATTTCGGCCACCGCAACCCCTTGTCGTCGTGTCGCTGCTCGGCCATCACGGCCACCAGCCGGGACACGCCGACGCCGTAGGAGCCCATGGTGAGCCGCACCGGTTTGCCGCTCTCCCCGAGCACGTCGACCTCGAAGGCGTCGGTGTATTTCTGACCGAGCTGGAAGATGTGTGCGATCTCGATGCCCTTGGCGGCGACCAGCGGTCCTTGACCGTCCGGCGACGGGTCGCCGTCCAGGATCTGGGCGGCCTCGATGGTGCCGTCGGGGGTGAAGTCGCGACCCGCGACGAGTCCGACGACGTGCTTGCCCGGCTGGTCAGCACCGGTGATCCAGCTCGTTCCGTCTCCGACGCGCGGATCGACGAGGTAGCGAACCCCGTTGTCGGCCAAGGCTTTCGGACCGATATACCCCTTCACCAGGAACGGGTTGGCGGCGAAGTCGGCGTCGGTGAGCATTTCCACCTCGGCCGGCTCCAGGGACGCCTCCAACCGCTTGGGGTCGACCTCCCGGTTGCCCGGGACCCCGATTCCGAGCAGCTCCCAGTCGCCGCCGGGCTGGCGGACCTTGACCATCACGTTCTTGAGCGTGTCGGCCGCGATGTAGGTGTGATCGAAGGTGGCGTTGGCCCACTGCACGAGCGTCTCGATGGTCGGCGTGCCCGGCGTGTCGTAGACGGTCGCCTCGGGCAGGTCGTCGAACGGGATCGGGGCCGGTGCCGGGGTCACGACGGCTTCGACGTTGGCGGCGTACCCGGACTCCAGGCAGCGCACATAGGTGTCCTCGCCGACCTCACTGTCGGCCAGAAACTCCTCCGACGCGCTGCCGCCCATCGCGCCGGACGTGGCCGCGACGATCACGTAGTCGACCTCGAGGCGACGGAAGATGCGCTCGTAGGCCTCGCGGTGAGCGGTGTATGCCGCCTTGAGTCCGTCGTCGTCAAGGTCGAAGGAGTAGGCATCCTTCATCACGAACTCGCGGCCGCGCAGGATGCCCGCGCGTGGCCGCTCCTCGTCGCGGTACTTGGTCTGGATCTGGTACAGGATGAGCGGCAGATCCTTGTACGACGAGTACTCGGACTTGACCAGTTGAGCGAAGATCTCCTCATGCGTCGGGCCGAGCAGCATGTCGGCGCCCTTGCGGTCGTGCAGCCGGAACAGTGCGTCGCCGTATTCGCCCCAGCGGGCGGTGGTCTCGTACGGCTCCCGCGGGAGCAGTGCGGGCAGCAGGATCTCCTGTCCGCCGATGGCGTTCATCTCCTCGCGCACCACGTCGGCGACGGCCTGCAATACCCGCAGTCCGAGCGGCAGCCAGCTGTACACACCCGGCGCGACGCGGCGCACGTATCCGGCGCGCACCAGCAACTTGTGGCTGGGCACCTCGGCGTCGGCCGGGTCGTCGCGGAGGGTTCGCAGGAACAGCGAAGACATGCGGGTGATCACGGTGTCTCAGCTTAGTTATGGTGTGGCGGTGCTCGTCATCCTCCCTCCCTCCGAGACGAAATCCGACGGCGGCGACGGCGCACCGCTGGACCTGGACATCCTGTCGTTCCCGGAGCTGAACCCGGTGCGCAAGCAGGTGGCCGACACGCTGGTCGAACTCGCCGGCGATCTCGATGCCAGCCGCGCCGCGCTCGGACTCGGCCGCACCCAGCTCGCCGAGGTCGACCGCAACGCCGAGCTTTGGCTGGCACCGACCCGGCCGGCGATCGAGCGGTACACCGGTGTGCTCTATGACGCGCTGGACGCCGGAAGCCTCACCCGCACACAGCGTTCCCGCATCGGTGAGCGGATCGCGATCGGGTCGGCGCTGTTCGGCGTGGTCGGCGGTATGGATGTCATCCCCGCCTACCGGCTGTCCGGCGGGTCCGCGCTGCCCGGACTGCCGACGCTCACCTCGCTGTGGAAGCCGGATCTGTCGGCGGCGCTCGACGCGGTCGACGACTTCGTGGTCGACCTGCGGTCGGGGATCTACCGTCAGCTCGGCCCGGTGCGCGGTGCGGTGACCGCTACCGTCGTCACCGAGGGCGCCGACGGCTCCCGGAAAGTCGTGAGCCACTTCAACAAGCACCACAAAGGGCTACTGGCCCGGGAACTGCTGCGCACCCGGCGCACGGTGCGCGACATCAACTCGCTGGCCGCGGTGCTCGGCGACGCCGGGCACCGGGTGGAGATCGCCGGGCCGTCCGAGATCGTCGTCGTGACCCGATGACTCTGACTCCCCCGTGACCGAGGCGGTCGGGGATCACGAACCCCCGGCGGTAGTGCGAGCCCTCGCCGGTCGCGATGCGCCGCTCGCGGTCTGGCGCAACGAGGCTGGCGGGACCACCTACCGGCTCGGCGCCGGACCGTCGGCGCGATACCTGAAGTGGCAGCCTCCGCATCTGGAGATCTCGCTGCGGCGCGAAGCCGAGCGGCTCGAATGGGCGCGCGCATTCCTCGCCGTGCCCCGGGTCATCGACTACGGCGTCGACACCCATGACACCGACGACGGTGGCCGGCCCGCCGAATGGCTGCTCACCGAGGGACTACCCGGGCGCTCCGCGGTAGCACACCCATGGCGAGAAAATCCGGAGATCGCGGTGGCGGCTGTTGGCGCAGGTTTGCGACTGCTGCACGAGACGTTGCCGATCGAGTCGTGCCCGTGGACGTGGCGGGTGACCGACCGCATCGCCGACGCCGCACCCGGAACATCTCGGTGCCCGAGGACCTACGCGACCCGCCCCCGGTGGACAGGCTCGTGGTGTGCCATGGCGACGCGTGCTGTCCCAACACGATCCTCACCGAGGACGGCGCGTGCTCCGGACATGTGGACCTCGGCAGCCTCGGTGTGGCCGACCGGTGGGCCGACATCGCCGTTGCCGCGATGAGTACCGAGTGGAACTACGGTCCGGGGTGGCAGGACGCAATGGTCGAGGCATACGGTCTGGACCCGGACCCCGGACGCATGTCCTATTACCAGCGGCTGTGGCATGCGACGTGAAGATAGAACGAAACCTAGACTTGCGGACGTGCTCGTCTGGATCAACGGCGCGTTCGGCGCCGGCAAGACGCATACCGCGTTCGAGTTGGCACGTCGCCTCGACGGTGCACATATCGCCGATCCAGAGTTGATCGGCTACGGGATACACCGGATGCTGCCGCCGAGCGCACGGGCGGACTTCCAGGACCGACCACAGTGGCGGTCGGCAGTAATCGCCACCCTCGCTGACGCCGATGCTGCGGCACAGTCGCCGGTACTCGTGCCGATGACACTGGTCAATCCCGAATACTTTGCCGAGATGATGTCGGGGCTGCGCGAACGCGATATCGACGTCCGCCATATCTCTCTGGTTGCGTCCCCTGACACGTTGCGGCAACGCCTGCGGAGCAGGAGCGCCTACTGGGTCGGACGGATCGCAGGACGCGAGGAGACGTGGGCAATGGCGCAGATTGACCGGTGCGTGACCGCACTGGCAGACCAGCGGTTCGCCGAACACATCGACACCGATGGTGTCAGGCTTGACGAGGTGGTTGAAGCGGTTGCGGCGAGTATCGGCGTACCGCTGCGTCGTCCCCGCCTAGACCCGATTCGCTTCCAGGCACACCGGGTCTCCATCGGCGTCCGGCATCTCCGGATCTAGGGCTAGGTCGCGCCAGTGTCGGCCTGATGCTCGCGGTGGGCGGGTGCGACGTCGTTGACGTCGAGGGTGGCGTTCGCCGCTTCCTGCGCCGCCTGCCCCTCGGCGACCTCCTCCGGGGTGAACCGCATAAAGAGCACCACGATGCCGGCGATCACGGCGATACCCGCGCAGCAGGCGAAGGCGAGACCGTAGCCGCTAGCCTGCGCGGCGAGCTGGTCGGGTGTCATGCTCTCCACCGGGCCGGTGGTGCCGCCCTTCGACAGCGCGCGGGAGGTGACCATCGCCCCCACTCCGACCAGGCCGACGGCACCGCCGAGCTGCTGGGCGACCTGGGCGACCGCGGTCAACGGGCCGATCTCGGTCGGTCCGACGCCGGCGACGACCGACAGGGTCAGCGGGATCACCGCGAGCCCGACGCCGAAACCGATGACGATGACCGGCAGACCGATGCTCGGGAAGTACGACGGATTACTGGTGGCAATGGACGCCGCGTAGAGACAGCCGCCGAAGATCACCGCACCGCCCGCGAGCACCAACCATCGTGGCTGGATCATCAGCGCGAGTTTCGACGCGATGGCGGCCGCGACGCCGAGCCCGACCGCGAATGGCACCACGGCCAAGCCGCTCTGGATGGGTGAGTACTTCAGGATTCCCTGCAGGTAGAGGGAGATGAACACCGCCATGCACATCAGGATCATGCTGGCGAACAGGATGGCACCGAGCGCAGCGACCCGGCTGGTGTTGTCGAAGAGCACAAACGGCACGATCGGGTTGCTGGCCCGCCGCTCCACGAGGACGAACGCGATCAGCGCCACCGCACCGAGGACGAAGGCGCCGACGACGATCGGCCGCGACCAGCCGTTGGGACCCTCGTTGACGCCGAAGACCAGCAGGGTGCAGCCGACGGTGGACAACACCGCGCCCGGCACGTCGAGGGACAGCCGCTCGCCCTGCGATTCGCGGAGCGCCAGGATCGCACCGACCGCGACCGCGAGCCCGATCGGCACGTTGATCAGGAAGACCAGCCGCCACGATAGCTGGGTCAGCACACCGCCGAGGATCAGGCCGGCGACCGAGCCGACCCCGCTCATCGCGGCGTAGATTGCGAACGCCTGACTGCGTGGTTTGCCGGGAGCGAAGGTCGTGGCGACCAGCGCCATCGCCGTCGGAGCCGCGATCGCCGCCGACATGCCCTGCAGGGCGCGACCGATGATGAGGGTTTCGGCGTTCCAGGCGAGACCGCACAGCAACGAGGTGAGGGTGAACGCGACGACACCGAACACGAACATCCGCTTGCGGCCGAAGGTGTCGCCGAGCCGCCCGCCGAGGAGCATCAGGCCGCCGAACGCCAGCACGTAGCTGCTGATGATCCAGTTGCCGCCGGCCTCGGTCAGTGCGAGCGCGTCGCGGATGCGTGGCAGCGCCAGCGCGGCCACGGTGCCGTCGAGCACCATGAGTAGCTGCATGCCCGAGATGACCAGGATCGCGGGCCCGAAGACGCTGCGGTACTGCGGTTCCTCGGTGCTGCCGGGAACTCCCGCGCGCGACGATCCGGATGACGACATAACGGTCGACGGTACCGCTCGCCGCGCCGAATTTGCCAATCACCGATGGCATTCTGCGCGACCGGTGCGGCGGCGCGTCGGGACCTCGGCGGCAGTGTCGGCTACGTCGGCGAGTTCGGGTTACTCCGATCCGGTCCGGCGTCGGCGAGGTCGGTGAACGCGGCGACGTCGCCGATCACCACGATCGCGGGCGGTCGGAGGCCGGCGTCGGCGGCCGCGGTCGCGGCGTGCGCCAGGTCGGTGCGGACGACCCGCTGGCCCGGCAACGAGCCGTTCTCGACGAATGCCACCGGTGTGTCGCCGGGGCGTCCGCCGTCCACCAGTGCCGCCGCGAATCGGTCGATCCGTTCCACCGCCATCATCAGCACCAGGGTGCCGCGCAGCCGGGCCAGCGCGGCCCAGTCGACGAGCGAGTCGGGGTGGTCGGGCGGCACGTGCCCGGACACGATGACGACCTCGTGGGTGACGCCGCGATGGGTGACCGGGATGCCCGCCATCGCGGGCACGCCGATGGGGCTGGTGATACCGGGCACGACGCTGACCGGGAGGCCGGCCGCGACCAGCGCCTGCACCTCCTCGAAGCCGCGGCCGTAGACGAACGGGTCGCCGCCCTTGAACCGGACCACGAACTTGCCCTCGCGCGCCTTGTCGATCAGGACCTCGTTGATGGCTTCCTGTTTCATCGCGCGGCCGTACGGCACCTTGGCGGCGTCGATGATCTCCACCTGGGGGCCGAGAGCGGCGAGTAATTCCGGCGGGGCGAGCCGGTCGGCAACGACGACGTCGGCGGCCATCAGCAGGCGGAGCCCGCGCACGGTGATCAGGTCGGGATCACCCGGGCCGCCGCCGACGAGTGCCACGCCGGCGGGGTGCGGGGTGTCATCGAGGTGCAGCGACCCGTCGGCGAGAGCGGTGGCGATCGCCGCACGCAGCGCGGCGGACAGGCGGTGGTCGCCGCCGGCGAGGACGCCGAACTGGACGTCGCGGTGACGGCCGGATGCCGGGGTCACCGCGGAGCCGTAGCGAGCGTCGTCGGCGCGGACGCAGAAGGTGTGCCGACGTTCGGCCTCGGCGACCACGGCGGCATTGACCGTCGGGTCGTCGGTGCAGGCGATCACGTACCAGGCGCCGTCGAGGTCGCCGTCGGCGTAGGGCCGGCGGTGCACGGTGATGCCAGGGAACGACTCGACGGCGGGTGTCGGATCGATCGCCACCACGTGCACGTCGGCACCGGCGGAGACCAGATTGGGCACGCGACGCTGCGCGACCGATCCGCCACCCACGACGACCACCCGCCGGCCGGCGAGTTCGAGCCCCGCAAGGTAATAGCGCTGCGCCGAGGACGAATCCGCGGCCGCGTCCGGTTGTTCCGACATGGACAGCGAGCCTACCGAGCCGGGCTGTCGGGTGCGGACCGCCGTTCCGCGGAACGTGCACCCTGCCCCGGCCCGCGGCGGGCCGCGGCCACGAATCGGGCGATCGCGGCGGGGTGGCCCGCGGGGTGTACGTGCAGATACGACGCATGCAGGGCCGCAGTCGTGGCACCGTCGGTGGCCGGGCGACCGTCGTGGTCGCGCCAGCCCCACGCCGGGGCGGTCTGATACTCGAAGTCGACGGTGCTGCGGTGGAATTCGTGTCCGGTGACCCGCTCACCCGCCCGGTAGAGCAGCGAGTCGTCGAGGGCGACGGCATTGCGGTAGCCCAGCGTCAGTCGCGCTCCGAAGCGTCCGCTCGCGCCGAGCACACCGGTCATCGGGCGCCCGTCGAGTTCGCGAGTCAGGTACAGCAGGCCAGCGCATTCGGCGTGGATCGGCCGTCCGGCGCGGGCATGGTCGGCGAGGTCGTCCCGCAGGGCGGTGTTGGCGGCAAGCGCGTCGGCGTGCTCCTCCGGGAAGCCGCCGCCGATGACGACCGCGTCGGTGCCGGGCGGCAGCCGGTCGGACAACGGGTCGAAGCCGACGACGTCGGCACCGGCGGCGCTCAGGAGTTCGGTGTGCTCGGCGTAGCCGAAGGTGAATGCGGGCCCCGCGGCGACGGCGACCACCGGTGGACGTCCGGCCGAGAGAGAGGCGTGACCGGCTGCGGCGAGGGCTTCGTCGGGAGACCACGGCGCGGCGGGGGTGGTCATCCGTCGCCCTGCGATCGCAACGATGGCCGGCACGTCCAGGGCCGCGCCGACGATCTCGGTCATCGCGTCAACGGCGGCGATCGCCTCGGTCGTGCGTTCGGCCGCGGGCACCAGCCCGAGATGCCGAGACGGGACGGCGAGCGCCGGATCACGGTGCAGCACACCGACAACCGGGAGTCCGGCACGCGCGCACGCCTGGCGGAGCACGTTCTCGTGCCGCGGCGATCCGACCCGGTTCAGCACCACGCCGGCGATGTGCACGGCCGGGCTGTAACCGAGGAATCCGTGCAGTAGCGCGGCCAGCGACTGGCTGTGCCCGGCGGCGTCGACGACCAGGATCACCGGTGCTCCGATGAGCGACGCGACATGCGCGGTGGAGCCGACTCCGAGTGGGTCGTCGTCGGCGTTGGTGTCGTCACCGCCACCCGTGATCCGACCGTCGAACAGGCCCATCACACCTTCGACGACGGCGATGTCGGCGCCGCGGCAGCCGTGGGCCAGCAGCGGTGCAATCGTCTCCGCCCCGACCAGGTTGGGGTCCAGATTGCGACCGACCCGGCCGGCGGCGACGGCGTGATAACCGGGGTCGATGTAGTCGGGGCCGACCTTCGCGGCGGCCACCCGGTGTCCCGCGCGGCGCAGTGCACCGATCAGCCCGGTGGTGACGGTGGTCTTGCCACTGCCCGACGACGGGGCGGCGATGACCACCGCCGGTGTCGGTGTCGCGCTCACCGACACTCCGCCGCCGACCCGAGGTTCACCACTCGATGCCCTTCTGCCCCTTACGGCCCGCGTCCATCGGGTGGGTGACCTTACGCATCTCGGTGACTAGGTCGGCGGCGTCCAGCAGTTGCTGCGGTGCGCGGCGACCGGTGACGACGACATGCTGCCGACCGGGACGCCGGGCGAAGGCGTCGACGACCTCGCCGGTGTCGACCCATCCCCAGTCCAGCGGGTAGGTGAACTCGTCGAGGACGTAGAAGTCGTGCTGTTCGGCCGCGAGCCGACGGGCGATCTCCGCCCAGCCGGCCCGGGCCGCGGCGGCGTGGTCGTCCGCGTGGTCGGCGTTCGCGCGCAGCCACGACCACCCCTGCCCCATCTTGTGCCACTCGACCGGTGCACCGTCGCCGGTGCGGCGGTGCACCTCGCCCAACGCGAGTAGCGCCGACTCCTCCCCGACCCGCCACTTGGCACTCTTGACGAACTGGAAGACCGCGACCCGCAGGCCGGCGTTCCACGCTCGCATGGCCATGCCGAACGCGGCGGTGGACTTGCCCTTGCCGTCGCCGGTGTGCACGGCGAGAACGGGCGTGTTGCGGCGCTGCCGGGTGGTCAGTCCGTCGTTCGGTATCGTCGATGGAACCCCTTGGGGCACTGCCGATCTCCTCTGTCTCAGGCGGCGCGGTCGGCGACCGAACCGGCCAGGGCGGCGGCGCTGAGCTGTTCCATCCGCAGGCACGTCGCGTTCAGGTGTGCCGCCAGGTCGCGGGCCAGGCCAAGGCGCACCATCCCCTGCTCGCAGTCGACGACGACGCTCTGCACGCCGCGGCCGGCGATCATCGTCGCCGCTGCACGAGCTCGCGCCGCGGCGTCCCGACCGGACGTCGCGCGTCCGTCGGTGACCGCGACCAGCAACGGTCGCCGGTGCGGGTCGCGGTGCCGGGCGTGCTCGATGACGTCGGCCGCGCGCAGCAAGCCTTCGGCCAGTGGGGTGCGACCGCCGGTGGCCACGCCCCGCAGGCCGCGCAGTGCGAGGTCGACCGATCGGGTCGGCGGCACGATCAGTTCGGCGGCAGCGCCGCGGGCGACGACCACGGCGACGCGGTCGCGACGGGTGTACGAGTCGCGCAGCAGGTCGACGCATACCTCGCCGACCGCGGTCAGCCGTCGCCGCGCGGTCATCGAGCCGCTGAGGTCGACGACGAAGACGACCAGATTGCTCTCTCGGCCGATGCGTTCGGCCCCACGGAGGTCGTCTACGGCGATCCGCACCGGCGAGCCGGTCGCCGCAGTGCCTGGATCGGGAGACGCGGACCTCTGCGCTGCGGCGAGGACCGTGCCGAACAGGTGCAGCGGTGTCTGCGCGGAGATGTCGACGGCACGAATGGTGTGGCCGCGACGTCCGCGAGCCCGTGACCGGCGGCCCGGATCGCCGTCGCCGACGCCGGTCACGCGCAGGTTTCGCACCCGGCGGGTGCCGGTCGTGGTCGGCGGGGTGAAGGTGCCGCCGGGAGCGCCGCTCGTGGTCGTCGGGGGTCGGCCGGTGGCATCGTCGGCCGCAGCGCCGCCCGGCTCCTCGCCGCCACCGCCGCCCCCGTCGGGGTCCGGGTCTGGGTCCCGATCCGCTGGTGAGTCCCGATCCGCTGGTGAGTGTCGATCGGGCTGTGTGTCCCGCTCCGGTTCTGGATCACGGGACGGTTGTGGATCGGGTTCTGGATCTGGCTGGGCGTCCGACGCGGCGTCGTCGCCCGCGGCGAGGGCGTCGTCGAGTTCGCTGTCGCTCAGTCCCGGGTCGTCGAATGGATTGCGGCGCCGGCGATGTGGGACGGCGAGTTCCACCGCGACCCGGATGTCGTCGGCGGCGACCTCGTCGGCACCACGCAGCGCCGCATGCGCGGCGGCGGTGCGGGCAACGACGATATCCGCCCGGAGACCGTCGACCTGCAGGTGCGCGCAGATCCCGGCGATGCGACGCAGCTCCGTGACGGGCAGGCGGACCGATCCGACGGCGCGCCGCGCCCGCGCGATGCGCTCGGCGAGCTCGGTTTCGGCGGCGGTGTACCGCGCGGCGAAGCCGGCCGGGTCGGCGTCGAAGTCCATGCGGCGGCGGACGATCTCGACGCGTTCGTCGACGTCGCGGCCCGCGGTCACGTCGACGGCCAGGCCGAACCGGTCGAGGAGCTGCGGGCGCAGCTCACCCTCCTCCGGGTTCATCGTCCCGACTAGGACGAATGCCGCGGACTGGGTATGCGACACCCCGTCGCGTTCGATGGTGACCCGACCGCTCGCCGCCGCATCCAGCAGCACGTCGACCAGGTGGTCGGCGAGCAGGTTGACCTCGTCGATGTACAGCACCCCACCGTCGGCTTGCGCGAGGAGTCCGGGAGTGAACTCGGCGCGGCCGTGGGCGAGGACCGTGGTGAGGTCCAGCGATCCGACGACCCGATCCTCGGTCGCGCCGATCGGCAACTCGACTACCCGTCCGCCGTGCGCCCCGCCGTCTTCGCCGCCACCGGTATCCGTATCGGCACCGGCGACCAGCGGTCCGAGTCCGCGGACGACCGTCGATTTCGCGGTGCCCTTCTCGCCGCGGATGAGCACCCCGCCGATGCCCGGCGAGACGGCGTTGAGGATCAGTGCGAGCTTGACCAGGTCTTGGCCGACGACCGCGGTGAACGGAAAACGAGGCGGGGCAACGGATTCGGGGCCGGCGGCACGGGCGGCAGAATGGGTCACCGGTCGGCGCCCGCCGGCCGGTGCACCCCCGCGCCGCGCAGCATCGTCACGTGCGGAATGCCGTCCTCGATGTACTCGTCGCTGACGATCTGGAAGCCGAACTTCGCATACATCTCGGTCAGGTAGGTCTGCGCTTCGATACGGCAGGGTCGTTCACCGACCTCGGCGAGCGCGGTCTCCAGGAGACGTGCGGATAGTCCTTGACCGCGGTGGCTGCGCTCGGTGCATACCCGCCCGATGCGGAAGGTCGGTTCGCCGTCGGCGTCCAGACCGTCCTCCAGCAAACGCAGCGTCCCGATCACGCCGCCGTCGTCGTCGGAGATCCAGAGCTGCCGAGTCGTCGGCTCCAGGTCACGACCGTCGAGTTCCGGGTACGGACAGGCCTGTTCGACGACGAAGACGTCCATCCGGAGTCGGAGGATCTTGTACAGGGTCGCCAGGTCGAGGTCGGCGGCCCAACTGCGGTGCACGCGTCCGGGCGAGGTCATGGTGTCGTGACTATCACAGTCGGCACCGAATTCACACTCAGACCGCCGGTGCCTCGGGGGTGGGCTCACGCACCTCGCCGGCGGGCGCCGCGGTGGCGGGACGAAGCTGCAGGCTCGCATTGGTCCAGTCCCACACCTGCCGGAACAGACGGGGGTTATCCGACAGCTTCTGCCCGAACGACGGGATCATCTCGGTGAGCTTGGGTGTCCACCGGGCGTAGTCGTCGGGGAAGCATTGTTGCAGCACCGACAGCATCGCGGGAACTGCGGTGGACGCGCCGGGTGAGGCACCGAGCAGACCCGCAATGGTGCCGTCGGCGGCCGTGACCACGGCGGTGCCGAACTCCAGTGTGCCGCCCACTCCGGTCTTGCGGATCACCTGTACGCGCTGCCCGGCGGTGATCAGCTCCCAGTCGTCGCCGTCGGCGCGCGGCACGAACTCCGACAATGTCGTGACGCGGTCGGCGTCGGTCGCCGCCAACTCCCCGATCAGGTACTTCAGCAGGCCGAACTCCTGTGGTGCGATCGACATCATCGGCAAGAGGTTGCCGGGTCGGACCGTGGCGGGCAGGTCGGTGACCTTGCCGGATTTCAGGAACTTCGGCGACCAGCCCGCGTACGGGCCGAACAGCAGCCCCGGCTTGTGGTTGATTACCCGCGTATCCAGGTGCGGCACCGACATTGGCGGTGCGCCGACGGCCGCCTGCCCGTACACCTTGGCGTGGTGTTCGCCGATCAGCTCGGGGTTGGTGCAGCGGAAGAACTCGCCGGACACCGGAAATCCACCGAAGCCCTTGGCCTCCTTGATCCCGGACCGTTGCAGCAGTCGCAACGCGCCGCCGCCCGCGCCGACGAACACGAACTTGGCATGCACCTTGACCTTCTCGCCGGTGCGCCGGTTCTTGACCTTGAGGATCCAGCTGCCGTCGGACTGCTTGGTCAGATTCGTGACGCCGTAGCCGAAGTAGATGTCGCCGCCCTCGCCGACGAAGTTGAGCAACTGCTGGGTGAGCGCGCCGAAGTCGATGTCGGTGCCCTCGGTGAACCAGTTCAGCGCCACCGGGTCGGTGAAGTCGCGTCCGGCCGACATCAGCGGCAGCCGGGCCGCGAACTCGGCCGGGTCGGTGATGAACTCCATGCCCTCGAACAGCGTCTGGCCCGACAGTTTGTCGTAGCGCTTACGCAGGTAGTCCACCCCGGCTTCGCCGTGCGTGAAGCTGACGTGCGGGATGGGGTTGATGAACTCGCTGGGGTCGGTGAGGATGCCGTTGTCCACCGCGTGCGCCCAGAACTGCCGCGACACCTGGAACTGTTCGTTGATCGACAGCGCCTTGTCGATGTTGACGTCGCCGTCGGCGGTCTTGGGCGTGTAGTTGAGCTCGCACAGGGCGGAATGCCCGGTGCCCGCGTTGTTCCACGGATCGCTACTCTCGGCGGCCGCGGCGTCGAGCCGTTCGAACAGGCTGATCGACCAGTCCGGCTGAAGCTGCCGCAGCAGAGCGCCCAGGGTGGCGCTCATGATGCCGGCTCCCACCAGCGCGACGTCCGTCTTGATGACCGATTCAGACACCTGTGCTCCGCTCCACGCTGCCGTCGAAGACGATGGGCTGCCGTCAGGGTGCGTGGATCGCATCCGGGTCGACGGCATCGTCCCCCAGCACTTTCTCGATTGTCGCCTCCGATTGTCCCGCACCGGCGTGCGGAACCGGGAGCCGACTCCGGCAAGTGTGGGCTGGATGACACCCCGGCGCGTGCGTGCCGTCCGACGATCGCGCGTTCGGCGCGACCCCGGCCGCTGTCTACAGTTGAGGCGTGACCGCATCGTCTGCACCGGGCTGGGAGCCCGACCGCCTCCTCGACCGCTATCAGACCCGCACCATCGACCTCGGGCCGGATCCCGACGGCGAAGATCCGATCACCGCGACGCTGGTGCGCCGTCCGGTCGATGGCGCCATCCCGGTTCGCGGGGCGGTGCTCTATGTGCACGGGTTCACCGACTACTTCTTCCACGAACCCCTCGCCGACCATTTCGCCGCGCTCGGGTACGCGTTCTACGCGTTGGACCTGCGCAAATGCGGCCGGTCGCTGATGGCGCAGCACACCCCGCACTACACCTCCGATCTCGCGGTTTACGACGACGAGCTCGGCCGGAGCCTGGACACGATCGCCGACGAGCACGGCGCAACTACCCCGGTGCTGGTGGCCGCGCACTCCACCGGCGGCCTGATTACCTCGCTGTGGCTCGATCGGCTGCGACGCACCGACCCGGCACGGCATGCCCGCGTCCAGGGGCTGTTGTTGAACAGCCCGTGGCTCGACCTGCAGGGCGACCCCATCCTGCGCAGCCCGGTGGTGACCGCGGTGATCAAGGCGCTCGCCGCGGTGTGGCCCAAGGCCACCCTGCCCAAGGAATTGTCGTCGGCCTACGGCGAGAGCATCCATGACAGCGTGCACGGTGAGTGGTCCTTCGACCTGACGATGAAGCCGCTCGGCGGCTTCCCGGTCACGTTCGGTTTCCTCGACGCGGTCCGGGACGGGCACCGGGCGCTGCACCGCGGCATCGACGTCGGGGTGCCGGTGCTGGTGCTGCGGTCGGACAAGACGTACTTCGGCCGGCGGTACAGCGATGCCACCGACACCGCCGACGTCGTCCTCGACGTGACGCAGATCGCCCGGTGGTCGGGCTCGCTCGGCGACCGCGTGCGGGTGGTGCCGATTGCCGATGCCCGACACGACGTGTTCTTGTCCGTGCGCCCAGCGCGGGAGGCGGCCTACCGGGCGGTGGACGCGTGGCTGACCGACGTCGTCGACGCCGAGCTCCCCCGTGCGGCGGACGCGCCCGCCGGCGACGCGGACGCATCCACGGCGAGGTCCGGATCTCGGTCGTGACGCCACCGACGGCGCCACCGCCGGTCGAGCAGACCGTCGATCTGGCGATCATCGGGTCCGGCAGCGGCAACTCGATCCCCGACGACCGGTTCACCGATCGCTCGATCGCGCTCTTCGAGGAAGGCACCTTCGGCGGCACCTGCCTCAACGTCGGCTGCATCCCGACCAAGATGTTCGTCTACGCCTCCGACGTCGCCGACATTGCCGCGCATGGCGAACGCTATGGGGTCGGCTCCCGTGTGGACAGCGTCGACTGGCCCGCGATTCAGGCCCGCGTGTTCGGCCGGGTGGACCCGATCTCGGTGGCCGGCAAGGATTACCGCGAACGCGGCGACAACGTCACGCTGTATCCGAGCTACGTCACCCTCGACGGTCGGGATGCCGACGGCCGCTACCGGCTGGTGACCGCGGGGGCGACCGTGCTCGCCGACGAGGTCGTCCTGGCCGCCGGTGCACGCCCGGCCATCCCGCCGATCATTCTCGATAGCGGCGTTCGGTATTACACCAACGAGGACGTGATGCGGCTCCCGACGCTGCCGCGCCGGATGATCATCGTCGGCGGCGGCTACATCGCGGCCGAGTTCGCGCACGTCTTCGGCGCGTTGGGGACGCAGGTATCGATCCTGGCGCGCGGGCCGGCGCTGCTGCGCCGGCTCGACGAGAGCATCTCGGCCCGCTTCACCGAGATCGCACGCACGCAGTGGGATGTGCACCTCAACGCCGACGTGGCGGGTGCGACGGATCTGCCCGACGGCGGGGTTCGGGTATCCCTGGAAGGCGGCACCCACATCGACGGTGACGTGCTGCTGATTGCCACCGGCCGGCGGCCGAACGGGGACCGGTTGGGCCTCGACACGATCGGGGTGGGCCTGGACATCGGCGGCCGGGTCGTCACCGACCCGCACGGCCGGACCGCGGCCCGCGGGGTGTGGGCGTTCGGCGACGTCAGCTCGCCATACCAGCTCAAGCATGTCGCCAATGCGGAGCGCCGCGTCGTCGGCGAGAATCTGCTGAAGGGTTGGGACGCCCCCGATCTCGTCTCGTTCGATCACCGGTTCGTGCCCGCGGCGGTGTTCACTCATCCGCAGATCGCGGTCGTCGGTCTCACCGAGGCGCAGGCCCGCGACGCCGGATGGGATATCACCGTGAAGATCGAGCCCTACGCGGCCGTGGCCTTCGGCTGGGCGGTCGAGGACACCACCGGATTCTGCAAAGTGATCGCCGAACGCGGCACCGGCAAGATTCTCGGGACGCACATCATCGGTCCGCAGGCGTCGTCGGTGATCCAGCCGGCGATCCAGGCGATGTCGTTCGGATCGCCCGCGCACGAGATGGCCCGCGGCCAGTACTGGATTCACCCCGCACCCCCGGAGGTGCTGGAGAACGCCCTCCTCGGACTGGACGTCTGACTTCGTCCACCCGACGGGCGCCCAGGTGGTCGAGTAAGCCACCCCGGTAGTTGGACTACCCCCCGGCGGTTGAGTAGCCGAGGAGCGCAGCGAGTCGGCGAATCGAAACCACCGCCGCCCCCGCGCGGTGGAACGACTAGAACACGGCCGACCGTAGGGCGATCTCGCTGGCGAGCGCGGCCGCCGCGTTCTGCGGAATCCAGTGGTCGACGCCGGGTAGTTCGCAGAACCGGAAATCGCCGTAGACGTAGCGGCCGCTCATCTCGGCCTGCTCACGACCGAGCGCGGCGTCGCCGTCGCTCCACACGAGGGTGGTCGGGATCTCCACCGGCGGGCAGCCGATGTTGGCGCCGATGTCGCCGGTGAAGTTGGCGCGGTACCAGTTCAACGCCGCGGTCAGGGCGCCCGGCTCGGCCAGCGGCCGCAGTTCGTCGGCGGTGACGCCGGCCCGCCGCAGCAGCACGCCGTTGCGGGCGAGGAGCGTCTCCTCGGCACCGTCGGCGATGAAGTCCTTGATGTAGGACGAGCGTTCGCGTTGATCGCTGGACCCCAGTGCGTCACGCATCGCCGACGGGTGGCCGGTGCTGGCGGCGACGAGGCCGGTGAAACGGTCCGGGTGTTTGGCGGCGAGATGCCAGGCGAGGATGCCGCCCCAGTCGTGCCCGACGAGAAGGGTGTAGTGGATATCGAGGGCGTCGAGCACGCCGAGCGCGTCGTCGACGAGGTGCGGCACGGTGTAGGCGTCGACCGCGGGCGGCCGCGCGCCTGGGCTGTAGCCACGCTGGTCGAACACCACCGTCCGCAGCCCGGACTCGTGCAGCCGCGGTACCACCTCGTCGAAGCAGGACCCGTTCACCGGAAATCCGTGCAGGAGGAGCACCCAGGGTGCTCGGTCGGGTCCACCGATACGAACGTCGAAGGTCAGATCGCCGAGCGAGACCGCACGCTGTTCGGTGTCCACGCGCACAGCCTAAGTGATCACGGCCGGTGGTGAGCGGGACTGCCCGATACGGTCGCCGCGGTGACGACCGCCCCAGCCGGCGACGGCCCCGACACCCCGCCGACGTGGATCGTGATGGTCAGCGCAGCCCCGAGGTGATGGTGGGCAGCGTGGGATCGGCTCCGCGGGTGATGATCTCGATGATCGCGTCGACGTCGACATGGGTGTCGACGAGATCGGCGATGGTATCGACCTGGGCCGCACGCACGGCGTCGAACTCGACCCCGACCGGGTCGAAGTCGGGCCGGCCCGCTTCGGCCGCGATGTGCCGAAGCAGGTCCCGCCGGAACGCGTCGGCCGCGAGGAGGCCGTGCCAGTGGGTTCCGCGGACCGAGCCGCGGACCGCTCCCTCGGGGCCGGTGATGTCATCGACGAGCCACGGACTCTCGGCGGACCGGACAGGGTGTCCGTGGTGGATCTCGTAGCCGTTGACGGCAAACCCATCGGCGGTGCCGTGCGCGCGCCGCGCTGTCTTGTGTGCGGCGAAGGCGATGTCGACGTCGAGGATGCCGAGGCCGTCGACGACGGTCCCGGCCGGCGACTCGACGTCGTCGGCGATGCGTCGGCCGAGCATCTGGTAGCCGCCGCAGATACCGAGGATCGGCCGACCGGCCGCGGCGCGCGCGATCAGTGCCCGGCCGAGCCCGCGCGCGGTAAGCCAGGCGAGATCGGCGACGGTGGCGCGGGTGCCCGGCAGCACCGCGAGGTCGGCGGCCGCGACCGCCGCCGGGTCGTCCACCCAGGTGACGTCCACGCCCGGTTCGCACGCGAGCGCCTCCACGTCGGTGGTGTTGGAGACCCGCGGCAGCCGGATCGCCGCCACCCGCAGCCGCGGTCCGGACGGTTCGTCGGCGTCCGGCGGTGGCCCGACCCGGCGGCCGACCGGCGCGGCCAGCGAATCCTCGGCATCGACCCACAGGCCGGGGTGAAACGGCAGCACGCCAAGGGTGCGGCGGCCGGTCCGGTCGGCGAGCGCCGCGAGTCCCGGGGCGAGGATGGCGGCATCGCCGCGGAACTTGTTGATGAGGTAGCCGGCAATCCGGGACTGGTCGTCGGCACCGAGAATGGCTGTGGTGCCGAACAAGTGGGCCAGCGACCCGCCACGGTCGATGTCGCTGACCACGACCACCGGCAGGCGGGCGGCGGCGGCCAGACCCATGTTCGCGATATCGGTGTCGCGCAGGTTGAGCTCGGCGACCGATCCGGCGCCCTCACAGATCACCACGTCGAACTCGGCGCGCAGCGCGGCCAGCTCGGCGGTGACGATTCCGAGCAGCTCGGTCCGCCGCGCCAGGTAGTCGGCGGCACCGACATCACCGGCCGGCCGGCCACGCACCAGCACGTGCGAGCGGCGGTCTCCGCCGGGTTTGAGCAGCACCGGATTGAACCGGGTCGACGGTTCCAGGCCACACGCGAACGCCTGCAACGCCTGCGCGCGGCCGATCTCGCCGCCGTCGGCGCAGACCACCGAATTGTTGGACATGTTCTGCGCCTTGAACGGCGCTACCCGCACCCCGCGCCGCGCCAGCACGCGGCACAGCCCGGCGACGACGAGGCTCTTGCCCGCATCGGAACTGGTGCCACCGACCAGCAGCGCACCGCGGATGCCGGTCACGGCGGGGGCCACGGCAGGCTGCGGATCGTCGTCAGGTGCGGTCGGAGCCGCTGTCTCGCTCAGAAGCCCGGCGGGTCAGGATTCCGGCAGGGTCAGGATCTCGGCGCCGTCGTCGGTGACGACAAGGGTGTGCTCGAACTGCGCCGACCACTGCTTGTCGGCGGTGACGATCGTCCAACCGTCATCCCACATCTCCCAGGCTAGGCCGCCGAGATTGATCATCGGTTCGATGGTGAAGACCATCCCGGGTTCGATGACGGTCGTGACGTTGGGCTGGTCGTAGTGCAGGATCACCAGGCCGTTGTGGAACGTCTCGCCGATGCCGTGTCCGGTGAAGTCGCGGACCACGCTGTAGCCGAATCGGTTGGCGTACGACTCGATGACGCGGCCGATGACATTCAGCTCGCGACCCGGCTTGACCGCCTTGATGGCGCGCTCCGTGGCGATCCGGGTGCGTTCGACCAGCGCCTGCGCCTCCGGCGACACGTCCCCGGCGAGAAAGGTGGCATTGGTGTCCCCGTGCGCGCCGTCGATGTAGGCGGTGACGTCGATGTTGACGATGTCGCCGTCGGAGATGACGGTCGAGTCCGGGATGCCGTGGCAGATCACCTCGTTCAGCGAAGTGCAGCAGGACTTCGGGAAGTCCTTGTAGCCCAGCGTGGAGGGGTAGGCGCCGTGGTCGATCATGTACTCGTGCGCGATGGCGTCCAGCGCGTCGGTGGTGACGCCGGGTGCGACCGCCTTACCGGCCTCCGCGAGCGCCCCCGCGGCGATCCGGCTGGCGACCCGTACCTTCTCGATCACCTCCGGCGTCTGCACCCACGGCTCATTGCCCTCGTTGACCGTGGGCTTCCAGACGTATTCGGGACGCGCGATCGATTCCGGGACCTCCCGGATCGGTGAGAGCTTCCCGGGACGCAGGACGGTGTGCACAGTCATGGCGTCCAGCTTATCCGTGTCCGACTCGCCGGTGAGGGCCCCGCGCCGCGGGCGGATCGGTGCAGGTGGATCGCGCAAGACCGGACCCGCCGCGGGGGGCTCGGCGGGCCCGGCTCACGCCCGCCGGAGTGGACCGAACCCGGGTCGAGGGCACGGTCGAGGGGTCACATCCGACGGTGCAATTCTCATGATTGTCCTTACGCCGCCCGCGCGGTACCGGTAAGACCCTTGCATTAGGCACCGGCTGATGACCTGGACGAGTTCTCCGCCTAGCGTTGACAATGTGAGGGCCGATGACCGCACCGGGCCGAATGGTGCCGCAGGGGTCGGGCTGGGGGTCCCGCGTGCGCACCTATTCGTCGGTCGCAATGCCGACCTGCGACTGCTGACCGAAGTGTTCGAGCAACGCGTCGACTCGTTGGGTGCGGTCCTCATCCGTGGTGCTGCCGGCGTGGGCAAGACCACGCTGCTCGACCGTTGGCTGCCGACGTTGCCGACCGGGGCGTTCGTCCTGCGCGGAGGTGCCGATGCCTTCGACCGCGGATTTCCCTACAGCGCCCTGGACCACTCGCTGACCGAGGCACTTCGCCCGAATCCCACGCACGGACGCTCCGCGGGGTTGCTCCCCGAGCGGCGCTCCCGGCTGGCGCAGCTCCGCGAGCTGATCCACGGCCTGGGCGACACCACCGGACTATTCGAGGCACAGGCGGCCACCCGCGGCCTGCTGGACGCCCTGGGCGATCTCACCGACCACACGCCGGTCATGGTCCTCGAGGATGCCCACGACGCCGATCCGGACACGCTCAGCGTCTGCGCCATGTTGACCCGCCACGTGAGCGCCCGGCTCCTGATTGTCGTCACCCTCCGGCCCGGTTATGCCAACACGGCACTGCTGGAAGCCTATTTTTCGCGGCTGGCCGAACGCGGGGTCGCGGAGATCTTGGACCTAGCGCCCTTGGGGGACGACGACGCGAAACGGTTGCTGTCCCATCAGCTCGGCTACGATCCCGACCCCAAACTGGTGCGCCGACTGGTCGACCATGCCGGCGGCAACCCCTTTTTCTTGCGTGAACTCGCCGACGAATTGCGCGCCGACATCGCGGGCAATGGGGGCCCGCCGGACGCCCAGACCTGGACACCGCGACCGAAGGCCGTGATGGTTCGGCGGCTGTCGGCACCGGACAGCGTGGAGACCCGCGTCGCGGAACTCCTCAGCGTCTCCGGCGAGGCCGACCAGGATCGTGTCGCGATGCTGCCCGACCTCACCGACCTTCCGCCCGGTGTCATCGCCGACGCCCTCGATTCGCTCGTCGAACGCGAGATCCTCGTGTGCCCGGATACCCGGTACCGATTCCGCCACGACCTGGTCCGCGAAGCGTATCTGGCGTCTCTCGGGGGACGGCGCCGGCAACTCCTGCAAACACAGCTCGCCGAGAAGATCCTGCGCCGGCGCGAACAGGGCGTCCCCGTCGCCGTCTTCGAGCTCGCCCGGCTGCTCGCCGCG
Source organism: Gordonia sinesedis (assembly GCA_039527305.1). GTDB lineage: Bacteria > Actinomycetota > Actinomycetes > Mycobacteriales > Mycobacteriaceae > Gordonia > Gordonia sinesedis. The sequence continues at coordinate 197,818 of BAAAJU010000004.1, read as the reverse complement.
ACTCGAACCGCACCGGACCCCGAGACGATGTCGGTCCTCGCCGAGGCGGCCGACCTCGCCGCGCGCAGCGGCGCGTTCCTCGTCGCCGCCGAATGGCAGGCGCAGGCTCGCCGGTTCGCCGGTGACCCGACCGCCGCGCAGCGACTCGCCGCAGCCGAGATGGAGTTGCTCAACCTGGCGGGACAGAACTCACGCGCCTGGCGCGTCGCCGAGGAGATCATCGAGACCACATCCGACGACGAACTGTGCTCGATACTGGTCAGTAGCGCGTTGGCCATCGCGCTGAGCGCCGGGCACGCGGGCGCCGTCGAAGGCTTGTTTCACCGTCTCCCCGAGACGGATGTCCGGCCGATGGATCTAGCGATCCGCGCCGCCGCGCTGCTGATGCAGTGGGATCCTGCGGGGGTCGCCGTCTACGAGCGTGCTCTCACCGAGCCCCGAACGACCCATGATCACTACGCCACCAACCTCGTCCTGTACAGCTGCGCGCGGTTGTTGTGCCGGGTCGACGATATGCGGGACCTGACGCCGGCGCTGAAGGCCGCGATCGACGCCAACCCCGACCCGGCGACCCAGTTCATCCAGCTCGCCGCCTGCGGCAGCATGTCCCTGTTCGGGCCGATGGGTACCCACACCTTCGCCGCGCGGGACCCGAGGCTGTCGCGCGAGGCCCTCGCCGCTGCCGGCTGGCCGATCTCGTCGGCCAGCGGGGTCGCCGAGGAGTTCTACCTCGAATGGAACTTCCTGCGTGGCTATTGGGACGACGTCCTCGACCTGCTGCCGGGACTCGATACTCTCGACGAACGCGGCCAGGAGATCGCGGTGCAGACCGGACGAGTCATCTGTGCGGGGGTGCTCCTCAGCCGGGGACGGGAACAGGAAGGTCGGCGCCTCCTGGACCAGATCGACGATGATGCGACCGCGATCATGGCCGGCTATCTGGCCAGCGTGCGTTGCCGGTTGCGCGCCGCGGACGGCGACCTCGCCGGCGCCATCGAGACGCTCGAACGGTTTCATCGCCGGGCAGCGGCCACCGGGATCTGGTATCAGGACGTCGCCGTGGTGGAGGCCCTGTGTGGTCTGCTGGTCGAGGCGGGCGAGCCCGACCGGGCCCGCGAGCTCGCGGCCGAGTCGCTGGCCACCGAACGCCGGCTCGGGCTGCCGATCGCGTTGGCGAATGCACTGATCAACTACGGGATTCTGCACGACGACATCGACGCGCTACGCGAGTCCGAGCAGATGTTCGCCGATCAGGAGATGCCGTTCCCGCACGCACAGGCGATGCTCGCGCTCGCCGAACGCGGGGTCGACCCGCACGGGAATCTCCGCCGGGCGTATCGCATCTTCACCGACCTCAAGACCACCCAGTGGCGGCAGCGGGCGGTGGCGTTGATGCGAGCCAACGGTGTGCCGCTGCCCCGGCGGCGCGGCGTGCCCGACGGACTCACTCCGATCGAGAACGAGATCGCCCGCCTGGTCGTGGACCGCCTGACCAACAACCAAATCGCCGACCGGCTCGGGTACAGCCCCAAGACCGTCGAGATGCATCTCACCCGGATCTACGACCGCACCGGCGTCGGCAACCGGATCGGCCTGGTCGAGGCGGTCGCGACCGGGCGGCTGGCGGTGGATTGACGGTCGGCGACCGGCGGGCCGGGCGGTCGTGCGCCCACGGTGCGATGCGGGCGATTCGCACACCGACGCTAAGGTGACCCTTATGCGTTGGGGTGCCGGTGACCGCAGCTTCCGCCGATCCGTCGGCACGAGTCTCGCCCTGGTCGTCGCCGCAGTCCTGGTGCTCGGCACCGCCGCCTGCAGCACCGCACCGATCGAGGGTTCGGCGCCGTCGTCGGTGGCGGCGACCGCCAAGCTGCGCTCGGGTCCGCAGACTGCGACGGTGCCCGGCGGCGATGTCGTCCCGGTGACGACGTCGCCGCGGGTGTCGCTGCCGGCTACGGCCGAGTCGATTGGACGCGGACCGGTGCAGGTCACCGATATCGACCGGATCCTCGCCATCGACCGCAACGGCACGCTCGCCAACATCGTGTTCTCGCTGGGGTTGGGACCGCGGGTCGTGGGCCGCGACCGGTCGACCGTGTTCCCGGCGGCAGCCGGATTACCCCTGGTCACCAGCACCGGACACACCCTCAACGCCGAAGCCGTGCTGGCCCTGCGGCCGACCGTGGTACTCATCGACCAATCGACTACCCCGCGGGGGGCGATCGACCAGATCCGCTCCGCCGGCGTCCCGGTCGTGGAGTACACGTCGGTGCGCACCCTGGCCGGGACACCCGATCTGATCCGTGGCGTCGCCGCCGCGCTCGGCGTGCGCGAGGCGGGTGACGATCTGGTATGGCGTACGCAATCGGAGATCGACGAGGCGAAGAAGCTGGTGCCCCGCCCGACCGGCGATCCGACGATGGCGTTCCTGTACCTCCGCGGCCGGCTGCAGCTGATCGCCGGACCGGGCTCCGGTGCCGACGACCTGATCGCCGCTCTCGGCGGCCGGGACGCGGGGGCCGCGGCCGGGATGACCGGGGCGTTCACCGCGATCACGTCCGAGGCGCTGCTGCGGGCCAACCCCGACGTCGTCCTGGTGATGACCCAGGGTGCCGAGTCGGTCGGCGGGTTGAACGGGGTGCTCGCACTACCCGGCATCGCCGAGACGTCCGCGGGCCGCGCGCGGCGGGTCGTGCAGATGGATGAGTCGGAGATCCTCGCGTTCGGCCCCGACACGGGCAAGGTCCTCGCGGCCCTGGCCCGGGCGATCTACACGTGACCGCCGACTCGGACGCCGACTCGCCGACCACGGGCCGTCGACTCCGCTCCCGGCGACCGAGCCGTTTCGGTCGGGTATCCGGCCCGCTGGTGATCGCGGTATTGGTGGTCGTGACGGCGGCGGTCGTGGTTGCCTCGGCGGCGATCGGCCAGGTTCCGGTCACGCCGATGGAGGTACTCGGCAGCCTCGCCCATCACATCCGCATCGACCTCGGGCCCATCCACTTCCAGCTCGCCGTCGGCCCGATGCCGGCCCATCCGCAGGGCGAGTACACGCTGTGGATGGTGCGCTTTCCCCGCATCGTGATGGGCCTGGTCATCGGTGCCGCGCTCGGTGCGGCCGGCTGCCTGATGCAGGGCGTGCTGGCCAACCCGCTCGCCGAGCCCGGCGTGGTCGGGGTGTCCTCCGGTGCGGCCGTCGGCGCGGCGCTGATGATCGTGATCGGCGGCACCGGCACCAACGGTTGGGCGCTCGCCGGCATGGCGTTCGTGTTCGCCCTCGCGACCGCCGCCGCCGTCTACGTGCTGTCCCTGCGGGACGGTTCGTCGTCGGCGATCATGTTGGTGCTCACCGGAATCGCGGTGAATGCGTTTGCCCTCGGGATCATCTCCTATCTGACCTTCGTCGCCTCGACCGCGGCCCGCGAACAGATCGTGTTCTGGCAGCTGGGTTCGCTGGAGGGGATGACCTGGGGTCCGGTGTGGGTGTCGCTGCTGCTGGTCGTCGGCGCGATCGCTGCGTCGGTGCTGCTGGTGCACAAGCTGGATCTGTTGGCGCTCGGCGACATTCAGGCGGCGTCGCTCGGTGTGCCGGTGGAGACGGTGCGTCGGCAGGTGATCGTGCTGGTCGCGATCCTCACCGCGGCGGCCGTGGCGTTCGCCGGCATCGTCATGTTCGTCGGCCTGATCGTGCCGCACCTGATGCGGCTGATTGTCGGGCCACGACACGCGATGCTGTTGCCGGCCAGCATCGTCGGCGGCGCACTGATCCTGGTCGCCGCCGATCTCGCCTCGCGAACCGTGTTGGGTGGCGCGAGCCTGCCGCTGGGACTCTTCACATCGCTGGTCGGCGGTCCGGTGTTCTTCCTGCTGCTGCGACACAGCAGGCATGCTGGAGCGGGGTGGTGACGGTGTCGGGCTCCACCGCGGCACCGACGACACAACCACCGTCGGGTATTGACGCCACCGACGTGACCGTCGCTCTCGGCGGCCGGGACGTGGTGCGCAGCGTCTCCCTCCACGTCGGGGCCGGTGAGCTGCTCGCCCTGGTGGGGCCCAACGGATCCGGTAAGTCGACGCTGCTCAGCGTCCTCGCCGGCTTGCGTACTCCACGCACCGGCCGGGTGGCCATCGCCGGCGACGACCTGCACTCGCTGTCGGCACGGGACCTGGCTCGCCGCCGGTCGTTCGTGACGCAGCACAACCGCATCGACACCCCGTTCACCGTCGCCGAGGTGGTCGCGATGGGGCGCTTCCCCTGGTTGCGCACACCCCGGTCGCGGGACTCCCCCGCCGCGATTGCCGACGCACTGGCGGTGTGCGATCTGACCGACGTCGCCGACCATCCGTTCGCCCAGCTCTCCGGCGGGCAGCAGGCCCGGGTGTCGCTGGCCCGCGCGATCGCACAGGACACGCCGACCATGCTGCTGGACGAGCCGACGGCGGCGCTCGACATCCACCACCAGGAGCACGTCCTGGGCATCCTCCGCTCGCACCGCGATACCGGCGCCGCGGTCCTGCTGGTCGTGCACGACCTGTCGCTGGCAGCCGCCTATGCCGACCGCGTCGCGGTGATGGCCGACGGCGAGCTAGTCGCGGTCGGTCCGACGCGGGAGGTGATGACCGCCGACCTGCTGTCCCGCACCTATCAGCATCCGATCGAGGTCGTCGACCATGACGGCGCGCGGATCGTCCTGCCGCACAGGCCGATCCGCTGATCCGGTGTCCTCGGCCAGTGGCCGCGGGTATCCGCGACCGCGCCACACGTCCGCGCTTGTCGCGACAGGCGCGGAGGCGTGCGGGCGGCGCGGCGAGCACCACCGCCGCGTTAGGAGGCGGGTGCGGTGCCGTAGCCGGGCGGCAGGGACGAGAAGAAGTCCCGGGTCACGCCCACCGCGTTGTTGGAGTCGCCGCCGCTGACGACCAGGGTCGCGAAGGCGAGGTCGCCGCGGTACCCGGCGAACCAGGCGTGTGAGCCGCCGGAGTACTCCGCTTCACCGGTCTTCCCGTAGATCTCGCCCAGGCCGGCGATGGCAGTGCCGGTACCCGAGGTGACGACCGCCCGCATCATCGGCCGGAGCTGGTCGACGACATCCCGCGACAGCGACGCTTTGGGCCCCTCCACCGTGGTCGGGCGGTTCAGGATCAGTTGCGGCACCGGCGCTGTCCCGTTGTTGGCGACGGTGGCGGCGACCAAGGCGAGCCCGAGGGGGCTCACCAGCACCTTGCCCTGACCGAATCCGTCCACGCTGCGGGCGACGAGATCGTTGGCGATGGGCACCGACCCGGACACGGCGTCCAGTCCGGGAATCGTGTACTGCTGGCCCACCCCCATCGCGGCGGCGGCGTGCGGCAGGTCGGCGGGCCCCATCCGGCTGGCCAGCTGCGCGAACGTGGTGTTGCAGGACTGCGCGAACGCCCGCAGCATCGGCACCGTACCGAGCGAGAAGCGGTCGTAGTTGGGGATCGACCGCGGCCCGATCTCGATCACGCCGGGACACGGCACCATCGTGTCCGGTTGGGCCAGGCCGTTCTCGATGGCCGCGGCCGCGGTGACCATCTTGAAGGTCGAGCCGGGCGGATAGAGCCCGGTGGTGGCGATCGGCCCCTGCCGGTCGGCGGCGGGGTTCTGCGCGACTCCGAGGATGCGGCCGGTGGACGGTTGAATCACCACCATCGCGATCTGGAAGCGGTTGGTGGCGTTGACCGCCTGTTGTGCGGCGTTCTGCACCTGGCGGGACAGGCTCAGCGTGATCGCCGGGGCGGGCTGGGCGTCGTGGTCGGCGAGGACGTCGGCGTCGAGGCCGTTCGGGTTGACGGTGACCACCCGCCAGCCGACGCGGCCGTCCACCTCGTCGTTGACCACCTTGCGCACCTGAGTGAGCAATGCCGGTGCGAACGACGGGTCCCTCGGCAGCAACGCGGCCTGTTCGTTGGTGACGACACCGGGAATGGCGAGCCGGTCGCGGAGCCGGTCGAAGTCGTCGGTGGACAGCCGGGTGATCGGGTACGGGCCGTCGGCGGCGGTGGATTCCTCGGCGATGCGCTGAGCATCCAGGTCGCGGACCGAACCGCGTAGCGCCTCGACGAGCCGGGTCGCCGATTCGGCCACCGAGCCCTGTGCAGCAGCGGCTTTCGCGTCGAAGTTGACCCCGATGACGGTCCCATTGCCCATCACCTCCGACCCGTCGGATTCGTTCACCGACGCGCGTGGCGGCTCGGTGATCCGCAGCGACAGACGCTGGTTGGCGCCGAGTTCTGGGTGGATGTCGGTGGAGATCCAGCGGACGCCCCAGCCGGCGTCGACCGGGTGGCCTTCACCGTCGCCGGGTAGGACCACTCGCGTCCGCGGGGCAGTTGCCACCGGTAGGTGACGTCGATGTCGGCGGTATCCCCGGAGATGTCCGCGGCTCCGGTGCGGTAGCTCATACCCGCGGCCGACAATCCCGACCATGCATCCGCCAACGCTGTCCGCGCCGCGGCCGGGTTGTCGGTCAGACCCGCGGCGGCGTCGATGTCGTTGCGACTGTAGGCGGCCAGGAATCGCTCGACGGCCTGTCGCGGTCCTTCGTCACCGGGGCTGCAGGCGACGATTCCGCCGAGCAACGTCGCCGACAGTGCGATGACGAGGACGCGGGTCGTCGTGCGTCGCCGGCCGCGGGGTGTCCCGTGCCTCGCCACCGGTGTCGACGCGCTCGCCGGTGCGTGGACGGCGGCGGGGTTCGGACTGCTCATCACGCGCCATCATATGGCGCCCGACCAGCCGGATCGTGGTGCCACGCGGGGGATTTGACCGCGCGCCGGTTAGTCGACGAGAACCGTCGCGAAGGTGCCGACCTGGGTGAATCCGATCTTGGCGTAGACCGCACGCGCGGAGAGATTGAAGCTGTTGACGTAAAGGCTCGGGATGCGGCCCTGAGCGGCGATCGCCGCCGCCGTCGCCGCGGTGCCGCCGGCTCCGAGGCCGCGGCCGCGCATGTGCGGCGCCACCCAGACCCCCTGGATCTGTCCGACCCGCCGGGACAGCGAACCGATCTCCGCCTTGAACACGACCGCGCCGTCGTCGAAGCGGGCGAAGACGCGCTGTGCACCGATCAGCGAGGCCAGCCGTCGCCGGTAAGAGCGGCCGCCGTCACCCGCGCACGGATCGACCCCGACCTCTCCGATGAACATGTCGATCGCCGCCGGCAGGTAGACATCCAAGTCGTCGAGCGTGACCAGGCGCACCGCCGGATCGGCGGCGACCAGTGGCGGGCCGTAGAGCGCCATCAGCGGCTGCGTCGGGCGGACCTCGCGGGCCGGACCCCACGCCGAGTCGATGCGGTCCCACATCGTCAGCACCTTGTCCGCGTCGCCGACGATGGACGAGCACACGCGCGGGCTGGACGCGGCGCGGTCGGCGAAATACGCCATGTCGTCACCGGTGCCGACGAGTGGGATCAGGTTCGCTCCGGCGAAACACAGCGAGGTCGACGGCTCGCCGGCCGTCCACAGCTCGCCGCCGAGCAACCGGGGTTCGAGGCCGTGCGTCTCGACGCGCGCGGCGACCATACATCGCGGCACCGGATCCGCGGCCAGTACCCGGTCGACGGCGTCCGCGTCGCGGGCACCGAGCGGCTTGTCGCCCAGAAGCTTCAGCACCGCGGCTCCTCCGCTCACCCCGTGTGTCCGTTGCCGACCCGGACCGCCCGTTCCGGCCCCCGATGCCCGCCAGATCGCGTCCGTACACCGACCTGTTACGACACCGTATTGCCTGCGAGGGCAGATTGGCTACGGGAGACTCCCCATCATTGGCCCAGAGTCGGTTCCGGCGCTCGCCGCGCCGTCGAGTTCGGGCATCCGCCGGACGTCGTCAGGAGACGGTCACGACCGGTGAGCCGACTCCAGCGCCGTCCCCCGACTCGTCCGACTCCCCCGCGATGCGCAGCGCTTCCTCGATCAGTGTCTCGACGATCTCCGACTCCGGAACAGTCTTGATGACCTCGCCCTTGACGAAGATCTGGCCCTTGCCGTTGCCGGACGCGACGCCGAGGTCGGCCTCCCTGGCCTCGCCGGGACCGTTCACCACGCAGCCCATGACGGCGACGCGCAACGGCACCTCCATGCCCTCCAGGCCGGCGGTGACCTCGTCGGCGAGCTTGTAGACATCAACCTGCGCACGACCGCACGACGGGCAGGACACGATCTCCAGCTTGCGGGGACGCAGGTTGAGCGACTGCAGGATCTGGTCGCCGACCTTGACCTCCTCGGCCGGGGGCGCCGACAGCGACACCCGAATGGTGTCGCCGATGCCCTCGCTCAGCAGCGCACCGAACGCGACAGCCGACTTGATCGTGCCCTGGAACGCCGGCCCGGCCTCGGTGACACCGAGGTGGAGCGGGTAGTCGCAGGCGGCGGCGAGCTGTCGGTACGCCTCGACCATGACCACCGGGTCGTTGTGTTTGACCGAGATCTTGATGTCGCCGAAGCCGTGTTCCTCGAACAGGCTCGCCTCCCACAGCGCCGACTCGACCAGGGCTTCCGGCGTCGCCTTGCCGTACTTGGTGAGAATCCGCTTGTCCAGCGAACCGGCGTTGACACCTATGCGGATCGGGATGCCGGCGTCGCCCGCGGCCTTGGCGACCTCCTTGACCCGACCGTCGAACTCCTTGATATTGCCGGGATTGACCCGCACGGCGGCGCAGCCGGCGTCGATCGCGGCAAAGATGTACTTCGGCTGGAAGTGGATGTCGGCGATGACCGGGATCTTCGACTTCTTGGCGATCACCGGCAGCGCCTCGGCGTCCTCCGGGCGCGGGCAGGCGACGCGCACGATGTCGCAGCCGGACGCGGTGAGTTCGGCGATCTGCTGCAGGGTGGCGTTGATGTCGTGTGTCTTGGTGGTCGTCATCGACTGCACCGAGATCGGGTGATCGCTGCCGACGCCGACCGTGCCGACCTGGATCTGTCGGGTGATGCGGCGGGGGGCGAGCACCGGCGGCGGCCCGGCGGGCATGCCGAGTCCGATCGGCGTGCCGGCGCCTGCCTGGTCGGGGGAGGTCATGGCGTTCTCCTCGGGACGGGTTGCGGGCTGGTGGACTGTGGTGGGGCTGGGGTGTGTCGGGTGCGTCGAGCGTCGTCTCGCCGGTCGTCAGAACAACTGGATGGGGTTGACGATGTCGGCGGTGAGCGTGAGGACCATGAACCCGGCCATCACGATGACGACCGCATAGGTGATCGGCATCAACTTGTAGTAGTCGACGGGCTGTCCGGGTGCGCGTCCCAGCCAGCGTCGGATCAGGTCGCGGATCTTCTCGTAGCCGACGATGGCCATGTGTCCGCCGTCCAGGGGCAGCAGCGGCACCAGGTTGAACAGGGCGAGGAAGAAGTTGACCGTGATCAGCAGCAGCAGGAATGTGTCCCAGTAGCCGCGCTCGACGGCCTCGCCGCCCATCACCGAGGCGCCGTACACGCTGACCGGGGTGTTGGGGTCGCGTTCGCCACCGGTGACGGCGGTCCACAGCGCACCGACCTTCGACGGCAGCGACAGCAGTGCGTCCCAGGTGCGGACGGCCAGGTCCTTGGTGAATACGGCGGCGCCCGGGATGATCGTCAGGGCGTTGTAGTGCTCGATCGTCGACGGCGGTCGCTCGTAGACGATGCCGATCATGTTGTAGGTCTCAGACTTCGTCGTACCGTCGCGGGCGGTCGTGGTGACCGTGGCGCGTTCCGGCGTCATGGTGAGGTCGAGCCGGCGGCCGTCGCGGTCGACAGTGAGCCTCAGCGGGCCGGTGCTGTCCCGGATGATCGGGGTGAGCGCCTCGGCACCGTCGATCGGGGTGCCGTTGACCGCGACGATGGTGTCGCCCGGCCGGATGCCAGCGGCATCGGCGGGCCCGACGCCGCTGCAGCTGGGTGAGGTCTGCTTACGGTTCGCGTCGTAGGTGATCGCCGATGCGACGCAGTCGGTCTTGCCCACAGTCGCGGGTGCCGGTGGCGGGGTGAGATCCGGCAGCCCCCAGATCAACCCGGCGGCCATGATCAACACGAACCCGAGGACGAAATTTTGGGCGGGGCCGGCCGCGAGCACCACCAGCCGCTTCCACGGCTTCTGCAAATACATGGCGCGGGGGCGGTCGGCGTCGGAGATCTCGTCGTGCGGGGTCATGCCGGCGATGTCGCAGAAGCCGCCGAGTGGCAGCGCCTTGATGCCGTACTCCGTCTCACCCCGGCGGGTCGACCACAGGGTGGGCCCGAAGCCGACGAAGTAGCGCCGCACCTTCATGCCGGTCGCCTGCGCGGCCCACATGTGGCCGCATTCGTGCCAGGCCACCGACCCCAGCAGCGCCAGCGCGAACAGCGCCACGCCGATCGCGAAACTCACCACTGTCTCCTACTCGCAGGCCGTCCGGGAATGTCGGCTCACCGGGCACCGCCGGTGACCAGGGCCGCGGCACGGTCACGTGCCCAGGCATCGGCGGCCAGAACCTCTTCCACAGTACCCGGCGTCGCGCGCCATTGATCTGCGTCGTCGACCACGTCGGCGACGATGTCGACGATGCTCGGGAACCTGATGTCCCCGGCGAAGAACCCCGCCGCGGCGACCTCGTTGGCCGCATTGAAGACGGCGGTCAGGCTGCCGCCCGCGGTCCCCGCGCGGCGTGCCACCGTAATCGCCGGGAATACGTCGTCGTCGACGGGTTCGAATGTCCAGGCCGAGGCGGTGCCGAAGTCGCATGCCGCCGACGCGTCCGGCACCCGGTCGGGCCAGCCGAGGGCGAGGGCGATGGGCAACTTCATCGACGGGGGCGATGCCTTGGCGATGGTGGCGCCGTCGACGAAGGTGACCATCGAGTGCACGATCGACTGCGGGTGCACGGTGACGTCGATGCGGTCGTAGTCGACGCCGAACAGCAGATGCGCCTCGATGACTTCGAGCGCCTTGTTCACCAGCGTTGCGGAGTTGAGGGTGATCAGCGGGCCCATCGACCAGGTCGGGTGACGACCGGCCTGTTCCGGTGTGACGTCGGCGAGCTGGTCGCGGGTCCAGCCGCGGAACGGTCCGCCGGATGCGGTCAGCACCAACCGGTCGACCTCGGCGGCGGTACCCGCTCGCAGGCATTGGGCGATGGCGGAGTGTTCCGAGTCGACCGGCACGATCTGGCCCGGGGCCGCCGCGTCCAGCACCAGCGAGCCGCCCGCGACCAGGGATTCCTTGTTGGCCAGCGCCAACCGTGCACCGCTCGCGAGCGTGGCCAGGCTCGGCCGCAGTCCGATCGAACCGACGACCGCGTTGAGGACGACGTCGGCGTCCGCGTTCTCGATCAACCGGCACATCGCATCCGGCCCACCGAGTACACCGTCCCCCAGCCCGGTCCGGAGACGGTCCGCGGCGTCGGGATCGGCGACGGCGACACGGTCCGGCGGAAGCCCCCACTGCCGGGCCTGCGCTGCGAGCGCGTCGAGGTTGCCGCCGCCCGCGCCGAGTCCGGCAAGCTCGAAACGGTCCGGGTTGTCGGCCATCACCTCCAGTGCCTGGACCCCGATCGAGCCGGTTGATCCCAGGATGAGCACACGCGTCGTCACGCAAACATTGTGGCCTATCGGTGCGCAGTATCGACCGCACGGACCGTGCGCCGGCGGCCGAACCGCGTGGCCCCGCGACGGGCACAGACGCCGGCGGCTATGCTCTGCAGCAGACCTACTACGGTCCGTCAGAGACCGAACGAGCCAAGCCCAGCGGGAGGAGTCGTCGTGGCCAGCACCGAGGTGAAGACAGGCGAGCATGGCGCGGTAGACCACCCCACCATCGACACCGGCTGGCGGCGCGAGCCCGCCGACGCCCCGTCGGCGCGCTTCGGCTGGCACGGCGTCGCGACCAAGACGTTCTATATCGCCGGCTGGTTCAGCGTGTTCGCCGTTCTGGCCATGATCATCGGTAATCACGAGGGCCGCGTCGAGGATCTGTACCTCATCGGGTTCGCCGCCTTGATGGCCTACTTCCTGATCAAGGGAATGGTTACCAAGAAGAAGTGGAGCTGACCACACGGCTCGCTCACCCCTCCACATAAGTCAATTCAGGAGGGCCAATGGTGAACAGCACCGTAGTTCGGTGTTCCCAAGGGGCGCTCTACTCGACGTTCTGACTGCGGTGGGGGTCGCTCAAGGCGATCCGCTTGGGACCGGTACGGTGCCCCGTTCATCACCGATGGGAAAGACCAGGCGGGTAGACGAAACGGACCTGACCCGGCCCAATTGGACGAAGCGCGCTCTCGGCGCGATAGTCAGATCCCATGATCTGAGTCCATTAGCCGAGCGGAGATGAACGGATATGTCCGATCCAGAAACCACCTTCTCGTCAATCACTCCAGCGGTCCGCGAGTGGACGGTCGGGACGAACAACCAGCACAGCGCGTACCTGTTCGACGTCGCCGCGGCCGGCAAAACCGACCACTCTCGCTACGTGATCGTGCACGGCTACAACATCATGGCCGACGCGTGCACATGGCGGGTATAGACGATCTGTTGGATAAGCCCGGTGTGGGATCCGCACGACCATCTACCGGAACGAGCGGCGGGTCGGGACTTGCGACACCACCAAGCACGACTCATTCGACTCCCGCACCCTCATAAGGGTCCTGATTCACCGTCCAGCAAACAAAGAAAGGGAGTGTTGTGCACAATCTACTGGGTTTCGTTGTTGGAGCGGTGGCGGCGTTCGTTGTGTACGCGCTACTCACGATTCTGTGGGGCGATGAGGGGCGCAGTGTGTCCAGCGTCCTCGTCGATGCAGCCAAGTTCACTGCGATCTGGTTGGTGCTGATGGGGATTTGGGACTGGGTCAGTAGCCGGTCCCGCCGCGCAGCAGTGCGGAAGCGTCAGAAGTCGCAAGTCTGAAACCGAAGGTGTCGGCGATCCGCACCGACAGCTCACCAGCTCACGAGGCGCTCGCCCGGGACGAGAGGCAGTCGCTGTCGTCGAGCGGAGAGCAAAGTCTCAGCTGTATGTGATCGCGGAGGACCTAGACAGGCGCACGCACCTCCCCGTGAGTCCGCGTCAGCTGAACAGGCGAACTAGGAGGCGACGTCGGTGTTCAATCTGGTGAGAAGCCGTAGTACTCGAACCCGAAGTAGAACCACACGATCGGAGTGCTGATCAGCACTGATGCGACTAAATACCACAGGCCCATCCGGCGGGTAGATGGCCACAAGGCCAGTACCAGACCGGGAAGGTTTGCAGTCAACCAACTCAGAGTCCACGGCAACCAGTAGGTCGCGGTAAGGGGTTTGGGTCTCGGCGTGGCGTCAATCTCGGGAAGGCCCAGCCAATGGCGCAGAAACATCGACAGCGGCAGTGGAACCAGCAGACCAATTACGCCCCAATGATCGTGCCGAGGACCACCATTCGTCGTCGCGACACGCTCCTCGGGGATGATGACATAGCTGCATCATCGCACGCCGGACCTCACTGAGACTCCGCGGCTCGGTGCACGAAGTAGTGTCCTCGCAGCGCGCGACCTACCGCTCCTCGGCCGCGAGTTGCCCACAGGCAGCGGCGATTTCCTGACCGCGTGTGTCGCGGACGGTGCACGAGACACCCTGTGCGCGCACTCGGCGGACGAACTCCCGTTCTACGTCCTTGGGACTGGCGTCCCATTCCGATCCGGGCGTCGGGTTGAGCGGGATCAGATTGACGTGCACCCGCGACCCGAGCGCGCGATGCAGCTTCTCCCCCAGCATGTCCGCGCGCCACGGCTGGTCGTTGACGTCGCGGATCAGCGCGTACTCGATGGAGACGCGCCGACCGGTGGTGTCGGCGTAGTAGCGGGCGGCGTCTAATACCTCGGCGACGGACCAGCGGTTGTTGACCGGCACCAGGGTGTCGCGCAGCTCGTCATCCGGGGTGTGCAGCGACACCGCGAGGGTCACCGGCAATCCCTCGTCGGCGAGCCGGCGGATCGACGGTGCGAGTCCGACCGTCGACACGGTCACCGACCGCGCCGAGATACCGAGGCCGTGCGGCGCCGGCGACGTGATCTGGCGAACCGCCGACACGACTCGTTTGTAGTTGGCGAGGGGCTCGCCCATACCCATGAAGACGACATTGGACAGCCGGCCCGGCTCGCCGAACTCGCCGTCCCGCAGTGCCCGGGCCGCCGCCCGCACCTGGTCGACGATCTCCGCGGTCGACAGGTTGCGGTCCAGACCGCCCTGCCCGGTCGCACAGAACGGACAGGCCATGCCACAGCCCGCCTGACTCGAGATGCACAGCGTGTTGCGCTCCGGGTAGCGCATCAGCACGCTCTCCAACAGAGTCCCGTCGTGCAGCCGCCACAGCGTCTTGCGGGTGGCGCCGGCATCGCAGGAGATGTGCCGCACCGGGGTGAGCAGTCGGGGGAACAGCCGCTCGCCCACCGCCGGACGCTGCGCGGCAGGAAGATCGGTCATCTCGTCGACGTCGCAGTTGAGGCGGCCGTAGTACTGGCGGGCGAGCTGATCCACCCGGAACCGCGGCAACCCGAGCTCAGCGGCTGCGGCGTGCCGGGCATCGGTGTCGAGGTCGGCGAAGTGAGTGGGTGGACGTCCTCGCCGAGGCGCGTCGAACACGAGCGGCAATGACGACATCTCGCCATTGTCGCATGTCATGATGTGCCTATGACGACACCCGACCCGCACACGCACGACGCGCAGCCGGACGATCACGCGGCCCGCGACGCCGAGCGTCAAGAAATCCTGGCCGAACGCGAGCAGCTCCGGACCAAGATCAAGGACGTCGACCACACCCGCACCCGCGCGACCTTCGTGGGCCTGGTGATCGGCGCGATCATCACCATCCTGCTGCTGGTGTTCATCCTGCAGAATCTCAACAAGCAGCAGATCACCCTGCTCGCGTGGGAGGTGAATCTGCCCATCGGGGTAAGCCTGCTGATCGCCGCGATCGCCGGCGCCCTGATCACCGCGCTGATCGGCGGCGCTCGGATGTTCCAGCTCAATCGGGCACTGAAGCGAGCATCGAAGAACCTCTGAGCCGTACGGCGAACCGAAGCCGACCGCCGGCCCCCGTCAAACGACGGGCGCCGGCCCGGTTCGGCTACAGCAGGGCGGTGAGCACCGCCCAGACGATGAACGCCGACGGCAGGAGCGAGTCGAGGCGGTCCATGATGCCGCCGTGACCGGGTAGCAGGGTGCCCATGTCCTTGATGCCCAGGTCCCGCTTGACCTGCGACTCCACCAGGTCGCCCAGGGTCGCGCAGACCACCAGAACGGGCCCCAGGACGAGTCCGATCCACCAGCGGTTCTCCAGCAGGAACACCACCGAGCAGATGGCGCCCGCGGTGCCGACCAGCAGCGAGCCGACCAGACCCTCCCAGGACTTCTTCGGGCTGATCGCCGGTGCCATCGGATGCTTGCCGAACAGCACCCCGGCGGCGTAGCCGCCGACGTCGGAGCACACCACCACGATCATCAGCGTCGCCACCCTCGCCGCACCATGGTCGTCGAGGACCATCACCGCACCAAACGACGCGAGCAGCGGCAGCCACGCCAGCACCAGCACGTTGACCGCCAGGTCCCGCAGGTAGTGCTCCGGGGCATGCCGGATTCCGTTGGCCAACAACATCCAGACCATCAGCACCAGGACGGTGCCGACGAATGCACTGAGCACACCGGTGGTGCCCCACGGCCATCCCGACCAGATGATCGCCTGCCCACCGAAGAGTAACGGCCACAGGGCCACGTGGTAGCCGCCGTCCCGCAGCCGCTTGGTGACCTCCCAGGTGGCGATCGCGAAGGCCACCGCGACGATGCCGTACCAGACCTTCGGGGCGAAGATCAGCACCAGGATGATCGTCGCGCCCAGCGTGACCCCGACGCCGATGGCGGCTGGCAGGTCACGGCCGGCCCGGGACCCGCCCTTAGCCGGCGATTCGGTGGCCATCGTCTGTGATCCGCCCGTCCTTATCCGCTCGTTCGTGCCCGTGCCCGCGGGCGGTCCTTTTGCCCCGCAGCCTCACACCTCGAGGAGCTCGGACTCCTTGTGCTTGACGAGTTCGTCGACCTGCGCGACGTAACCGGAGGTCGTCTTGTCGAGTTCCTTTTCCGCTCGGGACACCTCGTCCTCGCCCGCCTCGCCGTCCTTGACGATCCGTCGCAACTCTTCGACCGCCTTGCGGCGCACGTTGCGAATCGCGACCTTGGCGTCCTCCCCCTTGCCCTTGGCCTGCTTCACCAGGTCCTTGCGGCGATCCTCGGTCAGCTGCGGGATCGCGACTCGGATGATGTTGCCGTCGTTGGTGGGATTGACGCCGAGGTCGGAATTGCGGATCGCGGTCTCGATGTCCCCGAGGGTGGACGCCTCGTACGGCTTGATGACCACCAGCCGTGCTTCCGGCGTCGTGATGCCCGCAACCTGGGTGATCGGTGTGACCGTGCCGTAGTACTCGATGTGGACCTTGGCGAACATGGCCGGGTTGGCCCGCCCGGTCCGGATGGACCCCATATCGTCCTTGGCCACCCCGACGGCCTTCTCCATCTTCTCCTCGGCGTCCAGCAACGTCTCGTCGATCATCGTCGTCCTGCTTCTCTACTCGTGCGGGTCTACTCGGGTATGGGCGATCGTGCGGGGTCGGCTCAGGTGGCGACGAGCGTTCCGATCTGGTCACCCGCTACGGCTCGGGCGATATTGCCCTTCTCCAGCAAATTGAACACCAGCATCGGCATTTTGTTGTCCATACACAGACTGAAGGCCGTCGCGTCGGCCACCTTCAGCTCCTTTTCCAGGGCCTCCCGGTGGGTGATCTCGGTGAACATCGTGGCGTCCGGGTTGGTCCGCGGATCGGCGTCGTAGACACCGTCGACGGCCTTCGCCATCAGCACCACCTCGGCCTTGATCTCCAGGGCACGTTGCGCAGCGGTGGTGTCGGTGGAGAAGTACGGCATGCCCATGCCGGCACCGAAGATCACCACCCGCCCCTTTTCCAGGTGCCGCTGCGCCCGCAGCGGGATGTACGGTTCGGCAACTTGTCCCATCGTGATGGCGGTCTGCACCCTGGTGTCGACTCCCCGCTTCTCGAGGAAGTCCTGCAGCGCAAGGCAGTTCATCACGGTGCCGAGCATGCCCATATAGTCCGACCGAGCCCGGTCGAGGCCGCGTTGTTGGAGTTCGGCACCGCGGAAGAAGTTGCCCCCGCCGATCACCACCGCGACCTGGACACCGGTGGACACCACCTCGGCGATCTGATCGGCCACCGTAGCCACGACGTCGGGATCGAGTCCTACCTCGCCGCCGCCGAACATCTCGCCGCCCAGCTTCAGGAGCACGCGGCGGTACCCGTGCCGGTCGGACTGCTGCGTGTCGGTGGTTTCGGTCATCAACATCCTCGCTCGTCGGTTCGGTGATCATCGTACGTCCCCGCCTTGACGACCCCGACGACGTCCGGCATCTCGCCCGCGAAGTCGCCCGACCGAGGGGCACGATGCGCGGAGCCCCTCAGGACCTCCATAGCGCGGCCCGGAACTGTGGCCACGCTCGATGCAACTCGTCCTGCCAGTAGGCCCACGAATGGGTGCCGCCCGGATATAGGTGGAAGGTCGCGGGTACGTCGGCCGCCCGCATCGCGGCTTGCAGGTTGCGGCTGCACTGGGCGGTTGCGGACTCGATAACCGCACCGATGGCGAGCTGATCGACCAGCTTGCCGGGGTTGCCGTTGATACCGGGCCCGTCGAGCGTGTCATAGCGCCCCGGGCTCCCGGAACCGCTCGACACGTAGATCGACTTCCCGCGGAACTTCTCGACGTTGCGCAGCGGGTCGTTGTTGATCCAGGCCGGATCGGCGGCCGGACCCCACATATTGTCGACATCGGCACCGCCCCGGCCTTCCACGACCAGACGCACGACCGCACGCCCCAGCGGGTCGCTGGTTTGTGCGCATCCGCTAAACGACCCGATCGCGCGGTACAGCGATGGCGCCCGCATCGACAGCTGGAAGACCGACGTCCCGGCCATGGAGATGCCCGCGATCGCATTGCGGCCAGTGCCGTCGAAACGGGAGTCGATCACCGGCGGCAGTTCCGCCGTCAGGAACGTCGCCCACTGCTGGTTCCCCAGCTTCGGATCGGTCCGGCGCCAGTCGGTGAAGTAGCTGGCCGCACCCCCCATCGGCACCACGACGTTGACGTTCTCGTCGGCGAAGAACGTCCGGATGTCGGTGCGATCCAGCCAACTACTCCCGCCCTCGCCGCCCGCGGCGCCATTGAGCAGGTACAGCGTCGGCGCCGGCCCCCCACCAGCCGCCGGGATCACCGTGACATCGATCACCCGGCCCATCGCCGCCGAGTAGACCGACAGGTCGACCTCCCGGGGCGCTACGACTCGCTCGCCCACCACACCGCGGGGCGTCGCGGACGACGTGCCCGCAGCAATGAATCCGGCAGCGACAACAGCACTTACGACCGTGACCGCCGTCACCCACCGGATGAGACGCACGTACCTACGACCATGCGACGATGCCAGGGGATACCCCATGACTACCGCCCCCTCCTGATTTACGCAAAGTTCACCGGCACCCAGACGTGAGCCGCATGCATGGCGCATTGCATTGTCCCCCAACATTTCTCGAAGAGTCCAGCATGTGAACGCCCGCTGATGTTGGACAGTCGTCCAATAGGATCTGTTGACAGTCAACGGCTTTCACAGGTACTACGTTCTGCGAACAATACATCTGTCGCTGTGTCCCCCGTCACTCGGGTGGTACGGCAACCGGGAAGCCGGCATCGTCGCCGCCTCGGCCCCTGCGAACCGAAGGTGTGAAATGGTCAGTTTTGGACTCATCGACGACTGGCAACCGCGACCCGGCCGGTTGACCAGCTGGACCGCTACCCCGGCCGCCGTTGCCGCGGCCACCGCTGCCGCGGTCGATCCGGTACCGCCGTCCCATCAGCAGGAGGAGTACCTCCGCTCGGCACGCCGCAACGAGACCGCCGACTTTCGGTTCTCCCGGCTCTGCCTGCTCGCGTTCGACATCGCCGCGCCGCTGAATCCCACGGCGATGAGCACCGCCCTCACGACGTTCCTCCGGCGACACGACACGTTCCGGTCCTGGTTCGCCTTCGACGCCGACGACCGGATCGTCCGGCACCAGGTGCCGGTCGAGGAGATCGCCGTCGCGCCTACCGCACACGGTGACTTCACCACGTCGGCGGCCATCCGCGCACACATCCACTCCGAGACGCCCGGTCCGTTCAGCTGGGACTGCTTCAGCTTCGGCGCAGTGGAGCATGGCGACGGGTTCACGGTGTACTGCGCGATCGACCACCTCTACACCGACGGCATCTCCCAAGCGCTGACCTGCGTCGATCTGATGACGCTGTACATGAATGCCGCATTCGGCATGGACAACGCACTGGCGCCGACCGGCAGTTACCACGACTATTGCCGCCGCGAGCGTGCCGTGTCCGAACGCCTGACCCGCGACTCGATCAGCGTGCGCCGGTGGATGGACCTGGTCCGCGACCACGGCGGGCGTCTCCCCCGGTTCCCGCTTCCGCTCGACAACGACGCCAACGACCGCATTCGCAGCGGCCATCTGACCACGACCATCTTCGGCGACGCCGGGGCCGCGGACCGTTTCGAGAGCGCGTGCCGCGCACAAGGGGCCAACGTCGTGGCCGGTGTGCTGGCCGTCGCGGCGATCGTGTATGCCGAGTTCACCGGTGAAGTGGGCTATTTGGGTATGACGCCGAAGAGCACCCGGCAGGCCGGGCCGGAGCTCAACGCGGTCGGCTGGTTCACCAGCCTGATCCCGGTGCCGATCACCGTAACGCCGTCGGACTCGTTCTCCTCGGTGGTGGCCGAGGCCGCCCACAGCTATGCGGCCGGCAAGGATCTCACCGACGTGTCATTCCATCGGGTGTTGGAGCTGGTCGAGCCCGGTGACGGCATCACCGTCGAGCCGGGTTGGTCGGTGCCGATGGTGTCCTACATCGATATTCGCAAATTGCCGGGCCAGGAGATGTTCGACGCAATCAATGGCGCGATGTACGGCAACCGTGGCAGCAGCGAGGAGGTGTTCATGTGGGTCAACCGTTTTCCCGACACCACCTCGATCACGCTGCTCTACCCCGACACACCGACCGCCAACGACTCGGTGCACTCCTACGTCCAGCGATTCATCGACATCATGAATACCGTTGCGAACGAGGGTGATTACGCACTCGCCTCGCTGGCACTGGCCCGGTGACCGTACCGGCGACACCGCCGGTCGCCGATGCCGGTGGCGAGCACGGCGGCGTCGAACGCCGGACCGCCGCCGAAGCGCGCGGGCGCCGGTCGGCCTGGCCGGCGCTGGCGGGCTGCCTGCTCGGCGTGTTCATGCAGATGCTGGACACGACGATCGTCAACATCGCACTGCCGGACGTCGCAACCGACCTGGCGGCCTCGACGGCCCAGCAGGTGCTGGTGCTGAGCGTGTACACGCTGGCGTTCGCGTGCACCCTCTTGCCCGCGGCCACGCTCGGTGACCGGTTGGGGCGCCGGCGGCTGTTCCTGGCCGCCGTGATCGCCTTCGTGATCACCTCGACCCTGTGTGGCATCGCCTCGAATCCGGTGGAGCTCATCGTGTTCCGCGGCGCGCAGGGCATCAGCGCGGCGCTGATGTCCGCCCAGACACTCGCGTTGATCGCGGCGCTGTTCCCGCGACACCGGCACGGCCTGGTGTTCGGTATCTACGGTGCGGTCGCCGGGGTCGCCGCGATGCTCGGGCCCGTTCTGGGTGGACTGCTGACGACGTCAGACATTCTCGGGTGGGGTTGGCGCACGATCTTTTTCGTGAATATTCCGATCGGTGTCGCGGCATTCGTCCTGGCCGGGCGACGACTGCCCGCGCTGCGGTCGACGAATGTCGCTCGCGTCGACCTCGTCGGGGTCGTCACGTCCAGTGCCGGCCTGTTCCTGCTGCTGTATCCCCTTGCCGTGGGCCGCGAGCAGGGGTGGCCGGTGTCGGTGTGGCTGATGCTGGGCGGGGCCGCGGTCCTGCTCGTGGTGTTCGTGATCAGCCAGCGGCGTACGGCCGCACGGGGTGGCGCAGCGCTGGTGCCGCCGCAACTGTTCGCCGCGCGGCCGTTCGCCGTCGGTGTGGTGCTGTCGGTGATGTTCTTCAGCGTGTTCGCGGGCTTCTTCTTCACCGTCTCGGTGTCGATGCAGTTCGGGCTCGGATTCTCCGCGCTGCGAACCGGGTTGCTGGCGTTGCCGTTCGCGGTCGGCGGCGCGGTGGGGTCAGTAACCTCGCCGCTGGTCGTCACGCGCCTCGGCGGTGCCCGGACGCTCGCGCTTGGCGCGGTCGTGTTGGCCGCGGGCCTCGCCTGGCTGGCGCTAGCGGTGCAGCCGGACGCCGCTGCCCTGTCCGTCGCGGCGGTGATCGCGCCGCTCGTCGTCGGCGGCCTGGGCACCGGCATGTTCGTCGCACCGCTGCAGACCGTGATCCTCTCCGGCACAACCGAAACCACCGTGGGACCCGCATCCGGTTGTGTGCCGACAGTGCAACAGATCGGCGCGTCGATCGGCCTGGCGGTGGTGACGGTGTTCTTCTTCGGCCAGGTGGCCGGGCACGCGGGAACCGCAGTACCCGCGGCGCGCGCCGAATTGGTATCGAATCTGCGTGAGTCGCCGGTGAATCCGGCCGTGCAATCGACGGTCGCGGACCGCTTCGCCGACTGCGCGAGCCGTCAGCTCGGGTCGGCGCATCCGGACCGCCCGGCACCCGGGTGTGGCGGCGACTCGGCGGGCGGCAACGCGATGGTCGAGACCATCCTCGCCCAGGCCGAACCCGACCTCCGCGCTGCGGGGCGTTCCGCGGTGGCGCGCAGTTTCCTTGGTGCACTACAGATCACACTGGGCGCGTTGGCAGCGATGAGCCTCCTGATCGCGGCCGGCTCGCTCCTGGTGCCGGGGTCTCCGTTGCGGCGGCTACGCGCCGGGGCATCCACGGACTGAGCCAAACAAACAACCCCGCGCCGGTCATGGCGCGGGGTTGCTCGATGGTTCGCTGGTCGGCTCGCTAGGACTGGCCGACCTCGAAGCGGCTGAACGCCGTCACGGTCGCACCGGCCTCATCGAGGACGGCACCGACGGTCTTCTTCGAGTCCTTGACGTAGGGCTGATCGATCAGCACGACGTCCTTGAAGAAGCCCTTCAGGCGACCCTCGACGATCTTCGGCAGCGCCTGCTCCGGCTTGCCCTCCGCCTTTGCGGTCTCCTCGGCGATTCGCCGTTCGTCGGCCTGGACGTCCTCCGGCACCTGCTCCTCGGACACGTACTTGGCCTTGAGCGCCGCGACCTGCTGGGCGGCGTTGCGTGCGGCCTCGGCCGCGTCGTCACCGTCACCGGTGTAGGACACCAGCACACCCACGGCGGGCGGCAGGTCGGAGGCCCGCTTGTGCAGGTACACCGCGACCGGCCCGTCGTAGTAGGCCACCCGGCGCAGCTCGAGCTTCTCGCCGATCTTCGCCGACAGCGCCTGGACGGCGTCGTCGACGGTGCCGTCACCGAGCGATGCGGCCTTCAGCACCTCCACGTCGTCGGTCTTGGCGGCCAGCGCGGCGTCCAGAATCTGGTCGGCGAGCGCCTGAAATTCGGCGTTCTTCGCGACGAAGTCGGTCTCCGAGTTGAGCTCGATCATGGCGCCGTCCTTGGCGGCGACGAGCCCCTCGGCGGTCGACCGTTCGGCACGCTTGCCGACGTCCTTGGCGCCCTTAATGCGCAGCTCCTCGACGGCCTTGTCGAAGTCGCCGTCGTTGTTGGCCAGTGCATTTTTGCAGTCGAGCATGCCGGCGCCGGTCAGCTCCCGAAGGCGCTTGACGTCGGCCGCGGTGTAGTTCGCCATCGGTGGCGAGCCTCCTTAGCAGATGGGATTCGTCGATGTCGGGTTGTGCCGGACCGCCGGATGCGGCCCGGCACGACCCCGCAGATGTGTCGGTGGCGCTATGCGGAGGCGGGCGGCTCGGTAGCCGACCCGGCCTCGGCGGACGCCTCGGCACCCGATGCCGCCTGGGTCAGCAGTTCCTGCTCCCATTCGGCGAGGGGTTCGCCGGCGCCAGCCTCGGGCTTGGCGTCCCCGGCGGCCTGCCCGGCCCGGGCCTGCACACCCTCGGCGACCGCGGACGCCACCACGCGGGTGAGCAGCGCGGCGCTGCGGATCGCGTCGTCGTTGCCCGGGATCGGGTAATCGACCAGATCCGGGTCGCAGTTGGTGTCCAGGATCGCGATGACCGGGATGTTGAGCTTGCGTGCCTCACCGACAGCAATGTGCTCCTTGTTGGTGTCCACCACCCAAATGGCGGATGGCACCTTGGCCATATCCCGGATACCGCCGAGCGTGCGCTCCAGCTTGTTCTTCTCACGCGTGAGCATGAGGATTTCCTTCTTGGTGCGTCCCTCGAAGCCGCCGGTCTGCTCCATGGTCTCAAGTTCCTTCAGGCGCTGCAGGCGCTTGTGGACGGTCGAGAAGTTGGTGAGCATGCCGCCCAGCCAGCGCTGGTTGACATACGGCATGCCGACACGGGTGGCCTCGGCCGCGATCGACTCCTGCGCCTGCTTCTTGGTACCGACGAAGAGGATGGTGCCGCCGTGGGCGACGGTCTCCTTGACGAATTCGTACGCCTTGTCGATGTAGGTCAGCGTCTGCTGCAGGTCGATGATGTAAATGCCGTTGCGGTCGGTGAAGATGAACCGCTTCATCTTCGGGTTCCACCGACGGGTCTGATGTCCGAAGTGAGCGCCGCTGTCCAGCAGCTGCTTCATAGTGACGACAGCCATGCGTGTCTCTAGTTCCTTTGGTGTGCAGTTGATGTCGACATCGGTTGATGACGACCCTGGCGCCCGGGCTCGCGCGGAACCCGAGAAGTCTCGGGACCGCCCACGCGAGGGGTGTAGTCGAGTGACGGTGTCCGCCGGCCGCCCGTGGGCTCGCCGACGCAACCGCACCGATATTCAGGCGCGCGAAGTCACCCCACCGAGGGTGAGGTGCGGTGACCAGAGTACGCCGCGGGTGCCGCCGAGACCAAAAGCGGTATCCCCAGGTCGACCGGGTGACACCCCGGGAGCGCGGGGCTGGGGATGGCCAGGGACCCGTCGGCGGCATCCGTGCGTCTCAGCGGTATGGATCGACACTCAGTTCAGATGGTCCGCGACGGCAGTGCCGGGTACGCCGTCCGCACCCTCGTCGCCGTGGCCGAGATCGTCGCGGTTCTCCTGTTGACCTGCGGATTTCCGGCCGTCGTCGCCGCCGAACCGGGCGGCTCGAGCGGGACGACGGCATCGGCGCAGGGGTACGGGGTGCCGCTACCGCCACGGCCGACGGTCGTCACCGGCTACGACGAGCCACAGCAGCGATGGAACCCCGGCCACCGCGGTGTCGATCTGGCGAGCTCCGCCGGAGCGACGGTCGTGGCCGCCGGCGACGGTGTGGTCCGGTTCGCCGGCGTGGTCGCCGGCAAGCCGTCGGTGTCGGTGCAGCGCACCGACGGGATCATCACTACCTACGAGCCGGTACGGGCGTCGGTGCGGGCCGGCGAACGAGTTCGCCGCGGCGACCCGCTCGGGACGGTTGAGGCCGGCCACCCCGGGTGTCCAGTCGCCGCGTGCGTGCACTGGGGTGCCCGTCGCGGCGCGGGCCGCACCGCGGACTACCTCGACCCGCTCGGTCTGCTCGGCGCGATCCGCGTCCGCCTGAAGCCGCTCGGTGACGGTTAACCACCGGCGGCTCCCCCACCCTCGTTCACTGTGCGGGCGAATCCGTTCACTGTGCGTCGGGGACCGTTCACTGTGCGTCGGGGACCGTTCACTGTGCAGGGGACGCGTTCACTGTGCACGCGGCGAGCGCAGCGAGTCGCCGAGTCCCGGTGGTCGAACAGCCGCCAGCGCGGCCAGTCACCGACCCCGGTGGTTGAGTAGCGGCGAGCGCAGCGAGTCGCGTATCGAAATCACCGTCCCGAACCCGACGGCGAACAGACGGCACACGTGCCGGAACACACTGTGCCGGAGGTGGTTTCGATACGCCCTCCGCTAGCGCTCCGGACTACTCAACCACCGGAGAGCCCCGACCACTGGTCCGGACTACTCAACCACTGGAGAGCCCCGACCACTGGTCGGGACTGCGAGTCCATCGGTAGCTTCTCGCTGGTACGAGTCCATCGGTAGGGTGCGGCCCGTTCACTGGACAGCCTCACTCCTTCACCGTGCGGCGGATCTCACGCTCAAGCCCGCGGATGCGCCTGCCGGTGCACGTTGCGGAGGCGTTCGACGCTGACGTGGGTGTAGATCTGGGTCGTCGCCAGCGACGAGTGACCGAGCAGTTCCTGCACCACCCGGAGATCGGCACCTCCCTCCAGAAGGTGGGTGGCTGCGCTGTGCCGCAACCCGTGTGGGCCCATCGCCGGGCCGCCGACGGCGGCGACCGCACGCTGCACGACCGTGCGCGCCATCCGCTGATCGAGCCGACCGCCCCGAGCACCCAGTAGCAGCGCGTCGCCGGACCGGGCACCAGCGAGGGCGCCGCGGCCGTACCGTAGCCACCGGTCGATCGCGGCGGCGGCGGGAGCACCGAAGGGAACCGTGCGCTCCTTGTTGCCCTTGCCGATGACGCGCAGGACGTTGCGGCTCACGTCGACGTCGCCGACATCCAGTCCACAGAGCTCTCCGACGCGAATTCCAGTGGCGTACAACAGTTCCACGATGACGCGGTCCCGCAGCACGATCGGGTCGTCCGGGTCTAGCGGCGCATTGGACGCATCCTCCGGGCCCGAGTGGTCCCTCTCCCCTCGCCCCGACGTCGCCGCGACGGCGGCGTCGGCCTGGTCGGCGGTCAGCACGGCGGGCAGCGTGCGATGGGCCTTCGGTGCCTGAAGTCGCGTCGCCGGGTCGGTGGCGAGCACGCCTTCTCGCGCCAACCAGGCACAGAAGGTCCGGGCCGACGACACCTGCCGGGCGATCGTGGTGCGGGCCGCACCACGCCGGGTGTGCTCGGCCAGCCAGGCCCGCAGCAATGCCAGGTCGATGCCGTCAACCGCGACGCCCCGAGCCCCGGCGAACGCCACCAACCCGCGGGCATCGCCGACGTATGCACGGACCGTGTGGTGGCTGCGGCCCATCTCGAACCGGAGGTAGTCGGCGAAGTCGTCGAGGATCCCGCCGGCACGCACGTCGTCACCCATGCCCGCCAGCACACCGCGCCGTCCCGGGCGGTGCAACCGCACACGCCCGTCGTTGCCCGATCGTGGCCCGCGCGGTATCCCGCTTCCCCGCATGCCGACATCGCGGCGCCGGGGGCGCTCGCCGCATGATGCCTGCGCTGTCAGCCGGGAACGGCCGCGCCTTCCTCCGCCGCCCGCAGGTCGGCCTTCCACTGCCGGAATCCTTCTTCCGTGCGGCCACGACGCCAGTACCCGGAGATCGACGCGTTCGCGGCACTGACCCCGCGCTCCTTGCGAACGTAGCTGCGCAGATTGTGCATGACCGCCTGCGCCTCGCCGTGGATGAACACCTGGGGCTCACCGTCGAGCCAGTCGGCGGCACGGACCGCGGCGATGAGCGGAGCGTTGTCCCCCGCCCGGTCGTCCCCGACATCGCCGGCCGGGCCGCCGCGATGCACCCAGACAATGTCGGCGCCCGCGGGTGCGTCCAGGGGCAACTCCCCGGTGGGATCGGCTACCTCGATAAACACCTTGGCGATCGCGTCCGCCGGCAGGGCCTCGAGGGCTGCGGCCAGCGCAGGCAGACCGGCCTCGTCGGCCGCCATCAGGTGCCACGGCGCGTCCGGGCGGGGTCGGTATCCGCTGCCGGGGCCCAGAAACCGCACCACCGCACCGGGTTCGACGCTCGCCGCCCACGGTCCGGCCAGTCCGGTGTCGCCGTGGACGACGAAATCGATGGCGATCTCCCGGCGTTCGTCGTCGACGGACCGGACGGTGTAGGTGCGCAACACCGGTTGTTGCTCCGGCGGCAGCGACCGGGCGGCAGCCATGTCGAAGTCGTCGGTGATCTCGGTGCCCTCAGGCGGGAAGATCAGCTTGACGTACATGTCGGTGTCCCGCTGCTCGCGGTCGTCGAGTGCGGCCCGAAATCCCTCGAAACCCTGGCCACCCAGATACAGGCGGACCAGATGCTCGGTGAGATGCTCCCGACGCAGCACGGACATCGTGTTGAGACGCTTGGCCATGAACCCTCCTTCGCGACCGAGCATACGCCACTAATTTAGGTATACCTAAGTTGCCCCTTTGGGAGCCCGCACGAGCCGCCACGATGCACCATCGTCGGTAGTCACGTGTCCGCCGAGGTCCAGCACCGACAGCGCCGCCCGCACGGTCGCCGTGTCCAGTCCGGCCGAGTAGGCGATCTCATCGATCGTCACCGCGCCGCGACCGGGCAATGCGTCGTGGACGCGCTGCTGATCAGGCGTCAGCGTGTCGGTCGGCCGGTCGTGGCCATGCGGAGTCGGGTCGGCACCATCCGGGCAGGCCAGGGCGACGGCCGACGCGACGTCGGCGATCAGTGTCGCCTGGTGGTCGGCGATCATGCGATGACACCCCACCGAGGTGGCCGAGGTGATCGGACCGGGCACCGCGCCGAGCGGGCGCCCGAGTTTGCGGGCCCAGGCCGCGGTGTTGGCCGCACCCGAGCGACGCCCCGCCTCGACCACGACGACGGCCGATGACATCGCCGCGACCAGTCGGTTCCTGGTCAGAAACCGGTGTTTGGCGGCACCGGTTCCCGGCGGGTATTCGGTGGCGATCACCCCGCGGTCGGCGATCTCGGCGAGCAGCCGCGAGTGCCCGGCGGGATAGTCGCGGTCTATACCGCACGCCATCACCGCCAGCGTCCCACCCCCGACACCGAGTGCGGCGCGGTGCGCCACCCCGTCGATGCCGTATGCCGCACCCGACACGATCGACCAGGCGTCGATGGCGAGGCCCTCGGCGAGCATGGTCGTCACGTGCTCGCCGTAGGGCGACGCGGCGCGCGCACCCACCAGGCCGATCGATGCGGCCCCGACATCGTCGAGTCTGCCCGGTCCACGCACCCACAGTGCGAGCGGTTCACCGCCCCGCGACGCGGTGTCGGCACGTCCGAGCGGCAGCAGCGACCACGCCGGCCACTCGGCGTCGTCCGGGGTGACCAGCCGCGCATCCATCCGGTCGGCGATCGCCAGATCCTCAGCCGCGGAGTCGATGTCGGCACGCGCCTCCGTCGGCTCCAGCACCGCCCGATAGCCGGCCGGGACGACGCGACGGCGTACGGCGTCAGCGGCATCGAGCGGCCCCAGGTCGGCGACGAGTGCCCGGAGCGGGCCGCACGGCGGTTCGGCCACCCGTGCCAGATATGCCCACGCGCGTCGCTGCGCGTCGTCGGTCATCGGAAGTCCCCTCGGTCGCGGTACATGAGCGCCTGTGCCACATCGGTTTCCGTCGGTAGGTCACTACCGCGTAGGTCGCTGATCGTCCAGGCGACCCGGAGCGCGCGGTCGGCGCCCCGGGCAGTCAGCCTGCCCTCCCGGAGGCCCATCTCGATCGGCCGAAGGGCCGCCGGCGGCAGACGGAATCGTCGGCGCAGCGACGCGCCCGGCACCTCCGAGTTGGTGCGCCAACCGAATTCCCGCCAGCGCTCCACTGCGGCCGCCCGGGCACCGGCCACGCGGGAGCGAATGGCGACACTGGATTCCGCGGGCTCGGTCGACAGCGCGGCATTACCCGGCGGATCCATCCGGACGCGGATGTCGACTCGGTCCATCAACGGTCCGGATAGCTTGCCCAGGTAGCGGCGCCGGGCGAGCGCGCTGCAGATGCAGTCGACGTCCTTGGCAGGTGCGCAGGCGCAGGGGTTGGCGGCCAGAATGAGTTGGAAGCGAGCCGGATACACCGCGACACCGTCGCGCCGGGTGACCCGCACCTCCCCTTCCTCCAGCGGCTGTCGCAGCGCATCGAGGACCTTGGACCCCATCTCCGCGCACTCGTCGAGAAACAGCACCCCGCGGTGGGCGAGCGACACCGCGCCGGGTCGGGCCATCCCGGTGCCGCCGCCGAGCAGCGCCGTCGTCGACGTGGTGTGATGCGGAGCGATGAACGGCGGGTCGCTGACCAGTGGCGCACGGGGCGACAGCGTGCCCGCGATCGAGTGGATCGCCGTGACTTCTAGGGATGCCTCGGTGTCGAGGGCGGGGAGAATCCCGGGCAATCGGCGGGCGAGCATCGTCTTGCCGATTCCGGGCGGGCCGGTCATCAGGACGTGATGTGCTCCGGCGGCGGCGATCTCGAGGGCGTGCCGGGCCTCCGTCTGCCCGACGACGTCGGCCATGTCGTCGATGCGATCGGTGTCCTCGACCTCGCCGTCGCCCACGATGTCGAGAACGCGGTCACCACCCAGCCAGCTCACCACCTCCCCGAGGGTGCGTGCGCCGCCGACGTCGATGTCGGCGACGAGTGCCGCCTCCGCGACGGCACCCCGGGGCACCACGGCACGCTCGAAACCGGCTCGGCGGGCTGCGATCACGGCAGGTAGCACGCCCCGCACCGACCGCAACCGACCGTCCAGTGCCAGCTCGCCCAGGAACACCGTGCGCGGCACCTTGGCCACCGACGCCTGTTCGGTCGACGTCAAGATCGCCACCGCGATGGCGAGATCGTGGGCGGAACCACGTTTCGGCAGCTCGGCGGGCGCCAGGTTCAGCGTCACCTTCATGTCCGGAAACTTGAAGCCCGAGTTGACGATCGCCGCACGCACGCGTTCCTTCGCCTCGCGCAGCGAGGAGTCGACGTTGCCGCTGATCGTCACGCCCGGCAGGCCCCGACCGATATTTGCCTGGACCTCGATCGTCGTGGCCTCGAAAGCATTGAGCCCCACCGAATGCGCCTGCCCCAGGGACACGTCAAGCTCACTGGGACACGCCGACATGATGGCGGACCTCCGCGTTCTCCGGGCGCATCGGCGCGGCCGGGTCGAGTTGCACCGACACGACGTCGAAGCGGATCTCTCGCCAGTGGGTGTGCTGCTCCGACAGCCACATTCGTGCCAGCTTGCGCATCCGGATCAGCTTCTCGCGAGTCACCGCCAGCACCGGGTCGGTGAACACGTGACTGGCCCGGGTCTTCACCTCGACGATCACCAGCGTCGAACCGGTGGCCGTGATCAGGTCGAGTTCGCCACACCGATTGCGCCAGTTGCGCTCTAGCACCGTGAAGCCCCGACCGGTGAGGTAGGCGGCCGCCAAGTCTTCGCCCAGCCGCCCGATATCCGCCCGCCGGTCGCCGCCGCTTCGCCGGCGCACGTTCTCGCTCGTCATGCACCCCAGGGTCGGCTACGCCAGCGACGTCCGAGCCCGCACAGCGCCGAAACCACGCCCCGGTGTGGAGAGCGGCCATCCTGTGGACAACTCGGCGTGCGACGTCGCCGCGAGCGCCACGCGAGAAGACTCAGCCGGGAAACTGCTGTACCGCGGCGCTACCCGGCGAGTGCACAGTGAACGCTTAGGTCCGCACAGTGGACGGATTCTCACGCACAGTGAACGGCTAGGCCCGCACAGTGAACGGATTCTGACGCACAGTGGACGGTTGGCGCGCCCGTGAACATCCCACGAAGCCCATTTAGCGACGCCCCGTGACCGCGCCGCCGATCGATCAGGGTTCGTCGGGCAGCCGCAGTTCGGGCTTCTCGAGTTCCTCGATGTTGACGTCCTTGAACGTGATGACGCGAACCTGCTTGACGAACCGGGCGGGCCGGTACATATCCCAGACCCAGGCATCGCTCATCCGCAGCTCGAAGTAGACCTCGCCCTCGGTGTTGCGGGGAACCATCTCGACGGCGTTGGCTAGGTAGAAGCGGCGCTCGGTCTCGACCACATAGGTGAACTGGCCGACGATGTCCTTGTACTCGCGGTACAACGACAGCTCCATCTCGGTTTCGTACTTTTCGAGATCCTCAGCGCTCATCCTGCAACCCTATCGCGGTCGATGTTTCTGCTGGTGATGGCACCGCGGGCGCGTCCGCTAGCCGGCGGGAGGCGACGTTGCGGTACGACATCCGGTGCTGGTGCGACGGTCCGTGTTCGTCCAGCCGTGCCATATGGTGCGCGGTGCTGTACCCCTTGTGCAGGGCGAAGTCATAGCCGGGAATCTCCGCGTCCATCGCCACCATGATCCGGTCGCGGGTGACCTTGGCCAGAATGCTGGCGGCGGCGATACAGGCGGCCGCACCATCGCCGCCGATGACCGGCAGCGAGGGTGCGGTAAGCCCGGGCACCACGAACCCGTCGGAGAGGACGTAGCCGGGGGTGACGGCGAGGCCGGCCACCGCGCGGCGCATTCCCTCGATATTGGCGACGTGAATTCCGATGCGGTCAATCTCGTCCGCGTCGATGACGACCACCGATGTGGCGAGCGCGTATCGGGTGATCGCCCGGTACAGCGTTTCCCGGGTCGCCTCGGTCAGCTTCTTGGAGTCGTCCAGATCGGCCAGTGACGTCAGCTGCGCGGGCTTCAGCACACACGCGGCCACCACCAGCGGACCGGCGCAGGCTCCGCGCCCGGCCTCGTCCACACCGGCGACCGGACCCAGTCCGTTGCGGTCCAGGGCGAACTCGAAGGTGCGCAGCGACGCGGCGCGACGCACCGGGAACCGAGGTGGCCAGCGGCTCACCGGCGGACTCCGATCGGCGTCATCTCAGGCACCCGTCACGGTTGCGGATCGACGGAGCCGACACCACCGATCCGGGAGAAGGGATAGACGACGACACGGGTCTCGCCGCGGATGTTGCTCACCGGGATGGCGCCATTGTTGGTGTTCAGGTGGAACCGGGAGTCCGCGGACCGGGTGCGGTTGTCCCCCATGACAAAGACGCTGTCCTGCGGAACCGTCACGGGGCCGAAGTCGGGACCGAGGCAGGCGTTGAGTTTGCCGTCCGGGGTGACCGCGCTGGGGTCGCCGGTCCGGTCGACGAAGACATTGCGCTGCTGCAGTTCCAGGTCGACGTAGGGCTCGTTGAGGACGCGGCCGTTGACCTTGACGCCCTGCCCATCGGCGTTCCGGCATTCGACCGTCTGCCCGCCGGTCGCGATCACCCGCTTGACGTAGTCGTTCTCGTCGGGCGGTGCGAAGCCGAACCACGACAGCCCGTCCTGCACCGCGCGCATCACCGGGTTCGACGACCGCGGCGACACCCAGCCCCCGTCCCACGCGTCGGGCACCTTGAACACGACGACGTCACCGGGCTCGGGGTCGCCGAAGCGGTAGCTCAGCTTGTCCACGATGATGCGGTCGTTGGTGCAGCCCTGGCACCCGATCAGCGTCGGCTCCATAGACTCCGACGGGATCACGTACTGCCGGCCCACGAAGGTCTGCAGGATCCAGCTGATCAGCAGCACGCAGGCGACGATGATGACCGTCTCGCGCAGCAGCGAGCCACGGCGCTTCGGGCGCGGTTCGTCGTCCTTGGTCCGCCACGGCCGCTCCTCGCGGCCGCGGTCGGCGGATACACCCCGATCGGCTCCGGGACCGGTGTCATGCCCGGTGCCGGTGTCGGCGCGATCGCCCGGGCCGAACTCGATGCGCTCGCCGTCGTCGCCGGCGCGATGGGAGGGTGCCACGTTACGTCCGCGGGGCCGGGATCGCCATTCGGCGGGTCAGCGCTTTTCCTTGATCTTCGCGGCCTTGCCTCGCAGATCGCGCAGGTAGTACAGCTTGGCGCGCCGTACGTCGCCACGG
This sequence comes from Gordonia sinesedis, assembly GCA_039527305.1. GTDB lineage: Bacteria > Actinomycetota > Actinomycetes > Mycobacteriales > Mycobacteriaceae > Gordonia > Gordonia sinesedis. The sequence goes on along the minus strand of BAAAJU010000004.1, from coordinate 165,100 downwards.
CTGACGACCTCGATCTTGGCGATGTTCGGGCTGTGCACCGGGAAAGTGCGCTCGACGCCCACACCGGACGACTCCTTGCGCACGGTGAAGGTCTCGCGGACGCCGCCACCCTGCCGGCCGATCACGACACCCTTGAAGACCTGGACGCGCTCCTTGGAGCCCTCGATGACCTTGACGTGGACGTCGAGGGTATCGCCGGGCCCGAAGTCGGGGATGTCGTCGCGCATCGACTTCTGGTCGAGAGAGTCGAGGATGTTCATGTGTCCTGGTCCTTGTCTGACGTGTGCGTGAACAGAGGAACCTGGCGGCCCGCCCGTCGGTTCCGGGCGGCAGCCCGGAGATCAGGGGTGAGGCTCGACCGGTTCATGCTCCGAGTCGTTAGTTGCGCCCTCACGACGTCTCGACACAGAGGCGTCGTCACCGGGCAACCCGACTATTGTGCCAGAGAGACCCCGATGCGGCGAAATCGCGGGCGGCGGCGGCGCCGGGTGCACGATCGCATCGAGGCGGTCTTCCGTGGCGGCGCGGACGTGCGGTAGCACCTCGGGGCGACCGGCGATCAGGTCCTGCATGAAGATGATCACCCGGATCAATGGTCGGCGCAGTCGCCGCTCTCGCCGCAGCGACCGGCCCATCTTGCGGGGGCGTCCGGTGTACCGCCAGCGAGCCCACGGCGAATAGGGCCGCGCCAGCCGCAGGGCGGCGATCAGCAGCAGCGGCCAGACGAAGATGCCCAGGAGACCGGTCCAGACCTTGCCCTTGAGCATCACCACCACGGCCAACACCACGGTGAGGGTGACCAGCAACGCGTCCAGCAGCAGGGGACGGGACACGCGAACATCGTTGAGGACGTCGAAGTAGAGGTCGAGGGGACGGAAGCCCATCAGCAACATCCCGGTCGCGGCGATGGCGATGAAGACCGCGTCGACGGAGGCCCGACCCTCCTGGCTCCAGTACACGTCGCGGAGATAGAAGATCAGCGCGAACTCGTCGAGGATCAGTGCGGCGCCCACCCCGAACGTGCCCGCCAGCACGGAGAGCACCAGCTGGTCACCGATGACCGAGACGGCGATCAGACCGAGTCCGGACGTCAGGGTGAGGACCACCCCGAACACCACGTGGTGGATGTGCACGTCCCCGGCGGTCAGGTTGGAGAACCACCAGCGCACGTTCGCCCGAATCAGCCGGACGCTGATCCGGATACAGATGAACCCGACGATCAGCCCGCAGAAGAACACCAGGAGCGGCAGCCGACCGCGGTCGATGATGTCGTGGACCAGCCAGTCATGCGCCCGGTTCGACAGCCAGTGGTGCACGGCTCCAGCCTAGGGCGGACGGCGGTGGTTCAACCGGGTTGTGGCCCGACCAGCGGAACACCCGCGGCGGCGAGCGCGGCACGCGCCTCGGCGGGTCCGGGCAGCGCTGCAGCCACACCGAGCGCCGCCACCCCGCGGTGTGTCATGGTCTCCAGCACCGCCACCTCCGGGGGCCGGCCGTTGGCGGCGAGAACTTCCCCACCCCGGACGTCGAGACCGGTGCGGTGGTACGGATGCGGGTCGCTGGTGGCGACCACGACGACGCGCTCCCCGTCCGGGCCGGCACCGATACCGACCGCGGTGCGAATCCATTCGTCCAGCGGCGGCCGCAGCGACGACTGGACCTGGTGCGCCCGCTGCACCAGCCAACCGGTGTCGCTGCGGCCGAGTTCCTCGTCGGATGCTGCACCGCCGGGACCGCGCCGGGCGTGCGTGGCGATTCCTACCCCACCGACGGCCCCCATGGCGCCCATGGCACCGAGCGCTCCCATCGGCATCATGCCGCTGGTCGCGGCCGGCGGTGCCGAGTCGTCTCCTGGCCGATCGCGATCGCCGGCCGTGCCCGCCTGCCCCGACGCGCCGACGTACTCGTCGCCCGCTGCGCTCAGTGCCATCCGGCCTGCGGAAGCCGCGGCCACGCGTGCGCTGTCGTCGCCGAGGCTCGCCGACACCGCACCGGCGAGTCGGTCCCGATCGGCGATGGCCGCGATCATCGTCAGCTCGTCGCGCGCGGCGCCCGACGCGGCGGCGTATGCGTCGAGCGCGGCGCCGAGCCGGTCGATTCGAGCGGCGTTGCGGCGCAACCCATCCCGCGGATCGTCGACGACGCGCCGGCCGCTCGCGACGACCGCGGCAGGGAAACGGCCGCGCACGCCATTCTGGCCGGCGACGGCCGCGGCGGTCTCGTCGGCGAGGTCACCGATAGCGGCGGCCACGGCGCGGCAGCGAGCGGCGAGGTCGCGGAGACCGGCGATGTCGGCGGTGGGCCAGACCCCCGGAACCAAGCGTTCCGCGAGCGCGCGGAGTTCGGGATCGTCGGGCAGCTCCGAACCGGCCCGCCGGTCATCCCCACGCATGCCGCCCCTGCGACGAGAAGGACCGCCCGAGTTCACCATCGGTGCGTTCGACGGTGTCCAGCCCCTGTCGCACCAGCGTCAGCTGACGGTCGAGCGCCGACACCGACGCCGCCATCGCATCCAGACCTTCCGAGGCGGTCGGGGTAAAGCCGCGCCGGAATTCGTCGGCCGCGCGGCCGGTGCCGATCGCGACGTCGGCTTCGGCGAGCACCGCCGCAAGCTGGGAGTGCAGTCCGTCGAGCGCGCCACCGATCGCGGCGAGCCGGGCGGCGAGCGCGCCGAGTGCGTCGGGATCGACCTCGAGGGCGTCGTCGTCGCTCACGGTTGCGTCCGAAGGTCGGCGAATGCCGGCTCGAGCCTGCTGACCGCCGCGGCGTCCAGCAGTCGTTCCCGCCGCCCGCGCAGGTGGCCGTCGGCCTCGGCGACGAGGTCGGTCACCGCCGCGGACAGTTGCTCGGCGCGGTACCGGCGGAGGGCAGCGGGCGCAATCGTGAGGTCGATCAGCAGCCCTCGGGCGTCGACGGTCACCGAAACCAGCCGGTCAGCGCTGACCGCGTGTGCGGTCAGCTCGGCGAGCGCCGTGTGTACCCGGTCGAGTTCCGTGCGTTGGCGGGTGATCTCGTCGAGCATGTCGGCCCAGCGGTCGGTGGCCTCCTGAGACACGCGTCGCTCCCCTCTGCTGCCCGAACGGGCTGCCGCACGTCACGGCGCTGGTCGAGCGAGTGCGGCAATCCTAACGGGAGTCCGGCGGGGCGGCAGCGGGGCCGTCCACAGGGGGCTCACCCGACGAGGCCTCCGGAGTGAGGCTTGCCAGCAGGTCCGGCCGGCGCTCACGGGTGCGTTCGAGGGCGCGATCGTGCCGCCAGCGAGAGATCTTGGCGTGGTCGCCGCTGAGGAGCACGGGTGGTACGGCCAGGTCGCGCCACACCTCGGGGCGGGTATAGCTCGGCCCCTCGAGTAGGCCGTCGGAGAACGAATCCTCTTGGTGCGAGCGAGGATTGCCGAGGACACCGGGGATCAGGCGGGCGGTGGCCTCGATCATCGCCATGGCCGCCACCTCGCCACCGATCAGCACGAAATCACCGAGCGAGACCTCTTCGACGCGGACGCGGCGCGCGGCGTCGTCGACGACGCGCTGGTCGATGCCCTCGTACCGGCCGCACGCGAACACCAGGTGGTCCTCGGTACTCCACCGGACGGCAGTCTCCTGCCGGAACGGCCGGCCGGCCGGTGTCGGCACCACCAGGAGCGCGTCGTCGGGACACACGTCGTCCAGGCACGGGCCCCAGACCTCGGGCTTCATCACCATGCCGGGACCGCCGCCATAGGGTGCGTCGTCGACACTGCGGTGCACGTCGTGGGTCCAGTTGCGCAGGTCGTGGACCGCAACCTGAATGGTTCCGCGTTCGATGGCCTTGCCCAGCAACGCGACCCGCAGTGGTTCCAGATACTCGGGGAAGATGGTGACCAGGTCGACGCGCATGACTCAGGTCTCGGTCGGGCTGCCGTTATCGGTGCCAGAAGTGCCGGCCCCCCGACCACCGCCGGTCGTGTCGATGTCGGGATCGAGCAAGCCCGGTGGCGGGTCGATGACGATGCGGTCGGCGGAGACGGTAGGCACGATCTCCCGGACGAATGGCACCAGCACCTCACCGTCGTCGGGAGTCCGCACCGACAGCAGATCGTGGGCCGGCAGGTGAATGACGGACGCGAGCACCCCCACGGCGGTACCGTCCGCCAGCGTCACCGGCAGTCCTTCGATCTCGTGGTCGTAGAACTCGTCCGGGTCGTCGCCGGAGCTGACCGCGCTGCTGTCGATGAGGAACAGGGTGCCTCGCAAGGCGTCGGCGGCAGACCGATCCGGTACCTCGGCCAGCGAGAGCAGCAGTCGACCGGCGTGTTCCCGGGCGCCGGTCACGGTGAAGTCGCGGTCTCCCGCACCCCGGGGCAGTCGCCCGTGCACCACCGTGCCGGGCGCAAAGCGCTCCGCCGGCGAGTCGGTGCGAATGTCGACCACCAGCTCGCCCCGGATGCCGTGCGATTTGGCGACCCGGCCGACGACGAGTTCCATCGGGGAGCCGCCCGGGTCAGCGATCGGTGTCGACGATGTCCACCCGCATGCCGCGGCCACCGATGCCGGTGACCAGGGTGCGGAGCGCGGTGGCGGTCCGGCCGTTGCGGCCGATGACCTTGCCGAGGTCTTCCGGGTTGACGTGGACCTCGACCATCCGGCCGCGGCGGCCGGTGATCAGGTCGACGCGCACGTCGTCGGGATTGGCGACAATCCCACGGACCAGGTGTTCGACGGCGTCGGCGACGACGGCACTCACGCCTTGCCCTCGGAGGCGGCGTTGACGTCCTCGGCATCCTCGGCGACGGCCTCGGCGACCGGCTCCTTCATCGGCTCGACCGGGGCGTCCTCGACCGGCGCGGTGCCTTCGGCCGGCACGTCGGCCTTCTTGGCGGCCTTCTTCTTCGGGGTGGTCGCCTCGGCGACCGGCTCGCTGTCGGCGGCGGCCAGCGCGGCGTTGAACAGGTCCAGCTTGGACGGCTTCTCGGCGGCGGTCTTGAGGGTGCCCTCGGCGCCCGGCTCGCCCTTGAACTTCTGCCAGTCGCCGGTCACCTTGAGGATGGCGGCCACCGGTTCGGTCGGCTGCGCGCCGACACCCAGCCAGTACTGCGCGCGGTCGGAGTCGACCTCGATCAGGCTCGGATCTTCCTTGGGGTGGTACTTGCCGATGGTCTCGATCACCCGGCCGTTGCGGCGGGTCCGAGAGTCGGCGACGACGATGCGGTACTGCGGGTTGCGGATCTTGCCGAGCCGCGTGAGCTTGATCTTGACAGCCATGGGTCGAATCTTTCCTTCGTGTGGTCACTGCGCAATTCAGCGGCCCGCCCGGTCTGACGGGCCCGGTTTTGCGCTTCTGGTGGTGTGACCGTCGGTCGGTGCGTAACCGGGTCCGACGAACCAGCGTGCCATTCTGCCAGATGAGCGGCCAGTGGCTGAAATCCCTCGGTTGACGGCTCAGTCGTAGTGAACGCCGCCGCACACGATCGCCACCGGGCGGCGCAGGGTGGTCAGGTCGCGGGTGGGGTCGGCGTCGAGGACGAGGAAGTCGGCGCGGTCGCCGTCGGCGAGGCCGCTCGCACCGAGCCAGGTCCGCGGCCCGTGCGTGGCGGCCGCCAGCGCACCGGCGGCGCCCATCCCCAGCTCGGCCAGCCGGTCGATCTCGTCGACGATCCGACCGTGCTCGACGAACCCGCCCGCATCGGTGCCGGCGAAGATCGCGACACCGGCCTCGCGGGCGGCGGCAATGGTGGCGGGCGCGGTCTCGTACAGCCGGCGCATGGTGGCGGCATACCGCGGAAACCGGTCCGCGCCGTCGGCGATCTGCGGAAAGTTGTCGACCTGGATCAGGGTCGGCACCAGCGCGATCGACCGGGCGACCATCTGGTCGATCAGATCCTCGGTGAGTCCGGTGCCGTGCTCGATGCAGTCCACGCCGGCGGCGATGAGGTCGGGCAGCGCGTCGGTACCGAAGACGTGCGCGGTGATGCGGGCGCCGGCATCGTGTGCGGCGGCGACCGCCGCGTCGAGCTGAGTGCGTGTCCACAACGGTGCGAGATCGCCGATGTCGCGGTCGATCCAGTCCCCGACGATCTTGACCCAACCGTCGCCGGCACGAGCCTGCCGGGCGACCTCGGCGGGTAGCTCGTTCGGATCGTCGAGATCGACGCCGTAGTCGCGGAGATAGCGTTTCGGCCGGGCGATGTGCTTACCGGAGCGGATGAATCGCGGCCCACCCTGATCACCGTCGAGCGGGTGGGTGTCCAGCGGCGAGCCGACTTCGCGGATCAACAGGGTACCCGCACGCACGTCGGCGCGGGCGAAGGCGCGTGCCTGCTCGAGGGTGACGCCGAGCCCGGGGGCGATGCCGACGTGATTGTGCGCGTCGACCAGTCCCGGAATGATCCAGCCGCCGTCCGCGGCGGTGTCCGCGTCGGACACCGGCGTGCGGGAAAGTCGGTCGCCGCTCACCCACAGGTCGATCGGCTCACCGGTGAACGGGTCGCGTCCCGCGTAATGCCGCGCCGACATCGATTAGGAGTCCCGCTTGGGATTCTTCTTCGGCTGCTGGAACTGGCTGACGTCGATGCCTTCCAGCCCGGGTGGCAACTGGTCGAGACCTTCCGGCATCGCCGACAGGTCGGGGAAACCGGCGGGCATGCCGGGAAATCCGCCCCGCATCTTCGGTGGCGTCGGTCCGCGGTTCTTACCTTTGCCCTTGCGCCCCTTGCCCTTCTTACGGTTGCTCTTGCGACCGGGTCCCATGCCCATGCGGCCGGACATCTGGGCCATCATCTTGCGGGCCTCGAAGAAGCGGTCGACGAGCTGGTTGACGTCACTGACCGAGACGCCGGAACCGTTCGCGATGCGGATGCGGCGGGAGGCGTTGATGATCTTCGGGTTGTCCCGTTCGGCCGGAGTCATGCCGCGGATGATGGCCTGCACCCGATCGAGCTGGGAGTCGTCGACCTGGGAGATGACGTCCTTCATCTGGTTGGCGCCCGGCAGCATGCCGAGGATGTTGCCGATCGGCCCCATCCGCCGGATCATCTGCATCTGCTCGAGGAAGTCCTCCAGGGTCAGTTCACCCTGGGTGATCTTGGCCGCGGCGGCCTCGGCCTGTTCGGCGTCCCAGTGCTGCTCGGCCTGTTCGATCAGGCTGAGCACGTCGCCCATGCCGAGAATGCGGCTGGCCATGCGGTCCGGGTGGAAGACGTCGAAGTCCTCGAGCTTCTCCCCGGACGACGCGAACATGATCGGTTCGCCGGTCACCTCGCGCACCGACAGTGCGGCACCGCCGCGGGCGTCGCCGTCGAGTTTGGTGAGGACCACACCGGTGAAGCCCACGCCCTCGGCGAAGGCCTCGGCGGTGGTGACGGCGTCCTGACCGATCATCGCGTCGACGACGAACAGCACCTCGTCCGGATCGGTCGCGTCACGGATGTCGGCGGCCTGCCGCATCAGCTCCTCGTCGATACCCAACCGGCCGGCGGTGTCGATGACGACGACGTCGTGCTGCTGCGAGCGGGCCTGTGCGACACCGGCGCGGGCGACCTCCACCGGATCGCCCGACGTGGTGCCGAGTTCGGCACTGTCAGGCTGCTCGCCACTGCCGATGCTGGTGCCCGGATGTGGCGCGAAGACCGGCACCCCGGCGCGCTCGCCGACGATCTGCAGCTGGGACACCGCGCCCGGACGCTGCAGGTCGCAGGCGACGAGCAGCGGTGTGTGGCCCTGCTGACGCAGCCAGTGACCGAGCTTGCCGGCCAGGGTCGTCTTACCGGCGCCCTGCAGGCCGGCGAGCATGATGACGGTCGGCGGGTTCTTGGCGTACCGCACACGACGGGTCTCGCCACCGAGGATGGCGACGAGTTCCTCGTTGACGATCTTGACGACCTGCTGCGCCGGGTTGAGCGCCGCGGAGACCTCGGACCCCTTGGCGCGCTCTTTGATCCGGGCGATAAACGACCGGACGACCGGCAGCGACACGTCCGCTTCGAGCAGCGCCAGCCGGATCTCCCGGGCGGTGCGGTCGATATCGGCGTCGGAGAGCCGGCCCTTGCCGCGCAGATCTTTCAGCGCGCCGGTCAACCGGTCGGAGAGGGAATCGAACATGTCCCCATCCTTCCACGCGCCCGGCGCAGGCCTCGGGCCGGTCGGTCAGCTGATGGGCACCCCGGACCGTCCGGGGCCGGTGCGGCCCGTCGTGCCGTCACCGGGGTCGGTGCGCGGCTGCGGCGGCGGGCACACGGCGATCACATCCGCGGCGAGCGCCTCGCGGGCGGCCGGAGTGTCATCCGGCAGAGCCAGACAGAAGGTATCCACGACGGTATTGCCGAGGGTGCTGACCGTGGCCCAGCGCACGTTCCCGTGATGGCGTTCGACGACCGCGGTGACCCGGGTGAGCAAGCCGAGCCGGTCGTCGGTGCGCAATTCCATCACGACTTCGCCGTCGCCCGGCGCATCGGCCCAGATCACCCGGGGTGGCGCGACCGCGAACAGGGCGGGCACGGCGGTGCGTGGATGGCCGGCGCCGTCGTCGGGCGACTCGGGTCCCGTGCCCGACCCGACCGCGCCGGGTGTGGTGGCGATCGTGCCGATCGTCGGGATGGGCGACTCGGCCTCGCGGGCGATCAGCCGCGCGAGCACGTCGATCTTGCCCTCCAGGGCGGCGATGAGCTGCTGGCGGAGCAGACCTGCCTCAGGCGGGCTGCCGAACATCGGTACCACCCGGAAGGTGTTGACCGCGCGGTCGCCGTGCACCCGAACCGTCGCCGCGTGTGACCGAAGTCCGTTGAGCGCCAGCACACCGGCCATCTTCGACAGGATGCCCGGACGGTCGGGAGCGACCATGACCGCCGTGTAGGTGTGCGGTCCGTCACCGGCGGTGAGCTGGACGGCGTAGTCGTTGGCCTCGGCCAGCGCCACAAGTTCGTCGGAGAGCTGTTCGGGCGGCGGCAGTGGGTTGCCCTCCATCAGTCGCATCGCGCGCCGCACCAGCTCGGCGATCAGCGAAGCCTTCCACTCCCCCCACACGCCCGGCCCGGTGGCGAGGGAGTCGGCCTCGGCGAGGGCAGCCAGAAGTTCCAGCAGCACCCGACTGTGTCCCAGCTTGTCGACCACCTCCTGGGCGGTGGCCGGGTCGTCGAGGTCGCGGCGGGTCGCCATCGTCGGCAGCAGGAGGTGGTGCCGCACCATCTCCGACAGAGTCATCACGTCCTGCGGCCACAGCCCGAACCTGCTGCCGATCTGGATGCCCAGCTCGGCCCCGACCACGCTGTGGTCGGCGCCGCGGCCCTTGCCGATGTCGTGGATGAGCGCACCCAACACCAGCAGGTCGGGCCGCGACACCCGGGTCGTCATCGATCCGGCGTAGGCGGCGGTCTCCACCAGGTGCCGGTCGACGGTCCAGGTGTGGATGGCATCTCGCGGCGGTAGGTCGCGGACCGCGCCCCACTCCGGCAGCAACCGTCCCCACAGGCCGGTCCGGTCGAGCGCCTCGACAGGAGGCACCATGTGGTGACCGGAGCCGAGGAGAACCAGCAGGTCGCGCAACGCCTCGGCGGGCCACGGTTCGCGCAACTCGGGTGCATAGTCGGCCAGCCGCGACAATGTGGAGGCACTGATCGGCAGCCCGGTACGCGCCGATGCGGATGCCACGCGCAGGCTCAGACCGGGGTCCTTACTCGGAATCGCGGTGCGCGCCAACACGATCTCACCATTGTGTTCCACGACGCCTTCATCCAACGGACGTCGGATCGGTGATCGCCGCAGCTTCGCCAGCCCGCGCCGGGGCAGCGCGTTACCCGCCGTGCGCAGTCCCACGTCGATGGAGTAGCCGATGGTGCGCGCCGAGTCGCTGATGACCCGCGCCAGGTCGAACCGGTCGCCGATGCGCAGCGCGGCCCCGATCTCGTCGGCGTCCTGAGCCTGGACCTGCTCGCGTGAGCGGCCCGTGATGCGGTGCAATTCGGTACGGATGTCCAACAGTCGTTCGTAGGCGACCTGGGGTCCGGCCCCCGGGGAATCCGGTCGGAGACCGGCCATTCCGTCGGTGAGCTGGGCAATCGACAAGGCGCCCAGGAGTTGCACGTCGCGGAGCCCGCCGCGACCGTTCTTCAGGTCGGGTTCGGCCCGGTGAGCGATGTCGCCGGCGCGGCGCCATCGGTCCTGCGCGTGACTTACGACGTCGGCGAAACGATCGCGGATGCCGATGCGCCACTGCTGGCGCACCCCACCGATGAGCAATGCCGAGAGGTCTTCGTCGCCGGCGATGTGCCGCGCCTCCAGCAGTCCCAGCGCTGCGGTGATGTCGTCGGCCGCGACCCGGAGCGCCTGCGGCACCGTCCGGACACTGTGGTCGAGCGGAATGTTCGCGTCCCACAAGGGATACCAGAGACCTTCGGCGACCTCGGAGACCCGGTCGGGCGGCAGTTCGTCGTGCAGCAGGATCAGGTCGAGATCCGAGTGCGGCAGCAATTCGCCGCGACCCAGGCCACCGACGGCAACGATCGCCATCCCGCTGTGCGCACCGATACCGAGTTCGGTGGCAGTGCGGGTCAGCCAGAACTCGTGCAAATCCACTAGGACCTGCCGCAGTCCGGCCGAATCGAGCCGTCCGGCGCCGGCCGTCTCGGTCAGTCGTCGACGTGCGGCCGCGAGATCGGTTGCCGCGACCGGATTCTGGTCGTTCCTGCCGGGGGCCGGGCTGGCGGTGCGCTGGGTGTTGGGGTGCGCTGCGGCCGAGTGCTGAGCGGATGCTGCCGGGGCGCCGAGGTCGGAAGGCGCCGGCCCCGCACCCGACGGGTCGGAGGCGGGGCCGGTACCGGGGTTCACGAAGGGCACGTGCCGATCACAGTGCGTCCGTGCCGCGCTCGCCGGTGCGGACCCGGACCACCGAGTCGACCGGCGACACCCAGACCTTGCCGTCGCCGATCTTGCCGGTCCGGGCGGCCTCGACGATGACGTCGACGACCTTGTCGACCGCTGCGTCGTCGACGACGACCTCGACGCGCACCTTGGGGACGAAGTCGACCGAGTACTCCGCACCGCGGTACACCTCGGTGTGCCCCTTCTGCCTGCCGTAGCCCTGGACCTCGCTGACAGTCATGCCCAGAATGCCGGCCTGCTCGAGTCCGGCCTTCACGTCCTCCAGGGTGAACGGCTTCACGATTGCGGTGATGAGCTTCATCGGTTATCCCTCTCTCGGGGAATCATCGGTCGGGAATTCATCGGCCGAGATTCAGCGTAGTGGTCGGCGATGCCGGATTCAGGCGAGTGCACCCGCGGGCCCGTCGACGGATGCGCGCGTTGTGGGACGGGTCCGTGGCTCTGCGCTGCCATGAGCGGATGCGCGCGCTGTCGGTCAGGCGAGCTCATAGGCGGTCTCCGCGTGCTCGGCCTCGTCGATGCCACCCTTCTCGTCCTCGTCGCTGACCCGCCAGCCCAACGGCTTGAGGAGCAGCGCGATGATCGTCGTCAGCACGCCGGTGAAGATCAGGGCGAACACCGCGATGACGATCTGGACGACGAGTTGCTTGTAGTCGCCGCCCCAGAACAGGCCGGTGTCCTTGGCGAGGAAGCCCACGCCGACCGTGCCCCACAGGCCGGCGACGAGGTGGACGCCGACGACGTCGAGGGAGTCGTCGTAACCGAACTTGTTCTTCAGGCTGATCGCCAGGGCGGCCAGCACACCGGCGATCACGCCGAGGATCACCGATCCGACCGGCGTGAGCGCGCCGCACGCGGGGGTGATCGCGACTAGGCCGGCCACGATGCCGGAGGCGGCGCCGACGCTGGTGGGATGGCGGTCGCGGACCCATTCCACGCCGAGCCAGCCGATCATCGCCGCGGCGGTCGCGACGGTGGTGTTGACCCACACGAGGCCGGCGGTTGTGTCGGCGGCCAGTTCGGAACCGGCGTTGAAGCCGAACCATCCGAACCAGAGCAGGGCTGCGCCGAGCATCACGAACGGGATGTTGTGCGGGCGGTAGGCGGTGCGACCGAATCCGACTCGGGCGCCGACGATCAGCGCCAGCACCAGGCCAGCCATGCCGGCGTTGATGTGCACGACCGTGCCGCCGGCGAAGTCGATCGGTGCGACATTGGCCTCACCATCGGTGGAGCCGAACATCCAAGAAGCAAAGCTCTCTTCGGCGCCCGACATCAGGCCGCCACCCCAGACCATGTGGGACAGCGGGAAGTATACGAAGGTCGCCCAGAGGACCGAGAACACCAGCCAGGTGGAGAACTTGACGCGCTCGGCGATGGCGCCGGAGATCAGCGCGACGGTCAGCACGGCGAACGTGAGCTGGAAGCCGAGGAACACGATCGCGGGCAGCTTGGTGTCGACACCGGTCCACAACACGTAGGTCGGCGAGTCCTCGGTGCCCATCGTGGCCATCAGCTGGTCGGAACCGAACAGCGAGAACGGATTCGCGAAGATGCCGCCGATATCGTCCTCGCCGGTGACGGTGTTGCCGAAGGCCATGGAGAATCCCCAGAGCACGTAGACGACACTGACGGTCGCCACCGCACCGAACGACATCATCATCATGTTCAAGACTGATTTGCCGCGGGACAGGCCGCCGTAGAAGAACGCCAGCGCGGGCGTCATCAGGAGCACCATCGACGCGCTCACCAACATCCACGCGGTATTGCCGGCATCGGGCGTCCCAAAAACGCTGTCCGGCAGTGCAGAAACCACTGTTCCTCGAACCTCCTCAGACTGCGCCGACCGCTCGGCGCCTGCACAGAGACTGTCGGCAGGTGGTTTCCGGGATGGTGCCCTCGCGTTTCGACCGTGTGAACCCCTCTCCGGTTCATATTTCCGTGACGTAACGGCGCAGGTGGTCGCGTGCGGTGGTGTGCGCTTACCTTGAGCGCCCGGACGCGAGTGCTCGGTGTCGGGCTGGCCGGGCGGGCCTGGGACTTCGTTGACTGGGCGCCAGATTCCGTTGACTGGGCGCCAGAATCGGTTGACTGGGTGCCAGAATCGGTCGGCTGGGCACGGGCAGTCCTCTCTACCGACACAAAACGCGGACCCTGCGGGTAAACGCGGACGCTGCAGGGTCCGCGTTTACCCGCACGGTCCGCGTTTGGCTCGATTGCGTGGCGCGGCCGTGCCTCACCGCGACGTGTTCGCGAACCACACACCGGAGAACCGCACCCGACCCGTTCCATCCGGTGCGTCCACTGTCCGCTAGTTTGCGTTCACTGTGCGTCAGATTCCATCCACTGTGCGCCGAAAACCGTTCACTGTGCAGTCCCGTGTGACTTCTGTTCACTGAAGTGACTCGTGGTGAAACATGCTGCGCGGCGGCGAAATTCGTTTGCGGGAACCATTGACTCGAACGCACGTTCGTATAGAGTGGAGGTATGAACCTTCCCGACCTCGTCGACCCGCTCACCGAGCACCGCGTCTCGAGTGACGCGTCGGGTCGGGACGTGTACGCAGCGACGCGCACCTTGCTGATGCTGCGGAATCTGGTCGACCACCAACTGTCGGCGCATGTGGCCGCCTTGGATCGACTCGGGGTCGCCACCCAGCACGGCCGCTCGCTGCGCGAGTTGCTGATCGTGATGGGGTGTGCACCGGTCGTGGCGCAACGCCTGCTGCGGATCGCCGGCTCACTCAACGGTTCTTCTGTGCCGGTGGGGCATGCGGCGGATGGGGCAATGTCGGCCGAACGCCACGACGCGATCGTGCGGGGGATGGCGCACAGTGATCGGCGAACGGTGGAACCGATCGACAACGAGGTGCGTCAGAAGTGTCTGACCAGCCTTGTCGCCCAAGTCCTGTCCGGTGCGTCGCCGGCCGAGGTACAGCAGCATGCCCGCACCCTGGGCAACAACCTCGCCGACAGTAGCGACGAGTCGATGCTGCCGGCGGCCGAAGACCGACGGTTGAACGCGGTCACCGTCGCCCAGGATGAGCACGGCCGGGTGCGGGTGCGGGCGGATCTGGATGTGGTGACCGGGGAGAAACTGTCCGCCGCCCTCGACGACCTGGCGGCACCCCACCCCGAACGGGATGGTGGCCGTGACAACCGGTCGGCGGAGCAACGTCGCGCCGATGCCCTCGACCATGTTCTGGATGTCGCCGCCCGCGGCGGCGGCCTCGACGGGACCGGGACAGCGACGGCACCCAAGACACAGGTGGCGTTGACGATCCCGGCCGATACGCCGAGCGTGTCGGAGTTGGCGTTCACCGGCTCGGTCACCCAAGAAACAGCCCGCATGCTCTCGTGTGACGCCACCGTGACGGTAATGATCGTCGACGGCGACACCGTGCCGATGGACGTCGGCCGCCAACACCGCCTGTTCACTGCGGCAATGCGCAAGGCCCTGCACCTACGCGATCGAGGCTGCATCAAATGCGGAGCACCCGCCTCCTGGACGCACGCCCACCACATCAGGCACTGGTCCGACGGAGGCCAGACGTGCCTGGACAACGGATGTCTGCTGTGCCCGAGCTGCCACGACGATATTCACCACCACGGCTGGGAGGTATTCCTCGGCCACGACCGACACCCCTGGCTGATCCCGCCCGAATCGGTGGACCCACGACGCCGGCCGATTCCCGCCTACCACCGACGACACCTGACCCTCGACGACCTACCTGTTGCCGCCTAAACAGACACCACCACAACCGAACTCGCCAGCGCCCTAGCCCGCGAGACGCCAGACGTCAGAGCCGAACTAGCCAGAGCCGCAGTTACCAGAGACGAAATTGCCAGAGCGCCAGCCCGCGCCGCACTGACCGACTGTTGAATCTGCCAGAACCGAACCTGCCAGAACCGAACTGCCCGAGCTGAAATCGCCAAAGCTGAACCGTGACCGCCTGACCCGGATCTGCCAGCATCCGAGGCTGCCGGTGTCGAAAGAGCCGGTACTGAACTAGCCGTAACGCCAGCAACATTCATGACTTCCCACGCACCCGACGACACCCGTCGGGACCGCATCCGTACCTTGACAATTCCACAGTGACACAGCGTCATCCCGGTACCGGGCATGTCGACCAGGCACGACGGCTGTCTTCCGCCTCATCTCCACATCTCGTGGAGATGTCGGCGGTGACGGTGCGCTGCCCGGCGACACCGCCGGCTCGATTACAGCAAAGCGTCGATGAATGCATCCGGGTCGAACGGCGCAAGATCGTCGGCACCCTCACCGAGACCGACGAGTTTGACCGGCACGCCCAGTTCCTCCTGGACATGGAAAACGATGCCGCCCTTGGCCGTTCCGTCGAGCTTGGTCAACACGACGCCGGTGATGTCGACGACGTCCGCGAATACCCGGGCCTGAACGAGTCCGTTCTGGCCGACGGTGGCGTCGAGCACCAGGAGCACCTCGTCGACGGGTGCTTTCTTCTCCACGACGCGCTTGACCTTGCCCAGCTCGTCCATCAGGCCGGTCTTGGTGTGCAAGCGGCCGGCGGTATCGATCATCACGACGTCAACACCGTGTTCGATGCCCTTGGCGGCGGCGTCGAAGGCGACCGACGCCGGATCGGCCTGCTCCTTGCCGCGCACCACCTCGGCGCCGACGCGTTCGCCCCACGTCTGTAACTGATCGGCGGCGGCGGCGCGGAAGGTGTCGGCCGCACCGAGCAGCACCCGACGGCCGTCGGCGACCAGCACCCGCGCGAGCTTGCCGGTCGTGGTGGTCTTGCCGGTGCCGTTGACGCCGACCACCAGGATCACGGCAGGACCATCGGCATGCGGCAGCGCCCGTACCGACCGATCCAACTCGGGGTGTAGTTGCTCGATGAGAACCTTGCGCAGCAGTGCGCGGGCCTCGTCGGCGGTACGCACCGGATGGGTGGCGAGTTCGGTGCGCAACCGATCGACGACGGCCGCGGTGGCGGTGGCGCCGAGATCGGCCATCAGGAGGGTGTCCTCGATCTCCTCCCAGCTCTCCTCGTCCAGGTCGCCCGCGCCGAGCAAGCCCAGCACGCTCTTGCCGATCGCGCCCTGCGAACGAGAGAGTCGGCCGCGAAGTCGGCCAAGTCGCCCTGCGGTCGGAGCGATCTCGTCGAGCGGCACCGACGCCGTGGGGATGACGTCGATGCTGGTGCCATCGTCGATCTCCATTGCGGTGTCGGTGAACTCGACCGGATGCTCGGCGATCGTGTCCTCGACCGCACCTTGTTCGACGACGCCGGCATCCCGGGTGGCCGCGCCGTCGACCACGTCGGTGCTGTCGGCCACGGCGCTGTCAGACGCGGTGCTGTCAGACGCGGGAACGTCGGACACGACCGTGTCGGTGACGGTGACATCGGCGGCCTCGGTAACAGTCGAATCGGTAGCCGTCGAATCCGCAATGGCACTGCCGGTCGCGCTCGTCGTCTCCCCCGACTCATCCTCATCGGGCAGCGCAACCTCGGTGACGCCGCGGCGAGCCGAGTCGCGCGGGATGGACGCGTCATCCCCGACGCCGGGTTGACCGTCGGTCTCGGTCCGCTCCCCCGTGGGAGCGGCCGGGGCGCTCGGAGCAGCAGGCGACGGCCGTGTCGGCGTCGTCGGCCCGCCCCCCGACGGGGACTGTGCCGGTCCCGTCGGCTTCGACGACGGTGCCTGCTTGCCGGGCGCCGTGCCCGGCCGTCCCGACGGACGCGCCTTCTCCGGCGGCTCCGCCAAGGCGGTTCCGCTACTCGCCCCACCACCCTGGCTGAAGGTGAAGCCGGTCGTCGCCTTGTATCCGCCGGACCTGTCCACCTGCGGCTTGCTGCCGTCGATCACCTGCGTGGTGTCGTCGGCGTCGGTGAGCGAGATACGGCGCCGTCGCGCGAGGAGGATGCCGAGGACGATCAGCGCCAGGATGACGACGACCGCGACGACGATGCCGATGATGAGTGCGGTGTTCACTAGTGAGTCCCGTCCTGTGTTGTGCTGCCCGGTGCTGTGCTCTCGATCCGGCCTACCCGTCCACCCTTACCGGACCTAGGCCCCCTGGGAAACCGTCTGCTCAGGCGTCGGCGCCCGCATCGACAGGCATATCGACGCCGCGCAACCGTTGCGAGATCACCGTAGTGATCCCGTCGCCGCGCATACTCACCCCGTACAGCGCGTCGGCGACCTGCATGGTCGGCTTCTGGTGGGTGATGACGATCAGCTGCGACCGTTCCCGCAACTGCTCGAACAAGCTGATCAGGCGGCGCAGATTGGTGTCGTCGAGGGCCGCCTCGACCTCGTCCATCACATAGAACGGCGACGGTCGGGCCCGGAAGATCGCCACCAGCATCGCGACCGCGGTCAACGACTTCTCGCCGCCGGACAGCAGCGACAACCGCTTGACCTTCTTGCCCGGCGGGCGGGCTTCGACCTCGATACCGGTGGTGAGCATGTCGCTCGGATCGGTGAGCACCAGTCGGCCCTCGCCGCCCGGGAACAGGGTGGCGAAGACCTGCGTGAACTCGCGCTCCACGTCGGCGTAGGCGTCGGTGAACACCTGCAAGATCCGCGCATCGACCTCGTCGACCACGGCCAGCAGATCCTTGCGGGCGGCCTTGACGTCTTCGAGCTGCGCCGACAAGAAGTTATACCGCTCCTCCTGGGCCGCGAACTCCTCCAGCGCCAGCGGATTCACCTTGCCGAGGGTGTTGAGGTCCTTCTGCGCCTTCCGCGCACGCGCCTCTTGGCTGGCACGATCGAACGGCGTCGGCGTCGGTGCGACGACCAGTTCGCCGCGCTCCTTGGCCTGCTCGTACTCGGCGATCTCGAGCGCCGACGGCGGCATCGGGACATCGGGGCCGTACTCGGCGATCAGGTCGTCCGGCGCGATCGCGAACGACTCGAGCACCTGCTCCTCGAGCTGCTCGATCCGCAACGCCGCCTGCGCTCGCGCTACCTCGTCGCGGTGCACCGTGTCGCGCAACGTGTTGAGTTCGGCGGTCAGCTCGGCTGAACGCGCCTTCAGCTCGTCGAGGGCGGACGCGCGGGCCACCCGCACCTGTTCGAGGTCGTCCCGACCGGCCTGTGCGGTCGCTACCGCCTGGGTCAGGCGCTCGGTGATCTCGGTCGCGACTTCGGCCACTGCCGCGGCAACCGTCGCCGCACCGCGACGAGCCTCGTCCTGGCGGCGGGCGCGTTCGGCATTGTCCCGTTCGCGTTGCGCCGCGCGACGCAGCGAGTCGGCTCGGCCGCGTACTGAGGCGAGTCGCTCCTCGGCGGTGCGCAGCGTCAACCGCGCCTCCATCTCGGTCGCACGCGCCGCCGCCACGGCCTCTGCCGCCGCCCCGCGGTCACCATCATCCGCACCCGAATCCGTTGGGGCGTCCACGGATTCGTCGCGGGCGAGGCGCAGTCGCTCCTGTAATTCGGCCAGTGCCGCCACCGCCTCGGCGCGGCCTTCGTCGGCCTTCTCGCGCTGTCGGGCGAGTCGCTCGCTCTCCGCCTCCGCGGCCCTGATCTCTTGCCCCAGCCGGGCCAGTTGCTCGTAGGCGCCGCCGACGGTGCTGTCGGATTCGTGCAACGCGGCCAGCGCCTCCTCGGCGGCCTCCCGGCGGTCCCGCTGCTCGGTGAGGGCGCCGTCCAGAGCGGCCTGCAGTTCGTCGACGTCTCGCCGCGCCGCCGCCAGGTCCGCAGTCGCGGTGTCGATGGCGGACTGCACCTCGAGTGTCGACGGACGCCGCGACGAGCCGCCCTCGATCGACGCGGGGCCCACCCGGTCGCCGTCGCGGGTCACCGTGCGCAGCCCGTGCGTGCGCGCCAGGTCCAAGCCGGTCTCGGCGGAGTCCACGATGACGGTGCCGGCGAGCACCACGTCCACGGCGCCGCGGATCGATGGTGGGCAGGTCACGACATCGGTCGCCCACGCGACGTCGTCGGGCAGGGAAACGTCCGGATTGCCCGCCGGGTCGGCGAGTCCCCCCACGATGAGCGCGGCGCGTCCGCCGTCACCGGATTTGAGCGCCGCCAGGGCGCGGACCGCGGCGATCCCGTCGACGGTGGCGATGGCGTCCACCGCCGGCCCGAGCGCACCGGCGATGGCGGTCTCGTATCCGGCCCGGACGGTGAGCAGTTCCGACATCGGCGCCAGCAGCCCGTCGGGCGCGTTGTCCAACAGCCAGGCCCCGCCGTCGTTGCGTTCCAAACCGACCGACAGCGCGTCGATCCGCGCGGTCAGGGAAGCGATGCGCTGTTCGGCGTCGCGTTCGGCGGACTGTAGCGAGGCGACCCGCTCGTTGGAGAGATTGAGCGCGACCACGCAGCGTTCGTGGTGCTCGTCCAGACCCTTTTCCGACGACTCGAGTTCGCCGAGCGATTCGGCCACCGTGTCCTGCTGGCGTTGCGCTTCGCGGGCCCGATCGTTCGCGGCGGCGATGGCGGCGGTCAGTCGGGCGGTCTCGGCGTCCACCGAGTCGGACTTGGTGCGGAGGTTGTCGACCTGCCCTTCCAGCCGGGCGAGCCCTTCGCGCCGGTCGGCGATGGCACGCACCGCGGCCAGGTGTGCCTGCTCGGCGGCGGCGGCCAGCTCCTCGCGCCGATCGAGTTCGGCCTTGGCCGCATCGAGCATCTCGGCGGCGGCGGTGACGGCCTCGCCAAGTTCGGCCTCGGTCTCCGCGGCCTCGGCGGCCTGCCGGTCGAGGTCCTCGGGGTCGGGGCCGGCCGACCGCGTGGTCGGCTCGGCGAGGTAGCGGCTGCGTTCGGTGGCGACCCGAGCTGTCGCGTCGACGCGTTCGGCCAGTGCCGACAGCGAGAACCACGCCTGTCCCGCCGCCGCGGCCGCGGGAGCGACCCGAGCCAGGTCTGCCTCGTGCGCAGCCAGCTCCGCGGTGACCGTGTCCAGTTGCGCGGTCACCTCATCCTGGCGCTGGCGGATCTCGTCCTCGACCGCGGTGTGTTCGGCCATCTCCGCACGGCGCGTCACCAGGTCGTCGGCGGCCAGCCGCAGCCGGGCGTCGCGGAGATCGGCCTGCACGGTCTGCGCCCGGCGGGCGACCTCGGCCTGCTTGCCGAGCGGTTTGAGCTGGCGCCGCAGTTCGGCGGTGAGGTCGGTCAGCCGGGCGAGGTTGGCCTGCATCGAGTCGAGCTTGCGGACGGCCTTTTCCTTGCGCTTGCGATGCTTCAAGACGCCGGCGGCCTCTTCGATGAAGGCGCGCCGGTCCTCGGGCCGCGACTCCAGGATCGCCGCGAGCCTGCCCTGTCCGACGATGACGTGCATTTCGCGGCCAATGCCGGAGTCGGACAGGAGCTCCTGCACATCCATCAGGCGGCACGAGTTGCCGTTGATCTCGTACTCGCCGGCGCCGTCCCGGAACATGCGGCGGGTGATCGACACCTCGGAGTATTCGATCGGCAATGCGCCGTCGGAGTTGTCGATGGTCAAGGTGACCTCGGCGCGGCCCAGCGGCGGACGACCCGAGGTGCCGGCGAAGATGACGTCTTCCATCTTGCCGCCGCGCAACGCCTTCGCGCCCTGCTCGCCCATCACCCAGGTCAGCGCGTCGACGACGTTGGACTTACCCGAACCGTTAGGGCCGACCACACAGGTGATCCCCGGCTCGAACCGCAGGGTCGTCGCCGACGCAAAGGACTTGAAGCCCTTCAGGGTCAGGCTCTTGAGGTGCACGACGGTACAGAGTACTCACCGTGGCGAACGGGATGGGCGACCGCCGGGTCGGTGAGCCATCCCAACCGTTCGGTGAATCGGATCGTGCGTCCGACGCTCCATCGGGTTAACGTTCGCTGAACCCGGTCAGGTCGCCGCGGGCCGGATCGAATCGTTCGACGACCCGATCGACACGGCCGGGAGTGTCGCCGGAGCGCAGCGCGTCGAGTAGCGCGCGGACGCTCGGCTCGGCCCCCTCGGCGACCACCAGCACCCGACCGTCCGGCTGGTTCGAGGCATACCCCACCAGGCCCAATTCGAGTGCCCGGGATCGGGTCCACCAGCGGAATCCGACGCCCTGGACGTGGCCGTGGACATGTGCGGTGAGGCGGAGTCCGGCGGACGTGTCGTCAGTCATGCGAAATGTCGGCTCTGCGAGTCACTGAATGTCACTCAATCGGTGTCGATGGTCAGGTTGATCTTGGCGCTCGCCTTGAGGGTGCGCCCGACCGTGCAGACCGAGTCGATCGACCGGTTGACCACGACGAGCAGCCGTTCGATTGCCTCCGCATCGAGTTCGGAGAGATCCACCTCGAGCACCTCGTTCAGCTCGGGATACCGTTCCTCCTCGCGGTCCGCGTCCCCGCTGACCCGAATGGTCGCGTCGTAGTCGTCGCCGAGTCGCCGTGACAGGGGGCGGTCCGATGACAGCCCGGTGCAGGCGGCCAGCGCGATCTTCAGCAGTTCGCCCGGCGAGAAGACGCCCTCGACCCCCTGCGAGCCGATCAGCACCTCGGCGCCGCGGGAGCTGCGGCCGGTGTAGCGGCGTACCCCGGTGCGCTGCACCCACAGTTCTGTGTGGTCCTCGTGCGGCGGGTGACCATCGCCGGAGGCGTGGGTCTGTCTCTGCTGACTATCGCCCGGCGCTGCTGCTGTGCGCGTACTGGCGTTCTGGTCGGTGTCGGTCATCGTGGTGACGGCTCCTTCGGCGGTGTGGGCGAGGGCGGGCTGCCTGACGACGGGCTGCGGCTTTCCGATCCTGCCAAGCGGCGTGGCATGGCGGCCGTGTGACACCCCGACGTAGTAATCCGATTGTGGCAACAAAGTTTCCTGCCGGGGGCTTCCGCGGCGGAACCGGTGCCGGCTTCCTGATGGGTCCGCGACGTCGATCCTTCAGTCGGCTTCAGTCGGCCGGTCGGCGTTGGCACCGCGGACACGAAAACGAACTGCGATTCATGAACTGCTCCCGACGCATCGGCCGACCACAGCGCGCGCAGGGCAAACCCTCTCGGCCGTAGGCGTTCAGCGAGCGCTCGAAGTACCCCGACTGTCCGTTGACGTTGACGTAGAGCGCGTCGAACGAGGTGCCGCCGGCGTCCAGCGCCTCCGACATGACCGCCTCGACGGCGTCGAGCAGCTCGGCGACCTTGGCGCGGGAGAGGCGGTCGGTGAGTCGGGTGCCGTGCAGCTTGGCCCGCCAGAGCGCCTCATCCGCGTAGATATTGCCGACGCCGGAGATGAGCGACTGGTCCAGCAGCGCGCGTTTGATCTCGGTGTGCTTGGCGCGGATCCGGGCGACCACCCGATCGCGGTCGTAGCCGGGCTCGAACGGGTCGGGCGCGATGTGCGCGATCGACTCCGGCACGGTGGCGGGGATTCGCTCGGAGCCCGTCCCGGAGTCGGCACCGGAGTCGAGGTCGGTATGGGCACCGCCGAACGGGTCGTCGACGAAGTCGTCGAGATGCCAGCCGCCGAAGGTGCGCTGATCGACGAACCGCAACTCGTCGCCGACCGCGTCACCGATCCTGGTCGCGGAGTTGTCCCCCGCGCCGGGACCGCCGTCGGTGCTGGGATCTCCGTCTGCCCCGGGATCGTCGTCGAGAACCGCACGGATCCGCAGATGCGTGTGATCGGGGGCGCCGGCGCGCGAGACGAGCATCTGGCCGCTCATGCCGAGGTGGATGACGACGGCGACGCGATCCGCATCGTCGGCGGCGTCGAGCCACAGGTACTTGCCGCGGCGGCGGGCCGCGGTGATGCGCTTGCCGGCGAGCCGGGCGGTGAGGTCGGGAGCGTCGCCGACATGCCGCCGCACCGCGCGCGGGTGCAACACCTGCACCGACCCGATCCGCCGGCCGACGACGTGATCGGCCAGTCCGCGACGGACGGTCTCGACCTCGGGAAGCTCAGGCACCTTCGCCGTCGCCGTCGCCACCGCCGGCGACGACGCGGTCGGTGAGTACCTGCCACGCCTGCGCGGCCGCCCGCTGCTCGGCCTCCTTCTTGGTGCGGCCGGTCCCCTCGCCAATCCGCTCACCGGCCACCAGCGCTCGCGCGGTGAACTGCTTGCTGTGATCGGGTCCGGTGGACGAGATCTGGTACTGCGGGGGCCCGAAACCCCGCTCCGCGCTGAGTTCTTGCAGCGACGTCTTCCAGTCCAACCCGGCGCCCAGGTGACCCGCACGGTCGATGACGTCGTCGAACAATCGCCGGATAACCCGCTGCGAGGTCGCCAGGCCATGGGTGAGATAGACGGCTCCGAAGATCGACTCCAGGCCGTCGGCGAGAATCGAGTCCTTGTCCCGACCGCCGGTCAGCTCTTCGCCGCGGCCCAAATACAAGTGGCGGCCGAGCCCTCCGTCGCCGAGGCCGCGCGCCACCTCTGCCAGGGCGTGCATATTGACCACGCTGGCGCGGATCTTCGCCAGTTCGCCCTCGGGGCGGTCTGGGTACCGCAGGTAGAGCCGTTCGGTAATAACGACGCCGAGCACCGAGTCGCCCAAGAACTCCAACCGCTCATTGGTGGGCAGGCCGCCGTTTTCGTAGGCGTAGGAGCGGTGGGTGAGGGCGAGCGTCAAGATCTCGACGGGCAGATCGACGTCGATGGCCGCGACCAGGTCGCCGAAGCGATGGTCGGCGGTCACGCCAGGTGTATTGATCTCGGGTGTGCTGGTGTCCGCGGCTGCGGGCGTGCCCGCCGTCGTGGCGTCCGTCGCCGGTCTCGGTGCCGGTTTCTCGGTGTCGGTACCGGTCACCGAGAACCCTGACCGTCGCCGCTCTGGCCGTCGCCACTCGGCCCGTCACCGCCGGCACCCTCGCCACTCGCCGCATTGGCCGGCTCGGACGAATCCGGCGCGGCGTCGCCGAACCGATCCGCCAGTGCCGCCCAGCGCGGGTCGATGATGTCGTGGCCGTGATCGGGTTCGGCGACCGCCAGGCGGACCCCGCACACCGAACACAGACCCGCACAGTCGTCGGAACACAGCGGCGACATCGGCAGCTCCAGCGCGACGGCGTCGATGACGGACTGCTCGAGATCGATCCGGTCATCGACGATGCGGTGAATCTCGTCGGCGTCGGTGGTCTGTTCGGTCTCACTCCCCGGGTACGCGAACAACTCGGTGAGGAACACCGTGACGGTGCCGTCCAGCGGCTCCAGACACCGCGCGCACTGGCCCACGGTCTCGCCGCCTACCGTGCCGGTGACCAGCACCCCCTCGCTCACCGCCTCCAGGCGCAGATCGAGGTCGACCTCGGAGTCGGCGGGGATCCCGATCATCTCCACCCCGATACGCTCGGGTGCCCGGACGGTGCGGTGCACCTCGGTCATGCTGCCGGGCCGCCGCCCCAGGCTGCGAACGTCGATGACGAACGGGTCGGAACGGGTTGACGATTCGGACCCGGTTGCCGCCCTTTTCTCTGGCGTCACTGCGTTGTCGACCACAGTTGCACGATACGCCCGACATGCGGATTCATCGAACACACCGCCGGACGCGTGGGCCAGCACTCAGACCGCGAGTGGCGATCCCTGCTCACGCTCGTATCCGGCCGGGTGCGCGCCACCCTGGACCCCACCGCGCGGATGTCCGGCCGCGTCCACGTCGACGCTGCGCGGGTATTCGACGTAGTCGTGGGTGCCGGCGCCGGTGCGCAGCTGGTGGCGCCCCCTGTTGACCGAACGGAGCGTGCCGGTGAGCACCTCCTCGAATTCGGCGAGCTTCTCGTCGACGTAGACGTCGCAGTCCCCGCGCAGCCGGTCGGCTTCGGCGTGAGCGGCGTCGATGATGCGCTCGGCCTCCGATTTCGCGGCGGTGACCACCTCGGCCTCGGACACGAGCCGCTGCTGCTCGGCGATCCCGTCGGCAACCGACTTGTCGTAGGTGTTGTTCGCGGCGTCGATCGTTCGTTGCGCCTCCGCGCGGGCACGGCCGGTGACGGCCTCGAACTCGCGGTTGGCGCTCGCCGAGAGGCGGTGCGCATCGTCGGTGGCGTCGGCGATCATCGACGACGCATGCGCACCCGCCTCGTCGACCATCCGGTCGGCCTGCGCCTTGGCCTCGGCGAGGATGCGATCGGCTTCGGCGCGCGCGTGCGCGACCATCGCTTCCGATTCCGAATCGGCCTTGGCGACAGCATTTTCCGCGTGCTCGCGGGCGTCGCCGATCAGCGTGTCCTTCTGGTCGAGGACGTCCTGGGCATCGTCGAGTTCACCCGGGATCGAGTCCTTGATGTCGTCGAGGAGTTCCAGCACGTCGCCCCGCGGAACGACGCAACCGGCCGTCATCGGCACGCTTCGCGCCTCTTCCACGATGGCGACGAGCTCGTCGAGAGCTTCGAATACGCGGTACACAGCCACCCCAATCCGGCGATTGCCTTGGTTCGATCGGTGAAACGTCTGTGACTATTGTGCCGAATGGTGCAGTTGTGACTGGGTAGGCCGGATCCGTGGCGTGTCGCGGCCGCGCGTGAGACCGGCGCGAGTTACCAACGCGACTGACTCAGCGGCTGCCGGCCAGAACGCGCGGGCCGTCCACGGGAGACTGCGAGGCTGCGCGCAGTGACAGGTCCGTATTCGATCGGCCCATGCCCGATCGGCCCCTCTTCGATCGGCGCGTGTCCGGTCAGCCCGATGCTCGACGGTGCGCGTCAGACGCTGCGCTCGCCGGCGAGCGTCGCGGTCAGGTGTCGGTGGACATTCGGCGACAGATACGGGGTGAGGTCCCCGCCGAGCCGGGCGACTTCCTTGACGAGGGAACTCGATACGTGCGCGAAGCGCGGATCGGTCAGCAGGAACACCGTTTCCACGTCGCCCAGTTCCCGGTTCATCTGCGCCATCGGCTGTTCGTAGTCGAAGTCGACCGACGACCGCAGCCCCTTGACGATCGCGTCGATCGATTCGTTGCGCACATAGTCCACCAGCAGCCCACTCCACCGGTCGACCCGGACGTTGGGCAGATCGGCGCAGTCCTCGCGTATCAGGGCGATGCGTTCGTCAATGCTGAACAGCCCGCGCTTATTGGGATTCACCACCACGGTGACCACCAGTTCGTCGAAACAGGTGGCCGCGCGTTCCACGACGTACCGGTGCCCGAGAGTGAACGGATCAAACGAGCCGGGCAGCACTGCGGTCGTGGTCATGGCGCAAACCTACCTGTGCCTCGCACGGTGGATGCGGTGCCGGGGCTCAGTCGCGGGGCGTTCCGAGCTCCGCACGAAACTGATCCATCAGCTCGCGCACGGGACCGGATCGTGCCGCGCGCCATCCGGTTCCGGCCCAGAGGTTGACGCCGTCGGGGTCGCCCGCCTTCGCCGCCGCCGCACGGAGCGGTTTGGTCACGTGATGCACGTGCGGATAGGCCGCCGGCGCGGTCGCCGAGTGCTGCTCGGCGAACCGGTTGCGCAGGGATCTCGCCGATCGCCCGGAGAATGCCCTGGTCACCAGCGTGTCGGTGTAGCGGCGCTCGAGCAGCGCGCCACGGTGCACCGCGGATGTGCCTGCCTCGTCGCGACACAGCAGCAGGGTGCCCACCTGCGCGGCCGCCGCACCGCGGTCGGTCAGCGCCCGCACCGCGGCGCTGTCGGCGATCCCGCCCGCGGCGATCACCGGACGATCCGTGACGGCCACGATCTCGTCGACCAATTCGGTCGTCGGCAGCGCCGGGCCCCCGAGCGGATCGAGGGGATCGTCTCGCCAGAGTCCGCGATGGCCGCCGGCCTCGATTCCCTGCGCGATCAGCGCGTCGGCCCCCAGCGCGACCGCCCGGGTGGCCTCGCCGACCGAGGTCACGGTCACCGCGAGAGGTACGCCGACATCGTTGTGAACCCGGGCAACGAGGTGGGCCGAGGGGGCGCCGAAGGTGACGCTGATCAGCGCGGGACGGTATCGGGCGAGCATCGCAATCTTGTCGTCGACGAACTCGTCGGAGTACCTCGCCTCCCCCGGTTCGACGCCGAGCCGTTCGGCCTCCGGCGCCAGCTCTCGCCGGTAGTCGTCGACCGTCTCGCGCATGCGGTCGCCGATCTCCGGGTCGGCGAGCACATCGGGTCCGCCGAGGAAGAGGTTGACCGCGTATGGCGCCGAAGTCAGCCGTTCCACGTCGGCCACCAACGCCTCCAGCGCATCGACGGTCAGGTACCCGGCGGCCAACGTGCCGAGTCCGCCCCCGTCGCTCACCCCCGCGACCAGCTCCGGCGTGGTCGGCCCACCAGCCATCGGAGCCCCGACGATGGGCAGGTCCGTGGTCAGCTCACCGATGCGCATCTCACTCCCCTTCCGATGGGTCGTCCGACGAGCGGTACCCCACCTGAATTCTCGTGTCGCCGTAGGTCTTATCGACGATGACGGTCATTGATTCCGGCCACTCGACCGGGGCGGATCGCGCGTCGCGCTCGAGCGCCACCAGTCCCCCGTCGGCCAGCCAGTCCGCGGCGATCCTTCGTAGATCCTCCGTCACCGTGGTCGAGTCGAGGGCATACGGCGGGTCGGTGAGCACCAACCCGACCCGTTCCGTCGGACTGCCCGCGAGATATCCGGCCACCGGCCCGGTGATCACTCTTCCGCGTGCGGTCGCGCCCACCGTCGCGAGGTTCGCCGCGATGATGGAGCTGGCCCGGCGGCGGTCGTCGACGAAGGTCACCGTGCGCGCTCCCCGGGACAGCGCCTCCAGCCCGAGCGCGCCGGAGCCGGCGTACAGATCGAGGACGTCGAGCTCGTCAAGGTCTACCCGCGCGCCGATGATGCTGAACAGTGCCTCACGGACCCGGTCGGTCGTGGGGCGCGTGCCTTCGTCGGGCACCTTCAGCCGACGTCCGCCGAACTCACCGGCGATGATCCTCGTCATGGACTCATTGTCTCCCGGTGTCCCTGACGATGGAGATCCCTCGACGATGGAACGCGGCGCCCCACCGCGCGTGAGACGCATCACATCACCCCGCTGAACTGGCGGAAGGCGGCGATATCGGGTACTGATTCGGCGCGAGGCATGACTTCTCTGAAACGCATTGTTAACGTCGATAATGCTATGAGCCCGTCCCAGACAAGCACGGCCCCATCGACTCTGCTCACCTTCGACTACCGCGCCCCGACGGTGGCGGACGGTACTCGGCTCTGGGAAATCGCCTCGGATTCACAGGTTCTCGACGTCAATTCGAGCTATTCCTATGTGCTGTGGTGCCACGACTTCGCCGAGACGTCGATCGTCGCCGAGGTCGATGGCCGCGCAATCGGATTCGTCACCGGATACCGACGCCCGACCGACCCGTCGACCTTGATGGTGTGGCAGGTGGCGGTCGACGATGCGCACCGTGGACACGGCATCGCGGCGAGCATGCTGCATCGCCTGTTCGACCGCGTGCAACGTCGTGGGGTGGTTGCCATGCACACCACCATCAGCCCGGATAATGTTGCGTCGCAACGGTTGTTCGCGTCGGTGGCCGAGGCCCGCGGGCTCGCGTTCACTCGGCGCGACCTGTTCGCCGCCGAGGATTTCCCGGATGCGCACCAGCCCGAGGATCTCTATCTGCTCGAACCCGAGGTCCCCGAGCCCTGACCGATGGTGGCCCGGACGCCGTTGCCGTACACCGCCGTTCCGGCGCCGGTGCCTGGTGTGATGCGCACTGCGCACACTGTTGCCGCATTCCCAACTCGCTCAGTGCGCGAATTCCCGTTGTTTCGACATTCCGATTCGCGCATTCGATGCGCAGGGCGCACGCTGTTTCTCAGTGCCCAACACACCGGGACCACCGCCACAGCACAACCGAAGACGTCGGTGAACGGGTGACTCGTCGCCCGCATTCAGACCAGACCACTCCCCACCTCACCCGGAGGACGACCCATGGAATTACTCGACACGCCTATCGATGACGCGATCTTCACCCAGCACGAGTCTGAGGTGCGTAGTTACTGCCGCAGCTGGCCGACGGTGTTCGGGCGTGCCCGTGGTTCGTGGTTGACCGACCTCGACGGACGCGAGTTCCTCGACTTCTTCGCCGGTGCGGGGTCACTGAACTACGGCCACAACAATCCGATACTCAAGTCGGCGCTGCTGGAGTACATCGAGAACGACGGCATCACCCACGGCCTGGATATGGCCACGGCCGCCAAGGGCCAGTTCATCGAGGCATTCACCCAGAAGATCCTGGCGCCGCGCGAACTCGACTACAAGATTCAGTTCCCCGGGCCCACCGGCACCAATGCGGTCGAGTCGGCCCTGAAGCTGGCGCGCAAGGTGACCGGCCGCGAGTCCATCATCAGCTTCACCAATGCGTTCCACGGAATGACGCTGGGCTCGCTGTCGGTGACCGGCAACTCGATGAAGCGCGCCGGAGCGGGCATCCCGCTGGTGCACGCGACACCGATGCCGTTCGACAACTACTTCGGCGGCGTCGTCGAGGACTTCGCGTGGTTCGAGCGGGTTCTCGACGACTCCGGTAGCGGACTCAACCGTCCGGCGGCGGTCATCGTGGAGACGGTCCAGGGCGAGGGCGGCGTGAACGTGGCCCGCGCCGAGTGGTTGCGTGCCCTCGCCGAACTGTGCCGCCGCCGCGACATTCTGCTGATCGTCGACGATGTGCAGATGGGCTGCGGCCGGACCGGCGAGTTCTTCTCCTTCGAGGAGGCTGGCATCGTCCCCGACATCGTCACGCTGTCGAAGTCGATCAGCGGATACGGGCTGCCACTGGCGCTGACCCTGATCCGCCGGGATCTCGACGTCTGGTCGCCCGGGGAGCACAACGGCACCTTCCGCGGCAACAATCCGGCGTTCGTCACCGCGGCGAAGGCGATCGACACCTACTGGAGCGACGACACCCTCACCAGCGAGGTGCACCGTAAGGGCGAGCGCATCAACGAGGTGTTCACCGAGCTCTGCGCGAATCTCGACGGCATCACCACCCGTGGCCGCGGTCTGGTGCGCGGCCTGGTCTTCGCCGAACCCGCCTCCGCAGGCAAGGTCTGCGCCGAGGCATTCGGCGCCGGACTGCTCGCCGAGACGTCGGGACCGTCCGACGAGGTCGTCAAACTGCTTCCGCCCCTCACCATTTCCGATGAGGAGCTGGAGCGCGGCCTGACCATCCTGACCGAGTCGACGAAGAAGGTGATCGGATGATCGTTCGCACCACCGCAGAAATCACCGACACCGAGCGCGACGTCGCCGACCCCAAGGGCAACTGGCGCTCGAAGCGGATCGTATTGGGCGGCGACCGGGTCGGCTTCTCCTTCCACGAGACGACGATCAAGGCGGGAAGCGTCAACGAGTTCCACTACGCCAACCACGTCGAAGCGGTCTGGCTGGTCGAGGGCGAAGGCACGCTGACCGACCGGGAGACCGGCGAGACCTATCCCCTGGCTCCCGGCACGATGTACCTGCTCGACGGGCACGAACGCCACACGGTCAAGGCGGACACCCAGATGCGGATGCTGTGCGTGTTCAACCCGCCGGTCGTCGGCACCGAGGTGCACGACGAGAACGGCGTCTACCCGCTGGTGGCCGTGCCCGAACAACCTGCCGGCCGGCACGCCGAGACCGCGTCGGCCTGACGGTCGCATCGCCGGCCAGCGTCATGGGTCGGCGCCACCGGCACCGGCCAGCGTCATGGGTCGGAGCCACCGGTAGCGACCGCCGCCGATCACGATTCGCCCGCGGCCTGCACACCGTCGAGGACGACCTGCAGGCCACGGGCGAATCGCGTATCCGGGGACATGGCATCGGGGTCGCCCCGCACCATGCGCTCGACGTGCGGCAGCCCTCCGCCGGCGAGTAGCTCACGCACCCGCGGCCCAGACCGCCGCTGCCACCTCTCTTTCGGGGCCGCGCCCGCGTCGATGACTGCCGAGTCGACCGCCGGATCGGCCGACGCCGATTTCGCCGCTGGCGGGTCCTCCCCGGCCGAATCCACGCCCCGCTCCGCGATCTCCCGGGTGACCGCACCCAAGACGTAGGCATTCACCACGTCGAGAATCTCCAGCACGCGGCCCAGCACGACATCGCCATCCGTCGACGTTCCACGCGTGCCTGCTACCTGCTCGACTGCTGTCGTCGCCGCCGCTAATCCCGTCTCGAGCCGCCGCATCGCGTGCGGGCCGAAGGCGGGACGCGCCGACATCACCGCCCCGAGCCACGGGTGAGCGAGCAACACCTCGCGGCCCGCATGCGCAAAGGCCGCCAGATCGGTACGCCACCGGCCGGTCGGTGGCGCCGGGGCAAACTGCGCCAGGGCACCGTCCACCATCGCCTCGACGAGTGCGTCGCGACCGTCGATCACCCGGTAGAGCGAGGTCGTCCCGGTACCCAGCTCGGCGGCCAGCCGGCGCATCGTCACCGCATCGATGCCGCGAGCGTCGGCGAGCGCGATGGCCTGGCTCGCGATGTCGTCCATTCCCGGCGCCGCATTTCGTCGCTTCACATCCCGCATCCTAATCGGGTACGGTGTTCCCACACCCGAATGGGAACAGCGTTCCCAGATTGGAACTCCCGATGGACCACACCGCGATCCCCGACCTCCTCTCCCGCTATTTCGCCGCTATCGACGACGATGCCCTCGAGATCGAACTGCTCCGCTCGGTCTTCACCGACGACTGCCGTGTCGTCCGCCCACACGGTGACCCGATCGTCGGGCCGGACGCCCTGCTCGACGCACAGATGGCAAGCTTCGCCCGCTTCTCCGCCACCCAGCACCGGCTGACGGATGTCCTCGTCGACACCGACGACGATCGTGCTCGTATTCGGGCGAACCTGGTGGCCATACATCTGTGGGCGCCCGACCATCTGCCACCCACCGCGCTGGAGGCCCACTTCGGCGCGGGCAGCGTGGTTCGCGCCGAGGCGCGCGACACCCCGGACGGATGGCGTATCGAGTCGTTGGCGGTGACCCCGACGTGGCGCAGCGGCTCCGGCATGGGCGCGATGCTCGCCACGCGGTGATCTCGATGCCGCTCTCGTCGAGGGCGGGCGACCACAATCGACACGTCAGCGGACTCTCGCGACAATAATTGTCGTGTCGATGCGCTGACGTTCCAGTTGTGGATGCGTAGGGCCGCAGTCGGTTTCGGAAGGCTGCTGGTTTCGATACGCTGCTCGTTCCTCGCAGCTACTCAACCAGCGGGGAGCACGCGAACCAGCGGGGGGGCCTTGACCCTGGTTGTTGGACACGCTGATTCCAGCAGTTGCTGGGGAAGCGAGAGAATCGATAACTATGGCACGCATGCATTACGACGAGGTGTTTCGTCGGGACGCTGTCGACTTGTACGAGAGCACGCCGGGGGCAACGATCCGCGCGATCGCCGCGGATCTGGGGATCGAGCGTGGCACCCTGCGGGGGTGGCTCGACAAGTACGGCACCGGTCGCAAGACCGCCGCCGACGGGTCACCGACCACGAGCGCACTCAAGCCCGCGACGAGCTCGCCCGGTGGGGATCGACCGCCGGCGGCGGAGACACCCGAGCAGGAGCTGGTGCGGCTGCGGTCGCGGGTACGCCAACTTGAGGCGGAGACGACGAAGCTGGCTACCGAGCGCGAGATCCTGCAGAAGGCGGCCAAGTATTTCGCCGGGGAGACGAACTGGTGAGCCGCTTCCAGTTCGTCGCCGACCACTGCGACGCCTACCCGGTGAAGTGGCTGTGTGCACTCGTCGAGCTTTCCCGCTTGTCGTTTTACGCCTGGCTCAACGCCGCCGCCGCCCGCCAGCAGCGTGCCGACGATGACGCGGTGCTGCTCGAGCGGATCCAGGCCATCCATGCCGTCACCCCCGCCTACGGAGTACCGCGCGTCACCGCTGAACTCAACGACGGAAAGCCTGCTGGCGAGCGAGTGAACCGCAAACGTGTAGCGCGGGTGATGCGCGCGGCTGGAATCGCCGGCTACCGACAACGGCGGCGCGTCCGGACCACGATTTCCGATCGGTCGAACCAGGTGGTCGCCGACCTTGTTCGTCGCAACTTCACCGCGGCCGCACCGAACCAGCGCTACGTCGGTGACATCACCTACCTGCCGCTGGCAACGGTCGGCGACAACCAGAACACCCAGCACCTGTATCTGGCGACTGTCATCGACTGCTACAGCCGTCGGCTGGTCGGCTGGGCCATCGCCGATCACATGCGCGAGTCCCTGGTCATCGACGCACTCCGTGCCGCTCAGGCCACCCGCGGGTCCCTGAACGGCGCGATCTTCCACTCCGATCACGGATCGGTGTACACCTCGAAGAACTTCGCCCTCGCATGCGCCGAGGCCGGCGTGCGGCAGTCGATGGGTGCCGTGGGCACCAGTGCCGACAATGCACTCGCCGAATCCTTCAACGCTGCACTCAAACGCGAAGTGCTACAAGACAATGCATGCTGGCCCGACGCGCAATCTTGTCGCCGTGACGTATTCCGATGGATCACCAGCTACAACACCACACGCCGACACTCGTACTGCCAGTACACGTCCCCGAACGACTACGAAACGCGCACTCACCCTAAACTCAGACGCGCAGCCTGAATCCCACCCCGTGTCCACAAACCGGGGCCAAGGCCCGGGAGCCGTCCGCGTAGCTCGCCACCACTCAACCAGCGGGGAGCCGTCCACGTCGCTCGCAGCTACTCAACCAGCGGAGAGCCGAACCGGCAGCGTGCCGATACCCTGGACAGGGTGCGTACTCGTCTGCAGGTCGGCTGGGCACCTGCCGAACAGACCGACCCCGACACCGACCTGGTCGATCGGGTGGACCGGCTCCGAGCGTTGCTGGCCGGGCGACGGGTGGCGGTGCTCACCGGTGCGGGCCTGTCGACCGATTCCGGTATCCCCGACTACCGCAGCCCGGGCGCGCCGGTGCGCACGCCCATGACGCTGCAGATGTTCCTGTCCTCGCCGGAGTTCCGCCGCCACTACTGGGCCCGCAATCACCTCGGCTGGCGCCACATGGATGCGGCCAGGCCGAATGCTGCCCACGTCGCGCTGGCCGAACTGCAACGGCGTGGCGTGGTCAGCGGGGTGATCACCCAGAACGTCGACATGTTGCACACCAAGGCCGGCAGCACTCGGGTCATCGAACTCCACGGCTGTTATGGCCGGGTCCGCTGCCTGAGGTGCGACTGGCGGATCTCCCGGCATCGGCTGGCGGGCATCCTGGAGGACCTCAACGCCGGTTTCGCCGAGCGGGTCGCGGGCCGCGGGGCGATCGAGGTCGCACCCGATGCCGACGCCCGGATCGACGACACCTCGGATTTCGTCATGATCGACTGTCCGGAGTGCGGCGGCATCCTCAAGCCGGACATCGTCTACTTCGGCGAGAGCGTCCCCAAACACTCTGTTCGGCAAGCATTTTCGATGGTCGACGACGCCGACGCGCTCCTCGTCGTCGGGTCGTCGCTGACGGTGATGTCGGGGCTGCGGTTTGCCCGGCACGCACACCGGACCGGGAAGGCGCTGGCGATCGTGAACCGTGGTCCCACCCGCGCCGACGACCTCGCCGACCTCAAGATCGACCACTACTGCGGCACGGTGCTGCCGGCACTCGCGGCCTAGAAATCCATCGACATTGTGCCCGGTTTCCGGGCACAATGTCGATCGATCTCGCCCTCGGCAGCATCATCCGCCCGGTCTCGTACCCCGCACGGCGCTCAGACGGTCACCAGGTCGTCCGCGTGCACCACCGGTCGGCGCAGTTCGGCGGGCAGCTCGGACGTCGACCGCCGCACCATTCGCGCCACGTCGTCGGCGACGTAGGCGGACACACCCCGCGCCCGAACGGTGCCCTCAGTGTCGACGAGTTCCACGACGTCACCGTCGTAGAACCGGCCCCGCACACCGACCACCCCCGCGGCGAGCAGCGACCGGCGGCGCGAGACCGCGGCGACCGCGCCGTCGTCGAGCACGATCTGACCGCGCGCATCGGCGGCGTGGCGCACCCAGAATCGCCTCGCGGACAACCGTTCCCGGCGTGCCGCGAACACGGTCCCGACCGATGCGTCGGCGAGCGCCCGGTCGGCGTCCGCAGCCGCCGCGAGCAGCACCGGCACGCCGGCATCCGCGGACAGGCGGGCGGCCGCCAGTTTGGACGCCATCCCGCCGGTACCGAGCGCCCCGCCGGCACCGGCGACCACGCCGTCCAGATCCTCCGGACCGGTGACCTCCGGGATGAACTGCGCCATCCGCCCATCCGGACCCGGCCTGCGCGGATCGCCGTCGTAGAGTCCGTCCACGTCCGACAACAGGACCAGCGCATCGGCACCGGCCAGGTGCGCGACGAGGGCGGCCAGCCGGTCGTTGTCACCGAAGCGAATCTCGTTGGTGGCGACGGTGTCGTTCTCGTTCACCACCGCGACCGCACCCAGCGACCGCAGCCGATCCAGAGTGCGTTGCGCGTTCGCGTGGTGCGCACGGTTGGAGATGTCGTCGGCGGTGAGCAGTACCTGTCCGACGGTGCGCCCGTACCGGCCGAACGACGTCCCCCACGCATGCGCGAGGGCGAGCTGCCCGACGCTGGCCGCGGCCTGCTTCGTCGCCAGGTCGGTCGGTCGCTTGCGCAACCCGAGCGGGGCGATACCGGCGCCGATCGCACCCGACGACACGACGATGACGTCCGAACCCGCCCGCATCCGCGCCTCGAGCGCGTCGGCCAGCCGATCCAGCCGGGCCGAGTCGAGTCCCTGGTCCAGGTCGGTGAGCGCCGACGATCCGATCTTCACGACGACGCTGCGAGCGTGCGCCAGCGCCTCGCGCGCGTCGCTCATCGGTGCCGTCCGCGGGGATCGGCACGAGGGGCGTCGGACGGGTCGTGCACGACGGCGTCGGTGTCCGGATCGTCGAAGCGGCCGCGGCGCATCCGACGCGCCTCCTTGCGTTCGGCCGCCCCGACCCGTTCCGTGCGGTCGAGCCGAATATCGGTGCCGCGCCCGGTGATCGGGACGTCGTCACCCATCGGTGTGCTCGGTTCCCAGTCGAAGGTCATGTCACCGATAGTGACCGCGGCCCCGGGTTGCGCACCGAGCCGCACCAGTTCGTCCTCGACACCGAGACGGTTGAGCCGGTCGGCGAGATACCCGACCGCCTCGTCGTTGTCGAACTGGGTCTGCGCGATCCACCGTTCCGGCCGCGTGCCGCGCACGACGAACCCGCCGGGGATCTCCGGATCGGGTGCCACCGAGAACTCCGACTCGTCGACCGCCTTGGGCCGGATGACGACTCGCCGCGCCGTCGGCTTCGGATGTGCCTCCCGATACTCGGCGACCATCCGGGCCAGCGCGTAGGTCAGCTCCTTGAGCCCCTCGTGGGTGACCGCGGATACCCGGAACACCGGCCAACCCCGCTGGCGCAGTTCGGGTTCGATGAGGTCGGCGAGTTCGGCGGCATCGGGGATGTCGATCTTGTTCAGGATCACCACGCGGGGTCGCTCGGCGAGATCACCAAGGCCGTGGTCGGCGTCCAGTGCCGGCTGGTAGGCGGCGAGCTCGGCTTCGAGCGCGTCGATGTCGGAGATCGGGTCGCGCCCGGGTTCCAGTGTGGCGCAGTCGACGACGTGGGCAAGCACCGCGCACCGCTCCAGGTGACGCAGGAAGTCCAGGCCCAGACCGCGGCCCTCGGAGGCCCCGGGAATCAGTCCGGGCACATCGGCGATGGTGAACACCTGATCGCCGACCTGCACCACACCGAGATTCGGCGCCAGCGTCGTGAACGGGTAATCGGCGATCTTCGGCTTGGCCGCCGACAACACCGACACCAACGACGATTTGCCCGCCGACGGGAACCCGACGAGCCCGACATCGGCGACGGACTTCAGTTCGAGCACCAGATCCCGGCGTTCCCCCTCCTCGCCGAGCAGGGCGAAGCCGGGTGCTTTCCGGGCCTTCGACGCCAGTGCCGCGTTGCCCAGGCCGCCGCGTCCCCCTCGGGCCGCGTCGAAGGTGGCGCCCTCGCCGACGAGGTCGGCGAGGATGGTGCCGTCGGTGCCGAGGACGACGGTTCCGTCCGGCACCTTGAGGACGAGGTCGTCGCCGGTGGCACCGTTCCGGTTGTCGCCGGCACCCGGCTTGCCGTTACCGGCCTTGGCGTGCGGCCGGAAGTGAAAGTCGAGCAGCGTGTGCACCTGCGGGTCGACGACCAGCCGGACCGATCCGCCGTTGCCGCCGTTGCCGCCGTCCGGGCCGCCGAGCGGCTTGAACTTCTCCCGGTGCACCGAGGAGCAGCCGTGACCTCCGTTGCCGGCGGCAGCGTGAATGGTCACCCGGTCGACGAACCGCGACATGATTGTCCTCCTTCGGCAGACCCCCGCCCGCTGGGCCGGATCTGCCTGTCTAGGTGTGGTCTGCTCTCGATCTTCGGGCACCGGTACGGATCGGTCACCGCGAACGGGCGATTCTCGCCGCCCGACCGATGAGACCTGAAATGCACTCAGGGCGGGCCCGGACGCTGAGGTCCTGGCCCGCCCTGGTGACAGAGCTGCTCCGCTGTCGGAGCCGGGTGTCTCGTCGACGCTCGGGTCAGGCCTGAGCGGTCTCCGGGACGATATTGACGGTCTTGCGGCCACGCTTGCTGCCGAACTCCACCGCGCCGTCGGAGAGGGCGAACAGGGTGTCGTCGCCACCGCGTCCGACGTTGACGCCCGGGTGGAACTTGGTGCCGCGCTGGCGGACCAGAATCTCACCCGCGCTGACCTGCTGGCCGCCGAACCGCTTGACGCCGAGGCGCTTGGCGTTGGAGTCACGACCGTTACGCGAGCTGGATGCGCCCTTCTTGTGTGCCATGTCTCAGTCCTCCTGATGTCGGTGGTGCTTACTTGATACCGGTGACCTTGAGGACCGTCAGCTTCTGACGATGACCCTGGCGCTTGTGGTAGCCGGTCTTGTTCTTGAACTTGTGGATGCGGATCTTCGGGCCCTTGACGTGCTCGACGACCTCGCCGGTCACCGAGATTTTCGCCAGCGCGTCGGCGTCGGTGGTCAGGGCCGAGCCGTCGACGACGAGCGCCACGGGGAGGCTCACGGTGCTGCCGGGCTCTGAGTCGATCTTCTCGACCTTCACGAGGTCGCCCTCTGCGACCTTGTACTGCTTACCGCCGGTCTTGACGATCGCGTACGTTGCCATCGAAGCTGTCCTCTTACTCATCATCTCGGGCGCGGCGCACCTTCGTCGTGCGCCGGGCGTGGTTGGTGTCGGCTGCTGCGGGCCGCACCGCAGTCCGGTGTTGTCGCACCGGATGCGTTCGGATCACATCAGAGGGGCCTGCCTGCGGGGTTTCGTTCGCTGGGGCGGGCGGTGAACGCTGCCTCCGGCAGTCTTACCCGGAGCCCACCGGCACAGCACGAACCCTCCGCGGAAGGCGACTTGTCAAGGTTACGGGAGGCGACACGCTCGGGTCAAACTGGTCGGTCGCTGCGTTGTGCCTGGCAGTGCCCCCCAGCGGCGGCGGCTCCCGGTCCGTTTACTCCTCCACCGGGGGGCCGGCGGGACGGCCGGCGGTGCGCCGGCGCGGACGCCGCCGGACCGCGACGGTGACGTCGGCCGCCGCATCGGACGACGCGACCGGACCGGACGAACTCACCGGGCCGGGTGTCGTCGCGGGCACCGTCGTGACCGGGACCTCCGGGATGGTGATCGGCTCCGACGTCACCGTCGGCGATGCGGTGCGGCGCACCGCGCGACGGCGGCGACGCGTCGGCGCGTCGGTATCGGGCTTCTCCGTAGTCGCCGGTGCCGCCCCGTCGGTGTCGGTGGCCGGTCCCGTGCTCGGCGCCTCGGACGACGGCTCCGCGGAGGCGTCGCGCGGTGCCCGGGTCTCGACCGGCTCCGGGGCGACGGCCGTGACCGCGCCGCTGCTGCCGGCATCGTCGGCGTGACCGGCGTCTCCGGCACCGCCGCCGTCACCGTCGGTGACCGCTACGCCATCGTGCTGCACCGCATCCCGCTGGGAGCCGTCGCCCCGCCGGGACACAGCATCCTGCTGGGACGTGTCGACCTGATCGGACGT
The DNA here is from genome assembly GCA_039527305.1 of Gordonia sinesedis. GTDB lineage: Bacteria > Actinomycetota > Actinomycetes > Mycobacteriales > Mycobacteriaceae > Gordonia > Gordonia sinesedis. Next base: position 126,365 of record BAAAJU010000004.1, on the reverse strand, counting down.
GTCGACCTGATCGGACATGCCGGCCTGATCGGACGTGTCGACCTCGAGCGGGACGCCGTCCTCGTCGTGTGCGTGCGCCGCCATCGCCCGGAACATCGGGTGTTCGGCCGGGTTGTGGGCCGGCTTGCTCTCGGCGGCGGGCTGTTCGCTCTTGCGCTTGCCGCGCCGGGAACGCTTGGAGCCGCCCGAGTCGCCGCCGCGGTTGTCGTCGGCCTTCACCTCGACCGGGTTGGCATGCACGATGATGCCGCGCCCGCCGCAGGTCGTGCAGGGGGTCGAGAATGCCTCCAGGAGCCCGGTGCCGAGCCGCTTGCGAGTCATCTGCACCAAGCCGAGCGAGGTCACCTCGGATACTTGGTGCCGGGTCCGGTCGCGGGACAATGCCTCGGTCAGCCGCCGCAGCACCAGGTCACGGTTGGATTCGAGGACCATGTCGATGAAGTCGACGATGATCATGCCGCCGATGTCGCGCAGCCGCATCTGCCGCACGATCTCCTCGGCCGCTTCGAGATTGTTGCGCGTGACGGTTTCCTCGAGGTTGCCGCCGGAGCCGGTGAACTTGCCGGTGTTGACGTCGACGACCGTCATGGCCTCGGTGTGCTCGATGATCAGGGTGCCGCCGGACGGCAGCCACACCTTCCGGTCGAGCGCCTTGGCCAGTTGTTCGTCGATGCGGTGGACGACGAACGAGTCGGGGGCGTCGGCCCGCGGCTTGGCGAATTTCTCCACTCGGTCCATCAGGTCGGGGGCCACCGAGCTCACGTACCCCTCGACCAGGTTCCACGCCTTGTCGCCCTCGACGACGAGCTTCTTGAAGTCCTCGTTGAACAGGTCGCGCACCACCCGCACGAGGAGGTCGGGCTCCTCGTACAGCGGTCGCGGCGACGCCGAGCCGGAGCCCTTCTCGGCGTCGGTCACCTGTGACTCGATCGAGTTCCACTTGCTGGCCAGGCGGTCGATGTCGGCGGCCAGATCCTCCGCGCTGACGCCTTCCGACGCCGTCCGGATGATCACCCCGGCATCGTCGGGGACCAACTTGGCCAGAATCTGCTTGAGCCGCTTGCGTTCGGTGTCCGGCAGTTTGCGGCTGATGCCGGTTGACGTCCCGCCCGGCACGTAGACCAGGTAGCGGCCCGCCAGCGAGATCTGCGTGGTCAGCCGGGCGCCCTTGTGGCCGACCGGGTCCTTGCTGACCTGGACGACGACGTTGTCGCCGGGTTTGAGGGCCTGTTCGATCTTGCGTGACCCGCCGTCCAGACCCGCAGCGTCCCAGTTGACCTCGCCGGCGTACAGCACGCCGTTCCGGCCGCGGCCGATATCGACGAAGGCGGCCTCCATCCCGGGCAACACGTTCTGCACGCGGCCGAGGTAGATGTTGCCGACCATCGACGATGACGTCTCGGTGGTGACGAAGTGCTCGACGAGCACACCATCCTCTAGCACCGCGACCTGGGTGTAGTCCTCGATCTCGTGATCGTGGCGGGAGCCGGAATTCGACAGCGCGGCATTCGCGCTGCGTTCGCGGACCACCATCACCCGGTCGACGGCTTCGCGCCGCGCGAGGAATTCCGATTCGCTCAGAATCGGCGGCCGGCGCCTGCCCGCGTCGCGCCCGTCGCGGCGTCGTTGCCGCTTCGCCTCCAGGCGCGTCGATCCGGAGATGCCCTGCACCTCGTCCCGCGCGCGTTTGCTTCGGGGCTCACGCTCGTGCACCACGGTGTTCGGCGGATCGTCGGGGGACGCCTCGTCCCCATCGCCGCCACCCTTGCGGCGACGGCGCCGGCGGCGACGTTTCGACGTGCCGCCGTCACCCTCGGACGCGGTGTCGTCGGCCGCGCCGTCGCCGGTCTCGGTCTCCGCGTCGGCGTCACCCGCGGTGTCCCCGTCCTGGTCGGCGTTGTCTCCGGACTTGCCGCCCGACTTGGACTTCTTGCCCTTCTTGCCGGACGGCTTGGCGTTCTTGTCCTTCTCGCCCGTGGTCTTCTCGGCCTTGTCCTTCTCCCCCGCGGCCTTCTCGCTCTTGTCGCCCTTGGTCTTCGCACTCGTTCCCGCGGCCTGAGACGTCGAGCCATCGTCCGTCGCATCGGCGGTGCCGGTGCGCGAGTCGTCGCCCCCGGACTCGGCGTCCCGGGTCTCGGAATCGTCGTCCGACCCGTCGCGATCGGTCTGGTCCCCACGACCCCGTCCGCGGCCACGACGCCCGCGGCGGCGCCTGCGCGACTTGTTGTCGGACGTCGCATCGTCGCCGTCACCGCCGGCATCGGGATCGGTGGCGTCACCGTCGGTCGGCTCACCCGTGTCGCGGGCCGCCGAGCCGGACGTGTCGGACTCGGAGTCGTCCGCCGCGCGTCGGCCGCCCGCCGGACGGTTCTCCGCCACCCGGCGGTCCGTCGAGCGGGTGTCGGGACGCGCGGTCTCGGCCGGTGGCAAAAACAGCGGACCCGCCGACACCTCCCCGACCGCGGGGATCGGGTCGTGACTGGCGGACTCGGCCGCGGAGAACAGCGACGACGACCGCGTCGGCGGCTCCTCGGCCCTGGCTTCCGCGTCGGCGGACGGTGCGTCGCCGGCGGTGGTGGCCGCAGCGCTGAGCGCGCTGTCGTCGGCTACCGCCGACTCGTCGGCGGGCACGTGATCGCGCACCCGGCGGGCCACCGCCTCGGCGACTCCGCGCTCGACGCTCGACTGTGGGCTGCGGCTGTGCCAGCCGAGTTCGCCCAGATGGGCCAGTACCTGTCTGCTCGTGAGGCCCAGAATCCGGGCCAAGGCGTGCACACGAAGTTTGCTGGGAAATTCCTCCGCCGGATCCGACGCCGCGTTCGCGTCAGCCGGCGACCCGTTGTCGGTCACTCGGTCTCCTCGACCCCCGGGCGCGTCGTCCGGACGCGGCCACGCGAGGGTCTGCTCGGTATGTAGTCGGCCCGCTCGGCGGGCCGGTGTCATGTGGTCTACGCGCTCTCGCGGGTTCCGGGTTCACCGGGCGCGCGAGGTGCGCTCTTGCTGGTGATGAGGCCTCGGCGGCGCCCTCTACGCCATCGGGGTGGCGGACTGTGGCCACCATCGGTGAGCCGCGGCCCACCTCGACGGGGAAGGCGGTTGTCGGATCGCCCCGGCGAACTGTGCGCCGGTGCGGCCCGATGCCGAACGTCATCGGTGTCAACGCGGGCAAAGTGTGCCCGCGGTAACTGTATAACTATCCCACACGCATCCGTGTTCCCCGCATTCCGCGTGGCCCACGGGGGTTTCGAGCCGACCCGACCAGCAGTCAGCCCTGCAGATTCGGGAACCAGAGAGCGATCTCGCGCTCCGCGGATTCGGGCGAGTCGGAGCCGTGCACGAGGTTGTTCTGGGTCACCAGCGCGAGGTCGCCGCGGATGGTGCCCGGTGTGGCCTTCTCGACCGGGTCGGTACCACCGGCGATCTGCCGGAACGCGGCGATCGCCCGCGGTCCCTCAACGACTGCGGCGACGAGCGGACCGGAGGTGATGAACTCCAGCAGCGACGGGTAGAAGGGCTTGCCCTGGTGTTCGGCGTAATGGCCACCGGCGAGTTCGTCGTCGACGGTCTTGAGTTCGAGCGCAACCAGGGTCAGGCCCTTGCGCTCGATCCGGCCGATGATGTCGCCGACCAGCGACCGCTCCACGCCGTCGGGCTTGATGAGTACGAGAGTCCGTTCAGTCACGTCAGTCACGAGCACACTGTATCGGGCAGTGACCCGCGCCGGTCCGTCACGGGCAGTACTCGATCAACGGGCACTGCTGCGTCACGGGCAGTGCTCGGTCACGGGCAGTACTGGCGGGCGACCGGAACGAAGCCGTAGTCGAAGAGCGCACCCGTCTTGGAACGGGGATCGACCACGATCTGCAGGCAGCCCCCCGGTTCGGCGAGGGCGGACTGCAACGCGATGTCGAATTGGGCCGCCATCGCCAGATTCGCCGGCCGATACTGAGCGGGCACCGGGAACGACGCGATTGCTTCCGGCGCCTTCATCGTCGCCGCGCGCTGGGTCATCTCGCGGGTCGCGAGGTAGCTGTACTCGCCGGCAACGGTATCGATGGGCGCTCCGACCGGAGGCCGGTCCGCGGTGGGTGCGGGTGCCGCGGGTGCCGCCCCGGCCGGTCCGGGCACCGTCACGGCGCCGACGGCGCCCGCGGCCAGCGCGGCGGCAATCAGCATCCGTCGGCCATGCGGACGGGTCGGCGACCCGGCGGGGCCGAGTCGGAGGGCGGACGAGGTGGCTGGGCGGCGGGATGCGAAACGCAAGCGAGTCCTGACGTCGAAGATGAGCTGAGTGGCGCAAGGGAACATCCGCCCCCCGGCAGCGTGATTCTGGCAGCCATGACGACCGGATAGTGGGTGCCACACGTCACGGTCCGGCATCGGCTTACCGACTCCAGTGCACTCGCGTCAACTCACGTCACATGCGTCACACGCGCTACTCGCTGGGCTGGCCGCCGCTCTCGCCGATCGGCTCCTGGCCGGGCAGCAGTCCCTGCCGCATCCGGCGCTCGACGTCGAGTTTGACGTACCGGATGTACCACCAGACGCAGCCGAAAATCACGCCGACCACGGCGATGGACCAGTGGAAGATGCCGCCGGCGATGACGGCTATCTGCAGCGCCAGGTCGATCTCGATCGCGTGCTTGCGTCCCTGGATGCCGCACGCGAGCAGCAGCGCAAGCGTCACGAGTGCCAGGTAGAGCGTCGAGTACCAGGTCAGTCCGCTCCCCACGCGCGCGACGATCGGGAAGGTCAGGATCATCACGATGACCTCGAGGACGAGGGTGCCGGCCATGACCCCGCGCAGTCCCTTCCACGGGTCGGTCGCCGGCGGCGTGAAGGCCGGTTCGTCCGCGGTGTTCGGCTCGGTCATGCCGGATCCTTCCCGAAGAGCGTGCGGGCCGCGCCCGCGGTCACCACCGAGCCGGTGATGACGACCCCGGCACCCGACACGGGCTCGCCGTCGTCGGACTCCTCGGCCCGGGCGATCGCCGTCTCGACCGCGTCCGGCAGGAACGGTTCGACCAGGACCCGGTCCTCGGCGAACACCTCGCGCGCGATCTCGGCGAGCGACTCGGTGTCCATCGCCCGCGGCGACCCGTTGTTGGTCAGCACCACCGTGTCGAGCACCGGCTCCAACGCGGCCAGCACACCTTCCGCATCCTTGTCGGTGAGCATGCCGATCACCCCGACCAGCCGCCGGAAGTCGAATTCGTCGGTCAGGGCGCGCGCCAACGCCGCCGCGCCGTGCGGGTTGTGTGCGGCGTCGACGAAGACCGTCGGCGCGCTGCGTACCCGTTCCAGCCGCCCCGGGCTACTGACGTCGGCGAACCCCGACCGCACCGCGTCGATGTCGAGCTGGCGGTCGGGTCCGGCACCGAAGAATGCCTCGACCGCGGCGAGCGCAAGTGATGCATTGGCGGCCTGATGCTCACCGTGCAGGGGCAGGTAGATGTCGTCGTACACGCCGCCGAGACCCTGCAGGGTGAGTAGTTGCCCGCCGACCGCGGTCTTGGCGTCGAGCACCGCGAACTCCGAGTCCTGGCGGGCGACGACCGTGCCCTCCTTGACGGTCTCGGCCAGCAGCACCTCCATCGCCTCCGGCGCTTGCGGGGCGATCACCGTCACCGGGTCGACCTCGACCAGATCGTCCTTGCCGCGCTTGATGATTCCGGCCTTCTCGCTCGCGATGGCGGCCAGCGAATCGCCGAGGTACTCGGCGTGGTCCATCGCGATCGGGGTAATCACCGCGACCGGGGAGTCGACGACATTGGTGGCATCCCACCGGCCGCCCATCCCGGTCTCCACGACTGCGACGTCCACCGGCGCCTCGGCGAAGATCGCATATGCCATCGCGGTCAGCACCTCGAACTTGCTCATCCTCGGTCCGCCCGCGGCGGTCGACGAGTCGTCGACCATGGTGATGTACGGCTCCAGCTCGCGGTAGGTGTCGATGTAGGTGCGGGCGCTCACCGGACGGCCGTCAACCGCAATACGTTCGGTGACGCGCTGCAGGTGGGGGCTGGTGATCCGGCCGGTGCGGCGATGCAGCGACCGCAGCAGCGCGTCGATCATGCGCGTCACCGAGGTCTTGCCGTTGGTGCCCGCGACCTGAATGGCCGGGTACGCCTGCTGTGGCGATCCGAGGAGATCGAGCAGGGTGGCGATCCGGGTGAGCGACGGATCGATCGTCGTCTCCGGCCAGCGAGTGTCGAGTTCGGTCTCCAACTCGGCGAGCTCGGCGAGGTCCTGGGGACTGTCGGCGACGATCACGCCGCCGGGCGCATCACCCGGGGCGGCGTCGACATCGGCGTACCCGTCGGCGTCGAAATCGCCGTAGCCGCCCGCGTCGCTGTACCCCTCTGCGGCGCCATCGTCGTCGTACTCGCCGACCCGGCCGCGTGTCCCGGACGGCTCGTCGTCGCGGAGCAAGGACGCGAGATCCATCCGGTCGGGTACGACGGTGCCGGTGTCCAGGTCGTCGCCGTCCTCGAAGCCGGCGAAATCGGCGGCGGTGAAGATCGGCTCGTCGTCGGGGTCGCCGGGGGTGTCCCGCCGGTCGACGTCGTCGCTCACGACTCTCCCAGCGCGGCCAGTTTGGCGCCCAGCCGCTGCACCTCTTCGGTGGCCACCTGCTGGCGGTCGCGGATCTTGGCGACCACGTGATCGGGAGCCTTGGCAAGGAACTGCTCGTTGCCGAGTTTGCCGGTGGTCTGCGCGAGTTCCTTCTCGGCGGCCGCCAGATCTTTGGCGACCCGCTTGCGTTCGGCCGCGACGTCCACTGTGCCCGACGTGTCGATACGGACGGTGACCGTCGCCGACGACAACCGCACGTCGATGGTCGCCGTCGCGGCGAAGCCCTCGCCCGCCGGATCCAGCCGGGCGAGCGCGTCGAGGTAGCCACGGGCGTCGGCCAGTCCGGCGGTGTCGAGGCCGTCGAAGTCGGCGGCCACCCGCTGACCGGGCCGCAGTCCCTGATCGCTGCGGAAGCGGCGGACCTCGGTGATCAATCGCTGCAGATCGTCGATCTCGACCGCGGCCGCCCGGTCGGCCAGCCGGCCGGAGGGTTGCGGCCACGGCGCCACGACCACCGACTCGCCCCCGGTCAGCGCCCGCCACAAGACCTCGGTGACGAACGGCATCACCGGAGAGAGCGCCCGCAACAACGGGTCGAGGACCGCGCCGAGCACCAATCGAGTGGTCTCGGCACGCTTCTCGTCGATCGCCGGATCATCGGAACCGGCGGCGAACTGCACCTTGGCCAGCTCCAGGTACCAGTCGCACACCTCGTCCCAGGCGAAGTGATACAGCGCCTCGCAGGCCTTGGCGAACTCGTACGCCTCGAACCCGGCGTCGACCTCGGCCAGCACCTCGTCGAGACGGCCGAGGATCCACCGATCGGCGACCGTGAGGTCGTCGGGAGGCGGCAGCTCTCCGACCGTGGCGCCGTTCATCAGCGCGAACCGGGTGGCGTTGAACAGTTTGGTGGCGAAGTTCCGCGACGACTGCGCGTGGTCCTCGCCGACGGAGATGTCGCTGCCCGGATTGGCACCCCGCGCGAGGGTGAATCGGAGGGCGTCCGCACCGAAGCGTTCCACCCAGTCGAGCGGGTCGATGCCGTTGCCCTTCGACTTGGACATCTTGCGGCCGTGTTCGTCGCGCACCAGGCCGTGCAGGAACAGGTGGTGGAAGGGCACCCGCCGACCCGGCTCCAGGTCCTTGCCGATGTAGGTGCCGAACATCATCATCCGCGCCACCCAGAAGAACAGGATGTCGTAGCCGGTGACGAGCACCGAGGTGGGATAGAACTTGCGGAGATCGGGGGTGTCGTCGGGCCAGCCCATCGTGGAGAACGGCCACAGCCCCGAGGAGAACCACGTGTCCAGCACGTCGGTCTCCTGCGTGTATCCGGCCGGCGGCTCCTCGTCGGGGCCGACACAGACGACCTCCCCCTCGGGGCCGTACCAGATGGGGATGCGATGCCCCCACCAGAGCTGGCGGGAGATCGTCCAGTCGTGCATGTCGTCGACCCAGGCGAACCAGCGCGGCTCCATCGACGTCGGATGGATGACGGTGGAGCCGTCGCGGACGGCGTCGCCGGCGGCCTTGGCCAGCGACGCGACGTTGACCCACCACTGCATCGACAGCCGCGGTTCGATCGGTTCGCCGGTGCGTTCGGAGTGCCCGACGCTGTGCAGATAGGGCCGTACCTCTTTCACGATGCGGCCCTGCTCGGCGAGCGCCTCACGGATCTTGACCCGCGCCTCGAACCGGTCCATCCCGTCGAATTGTGTTCCGGTACCGGCGATCCGGGCCTCTTCGTCCATGATCGTCGGCATCGGCAGCCGGTGGCGTTGACCGATCGCGAAGTCGTTCGGGTCGTGCGCCGGGGTGATCTTGACCGCGCCGGTGCCGAACTCGGGATCGACGTAGTCGTCGGCGATGACCGGGATCGTCCGCTCGACGAAGGGGTGGGCCAGTTCGGTCCCGACGAGGTCGCGGTACCGCTCGTCGTCGGGGTGCACCGCGATCGCGGTGTCGCCGAGCATCGTTTCCAGTCGGGTGGTGGCGACCACGATGTGCGGCTCGGCGTCGTCGAGCGAGCCGTACCGGAAGCTCACCAGTTCGCCCTCGACGTCGGAGTAGCTGACCTCGATGTCGCTGACCGCGGTCTTCAGCACCGGCGACCAATTGACCAGCCGCTCCGCCTGGTAGATCAGGCCGTCGTCGTACATCTGCTTGAAGATGGTGTTGACCGCCCGCGACAGCCCGTCGTCCATGGTGAAGCGCTCACGGCTCCAGTCGACGCCGTCGCCGAGGCGCCGCATCTGGGTGCCGATGTTGTCGCCGATCTCGGCCTTCTCCACCCAGACGCGCTCGATGAACTTTTCGCGCCCGAGGTCGTCCCGGGTCAGCCCCTCGGCGGCCAGCTTGCGTTCGACCATGGTCTGCATAGCGATCGCGGCGTGGTCCATGCCGGGCAGCCACAGCACCTCGTAGCCCTGCATGCGGCGCCGGCGGGACAGCGCGTCCATCAGCACATGCTCGTAGGCATGTCCCATGTGCAGCGAGCCGTTGACGTTCGGCGGCGGGATCACGATCGAGAACGGCGGCTTGACGGAGTCGGCGTCCGCGGTGAAATAGCCCGCGTCCACCCAGCCCTGGTACAGCTGCGCCTCGTGTTCGGCGGGATCCCAGGACTTCGGCAGCTCGCGGGGGGCGTCCGGTGTCATCACTCCACAATCTTAGGGAACGCCCCCGATGCCGGACCGCCGGTCTCCGGTCGGCGCGATGGGCCTGCGCCCGGCCCCGGTCGCGTGGTGCTGGGCGGGCCTAGGCTCCGCTGGAGGCGCGCAGTCGGTGCACGTCCTCGGGGGCGTTGACGTTGGTCAGCCAGTCCGGGTCACTGACGCTGATCCGGTGCGTCGTGACCGCGTCGAGCGCCGCCGTCATCCGCCGCTCCCCCGATGCCGCGAGCGCCGCGATCGTCGGAGCGATTCCGGTGCGGTAGACCGCGGCCATCGGATGATCGCGTTGTGCGTCGTGGGCCACCACGGCGTCGGCAGAGTCCGGGAGACCGCGCAGCAGTTCGTCGATCAGATCGGTGGTGATAAGTGGCATGTCGGTGGCGCACACGAAAGCGACATCGGCACCGGCGGTCCCGGCTGCGGCGAGTCCCGCCGCGAGTCCGGACAGCGGCCCCTGACCGGGCTGCTCGTCGGTGATCCATTCGGCGTGCGGTCCGCCGGTGCCGTAGAGGGACTGGTAGGCGGGCGAGGACGTCGGAGCCACGACCAGAACCGGTTCGCAGCGCCGCCCCAGTGTCTCCACGATGGCCGCGAGCATCGGCTGCCCGTCCCAGTCCATCGCCGCCTTGTCCCGGCCCATCCGCCGAGAACGTCCGCCCGCCAACACGATTGCGGCGACCCTGCCGTCGCCCGTCATCTGCCCATCCGTCATCAGATCAGTGTGGTGGACGGCGGGCGGCGCCGGGGGCGGATCACCGAACTCGCCGGCTCAGGCGCTCTTGTCGCGCCGTTCGTCCCGGTTGGTCTTGCGCGGCACGATGGTCGGCAGCACGTTGTCGGAGACGGTCTCGCCGGTCACCACGACCTTCTCGACGTCGTCGCGGCTGGGGATGTCGTACATCACCGGCAGCAGCACCTCCTCCATGATGGCGCGCAGACCCCGGGCCCCGGTGCCGCGGTGGATCGCCTGATCGGCGACCGCCTCCAACGCATCCGTGGTGAACTCCAGTTCCACGTTGTCCATCTCGAAAAGCTTCGTGTACTGCTTGACCAGCGCGTTCTTCGGCTCGGACAGGATACTGACGAGGGATTCCTTATCCAGGTTGGTCACCGATGCCACCATCGGCAGGCGGCCGATGAACTCCGGGATGAGACCGAACTTGATCAGGTCCTCGGGCATCACGTCGGCGAAGTGGTCGGTGGTGTCGACGTCGTCACGGCTGGGCACCTCGTTGCCGAATCCGATGCCGCGCTTGCCGATCCGCTCCGAGACGATCTTCTCCAGCCCGGCGAACGCCCCCGCGACGATGAACAGCACGTTGGTGGTGTCGATCTGGATGAACTCCTGATGCGGGTGCTTGCGGCCGCCCTGCGGCGGCACCGACGCCTGCGTCCCTTCCAGGATCTTCAGCAGCGCCTGCTGCACCCCCTCACCCGACACGTCGCGGGTGATCGACGGGTTCTCGCTCTTGCGAGCGATCTTGTCGACCTCGTCGATGTAGATGATGCCGGTCTCGGCACGCTTGACGTCGTAGTCGGCCGCCTGAATGAGCTTGAGGAGGATGTTCTCCACGTCCTCGCCCACATAGCCCGCCTCGGTGAGCGCGGTGGCATCGGCAATCGCGAACGGCACGTTGAGCATCTTCGCGAGGGTCTGCGCCAGGTAGGTCTTACCGCAGCCGGTGGGCCCGAGCATGAGGATGTTCGACTTCATCAACTCGACGGTCTCGCCGGTGCGCGAATCCTTCTTCTCACCGGCCTGGATCCGCTTGTAGTGGTTGTAGACCGCCACCGCGAGGATGCGCTTGGCGTTGTCCTGGCCGATCACGTAGTTCTCCAGGAAGTCCCGGATCTCGGCCGGCTTCGGCAGATCGTCGAGCTTGACCTCGCCGCTCTCGGCGAGTTCCTCCTCGATGATCTCGTTGCACAGGTCGATGCACTCATCACAGATGTACACGCCGGGCCCGGCGATGAGCTTCTTCACCTGCTTCTGGCTCTTGCCACAGAAAGAGCACTTCAGCAGATCGCCACCGTCTCCGATTCGCGCCATCTCGTGCTGTACCTACTTCCTCGAATCTTTCGCCGGGCTGCCGGTTGTCCGTCTGTGACCGTCACAGCCGAGGGCAGGCGGGCACGGACCACCGCATGTGAGCGCTCGGTCCGATACATCGACGGTACCCGCGTGCGCAGATAACTTCGACCGATAAGGGTAAATGTCGCGGAGCAATTCGCCCCGCATCGCGTCACTTCTTGAGCGACTTCTTCCGGTACTCGAAGACCTCGTCGATGATCCCGTACTCCTTGGCCTGCTCGGCCGACAGGATGTTGTCGCGGTCGGTGTCCTTGCGGATCTTCTCCGGATCCTGACCGGTGTGCCGGGCCAGGATCTCGTCGAGCCGCTTGCGGATCCGCTCGATCTCGGCGGCCTGGATCTCCAGGTCGGAGACCTGCCCCTGGTAGGCACCGCCGGTGCGCGGCTGGTGGATCAGGATGGTCGCGTTCGGCAGCGCGGCACGCTTGCCGGGGGTGCCGCCGGCGAGCAGGATCGCCGCCGCGGACGCGGCCTCACCGAGGCAGACGGTGACGATGTCGCAGTGCAAGTACTGCATGGTGTCGTAGATGGCGAGCATGTCGGGCACGCTGCCGCCGGGCGAGTTGATGTACATGGTGATGTCGCGGTCGGGGTCCTGCGACTCCAGCACCAGCAGCTGCGCCATGACGTCGTTGGCGACCGTCTGGTCGATGGGGGTCCCGACGAACACGATGCGTTCCTCGAACAGCTTCGCGTACGGGTCGTACTGCCGCTGTCCGTTCGGGGTGTGCTCGATGAACTGCGGCAGGATGTAGCGGGCCTCGATCTGCTGGAGCGCCAGCGCCGAGGCGGGGATGCCTGCGGCGACGTCGGCCGGCAGGGCGTCGGACGGGAGGATGGTGGTCATCGGGGACTCCGTTGGGTGGTCGGTGTGGGGGCTTCGGTCGCTGCTCGTCGGTCGCCGCTCGTCACGGACGGGTGACCACATGGTCGACAAGGCCGTACTCCTTGGCCTCCTCGGCCCGGAACCACTTGTCGCGGTCGGCGTCGGCCTCGATCTTCTCCAGCGGCTGCCCGGTGTGCTCGGCGTTGAGCCGGTTCATTTCCTTCTTGATGGCGGCGAACTGCTCGGCCTGGATGGCGATGTCCGCGGCCGTACCGCCGATGCCCGCCGACGGCTGGTGCATCATGATCCGCGCGTGCGGCAGGGCGTGCCTTTTGCCGGGGGTGCCCGCGGTCAGCAGGAACTGGCCCATCGACGCAGCCATACCCATGGCATAGGTCGCGACGTCGCACTCGGCGAGCTGCATGGTGTCGAAGATCGCCATGCCGGCGCTGACCGACCCGCCCGGCGAGTTGATGTAGAGGTTGATGTCCTTGGTGGGGTCTTCGGCCGACAGCAGCAGGATCTGCGCGCAGAGCCGGTTGGCGATGTCGTCGTCGACCTGGGTGCCGAGGAAGACGATGCGTTCGCGGAGCAGCCGCTCGAACACCGAATCGGTCAGATTCAGCCCGGCGACTCCCGAACTCATCGAGGGTGTGGTGATGGTGGGCTTGCTCACGGTTCCTGCCTTCGTCTTCTCGTCGTGCTGGTCGGATTCTGAGCCGGCGGGTGGTCGGCGGCCGGAGGCGATGGCCCCGGGCCGGACCCGCGTAGCCGCGGCTTCCGGCGTCCTCATCGACACTAACCAATGCGGTCGCACCGACAGTCCCGCAGACGCGCTACTTCGCTGAGAGCAGAACAGCCGCACACGGCACTCCGTGCGCGGCTGTTCACCGGTGCCGCCGCATCGTCCCCGCGGCACCGGATGCGCTCAGGCGTCGTCGGACTTGGTGCCGGTCTCGTCCGTGGCCGTGGCGCTCGTGTTGTCGTCGGCGGCGGAGTCGGTGTCGGTGCCGTCCGCCGCGTCCGGCTCGGCGTCGGCCTTGCCGAAGAACTCGGCGGTCTCGACGGTGTCACCGTTGGTGTCGGTGACGGTGACGTCCCCGACAATCTCGTTGAGCGCCTTGTTGCGGCGCACGTCGGCGTAGATAGCGCCGACCTGGTTGGCCTGGGTGAGCTGCTGGATGAACTCCTGCGGCGCCATGCCGTACCGCTGCGCCTGGATCAGGATCTGCTGGGTCAGCTCATCCTGACCGACCTCGGTCTCCTGCTGCTCGGCGATCGCGTCCAGCAGCAGCTGGGTGCGCACCGACCGTTCGGCGCTCTCCCTTGCGTCGGCCTCGAACTTCTCGCGAGTGGTGCCCTGCGCCTCGAGCAGCCGAGCGAGCATGTCCTCGTCGTGGCCAATGCTGTGCAGGACCTGCTCGAGCTGACCGTCGACCTCGTCGTCGACGACCTTCTCCGGCAGCGGGATGTCGATGCTGTCGAGCAGCTTGTCCAGAACCGCGTCACGAATCTTGTTGGCCTGCTCGAGCTTTGCCGACTGCGCGACTCGCTCGGCCAGGCTGTCCCGCAGTTCGTCGACGGTGTCGAATTCGCTGGCCATCTGCGCGAAGTCATCGTCGAGCTCGGGCAGCTCGCGCTCCTTGACCGAGTTGACCCTCACCGTGACGTCGGCGTCCTCGCCGGCGTGCTCACCGGCCACCAGCGTGGTGGTGAAGACCTTGTCCTCGCCCGCGGTCATCCCGACCAGCGCCTCGTCCAGGCCGTCGATGAGCTGACCGGAGCCGACCTCGTGCGACAGGCCCTCGGTCGAGGCCTCCTCGACCGGCTGACCGTCGACGCTGGCCGAGAGGTCGATGGACACCATGTCGCCGTCCTGTGCTCCGCGCTCGACACCCTTGAGCGTGCCGAAGCGGGCGCGCAGCCCCTCGAGCTGGGTGTCGACGGCGTCGGCGTCGTCGGTGACCGGGTCCACCTCGACCGCAAGCGTCGCGTAGTCGGGCAGGTCGATCGCCGGGCGGACGTCCACCTCGGCGGTGAACGAGACGGGTTCGCCGTAGGTCAGCTCGGCGACGTCAACCTCCGGGCGGCCGATGGCCTTGGTCTCGGTCTCGGCGATCGCCTGCGACACCTTCTCCGGCAGCGCGTCGTCGACGACCTGGGCGAGGAGAGCATCGCGGCCGACGCGGGCCTCGATCAGCTTCGCCGGCGCCTTGCCCGGACGGAAGCCGGGGATGCGGATCTGCTGGGCGAGTGTCCGGTAGGCCCGGTCGAAGTTGTCGGAGAACTCCTCGAACGGCACTTCCACGCTGAGCTTTACCCGGGTCGGGCCGAGTTGCTCCACGGTGCTCTTCACGCCTGATGCTCCTTGCTTGTGTCGCTGATATCTGCGGTTGGTCTGTGTGCGGTGTGTGCGGTGGATCGGGTTCGGGGCTGGGTCGTGTGTGCGGACGCGGATACGCGCGATGTACCCGAGCATCGGATCCGTCCGGCTGAGTCGGGATGACAGGATTTGAACCTGCGACCCTCCGCTCCCAAAGCGGATGCGCTACCAAGCTGCGCCACATCCCGGTCGACCCCGGCGCATGGTGCGCCGATCCGGCGTCGGAACGCGGGAGCAGGGCCAACAGTGAATAGTACGTGCCGGTCCACATCCGGACGAAACGGGTGGTCGGCGACGCCGCGCACGGGTCGACGACCCGCCGGTGGCGGCGATTTCGGGATGGCCGATCCGACCGGGTACAGTCTTGTCCGCATGCGACGTTCGGGGCCCTGGGTCACGACAGCGCGGCACGCGGGTGTAGCTCAATGGTAGAGCCCTAGTCTTCCAAACTAGCTACGCGGGTTCGATTCCCGTCACCCGCTCCACTTCCCCGATTTCGTAGCAGTTTTGCCCGCTGAGCGGGCAAAACTGCTACGAAATCGCAACCCTGCCGCGTGTGATCCATACCACATCCGGCGTAGTCTCGGGCCATGTCCTCCAGTCATACGAAGAGCCCCAAGAAGTGCCCCTCGTGCGGGGCGAATCTCTACGTCCGCAAGGACATCGTCGAGTCCGACACCGGCGTGCAGCGCGTCGACGTGATGCTGGTGTGTCGCGACGAGTCGTGCCCGCAACCCGCGCAACACGTGCGCACCGAGCACCCACAGCCCGCCTGACCGCTCAGCGACGGCACGCGAGGCCGCCTCCACCTCGACCTGGTCATTCGATCCAGTAGGGCCTATTGACATACCCCACCCCCGACGGCGCAACATGGCGCACGTGCGCCGGGGGGTGCACGCGAGAGGAATCTCGCCGATGCGGTGCCCGTGGGGGGTCTGTCAGTGCTTGGTCGTCGACGTGTCCGTGCATTCCACTCCGGTGGTCGGCGAGTGCGCCGCCACGTTGCCGTCGCTGGACTATCGGCGATACTCGTGGCCTTCGGAGTGCCGGCGGTCGTCGCGGCTCCCGCGCACGCCGACGACGTGGCGATGCCCAGCCCGCTGCCGGATCCCTTCTACGCGAAACCACCGAATCTGTCGACGTACCGCAACGGCGACATCATCGCCGTGCGCGGCCGCAGCAATCCTCCCGCCTTCGTCGGCGTGCGGACCTACCAGATCAAGTTCCGCTCCACCGACAGCCTGGGCGGGCCGATCGCCGCCGTCACCACCCTGGTGGTACCGCTGCGCAAGCAGGTCGACGGGCCACTGCTGTCCTTCCAGCACGTCATCAACGCCACCGGACTCGAATGCGCTCCGTCGCAAGCACTCTGGACCAACGACCCGAATCTCACGATCCGTGAGGCACCGGCCCTGAACACGGTGCTGCAGCGGGGGTGGACGGTCGCCATCCCCGATCATCTCGGTCCCCGCAGTTCGTACGGGGCGGCCAAGCTCGGCGGGCAGATAACCCTGGACGGCATCCGGGCGGTGCAGCGCTTCCGTCCCGCTCAGGTGGGCAAGAGCAAGGTGGCGATGGCCGGCTACTCCGGTGGCGGCATGGCCACGGCGTGGGCCGCAGCGCTGGCCCGGAGCTACGCGCCCGATCTGCGCATCGCCGGCGCCGCCTACGGCGGGGTACCCATGGACCTGCTGAAGATGGCGGAAGGCCTCGGATACAACAGGCCACATCCCGCCTTCGGCCTCGCGTTCGCCGCCGCGATCGGCATGGCTCGGGAGTACCCGGAGCAGATTCCGATGCGCAAGTACCTCTCCCCGCTCGGTCGGCAGATGTACGGCGAACTGCGCAACGCGTGCACCAACGACATCCTGCGGGTCGGCGCGGGCCACAGTGCGCGCCAGGTGTCCATCGGCGGTCGCCAGACCTTCGAGAACAAGGCGGCCCGCGGCGTGGTCCGGGACAACAGCCTCGTCTATTACCGGGGCGTCCCGAATATGCCGATCTTCGAATGGCATAGCCCCACCGATGTGCTGATCCCGGTGCGCGCCATCGACGCGACGATGAACCGGTACTGCCGCGCCGGCGTACGGGTCGAACGATTCGCGCCACCGTCGCCGGACCACATGACCACCGCGGTGTTGGGTCTGCCGTCGGCATTCGGCTACCTGGGGGACCGATTCGCGGGACGTCCAGCCCCCTCCAACTGCTGATCACGGCCCAGATCCCGTCATATAGGACACTGCCGATATGTGACTGTTGTCACACCGTTGGGCGGTCACAGCACGCTCACCATTGCGTTCGCTGCCTTCAAGAGTCGGTACACGACAGCGCTGAGAACGTTCACCTCGTCGTCTTTGGACCAATCACAACGGTTGTGTAACGATGAGTGCGCGCTTCGGGGGAGCGCCCGGAGAACACCGACAGCAAAGGTTCTTGAGCAGTGCTGAATTCCAATCCTTCACACCGCAGTCGACGTGGGGTCGTCCGCCGCCTGATGGCGGTCGTGATCGGCTTGGTCGCCGTCGCGCTGGCCCTGCCCGGCGTGGCCCAGGCGGCACCGGTCACCGTGATCCCCGGCTTGCCGCCGGTCGAGGTCCCGAACGTGCCCGGCCTGCCGACTCCCCCGCTCCCACCGGCACCGAAGCCCTCGCCCAAGCCGGCGCCGCCCACGACCACCCAGCCGGCGAAGCCGGCCGAGCCCGCCGCGCCGAACGTGAAGACGTCCACCGGCTACGTCGCGCTCGCCGACGACAAGTCGCACACCATCACCTGGTGGAAGAACGGCAAGGTCGTTCGGACGATGCCGATCTCCATGGGCACCAACAAGAACCCGACCCCGAACGGCGTCTACCACACCAAGGAGAAGTACCGCGACATGTACATGGACTCGTCCACGTACGGCGTCCCGGTGAACTCCCCGGATGGCTACCGCACCTATGTGGAGTACGCGACCCGCATGTCCTGGGACGGCATCTTCATCCACGCCGCACCGTGGTCGGTGGCGCAGCAGGGCAAGGAGAACGTCAGCCACGGCTGCATCAACATCAGCACCGAGAACGGCAAGTGGGTGTACGACAACGTTCCGCAGGGCACCCCGATCGTGGTGCGCGGCACCGTCGGCGGCCAGTACACCGGCGACTGAGCACAGCGACAGACGCACTCTCACCAGGGACCGGCCCGATGCAGGGCCGGTCCCTTGTGCGTTATTCGCCGGTGCTCGCCCGCGACTCAATCCGGCGCGACCGCGAGGTCGAGGTATTCCCCCTCGGTGCGCACGCGTTCGATGGCACGCATCTTGTTGACCGCATCCAGGGCGGCAACCTTGTACCCCTCGGCCAGGGTCGGATAGTTGAAGACGGCGTCGACGAGATAGTCGACGGTGCCCCCGAGTCCCATCACGGTCTGGCCGATGTGAACCAGTTCGGCCGCGTTGCTGCCGAACGCGTGCACCCCGAGCACCGTGCGCGCCTCCGCGTGCACCAGCAGTTTCAGTAGGCCGTACGAATCGCCCATGATGGCGCCGCGTGCGAGTTCGCGATAGCGCGCGACGCCGACCTCGAATGGCACATTGTCCTCGGTCAGCTCGTCCTCGGTCTTGCCGACGAAGCTGATCTCCGGGATCGAGTAGATGCCGATCGGCTGGAGCTCGTTGTTCGGGTCCCCGATCGGCTCGCCCAGTGCGTGGTACACCGCTCGGCGCCCCTGTTCCATCGACGTCGCGGCCAACGCCGGGAAACCGATGATGTCGCCCACGGCGTAGATGTGCTCGACGCCGGTGCGGTAGAACTCGTCCACCTCCAACCGGCCGCGCTTGTCCGCGGTGAGGCATGCGGCATCGACCTGTAGCTGATCGGAAACGCCTTGCCGTCCAGCCGAATACAGGACGGTGTCGGCCGGAATCTGCTTACCCGATGCCAGAATCGTCAGCGTTCCGGACGGGTGTCGTTCGACGGTCTTCACGTGCTCACCGAACCGGAAGGTGACACCTCGCTCGCGCAGCTGATACTGCAGTGCCTCGACGATCTCGCGATCACAGAAGTCCAGCATGGACGGCCGCTGTTCGATCACGGTCACCTTCGTGCCCAGCGCGGCGAACATCGACGCGTACTCGATGCCGATGACGCCGGCACCGACCACCACCATCGACGCGGGCACTTTCTCCATGTCCAGGATCTGGTCGGAGTCGACGATGGTCCGGCCGTCGAACTGGACGCTGCCGGGCCTGGCCGGCCGGGTCCCGATGGCGATGACGAACCGGTCGGCGCTCACGTGCTTCTGGTCGCCGGTGGCGTCCTCGATGACCAGTTCGTGCGGGCTGGTGAACTGTGCACTGCCGATGTACATCGTCACCGCGTTCCGCGTGAGCTGACTCTGAATGACGTCGATCTCTTTACCGATGACGTGATTGGTCCGCGCGGTCAGATCGGCCACCGTGATCTGGGGCTTCAGTCGATAGGAGTCGCCATACAGCTCTCGCTGATTGAGGCCGGTGAGGTAGAGGACGGCCTCCCGCAGGGTCTTCGACGGGATGGTGCCGGTGTTGATGCACACACCGCCGACCATGCCGCGCCGCTCGACGATGGCCACCCGTCTGCCCAGCTTCGCCGCGGCGATGGCGGCCTTCTGCCCCGCCGGACCGGAGCCGATGACGACGATGTCGTAGTGATCCACGCCCACCTCCACTCGATGCCGTGCCCTCGGCGGGCTCGCGGATGCTTCGCCGACGCCGCGCCGGGATGTGGTCGGCTACCAGTCTTGCGCACGCCGGCGCCGCAGAGGTGCGGTCGGTGCGATCACCGACGAATCGACACCGGTTCGTCCCCCTGCCGGTTGCGCCGTGCGCGCCACCCCGGCGGGGTTACGACGCGACGCGGTCGGGCTGGTCGGGCCCCGGCGCGGCCTGCGGCGCGGGTGCGATCGGGCGCAGTGTCGTGGGCGCAACTTCCGCGAAGGTCGCGGTGGGCGCAGCTGCCGCGAAGGTCGCGCGCACCTGTAGCCAGTGAGCGAGCGCCTGGCATCCGGTGGTCTCCGGGTCGGTGACCGACCGACGGCGATAGGGTTCGGTGGCGTAGGCCGTGTGCCGCCCGCCGACCGGGTTGCCGACCTCGATGCCGCGCCACACGATCCGGGCCGGCAGGTATCGCTGCGCCTCCCGGCATGCGGCGACGAGCCGGCCGATGTCGCGGCGCCATTGGCGAGGACCGAACGACGTCCGGGCAGCGTTCTGGAAACCATTGCTCCGCAACGTGTTCCACATCTGATGCGCCCACCGCGCGGGCCGTCGCAGGTCCATCGCGGCGGTGAGGTCGGCGATATCGCGGATCAACGAGTCCGCAGAGGCGTTGCAGATCACGTCGTCGGGAGCGCCGACCCACCACGCGGGCAGGCCCGCGGGCAGGTCGGAGCCCGGACCGGCGACACCCCAGCCGTCGCACCCGGGCACCGCGCCGGGCGGCTGGTGCGGGTCCGCGACGAAGCCGACGGCCAGCACTCGGGCCAGCTCCTCACTCGATCCGGACCGGGCGGTCAGGGCACACAGCCAGCGCCGAATCACTACCGCCCCTTGCGAATAGCCGATCACCATCACCGGACCCGGGGTATCCGCGAAGACCGCATCCAATCGACGGACACCCTCCGCCACGCTGTCGTCGAAGCTCGGTCCGTGCGGATCCGGAGTGGGACCGTAGCTCGCAGGATATCCGACCCATCTGCTGTGAAACCGGGCGTCCAGGGCGTCCGTGACCTCCGACAGCAACCCGGTCACGTGGCGTCGGTCGTCACCCGGGTAGGACTCGCCGGTGCCGCCGACAGCCAGCACGGTCACCGACCGTGCGTTCGTCGTCGCGTCGTTGGTCATCGCTCCATCATGGGCGTCGCCAATGAGAGACGCCGGTAGAGCCGACTGAAATTTTGCTGTGAGCCGACGCGAGGCACCGACGAGCCACCCGAGCCGCACAGTGAGGGTCGCCACACGTGGTGCACGGTAAGGAATATCACGCCCTACCTGGTTGCTTAACCTAAATGTAACGCGAAGAATGAGAGCAGTCCGGCATCACGGACTCCGATCAGCCCGAGCGTCCCGCTCACCGCCGAGAAGTACGAAAGAAGCTGTTTCCCATGTCGTTTGCACGTATCCGTGCACGCATTGTCCCGACCACCCAGAGCCGTCGTCGGCTCTACGACCAGATCCAGCAGGTCGGCAGCCGCCCGCAGCGCGACGAACTGCTGATCATGGCGCAGCGCGCCGAAGCGGCCTGATCGTCCTTCCCCCGGGCAGCATTGTCGCGACGTAGTCGCCGCCCACGCGCCCCGCTCGTCACTCGCTGTTCCCGCTGACCTCGGTCAGTGCTGGCATGCCGGACACCAGTACAGGTTTCGGCCGTCGAGTTCGCTACGCAGCACAGTGCTCCCGCAGATCCGGCAGGGCTCGCCCGCGCGCCGGTAGACGTAGGTTCGCGGACGCTGCGGCGCATAGGAGCCCGGCCCGTGGTCGTCCTCGGGACGCACCACGTGAATACGGCCGCGGCGCACGCCAATTCGCATCAGCGACACGAGATCGCGCCAGAGCGCGTCGAATTCGGCACGATCGACGTCCCGCCCCGGCCGCATGGGGTCGATCCCCGCCCGGAACAGCACCTCTGCGCGGTACACATTCCCCACGCCGGCAATGACCTGTTGGTCCATCAGCAGCGCGCCGATCGGCCGGCGCGACCGGCTGATCGACCGCCATGCCCGTTCCGGGTCGGCGTCCCGGCGCAGCGGATCGGGTCCCAGCCGGGCGACCAGCGCATCGAGATCGGCGGGGGTATACAGCTCACACGCCGTCGGCCCGCGCAGGTCGACCCCGATCGTCGGTCCTTCGATCCGCATCCGCACTTGCCCGACCGGCGGGCCCATCGGCACCTCGAGTTCACCGAACTGTCCGTAGAGACCGAGGTGGACGTGCAGGAGCTGCTCGTGATCCCCGTCGCGGTAGCGCTGGACAAGGTGCTTCCCCCAGGCGTCGGCGCCGTCGAACACCGTCCCGTCCACCACCGCCGCGCCGTCGGCGAAACGACCCTGCGGGCTGGTGACCCGGACGCGCTCCCCACCGAACACCTTCTGCTGCCGCCGGGCGATGCGGTGCAGGGTATGCCCCTCGGGCATGTCGTCGCCGGTGAGCTCAGCGCTTAGGCGTCCGGCAGTGCCGGGGGCACTCCGGTCCGCTCGTAGGCGTCCAGGATGTCGATCCGCCGCTGGTGGCGGGGCTCCTCCGACCACGGGGTCTCGATGAAGGCGTCGACGATCGCCAATGCCTCCTCGGGGGTGTGCATCCGTCCGCCGATGCCGATCAACTGCGCGTTGTTGTGCTGCCGCGCGAGCTGTGCGGTCTCGACACTCCAGGCCAGCGCGCACCTCGCTCCGGGCACCTTGTTCGCGGCGATCTGCTCGCCATTGCCGCTGCCGCCCAACACGATCCCCAGGCTGCCCGGGTCGGCGACGGTTCGCGATGCGGCCGCGATGCAGAACGCGGGATAGTCGTCGGCGGCGTCGTAGACGTGGGCACCGCAGTCAATCACCTCGTGGCCCGCGGCGGCGAGGTGATCGGCGATCAGGTTCTTGAGTTCGAATCCGGCATGGTCGGCACCGAGGTAGACGCGCATGGCGACACTATAGAGCGCGCCGGTTCAGCCCTCGCTGCTCCCCCACCCGATGTCCGGAGCCCCGCGCGCCGGCCCACGTGGCGGCACCCTCCCGGCGCCGGCCCACGTGCTGCCGGCAGGACCCAACCGGGCAACTACACGAATTCCTCGCAACTACACGCAAAGTATTGCGTGTAGTTGCGAGTTTTCCGTGTAGTTGCGGCCACCGACGGAGGTGCGCCACTGACGGAGATACACCCACTGGCGGAGGTACACCCGCTGACGGGAGTCGCGGCTACCGACGTGACGATCAGTCGAACTGCGGATCCTCGTCGCGCGATCGCTTCAACTCGAAGAAGTGCGGGTAGGACGCGAGTGCCAGGCACCCGTCCCAGATGCGGCCCGCCTCCTCCTGTCGTGGAATCCGCGACAGGACCGGACCGAAGAAGGCGACGTCGTTGACGTGAATGGTCGGGGTGCCCACGTCGTCGCCGACCTTGTCCATGCCTTCGTGGTGGCTGGTGCGGATCGCGTCGTCGAACTGGTCGGAGTCGGCGGCCTTGGCCAGTGACGGGTCGAGACCGAGTTCGTCGAGGGCGCCAGCGATGACCTGATCGAAATCTTTGTTGCCCTGGTTGTGGATTCGGGTGCCCATCGCCGTGTACAGCGGCGACAGGATCTCGTCGCCCTTCTCCGCCTGCGCGGCCGCGATCACCCGGACCGGACGCCACGCATTCTTGAGCAGTTCCCGGTAGTCGTCGGGGATGTCCTTGCCCTCGTTGAGCACCGCGAGACTCATGATGTGGAAGTACACGTCGAGGTCGCGGACCTGCGCGGCCTCCAGCAGCCACCGCGACGTGATCCAGCACCACGGGCAGAGCGGATCGAACCAGAAATCAACACGATCGGCCATCGGTCTCGGTCCCTTTCGATTGTCGGCGCATCTGGCTTCAGCCTGTCACGCCGAGCGCTCGCCGACCACCCGACCCGACTCGCTCAGCAGCGATTCGGGTGGGCGGTCGCGGCGTTAAGCTGACGATCGTGACTGCTCCCAATCTGACCAGAGACGCCGCCCGCGAGCGGGCCGAGACGATCCGGGTCGCCCACTACGACATCGACCTGGACCTCACCGACGGTGACGGCAATCCCGGAGTCGACACCTTCCGCTCCGTCACCACCATTTCGTTCGCTGCGACCCCCGGCTCACGAACCTTCGTCGACCTGGTCGCCCGTCGCCTGGTCGCCGCGACGCTCAACGGCACCGACCTGGAGGTTGCGGGATTCGACGAGTCCGTCGGGCTCGAACTGACCGATCTGGCCGCCGACAACACGCTCACCGTCGTCGCCGACTGCGCCTACTCCAACACCGGGGAGGGGCTGCATCGATTCGTCGACCCCGCCGACGACGCGGTCTACCTGTACTCCCAGTTCGAAACCGCCGACGCCAAGCGGATGTTCGCGTGTTTCGATCAGCCCGACCTCAAGGCGACCTACACGCTCACGGTCACCGCGCCGGAGGACTGGCGAGTCATCTCCAATGCCGCCGAGGTCGACGATCCGGACGCCGCGCCGGGCGTGCACCGGTTCGCCAAGACCGCGCCGATGAGCACGTATCTCGTCGCACTGATCGCCGGTCCGTACACACAGTGGACCGACGTCTACCGCGATGACGCCAGCGAGATTCCGCTCGGCATCTACTGCCGGCGGTCGCTCGCCGAGCACATGGACGCCGACCGGCTGTTCGCCGAGACGAAGCAGGGTTTCGCGTTCTACCACAAGAACTTCGGCACACCGTACGCCTTCGGCAAGTACGACCAGCTGTTCGTGCCCGAGTTCAATGCCGGTGCGATGGAGAACGCGGGCGCGGTCACCTTCCTCGAGGACTATGTGTTCCGCTCGCGGGTCACCAAATACCTCTACGAGCGGCGGGCCGAAACGGTGCTGCACGAGATGGCGCACATGTGGTTCGGCGATCTGGTCACCATGCGATGGTGGGATGACCTGTGGCTCAACGAGTCCTTCGCTACCTTCGCCTCCGTGCTCTGCCAGTCCGAAGCGACCGAATACACCAGTGCCTGGACGACCTTCGCGAACGTGGAAAAGTCGTGGGCGTACCGGCAGGATCAGTTGCCGTCTACTCACCCGGTCGCCGCGGATATCCCCGACATCGCCGCCGTCGAGGTGAACTTCGACGGCATCACCTATGCCAAGGGCGCGTCGGTACTGAAACAACTCGTCGCCTACGTCGGTCTGGACGCCTTTCTGGCCGGGCTACGCGACTACTTCGCCGCCCACAGTTTCGGCAATGCAACCTTCGCCGATCTGCTTGCCGCACTGGAACGTTCGTCGGGGCGCGATCTGTCCGACTGGGGCAACCAATGGCTCAAGACCACCGGCATCAACGTCATCCGCCCCGACTTCGAGGTCGACGGCGACGGTGCGTTCACCCGGTTCGCGATCATCCAGGACGGCGCCGCGCCCGGTGCCGGCGAAACCCGAGTGCACCGATTGCGGGTAGGTGTCTACGACGACGACGGTTCCGGCGCACTCGCACGGACGCACAGCGTCGAGCTCGATGTGGACGGCGAGCGCACCGAGGTGCCCGAGCTCGTCGGCGTGCCGCGCGGAGCGCTGGTGCTGCTCAACGACGACGACCTGACCTACGCATCGGTGCGCCTCGACCCGGAGTCGCTGGCCACGGCGACGTCGCGGATCGGCGACATCACCGAGTCGATGCCGCGAACGCTGGTGTGGTCGGCCGCGTGGGAGATGACCCGGCAGGCGGAGATGGCCGCCCGCGACTTCGTCGAACTGGTCCAGCGCGGCATCGCCGCGGAGTCGGAGATCGGCGTGGTCCAGCGAGTACTGCTGCAGGCCACCACCGCACTGGAGTCGTACGCCGACCCGGACTGGGCGTCGACGACCGGCTGGCCCGGTTTCGCCGCCCGGCTGCTGGAGTTGGCACGCAGCGCCGACGCGGGCTCGGATCATCAACTCGCCTTTGTGAATACCCTGCTCGCCGGCCGCCTGACCGACGATCAGATCCCCGTGGTCCGCGGCCTCCTGGACGGTGACGACCCGGCCGAGCACGGGCTGCCGGGGCTCGCGGTGGACACCGACCTGCGCTGGCGGCTGGTGCGCGCCCTGGCCACCGCCGGAGCGATCGACCCCGATCCGGCCGCGACGCCGGTCATCGACGCGGAGGCGGCGGCGGACAACACCGCTGCTGGGGCACGCCAGGCCGCGGCCGCACGCGCGTCGCGCCCGCTGCCCGAGGCGAAGGCTGACGCGTGGGCACAGGTCGTCGACGACGACTCCCTCGCGAACATCCAGGCGAGGTCCATCGTCGAGGGATTCGCGCGGCCGGGACAGGCCGAGCTGCTGGCCCCGTATGTGGCGCAGTACTTCCGCGCGGCACCGGAGGTCTGGTCCCGACGCTCCAGCGAGGTCGCGCAGACGGTGGTGATCGGACTCTATCCGTCGTGGGCGATCACCGACGAGGCGATCGCCGCGGCCGACGAGTTCCTGGCAGCCGACCACCCGCCTGCGCTCAAGCGACTGGTGGCGGAGGGGCGCGATGGAGTGGCCCGCTCACTGCGGGCCCGCGCCTTCGACGCGACACGCGCCGGCTGACTCGGCGACGGCGCCCAGCCAACGGAATCTAGCGCCCAGTCGACGAAATCCGGCGCCCGGTCAACGGAATCTAGCGCCCAATCAACGATATCCGGCGCCCGGTCAACGACAACCGGCGTCTGATCGGTCGAGCGACGCCGCTCGACCGAGCGACGCCGCGCTTCCCGTTCCGGTGAGCGACGCTGCCCGTCGGCCGAAGGGCAGCTCGGCCGACGGTCGCGGCGGCGGCCATCGTGCCGACGTCGGATCGGCCGATCTGCGCGGGGTCGGTAGGGGGCGCCTCCTCTCCGCACTTCCCGCCGCCGGGACGCGCGTGAACGAAATGAACTCAATCGTGACCCAGGTCACCATCGTGCCCGACAATTCTTATTCAGCGGTCCGCGCCGTATCGACGCGGTTCCTGCGACGAAAGGACATGTGGTGAACCTCAGTAGCACTCCCTCGGCCGGCGACACGGACACCGCCGCTCCGGCGCGCACCCGGGACCGGACGCACTGGCTCTATATCGGGGTCATCGTCGCCGTGGTCGGCGGTGTCGTCGTCGGCCTGGTGGCACCCGGCGTCGGCAAGGACCTCGGTGTGCTCGGCACGATGTTCGTCAGCCTGATCAAGATGATGATCGCACCGGTCATTTTCTGCACGATCGTGCTGGGCATCGGCTCGGTCCGGAAAGCGGCGACGGTGGGCAAGGTCGGCGGCCTGGCGTTCGCCTACTTCCTGGTGATGTCGACGATCGCGTTGGCGATCGGGCTCGTCGTCGGCAACATCATCAAACCCGGCGACGGCCTGAACATCGACGCGGTGGCCGACAAGGGCGCCGAACTTGCCGAGAAGGCCAGCGAATCGGGCAGCACGCTGGACTTCATCCAGAGCATCATCCCGACGACCCTGCTGTCCTCCCTTACCGAGGGCAGCGTGCTTCAGGCGCTCTTCGTCGCGCTGCTGGTGGGCTTCGCGATCCAGGGTCTCGGCCGCACCGGTGAGCCGATCCTGACGGCGATCTCGTACTTCCAGAAACTTGTCTTCAAGGTCCTCGTCATGGTGCTGTGGGTGGCACCCATCGGTGCGTTCGGCGCGATCGCCAGCGTGGTCGGCCAGACCGGGTGGGCCGCCGTGCAGCAGTTGCTCGTGCTAATGCTGGCGTTCTACCTGACCTGCCTGGTCTTCGTGTTCGGGGTGCTGGGCGTCATCCTGCGGACCATGTCCGGGGTGTCGATCTTCCGGCTGGTGCGCTACCTCGCCCGCGAGTACCTGCTGATCTTCGCGACGTCGTCGTCGGAGTCGGCATTACCTCGGCTGATCGCCAAGATGGAACACCTCGGCGTGCAGCAGTCCACCGTCGGCGTGGTGGTACCGACCGGCTACTCGTTCAACCTCGACGGCACCGCCATCTACCTGACCATGGCGTCGATCTTTATCGCCGACGCCATGGGCGACCCGCTCTCCGTCGGCGAACAGATCGGGCTGCTGGTCTTCATGATTATCGCCTCGAAGGGCGCCGCGGGAGTCAGCGGTGCGGGGCTGGCGACACTGGCCGGCGGGCTACAGGCCCACCGGCCGGAGATGCTGGACGGCGTCGGCCTCATCGTCGGCATCGACCGGTTCATGTCCGAGGCCCGTGCGGTCACCAACTTCTCCGGCAATGCGGTTGCCACCGTGCTGATCGGGTCGTGGACTCACACGATCGACAAGAAGCAGGTGGACGAGGTGTTGTCCGGCCGCGATCCGTTCAACGAAGCGACCATGATCGATGACACGGAGCCGACCCGGATCCCCTCGGCATCGGGCGACCCAGACCGGACGACGGTCGGCGGCGCCACGCAGAAGGGCTCGTCCACCTGAGTGACCCTCGGCAGCAGAGATGCCGACCGGGCACCGGACCTGAAGGGTATCCGGTGCTCGGTCGCTCCGTCGTGGGTCAGGACGTGGGTGCGGCTGCGGTGGCCATGACGTGCAACGCCGACACGAGCCCGTCGATGAGGTGGTCCTGCCGGAAGCTCCCCACCGCCGCGGTCACTCCGAGCTGAGCAACCCGGTCGTTCAGCCGGTCGGCGACCGCGCTGCCGGACACCACGACCACGTCGTGCTGGTTGGGCGACACCGCGATCAGTGCACCATTCGCCGGCTCCGGCGCCTTGGCCAGGATGGCGCGGGCGTCGGCGACCGGGTCGGTGCCGAGGTCACCGATGTACACCGAGAATCGGATGAGCGCCTTCTCGCTTGCCGCCGTCAGTGCGTCATCGAGCGCGATCAGTTCCTTCTGGGTGAACGGCGGCGTGTTCGGCGCCTGTCCCGGGAAACGAGCGGCCGAGATGCGGCCGCTGTTCGTGACGACGGTGCCGGTCGGAAGTGCCGAAGTCGCCCTCAGTTCCACCGTTCCCGCGTCGCTCGCATGCGACACCTCACCACTTGGCACTGGCCGATCCTCCGTCCACATCGGTGGGTTCCGCGTGCTTGGGGAGCGTCATCGGTGCGATCTCGGTCGCGCTGAACAGCAGCGGCTCACCGTCCCACTCCTGGTCGAGGGTGTAGCGCCGCCCCTTCGGGTATTTGAGACCCCAGGCGAACGCCATCGCCACCACGCACGCCACGCAGGACAGCACCACCAGAATCGTGACGGGCATCCCGATTGCGACGATCAGGTTGTCCATGTCGCCCTTTCGCTTGCCGCGGATTGTTGCGCTCCCGACCGCTTCGACCACAGGTCACGGTGCCGGCGCAGCACGTGTGCGGTCGCGGGGCGGGATCGTGAGATCAATCTAGCCCACCACCGGACACCGCCGGGCTCAGACCCCTACAGCGCGTCGTAGACGGGTCGTCGGCGGTCGGCGTCACGCAGCGCCCGCGTCGATGTACTGGGCCCAGGCCGGGTCGATCTCCTTCACCGCGGCAAGTAACCGCCAATGCCGGCCCCTCGGTGCGGCCGGCGTCGTCCGCAGCGTCCAGCCCAGCTCGCTGAGTAAGCGGTCGGCCTTGCGGTGATTGCAGCTTGCGCAGCACGCCACACAGTTCTCCCAGCTGTGGCCGCCACCGCGACTGCGCGGCGTGACATGGTCGATCGTCGTCGCCTTCGCGCCGCAGTAGCCGCACCGGAACCGGTCGCGATGCATCAACGCCGCACGGGTGAGCGGAATGACCGCGCGATAGGGCACCCGAACGAAGGTGCGCAGCCGGATGACCGACGGGATGGGCACCGAGCGGTCGACCGAATGGACCGCGAGCCCGGTTTCGTCGGCGTGGATCACGTCGGCGCGTTCGCGCAGCACGAGCACGATCGCGCGCCGGATGGAGATGGCCGTCAGCGGTTCGTAGGTCGCATTGAGCAGCAGCACACGACGTCGGCCCCACATGCTCGCCGGCCTGACCTGGGTAGGTGTCGGCGACACCGCGTCGCGGTCCGGGCCGATCGTGCGGACCCGTGGCTGCGCCCTGCGCGTCATTCCGCCTCCCACTTGCATCGGACGTCGTTAAGTGGACCACGGATGTCGTCGACATGCACGACAATTCTCCAGTGTCGATGCTGGTCAATTGAGTGAACACGACGTGTCCGACAGCCGTCCGGGGTGGCCCGGCCGACATCTCGCGGCGGGATCGCTGCTGCCGTCGGCGACCCTGGCTGAACAGGAATGTTGAGCGCCCGTCGCCCGGTCGGGACAATGGCAGGTGTGAGTGCCGAGATTCCCGGTGGCGAGCAGCCCTCCGGTGACCGCGCGGGCCGGCCGCGGACGACGTTCTACGAGGAGGTCGGCGGGGCGCCGACCTTCGAGCGACTGACGCACGTCTTCTACCAGGAGGTCGCGGCGGACGACGTGCTGCGCCCGCTGTATCCCGAGGAGGACCTCGGCCCCGCCGAGCGCCGGCTGCGGATGTTTCTTGAGCAGTACTGGGGTGGCCCACGCACCTATTCCGACGAACGCGGTCATCCGCGCCTGCGGATGCGTCATCAGCCCTTCCGGATCGGACCGATCGAACGGAACGCGTGGCTCCGGTGCATGCGTATCGCGATCGCGTCCATCGACTCGGACACGCTCGACGACGACCACCGCCGCGCGTTGACCGACTACATGGAGATGGCGGCGCAATCGATGGTGAACGCCCCGTTCTGAGCGGGCGCCCCGCCCCGGTCCCAGCCGACAGGTGCCGATAGGTGTGGCCGGGAGTCGCCGACCGGGGCGCTGCCGACATCTGTCACGGGAGGTCCGACGCGCCGGGACGACCGGTGTCTCTCACCGAAAACTCAGGTAGGGCACAATATGCACGGTGAGCGACGAGACACCGACCGGCGCCGCATCCGCGGCCGGCCCCGACGCGCAGGATCGTGATGCCGCGACGGCTAGTGGCGGCCAGCCGCTCCCCGACCCCACCACCGGCGCAACCGATCCGGGCGCCGCTGTCGCGCAACTCGATCCTGCGACCGGCGCAACCGATCCGCGCACCGCTGTCGCGCAACTCGATCCCACCGACAACTCCTGGTGGCGGTCGGCGGTCTTCTATCAGATCTATCCGCGGTCGTTCTCCGACCTGAACGGTGACGGCGTGGGCGATCTCGCCGGCATCATCGACAAGCTCGGATACCTGGAACTGCTGGGTATCGACGCGATCTGGCTGAGTCCGATCATGCGGTCGCCGATGGCCGACCACGGCTACGACGTCTCCGACCCCAGAGACATCGATCCGCTGTTCGGCGACCTCGCCACCTTCGACGAACTGATCGCCGAGGCACACGAACGCGATATCCGGGTGACGATGGACCTAGTGCCCAATCACACCAGCGACCAGCACCCGTGGTTCGTCGAAGCGCTCGCCGCCGCGCCGGGCAGTCCCGCGCGGGCACGCTACATCTTCCGCGACGGCCGTGGCGAGAACGGCGACGAACCACCGAACAACTGGCAGAGCGTCTTCGGCGGTCCGGCGTGGACCCGGGTGCCCGGCGCCGACGGCACGCCCGGTCAGTGGTACCTGCACATCTTCGCGGCCGAACAGCCCGATCTGAATTGGGAGAACCCGGAGGTCTTCGCCGACCTCGAACGCACCCTCCGGTTCTGGCTGGACCGCGGTGTCGACGGATTCCGCATCGATGTCGCGCACGGCATGGCCAAACCCGCAGACCTGCCGGACATGGACTTGGAATCGGTTGGCCTACTGCAGAATAACGACGACGATCCTCGCTTCAACAACTATGCGGTGCACGAGATCCATCGCAAGATCCGCTCGGTCATCGATGAGTATCCCGGGGCCGCCAACGTCGGCGAGATCTGGGTCGACGACAACGAGCGATTCGCCGAATACCTCCGGCCGGATGAGTTGCACCTCGGATTCAACTTCCGGCTCGCGAAGGCACCGTTCGACGCCGGGGCGATCCGCGACGCCGTTGAGAACTCTTTGGACGCAGTGCTTTCCGTGGACGGTGTGCCGACCTGGACGCTGTCCAACCACGACGTCGACCGCGAGGTCACCCGGTACGGGCGCACCGATCAGGACGACCTGGACTCGACCGTCGACCTCGACGCCGGAATCGACCGGGCCCGGGCGATGGCCTTGGTGGAATTGGCACTGCCCGGCACGGTCTTCATCTACAACGGCGCAGAACTCGGCCTGCCGAACGCCGACCTCCCCGACGACGCACTGCAGGATCCGGTCTGGGAGAGGTCCCATCACACCGAACGCGGCCGGGACGCATCCCGGGTCCCGCTGCCATGGGAGGGGTCCGAGCCGCCGTTCGGCTTCACCGACGGTGAGCGCACCTGGCTGCCGATGCCCGACTCGTGGGCCCGGTTCACCATCGAGAGCGAGCTGGAAGATGTCTCCTCGACGCTCTCCCTATACCGGCGCGCAATCGAATTACGCAGCACCCGTGACGAATTCAGCGGCGAGGCGGTCGAATGGTACGGGGCGCCGGAGGGCTGTCTGGCGTTCCGCCGCTCGCAGGGCAAACTGATCTGCGCGCTGAACGCCAGTGCCGCACCGGTGCCGCTACCCCCGGGCGAGTTGCTCCTGGCCAGCGCGCCACTGGTGGACGGGCAACTTGCGCCGAACGCCGCCGCCTGGCTGATCTGAGCCCCGGCCGACTCGAGCACTCGGCGATCGGGGCTTCAGGCCGTCAGAGCCTCGAAGCACTGGCCGATCCGGCCCGCGATCGTTCCGGTCGCCTCGCACACGCAGCGTCCTGGCTCACCGCACCGTGACGTCCAGCTCGCGATGACGCCGTTGATAGACCGACCCGAACCGCGCATCCAGTCGCAACCATGCCGCCGACATCCGTACCCGGATGGGCTCGTCGGGGTCGATCGCCGACAACGGTGACGTCTCGGTGATCTCGTGCCCGTCCCGGTCGCGGACGAATCCCATGGCGGTCAGGGCGAACAGCGACCGCATCGATACCGAGGCGTGCAGCGCTCCGTCCGCGGACGACACGTCGAGGACGCTTTGATCCAGCAAGCCGGTCGCCGGTCCGTGCGCACTGCCCTCGTCCCGGGCCAGCCGGGCACCCTCGCGGGCGAGTTCGACCACGGTGCGGGCCGGGACGTCGTCGAGGTGTCGGTAGCCGCTGCGGATAGGTAGGGCACCCCGCCAGGCGGAGTCGAGCGGCATCCCGGGGTCGATGGGTCGGGCTGCGCCGGATTGCGCGAGCCCGTCGCGAAGCGTCGCCGCATCGCAGATCAGGTCGTCGGGTCGCATCCGCCCGAACACCGACCGGGTCACCAGGACATCGAAACCCGTACGCGCCCAGAGGGCCAGCAGTCCGTCGGAGCGCACGACGATGCGCGTGACAACGGCGTCGTCGAGCCGGAGGGCCCGACCGAGGAACGCGATGGCGTCGGCGCGGTCACCGTCCGCGGCGACCTCGACGAAGCGTTCCGGAGTCACGCTCCGACCGGATCGGGGACGACGAGCGGACGCCGGAAGCTCTCCAGGAAGGCGCGTTCGTCGGCGGTCAGCCGCCGCAGCCGCTGATTGTCCACGTCGAAGGCCACCAGATGGGTGGTGGCCACCACGGCCGGTTTGTCGGTCGGGTCCGCGCCGCGGGGCCGTACCTCGTAGCCGACGATGAAGTCGACCGCCCGCACCTTCTCGGTGAACATGGTCACCGAGATGGGGCCCTCGTCGTGCCGGACCTGCGCCTGGTACTTCACATGCAGGTCGACGACCACACAGCCGGTGCGCAGGCCGGCGGTCGGACGCTCGTCGTAGAACAGCCACGGGATGCGCGCCTCCTCGAGAAGCGTCACCATCCGCGCGTGGTTGATATGGGCGAAGACGTCCATATCCGACCAGCGCACCGGAACCGTGACGACATAACCGTTCTCGGTCACCGTTCCCTCGTCCTCGTAGAGCACTCAGCAATCCTCTCGGTTGATGTCGACTCGTCCGGTCCCGATGTCGACGGGTCGTCTGCGGCCACCGCGGCGGCGCGGATCCGGAGCCGGTGTGGTCGTCCGGGCCGGTGCCGTCCCGACCACCGGCGTCGCGGCGTCAGCGGATCATGCTGCGCAGTTGTCGCGCGGCCACCGACAGCGTGGCGAGGTCGAGACTGCCGGAGTCCTCGATGTCGGTGAGCATCGACCGTACCCGCGCCAGCCGCGACGAATTGGACGCCTCCCACTCGGCGATCTTCTCCTCCGCCGACTCGTCCGGCTCCCCGACTTCGAGGATCCGGAGGGTCAGCGCACGCAGAGCACCATGCATGTCGTCCCGAAGTGCCAAGCGCGCCAACGAATGCCACCGATCCCCGTACTCCAGCGACGAGACCGCGGTGAGCAGTTCCTCCAACCCGAAGTGTTCCATCACCGCGAAGTACAGTTCGCCGACCTCGGCCGGGTCGCGGTCGGAAATCTCCGCGGCGTCGATGATGTCCAGGAGACAGAATCGGTGCAGGCTGTTCGCCACGTCGTGGGCCAGGTCGGCGGGCACTCCCGCGTCGATGTAGCCCTGGGCGCGGGTGTCGACGGCGGTCGCCGACGTGGGCCCCATCCAGCCGTCGATGAGCGGGGTGAGCTGTTCGACCAGCTCGGAGTAGCGGGTGATCTCGGCGGCGATCGCGAGTGGCTGCGGCCGGAATCCCAGCAGCCATCGGGAGGCCCGGAACAGTAGCCGGCGCACGTAGTGCGTCATCTCCTCGCCGACGTCCACATTCGTCGGGGCATGCGTAATGCGATGCAGCAGATCGGAAATGCCGAAGACGTCGGAGGCCACGACGAAGGCCCGCACACCCTCGTTGGTGCTCGAGCCGCTGGCCTCGCCGAGCCGGAACAGGTGGGTCAGTCCACCCTTGTCGACGACGTCGTTGACGAGGCTGGTGGTGACGATCTGCCGACGCAGCCGATGGCCGCGGATGGCGTCGGCAAAGCGCTCCCGCAGCGGCACCGGAAAGTACGCGGCGAGGCGTCCGTCGAAGACCTCGTTGTCCGGTAGCTCCCCGGCGAGCAGATCGGCTTTGGCTGCGAGTTTGACGTGCGCTAGCAGGGTGGCCAACTCGGGTGAGGTGAGTCCACGATGCACCTCGCCCGCGTACCGCTTGAGGAGTTCGGCCGGTTGTGGCAGCGCTTCGAGCCGCAGGTCGACGTCGTAGTCGGCGGCGAGTTCGCGGAGCATGCGGGCGTGCACATCCACCCGGTCCATCGAGTGGGCACGGTCGAAGCCCATCTCGGCGTTCTGCGAAATATTGTCCGCCAGAACGAGATCGGACACCTCGTCGGTCATCGATTCGAGGAGCGGGTTGCGGTCGGCGGTGGTGAGGGCGCCGGACGAGACGGCCGAGTCGAGCACGATCTTGATGTTCACCTCGTGGTCGGAACAGTCCACCCCCGCCGAATTGTCCAGCGCATCGGTGTTGATGCGGCCGCCGGCCAGGTCGTATTCGATCCGTCCCCGTTCGGTGACGCCGAGGTTGCCGCCCTCGCCGATGACCTTCGCGCGCACCTCGTTTCCGTTCACCCGGATCGCGTCGTTGGCCTTGTCGCCGACCTCGGCGTCCGATTCGGTGGACGCCTTCACGTAGGTGCCGATGCCGCCGTTCCACAGTAGGTCCACCGGCGCCAGCAGGATGGCGTGGATGAGCTCCGGCGGCGAGAGCTCGGCGACCGCGTCGTCCAAGCCAAGCGCGTCGCGCACCTGCGGGGAGATCTCGATGGATTTCTGGTCGCGGGACCACACCCCACCGCCGGCACTGATCAGCGACGTGTCGTAGTCGGCCCAGGACGACCTCGGCAGGTGAAACAGCCGCTGCCGCTCGGCGAACGACGTCTCGGCGTTCGGGTCGGGGTCGATGAACACATGGCGGTGGTCGAAGGCGGCGACCAGCCGGATGTGCTCGGACAGCAGCATCCCGTTGCCGAAGACGTCGCCGCTCATGTCGCCGACCCCGGCGACGGTGAAGTCCTCGGTCTGGGTGTCGACACCCATCTCCCGGAAGTGGCGTTTGACCGACTCCCACGCACCGCGTGCGGTAATGCCCATGGCCTTGTGGTCGTAGCCGGCGGAGCCGCCGGAGGCGAAGGCATCGCCGAGCCAGAAGCCGTAGTCGGCGGCGACGTCGTTGGCGATGTCGGAGAACGTGGCGGTGCCCTTGTCGGCGGCGACCACGAGGTACGGGTCGTCATCGTCGCGCCGCACCACGGATCGGGCCGGGATCACCGCGCCCGACTGCCGGTCGATGTTGTCGGTGACGTCGAGCAGGCCGGCGATGAACTCGCGATACCGGGTGACGCCCTCGGCACGCGTCGCCTCCCGGTCGGCGACCGCGTCACCGGTCGGGGCCGGTGGGCGGCGCACGACGAATCCGCCCTTGGCGCCGACCGGCACGATCACCGCGTTCTTCACCGCCTGCGCCTTGACCAGTCCGAGGATCTCGGTCCGGAAGTCTTCTCGGCGGTCCGACCAGCGCAGCCCGCCGCGAGCGACGTCGCCGAACCGCAAGTGCACGCCCTCGACCCGGGGCGAATAGACGAAGATCTCGTGCAGCGGCCGGGGTCTCGGCGCCTGCGGGATCTCGGTGGTGCGCAGCTTGAACGACATCACCGGCTGTGCGTGCCCCTCCGCGTCGCGCACGTAGACGTTGGTGCGCGACGTCGCGGTCACCACCGCGGTGAATGCCGAGACGATGCGGTCGGCGTCCAGGTTCATCACCTGACCGACGTCGGTGCGGAGCTTCTCGAGCACCGCGGTGCGCCGCTCCTCGTCGGCCTTGTCGGGGTCGAACGACGCCTCGAACAGGTCGACTAGCCCGCGAGTGACGCCGTGGTGGCTGCCGAGTGTCGATGCCACGTGCGTGGTGGTGTACGGGAACCCGCACTGGCGCAGGTAGCGGCCGTAGGCGCGGAGCATCGCCGCCGATCGCCAGTCCAGACCGGTCCGGAAGATCAGTTCGTTGTAGGCGTCGACTTCGGCGTTGTCCCGCCAGATTTGGGTGAAGGCGTCGGTGAAACGCGCCTCCAAGTCGTCCAGCGAGTCGGTGTCGACCGACATCCCCTCGGCAAGCGTGACCCGAAATTCGTACACCCGGCAGACCTCGCCGTCGGGTCGGGTCATGGTGTACGGGTGTTCGTCAACGACGTCGAGGCCGAGGCTGTGCAACACCGGTAGTACGTCGGTCAGGGTCGCCGATTCACCGCACAGGTACAGCGTGAAGTCCCAGATCTCGCTCCCCGACTCGGCGTCGGTGGCGGTCTCCGCGGCGTCTGCGGGATGGGCAGCCGCGGCGCCGTCGCCGCCTGGGTCGATGTCCGCACCCGGATCGTCCTCACGGCGCAGGGTGACCGCCATGTCTCCGGGCGCCAGATCGGCGACCTGGACGAGGTCGGCGACCGCCAAGTCCGGGGCGCGCTGATCCTTGTAGTCGTCGGGAAGCCCGGCGATCAGCCGCAAGAGTGCGTCGACACCACCGGCCGGGAGCACTGCGTCGTCCGAGGAGTCGAGCGCCGCCTCTCGGGCGCGCTCGTCCCAACTGCGGATCGCCTCGGCCAGCGCGTCCTGGATCTCCTGATGCCGTTGGGTGCCGATCTCCAGCGACCCCCAAGAGGCCGCTTCGGCGGCGTCGACGTGCACCATCACCTGCAGGAGGGCAAGCGGACGTTCGCTGACCCGCGCTGAGTACTCCAGATCCCGGCCGTGCAGCCGCTCGCGAACCTCGGCCTGCAACGCCAACCGGGTGTCGGTGTTGTACCGGTCGCGGGGCAGGTAGATCAGCGCCGTGACGTTCTCTCCGTCGGGGTTGGCCCGCATGAAGACGCGCAGCGACCGGGTAGTCACCGCGCTCAGCATCTCCTCGACGCGGCGGCTGAGTTCGGTGTCCGACGCCTCGAACATCTCGACCAGCGGATAGTTCTGGAGCAGTTCGATCATCGACTGCCCGGCGAACGAGTCGTCGTCGAAACCGGCACGACTGACCACGGCGTGCACCTTGGAGCGCAGCACCGGTACGTCCAGCACCGTCTGATGCAGACCGGAGGAGGTGAACGTCCCGACGAAGCGGTGCTCGCCGAGGTGGTTGTCGTTCGCGTCGAAGATGGGCACCCGGATGAGAATCGGGTAGTTCGATCGCTGAATACCGGTCTCCAGATAGACCCTCGACACGCTGGGCAGCATCGGCGGGGTGCTGTGCGGCGGGAACTTGGTGGACACCGCTGCCGTGCGCCAGACTCCGAGGCCGCCGTCGGTCGCGCCGTCGGCCGCCACGTGCACGTAGCCGAGCGGCTGGAAATGGTTGCCGGCGAACCATTCCATCAGAGCGCCGTACTCGTCGCGCTCGGCGACGTTGCCGCCGACGAGACCCGCGGGCACCGCGGCGCACTGTTCGCGGCTCGATGAGAGCAGTGCCCGCATCTGCACCGCATCGCGGTCCACGTCGGCGACCCGGCCGATGACCTTGGCGAGGTCGGCCCGTAGCGCCGTCGCATCGAAGTCGGGGTGCCGGGAGACGGCGACGACGTAGATCCACGATTCCATCGGGCCGTTCCGGTCGCGGGTGAAGCCGGTGAGCTGGCCGCTGTCGTCCCGGGATACGCCCATTACCGGATGGTCGATCCGGCTCACCGTCAGGTTGTGTGCCTCCACGGTGGCCAGAACGGCCTCCACCAGCAGCGGCATGTCGTCGTTGACGACGACGATCTCCAGCCCGCCGGAGCCGCCGCCGACGACCTCGATCAGCGATTCACCCGGTTGTCGCGTGCCCGCGACGTCCAGGTGCTTACGGATGCGTGCGACGACCGCCGGGTCCATGTCGACGGTGGCGGCGTCCGGGGCCGCGTCGGTGACGTCCGGTGAACTGGTCTGCGGAGTGAGATAGCACGGGATCGCTTGCGGCAGCAGCGAAGTCACATTCGACACGGTCTAGCCCCCTCATCGCGGAGAAACCGGGATCGCTGTGTTCTCCGGGTCGTGGCCCTACGAGGCGATCCTAGTTGTTCCGCGCAGTCGCGGGCGGCAGGTCGACCGCAGCCGATCCGCGTCGATCATCCGCAGCATCCGCAGAACTCAGTCACGAGTGAGCTTGCGGTGGGTGACCCGATGCGGACGCGCCGCGTCCGGGCCGAGCCGGTCGACCTTGTTGGCCTCGTAGGCTTCGAAGTTGCCCTCGAACCAGAACCACTTGCCCTCGTCGACATTGCCCTCCCACGCCAGGATGTGGGTACAGGTGCGGTCCAGGAACCACCGGTCGTGGCTGATCACCACGGCACAGCCCGGGAAGGACTCCAGCGCGTTCTCCAGCGAGCCGAGCGTCTCGACGTCCAGGTCGTTGGTCGGCTCGTCCAGCAGGATCAGGTTGCCACCCTCCTTGAGGGTCAACGCCAGGTTCAGCCGGTTGCGTTCACCACCGGAGAGCACCTCGGCACGCTTCTGCTGATCGGGGCCCTTGAACCCGAACGCGCTGACGTACGCGCGTGACGGCATCTCGTTCTGGCCGACCTCGATGTAGTCGAGACCGTCGGAGACCACCTCCCACACCGACTTCTTCGGGTCGATGTTGGCGCGGTTCTGATCGACATAGCTGAGCTTGACGGTCTCGCCGACCTTCACCGTGCCCGAGTCGGGCTGTTCGAGGCCGACGATCGTCTTGAACAGGGTGGTCTTGCCGACACCGTTGGGGCCGATGACACCGACGATGCCGTTGCGCGGCAGCGTGAACGACAGGTCCTTGATGAGGACCCGACCGTCGAAGCCCTTGTCCAGGTTGCTGACCTCGACGACGACGTCACCCAGGCGTGGTGGCGTCGGGATCTGGATCTCCTCGAAGTCGAGCTTGCGCGACTTCTCCGCCTCGGTCGCCATCTCCTCGTAGCGGGCGAGGCGGGCCTTGTTCTTGGTCTGGCGAGCCTTGGCGCCGGATCGCACCCAGGCCAGCTCTTCCTTGAGCCGCTTCTGCAGCTTCTGGTCCTTCTTGCCCTGGACCTCCAGCCGCTCGGCCTTCTTCTCCAGGTAGGTGGAGTAGTTGCCCTGGTACGGAATCAGCTTTCCGCGGTCGACCTCACAAATCCATTCGGCGACGTGGTCGAGGAAGTAGCGGTCGTGGGTGACGGCGAGTACCGCACCCGGGTAGGACGCCAGGAACTGCTCCAGCCACAGCACGCTCTCGGCGTCGAGGTGGTTAGTGGGTTCGTCCAGAAGCAGCAAGTCGGGCTTGCTCAGCAGCAGTTTGCACAGCGCCACCCGGCGACGCTCACCGCCGGACAGGTTGGTGACCGGTGAGTCACCGGGCGGGCAGCGCAGCGCGTCCATGGCCTGTTCGAGCTGCGAATCGAGGTCCCAGGCGTCGGCGTTGTCCAGGTCTTCCTGGAGCTTGCCCATCTCCTCCATCAGTTCGTCGGAGTAGTCGGTGGCCAGTTGTTCGGCGATCTCGTTGAAGCGGTCCAGCTTCTGCTTGATCTCGCCCATGCCCTCTTCGACGTTCTCCTTGACCGTCTTGTCCTCGTTGAGAGGCGGCTCCTGCAGCAGGATGCCGACGGTCGCGTCGGGGTCCAGGAAGGCCTCGCCGTTGGACGGCTGGTCGAGCCCCGCCATGATCCGCAGAATCGACGACTTACCGGCACCATTCGGGCCCACGACACCGATCTTGGCGCCCGGGTAGAACGACATGGTGACGTCGTCGAGGATGACCTTGTCGCCGTGCGCCTTGCGCACCTTCTTCATGGTGTAGATGAACTTCTCAGCCATTTGCGGTCCTCACCTGCGTGTCTGTCGTCGATCGCGTCAGCGGCTCCCACGAGGGCTGCCCCGTCACCGGGGGCCGGGTCACGCCGCCGCGCGGCAGTTATCCGCCGCGTCGCCGCCAACCACTGTAGTCACGCGGGCGCCCGGCGGGCGCACCCCTCCGGCGCCCGCCGGTGTCGACCCCGCTGTCACGCCGCCGTCTCGTGCGGCTCCCCCGTCGACGGCGTGCTGTCGGTCGTCGCAGTGTCGGTCGCGGCGTCGACGGAGCTGTCGGTGCTTGCCGCGCCGTCGCTCGCGCCCGACTCGGCTCGCCGGGACCACCCGCGGTACTCGACCACGCAGCGGTTCAGGTCCAGACCCACGGTGTCGGCGGTCATCTCCAGATCGGAGCGGCGTTCACCGTCGGCGGTCACGTACGAGTTGGTGCTGATCTGCCCGTGCACGATCACCGGGCGGCCCTTGGCGACGGCACCGTCGACCGCATCGACCAACCGCCGCCAGCAACTCACCCGCAGATACAGGGTGGGTCCGTCGATCCATTCCTGCGTCGCGCGGTTCATCCGTCGGGAGTTGCTCGCCATCCGGAACGAGATCACCTCCACCCCCGACGACGTGGTCCGCCGCTGCGGATCCGACACCACCGTCCCGATCACCGTCGTGT
Organism: Gordonia sinesedis; assembly: GCA_039527305.1. GTDB lineage: Bacteria > Actinomycetota > Actinomycetes > Mycobacteriales > Mycobacteriaceae > Gordonia > Gordonia sinesedis. The sequence continues at coordinate 85,755 of BAAAJU010000004.1, read as the reverse complement.
ACGTCTCGAACATCGCATCTCTCCTACCGTGTGCTGGTACGCATCTGGAGCTTTCGTCTCCGCCGCGAAGGTCGCGGTCGTCCCAGCATCGGGCAGGGCGGTCCGCTGTGACCGGCGTCGCCGCCGACTGTGGATAACCCATTCAGCACGTCCACAGGCCGCCCGCGTCCGCTTGCCAGCCCCTCGTCATGGTGATCGGAGCCCGCCGCTCGACCGGGATATACTCGCCCACGCCGTCGCCCGGCGACGGCGGATCACGCCTCCGTAGCTCAATGGATAGAGCATCGGCCTTCTAATCCGACGGTTGCAGGTTCGAATCCTGCCGGGGGCACCAAGCACCGACTCTTGCAAACCTGTGCCATCGCCCGGGGTTTGCTCTGCTTCTCGTGGCCATCGAGAAGTTCTGCCACCTCGGATGCGGTCTGGGCGCTCGTTGCCCCAGAGTTGAGACCGCAGCGTCAACTATCGAGAACGGTTCGCTGACAACCACCGTCCGTCTCTTCACTGATCTCGAACGTTCAAAGCAGGCTTGGCCGTAGAGCCGAAGCAGATGCGGTGGTGCCGCCAAGGAGCCACCATGGCAGCACTCGGCATGCTCGGCCCGGCCCTATGTGTCGACGAAACCGTCGGAGGTTCGCCTGGGATCACGCTGTAGGTACTCAGCTCCCACGAGTCGTCAAAGTCGCGACTATCTCACTCCATCCAGCACGGTTATTCAGGTAGCTTTTTCAGCGTCGCCTTGGCTTGCTTGCGCACCTCGCTGTCGGGGTCGTCGAGGTACTGCTCGATTCGTGGCCGGAGGCCGTGGGGTAGCGGTTTAACCTTCCGGAGGTCCTGGATGATCTGGGACCGCACGCTCGGATCATCGAGCTGGTCTAGGGCGATCTGGAGGCCCTCGGGGAGTCCTTGCTTCATCAGCCAGGTGAGTACCTCGGCACGCCCGGATCCATGAGATCGGTCGGCACCGATAGCGGCCATTCGGTCGTAATCGGCCGGGCCGGCGAGGAACTCGAGCGCGTTTCCGACGGCGTACAGATTGACTTCCGGCATCGGCGGCGTCGTGTGAAACTGGTCGAATAGAACCGGCACGGCATCAGTGCCGGTCGCATCGATCGTGGTTAAGGCCCGTGCTAATCCGTCGCGTAAGTTTCCAAGATCACGTGCGTCGGTCAGTCCCGACTTCTGCTCCACGTTGCGCAGCCAGTCGATCAGGAGGGGCACAAGCTCGGGGTAGCGCTCCTGGGTGTTGACGAGATCGCTAATCTTTCGAAATGGCAGCCCCGCCCGTTTACTAGTTTTAGTGATATCGCTCGACAGGCGGTCGAGCGCGCGCTTCCAATCGTCTGGTGGTGCCACTAGTTCAGATCCTCCACTCGGAGCGGTGTCTTGCCTTGATCGATCAACCACCGCCAGGGACGTTACGGTACAGTGCGATTCGGCTATCGACTACGGGCACCAGCCTGCACTCGGGTGAATCACGTGTAGTCGAGAGAATCCACATCTTTCCGGATAGCGCTCAAGGTAGTCGTATTTTTCGCTTCGGCCGCGGGTTCCTGCGATCTCATCGATGTTGTCGCGGATTCCGGGCGTCCGGTAAGGAGGTTACTCGCATCGGCGCATGTGGATCGAGCCGCGTCACCGCTGCGCCTCGAGTTGTGCCGTCCGAAGGCACGCGCCTCGCGCCGACCAGTGTGATCGCGTCCAAGTCCTCTAGTGTCGCGAATGCGGCGTCATGGGTTGCGTAGCCGCGCTGAACGTTTCGACGACGTCGCGCATGGCGATGTGACCGATGTAGCCGTCCGACCGAATCATCAACGTGTCCTCGGACAAGCCATAGATCCCGCGAACCGTCCGGTCGGGTCGGTGAGCACGTCAGCAGGAATGCCGCTCTCGCCATCACGGTCGATGGTGACGCGTTGCGACGCGCACCGTCGGCCGGGGCCAGTCGAGTTCCACCATTGCGACCGCGGCTTTGCCCGCGAGTTCAGCCTCGGCTTGACGCTAATCCTCGACGGTCTGACGCAGATGCTTGACGACGCCTGAGCCTGCGCAGCATCGACGTCCTCGACGGCCCAGCGGTAGCCGTAGTTGCCCAGCGAGCGCAACGAGTCCACAACCATCGCAATTCCACAGGGTACGAACGTCTCCGGGAACCCGCCGGTCTTCCCGTCGCGTCGCAACGGTGTCCCATCGCTCGTCGGATATCAGGAGACGCCATGGCGCCCACACCCGATCCTCGTCCCACACCCCGGGGGCTGCCGCCCTCCGGTCCGCCGGACATGGACGGCGCGTCGCTGTTCGGCGTGACCCCCGACCGGATCGCGGCGATCGAACGTGGCTGGCGAGCCGAATCCGATCGAGTTGCTGCGGCGGCCGCCGAGCCGGGGTTTCGGCACGTCACCGGGGACGGCAGTCGGGTCATGCGGGCATTGCGCGACGTCGAGCATCCCGCCCGGCGAGCGGTCGGCTCCATCGCGCACCGACTGCGCGCGCTCGCCGACGTGCTGCACACCTTCACGGCGCGCACCATCGACAATGACGAGAGCTCGGCCGCAGAATTTGGCCGACTATCGGCCCACCCCGGCGATCGGCAATCACCGACTGTGCCCGGGACCTCCTGATGCGGCCGACCATCGACCAGTTGCGGGCCTGGGCGACCGACTCGGTGGCCGATGCGGGCGCCGCGGCCACCCGAATAGCCGGTGTGCTGGACAGGGCCCTCGACGCGGTCACGGCCGCCTCGACTGCCGACCCCGACTGGCACGGCCGTACCCACGACGCTGCGCAACGGGCCGTCGACGCGGAGCGCGATCACGCCGACCAGGTCCGAAACGTGGTGCAGCAGATCGCCGACGAGGCCGCGGACGCCGGCACCGATCTCGCCCACGCCCGCACGTACGTGCTGCGGGAAGTGGACGCGGCAGTCGCCGACGGGTATGTCGTCTCCGCGACGGGACGGGTGAGCGGAGGGGCCGACGGGCACCGGGAGGCGGCGTCCTCGGTCGAGTTCCGCATCCAGCGCGGCCTCGACGTCGTCGACGAGTTCGACGAGCGGTACGGTGCGATCCTGGAATCGCTCGCCACCGATCTGGCGGCGAGCGCGGGTCGCCGTCGCGACATCGGGATGCCCGGTGGGCGCCGGGACGCCGACGATGTCGTCGCTAGACTGCGCACGCTGACCCCGACACGACGTCGTGAGTTGCTGTCGCACATGACCTCTGACGATATTCGCGCTCTCATCCAGGCCGATCCGCAGACCATCGGCAACCTGAACGGCGTACCCTTCGAGATTCGCGCCGAGGCGAACGAGATCAACATCCGCAACGCGCTTGCACGCGAACGCCGCGCATCAGGCGGACGCGACACTGCCAAGTCGCGGATGCTCACCGAGCTGCTTCGTCAGCACGACGACCCGGCTATCCGGCAGCGACCCCCGGGGCTCGCCCGACCGCGGCCCGACGACGGAAAGATCGAGCGCCGCTTCATCGCCTTCCAGGACACCGAGAACGGCCGGATCATCGAGATGGTCGGCTCCTTCGGCGCACAGACGCACAACGCCACGGTCTATATCCCCGGGACCGGCACCACACTGGCCACCAGCGCCGCGAATCACCGTGCCGCATGGAATTTGGCCCAACGCACCCGCGGTCCGGTGTTCTTCTACCTCGATGGCGATCTGCCGCAACGGATCGGCTACGAATCGCTGCTCGACGATCTCAGTCGTGGGCGCCCACCGGATCTGTCCCGCGCCGTCCACGGCACCGCGGTCGATCCGCGGTTCGCCCGCGAGATGGCGCCCCGCCTAGTCGATTTCGGCCGCGAGCTCGACACCGAGATCGGTAGGCACGCGCCGGGTGCAGCCACCACCTTCATCGGCCACTCCTACGGCGGATCGGTGCTCGGCACCGCCGAACAGTTGGGCTTGCGTGCCGATCGCGTCCTGTACGCCTCATCCGCCGGGACCGGCGTGCTCGACGGCGGCTGGCACAACCCCAACCCCGCGGTGCAGCGCTACTCGATGACCGCTCCCGGGGACGTCATTCACGAGGTGCAGGCGTTCGGCGCCAATCCGCATGGCGGCGATCCCGATTCGGCTCCGGGCCTGATCCGGCTGGACACCGGCTTCTACGGCGACGGGCGACCAGTGGCGGGGCCGAGCGCGCACGGCGACTACTGGAACGACCCCGATTCGACGGCCTTTCGCAACATGGTCAAGGTCATCACCGGTGGCCGGCCGGAGCCGTATGTCTACCGCGAGCCGGACGCGCCGCTGGCCCAGCTCGCAACGACCGAACTTCGGGAACACGGGGTGCCGTTGCGGCCCGGCACACCCGGCCGGGGACCGTATGTCGACCTCCCGCAACCGTTGCCGGACCTGCCGATCCCCCGACTCCCGACAGCGCCGCGGCTCAGGCTCCCCGACCTGCCCCTGACCCTGTGGTGACGCCTGCCGTCCCGCGCCACGATCCCACGATCCGGAGGACGTGATAGATCGCCAGCGCGGCGAATGCACCGAGGGCGATTCCGCCGAAGCCGAGATCGCCGATGGTCCAGGTGAAGTCGGCGATACCGATGACGAGCGGAATCGCGGCGGTGAATTGGTTGATGGGCTTGGCGAAGTCCACCCGGTTGCTGACCCAGATGTGCACACCGAGGATGCCGACCAGCCCGTACAGCGCGGTCGTGACGCCACCCAGTACTCCCGCGGGGACCGACGCTATCACCGCTCCGACCTTGGGGCTCAACCCCAGCAGAATCGCGGCGACGGCGGCCACCCAGTACGCGGCGGTCGAATACACCTTGGTTGCCGCCATGACTCCGATGTTCTCGGCATAGGTCGTCGTCGCCGAGCCGCCGCCACTGCCGGCGATCACCGTCGCCAGCCCGTCGGCCGCGAGCGCCCGGCCCATCCGGCCGTCGTAGTCGACGCCGGTCATCGTCGCCACCGACTTCACATGCCCGATGTTCTCCACCACCAGCACCAGCACCACCGGCAGGAACGACGGAATCGTCGCGAGAACGAAGGTAGGCGTGTGGAATTGCGGCAGGCCGACCCACGCGGCCGCGTCGATGGCGCTGGTATCGACCTCGCCGCGGGCCAACGCGATGAGGTAGCCGGCAACCACCGACGTGACGATCGCTAACCGGCCGAGCAGACCCCGGAACAGCGCCACCGAGCCGATCAGCAGGACCAGGACGAGTGTCGCGGTGACCGCACCCTGCTCGTAGTTGGCCTTCGCCGTGGGCGCCAGGTTGAGTCCGATCAGCGCGACGATCGTGCCCGTCACCACCGCGGGCATGAGCGTCTCGATCCACCCGGTGCCCGCGACATGGACGACGACACCGACACCGATCAGTAGCGCACCGACGACCACGATGCCGCCCAGGGCCGCCGATTGGCCGTGCGACGCGGTCGCCGCCAGCACCGGCGCGATGATCGCGAAGCTCGAACCGAGATAGCTGGGCAGCCGGTTGCCGGTGAGGAGCAGGAACAGCACCGTGCCAATGCCGGAGAAGAGCAAGGTGGTCGCCGGCGGGAACCCGGTCAGCACCGGAACCAGGAAGGTCGCGCCAAACATCGCCACGACGTGCTGCAGTCCGATACCCACCGTCTTCGGCCAGGACAGCCGCTCACCCGGTCCGACGACGGCGGCGTCGCCATCCGCTCCCGGCGCCGATGCCGGTGCCGGTGCCCACCCGGAGAACATTGCCGCGCCGCGTCTGCCTTTCGCCATCACGTCAGTGTGCGGCAATGGCGCGCGAATTCACGTGCGACGTGGCCGCATCCGGTTGAGGGTCTCGGACCGTGGAGTCGACCCGACCGTCCGGATGTCGATACGCGGCCAGAACGACGGGCGTCGCGGGTCACCTCTCCCCGACCCACACCCACCCGTGTGAACTCATCCATCCATCGCCCATGCTCGACAAGTGCATAGGAACCTTGTTGCATAGTGCGTTGCTGCATTGGTAACGTACCGTCATGGCGCTCGAACACGCGATCATGGCATCGCTGGCGGAACGCCCGGGTACCGGCTACGAGATCGGCCGGCAGTTCGAGCGATCGATCGGCCACTTCTGGTCCGCGACCCATCAGCAGATCTATCGCACACTGCGCAAACTCCATTCCGACGGTCTCGTCGAGTACGAGCCTGTCGCTCAGGATGGCCGGCCAGACAAGAAGGTGTACTCGCTCTCGCCCGCCGGTCGTGACGTCTTGCGCGACTGGGTGTCGACGCCCACGCCGATCCAGCGGCTGCGCGACGATCTCGGCGTCAAGGTGCGTGCCGCCGAGCACGGGAACCTCCCCGACGTGATCGCCGAACTGCGCCGGCACCGCGAGCTGCATGTGGCGCGACTGCACCTGTTTCAGACCTTCGAGAAGGACGACTACCCGGACCCCGATCGGCTCACCGGCCGGCGCTTGCACCAATACCTGGTACTCCGCGGTGGCGTCCGGATCGAGGAAGGCTTTGTCGATTGGTGCGACGAAGTCATCGCGGCCTTGCAGCGCGAACTCGACGCCGGCGTGCCAACGACGGATACCGCAGCCGTCGGCACCGACGCAGAACCCAACACCACCGGCCGCTAGGCCCGACCAGAAAGGTGGCACGATGACAGCCCCATCGGCACCCAATCCGCATTATCCGCACCTGTTTTCGCCCCTCCCCCTCGGCGGAACCACGCTGAAGAACCGACTGGTGATGGGGTCGATGCACACCGGGCTGGAGGATCGGCTCTGGGACACCGACAAGCTGGCCGCCTACTACGCCGAGCGCGCTCGCGGCGGCGTCGGCCTGATCATCACCGGCGGTTTCGCGCCGACGAGAACCGGCCTCCTGTTGCCGTTCGCGGGCAAGATGACCAACCGCATCGACGTCGCACGCCATCGCCGGATCACCAAGGCGGTGCACGCGGCCGACGGCAAGATCGCGTTGCAGCTCATCCATGCCGGGCGTTACGGCTACACCCCGTTCAAGGTCGGCGCCGGGTCCGAACCGTCGCCGATCCACCCGTTCAAACATCTCAAGATGACCGAGCCGATCATCCGGCATGTCATCCGTTCGTTCGGCCGGGCGGCACGGCTCGCGCGACGCGCCGGCTACGACGGTATCGAAATCATGGGCGGCGAAGGCTATCTGATCAATCAGTTCCTCTGCCCGCACACCAACGACCGCACCGATCGCTGGGGCGGAAGCACCGAGAATCGGCAGCGATTCCTGGTCGAGATCATCACCGAGATCCGTCGGCAGGTACCCCGCGACTTCCCAATCATCCTGCGACAGTCCATCGCCGACTTCGTCGCCAAGGGGCAGACGTGGGACGAGATCGCGCTGATGGCACGCAAGGCCGAGGAACTCGGCGTAGATGCCATCAACACCGACATCGGCTGGCACGAGGCCGGCGTGCCGACGATCGTCACATCGGTTCCGCGGGCCGCGTTCGTCAAGTTCACCGAACGGCTCCGTGACGAGGTGTCGATTCCACTGATCGCGAGCAACCGGATCAACACCCCAGAGCTCGCTGAGGAGATCCTGGAACGCGGTCGGGTGGACGCGATTTCGATGGCGCGGCCGATGCTGTCCGATCCCGATTTCGCCGACAAGGCGCGCACCGGCCGCGCCGACGAGATCAACACGTGCATCGGCTGCAACCAGGCATGCCTGGATCACGCGTTCGTCGGTAAGAAGGTGTCCTGCCTGCTCAACCCCCGGGCCGGACGGGAGACCACGCTCACCCTCGGCGCGACGCGACACGCCAAGCGCGTCGCGGTGATCGGCGCCGGGCCTGCCGGACTCGCTGCGGCGGTCAGCGCCGCGCAGCGGGGGCACCGCGTCGAGCTGTTCGAGGCCGACCACTCGATCGGCGGCCAGTTCTCCATCGCCGCAAGAATTCCCGGCAAGGAGGAATTCGCCGAGACACTGCGCTACTACACCCGCCAGCTCGAGAAGAACAACGTGCGCGTGCATCTCGGCAAGCGGGTGGATGCCGAGGAGATCATCGCCGCCGGCTTCGACGAGGTCGTGCTGGCCACCGGTGTCGCCCCGCGCATCCCCGACATTCCGGGTATCGAACACCCGATGGTCATGTCGTATGCCGACGCCGTCCTCGGCGAGCGCGAGATCGGCGACCGGGTCGCCGTCATCGGCGCCGGGGGCATCGGATTCGACGTCACCGAATTCCTCACCGTGGACGAATCCCCCACCCTGAATCTCAAGGAATGGGAACAGGAGTGGGGCGTCAGCGAGGATCTCGACAAGCCAGGCTTTCTGACCCGGCCCCGGCCGCTGCCGGCCGTCCGGCAGGTGTACCTCGTGCAGCGCAAGTCCGGCCGGCAGGGCAAGACACTCGGTAAGACCACCGGCTGGGTACATCGCGCCACGGTAAAGATGAAAGGCGTGGAACAGATCTCGGGGGCGACCTATGACCGGATCGACGACGACGGGCTCCATCTGAGCTTCCGCGAGGACGACGGCTCGGTGCGCGAGACGCGGCTGCTGGAGGTCGACAACGTCGTCGTGTGTGCCGGGCAGGAATCGGTGCGCGATCTGGTCGACCCGCTCACCCTCGCCGGCGTCCGGACCCACGTCATTGGCGGCGCGGATGTCGCGGCCGAGCTGGATGCGAAGCGGGCGATCCGACAGGGCACCGAGGTCGCCGCGGGTATCGACTGACGCGGCGGTCACCCGACGCCTAGTTGGTGCGGCCCGAGGGTGAGGTATGCCCTGGACTGGTTACCATGACCACCATGGGAGTACCCGCACCATCTGCACAGTCGCGTGCCGTCGTGACCGGCGCATCGTCGGGAATCGGCATGGCGCTGGCTCGCGTGCTCGCGCGACGCGGGTACGCGCCGGTCCTCGTCGCGCGTCGGGGTGAGGTGCTGGAAGGGCTCGCCCAGGAGTTGCGCGCCGAGCACGACGTGCCGGTGGAGGTGCGGCCGACCGACCTATCCGACCCGGCGGCGGTCGAGATTCTGGCCGCCGAGCTCGCGGACCGGGAGATCAGCATTCTCTGCAACAATGCCGGGATCGCCACGTTCGGTCCGGTGGCCGAGCTGGACGCCGCGTACGAGCGCGCACAGGTGCGACTCAACGTGAATGCTGTGCACGATCTGACGCTCGCGGTGTTACCCGGCATGGTCGCCCGTGGCGCGGGCGGAATCTTGATGGTCGGTTCGGCGGCAGGCAATATGCCGATCCCGAACAACGCAACCTACGCAGCCACAAAGGCATTCGTGAATAGTTTCAGTGAGTCTCTGCGCGGCGAGGTGTCCGGTCAGGGTGTGCACGTGACGTTGCTGGCGCCCGGTCCGGTGCGGACCGAAACTCCGTCCGACGAGGACGCCAGCGTGGTTGACCGGCTAGTCCCCGACTTTCTCTGGCACTCCAGCGACAAGGTCGCCGAGATGAGCCTGGATGCGTTGAACCACAACAAGATGCGGGTCGTGCCGGGCACGCTCTCCAAGGCGATGTCGGTGGCGGGCGGCTACTCTCCCCGCGCCGTGGTCGCGCCGATCGTCGGCTCGTTCTATCGGAAGTTGGGCGACGGCTAACCCGGGACGTCCGGTTCGGGGTTGGTATCGGGTGCGGGGTATGGGCATGCCGGGTGACGCTAGTGGCCCTGGTGGCCGGGGCCGCCCGGTGTCGCCGACCGGCCGGTCTGGTTGGTCCCGCCTGCGCCGCCGTCGGCGTCGAGAACGAACCGCGCCGTGCGCACGGTGTCGTCGACCTTGAAGTCGAGGTACAGCAGGTAGCGGCCCGGCGTGGGCGCGTGGACCTCGAATTCGACGGTGGGACCCGAGGTCTTGCCCGGTGCGGGCGGTTCGCCACCCGGATGCGCGTGCAGGTAGGCCAGGTCACCCTCGCGGAGCGCAACCAGATGACCGTAGGCACCGAGGTAGGGCTGCAGCGCGGTGACCGGCTGACCATTGCGGGAGACCGTGGCGGTCATGGTCGATGATTCGCCGGCCAGCAGGCGGCCGTCGAGCGTGGCGGTGAAGCCATCGACGGCGGCGGTCGTCGTCGGTTGCGTCGCGGGCTCCGGCCGATAGTCACCGGCAACATCGACCGTGCGGGTCAGGGTCGCCGGGCGTTTCGTGGCGGACGGTGTGAAGTCGGCGAAGACGCGATAGGCGCCCGCCGCAGGCCAGGTCCACGGAAGCGACCAGCGACCGTCCGCGACCATCGTCGGGTGCACGTGCCGGAAGTGTGCGCCATCGCTGCGGACCACGATGAGATGCAGTCGCTTGTCGTGCTCGACCTCGAAGTCGGTGACCGGCCGCCCAGTAAGCGTCTGTATCGCGAAGGCGATGTCACCGGGTGTACCAACGGTGGTCGGAGCGGCGACCGGAGAGAGCATCACGTCGGCATCGCTGAGCGAGACGCCCTGTACGCCGTCGCCCGAACCGGCATCCGATGTGTTCGCCGAGTCGGAACCCGCCGGCATGTTCTGGCTTCCGCCAGCATGATTGGCGGGCGCATGCTCGCCGGTATCGGTATCTGGTTGCACGACAGCTCCAATCGCATAGGCGGCGACGACCACGACCGCCAGCACGGCGGCAAATGCTGCGATACGCACCGACGTCTTCATCGCAGACCGCCGGCGTGGTCGCCGTGGCCGACCCTCACGGTCCGCGTTACGGTCGTCGCGATCACCATCGGGGATCACCTTTCGGTACGGGGGCGGGGTATGTGTCTCTGTTCTCTGTATACCCCCATGGGGTACTATCGGGCAACCGGGTGAGTGGCAGCCGAGGTGTCCCGCTGGTTGAGTAGCCGCGAGACCCTTCCGCCGGTTGAGTAGCCGCGAGACCCCTTCCGCTGGTTGAGTAGCCGCGAGGAACGAGCGGCGTATCGAAACCAGCACGTGCGCATGGCGGTGATTTCGATACGCGACTCGCTCCGCTCCTCGCTACTCAACCACCGAGGAGCCGGCGCCGGTGCGACCGCCTCCCGATGGTTGCGTAGCCCGGAGCGTTAGCGGAGGTCGTATCGAAACCAGCGGCTATCCAGATGCGGCGCAATTACACAGAAAACTCGCAACTACACAGAATGCTTTCTGTGTAATTGCGAGAAATCCGTGTAGTTGCCGATGTTGCCACTCCGGGCGACTGTCCCGCCGGTTGAGTAGCCGCGAGGGACGAGCGGCGTATCGAAACCAGTGCCGACACAAAGCAACACGACGAGGCGTCGTTCCCAGCGGAAGGCGCTACCGCCGTACATTGCTCAGAAATCCATCGACATTGTGCCCGGTATCCGGGCACAATGTCGATGGATTTTCGAATGGCGTCGTGGTCGGGCAGCCCGAATCGCCTGAGCGCGGGGTGCATTGGCCGCTGGTTGAGTAGCCGCGAGGAACGAGCGGCGTATCGAAACCAGCACGTGCGCATGGCGGTGATTTCGACACGCGACTCGCTCCGCTCCTCGCTACTCAACCACCAAAGGGCCCGTGGGCCCGCTGCAGCCCTCCGCCGCAGCCCTCCGCCGACCGAGCATCCGCGAGACGGGTTCCGGTGGTTGAGTCACCCGGCGCGCTAGCCCGCCGACCACGGACCACCCCAAGAACCCAGACCGTCGCCCGACGTCCAGGAAGCCGTCGAACCGCACGAACACGACCGGCTGCGCGACGCCCGACTCGTCGCCGCAGGCTGGACGATCCCCCACGCCCACATCCAGATCGACTGGATCAACAGCGACCAGCAGGATCACTCGCGTTAAGTCGATCCGACCGAACTGGCCGTCACCGACGGCGGCGACCCGTTCCGAAGATCGCCCGGCTGAACTCACGTCCCGCGGCGGTCGCGGCGGATCGCAGGAAGCTCTGCATCGGCTTGCTAGTGAGCACCTCGGTGAACACACCCGGCCCCTCGGGTTCCGCGTTCGGGGCGGGTGCCGGCGTGGGAACTGGTGCCGGCACAGGCGCATCCGGCGACTCGTCCGGAGCCAGGGTCTTCGCCGCGAGCTTCTCGTACGCCGATTCCCGGTCGATCGACTGACCATACTTGGCGTACAGCGGACTCGCCTTGGCTGCCGCTGTGATGCCTTCGGCACCAACGGCTTCCATCGACGACCGGGGTGCCCGCATCACCGTCCACGCGACCGGAGTGGGTGCACCCTTCTCGGACAGCACCGTCACGACCGCCTCACCGGTTCCCAACGAGGTGAGCGCCTGATCGAGCTTGTAGACGTCGGACACCGGATAGGTCTTGACCGTCTTGGTCAGCGCCTTCTGGTCGTCGGGCGTAAACGCCCGCAGCGCATGCTGGATACGCGCACCCAGTTGGGAGAGCACCTCATTCGGGATGTCGGTAGGCAACTGCGAGCAAAAGAAGACACCGACGCCCTTGGAGCGAATCAGCTTGACCGTCTGCACGACCTGATCGGTGAACGCCTTGGACGCGTCGTCGAACAGCAGGTGCGACTCGTCGAAGATGAAGACCAGCTTAGGTTTATCGACGTCGCCGACCTCGGGCAGGAACTCGAATAGGTCGGCCAGGATCCACATCAGGAAGGTCGAGAACAGCGCCGGGTTCGCCGCTTGATTACCGAGTTCGAATAGGGTGATGACCCCGCGGCCATCCGGAGCTACCCGCAGCAGGTCCGCGGGCTCGATCTCCGGCTCACCGAAGAACGTGTCGCCACCTTGGGCCTCCAGATTCGTCAGAGCACGCAGGATCACTCCCGCGGTCTGGGTCGAGACCCCGCCGATCGCTTTGAGTTCCGGCCTTCCCTCATCGCTCGTGAGGTAGGCGATCACCGACCTCAAGTCCTTGAGGTCCAGCAGCGGCAGGCCCTTCTGGTCGGCCCAGTGGAAGATCAAACCGAGTGTCGACTCCTGGGTTTCGTTGAGTCCCAGCACTTTACTGAGCAGAATCGGCCCGAACGAGGTGATCGTCGCACGGACCGGGACGCCGATACCGTCGGCACCCAGCGACACGAACTCCACCGGATATGCGGTCGCCTGCCAGTCGTCACCGGTCTGTGTGCTGCGCTCGGTGATCTTGTCGTTCGACGCACCCTGATTCGTCAGCCCGGACAGGTCACCCTTGATGTCGGCCATCACGACCGGCACCCCATTCGCCGATAACTGTTCGGCGATCAGCTGCAGGGTCTTCGTCTTGCCGGTTCCGGTCGCACCGGCGACGAGGCCGTGCCGATTCATCATCGACAGCGGGATACGGACCTTCGCCGTCGCGTCGACCTGCCCGTCAACAGAGACAGTCCCCAGTTCCAGGGCGGTCGAGGCGAAATCGTAGCCGGCGGCGATCGTCCGGGCCGCCTCGTTGGCGTCGGTCACGGGCGCGTCCTCTCAGTCGGTGTCACGGGTCAGCGATCGTGCGAACTCACCAGCAAACAATAGCCGCAGCGCCGCGTTGGCTAAGGTTGACGCGTGCAGGACAAATTGGTGTGGATCGACTGTGAGATGACCGGCCTGAATCTCGAGTCGGACAAGTTGATCGAGATCGCCGCCCTCGTCACCGATAGCGACTTGAACGTCCTCGGCGACGGGGTCGATGTCGTCATCCACGCGTCGGACGAGGACCTCGCCGCGATGCCGGACGTCGTGGAGAAGATGCACGCGGCCTCCGGGCTCACCGACGAGGTACGGAAGTCGACGGTCACGCTGGCCGACGCCGAGAAAATCGTCCTCGACTACGTCCGCGAGCATGTCGACAGCCCGGGAACGGTTCCGCTCGCCGGCAACTCGATCGCCACCGACCGCAGCTTCCTCACCCGCGACATGCCCGACCTCGACAGCTTTCTGCACTATCGGATGGTCGACGTCAGCTCGATCAAGGAGCTGTGCCGCCGCTGGTATCCCCGGATCTACTACTCGCAGCCGGAGAAAGGGCTGGCGCATCGCGCGCTGGCCGATATCCGGGAGTCGATCCGCGAGCTCCGCTACTACCGGGCGGCCGCATTCGTCCCCCAGCCCGGACCCGACACCGACACGCTGACCGAGCTGGTCACAGAGCTGGGACCGGCGTAGACGCGCCGCGGGAGAACCGATTGGAGTTCCCCCTTGCGGACCGGCTAGAGTGTGACTCTGGCTCGTTGCCGGGTGCGCATGCCCGGTGCCGGCGCCGATGGTGAGTGTAGTTCAGTTGGTAGAGCACCAGGTTGTGATCCTGGCTGTCGCGGGTTCGAGTCCCGTCACTCACCCCGAGATAGATTCCGCCCCACCCGCGAAGTCGCGGGTGGGGCGGAGTCGTTTCCCCGACCCTCGATCCTCAGCTGGATGTGATGCATGTCACAGACCGGGGTTTGTCATGTTCTAGGTCACCGCATCGGTATTCGGGTGGACTCTTCATCGAGTCGTCAACGCCAGGTAAAGGAGTGCCCATGTCGGATCCGAATCCCCCGCAGTACGGCCAACAGCCGTCCGGGCAACAGCCCCATGGGCAGCAGCCGTACGGCCAGCAGCCTGGGCAGCAACAGCCCTATGGGCAACAACCATACGGCCAGCAGCAGTACGGTCAGCCGTACCAGCAGCCGCCGCAGAAGAAGCGCAAGATATGGCCCTGGGTCCTCGGTGGGGTGATCCTGGTCTTCATCCTGATCATCGGAGGATGCATGGCTCTCGTCGGCACCGCCGCCAACGAAGTCGACAAGGCGGTGAACAGCGAAGTCACCGTCACCTATCGCGTGACCGGTGAGGGCACCGCGTCGGTGACCTGGACGGACCAGAACTTCAACACCGCACAGGAGAGCAACGCGCAACTTCCGTGGGAAAAGGAGGTCAAGGTGTCCGGTCTCGGCAAGATCGCGTCGCTGACGGTCACGAACAACGAATCCGACTCCGCGCGGTCGACGTGCGAGATCCTCGTCGGGGGCCAGGTGAAGTACACGCAGACGGCTACCGGACCGTTCGCATCCGCATCGTGCTCGGGCAGCGTCGGGGACTGACCCCACAACAGATATACCGCCCTCCGTCGACACTCGGCGGAGGGCGGTGTCGCACACGCACCCGAATTGCGCGAAAATGCCACCGCCACGGACACGAGTGAGCAGACTGGTTCGGCAAGGATTCACACCGAACATCTCGATAGGTGATCGTCGAGACATCAACGGAGAGACCGAACGTGGCACTTTTGTCCTTCCTGGACCGCGAGCACTCGGTGGCGGCACACGGTTACAGCCGGTGGCTGATTCCCCCTGCGGCACTGGCGATTCACCTCTGCATCGGCCAGGTCTACGCCACCAGCGTCTACAAGGAAGCGCTGGTCGAGCATTTCGACTCGAGCCTGACCGCGATCGGAGTGATCTTCTCCATCGCGATCGTCGCCCTCGGCTTGTCGGCGGCCGTTTTCGGCACCTGGGTCGACCGCGTCGGACCGCGGCGCACCATGTTCACCTCCGCCTGCTGCTGGTCGGCTGGCTTCTTCGTCGCCGCGCTGGGGATCGCGACCAACCAACTGTGGCTGGTGTACGTCGGCTATGGAGTGATAGGCGGCATCGGGCTGGGGCTCGGCTACATCTCCCCCGTCTCGACACTGATCAAGTGGTTCCCCGACCGCCCGGGGCTGGCGACCGGCATGGCCATCATGGGTTTCGGTGGCGGCGCCATGGTCGCTGCGCCGCTGTCCAGTTGGCTACTCAACCGGTACGACGTCGCCAACCAGCCGGGCACAGCCGTCTGGAAGCTGTTCGTCACCCTCGGCGCCATCTACTTCGTGGTGATGATGTTCGGCGTCTTCACCGTCCGCGTCGCCCCGCCCGGCTACGACCCCGCCAACAAGAGCGCGTCGACGGCCCAGGCACAGGCGACTCCGGACGTCCCCAAGCAGAGCGTGACCGCGGGCGACGCGATCAAGACCCCGCAGTTCTGGCTCCTCTGGATTGTCTTGCTGTGCAACGTCACCGCGGGTATCGGCATCCTCGAGCAGGCCGCCGAGATGATTCAGGACTTCTTCCGCAACCCGGACGGCATCAGCACGGTCACCGCGGCGGTCGCGGCGGGCTTCGTCGGCCTGTTGTCGGTGGCGAATATGGCCGGACGATTCGCCTGGTCCTCGACGTCGGACTACCTCGGCCGCAAACCCACGTACATGATGTACCTGGGCGGCGGCATCGTGCTGTATGCCCTACTCGCCGGCGTCGGTGCGACGTCCACCGCGCTCTTCGTGCTGATCTGTGCGGTGATCATCTCGTTCTACGGCGGTGGATTCGCCACCGCCCCAGCCTATTTGCGAGACCTGTTCGGCACCGATCAGGTCGGCGCGATCCACGGCCGATTGCTCACCGCGTGGTCGACGGCCGGTGTGCTCGGTCCGCTCATCGTCAACAGCGTGCTCGACGCCCGGGGAACGCCAGGAGAACTCCGCGCCCAGGATTATCGCATCGCGTTCTACATCATGATCGGCATTCTCGCCGTGGGGTTCCTGGCCAACCTGTTGATTCGGCCGGTGTCCCAGCGCTGGTTCCACCCCAACGCGGTGGTGGAACTGCCCGAGCCGATCGAGCACCCCGGCGATCACGGTCTACGAGCGGTCTCGCACAACTACCGCGTCCAGGTCACCATCGCATGGTTCATCGTCGGCGTTCCCCTGGTGTACGGCATCGTCAACGCGGTGCGGGCGGCGGCAAAACTGTTCTCCTGAACCACACTTCGCGGACGACGCCGGTCGGCTACGTTATCGGTGGCCACCGAGGATCGTGGCCATCAGCCCTTCGGGGTCGTCGGTGGTGATCTGGTCGACCCGCAGCTCGATCAGCCGGCGCACCTCGTGGCGGGACCGCCGATCCACGCCCGCGATCGTGTAGGCGTCGACGGTGCGGCCACGGTCGTGGAATGCCGCGACGATGTCGTGCCCGTGCCGATCAGCCGCCAGGATCAGTCCGCGTTCCAGGTAGACCATCTCGGCGCGTGGCGAGTCGGTGACCGCGCGTTCTACGAAGGCGTCGAACTGCTTGCGGCGCACGGCCCGGTCGGCGGCGCCACGATGGCACGGGTCAAAGCCCACCCGAAGGTCGGCGAGGGGCGCGGTGAGCATGGTGACCGCGGCGGCGTCTCCGCAGGAGACGATCGCGTGCTCCGCGAAGCCCGACACCGCATCGGCGAACCACGCGATCGCGTCCAGGCTGAGCGAGGTCGCGTCCTCTTTGATGTCCAACTGCAGCAACGCATCCGGGTGGATGGGCTCAGCGGCCAGCAGGTCGGCCAGGCCGTCCAGTGTCAGCACCCGATCGTCCAACGGCGCTCCGCGCGCCTTGCGTTGCAGGACGCCGATCTGCGCGGCCGAGTGATCGCGGACAGACCCCTGCCCGGTGGTCGCACCCGCGAGCTCCTTGTCGTGCAGCACGACGAACCGGTCGTCGGCACACAGCACCAGGTCGATTTCGACGCTGGCGCCCACCCGCATCGCCTCGACGATCCGGGCGGCGGTGAACGGCGCGTCGTCGACACCGCGCCGGGCCCGATGCCACTTCAGTGCGACGCGGTGGCCGCGATCGATGACGGCCACCGGAGTCCCGGTCACCGCGGGACGCAGCGATTGATCTTCGAGCACGCCCCGAAGCGTACGCCGCCGGCTCGCCGGATCCTCCGGGGTCAGAGGGTCCGCGCGATGATCTCCTTCATGATCTCGTTGGTGCCCGCGTAGATCTTCTGCACCCGGACGTCCGCCCACATCCGCGCGATTGGGTACTCGTTCATGTAGCCGTACCCACCGAACAGCTGGAGGCATTCGTCGGCGACCGCCGACGCCCGGTCGCTGGTCCACCATTTCGCCATCGCCACGGTCGGGATGTCCAGCTTGCCGTCGACGTGCTTGACGATGCAGTCGTCGACGAAGACCCGCGCGACCGTGGTCTCAGTGGCCGCCTCGGCGAGCTTGAACTTGCTGTTCTGGAAACCGAAGATCGGCCGGCCAAAGGCCGTGCGCTCCTTGGTATATGCGATGGTCTGCGCGACCGCTGCCTCCATCCCGGCGACCGATGCGACGGCGATGATCAGACGTTCCTGCGGGAGCTGCTGCATGAGCTGGACGAAGCCCTGCCCCTCCTCGGTACCGAGCAGATTCGACACCGGCACCCGCACGCCGTCGAAGAACAGTTCGGAGGTGTCCTGGCCGCGCTGGCCCACCTTGTCCAGCACGCGACCCCGGCGGAAGCCCTCGCGGTCGGCCTCGACCAGGATCAGCGAGATGCCCTTGGCGCCCTCCGACACGTCGGTCTTCGCGACGACGATGATCAGATCGGCCTGCTGACCGTTGGTGATGAACGTCTTCGAGCCGTCGATGACGTACTCGTCACCGTCGCGGATCGCCTTCGTCTTCACGTTCTGCAAGTCCGACCCGGTACCCGGCTCGGTCATCGCGATCGCTCCGACGACCTCGCCGCTGGCCATCTTGGGCAGCCACTTCTGCTTCTGCTCCTCCGAGCCGTACGCGAGCAGGTAGTGGGCGATGATGCCGTTGTGCAGGCTCACACCCCACGAGGAGTCCGCGATCCGCGCCTGCTCCTCGATGAGGACGGCCTCGTGCGCGAAGGTACCGCCGCCGCCGCCGTACTCCTCCGGGATCGACATGCACAGCAGGCCCAGCTCACCCGCCTTGTTCCACAGGTCACGATCGACGTGGTGCTGCTCGATGAACTTCTCCATGTTCGGCTTGACTTCCTTCTCGCAGAAGCTGCGAGCGAGGTCACGCAAAGCAGTCAGTTCGTCGGTCTCCCATGCGGAGCGCTCGGCCATGGCGGATACCCTTTTGTCGTCGGCGTCGGTTGACGCTGGCGATCGTAACAGTGATCGGTGTCAAGGTCGCTATCGGGTGCCCGCGGACAACCGGTGCGCCGGGGCATCCACCCTGGCGTCGGAGACGCTAGGCGTTGCCCTTCTTCCAGACGTTCCAGGGAATGTTCCAGTCGCCGAGCCCGTCGGTGCCGGGCAGCGTGCCGCCGACGGTGTTCTTGACGATGATTGGGTCGCCGCGGAGCGTCTGCTGCATCACCCAGAGGGCATTGTCGGGGCTCAGGTTGAGACAGCCGTGGCTGGTGTTGGTGTTGCCCTGCGCCCACATCGACCACGGCGCCGAGTGGAAGAAGATTCCGCTGTAGGACATCCGCGTGGCGTAGTCGACCGGTGTGCGGTACCCGTCGGGTGAACCGACCGGGACACCGTAGGTCGACGAGTCCATGATGATGTTGTCGTGTTTGTCCGAGATCAGGTACACGCCATTGTCGGTGGGCGTTCCGTCCTTGCCCATCGACGTCGGCATGGTGCGAACCACCTTGCCGTCCCGGACGAAGGTGACCTGCTTGGTCGCATCGTCGGCGGTGCCGATCATGCGCCGGCCGATAACGAAGTTGGAGCGGACGTTCTCCTGGCCGAACAAGCCACCGCCGAGGTCGATGCCGTAGGTGTTGACCGCGACATTGACCTTAGTGCCCGGCTTCCAGTACTCCTTGGGCCGCCAGCGGACCTCGCTGTCGCTGATCCAGTAGAAGGCGCCCTCGGTCGGCGGGTCGGTCTTCACCTTGATCGCCTGCTGCACGACCTTGCGGTTCGGGATCGGTTCGTCGAACTTCACCGCGATCGGCTGTCCGACGCCGACCGTCTCGCGGTCGTTCGGCGTCAGATACGCCTGGGTGAGGTTGTTCGGCGCGCGGGTGGTGAAGGAGATCTTGCGGGTCGAGTTGCCACCGATACCCCGCGCGTCGGCCTGCAGCGTGTAGGTGCGGTTGTAGCCCAACGGTTCCCCGCTGACCCAGGTGGTGCCGTCGGCGCTCATCTCCCCTTTGAGCGGTGATCCGTTGGCCTTGTTGATCACCACATTGGTGAGCTGACCCTCGCTGGCCTGCACGGTGATCGGGGCCCCCGGCTGGATGCCGACGGCCTGGTCGGCGAGCGGACGATTGGCCCACTCGGACACCTCGACGCCCGGCTTGAGTAGGTCGTCGAACAGGCTTGAGCTCCGCACGTTGTCGGGGTAGCTCGGTTCCTCCGAGCACGACGTGACCAACGCGACGATCGCCAGCAGCACGACGCCGATCAGTGACGTGCGCAAACGCGAACGAGCCATCCCCATCCCTCTTCCACCATCACGTGCTGTGGTCCACATCTGGACCGAGCAAACATCCGGGCGAGCCACCAGCTAGCCGGCACCAGCATGCCGGGCATTTCGGGCAGCGCCCACGAGTCGGGCGGCACCCGACGCCCATAGTGTACGAGAAGCCGGACATCTCCGAATCGGTCGACCGGCTGACGGCCGCCCCGACGGGCTGCGTGGGCCGCGACGATCAGGCGAACGTGATCGAGACCAGCACAAACGTCCGGACGCGACCGGTGACCGAGGCACTGCACGTCGACAGCAACGGGTCCGTCATGCGCTCGGCCAGAACGACATCCACGGGGCCCGAATCACCGGCGAGGCGCACCTCGATGTGGTGATCGACTCGATCGACGGCGATCGGGGCGAACGCGTGAATGCGGTCATCGCCGGAGCGTTCGCGGGCGAAATACTGCGCGGCCTGCACCGCGTGCGGCACCGACGACCGGCCCCGGAGGAACTCGTTGGCGACCAGACCGTCGTCGTACCGGGCGACGATGTCCGCGGCGTCGGTCAGGTCGACCCGGCCGTAACACAGCCCGTCGGGCAGGATCAGCATGTTCGCGGCGAACCTGTCACCGCCGATGTGTGAGCACTCCCACGCCTGCTCGGGGTAGGCGGCGGCCACCGACGCCATCGACGGACGGCCGCGGACCGCGCAGCACTGGTCGTGTTTGCCATGCGTACACACGGCCACCAGCGGCTCGGTGATCCGGTCACCGTCGGAGCCGTCGAGCGCGAGGTCCAGATACTCCTCCGGCCCGGACACCTCGCCGCCGTACAACGCTTCGTTGCCCTCCTCGGACCACGCCATGAACCATCGCCAGCGCGGCGGGTCGGGTCGGCGGCCGTGCCGGCGGATCGCGACCACGCGCATGCCGTCGGCCTCGACCCGTCTGGCGATGGCGCGCCCCAGCGTCGGGTCGATGATCCGAGGCGATTCGAGGAACGCCGAATGCCCCCAGGGGCCGGACAGTTCGAACAGTGCCCAGGCTATGCCCGCCGACGCGGTGCCGTACATCGGGTCGTTACGGAGGAGGGACTGGTCGGTGCACGGAAGCTGTCCGCGGACCGTCACTTCTCACCCGAGGGTTGCTCGGCCGGCGTGACCACCCCTTCGCGCAGGAGCCGCCGGATCAGCACCGTCGCGTCGGGATGGTCGAGTCCCGGGAGGCTGCCGGCGTCGCTGACCACACCTCGGCGGAGGGTGTCCAGTGCCGGAGCACAGAACCCCGGGAAGGTGATGGTCTTACCGGGCAGCCGGAGCCGGATGTGTCCGGCGTCGCTTGCCAGGTCACCCGTGAGACCGTGTCGCCAACGGACACAGACGGATTCGGCGTCCTGGGCGGCCGACAGTGTGGCCAGCGGGCGCACCGCGACCGGCCGGGTGGCCTCGGTGTGCCGGCGAGCGATGCGAGCGGCCGCATCCTCGCTGATCACCTCGGCCCGTTGCCGTAGACCGTCGGCAACCTGCGCCATGATCTTGGTGGTCATCGCCGCCACCGTACTCCGATCGGTGGGGTCGATACCCATAGGCAGCGAGGCCCGCAGATCAGCGGAGTCCGCCAGGGAGTCGACGACGGCCCGGGCGAGGTCCAGGCCGGTCATGCTCGACACTCCGATGGTCAGGTGGATCGAGGTGGTGTCCTCCGCCTGTGCGGAATGCAGCCACCCGCGCGGCAGGTACAGCGCATCCCCGGCGTGCAGGGTGGTGTCGATCACCGGCGGGTCGGCGGCGACGCGGGCGTCGATGGCCGCGCGGTGCTCGGTCCACGGCTGGGTCGGTAGTGGGTGGGCGTGCACGGGTGCGTGGACCAGCCACCGCTTGCTGCCGGCGACCTGGAGGACGAAGACGTCGTGGACGTCGTAGTGGGGGTCGAAACCGCGCCCGGTGGGCGGTGTGATGTAGGCATTCGCCTGGGTGGGGTGCCCGAGGTCGTCGACCATGGACCGGACGAAGTCGATCAGCGGCGGCCAGAGTCGGTGCAGTCCCTGCAGGACAATGGTTGCGCCGTCGGCGAATTCGGTGAGCACCTTGGCCGAGTCGACCTGGTCGGGCATCTCCGCGCCGAAGCCGGCCGGTCCGAGATAGCACTCCCGGGCGAGCAGGTCACCGCGCCGCGCCATCCGGATGAACGGGGCGCGCACACCGCGTTCGGCGATCAGCTCGTCGACGGTGGCCGGCGAGAGCAGGTCGGTGAAGTCGCGCGGCAGCTCGGCCGAACGGCTGAGAAGGGGCTGACGCCCCCAATGCCGGGTCGCGAACGACCCGGCATCGGTGGCAATACATCGAGACAGCACGTCGTGATCTGTCCGTCGCTTGGAGTTATGGGCGGGGCAGCTCAGGCCGTGCCGTCGGCTCCGCCGTCATGGGCATTGGGATTCGATCCGCCGTCGGCGGGGCCTTCACCGCTCGCGGAGCCATCGGCGCCGCCGTCGTGCGCGTTGGGATTCGATCCGCCGTCGGCGGGGCCTTCACCACCGGCGGTACCGTCGGCTCCCCCGTCGTGTCCGCCGGGGTTGGAGCCTCCGTCTGCGGGACCCTCGCCCCCTGCTCCGGAGGTGGTGATGTCGTCGTCATCGAGTGCCATGTGTGATCCCTTCCTTCCCTACTCTCCTCGTTCGGTCTGGCCTTCGCAGTGCATCACATCGCTGGGGGGTCGTGCACGGATACCGCGGGATTCGGAGGCGGCGTTGAGGACTGGCGACCGTGCCGCAACGGCGGGACCGCTCGGTGAGCGGAGCCGACCGAGGCGGGCGGGAGCACGTAGCCGGGGCGAGCGGGAGCAGCTAGTCGAGGTCGGTGATTCTGAGCAGGCGATTTCACTTCTGCGGCCCCGGCGAGGTAAAGTTCCTCCTCGGTTCACACGCGCCATTAGCTCAATTGGCAGAGCAGCTGACTCTTAATCAGCGGGTTCGGGGTTCGAGTCCCTGATGGCGCACCACTCACCTCGGCCTCCCGGACTTCTCGGGAGGCTGAGGTGCTTGTGTCAGGCGTTCCCCTTCTTCCACTCCGGCTACGGCATATTCAAGCCATTTTCAAGTCGTCGAGTCCGTCGTCGGCCGGAAGCACCCGTCCGACGGTGTTTTTCGCTTCACGACGTCGCCGCGCAGCGCCGTGTCGAGGCACCAGGCCGCACTATCCGGGCTGACGTTGAGACAGCCGCTACTTACGTCATCGACGCACTGGTCGCCGGTCGACCACGGCGCGGAGTGGAGTCACCGTGAGGCCGGTGAGGGTGACGAGGGGGGCGTCCCGACCGGTTGGCCGACGACCCGTGGGTCAACGAATGATCTTGCCGACAATCAGGACGACGACCACCGCGCCCGCTCCGGCGAGCGCGTACTTCACGGTCGGCTTGTTCAGGGTCGTGACGATCTTCGACTTGGCGTCGTCGGCGAGCCGCTGCGGGTTGGCCCGCTCGGCCAGTGCATCCAGCGAGTACGCCAGTTCCTCGCGCGCCTGCGCGATCTGCTGCTCGATACGGTCGGTATCCCCGGCCACGTCGTCCTCCCAGAGCTGGTTCACGTCGGCCGGCAGCGGAGAGGACCCTCCGTTGCCGGACGCCGTCACACCGCCGACACGCAGGACGAACACTTTCGATGGTGCGGCAGCACACGGCGAACAGTACGAGAATACGCCATCGATCCGATGGGGCACGCCACACCATCGGCTAGCCTGGCCGTTATGTCCGGCACCACGCGCCTCGAACCCGGCGACATCGCGCCGCCCTTCACTCTCCCCGACGCACACGACGAGCCCGTGTCGTTGTCGGACTATGCCGGCCGCAAGGTCATCGTGTACTTCTATCCGGCCGCATCCACTCCAGGCTGCACCAAGGAGGCGTGCGACTTCCGCGACAACCTCGCCGAACTGAACGACGCGGGCATCGACGTGGTCGGCATCTCGCCCGATAAGCCCGCCAAGCTCGCGAAGTTCGCCGACGCGGAGGGGCTCACCTTTCCGTTGCTGAGCGACCCGGACAAGCAGGTGTTGACCGCGTGGGGCGCCTACGGCGAGAAGAAGCTGTACGGCAAGACCGTCACCGGGGTGATCCGGTCGACGTTCCTGGTCGACGAGGAAGGTCGGATTGCGTTGGCGCAGTACAACATCCGTGCGACCGGTCATGTGGCGAAGTTGCGGCGGGATCTGTCGGTGTGACCTGAGAACCGATGACCTCCGCACAGCCGCTCGTCCCCCGCAAGCGTCCGACGCAGGAGCGCAGCAAGCGCAAGTTCACCGCGATGCTCTCCGCTGCCCGCGACCTGTTGATCGACGTCGGCTTCGAATCGCTGACGTGTGAGGAGATCGCTTCGCGGGCAGAGGTTCCCATCGGCACGCTGTATCAGTACTTCGCGAACAAGTACGTCATCGTGTGCGAACTCGACCGGCAGGACACGGCCGGAGTGCGCGAGGAGCTCACCGCATTCGCGTCCGAGGTGCCCTCGCTGGAGTGGCCGAGCCTGCTCGAGAAGTTCCTCGATCACCTTGCGGCACTGTGGCATACCGATCCGTCGCGGCGAGCGGTGTGGCTCGCGGTGCAGTCCACACCGGCCACGCGCGCGACGGCGACGCTCAACGAACGGATGCTGGCAGAACAGGTCGCTCGCATCCTGGCCCCGCTGACACCGGCCACCAAACGCCACCGGCGTGCCCTCATGGCGCAGGTGCTGGTGCATACCGCGTACTCGCTGCTGAGCCTGTCGGTTCAGGACGGTCACGACCATGACGAGACCGTCGCCGAGCTCAAGCGCATGCTCGCCGGCTACCTCCTGCTGGAAGAGTCGACGAGCACGCCTTGAGTTTCGCAAGCAACTCAGCGCCCACTCGACGGAATCTGTCGCCCGGTCGACGGAATCTCCCGCGCAGTGAACGCATTTCACTGCACAGTGAACGCGTTCGCCCGCACAGTGAACGGTTTTCGCCGCACAATGAACGCGTTCGCCCGCACAGTGAACGGAGTCTCGCGCCCACTCGACGAGGTCAGGTGCCCGTCAGGCGCCTGTCAGGTGCCCTCGAGGATCGCGACCGCGGCGGCGGTGTCGCCGTCGTGGGTGAGCGAGATGTGCACCTGGGTGTCCCGCAGGTGCTCCCCGATCTCGCCGGACAGCCGGATCGCCGGGCGGCCCCAGTTGTCGGTGACGACCTCGATGTCGCTGTGCCGAATCAGCGGCAGCAGCGGCGACCGGGAGAACCGGCTCACCGACCACGCCTTCACTACGGCTTCCTTCGCTGCCCACCGGGCGGCAAGATGCCGTGCCTCGTCGCCGGTTCCGGCCGCCGAGTCACGACGCTCCCCGACCGTGAACCGGTCGCCGAACGTCGTGCCCGGTTGCGCAAGTTGCTCGCCGAACTCCGGGATCGACACCACGTCGATCCCGATCCCCAGAACTGCCATCGCTCAGCTCTCACCGGCGACGGCGCCCGCGCGCTCGTCCGAGTCGGCGTCACCGGCGATGCCGGCACCGTCGACGGCGTGCCCGACCGTCTGGTATTCGCCGGAGACACTCAGCCGCACCGACGGCTCCAGCAGCAGTTCGGCTTCCGCGTCGTGCTCGTCGCGCGCCTCGTCGAACCGCCGATTAGCGGGCCGCTGGTAGGCCGGGTCGCCACCGCACATCGCCATCAGCAGTCGCTGGCTGCCGTCGCGGGACCGCTCCGCGGCCCGCTGCCGATAGGCGTCCCGGGCCTGCGGGTCGAGGGTGGCGACGAACGCCTCCGGATGCACCACCGCGATGAGCCCCGACACGTGGCCGAAGCCGAGGCTGGTCAGCAGACCTGCCTTGAGCGGGAAGCGCTCGCCCATCGCCAGCGGCTCGCGCGGCCAGACCAGGTGCGGGTAGTTCCGCATCTGCTCGTCGACACAGTCCAGGCTGCGATTCGGCGGGATGATGCCGTCGCGCAGCACCTGGCACAGCCCGATGAGCTGGAACGCCGCGGCGCCACCCTTGGAGTGGCCGGTGAGCGACTTCTGCGACACCACGAACAGCGGTGCACCGTCGCCGCGACCGATCGCCGTCGCGAGCCGCTCGTGCAGCTCCGACTCGTTGGGATCGTTGGCGCGAGTGGAGGTGTCGTGCTTGGACACCACCGCGACGTCGTCGGCACTGACGCCGAGCGCATTCAGCGCGGACGCCAGCGGCGAGTCGCCCTCGCCGCGCGCTGCACCGAGCGCACCCAGGCCCGGAGCCGGGATCGACGTGTGCACGCCGTCGCCGAAGCTCTGCGCCCAGGCCACCACACCGAGCACCGGCAGTCCCATCTCGGCCGCGACATCGCCGCGGGCGAGCAGAACCGTTCCGCCACCCTGGGATTCGACGAACCCGCCGCGGCGGCGATCGTTGGCCCGGGAGAACCGACGGTCGTCGATGCCGCGGGCCGACATCGCCGCGGACTCCGCGGTCGCCGACATGTCACCGAAGCCGACGATCCCCTCGATACCGAGGTCGTCGAAGCCACCGGCCACCGCGAACAGCGCCTTGCCGAGCCGGATCTTGTCCACGCCCTCCTCGACCGACACCGCGGCCGTCGCGCACGCGGCGACCGGGTGGATCATCGCGCCGTAGCTACCGACGTAGGACTGCACCACGTGTGCGGCAACGATATTCGGCAACGCCTCCTGCAGGATGTCGTTCGCCTTGGCCTCGCCGAGCAGGGTGTTGATGTACAGCTCTCGCATCGAGGTCATGCCGCCCATGCCGGTGCCCTGAGTGTTCGCCACCAGACCCGGGTGCACCCAGCGCATCAACTCGCTCGGGGTGAAGCCGGACGACAGGAAGGCGTCCACCGTGGCAACCAGGTTCCACAGCGCGACCCGGTCGATCGACTCGGCCATATCCGGGGTGACACCCCAGCGCGTCGGGTCGAATCCGGTCGGGATCTGACCGCCGACCGTCCGAGTGAGCTCGAACTGCCGCGGCACCCGAATCTCGGTGCCCGCCAGGCGCGTCGCCTGCCAGTCGCCGGACTCCGGGTCGAGGGTGACCCGAGTCTTGTCCGGGTCGGCCGCGGCGAACGCACGTGCCTCCGCCTCGGAACCGACCGTGAAGGTCAGATCCTCGTCGAGGAACACCGAGGTCAGCAGCGGCGAGGTGTTGTCGACCATGGCGCCGTCGTCGGCGTAGCGTCGGATGCCGCAGCGGGCGACGACCTCGTCGTGGTAGCGCGCGGCGATCTCCGCCTCGGGCACCGGGTCGCCGGTCTCGGTGTCGTACCAGCCGGCCTTGGGTGCGTCGTCCCAGCGGATCAGTCCGGTGTTCCACGCCAGCTCCAGAACGCCTGCGGCGCTGAGCCGTTCGTCGACCTCCATCTCGAAGCGGGTGCGCGCCGACCCGTACGGGCCGAGCTCGCCGGCACCGACGATGACCACCAGATCCTCCGGTCGGGCATCGATCGCGGGCCACTGCGGGGTCATGCCGGCGATGGCGCGGGCCGGTGCGGGCAGGGCCGCCACGGTCACCTCCGCGTCGGGGTCGGCGTCGTCCTCATCGGTAGCCGACGTGGCCTCGGCCGCCTGTGCGGCCAGTGCCTTGAGGTCAACGGACGGGTCGAGTCCGCCGGTGAAGTCGGCGGTGAGGGCCGCGTCGCGCGCCTGTACCCGCTTCTCCGCTGCGCACAGCTCCACCAGATTCGCGGCCATCTCCTCGGTGCTCCAGGTGCGGACCCCGGCGGCCTCGACGGCGTCGACCATGACGTCGTTGTGGCCCATCAGGCCGGTGCCCCGCACCCACCCGATCAGCGCGTGCGCCAGCGTGGTGCGGGCACCCCACGATTCCTCGGCGGCCCACCGGGCGACGACGGCGTCGAGTGCGGCCTTGCTCTCGCCGTAGGCACCGTCGCCACCGAACATGCCGCGGTTCGGCGAACCGGGCAGCACGACGTGCAGCCGCGCGGCGATGTCGTGATCGGCGTGGATGTCGGATAGACCGGCGATCAGCCGCTCCACCGACCACAGCAGCACCTTCATCTCCAGCTCGGCGCGACTGCCCGCCTCGGTGAGGTCACCGGCCACTCGCGGGGCGGCGAACGGGAACAGCAGGGTCGGCTTCATCGCCGCCTTGACGATCGATGTTGCGCCACCGACGTTTTCGGTCTGCTCGGCACCGATCCACTCGACCAGGTCGTCGACGTCGGTGTACGACGCCATATTGGCCGGGGCCACCCACAGCGCCGCGTCGTACCGGGCGTGCGTGCGATACAGGTCCTTGTAGAACGCCAGCCGGTCGGCATCGAGTCGCGACGTGGTCGCGATCACCGTCGCGCCGCCGGCCAACAGCCGGGCGACCACCGACGCGGCGATGGAACCCTTGCTGGCGCCGGTGACGACCGCGATCTCGTCGGACCATTCGCCGACACCCGGCTCCTCCGCGGCGTGGGCAACCGCCGCATACACCCGCGCGTGCACCCGGTTGCCTGCGGCCAGCGCCTTACCCTGCCACCAGGTGGCGTGCTGGGCGACGGTGTGACCGGCGCCGTAGAAACGGTTCACCACGTTCTCGAAGTCGGTGTCCAGGTCGTGCTCGTCGGTCAGCCAGACCCGAGCGAGGTCCTCGCGGCTGGTCGCCCACCGGTCGTCGACCAGGACGACCTTCTGTGCGTCGAACGCGGGCGCGACGGTGCGCGCCCAGTCGGAGCCCAGTTCGGCGCTGACCCGCTCGGCCACGTCGGCATTCGGGTCGTCGGCGGCCTCCGGCACGGAGGTGTCGTCGGCCAGGCCGAGCTTCGCGAGCACCGTGTACGCCGCCGAGGCCAATGCCCCGGACCGACCGGTGATCTGTTCGGTGAACTCGCCGAGCGCGGCGGCGTCCACGGTGGCACCCGCGCCACCCTCCGCGGCGGGCTTGGCCACGGCGACACCGCGTGCGGCGCCGACCGATTCGACGGCCCGGTCGATCAGCGCATCGAGTGCGTCGGTGTTCGACGGGGCACCGTCGGCGACCAGGTTACCCAGTTCCTCACCGCGGACACTTGCTCCGTCACGGGTTCCGAGCGCGACCGCGACCGCGGTGTGCAGCGCCCAGCCGGGGCCGAGTTGCCACACTCCGGTGACCCGGTCGTTGATGTAGGACTGCCGCTTGCCCGCGGGTCCGAACACCTTGCGGATCTGGTCGGCGACGGCGTCGGTGAGCACCGGGCCGAGTGGCCGGTAGCCACGGGCGAGAGTCTCCACCGTGGACGACAGCGCGCCCATATCCGCCTCGGCGGCACCGTCGATGGCACCCAGGCCGAGTTCGCCGCCGATGTCCAGCAGCAGCTGGTTGCGGCGCGACGAGACACCGTCGCACAGCGCCTCGATCGTGTCGGCGCCACCGATCTGATCGGTGCGCATCTTGGTCCAGAGCGCGATCACCGCGCGCACCGCGTCGGCCGGTCCGAACGAAATGTCGTCCGGCCGCGGCCCGGCGGCGGCCGCGCTGGGAGCGGGGGCGGCCGGCGCACTCGGGGCGGGCGCGGCTGCCGAAGCCTCGGCGGCCGGGGCAGCCGACTCTTCGTCGGGCTCGTCGACCGGCTCCGGCGAGGAGTCCTTGGCCAGGATCGCGTCGCTGTCGCGCTCGACGTTGAGCACCTCGGCGGTGGCCGATCCGTACTGATCGAGCTTGAGGGTGTTGGTCGCCAGGCCCGACAGGGTCGGCGCACCCTTCAGGCCGATCTCAACGAAGCGCTGGACGCCCAGGCCGCCGCGCTCGGGACCGGCGAACAGCAGTTCCTGCGTCTCGATCCAACGGACCGGGCTGGCGAACTGCCAGGCCAGCAGCTCGATCAGGACGACCCGGGCCAGCCGGCTCGGGTTGGCCGCCCAGGACTCCCAGTCGGCGAGCACCTCGTTCAGCGGTTCCGACGGGACCAGCGCGGCGATCTCCTCGACGAACGACCGGTCCAGGGTGAACAGTCGCGGCACCAGGTTCGGGATGTAGCGACCGACCAGGATTTCCGGGTCGATGTGCTCGGGCAGCAGATCGTCGAGCTTGCCGCGGAACTCCGGTACACCGGCGCGCAGCACGGTGGAGTGGAACGGTACGTCGATGCCGGGCACCAGGATGAAGGCCCGCTTGCCACCGAATTCGTTTCGGCGACGCTCGATCTCGGCCTCGAGATGCTCCAGTCCGCGAACCGTGCCGGCGATCGCGTACTGCGAGCCCAGCAGGTTGAGGTTGACCACCTGAAGGAACTCACCGACCTGTGCGGCGACGTCGGCGACGAACGCCTCGACCTCGTCGTCGGCCAGACCGAACTGGCTGGGGCGGATGGCCGCCATCCGATAGTCGCTGCGGCCCAACTCATCTCGCGGCACCAGATGATGCATCGCCTCACCGCGTTGGAACACCACCTCGAGGACGGCCTCCAGCGGCAGCACACCGGCGCAGGCAGCGAGCGCGTTGTATTCGCCGACCGAGTGTCCACAGGTGATGGCGCCGTCGACGAAGCCACCGGCTTCGGTGAGTTCGGCGATCTGCGCGACACCGAGCGTCGCCATGGCGACCTGGGTGAACTGCGTCAGGTACAGCACGCCGTCGGGGTGGGTGTAGGTGGTGCCGTTGGCGACGAGCGTCGTCGGATTGTCCCGCACCACCGCGAGGATCGAGAAGCCGAGCGCCTCCCGGGTGTGCTTGTCGGCGCGGTCCCACACCTCGCGGGCGGCCTTGGACCGCGACCGCGCGTCGAGACCCATCCCCTTGCTCTGGATGCCCTGCCCGGGGAAGGCGTACACGGTGCGCGGTGCGGCGAGCAGGCCGGTCGCACTCATCACCAGGTTGTCGCCGACCTTGCAGGTCACCTCCACCACGTCCCGACCGTGATCGAGCCCGACCCGGTCGACGCGAACGGTGATCTGGTCGCCGGTGCGGACCATGCCGAGATAGCGTGCGGTCCAACCGATCAGCGGGCGCGGGGACGGTACCGGGTGCTTGGCGTCGGTCGCCGTCACCACCTGCTGGGCGGCCGCCGACAGCCACATGCCGTGCACGATCGGCTCGCCGAGGCCGGCGAGCTTCGCCGCCGATGCGTCGGTGTGGATGGGGTTGCGGTCACCGGAGACCACGGCGAAGGCGTTCATTGCCGCCGGTGCGGTGATGGTCGCGGTGCGCAGCAGCTTGCGGGTCGCGGTGCCCTCGTCGTCCAGGGCGCCACCGGCACGCTGCGGGTCGGTGAGGGCGATGTCGCCGGTGCGGCCGCGGATCGCGAACCGTTCGGTCAGCCGCGCAATGGGCGCGTCGCCGTCGGCGACGTCCACGTCGACCTCGACGACCCGGCCGACCTCGGTGTCGCGGACCGTGCCGGTGCGCGCGGTCACCGTCAGTTCGGTTGGGTCCGAGGGAATGTCGCCGAGCAACTCGATCGCATGGTCGAGGTGCACCAGGTCGAGCAGGCCCTCGACGACGGGTGCGCCGTCATCGGTGGTCGCGGCACCGATCGCGCTGAAGACGCTCGGCCAGCAGGCGCCGACGAGGGTGTCGGGGACGGCGAAGCCGAACGGCGCGGTCGGGAGGGTCGGCTGCAGATTCGCCGGCAGCGTGTAACCGGTGACGGCGGCGTGGTCGGCGACGGAGTCCGGATCCCAGGCGGTCGTGCTGGTCGCGACACCGTCGGCGACTTCGGCGAGTCCACCGCCGGCGGCGACGGTAAGGATCTCGCGCATCGAGGTCGCGGCGTCGTCGCCGGTGACGAGGGGGTGGCCACCGTCCGCCAGTGACGCATCGACGTGCAGCGGAATGCGAACCGACGCACCGGAGATCGGGACGACCAGGTCGAAGCGCTCGGCCGTCTCGGAGCCGCTCGGCACCCGTTCGAGGACCGCACCGGTCGATTCGTGCTCCGCGCGGTCGGCGTTCACCTCGGTCCAGCTCGTGCGGTCACCGATCAGCGCGACCGGGCTGGGCACCATGCGGCCCGCCCAGGAGACGTCGTCGGCCTGCAGCACGGCGGCGAGCGGTCCGTCGGCGGTGATCAGTCCGGCGTCCTTGCGGACGGCGATCGCCTGGGCCGGCGCGCCGGCCTCGGCGAGGTCGGTGACGACCTGCGCCTCGAACCGGTCGAGCAGCTCGCCCACCGGCTCGTCCACGCGGGTGATACCGGAGACAGCGACCGGCCCGGGGATGATGCAGACCGCGTCGGCACCGTAGCGGGCGTCGTGCGCCTGCCACAGCGAGTCGCTGCGCCACCAGCGCCGGACGTCCTTGTCGATGACGGGCACGAAGTTCACCGGCTTGCCGGGCGTGCGGCAGAGTTCCAGGAAGAACGCGACGTCGGCGGGATGCAGGATGTCGATCTCGGCCTCGGGGTAGACACCGACCAAGGCATCGATCGCGGCATGCGGGTCGTCGGTGGCGGCTAGTTCGCCGAACATGGTCGGGATCGGTCCGCTGTCCTGCGGGTTCATCCGCGCCTCGGTGCGCTGCAGCATGTCGGCGAAACGCTGCTGCCAGGTGATGTCGGCCCACGGCACCTGATCGCTGCGGCCGTCGCCGACGGCGAGCGTTGCGTACCGGTCGAGCCATTCGTAGTAGGTCATCTCCGCCACGTCGCCGAAGTACGGCTTGGCGGTGTCGGCCATCGCGGCGATGATCTCGTCCCGGCGCTCGGCGACCGCATCGGCGTCGCCGGCGACCTCGTCGAGCAGCCGGCCGCAGCGTGACGCCGTGTTGTCGACCTCGTGGATGTCGGCGCCAAGTTGGCTTCGGCCGGAGGCCATTCCGGCATCGGCGCGGCCGGCACCGATCCAGTCGGCGCAGCCCTCGGTGTCGACCAGGAGCTGCTTGACCTCGGGGGCGGTGGTCGCCTCTTTGGTGGCCATCGCGGCGGTGCCGACGAGGATGCCGTCCAGCGGCATCGACGGGTAGCCATGCTCGGTGGCCCAGTTGCCGGTGAGGTAGGCACTCGCCCGCTCCGGCGTGCCGATCCCGCCACCGACACAGACCACCACGTTCGGCCGGGCCCGGAGCTCGCCGTAGGTCGCCAGCAGCAGGTCGTCCAGGTCTTCCCAGGAGTGGTGACCGCCCGCGCGGCCACCCTCGATCTGCACGATGATCGGATGCTGCGGCACCTCGGCGGCGATGCGGATCACGGACCGGATCTGCTCGACGGTGCCGGGCTTGAACGCGATGAACCGCAGTCCGGCGTCGGCGAACTCCTCGACGAGTGCGACCGCGTCCTCCAGTTCGGGGATACCCGCGGAGACGATGACGCCATCGATCGGGGCACCCTGAGCGCGCGCCTTCTGCACCAGACGGGTACCGCCCAGTTGCAGCTTCCACAGGTACGGATCGAGGAACAGCGCGTTGAACTGTGCCTCGCGACCGGGCTCCAGCAGGTCGGTGAGCCGGGCGACGTTCCGGGCGAAGATGTCCTCGGTGACCTGTCCGCCGCCGGCGAGTTCGGCCCAGTGTCCGGCGTTGGCGGCGGCGGCCACGATCTCCGGATCCACGGTGGTCGGGGTCATGCCGGCGAGCAACATCGGCGACCGGCCGGTCAGCCGGGTGAACGCGGTCTGGACGACGCGTCGGCCGTCCGGCAACTCGGCGAGGGTCGGTGCGTACTCCGACCATGGGGTGCCCACCTCGGGAATCCCACCGGGGCTGAACAGGTTTCGCTGCCCACCGCGGGAGGCCGCGGAGACCAGGCCGACCCCCTGACCGCGGACCAGCGGCGCGGTGAGACGGGTGGCGAGATCGCCCGGTCCGAAGTCGAGAATCCACCGCGCTCCGTCGGCGACCGCACCGTCGACGGTGGCCACCCAGTCCACGGTGTCGACCAGAATCTCGCCGGCGTGGCGGGCCGCGAGGTCGACGTCGATCCCGCACGCGGTGGCCCACTCGGTGACCAGCTCGACGGCCTCGGCCATCGCCGGGTGGTGGAAGGCGACGCTGACCGGCAGTTCGTCGAAGGTCGGCGCGAAGGGTGCGCCGCCGGTGACCTTGCGCTTGCGGTCGGCCGCCTCGGTATCGGCGATGCGCTCGCACTCCGCGGCGAACGCCGTGAGGTGACGCGGCGCACCGGAGAGCACCACCGAGGTACGGCTGTTGCGGATCGAGATCACCGGAGCGGTGACCAGCTCGGTCTCGTCGAGCGACGCGCGGTAGTCGGCGAGGATCTGTTCCACCCGCGCCGGGCGGACATTGCTAATCGCGAGCATGGGGCTGCCGTCGGCAGTCGCGGACAGTCCGCGCCGACGCGCGATCAGCGTGCCCGCGGCACCAATCAGGTTGGCGATAGCCAGCAGCAGTCCCTGCCCCGCCTCGGCCGCACGTCCGTCGACCCCGATCGCGCCGGTGGCCAGCGATCCCTGTGAGTGCCCGATCACCGACACCGGCGCGATGCGGGTGGTGTCGAGTCCCTGTTTGGCGAGGGATTCCACCGCGGCGAGCTGGCTGAGCAGCACCCCGGGACCGGACAGGGTGAAGTCGGCGAGGTCCCGATCGGAGGGGACGTCCTCGCCGGCGTCGAGCGCACGGACCCAACTCAGCGGATGAAAACCGTCGGGACGAGCGATGGTGAGCCGATCGGCGACCGGCTCGACCAGACGCTCGGCGGCGGCGACCACGGCCGCGATCCGATGCTCCAGGTCGGCGTCGATGACCAGTTCCGCGAGCGTGGGCAGCCACGAGCCGCCCTGTCCACCGAAGCTGATGGCGTACGGTTCGCCGGCGGCGAGCCGGTCGATAAGGGTGGCGGCCGGACGTCCGGCATGGGCCGCGTCCTGGGCGCCCGGGCGGAATTGGTCGACGGTCACATGCTCTCCTGATGCGTCTCGATCGGTGATGATCTGGCGGTGCTCGATGTCGTGCTGCGGTGCGGCCCGCGGACGGTGTGGAATGCGGTGCGGGCCGGGCACGCCGTGATGCTCACCGGGACCAGATGTCACAATGAGCGTTGTCATCAATCGCCTTGGGGGCCAAGGCCATTGACGACCCGCGACTCGTCGTCGAGTCACCGTCGGCGTGCACGTGCGGAACATCATGGCACATAAAAGTGAGGGATTCCTCATGTTTGCCACCGACCTCTCGGTATACCCATCGGTAATCCCGCGGGTAACACAGGCGTGCACCGAACGGACTTCTCTTAGCGCCGGGGTACGCACTGATCACGCGCCGTTTTCCGGCACCGAACGAGCGTTCCGGTGGGCACCATCAGACCGTTATCTAATCGTTATGTGACATGGCCCACCTCCGGGGGTGATGGTGGTCGAGCCGTAGTGTGCAGCCATGAGTAGCTGCGTCTTCTGCGAGATTGTCGCGGGCTCCGCACCGGCCCGAAAGGTCTACTCCGACGACACCGTTGTCGGGTTTCTCGACATCCGGCCGGTCACTCGCGGCCACACCCTGCTGGTGCCACGGACACACTCGTCGGGTCTGGCCGATCTCGATCCGCAGGCCGGTGCCGACCTCTTCACCGCCGGCCAGCGGGTGGCATCGGCGATGAAGTCCTCGGCGCTGCGTGCCGACGGGGTGAACCTCGCGGTCAACGACGGCCGGTCGGCATTCCAGACGGTGTTCCACACACATCTGCACGTCGTCCCCCGCCGCACCGGCGACCGTCTGCGCTTCGCCACGGGACTGGTCCTCCGCCGCGACCCGAACCCGGACGAGACCGCCGCCATCCTGCGCGCCGCACTGGAACCGGCGTGACCGGGGTGCAGCCGACCATGATCGGGCAGGAGGCGATCGACGCGCTCCGCGCAGCGCAGTGGGTGACGGTCTTCACCGGTGCGGGCATGTCCGCCGACAGCGGCATCCCGACGTTTCGGGACGTCGACACCGGCCTGTGGGAACGCTACGACCCCGCCGAGCTCGCCACCCCCGAGGCGTGGCGATCCGACCCGGCGCTGGTGTGGGCCTGGTACCTGTGGCGCGCGCACATGGTCCGCGCGGCGCAGCCCAACGCCGGCCACCTGGCGCTGGCCGACCTCGCCGCGGACCGCGCCCTGATGGTGGTCACGCAGAACGTCGACGATCTGCACGAGCGCGCCGGCACTCCGGTCGTCGCACATCTCCACGGGAGCCTCTTCGAACCGAGGTGCGCGAACTGCGGGCACCCCTACACCGGCACCGACGCGGACCCCGACCGCGCGACAGGCGCCATGCGCGTCGAGCCGCCGACGTGCCCGGTCTGTCTGTCGCCGATCCGCCCGGGCGTCGTGTGGTTCGGTGAGGCACTCGACGGCGAGACCTGGCAACGAGCCGAATCCGCCTTTGCCGGAGCCGATCTCGTTCTTGTGGTTGGCACCAGTGGCATCGTGTACCCCGCCGCGGGACTACCCGAACGTGCCGCCGCACGAGGCGTTCCGGTGATCGAGATCAATCCCGAACCGTCCGGACTCACCCGAGTGGCGACGCACAGTGTCCGGGCGTCGGCGGCCGTTGGCCTGCCCGCACTCGTCGCGGCACTGCGGCAACCGGAGACCGAGTAGTCGGCGCCGGCGGGCACGCCGGCATGACGCACGGCTCGGAGCCGACATCGGGCAACGCGCGATCGCAGCTCGGTCGGCTCGGCCCTACTCGGCCGCGCCGATGTCGATCGGCTCCCACGGGGCGTTCTCCCGGGACACGGTGGCGCTGACCGAATCCGGCTTGACGCCGCGCCGGTCGAGGGCGTCCCAGAGGCCGGCCAGCGCCGCATCCGGATCGAGCTCGAACTCCGATTCGCGGACCCGCCAGAACTCCCAGCCGCAGCGGCGCAATTCGCGCTCGCGCTCCATCTCCGACCGTGCCTGCGGCCCCGTCGTGGTGAACCGGTCACCGTCGCATTCCACGGCCATCCGCCCGTCCGCACCGGTGACCACGAGGTCGATCGTCCGCTTGTTGACCACCATCTTGGGCACCACGTGATAGCCGCGGTCGGCGAGACGGTTGAAGATCCGCTGCTCGAAGAGACTGTCGAAGGGCGCGACTCGCCGGTCGTCGGGGACGTCGACCGGCATCGGCGGGATCGACGGGCCGGTGTTGGCGCGTAGATAGCTCAGCAGCGAGTAGCGCAGATCGGTGGGCTTCAGGTCGTCGAGGTCGATCGAGTGGAACAGCCAGAGCTGATCCATCGCGCGGGACGCGGCGACGTTGAACCGCCGCTGCGACTCGGCACGGGTGAGCGCGGAGATGGACCCCGGGTCGGAGACGACCATCGAGAGAAACACGACGTTGCGTTCGTCGCCCTGGAAGTCGGGTGGGGTGCCGACGCGGATGCGGCGGTCGCGCCACGTGTCGTCGTCGACCGCGTCCCGCAGCCGTCGAGTGATCTCGTCGACCTGGCGGGTGCCCTGCAGCGCGATGACACCGAAATCCATTCCGTCGTACCGGGGATCGCCGAGACAGTCGACCAGGGTCTCGACGATGGCGGCGGCCTCTACCTCGTTGACCAGCCCGGCCCCCTGGCCGGTCGCGATGCCGTCGACGACCACCGTGCGGATCGGGTCGAGCCGGTCGGCACCGAACTGGCGCACCGGTACCAACGGTGACCCGGCGTAGAACTGCCGCGACGAGTACTCGATGATCTCCGGCATCGACCGGAAATGTTCACGCAGCCGGATCAGGTGACCGAACCGGCTGCGCAGCAACGAAAACAGACTCGACCGCGGCGTCAAGCCGTCCCGCAAGTAGTGCGGCAGATCCGGCAGGTGCAGGTCGAGCTTGGCGAAGGCGTCGTCGAGTGTCGTGCCGCTCAACCCGGTGGGCGCACACTGCTTGTCGTCGCCGACGACGATGACTCGCGGCGCCAGCCACAGCAGGAACGAACTGGTGATGTCGGCCTGGCTCGCCTCGTCGACCACGACGACGTCGAAGGAATCCTGTTGCGCCGGAAGAATATCGGCAACTTGTCCGAGCGACATGATCCACGCCGGAACGGCGCCCGCCGCGTGTTCCATCGCCTCGCGTGCCGCGCTGCGGAACCGGTCGGCGTGCTTACCGGCGCCCTTGCCGACGTTGATCATGTGATCGCGGTAGGACTGCAAGGCCTGCACCTGAGCCACCGACACCCGTCCCAGGCAGGCGCGCCACGCACGTGCGGCCGCCAGCGCGGTCGTCAGTTGGGCGACGTCGACGTCGGCCTCGTCGATCGTTGCCTGGAGTCGCGCGTCGCCGCCGGGATCGCTGCGCTGCGCCGCCCAGGTCCGGGCTCGCCGCCAGGCCCACGCCGCGCCGACGTCGCGCATCCGCGCATCCCACGCCGGGTCCTGCGCCGTCTCGGTCAGGAGCGTGGCGAACTCGGGTGCCTTGCTCCGCAGCCGCAGCGCGAGCAGATCCAGGGCGTTCTGGTCGTCCTGCTGACCGCGGGCGGTCACCACATCCCGGCGGGCCTTCCGGATCGCCTCGGCGTCGGCGCTGGTGAGCGCGGCGACCAGGGCATCACCTTCCGGCGACGGCCCGCGCTCTACCTCCGCGGAAACCGCACGCATGCGGTCGGCGAGTTCGGCCTCGGCGAGCAGCGCGTCGTTGGCCGCCGCGATCGCGCCCGCCTCGCGGGCGACGTCGACGGCCTCGGCCAGGGTGCGGGGTCGGGGCCCACCCGGGCTGATGGATTCGATCTCGTGCACCAGGCGGTCGCGCGCGTCCAGCAGCTCCGAGACCCGGGCGAGCTGATGATCCAGGCGCACGAGCTGGTCGAGCTGCGCCGATCGCGACCCGGACATGTCGAGCGGCACCCGCAGATCGGCCAGTGCTCGCTGTACCTGGTAGACGGCGTCGGTGACGGCCAGGTGATCGGCGACCACGGCAAGGCTCTGCGCGGTGGTGGCCGGGCGGCCGTCGACGGTGGCGGTGATCCCCGACTCCTCGACCGCCCGTTGGGGTTCGGAGCGACGCAGCCGGCCGCGCCAGCGGCCACCGGACCGCAGGTGCGCCGCCGCGGCGGCGAAGATCGCCGAATCACCGGGCCGGGCACCGTCGACGACGACGGCGTGCGCGCCGATTCCCCGGTCACGGTGTGCCGCCTCGGCGATGACCGGCGACAGCGCGGTGACCCGCGACCACAGATGGGAACCCTGGCCGGCGAGGAGCCGATCGGCGAGATCGACGATCATCGGCGGATACGACCGCACGTCGGCGGCCGCGGCGCCCAGCCGATCGCAGAGCTGCTTGATCCGAATCAGGCGGCCGCTGTCGACATCGGCGAGGATCGACATCAGCGAGCCGCTGCCCACCATCGGCTCGGCCGGGCGGCGCGCGATGCGTTCACACACTCGGTCCAGGTCGGCCGCGGCCGGCAGCAGGGAGTCGGGTTCGGGCAGACGCTGACGCAGCCGCGCGCCGTCCGGGTCGGCGGTCCGCAGCAGGTCGAGCAGCCGCGCGAACTCGCGGGCGTCCAGCGGCGGGATCGGCCCGTCGAGGGGTCCGGGTAGCCAGTCGTAGCGGTCGGCGTCCGCATTGCAGCGGCGGACGACCTCCGCGGCGGTGCCCCGGTAGTCGCCAGCTACCCATTCGTGGACGTCGGTCTCGGACTTGCGCAGCTCCCACAGTCCGCGCAGGGCCCGCTCGCGGCGGTCCACCGCCTGGGCCAGCCGCGATTCGAGGTCGGCGATCTCGGCGTCGGCGACCCGCGCGGAAAACGTGGACTTGCGCTCGGCCATCGCCTCCACGCCGGCGACGATCGCGTCGGACCGGTCCTGGCCGACGTCGGCGAGGGAGATGGTGAGTTCACGGAGCTCGGGCGGCAGGATGTCGCGCAGCACCCGGAGCGCGTTCGCCTTCTCGCTGGTCACCAGCACCCGCTGACCGCGAGCCAGCAGGGCGGCCACGACGTTGGCGATGGTCTGGGTCTTGCCGGTGCCCGGCGGTCCCTCGACGACCACTCCGGTGTCGACACCAAGCTGGCCGAGCACATCGCGCTGTTCGACGTTCGACGGCAGCGGATAGAGCGCATCGGCGACCAGCTCGGCGGGTGGGGTGGCCCCGCCTGCCTCGAGCGCGGCGAGCCGATCGGCGGCTTCGATCGGACTGACCAACTGGGCGAGGCCGACCGGCAATCCCGTGTCCGCTTGCCGCAGCTGGTCGAGGATCGCGTCGTAGAAGCCAAGCGCCGGCGCGGCGGTGCGGGCACGCAGGACCAGGGCCGGCGCCATCTCGACCTCGACGGTCACCCGTGCGTCATCGACGTCGATGGCCGCGCGCCAGTCGTCGGCGAGGCGCGCGGCGCGGCCGTGGATCACCGTGGGGAGATCGGCCACCGTGGACCGGACCGCCGCGGCGCCGGCCAGGTCGACACCGGGCACCGCGGCGAGCAGGTGGGTGTCGTCGATCCGGGGTGCGCTGTCGGCGACCCGGAGCCGGATCGAACCGTCGGCGGCGTCGCTGTCGACGACCACCTCTTGGGTGAGCAGATGCTCACGGACGAGCGGCTCGGCCTCGTTCTCGGTGTCGCAGACGGTGACGAGGGCGTTGGCGAGGACGAGTTCGAGCGTCTCCGGCCGCGACGTGTACTCGTCGACGATCGCCGCGATGTCGTCGTAGCCGTCGTCGCCGGACGCGATGTCGATGACCGTGGGACCTCGCGTCGCCGACGAGCGGACCGGTACGGCCGTGCCCTTCCCGATCCAGACGACCCCGGGATGGCCGTCGACATCGGCGACCAGCACCGAGCGCGACCGCACCAGGTCGCGGAGGAATTCCACCAGGCGAATCACCTGGTCGCGGTGAGTGGCGTCGTCCGGCTGCGCGCCGATGGCGGCCGGACTCTCAGCGGTCGGCAAGTCGTCGACCATGCGTGTGGGCAGCTCCCCTCCCCGTGCCGACGGTACGACCGGCGCGGGTGGCCGCTGTCGAGGTCGCGGCTGTCGGGGTAGCCGTTCTCGGGAAATCACGCTACCCCGCCGGTCGGGAGGTCGATCGGCGATCAGACCGGCGGGTCGCTGCGCAGGGCGCGGTATCCGCCGTCGACATAGTGGACATTCGTGTAGCCGAGGTCGGCGATCTGTTCGGCGATGCGTGGCGCCTGAGAGCTGACCGACACGACCGCGATCTCGGTATCGCGGTTGCCGACGACGGGAAAGGTGCCCGACGGGGTCGGGGCCAGCCGGTCGCGCACGTCGGCGGGTTCCACGACGACGGCACCGGGGAGGCTGCCCTGGTGCCGGACCACCTGGGGTCGGGCGTCGACGACGACGGCCTCGCCGGCACGGCTGTGCGAGATGGCCTCGGCGGCCGAGATGGGATGCACCACGGACACTGGTGACTCAACTCCTGTGATGATTCTTCTCCGGTACGCACGTACCGGTATCGCGGGCTTATCGGGTGATGGGCGACGATGACGCCCTCGACCAAAAGGTTACGGAAATATCTCGAATTGACAAGCGACGTCACACGATCCTGGGTTTTCACTGAGACGCCCGTAACGCAACCGTGATGTTCCGCGTCGCGCGCGACGACCCCGGGCGACGGGCGAGATGACTCGGTGAGACGCGGGAGCTCGCCGTCAGTCGCGCCGGCGGCCGGCGACCCGCGGGGTACCGCGCTTACCCCAACCGTCGCGTCCGCGCTGCGGGTGACCACCGCCTTTGCCGCCGCGCATGCGCGGCGGACCCATATCGCGACGGATGTCGATCGGGACCTTGCCGATGCGGGTGTTGCGGAGAGCGCCGAGCGTCTCGCGGTCCAGGTTCTCGGGCAGTTCGACCAGACTGAAGTCGTCGCGGATCGAGATGTTGCCGAAATCACCTCGGGTCAGGCCACCCTCGTTCGCGATGGCGCCGACGATGGCGCCCGGCGACACCTTGTGCTTGCGGCCCACGGCGATGCGGTAGGTGGCGAACCGTCCGCCACCGGACCTGGGCGCCCGGTCGCGGCGGGCCGGTCGCTCCCCCTCCGGCGGATCGGGGGACATCAGGAAGCCACCGTCGCGCGATTCCAGTGCTAGCGCAGCCGCGACATCGGCCATCGCCACGTCGTTGTCGCGGGCGTAGTTCTCCACCAGTTGCCGGAACATGTCGAGGTGATCGGAGCCGAGGTTTTCGGTGATGGAGTCGGCGAACCGCGCGACTCGCTGCGCGTTCACGTCGTCCACCGACGGCAGACCGATCTCGGTGAGGGGCTGGCGGGTCGCCCGTTCGATCGCCCGCAACAGATGGCGTTCCCGCGGCGAGACGAAGAGCAGCGCGTTACCCGAGCGGCCCGCCCGCCCGGTGCGGCCGATCCGGTGCACGTACGACTCGGTGTCGTGCGGGATGTCGTAGTTCACCACGTGCGAAATGCGTTCGACGTCGAGGCCGCGGGCGGCGACGTCGGTGGCGACGAGAATGTCGACGGTGCCATTGCGGAGCTGGTTGATCGTGCGTTCCCGCTGGGCCTGCACCATGTCGCCGTTGATCGCGGCCGCGGAGAATCCGCGCGAGCGCAGCTTCTCGGCGAGTTCCTCGGTCGCCTGCTTGGTGCGGACGAACACGATCATCGCGTCGAACGTCTCGACCTCGAGGAATCGGGTGAGGGCGTCGAGCTTGCGTTGGTGCGAGACCTGCAGGTAGCGCTGGGTGATGTTCTGGGCGGTCGCCGTCTTGGCCTTGACGGTGACCTCTTCGGGGTCGTGCAGATAGCGCTGGGCGAGACGCCGGATGGCACTGGGCATGGTCGCCGAGAACAGCGCGACCTGCTTGTCGTCGGGGGTCTCGGCGAGGATGCGTTCGACGTCCTCGGCGAAGCCCATCGTCAGCATCTCGTCCGCCTCGTCCAGCACGAGGTAATCCAGCTTGGAGATGTCCAGGGTGCCGCGATCCAGGTGGTCGATGACACGACCCGGGGTGCCGACGATGATCTGCGCACCGCGCCGCAACCCGGCGAGCTGGACGCCGTAGCTCTGGCCGCCGTAGATCGGCAGCACGCGCACGCCCGGCAGGTGTGCGGCGTACGAGGTGAACGCCTCGGACACCTGGAGCGCCAGCTCGCGGGTAGGTGCCAGGATCAGCGCCTGGGGATGTTTCTGCTCCGGGTCGATCCGGGACAGGATCGGCAGGGCGAAGGCGGCGGTCTTTCCGGTGCCGGTCTGCGCGAGCCCGACCACGTCGCGGCCCTCCATCAGCAGCGGGATGGTCGCGGCCTGGATCGGTGACGGCGACTCGTAGCCGACGTCGGTGATGGCCTGCCGGACCCGGTCGGCGATATCCAGATCGTCGAACGTCGGTCCGGAGTCTTTGGCGTCGCCGGTGCCGGTCCCGCGGGAGGACTCGGCGTCGGTCGCGGGGGTATCCGCCGTCTCGGTCATGCGCGCACT
Source organism: Gordonia sinesedis (assembly GCA_039527305.1). Taxonomy (GTDB): domain Bacteria; phylum Actinomycetota; class Actinomycetes; order Mycobacteriales; family Mycobacteriaceae; genus Gordonia; species Gordonia sinesedis. Next base: position 42,526 of record BAAAJU010000004.1, on the reverse strand, counting down.
TCGTTCATCACCTGTGACTCTAGTGCGCGCGCCGCCGTTGCGGCAGCACACCGCGGCCTCAGGTGGCGACCCACGCGAGAGCCACTCGGGCACACCCCTCGATGTGATGCGCACCACTCGCACTGGTACCGTCGAGGGCACTTCTCACCGGGAGCCGCGTTCGCGGCAGTCGTCGTCCGGCGAGGGATGTCCCGTTTGCCCGTTTCGCGTTCAGGAGTGCTCTATGCAGGAATATGCCACCCCATCCGATGTGTCGATCGACGACAAGGCGACGACCGTCGACGCGATCCTGCGGTACCGCGACGAGCGCCCGACGCTGCCGTTGCTGCGCCGCAAGGTTGACGGCCAATGGGTGACGGTGACCGCCAAGCACTTCGCCGACGAGGTCGACGCCGTCGCGAAGGGACTGATCGCCTCCGGCGTGCAGCCCGGCGACCGGGTGGCCATCCTCTCCTCGACCCGCTACGAGTGGACGCTGCTCGACTACGCCATCTGGCGGGCCGGCGCGGTGACCGTCGCCATCTACGAGACGTCGGCACCGGATCAGGTGCAGTACATCATCGAGAACTCCGGTACGTCGCTGCTCGTCGTCGAGAACCACAGCCAGTACTCGAAGCACCTGCCGGCGTTGGACGGAGCCGCGTCGCTGCGCGAGACGCTGGTGATCGACGACCACGCCGTGGCCACGCTCACCAAGCGGGGTGCCTCGGTCGGCGACGATCAGCTCGACCAACGCCATGCCAACCAGACGTCGGCCGACCCGGCCACGCTGATCTACACCTCCGGCACCACCGGCCGGCCGAAGGGCGTCGTGTTGTCGCACGCCAATTTCCTCGCCGAGTGTGAGGCCGCCGCCAACTCGGTCGGTGCGGGCCTGGAAGAGGGCAAGTCAACCCTGCTGTTCCTGCCACTCGCGCACATCTTCGCGCGGGTCGTCGCGGTCGGTTGCGTCGAGAACGGCGTGACCCTCGGGCACACCAACGACGTTGCGCACCTTGTCGACAATCTCGCCGTGTTCAAGCCGCACTACGTGCTGTCGGTGCCCCGAGTATTCGAGAAGGTCTACAACTCGGCGAAGCAGAAGGCGTACGACGGCGGCAAGGGCCGCATCTTCGACCTGGCCGCGGATACAGCGATCGAGTACAGCAAGGCGCAGGACAGCGGCGGCGCCGGCCCGCTGCTGAAGCTGCGGCACGCCCTGTTCGATCGCTTGGTGTACCAAAAGCTGCGCGCGGCTCTGGGCGGCCAGTGCGAGGGCGCGATCTCCGGCGGCGCCCCGCTCGGCGCACGACTGGGGCACTTCTTCCGCGGTGCCGGCATCCCGATCTACGAGGGGTACGGGCTGACCGAGACCACCGCCGCGGTGACCGCGAACAACGAGGAGCATCAGCGCGTCGGTTCCGTCGGCCGGCCAGTGCCCGGCGTGTCGGTGCGGATCGCCGACGACGGCGAAGTGCTCCTCAAGGGGCCGGTCGTGTTCGACGGGTACTGGCACAATCCGGACGCGACCGCGGACGCACTGAAGGATGGCTGGTTCCACACCGGTGATATCGGCAAACTGGACGACGGCTACCTCTACATCACCGGCCGCAAGAAGGAACTCATCGTCACCGCCGGCGGCAAGAACGTCTCCCCTGCCCAGCTCGAGGACACCATTCGGGCGCACCCGATGGTCAGCCAGTGCCTCGTGGTCGGCGACAACAAGCCGTTCATCGCCGCGCTGGTCACCATCGATGCCGAGGCGGCACCGGGATGGCTGGAGCGGCACAAGCTGCCTGCCGACACCCCGATGTCGGAACTGGTCGCGAACGCCGACCTTCGCGCCGAGATCGAGAGCGCGATCGACGGGGCGAACGCCAAGGTGTCGAAGGCCGAGGCGATCAAGAAGTTCGCGATTCTCGACACCGACTTCACGATCGAATCGGGTGAGTTGACGCCGACGATGAAGCTCAAGCGCAACGTCATCCACGACGGGCACCAGCAGGCCATCGCCGACCTATACACCTGAATGGCACTGGCGCGGTCGGTTCGGCGGACGACGCACCGCCGGGCCGGCCGCGCTTGGCGTTCGTCCACGCGCCCGGGGACTACGCTGGCGTTCCGATGAACCGGGACCTGGCGATCGACGCGACGCGCGGCCTGGCGATCTGGAGCATGATCAGCCTTCACTTCGCCGCGGGCACGGTGATCGCCGTCCCGACCCACTCCTTTCCCTTTGTCGACGGCATGTCGGCGTTCGTGCTGCTCTCCGGGCTCGTCCTCGGGCTGGTGTACCGGCGGTGGATCGACCGCTATTCGCTGGGTTACGCATATCGTCGCCTCGCCCGGCGACTCGTCGTGCTGTATGTCTGCCAGGTGGCGATCGCCCTGGTCGCGGTCGCCGCGGCCCTCGCCGGGCATCGGTGGCTGACGTTGCTGCTCCCGGTCGACGGATGGGGCGACGGGATCCTGCAGTCGCTCGCCCTGCACTACCTACCGAGCGGTGGCAACATACTGCGGCTCTATCTGGTGTTGATGGCGTCGGCGTTCATCGTGATACCGCTACTCGCTCGCGGATCGTGGCGGTTCGTGCTGCTCGCCTCCCTGGCGTTGTACGCGCTGTCTCAGTTCGCCGCGCCGGAGTGGACTTACCTGACGTCGGCGATGGAGTCGCCGCGCACCGAGAACTGGGCCGCGTGGCAGGTGCTGTTCGTCCCCGCCCTCGTGGTCGGCTGGAACTGGCAGCGCTGGCAGGTGGCACGACTGATCGACCGGCTGCTGCCAGTCCTGGTCGTCGCCGCCGCCGGCGTCTGGTTGGCGTTCCATTTCCTGATCGTGGACGGGCCGCTCGCCGATCGGGAGGCGGTGCTCGCCGACAAGGTGGACCTGGGACCGGTGCGTGCGATCGGCGCGTGGCTGGTGGTGCCCACGATCTACGGAATCTTCCGGCTGCTGATGCGCCGGCGGGACGTCGCCCGCGTGTTCCGACCGTTGGTGATGACCGGCGGTCGCAGCCTGGATTCCTATGTGCTGCAAGCGATCGCGCTCGTGGTGGTGCCGATACACGTCGCCCACCGGCCATGGGATCTCGGCACCACCGCGGCAGTGGTACTGCTGGTGTTCGGCGCCTGCTGGGGGTGGGCGGAGTTGCGCCGTGCGTGGGGTATCGACAAGCTGCATCGGCTGCCGGCCATCCTCGCCGAGCGCGGCAGGCGCGCCGCGACGACCAGTACGGCGACCGCCACGCGGGGGCGAGGCACGGGCTCGGCCACCGTGACCGCCGCGCCGGCGGAGTCACCGAATGCGACGGCCGCCCACGATCGCGTGCCGCGTCAGCCGGATTCGCATGCCGTACCGTCGCCGTCCCTGTCCAGGTCGGGACTGTAGCCGGGGTCACCTCGGTAGAGCGGCGCCTGCCCCGCGGCGCGCGCCTCGCTGCAACTGGAGAAGGGGCCGCTCGCTCCGCCGCCACCACCGTTACCGGAGGTGTCGTCGTCGGTCTGCGGAGGTGGCGGTGCCAACGGGGCGCGGCGCGATCGGTCACGGTCGTCGTCGCCCTCGCCGGTGTCGTCCGGTTGCGCGGTCGAGGTCTCTGTCGTCGATTGCGGCAGGAGTCCGCGCTGAGTGGAGTCGTCCGCCGCCCGGGGACGCGAACTGGCCGTCACCGTCGTCGTCTCGGTGGTCGTCGACACCCGGGTCACCGTCGACGGTGTCGCGGTCGTCGACGCGTCGTTTCCGATGATCGACCCGACCCCGCAGGAGCCGCACATCAAGATGATGCCGCCGACGACCGCCCCGATGATCACGAGCGTCTTGCGATTCGACTTCTGCGGAGTCGGCGAACCCGGATCCGCTCCCCAGTTCGGCTCCGGCGCACCCCAACCCGTGGTCATGGCCTCCGAGCGTAGCCAGCGGCGCGGGGCGTCGAGGCGGTTTCGGCCACGTGACCTTCGACGACTATTCGCTCACCCAGGCCCGTGCGATGTCCAGCCGTTGCCATCCGCCGTCGGCGCCCGCGGTGTCCAACGGATACCCGGCGGGGAGAGCGGTGCGCTCCAGCAGATCGCGCAGCTCCGCATCGGAGCGGCCGGGGTGGGCCGCCCGGATCAGTGCGACCGCTCCCTGCGGAATGGTGAGTGGACGCGTCGCATCACCCGTCGGCGACAAGTCGTAGGTCGATCGCTGACGATAGGACGCCAGCGCGGCGGGGGTCGGTAGGTACGGCTGCTGACACCGCGCGACGCGTGCGATCGGCGCACCCACGCGCGCGGTCAGTGCACCGCGTAATTCGGTCGTCGCCTGGGCGAGGAGGGTGGCGACCCGCGGGTCGCCCAGCATGTCGGCGGCGACGGCCTGCGCGTAGATCCGGCCGCCGATGACGTCGAGCGGGTAGTGCACACCGAGGACGATGCGGTGGTAGCCATATTCGGCGCCGCGCGCGAGTACCTGCGGACCGATCTCGGGCAGCATTGCCGCGATGAGAAACGCCTGCGTGTATCCCCACGTGGCGTGTCCGGACGGAAACGACCCGCTGCCGCGCACCGCGTCGTAGAGATCCTTGCGCGCGTCGGGGTAGCGCCGGATCGATTGTGGCGCAACCTCGAACGGACGCCGGTTCGCGAAGTACCGCTTCGCGGCGGACGTGTCGGTCCGCACGCTGACCATCGATGTGTCGCCGAACAGGAGCGCGGTGGTCCGCGGTAACTCCCCCGCGCCCAGTGCCGCGTAGAAGGCCGGTGCCAGCCGGGAGCCGAGGGCGGTGGCGATCGCCGGTTGCCCGAGCGCGTAATCGTCGGCGACGGCGGCGCGACTGACCGCAGGCGTTGCCGTGGTGTTGATCGCCACGGTGGCGGCGAGGTTCTGCGCGCGCACCCGCGGGGAGATGTGCGCGAACCCGTCCAGCATGGCGATGCGGCCGGCCGGGGGTCCGGTGCCGTAGCCGTGCGTCGGGGCGGGTGCGCCGGGACCCGCCCGGGCAGCGGGGGCGTCGGTGACATCCGGGGCGTCGTTCGCCCTTGGCGCCGGTTCGGTGACCGTGCAGTCGGATGGTGCCGGTGGGAGAACCCGTGCCGATATCGACACCGCCGTGCCGACCATCGCCGCGGCGAGTCCCATCGTTGCCACGACCGTCACGATCGCGGCGAACATCACCGTGCGCGCGGCGCCGATCCGGGTCATGTCTCACCTCCGTCGCCGGCCGATGCCACCTCCGACGAGATATCTCCACTCGCCACAGGACAACAAGCCCCGAACTCCCGGAGCCAACCCCGCTTAGCGCGCGGGTGAACAGTGGGTGACGATCCGTGTGCCGCCAGTGCCGTCGCGCGCAGTTTACGGTGCGACGTACAGGATTCCGCGGCCGATCGCGTCGCGCACGACCGGCATCGCGGCGGCGGCGAGCGCGTCGGGTTCGACGCCGTGGAATCCGGCGAGCAGTTCGATCAGCGCGCCCAATGGCACCTGGCCGCGGCAACCGGCCAGCAGTGCGCGGGACACCTCGTCGACCCCGAGTGTCGCGCCCGGGCCGCCCGGGCGGCGTACGGCGGCGCCGATCTCCTGCCACCCGTCGTCGCCCGGTATGGCGTGCGTGTCGAGCAGGACCGGCGCGGTGAACAGTCGGGTGCCAAGCAGGTCGGCGTCCGCGGTGTCGCGCAGAAAGTCACGGCGCGCGAGGAAGGCACGCACCTCGGCACCGCTGAGTTCCTCACCGGCGCCGGTGATTTCCTCGATGACGACGTCGGGGCGGCCGGTGCGGCCCGGTCGTGGTGCGCGCAGCGTGATGGTGCCCATGCCGATACCGATGATGCGTTCGGCGTCGAACCAGTCGAGCCAGTCGGCTCCGCGCGCGCCGACCGCGGCGGGGTCCTCCCCCGCGTCCGACAGCCACAGCGAGATGTAGTCGATGGGATCGGCCAGCTCTCGCTGGACCACCCATGCGTCCAGGCCGGTACCGGCGATCCAGCTGGACACCCGTTCGCGCCAGTCGTCGCCGTCCCGGACGATCCAGTTGGCGAGGATCTGGGCGGTGCCACCGGGGGTGAGGTGATCGGGGATCTGTGCGATGAGCTCGGCGCACAGTGCGTCGCCGACCTGCCCCGAGTCGCGGTAGATGTAGTCCTGCGCCCCCGCTCCGACGACGAACGGCGGATTGGACACGATCAGGTCGAACCGCTCGCCTGCGACGGGCTCGAACAGGCTGCCGCGCCGCAGATCCCACGACATGCCGTTGAGGCGTGCGGTCGTGGCGGCCAGCGCCAGTGCGCGTGGGTTGGTGTCGGTCGCCACGATGTGGTCGGCGTGCGCGTCGAGGTGCAGCGCCTGGATGCCGCATCCGGTGCCGATATCGAGGGCCGACGCGACGGGTTCGCGAATCACCGCGCGCGCCAGGGAGATCGAGGCGCCGCCAATGCCGAGCACGTGATCCTCGGCCACCGGCCCCGACCGCATGGCGGCATCCTGGTCGGAGACCACCAGGTAGTCGTGCAGGTCGTCGGCGTGCGGCCGGATGTCGAGGACGGCGCGGAGGCCGCCGTCGGGGGTGCGTGCCACCACGTCGTTGGCCAGTAATGCGTCGACCCCGGTCGCGGGGAATGCGGCGGCGACGTCGGCGACCGCCTCGTCGGCGCCGAGGAGGAACAGTCGGATCATGGTGGCCCGCTCCGCATATGCGGACGCGCGCCGGGTCGCACGCAGGGCGGGCCACCAGATACCGCGCCCCAGAGCGGAATTCGCGTCGTCGCCGAGCACCTCCGCGACTCCGTCGCTGGTGTATCCGGCCGCCCGCAGGTCGGCGCCGAGACGGTCGACGACGGCGGGATCGTGCAGTGGCGCGGGGGTACTCGTCTGCCCCCGCGGGACGTCCGACGTCGCGGGCCGACCGGACGTACTCATCCGACCCTGCGGTACTTCTTGTGCATCGCCTGCTTGGAGACGCCCAGCACCAGTCCGATCTCCGCCCAGGACATGCCCGCGATGCGTGCTCGCCGCACCGCGACCTCCTCCTCGCGGGCGAGGTCGCGACGTCTCGCCGCGATCCGCGCCAATTCTCCGATCGGGGTGTCCCCGTCGCCGCCGCCCACTGCCGTTCGCATGCGTCCAGGGTGCCCCCGCACCGGCGGTTCGTCAACTCAGGTTGACGAGGGCAACGGGTCGTCGGCCACCCGTCGGCGTTACGCTGGTGCACGCATGCGCGAGTGGCGGAATTGGCAGACGCGCTGGATTTAGGTTCCAGTGTCTTCGGACGTGGGGGTTCAAGTCCCCCCTCGCGCACCACACTGCGGCGGCCTGCCAATGGCGGGCGCCGGCGTCCGCGCCACCTCCACCTCCCCGCGCCTGTCCCGACAGGCGCGCACGCGTGGAGCAGGCGCGAACGTCACGCCCCCTCCCGTCCCGACCGCCGCGAGCCTCGACCGCGCGCGAGACGATCATCCCTGGTTAGGTACCGTCGAGGTATGTCCGACAACCCGCCGCAGCCCCGACGGCACCGCCCCGCACTGATGGTGCTGGTGGGCGTCGCCGCCGTCGTCTGCCTCGCAATGGCGTGGTGGCAGTGGGATCGGTACGAGTCGGCGGCCGGGACCGCCCAGAACCTCGGTTACGCGCTGCAGTGGCCGGCGTTCGCGCTGGCATTTATCTGGGCATACCGGCGGTTCGTCGTGCTGGAGAGCGACCCCGATGAGGTGGCCAATCTGGCGCCGACCGGGATGACCGAGATCCCCGACGGTGTGCTGCCCGAGCGACCGGCGACACCGAGCGCCGCGTCGTTGGCGCCGGAGCAGACAGCCGGCGAGGACCAAGCGCTGACCGAGTACAACCGCTACCTGGCCGAACTCGACCAGGCGACCGCAGCACACGCGCCGGGGACACCCGACACCGACATCCGACGTGAGGATCAGCACCTGTGACCGAGACCACCAAGCCTGCCGCCGCAACCGTGGACAAGGTGCGCGGGGCGCTGCTCCGCTACCGGATCCTGGCCTGGATCACCGGCCTGTGGCTGCTCCTGCTGGTCGCCGAGCTGATCCTCAAGTACGGTTTCGACGTCGACGCACTGGATTTCGTCCCCATCGTGCACGGCTGGGTCTACTTCCTCTACCTGATCTGCGCCGTCGACCTGGGTATCCGGGTGCGCTGGCCGTTGGGCAAGATCATCGTCACCGCGATCGCCGGCACCATCCCGTTCCTGTCGTTCTACGTCGAGCACCGTCGGACGCAGGAAGTAAAGGCGCAGTTCAACCTGCACTAAGGGGCGCGCAGTCACCCGTTCACCGGCGCACGGCTGACTGAGCGAGTGCGGATCGTGCAGCTCGCAAACTTCTACGGCGAGCGGTCGGGCGGACTGCGAACGGCCGTCGACCGCTGGGGCGCAGGCTATGTCGCCGCCGGACACGACGTCACCCTGGTCGTTCCCGGCCGCGCCGCCGCCGAGGAGTCGCTACCGTCCGGGGTGACGCGAATCTCGGTCCCCGCCGCCCGGTTGCCGTTCTCCGGCGGATACCGGCTCGCGTCGGCGCACCGGGTCGCCGACATCCTCACCCACCTCCGGCCGGACGCCATCGAGGTCTCCGACCGGCTGACGTTGCGTGGCTTCGGCGCGTGGGCACGGCGGCGCGACATCCACTCGACGATGGTGTCGCACGAGCGATTGGATCGACTGCTCGGTCAGGTGATGCCGTCGCCGACCGCGCGTGCCCTCGCCGACCGCGCCAATGCCGCCACTGCGCGGTCCTACGACTCGGTCGTGTGCACCACCGACTTCGCCGCCGCCGAATTCGATCGAATCGGTGCCGTCAATGTCGTGCGCGCGCCACTGGGCGTCGACCTCGACGTCTTCGATCCCCGGCACACCGACCCCGAGCTAGGTGCGCGGTGGACGGACGGGGTCGGGACGCTGATCACCCACTGCGGGCGACTGTCGGTGGAAAAGCGGGCCGATCGCAGCATCGCCGCCGTCGCCCGACTGCACCGCGCCGGTCTGCCGGTACACCTGGTCATCGCCGGCGACGGACCGATGCGCACCGCGCTGCAGCACGGCTCACGCGGGTTGCCGGTGACCTTTCTCGGACATCTCCCCGACCGGCACACGGTGGCGGCGCTGCTGGCCAGCACCGACATCTCCCTCGCACCCGGACCCCACGAGACGTTCTGCCTGTCGGCACTGGAATCGCTGGCATCGGGAACGCCGGTGGTCGGGTCGGTGTCGTCGGCGGTTGCCGGCATGGTCGACGAATCGTGTGGTGCGCTCGCCGAGAACTCCGGCGCCGGATTCGCCACCGCCGTCGAACGCGTCCTGAACAAGCCACGGCCGCAGCGGGAACGCGCCGCCCGGGAGCGGGCGCTGCAGTTCCGGTGGCCGGACTCGGTGGCGCGAATGCTCGCCGTCCACCGCGGCGCGGCCTGACACCTGAAACTCCGCGCGAGGTCGCGGAATTCGCGACCTCGCGCGGAATGTTGCATTGTGCGCGAGCCACGGCGCTGCACAGTGGACACAATTCGACGCACAGTGGACGGAATTCGACGCACAGTGAACGATTTCTGACGCACAGTGAACGGTCTGGGACGCACAGTGAACGATTTCTGACGCACAGTGGATGATCTCGCGCCGGGTCGGACGGGTGCGGGTGGGTGCGGGTGGCACGGTGGGGGTCCGCCGGGTCGCCCCGCTGGCCGGCACGCCCCCGCTGGCCGGCACGCCCCCGCTGGCCGGCACGCCCCGCCGGCACGCCCGCTGGCCGGCTCGCTCGCCGTTCGACGTCTCGCTACCCGGCGAGGGCGCGCAACACTGGCACCAACTGCGCCAACGCCTTCCCCCGGTGACTGAGCGAATCCTTCTCCGCGGCGGACAGTTCCGCCGACGTCCTACCGGTGGCCGACTCGTCGTCCGGGACGAACAGCGGATCGTAGCCGAATCCGTTGGCGCCGCGCGGCTCCCGCAACAGCCGACCCCGCCATTCGCCGCGCACCACCGTCTCGGTTCCGTCGGGCACCACCAGCGCGACCGCCGACACGAACGCAGCGCCCCGACGCCCCTCCGGGATGTCGGAGAGCTGCGCGAGCAACAACTCGTTGTTGGCCGCGTCGTCACCGTGCCGGCCGCTCCACCGGGCCGACAGCACCCCGGGCATTCCGTTGAGCGCATCCACGGCGAGTCCGGAATCGTCGGCGAGACACGGCAATCCGGTCGCGCGCACCCCGGCACGCGCCTTGATCAGCGCGTTGTCCTCGAACGTGGCGCCGGTCTCCGGTTCCTCCGGGTACGACGGCACGTCGTCGAGTCCGACGACCTGCAGCCCGGACAGCCCGGCGCCGTCCACGACCCGTTGGAGTTCGGCGAGTTTCTTGACGTTCCGACTGGCCAGCAGCAGCCGGGACATCAGGACTTCTTGTCGGGCAGCTCACCGGGATACGGCTGCTCGAGCACCGCACGCTGCGCCGCGAAGAGCTCGTCGGTACCGACCTCGGCCATGTCCAGCAGCTTGTCCAGGGTCGCTCGCGGGAAGGTGGCGCCCTCACCGGTGCCCTGCACCTCGACGAGGGTGCCGAGATCGGTGGCGACCACATTCATGTCCACCTCGGCGCGCGAATCCTCCTCGTACGGTAGGTCCAACCGCACCCGACCGTCGACGACGCCCACGCTGACGGCGGCGACCATGCACGACAGCGGCTGCGGATCCGACAGCCGGCCCGCGGCCCGCAGCCAGGTCACCGCGTCGGCCAGGGCGACGTACGCGCCGGTGATTGCCGCGGTGCGGGTACCGCCGTCCGCCTGCAGGACGTCACAGTCCAGCGCGATGGTGTTCTCCCCCAACGCCCCCAGGTCGATGCAGGCGCGCAGCGAGCGGCCGATCAGCCGGCTGATCTCGTGGGTGCGACCGCCGACCCGGCCCTTCACCGACTCGCGTGCCGAACGGTCGTGGGTCGCCGCGGGCAGCATCGCGTACTCGGCGGTGAGCCAGCCGAGACCGGAACCGCGGCGCCACGGCGGCACCCCCTCGGTAACGCTCGCCGTGCACAACACCTTGGTCTGACCGAACTCCACCAGCACCGACCCGGCCGGGTGTCCGGTGAATCCGCGGGTGAACGTGATGGGTCGCAGTTCGTCGTCGGCTCTGCCGTCAGCTCGTGTCGTCACGAGTCAACTCTAGCCAGCGAAACCGTCGTCACCGCGCCCGGGACGGCCGTCCACGGACCGTCGAATCGAGGACTGAGAACCCTACGCTTCGGTCGGCCAGAGATCGATGACCTGCCCCTGGCGCACGAGATCGACCGGACCGGAGAACGTGGACCGGGCCTCGGCGAGGATGGCCTGTGCGTCGGTCCACGGCGGGATGTGGGTGAGCGCCAGCATCCGCACGTTGGCCTTCGTCGCCGCTTCACCCGCCTCGATCCCGGACAGGTGCAGATTCGGCGGCCGATTCGGCGGGTCGTGGGTCCAGGACGCCTCGCATAGAAAGACGTCGGCGTCGGCGGCCAGCTCGATCAGATCGTCGTGTACGCCGGTGTCGCCGCTGAAGGCGAGGACCTCGCCGGCGGGTCCGGTAATGCGCAGGCCGTAGGTCTCCGGCGGATGGTTCATCTGCATCGGGCGGAAGGTCATCCCACCGAGCGTGACCTCGATCCCGTTTCCCCACTCGTGGGCGTCGAAGGTGTCGCCGTTGTCGTCGATCTGACCCGGGAACTCCGACGACGCGGCGCCGATCCGCAGAGCGGTGCCGGACGGTCCGTACAGCGGCGCCTTGCCCACCGCCGGAGTCGGCGCATACCGGCGCCACACCAGCATCGCGGGCAGGTCGAGGCAATGATCGGCATGCAGATGGCTGAGCACGACGGCGACGTCGTTCGGGTCGACCACCCGCTGCAACTCCCCGAACGCGCCGGGACCGCAGTCGATCAACACCGGCTGCTCCCCCGGCACCGTCAGCAGATATCCGGAACACGCCACCCCAGGTCCGCCGACACTCCCTGAACATCCCAGGACCGTCAGACGCATACGACTACCTTGCCACGCGGACATCGACCACAGACCACGTATCGGTCACAACTCCCGCACGGCTCCGGACGCACCGGCGGCGGTGAGGTTTACGCGTGTTGAACAACGCCGAGCGCCGGCCCCAGGAACCTACTCGACAGCTTCGCGAACGACTCGGGATCACCGGTGGCTTGGAACACCCGCACCGCATCCCGATCGGTGTGCGGGTGCAGCTGGTCGGACTCGGTCAGTACCCGGTACAGGTCCTTGGCGGTCTCCTCGGCGCTGGACACCAGCGTCACGTCGTCGCCCATCGCCAGCTGGATCACCCCGGACAGCAGCGGATAGTGCGTGCAGCCCAACACGACGGTGTCGACGTCGGCCTCCTGCAGCGGTTCCAGGTAGCCCTCCGCCAGGCCGAGGATCTGCCGTCCGCTGGTGATGCCTCGCTCGACGAAGTCGACGAAGCGTGGGCACGCGACGGCGGTAATCTCTGCGTCGCGGGCGGCGGCGAACGAATCCTGGTATGCGCGTGAGGAGATGGTGGCCTCGGTGCCGATCACCCCGATGCGGCCGGTCTTGGTGGCGTTGACCGCGCGACGTACCGCGGGCAGCACCACCTCGATGACCGGGATGGGTGCATACCGTTCGCGGGCGTCGCGCAGGCATGCCGCCGACGCGGTGTTGCAGGCGATGACGATGGCCTTGACGCCGCGTTCGGCGAGGTCGTCGCCGATCGCCAGGGCGTGGCGCCGGATCTCCGGGATGGTGAGGGGGCCGTACGGCCCGTTGGCGGTGTCGCCGATGTAGACGATGTCCTCGTCGGGAAGCTGGTCGATGATGGCGCGGGCGACGGTGAGCCCGCCGACGCCGGAATCGAAGATGCCGATGGGGGCGTCGGGGCTCGTGCTGGGCGCTATGACGTCACCTTCGGCACCGCACCCGTCCCGGCGGGCCGGTCGCGCCGCCGGCGGTCGCGGTCGGCGAGGAACCAGGCAGCCAGCACACCGCCGATGGCGCCGAACAGGTGCCCCTGCCAGGAGACCTGGCCGTCGGAGGGCAGCACTCCCCACAGCACCGAGCCGTAGATCACGAAGAGCACGACGCCCAGCAGGATCTGCCACGGGCTCCGATTGAACAACCCGCGGACCAGCAGGTAGGCCAGCCAGCCGAAGATCACCCCGGAGGCTCCGACGGTGAAGGTGTAGGACGGTCCGAACAGCCAGACGCCGACACCGGAGATCACCCACACGATCGCGGTCACGATCAGGAACCGGCGTGCCATCAGCAGCAGGAACCCGAGCACGACGCCGGGCACCAGGTTCGCCCAGAGGTGCTGCCAGTCGGCGTGCAGGAACGGTGACCAGATGATGCCGTCCAGGCCGGAGACCTCGCGCGGCTCGATCCCGTTGCGGTCCAGGTTGTAGCTCGACGCTGCGTCGATCGCCTCGATGACTACGAGCAGCGCCACGATGAACACCATCGCCAGCGCCGACCGCTGCCACAGGGGCCGCCGGGCCGGCGCGGTGGTCGGGGACGTGGGAACGCTCATGGGCTGTGCTGCTGCTCCTGTATTCGGGTCACCCGTGACCGAGTGACCGGGGTCGCCGCTCCGGCGCGCCCCTGCTGGCCGGTGGTGGCTCAGGCCCAGAGTTGTCCTTCGAGGGCCTGTTCCGCCTCCTCCAGGCTACCGTCGTACGCGCCGGTCGACAGATACTTCCACCCGGCGTCGGGGACGACGAGGCCAATGTCGGCACGTCGGCCGTCGGCGATCGCCCGGCGCGCGATCCCGCGTGCGGCCTGCACGATGGCGCCGGTGGACACGCCGGCGAAGATGCCCTCCTGCTCGATGAGTTCACGCACCCGGGCGACGGCGTCGACGCCCTGCACCGAGTACCGGCGGGTCAGCACCGAGTCGTCGTAGAGCTCGGGGACGAAACCCTCGTCGATATTGCGCAGCCCGTACACCTCGTCGCCGTAGCGGGGTTCGGCGGCGACGATCTCGATGTCGGGGTTCTGTTCGCGCAGGTAGCGTCCGACCCCCATCAGGGTGCCGGTGGTGCCCAGTCCGGCGACGAAGTGGGTGATCTCGGGGAGGTCGGCATATAGCTCCGGCCCGGTGCCCTCGTAATGTGCGAGCGTATTGGCGGCGTTGCCGTACTGGTAGAGCATGACCCAGTCCGGATGCTCGGCGGCTAGCTCCTTCGCCATCGCGACCGCCGTATTGGAACCGCCGGCCGCTGGTGAGGCGATCACCTCGGCGCCGAACATCCGCAGCAACGACCGCCGTTCCTCGGACGTGTTCTCCGGCATCACGCAGATCAGCCGGTAGCCCTTGAGTTTGGCCGCCATGGCGAGGGAGATGCCGGTGTTGCCGCTGGTCGGCTCCAGGATCACCGATCCCGGCTGCAGCAGCCCGTCGGCCTCCGCCTGCTCGATCATCCGCAACGCAGGCCGATCCTTGATCGATCCCGTCGGGTTGCGGTCCTCGAGCTTGGCCCACAACCGCACATGCGGTCCGCCGTCCGGGTCGCCCGGGTCGGAGTCGTCCCACCGCGGCGAGAGATTGCGCAGCCCGACGAGCGGGGTGTGACCGACCGAGGCGATCAGCGAGTCGTAGCGCGCCACGTGGGTCAGCCGCCGGCCACGGCGGGCAGGATGGTCACCTCGTCACCGTCGCCGACGCCGGTGTCCAGGCCGCCGGAGAACCGGACGTCCTCGTCGTTGACGTAAATGTTGACGAACCGGTGCAGCTGGCCGTCGGCGACCAGCCGCTCCTTGAGACCCGGATGCGACGCCTCCAGGTCGTCGATCACCTCGGCGAGCGTCGACCCGTCGGCGCCGACGCGCTTCTCGCCGCCGGTATGCGTGCGCAGAATGGTGGGGATGGACACGGTGACTGCCATGGTCAGCTCCTGTTCTGGGTGGACCGGTCGGTCGGTGGGGTGACGGCGCCCTCGACGGGTGCGCCCCCGGCATCGGGGCCTTCGGCGGCCGGGGCGATCTCGATGTCCTCTTCGGTGACTTCGCCGTCGACGATGCGGTAGCTGCGGACCTCCGCGGTGTTGGCGTCCCGCGTCGAGATCAGCACGTAATGGGCGTGCGGTTCGCTCGCGTAGGAGATGTCGGTCCTACTGGGATAGGCCTCGGTTGCCGTGTGCGAGTGGTAGATCACCACCGGTTCCTCGTCGGCACGGTCCATCTCCCGCCACACCCGGAGTTGCTCGGCGGAGTCGAACCGGTAGAACGTCGGCGACCGTTCCGCATTGGTCATCGGCACGAACCGGCGGGGGTCGTCGGAGGACTCCGCACCGGCGATGATGCCGCAGGCCTCGTCCGGATGATCGGTACGGGCGTGCGCGATCATCTGGTCCACCAGCGTCTGGCTGATCCTCAGCAACTACCTCTCCTCCGGCCGCTCCGGTGACGTCGCGACTCAACGTACCGGTGCCGCGCACTATTCCGGCCCGACCCCTCGTTCACCGCTCACCGGCCGGGTCGCGTCGCCGTAGCCCGCCGATTGGGGCGGGTCACCGGAACGCCGACGGCACCACGTCGGCGTAGGCGGGAATCCCGGCGGTGGCCGTCGCCGTCAGCACCGCGTGGACGATCGCCCGCGCACTCACCTCGGCGGCGACCGCACACACCTGGGACAGCACCGCCACCTCCGGGTTCATCCCGGGCGGCACCAGCGGCGACGGTTCGACCGGACGCACCCCGGTGGCGACCGCGAACACGGTGTCGCCGTCGAGCGGCGAATGCACCGGGCGGATCGCCCGCGCCAGGCCGTCGTGCGCTGACGTCGCCACCCGGCGCAACGACCCCGGTGAGAGCGCCGCATCGGTCGTGACCACCCCGATGGTGGTGTTCAGCACGGTCTGCTTGGCGGCCAGCGCGGCGAACTCGGCCACGTCACCCGGCGCGGGGCGGTGCAGCCCGAGGTCGTCGAGATCGGCGTCGCCCGCGCCCCACGGCAACCCGGTCGCCGGGTCGATCACCGAGCCCACCGGATTCGCGACGAACAGCGCGCCCACCATGATCCCGGTGGCGGGTCCCGCTTCGATCAGCCGCGACGCGGTGCCGACGCCGCCCTTGAGCGCACCGGCGCGGGCCCCGGCACCGGCGCCGACGCTCCCCTGTGCCACCTCGACACCCGCGGCGTCCAGTGCGGCCCGGCCGAAGGAGGCGTCCGGACGGGCATCCCAGGCGCCGACCGGCAGGTCGAAGATCACCGCGGCCGGCACGATCGGCACGACGTGGCCCAGCAGGTCCATGTACAGCCCGCGGCCGGCCGCCTCCAGGCCCGCCATCACACCGTCGGCGGCGGCCAGCCCGTAGGCGCTGCCCCCGCTCAGCACGATCGCATGCGCGGTGGTCACCGTGTTCGACGGATCGAGCAGGTCGGTCTCGCGGGTTCCGGGCCCGCCGCCGCGCACGTCGACCGCGACGGTGGCCGCGGGTCCGTCGATCCGGATCACCGTGGTCCCGGTCGCCCAGCCGGTGCCCGCAACGGCCGGCGCGTCGGCATCCGCGCTGCCGGTGGCGACGGTCGCATCGGGGTCGATCCGATGGTGATGTCCGACCGTGATCCCGACGACGTCGGTGATCCGATCCGTGGGCGTCGCCGCACGTTCGGTGCGGTCGCCCGGCGCTGCCTGCCCGGGTTCCGCCTCCGGTGAGTCCGCCTTCGGTGAGTCCGCAGCGCCGGGATTGGGGGCGGTCATCGCATCAGCGCTTCGACGAGAAGTTCCTGGATCACGGTCAGCCAGTGGTAGACGTCCAGGTGGGCGGCGTGTGGGTGATCCGCGGGCAACGCCTCGGGGGTGTCTTCGGTGATTCCGAGCATGGCGCCCAGCGCGAGCCGCACGTCGTTGAGCGCGGTCAGCCAGGCCATCGCCTGCTCCTCGGTGAGCGCGATGTCGCCGCCGCCGGGCGGCAGCGTGTCGAGCATGACCGCCGACGCTGACATCTTGGCGTCGATGATCTTCGGCTCGTTGACACTGCGCAGCGCGGCGTTGAGGTCACCGGTGACGACGTCGGCGCACAGTTCCTCGTCCTGATCGGGCCGGTGGAAGTCCGGCAGCAGCCGGCCGAGTGTCGCGTCGGTCGGGGCCGCGGTGTGCCCGGTACGGATGCCGGTGAGTTCGGCGAGATCGTCCGACGGCGCGGCGTGGTCGCGTTCGGACAACAGCTCACGCATCGACGTCACCATCGAGATCAGCAGCTCCACCTCGTGGCGTTCGAGGTTGGAACAAATCCGCAGCGCATCGCCTCGGCCCCGGCGTTTCCAGGTTCGCACGTGGAGTCTCAGCCCGCCGGTCAGGAGTCGCGCTGCATAGTCGCCCACAGGCCCGCGGCATGCAGCTTGGCGACGTCGGCCTCGACCTTGTCGCGACCGCCGCTGGACACCACCGCCTTGCCCTCGGTGTGTACCTGCATCATCAGTTCGTTGGCGCGGCTCTCCGAGTATCCGAAGATTTTCTGGAACACAAACGTCACGTACCGCATCAAATTGACGGGATCGTCCCAGACGATGGTCATCCACGGGCGGTCGATTCCCGGCGCGCCGTCGGCGACGGCGGGTTCGGCGACGGCTGTGCCGCCCGGGGTAGCCTCGTGCGCACGAATCACGTCGTGTGCACGACTCATGTCAGGCGCCAAACGACCAGCCATACGACCAAGGGTAAGGGATCGTGACCATCCAGAACACCGCCCTGCTCACCGACCAGTACGAGCTGACGATGGCCGCCGCCGCGCTCCGGCACCCCGTCGCCGACCGGCGCTGCGTGTTCGAGGTGTTCGCTCGCCGGCTGCCGGACGGCCGACGGTATGGCGTGGTCGCGGGCACCGGCCGGCTGCTCGACGAGCTGGCCGGCTTCCGCTTCGGTGACGACGAGATCGCCGCGGTGGAGCACTTTCTGGACGCCGAGACCGTCGCGTGGCTGCGGGATTACCGGTTCGGCGGCGACATCGACGGTTACCGCGAGGGCGAGCTGTACTTTCCCGGTTCACCGATCCTCACGGTGCGCGCCACCTTCGCCGAGGCGGTCCTGCTGGAGACGCTGGTGCTGTCGATCCTCAACCACGACAGTGCGATCGCGTCGGCGGCCGCGCGGATGGTGAGCGCGGCGGGGTCGCGGCCCATCATCGAGATGGGATCGCGCCGCACCCACGAGCGCGCCGCGGTGTCCAGTGCCCGCGCCGCCTACCTCGCCGGGGTCGCCGCGACGTCGAATCTGGAGGCCGCCCGCACCTACGGGGTGCCGAGCGCGGGGACCGCGGCGCACGCGTTCACCCTCGGCTTCACCGGCCCGGACGGACCGGACGAGAAGGCCGCCTTCGCCGCGCAGGTCGAGGCGCTCGGCGTCGGCACGACACTGCTGGTCGACACATACGACATCACCCAGGGCGTCCGAAACGCGGTGGAGGTGGCCGGGCCGGAGCTGGGAGCGGTACGCATCGACTCCGGCGACCTCGGGGTGCTGGCCCGGCAGGTTCGCGAGCAACTCGACGAGCTGGGCGCGCCGAACACCAAGATCGTCGTCTCCGGCGACCTCGACGAGTACGCGATCGCCTCGCTCCGCGCCGAGCCGGTCGATACCTACGGTGTCGGGACGTCGCTGGTCACCGGAAGCGGCGCACCCACCGCCGGCATGGTCTACAAGCTCGTCGAGGTCGACGGTATCCCGGTGGCCAAGCGGTCCAGTCACAAGGAATCCAAGGGCGGCGCGAAGTCCGCGGCCCGCGCGGCCCGACCGACCGGCACCATCGTCGAGGAGATCGTCTACCGCGCCGGCGACGAACCACCCGCCCCCACGGGCGCGCAGACGATACGGCCACTGCAGATCCCGCTGGTCCGCGGCGGCGATCCGGTGGCCGACCTGCCCGGTCTCTCCGACGCTCGCGAACATCTGGCCGCCGCACTGGTCAGCCTGCCGTGGGAGGGACTAGGTCTCTCCCACGGTGACCCCGCCGTACCGACCCGCTACCTGCTCGGCTGACCCGCCGGCCCATACACAGCCCGAGGAGCCCCGATGACCTCCACCCACGCCGGCACCACCGGCAAGCGCGATGCCGTCGCCGACGCGCTCATCGTGGTCGACGTGCAGAACGACTTCTGCGAGGGCGGCGCGCTCGGTGTGCGCGGCGGCGCGGCCGTCGCCCATGCCGTCTCCTCGCTGATCGACGACTACCCGACGGCCGTCGCCACCCGCGACTACCACATCGACCCGGGAGCACACTTCTCCGACGACCCCGATTTCGTCGACTCGTGGCCGCCGCACTGCCGGGTCGGCACCGACGGCGTCGCCTTCGCGCCCGGATTCGACACGTCCGCGGTCGCCGAGGTGTTTTCCAAGGGCGAGTACAGCGCCGCGTACTCCGGTTTCGAAGGTGCCGCTCAGGACGGCACGTCGCTGGCCGATTGGCTGCGGGCACACGACGTTTCGTCGGTCGACGTGGTCGGTATCGCCACCGACCATTGCGTCCGGGCGACCGCTCTGGACGCCGCGCGCGAGGGATTCGACGTCCGGGTCCTGCTCAATTTCACCGCTGCCGTCACACAGCCGACCGCGCATGCCGCACTCGACGAGATGCGGTCCGCCGGAATCACACTCGACGGTGACCTGATCTACGCCGGCTCGGCCGGCGGACAGTGAGCGCGCTGCCCCCGGTGACCGAGTTGCTCGACGGCGCGGTCACCGCGCTGGCCGGGCGCCGCCGCGACGGCCAGGTGCGGATGGCGAACGCGGTCGCGCACGCCATCGACACCGGCGAACATCTCGCCGTACAGGCGGGTACCGGGACCGGAAAGTCGCTGGCCTACCTCGTGCCGGCGCTGCGGCACGCGGTTGAGTCGGGCGACACCGTCGTGGTGTCGACGGCCACCATTGCGCTGCAGCGCCAGCTCATCGAACGGGACCTGCCTCGGCTGGCCGCGGCGCTGGCCGGACCACTCGGCCGCGAGCCCCGGTTCGCCATCCTCAAGGGCCGCGGAAACTACTTATGCCTGAACAAGATCCACTCGGGCACCGCGGACGAACCGGACTCCGAGCTATTCGACCCGTTCGAACTGTCCCGGACCGGCCGCGAGGTGACCCGGTTGCGGGAGTGTGCCTCCGACACCGAGACCGGTGATCGCGACGACCTCACACCCGGCGTCTCGGACCGCTCGTGGCGCCAGGTCAGCGTGTCCGCCAGGGAGTGCCTGGGCGCGGCGAACTGTTCCTTCGCGGAAGACTGCTTCGCCGAACGCGCCCGCCGGGAGGCCGGTCAGGTCGACCTCGTGGTGACCAACCACGCACTGTTGGCCATCGACGCGATGAGCCCGGCGAGCGTGTTGCCGGATCATCACGTGGTGATCGTCGACGAAGCCCACGAGCTGGTCGACCGCATCACCTCGGTGTCCACCGCGGAGGTCTCCGCCGGAGCGGTCGCCCAGGTGGCCCGGCGGTGCGGGAAGCTCATCGACGAGGAGACCGTCGACGCCCTGCTGGCGGCCGGGGAACAACTCGGCGAACTACTGGCCGACGCACCGGCACGGGAGTGGACCGGGCTCCCCGGGCATGCGGGCGCCGCGCTGGCGTCGGTGCGGGACCGGTTGTGGCAGGCCCGGTCGGCGATCGGGCCGGTCCGCAGTGCGGGCCAGACCGACGAGGGTGCGGCGG
Organism: Gordonia sinesedis; assembly: GCA_039527305.1. Classification (GTDB taxonomy): domain Bacteria; phylum Actinomycetota; class Actinomycetes; order Mycobacteriales; family Mycobacteriaceae; genus Gordonia; species Gordonia sinesedis. Next base: position 21,913 of record BAAAJU010000004.1, on the reverse strand, counting down.
CGGCTCGCTCGGCCGCGCTCAACGGTCTGGACGAACTGCACGACACGGTGGTCCGGCTCCTCGGCGCGTTCGACGAACCCGATGTGGCCAAACGTCGGGACGTGGTGTGGGTCGCCCACGAGCGCATCGGCCGGCCCGGGTCGGATACCCGGGGGGTGCTGCACATCGCACCGCTCTCCGTGGGCGGGCTGCTGCGCTCCACCCTGTTCGCCTCCGCGACCGTAATCCTCACCTCGGCGACCCTGACCATCGGCGGTTCCTTCGACGCATTGGCCGCCACCTGGGGGCTGCCCGCGGCGGGCCGCGGCACCGACGTTCCCGCGGTGGACGTCGCCACCAGCCCGGCGACCGAGTCCGCGAGCGAGGTGTCGGACGGAACACGATCGACCGGCGAAGTACCGCCCGCCCGCGAGGTGACCGCGACCGGGGTCGCCGCGCCCGCCGACGACGCGCCGGTGCGATGGACCGGTCTCGATGCCGGGTCACCGTTCGACTACCCACGCTCGGCGATCCTGTACGTGGCCCGGCATCTCCCGCGCCCCGGGCGCGACTCGATCGCACCGGCGACCCTGGACGAACTCGGTGCACTCATCGACGCCGCGGAGGGGCGCACGCTCGGGCTGTTCTCGTCGATGCGGGCCGCCCGTGAGGCCGCCGACGCGATCGGGGCGCGCAGCAGTTATCCCGTGCTCTGCCAGGGCGACGACACCACCTCGGCACTGGTGCGCCGGTTCGCCGAGGATCCGCGGACCTGCCTGTTCGGCACCCTGTCGCTGTGGCAGGGGGTCGACGTGCCGGGACCGTCGCTGTCGCTGGTGGTGATCGACCGTATTCCCTTCCCCCGCCCGGACGACCCCCTCCTCACCGCGCGGCAGCGGGCGGTCAGTGCCCGCGGCGGCAATGGTTTCCTGTCGGTCGCGGCCAATCATGCGGCGCTGCTCCTCGCTCAGGGGGCCGGGCGCCTGCTGCGGTCCACCGACGATCGTGGCGTGGTCGCGGTGCTCGACTCGCGGCTGGCCACCGCCGGTTACGGGGGCTACCTGCTGGCATCGCTGCCGCCGTTCTGGCGGACCACCGACTCGGAACTGGTTCGCGGTTCGCTGGGCAGACTGGCCGCACTACCCTTACGGTGAACCGGAGGGATGGCGGCAACCGGCGGTCTGTTCGGGTACAGCATCCAGCCGGTCTCTGATCGGACCAGGGAAGGGGGCCGCGCGTGATCGGCCGGATGGGCATCGACGACATCGAGCCGCTGGTTGCTGGTGGCCAAGTCCCAGCGAAAGCCGTTGTCGGCGAGATGATCCCGGTGAGCACCACCGCGTGGCGGGAAGGGCACGACGCACTCGGGGTCACCGTTCACGTGGAATCGCCGAACCGGGTGAGCCGCGACATTCGGATGAGTCCGGCTCCCGAACCCGATATGTTCAACGCAGCCTTCGTCGCCGATGCCGTCGGCTATTGGACGTTCCGAATCGAGGCGTGGAGCGACCCGTACTCCACCTGGCGGTGGGCGGTGTCGAAGAAGCTGGACGCCGGGCAGGGCGCCGCGGACCTCGCCAACGATCTCGAGCACGGCGCCCGGCTGTTGACCCAGGCGATGGAGGGCGTTCCCGCGGACGCGCGCGACGTGCTCGCCGATGCCGTCGCCTCGCTGCGGTCGGACCGTCGGCGGGTGGAGAATCGGGTCGCACTGGCCACCTCCGACGAGGTCGCCGATCTGCTCGCCGAGTATCCGATCCGCGAGCTGGTCACCAAGAGCCGCACCTACCGGATCTGGGTGGACCGCAGACGCGCGCTGTTCGGCTCGTGGTACGAACTGTTTCCCCGCTCCACCGGCGGATGGGACAACGACGGCACTCCCGTGCACGGTACGTTCCTCACCGCGGCCCAGGACCTGCCCCGGATCGCCGACATGGGGTTCGACGTTGTCTACCTACCGCCGATCCATCCGATCGGTCAGGTAAACCGCAAGGGGCGCAACAACTCCCTGGTTGCCGGGCCGGACGACGTCGGGTCGCCGTGGGCGATTGGTTCGGCCGAGGGTGGCCATGACGCCATCCATCCGGCGCTGGGCACCGAGGAGGATTTCGGGTACTTCGTCGGCCGCGCACGCGAACTCGGTCTCGAGGTCGCCCTCGACCTGGCGTTGCAGTGCGCCCCGGACCATCCGTGGGCCACCGAACATCCGGACTGGTTCACCACTCTCCCGGACGGCACCATCGCCTACGCGGAGAACCCGCCCAAGAAGTACCAGGACATCTACCCGCTGAACTTCGACAACGACCGCAACGGCATCTACCGTGCCGTACTCAAGGTCGTGCTGCACTGGATGAACCTGGGCGTCAAGATCTTTCGCGTCGACAATCCGCACACCAAGCCACCGAACTTCTGGGAGTGGCTGATCACCGAGGCGAAGAAGCGCGATCCGGACGTGCTCTTCCTGTCCGAGGCGTTCACCCGGCCGGCCCGGATGTACGGCCTGGCCCGGATCGGATTCACCCAGTCCTACACCTATTTCACCTGGAAGACTGCCAAGTGGGAGCTGGAGCAGTTCGGCCGGGAACTCGCCGCGCACGCCGACGAGGCGCGACCGAACCTGTTCGTCAACACCCCGGACATCCTGCACGAGAGCCTGCAACACGGCGGCCCGGGCATGTTCGCGCTGCGCGCGGCGCTGGCGGCCACGCTGGCACCCTCGTGGGGTGTCTACAGCGGCTACGAACTCTACGAGCATGTCGCGGTCGCCGAGGGCAGCGAGGAGTATCTGCACTCGGAGAAATACGAACTGCGGCCCCGGGATTTCAAGGCGGCCGCGAGCCAGGGCGAGTCGCTCGAGCCGTGGATCACGTCACTGAACGAGATTCGGCGGAAGCATCCGGCCCTGCAGCAACTGCGCAATCTGACGTTTCACCACCTCGACAACCCGGCCCTCATCGCCTACTCGAAGATCGATCCGGTGTCCGGTGACCGGGTGGTGACGGTGGTCAATCTCAACCCGTTCGGTGCCGAGGAATCGACGCTGTGGCTGGACATGCCCGCGCTCGGGTTCGAGTGGCAGGACCGGTTCACCGGCGTCGACGAGGTCACCGGAGAGGAGTTCTCGTGGGGTCAGGCCAACTACATCCGGCTCGAGCCGTGGCGGCAGGTGGCCCACATCGTGTCGCTGCCTCCACTGAATCCCGCTGCCGCCGAACAACTCTCCTTCCGGATCCGATGAGGCTGCCGTGAGCGTCACCATGCCCGAACCGTCCGCCTCCGACCACGACCTGCGTCGGCTGTTCGCCCTGACGCACCCCGACCCGCACGCCTTCCTCGGTGCGCACGAGACCGGCGACGGTCACACCATTCTGCGGACGCTGCGGCCGAACGCCCTCGCCGTGTCGGCGGTGATCGGCGGCGTGGACTATCCGATGACCCGGCAGACCGACGACCTGTGGGTGGTCACGGTCCCGATCACCGACCTCGCCGACTACCGCTACCGGGTCATCTACCCGGACGGCGCGGGCGGCCAGAATGAGTACGTCGTCGCCGACGGCTACCGATTCCTGCCCAGTCTCGGCGACGTCGACATCCACCTGTTCGCCGAGGGTCGGCACGAGGCGCTGTGGCGCATCCTGGGCGCACGCGGGGTGCAGTACACCACCCCGGATGGGGACGTGACCGGTACCGCGTTCTCGGTGTGGGCACCGAATGCCCACGGCGTCACCGTGATCGGCGACTTCGACCAGTGGACCGGACGGTCGGCACCGATGCGCTCGCTGGGCAGCAGCGGGATCTGGGAGGTATTTCTGCCCGACGTCGCCCCGGGAACGCAGTACAAGTTCCGCGTGCACGGCGCCGACGGCGTGATCCGCGACAAGGCGGATCCGATGGCGCAGCAGACGAATACACCGCCGGCGACCGCGTCGGTCGTGACGTCGTCGTCGTTCGAATGGACCGACGCCGACTGGATCGCGGTCCGGGAGTCGGCGACGCCCACGCAGGAACCGATGAGCGTGTACGAGGTGCATCTGGCGTCCTGGCGCGCCGGGCTGGACTACCGTGAGGCCGCCCACGAGCTCGCCGATTACGTCACCGAGAAGGGTTTCACGCACGTCGAGTTCCTCCCGGTCGCCGAGCACCCGTTCGGCGGATCGTGGGGATACCAGGTGACCTCTTACTATGCGCCGACCGCCCGGTTCGGCAGCCCCGACGACTTCCGCTACCTGGTCGACCACCTGCACTCGCGCGGCATCGCGGTGCTAGTGGACTGGGTACCCGCGCACTTCCCCAAGGACGACTGGGCACTCGCGCGGTTCGACGGCACCGCGCTGTACGAGCACGCCGACCCGTTCCGGGGCGAGCAGTTGGACTGGGGCACCTACGTTTTCGACTTCGGTCGGCGCGAGGTCCGCAACTTCCTGGTGGCCAACGCCCTGTTCTGGTTCGACGAGTTCCACATCGACGGGCTGCGGGTCGACGCCGTCGCGTCGATGCTCTACCTGGACTACTCGCGACCGTCCGGGCAGTGGCGACCGAATGTGCACGGCGGCCGGGAGAACCTGGAGGCGGTGCAGTTCCTGCAGGAGATGAATGCGACGGTGCACAAGAGCTTCCCCGGCGTGGTCACCATCGCCGAGGAGTCCACCGCGTGGCCGGGCGTCACCAGGATGACCGACCTGGGCGGCCTCGGCTTCACCTTCAAGTGGAATATGGGCTGGATGCACGACACTCTGGGCTTCCTCGGTCGCGACCAGGTGCACCGCAGCTTCCACCATCACGAGATCACCTTCTCGCTGATGTACGCGTGGAGCGAGAATTTCGTGCTGCCGGTCTCCCACGATGAGGTGGTGCACGGCAAGGGCACGCTGTGGAGCCGAATGCCCGGCGACTCGTTCACCAAGGCCGCGGGTGTCCGTATCTTCCTGGCCTACATGTGGTCCCATCCAGGGAAGCAGCTGCTGTTCATGGGTCAGGAATTCGGTCAGACCGCGGAGTGGGCGGACAGTCGCAGTCTCGACTGGACCCAGCTCGACGGCTGGGAAGGCGAGTTGCATTCGGGCATCTCGGCTTTGGTGACCGACCTGAACCGGATCTACCGCTCCACCCCCGCCCTGTATACCCAGGACACCGAGCCCGCAGGCTACGAGTGGATCGACGCCAACGACACCGCGAACAACGTCATCAGCTTTCTCCGGTACGGCTCGGACGGTTCGGTCGTCGCCTCTCTGTTCAACTTCTCCGGCGTCGACCGTGCCGACTACCGAGTCGGATTGCCGTTGGCGGGCACCTGGAACGAGGTCCTCAACACCGACTCGGACGCCTACGCCGGTTCCGGCAAGGGCAATCTGGGCAGGGTGGTCGCCGACGGCGAGCCGTGGCACGGTCGGAGCACCTCGGCAGCCGTCACGCTGCCGGCGAACTCGGCCATCTGGCTCGCGCCGGCGGCGACGCCAACGACATAGTCGAGCGCCACGCACATTCCGGGCCGCGCCCACGGCGGTGTCGCGGCCCGGCAGGGGTGCTGTCGTTCAGAGCGTGGCGTTGCGGCTCAGAACAGGGCGCTGGCGAGTTTGCGGCGCGCGGACACCACGAACGGCTCGGCGGGGTCGAACAGATCGAAGAGTTCCAGCAGCCGGGTCCGAGCACGGGTCTTCTCGTCGCCCGCGGTCCGCTTCACCACGTCGATGATGCGGTCGAAGGCCGCCTCCGGCTGCTGCCCGAGGAGCAGAACGTCGGCCGCGGCCAGTTGCGCGTCCACGTCGTCGGGTGCGGCGGTGTCGACGATGCCCGGGTCGTGCGCCTGGGCCCGCAGTACGAACTCGAGATTGCGTGCCGCGGAGGCGGCTTCGATGTTGTCCGGCTCGGCGTCGACGATGGCGCGATAGTCGTCCAGCGCACCGGCGAAGTCACCGTCGTTGAGCTTCTCCTCCGCGGCGACCATGCGCGGGTCGTCGGCCTCGGGTGCGTCGTCGGCCGGCGGAGCGCCGGTGAGCGCGCTACCGACCTGGGCCAGGATCTCGTCGACCCACGAGCCGATCTCGGCCTCCGACCGGACCCCGTTGAACGCGGCCACCGGTTGCCCGGCGGCGATCGCCACGACGGTCGGGATCGACTGCACCCCGAACGCCTGCGCGATCTGCGGATTCGCGTCGATGTCGATCTTGGCCAGCACCCAGCGGCCACCCGCGGCCTGCGCCATTCGCTCCAGAACCGGCGACAGTTGCTTACACGGGCCGCACCATTCGGCCCACAGGTCGACGAGGACGAGTTGTTGGGTCGATCGGGCCAGGACGTCGCGATCGAAGGTGGCGTCGGTCACGTCGATGACGGCGGGACCGCCCGCGGCGGGCGCTGCGGGCGCGGGACCACCGGGGGCGGCGGTAGCTCCCGCCGGGCGGGCCGCCTGGGCGCGCTGGGCATCGGCGCGCTCCTTCAAGGCGGACAGGTCAACTGCTCCGGACATCGCCACGGCGGCAGCAGCCTGCTGCTGCGCGGCCGCTGCGGCCTGCTGTCTGTTGTTCGGTCGGGTCACCCTTCTAGTGTGGCACGGGACCGACGGTGCCGACCGTGGTGTGCGCGGATGCCGGACGCATCACCCGGGCGGTCAGCAGGGCGAGGACCAGGCCGGCGAGCACCGGCGTCAGCCCCACGTCGAGCGACGTGCGCGCGCTGAGGAAGCCGACCATCGCGGGGCCGGCCAGCATGCCCAGATACCCGCAGCCGACCACCATGGAGATCACCCGTCCGCTGGACCGTTCGGTGAGATTGCCGGCGGCGGTGAAGATCTGCGGAACCAGACCGGCCAGTCCGATACCGAAGACCGTCCAGCCGGCGATGGCGAGGATCGCAGAGGGCGCGGTGATCGCGACGGTCATCCCGAGGATGCCGATGAGCGCACCCCACCGCACGACCGCGACCGGACCCACCGCGGCCGCGATCGGGTCGATGGTGAATCGCGCGACGGTCATCGCCGCGCTGAAGCAGCCGAACGCGATGGCCCCGACGGCGTCGTCGGTGCCGAAGGACTGCACGACCTGCAGGGCGCTCCAGTCGTAGGCGGTGCCCTCGGCGAGCATCGCGACGAAGGCGACGACCGCGAGGATCGTCAGGCGCCGCAGATCCACCCCGTGCCACCATTTCTCGCGACCGGTGCGGGCGGCGCCGGCCCGCCGGGAGTGCGGTGCGGCGGCCTGCGGGGTGCCATAGTCGGGGCCGACCAGGCCGGTCGCCGCCACGGCGAGCACCACCATCCCGAAGATCGCCGCACCGACGACCGTGGCAGGCACACCGATATCCGCCCACAACGTCGCCGCAACCACGCCGGAGCCGACCAGGCCGCCGATCGAGAAGAATCCGTGGAAGGCCGACATGATCGGCCGGCCGTAGGCCCGCTCGACCTCGACCGCCTGGGAATTCATCGCGACATCGATACCGCCGTTGATGAATCCGAAGCCGGCCAGCGCGAACCCGAGCGTCAGGGTGCTGTCGGCGACCGCCGGTCCGACGATCACCGCGCACAGTAGTGCGGCGGCCCCGATCGACGCTGGCCGGGACCCGGACCGGTCGATGAGCCGACCGGACACCTGCATGCCGAGGAAGGCGGCGCCGCCGAGCACCAGCAGCAGGATTCCGAGTTGTTCGTGCCCGGTTCCGGTGTGCTCGGTGATCGCCGGGATATTCGCCACCCACATCGCGGCGAGAAAACCGTTGAGTGCGAAGACGGCCATCACCGAGAGCCGCGCACGACGGCGGGAGGGGTGCCAGGTCACCGCGGCGGCGTCGGCACGCCCGCGGTCCGCATGCTTGTCGATGAGAATACCTCTGACTGTCCGGGTCCCGGATCCCGGTGACCACGTGGCCGGTACGGCCGGGGTACGACCGAGCCGATGACAGAGGAGAGTCTAGGGGCCACTCGCGCCGGCGTCGGATGGTTCACCCGTTGGCCCGGTGGTCCACCTCGTGGGGCCTGCTCAGTCGGCGTCGAGGCGCCGGCGCACCCGCTCGACCTTGCCGGTGAGCTCGTCGGTGTGACCCGGTCGGATATCGGCCTTGAGGACCAGCCCGACGCGCGGTGCACGTTCGGCGACGGCCTCGGTGGCCCGCTTGACCACGGCCATCACCTCGTCCCAGTCGCCCTCGACGTAGGTGAACATCGCCGTCGTCTGGTGCGGCAGACCCGACTCCTCGACGACCCGGACCGCTGCGGCCACCGCGTCGCTCATCCCGCCGTCGGCATCGACGGCATCGCCACCGGACGGGGTCAGGCTGAATGCGACGATCATCCGCCGGGCCGACCCGTACTCATGCCGCGAACCTCATGCTGCACCTCGGACCGCGTCACTCGGACTTGTGACACTCGGACTGTGACACCCGGACTGCGACACTCAGGCCGCGACGGTGTCGGTAGCGCGCTTCGTGGACAATTCGCCCAGATGGCCGGACCGCTGGGCCCACCACTCGAACACGAGCGTGCCGAACGGCGGCAGGCTGGACACCAGCGCCAGCAGGGTCACCCACCAGCTCCACCGCAGCACGTACGCGGTGATCAGGGCAACTACCACGAAGGCGATGAACACGATGCCGTGCGCCATGCCGGGCAGGAAGATCGCGTCCTCATTGTCGAAGACCCGCTTGACGACCATCGCGACGAGCAGTACCGCCCACGTGATGGCCTCCAGGACGGCGACGAACCGGAACCGCTTGGCCGGCGTGGACAGGTCAACCATGTTGCGCATGGCACCCATCGTGCCAGCTACTCGTCTACGACGCCAGGTAGTAGACCTGTCCGGCACGCGACATCGGTCACCATCGCGAGTACGTGACCTCTGGTCGTCGGGTCAGGACTTCGGCACTCGCAGGATCAGCGCGTCGCCCTGACCGCCGGCGCCGCACAGCGCGGCGGCTCCGACGCCACCACCCCGACGCTGCAGTTCCAACGCCAGGTGCAGCGCGATCCGCGCCCCGGAGGTGCCGATCGGGTGGCCGACGGCGATAGCACCGCCGTTGACGTTGACGATCTCCGGATCGACGCCGAGCGCCTGGGTGGAGGCGAGCCCGACCGCGGCGAACGCCTCGTTGATCTCGATCAGATCCAGGTCGGCCGGGGTGATGCCGGCGCGGTCGCACGCCTTGCGGATGGCGTTGGCCGGCTGCAGCTGCAGCGACGAGTCCGGTCCGGCGACGACACCGTGCGGCCCGATTTCGGCCAGCGGGGTGAGGCCGAGCTCGGTGGCCTTGGCCTTACTCATCACGACCACCGCGGCCGCGCCGTCGGAGATCTGCGACGAATTGCCCGCGGTGATGGTGCCGTCCTTGCGGAACGCGGGCCGCAGGCCGGCGAGCGATTCCGCGGAGGTGTCCGCGCGGACACCCTCGTCCTCGGTGAACTCGACCGGATCACCCTTGCGCTGCGGCACCCGGACCGGCACCACCTCGTCGGCGAAGACGCCGTTCTTCCAGGCGGTCGCGGCGCGCTGGTGGCTGCGGGCGGCGAACTCGTCCTGCTCGGCGCGGGTAAAGCCCCGGCCCACATTCGCCTCGGCGTCGCCCTCCACACGATCGTTGCCCTGCTCGGTGAGGGCTCCCATCGGCTGGTCGGTGAACGCGTCGAACAGGCCGTCGTAGGCCATGTGATCGACGAGTTCGGTGTTGCCGTACCGGAATCCGCCGCGACTGCCGGGCAGCAGATGTGGCGCCTGGGTCATCGATTCCTGCCCGCCGGCCACGACGACATCGAACTCGCCGGCACGGATCAGTTGGTCGGCGAGGGCGATAGCGTCGATGCCGGACAGGCACATCTTGTTGATCGTCAATGCCGGCACGTCCCAGCCGATACCCGCCTTGACCGCGCTCTGTCGCGCCGGCATCTGGCCGGCACCGGCGGTCAGCACCTGCCCCATGATCACGTAGTCGACCTCCGAGGCGGGCACGCCGGAGCGCTCGAGCGCGCCCTCGATGGCGACCGCTCCGAGGTCGACGCCACTGAGATCCTTGAGCGACCCCATCAACCGGCCGAACGGGGTACGGGCGCCCCCGACGATGACCGTCGTGTTCTCGGCCGCCGACTGTTCTGACTCTGAAACACCGGACACGGGGACCTCCACCAGTGGATATGCGCCGCCAACCGAACGGTCGCTCTGTACGTCTACCCGGTCAACGCTACCGTGAACACATGACGTCCATACCAGCAGACCCCTCGCCCACACCGACGGCTCCGACCTCGCTGATCGCCGACCTGGTCACCGCCGTCGACCACGTCGGGGTCGCCGTCGCGGACCTGGACGCGGCGAAGCGGTGGTACGCCGAGCATCTCGGCTTCGTCACGCTGCATCAGGAAACCAATCGTGACCAGGACGTCGAGGAGGCGATGGTCGGACCCGCGGGCGCGGCTCGCGACGGCGGCGCGGTGGTGCAGTTGCTGGCGCCGCTGTCCGAGGCGTCGACGATCGCGAAGTTCCTCGACCGACACGGGCCCGGCCTGCAGCAACTGGCGGTCCGGGTCACCGATGTCGAGGCGGTCAGCGCACGACTGACCGACGCGGGCGTGCGCGTGCTCTATCCCGCGCCGCGGCGCGGCACCGCCGACTCACGAATCAACTTCATCCACCCCAAGGACGCCGGTGGAGTACTGATCGAATTGGTGGAACCGGCCGCCGCCGACCGAGAATCGGCAGGTCACTGAGTCGCGGCGGCGGGCAGGCCGAATAGCCGGTCCGGCTCACCGGCCAGCCACCCGGACGGGCGGCTGCCGCTAGACTTGGCGCCATGTCAGCCCCCGCACCGAGGCAGCCACTGCCGTTCGCCGTCGTGATGCGCGGCTACGACCGCGAACAGGTCGCCGACCGATTGCGCCGGATCGACGCGGAGATGCGGGTGCTCGCCGCCGACCGCGACGCCGCCACCGCCAACGCCAACGAGTTGGCCGCGCATCTGCAGGATGCCCGCGACCACATCGACGAGCTGCGACGCGAGGTGGACAAACTCTCGGTGCCACCGACCACCGCGCAGGGGATGAGCGAACGGCTCTCGCGGATGCTGCAACTCGCCTCCGACGAGGCCTCCGAAATGCGTGCGGAAGCGACCGCGGAAGCGGCCGAAACCGTCTCGGTTGCCCAGCAGGAGGCCGCCCACCTGCAGGAACAGGCACGGTCGGAAGCCGATCGCATCGTCCGGGAGGCGACGGAACGCGCCGAGGCGATCGTCGCCGACGCCGAGCGGCAGGCCGCCGACACCCGGACCCGTGCCGAGGAGATCGAAGCCCAGGCGGCATCGGACGCCGAGGAGGCCGCCCGGCTCATCGCCGAGCGGCGCGACGCGATGGAAGCCGAGCACACCAAAACGATGACCGCCGCCCGCGAGGAGGCCGACCGCATCGTCACCAAGGCCACCGGCGAAGCTGCCGATCTGGACCTGCAAAGCACCCAGGCGCGCCAAGCCGAGCGGGAACGCCACGACGCCGATCTCGCCGGCGAGCGACGCGACGCCGAGGACGAGGCCCACCGGATCGTCGAGACTGCTCGCGAGATCGCCACCGAGCGGTTGGCACGAGCACGTGAACTGGCCGGTCACGCCGACGACGCCCGCCGGGAGGTGCTGGACCAGTTCAACCTGATCGCCGGACGTCTCGCGGAATTCCCCGAGGTGCTCGGCACCGCCGTCGACACCGACCTCACCCCGAAGTCCGATGCCGACGATGCCGCACTGCTCAACCGGGTGCTGTCGGAGAAGGCACGGATCGCCGACGAGGAGTCGAGCACGCGCGCCGGCGACGCCGCCGCGCGGTCGGAGACGGGCGGGTCTCGCCGGAGTACCGCACGGAAGGACACGGCCCAGAAGGACACGGGTCAAAAGGACTCGGGGCAAAAGGACTCGGGACGGAAGGACTCGGCCCAGGCGGAGTCGGGACGGAAGGACGACGTCCAGGCGGACGAGGCGCCGACCGACCGCCTCGCGGCGAACACCGACGACGACGGTGCCGACGAGGCTCAGAACAAGCGGAACTCGGTGCTCTCGGCCCCGCGCAGGGCGTCGTAATCCAGGACGACACAGCGGATTCCGCGGTCTTCCGCCAACGTGCGGGCCTGTGGCTTGATCTGTTGGGCGGCGAAGACCCCGGAGACCGGTGCCAGCAACGGATCGCGGTTGAGTAGTTCCAGGTATCGGGTCAACTGCTCGACACCGTCGATCTCGCCGCGGCGCTTGATCTCCACCGCGACCGTGGCGCCGGATTCGTCGCGACACAGCAGGTCGACCGGACCAATCGCGGTCATGTACTCGCGCCGGATTAGGGTGTGCCCGGCCCCCAGGGTGTCGACGTGTTCGGCGAGCAGCTCCTGAAGGTGCGCCTCGACGCCGTCCTTGACGAGACCGGGATCCACGCCGAGTTCGTGGCTGGAATCGTGCTCGATCGCGGCGATCGTGATTCGCAGTTCCTCACCGGCCTTGTTGGTCACCACCCAGTACGCCTGCACGTCCCCGACCGCCGCGGCGACCTCGTCCGGCACCGGCAGTTCGGTCAACCCGCAGGGCGGGCTCATCCAGTTCAGCGGCTTATACGCACGATCGTCGGCGTGCACGCTCACCGATCCGTCGGACTTGATGAGCAGCAGGCGGCGTGCCATCGGCAGATGAGCCGTCAGCCGGCCGACGTAGTCCACTTGGCATTCCGCGATCACCAGACGCACGCGGGCCAGCGTAACCGGACACGTCGGGACGCACCGATAGCGGGCCGGGCCGCGGAAGCGTCTCGAGGCGGTCGATTAGACTATCGGTACGCCCGACTCCGGGCGCTGTCGCATTGAGTCCACAGTGCAGTGTTCACGATCGGGCAACGCACTCCCCCGGTTGGCTGGCGCGCTGGCGGTCATCGCCGCAACCCCGCACCGGAAGCCGATGCTCCCGACGGTGAACGTGACCCAGGTCGGTCCGTCCGGCGCATGATCGGCGTCGGACCCAGGAGTGTGCAGTGGAACCCAAATACGTTCCGTCCCAGGCAACGTCGCACGAGCAGCAACCAGCCCGCGCCTGGGTGGCCATCGGCGATCCCGAATCATTTGGGCGACGTCGCGCCAGCAGTGAGCCGATGGAACCGGCACAGCGGACGGCAGTACCCACTCGCCTGTTGACCGCACTCGCGGAGACCGATGACCGCGACTCCCCCGCGCGTCACATCGGCGAGATCGCGGAGATCGTCGTCGGCTGCGACGACACCCTCGGCCAATGGTCGGCGATGGCAACGATTGCCGCGCACGACCTCTCGCTTGCACGCGCCGTCGAACCGCATGTCGACGCACTCGGCATCCTCGACGAGGCAGATCACGACCTGCGGCGCGGCGCCGCCCGATTCGGCTGGGGCGTCTTCGCGGCGGAAGGTCAGGGACATCGCCTCAGCGCGCAGCGCGGCCCCGACGGGTGGACCCTGCGCGGCAGCAAACCGTGGTGTTCACTGGCCCGGCACCTGACCCGCGCCCTCGTCACGGCGTACACCGGCGACACCAGCCGCCGATTGTTCGCGGTCGACCTCACCGACGCCCGCATCACGGTGGGCGACGAGCCCTGGGCGGCACGGGGTCTCGCCGACATCGACTCGCCGTCGATTCGGTGTGCCGATGTTCCCGCGCTCCCGGTGGGCGACGACGAGTGGTACCTCACGCGGCCCGGTTTCGCCGCCGGCGGCATCCGGGTCGCCGCCGTCTGGTTCGGCGCGGCCGTCGCGGTCGGCCGCACCCTCCGGGCCGCGGCGGCACGACGAGACCTGGATCAGATCGGCCGCATGCACCTCGGTGCCGCCGACGCCGCCCTGCACCGCGCCCGCTGCGTGCTGGCCGATGCGGCTCGGCGTGTGGATGAGGGTCCGGCAACGGAACTCGCCGCGCTTGCCCTGCATACCCGTGCGACGGTGCGCCGCAGCGCCGAAGAGGTGATGGACCGTGCGGCACATGCGCTGGGACCGGCCCCGCTCGTGCGCGACGCCGATCATGCCGCGCGGATCGCCGACCTGACGGTCTATCTGCGCCAGGAACACGCCGAGCGCGACGAGGCCGCACTGGGGGCGATGGTCGTCTCGGGGCAGGGGCTCGTTCTGTGAACGCCGCTCCCGACTTCACGCCGACGACGTCGGGTACCCCGGAAGCGGCCTGGCTGGCGGAGCTGAACCGGCGTGCGCCCCTGCCGAATATCGACCTCGACGGCGTAGCACTCGTGGTCGTCGCCGCCCATCCCGACGACGAAACGCTCGGCTGCGCCGGCCTCATCCAGCACGCACTTCGTCGCGGCTCGCCCGTGACCGTGGTGTTGGCAACATGGGGTGAAGGGTCCCACCCCGACTCACCGACGACACCGCCCGGCGTGCTCGCCGAACGGCGCCGGCACGAGGTCCGCACGGCACTGTCGCTGCTCGACGATGCCCCCGTCAGCGGCCGCCGGGTGGCGTCGACCGAACTCGTCGCCGTGGGGCTCACCGACGGTGACGTGGGCGCCGGCCACGATGCTCTGACGGCGGCGATCGTCCAGGCGGTCGCCGCACGCGGCTACCGTCGATCGGTGGTCGTCGCGCCCTGGCGGCACGACGGCCACCCCGACCACGAGGCGGCCGGCCGCGCCGCCGCGGCTGCCGCGGCGCGGACCGACTCCGCCCTCCTCGAATACCCGATCTGGTTCTGGCACTGGGGAACAACGGCCAGCCTCCCGACGTCCGGGATCGTCGCGCACCATCTCGGTGACCGGGACCGAGCGGTCAAGCGAGCGGCGATCCGCGCGCACACCTCCCAGGTACAGCCGCTCTCGGCCGATCCCGCGGACGCCGCGATCCTGCCCGCACACGTCCTCGACCACTTCCATCGCGAGCTCGAGATTTTTCTCGTCGATCCGGCGCCCACCGACCATCGGGCGTTCGACCGCCTCCATCGCGAGAACCCCGATCCCTGGGACACCGATTCGGCGTACGAACGAGCCAAGAGGCGCGCAACGCTGGCCATGCTGGACGGGTTCGCCGCCCCGGAGCGGGCGCTCGAGATCGGCTGCTCCGTCGGCGCCCTCACCAACGACCTGGCCGAGGTGTGCACCCAGGTGGTCGGCCTGGAAGCGTCCCCGGCGGCCGCCGACCACGCCATGCGCCGGACCGCGGCACGGCCCGGCGTCCGCATCGTGACCGGAGCGGTACCCGACGAGTTCCCGGACGGCACATACGATCTCATCGTCCTCTCCGAAGTCGGGTACTTCCTGAGCCCGGCCGACCTGCATCGCACCATCAGCAGTGCGACGCGACACCTGACCGCCGGCGGCCTGCTCCTCGCCTGCCACTGGACCCATCCCGTCGACGGCTGGCTGCTCGACGGACCAACGGTGCACGCAACGCTGTGCGGCGTACTGGGTTCGCCGATTCGCTCCGACCCCCACCCCGACTACGCACTCGACCTCTGGCGTTGCCGATGACCGACGCCACCATCGACCGGGTCAGCGTCATCGTGCCCGCCCGCAACGAACAATCCCTCATCGGCCGGTGCCTGCGCTCCATCCGGGACGCGGAACACCAACTCCACCAGCGTAATTCGACTCCGATTCGGACCGGGATCACGGTGGTTCTCGACCGGTGCGTCGACGCCACCGGTGACATCGCCGACGACCACGGAGTGCGCACCGTCGCTATCGACGCCGGAACGGTCGGTGCGGCACGCCGGGCAGGAGCGACCGCTGCGCTTGCCGACCGCACAACCCCTGCTGACCGGCATTGGCTGGTGACCACCGACGCCGATTCCGTCGTGCCCGCCGACTGGCTGGTCGAACATCTCCGTCTCGCCGAGCGGGGCGCACACCTGGTGACCGGCTTGGTGATGCCCGATCACCGCGACCTGTCCGCCGGTCAGCGACATCGGTGGAGCACGACGACGTGCCGGCAGCCCGGTCACTCCCACGTCTACGGAGCCAACCTGGGTATTCGCGCCGATACCTACTGGGCGATCGGCCAGTTTCCGCCGGTGCCGACCGGCGAGGACCAGGCGCTCGTCGACGCCGCCCGTGCCGCGGGGGCGACGATCGTCGCCACCGACCGAGGAACGGTTCTCACGTCGGCACGTCGGTGCGGCCGGGCACCCGACGGTTTCGCCGCGTGGCTGCACAGCGGCTAGCAGGCTGGGAGTCTGGGGCTAGCAGTCGGCGGCCAGCGGTCCCCTGCGTCCGGCGCCGGACGGCACCCCGCGTACTTGACCGCGGTCGGTCACCGCGACCGGTGATTCGGGTCAGCAGCGCCGGTCCTCGGGTCAGGAGTTGCGGAACGCCTTGAGCTGGAACTGCTCGGCATCGGAGACGGCACCGGCGAGCGTGGTGTAGACATCGGGGAGAGTCGGATCGGATCCCCGGAGCTGTTCCGGTGCAGCAATGTTCGGCACCACGGTGTCGTGGCGATGCCTCTCGACGCTGGCTCGGACCCGCCGGTCCGGGTCGATCACCGACACCCGGCGGCCGACCGCATCGGTCGTCTGTTTGAAGTGCAGCAGCATGGTCCGGGCGATGGGGTCGATCGCGCCGACCCGCGAAATGTCCACAATCACCACGTCGGCGGTGTCGTCGTCGGCGCGGATGCGACGCAATGCGCTTTCGGTGCCGGCGAAGGTCAGGTCGCCCTGCAGCTCATACACCCGCACCCGGTCGCGCACGGTGCGCAGGTAGCTCCGCTCCCATTCGGTCCACGCCGCGTCGACCGGCTGATCGGCGACGTCGTACACGGCCCGGATGGTCAGCAATCCGTCGCGGGTGACGTTGAACATGTGCAGTCCGAGGTCGGCCGACAGCCGGCGACACGTGTCGACGCCGCGCACGCTGTTACCGTGCCCGTCGAGTAGCGGCGAGTACACCCCGATGCCGAGTTGTCCGGGCAGTGCGGCGAGGATGCCCCCACCGACCCCACTCTTGGCGGGCAGCCCCACCGAGGTCAGCCAATCACCGGCCCCGTCGTACATGCCGCAGGTCGCCATCACACTGAGCAGCCGCTGGGCGGCCTCGTGACTGAACACCTCACGCCCGGTGCGCGGATTGACGCCTCCGCCGGCGATCGTCGCCCCGATCACCGCGAGATCCTCCGCGGTGACCAGCAGCGAGCACTGTCGGTAGTACAGATCTAGCGCGGCGTCCGGATCGGTGTCGAGCACGCCGAAGCTGTCGAGCATGTAGGAGATGGCCCGGTTGCGCGACCCGGTGGCCGCTTCCGAGGCGTATACCTCCTCATCCATCGTCAGCCGCCGCCCGGCACATTCGGAGTAGAACTCGACGATCGCCTCGAAGGCGTCGCGCACCGCCGCCTCGTCGGTGGCGTCGCGGGCGGGCAGCAGCAGTGACGTCGCGCAGATCGCACCGGCGTTGATCATCGGATTCTTCGGCCGGCGATGGTCGTCGACGCTGATCTCGTTGAACGCTTCCCCGGAGGGTTCGACCCCGATCCGCGCGTCGACGTCGGTGACGCCGCGGCGGCCGAGCACCATCGCATAGGTCAGCGGCTTGGAGATCGACTGGATGGTGAACTCCACGTCGGTGTCGCCGTGGGCGTACAGGTAGCCGTCGTGCATGCACAGCGACAGCGCGTAACCCGTCGGGTCGACCGCGGCGAGCTCGGGAATGTAGTCGGCGACCGCGCCGCCGTGCGCGGCGGAACACGCGGACATGATGTTGCCGAGGTACCCGTCGACGTCGGAGATGGGCATAGCGAGAAATCTACCGACCCGCGCGGCGAGCCACCGGGTGGGGAACCTCAGCCGTGCCGCACCTGTACGCCGGGAAGGAACCGATACGGGTTGGCGGCCAGCACGCCGCCGAAATGCTTGCGCAGGCGGGACATCTCGGCGCGGACGGTGACGGTCCGGTCGGCGACGCCGAAGAGCAGCTCGGACAGTCGCGCCGCGGTCAGACCATCCGGGTGGTCGGCGAGGAGCGCGAGAATCTGGATGTGCCGCGGCGTCGGCCGGTGCGTCCAGAGCCCTTCGGCGCCGGAAACCCGAACGAGTGGCGGGTCGTCGGTGATCTCGACCTCGGTGCCCGAGGCCGGCACACCGCGTTCGGCCACGCGCAGGAGCCATCCGCCGGGCAGCGGCTCGACGTCACAGTCCCCCAGCCCGACCAGGCGCACCCGACCGGGGCCCAATGCGCGCGGCACGGCCACCCGCTGGCGGGGTGCCACCGCATCCACCGCGGCGACCCAGCCGTCGCCGTCCACGGCGAGCGCGGGTCCCGACGACCGCGCCAGGATCGGCGCCGCCACCGCCCGCAACTGGTCGAGGTCACGCCGGTGATGTTCGCGGAGTTGCGATTCCGCGAGCTTCGCGACGGCATCCACCAGCGCCAGCGTGGTCGGATGGATGGTCGCTGCCGGACCGCTGACATCGACGACGCCGAGCAACCCGCCCGAACGGGGATCGTGGATCGGTGCCCCGGTACACGTCCACGTGTGATGGGTGCGGACGAAGTGCTCGGCGGAGAACACCTGCACCGCTCGACCCGACATCAGGGCGGTGCCGATCGCATTGGTGCCCACCGAACCTCCGCCCAGCTCGCTCCCTCGACGAAGCCGAGGCGGTCGGCCCGGTGCAGCACCCGGTTGGCGCCACTGCGCCACAGCACCCGACCGCCCGCATCGGCCACCACCAGGATGTTGTCGCCGTCGGCGATCACCGCCTCCAGCCCGCGGGTCAGATCCCCCAGCACCGCATGCAGTCCCGAGTCCGCCCGGCGGGCCTGGATGTCGGCGGTGTCCAGCGCGGTGTCGGTGGACCCGTGGTCGGGGTCGACGCCTGCGTGCCGCACCCGCTGCCACGACTCCCCGATCACCGATCGCGGCCGGGCGGGCATCTTCGTGCCCGCCATCGCGGCGTCGTACACCGCGCTGAGGACCGCGGCGAACTGTCGCGGATCGTCACCCGCAGCCACGGCGGGCTCCAGGTCGGGCTGTCGGTCGGGGGTCACCCGGCCATTGTGCGCCGCGTCACACCGCGGCCGCAAAGCCCGCCGCGGGGTTGCGAAGGGTTGCAACGCCACCACGCCCGGTCGAACGGGCCGGTCGGGCACCCGTCGCGATGTGCGACCCGTAACGCAACCGGCTGCAACCCACTGCAACCGTTGCCGCGACCGAACGGCGACCGATGTGCTGTACATCACATCGACGTCTTCGCCGGGACCACACCGACACCGCGCGGAGCGATCGAGGAGTGCACGACGAGAGGACTTGGACAATGACCCAGACACTGGAACCCGACCTGACGGCGGAGGCGTCCGTGACCCAGCGGCCACGCGGCCGTGTCGCGACACCGGCCGAGAGGGTCGACGCGTGGCTCGCGCGGTTCTCTACCGCCCTGGCCGCCCGCGACATCGCGGCGGTGACCGGCCTGTTCGCGGTCGACAGCTTCTGGCGCGACCTGGTCTCGTTCACCTGGAACCTCAAGACGGTCGAGGGTCGCGAGCAGATCGCCGACATGCTCGGCGAGCGGCTCGCCGACACCGATCCGACGGATTTCGCGACGTCCGAGGAGCCGACCGCCGACGGCGATGTCGTGTCGGCGTTCATCGAGTTCGAAACCGCCGTCGGTCGCGGTGTTGGACATCTGCGGCTGCGTCCCGACGCCGACACCGGCGAGGACACCGCCTGGACTCTGCTCACCACGCTGCAGGAGCTCAAGGGCCACGAGGAACCGCTCGGGGAGTCCCGGGTGCGGGGCGCGGTGCACGGCTCGGACCCGGATCCACGGTCGTGGGCACAGAAGAAGGAGGACGAGGAGGCGGCGCTCGGCCGCAGTAGCCAGCCGTACGTCCTGGTCATCGGTGGCGGGCAAGGCGGCATCGCGCTCGGGGCGCGGTTGCGGCAGCTCGGTGTGCCGTCGATCGTCGTCGACCGGCACGACCGGCCCGGCGACCAGTGGCGTAAACGGTACAAGTCGCTGTGCCTGCATGATCCGGTCTGGTACGACCACCTGCCCTATCTGCCGTTCCCGGACAACTGGCCAGTGTTCGCGCCGAAGGACAAGATCGGTGACTGGCTGGAGTTCTACACCAAGGTGATGGAGGTCCCGTACTGGAGCAAGACCACCTGCCTGTCGGCGTCCTACGACGAGGTCGCCGAGCGTTGGACCGTCGAGATCGACCGCGACGGCGAGACGATGACCTTGCACCCCACCCAGTTGGTGCTGGCCACCGGAATGTCGGGGAAGGCGAACGTGCCCACGATCGCCGGCCAGGACATCTTCGCCGGGGAGCAGCACCATTCCAGCGCCCACCCGGGACCGGACGGTTACGTCGGCAAGAAGGTCGTCGTCATCGGCGCCAACAACTCGGCGCACGACATCTGCAAGGCGCTGGTGGAGCAGGGCATCGACACCACGATGGTGCAACGGTCGTCGACCCACATCGTCAAGTCGGATTCGTTGATGGAGATCGGGCTAGGGGCGCTGTACAGCGAGGAGGCGGTCGCGTCGGGGATGACGACCAAGAAGGCCGACCTGACGTTCGCGTCGCTGCCGTACCGGATCATGCACGAGTTCCAGATCCCGCTGTACGACCAGATTCGGGAGCGGGACAAGGATTTCTACGATCGGCTCGCGGCCGCGGGCTTCGACCTCGACTTCGGCGACGACGACTCCGGCCTGTTCATGAAATACCTGCGCCGCGGGTCCGGCTACTACATCGACGTCGGTGCGTGCGAGCTGGTCGCCGACGGCACCATCAAGCTCGCGCACGGCGAGGTCGATCACCTCACCGAGGACTCGGTCGTGCTCGCCGACGGCACCGAGCTGCCGGCCGATGTGGTGGTGTACGCGACCGGCTACGGATCGATGAACGGATGGGCCGCCGACCTGATGGGGCAGGAGGTCGCCGACCGGGTCGGCAAGGTGTGGGGCCTCGGCTCGGACACCACCAAGGACCCCGGACCGTGGGAGGGCGAGCAGCGCAATATGTGGAAGCCCACTCAGCAGCCCGGCCTGTGGTTCCACGGCGGTAACCTGCATCAGTCGCGGCACTACTCGCTCTACCTCGCCCTGCAGCTCAAGGCACGCTACGAGGGACTACCCACCCCCGTGTACGGGCTGCAGGACGTGCATCATCTGAGCTGACCGCGTCGTGTCTGCCGGGCCCGCGGTGATTTCGATACGCGACTCGCTACGCTCCCCGCTACTCAACCACCGGGAAGCACCGCGTTGCGATACGCAGGAGCCGCGCAACTCTCCGCCCGCTGGTTGAGTAGCCGCGAGGAACGAGCGGCATATCCCGCTGGTTGAGTAGCCGCGAGGAACGAGCGGCATATCCCCCGCTGGTTGAGTAGCCGCGAGGAACGAGCGGCGTATCGAAACCAGCCCCGCCAACCCGGCGGTGATTTCGATACGCGACTCGCTACGCTCCCCGCTACTCAACCACCGGGAACCGCGTGTACGCGCCCGGGTCGAGATCTCGCGCTCTGGCTAGTCAACAAGCACCCGGAGCCGCCGAGTGCGGGTAGAGATCTGGATAGTAGTGTGGCCCCCAACTTGGTTGTTGGGGGCCACACTGGGGGTTGTTGTTCGGCGGTGTCCTACTCTCCCACACTGGTTAGGGTGCAGTACCATTGGCGCTGGAGGGCTTAGCTTCCGGGTTCGGAATGGGGCCGGGCGTTTCCCCTCCGCTATGGCCGCCGAAACGTTGTGAAATTTTCAGTCACGCTTCCCCACACCGTGGTGTGGGGGGTGTCTGTGATTTCAGAGGTGTCATAGTGGATGCGAGCACACACATGTTTGGTGGTGTGTGTTGTGGTAAGTCGTTCGGCCGATTAGTACCAGTCACCTGAACCTATTGCTAGGTGTACAGTTCTGGCCTATCAACCCCATGGTCTGTGGGGGGCCTTATCCCCTCGAAGGGGGGGAGAAACCTCATCTTGGAACAGGCTTCCCGCTTAGATGCTTTCAGCGGTTATCCCTTCCGAACG
>BAAAJU010000003.1:0-244690 GCA_039527305.1 Gordonia sinesedis | reverse complement strand
ACCGATACGATTCGTCGACCGATCCCGGTCGGACGGTGCTGGTTTCGATACGCCCTCCGCTAGCGCTCCGGGCTACTCAACCAGCGGGAATGTCTGCTGTCCCTTCATCCCTCCGGGCTACGCAACCAGCGCGATCGACGCCGCGCCCTACCCGCTGGTTGAGTAGCCGCGAGGGACGAGCGGCGTATCGAAACCAGCAGCCGCGCAACTCGAGCACGTGCCCGCCCCGCTGGTTGAGTAGCGGCGAGGAACGAGCAGCGTATCGAAACCAGCTGCCGTGCAACGTGAACGCGCGTGTCTGTCAGAGTTGTCGTGATAGGTCACCAAATCCGTGACCTATCACTACATCTGCGGGCGGCGCTGGTTTCGATACGCCCTCCGCTAGCGCTCCGGGCTACTCAACCGGCGGAAGGCCCCGCCCGACCCGGGCTACGCAACCAGCGGAAGGCTCCGCCCGACCCCAGGCTACGCAACAGCGGGATCGACGCCTCACCGCGCCACTCAATGACCGCGGTACTCACCCGACCACCCGCTGCCCACGGCGGAGACTCCGCGCGAGGTCGCGGAGAACACGACCCCACGCGGAGTCTCGGGTCGACGACATCGCTACACCCTGGTGGCCCAGGCGATCACGTTGTCCCGGTAGCCGAGGGCGCCGCCGACGAATGGGCCGCCGCAGGTGACCAAGGCGAGGGTTTCCGGCCCGTCGAGCCGGTTGAGCTCGGCCGCCGGAAACTGGGTCGTCTTGTCGGCGTTCTGGATTCGTTGCACTCGATAGGTGATCGACCCGGCACCCTCGGTGTCCAGTCGTACCTCGTCGCCAGGATTCATCGTGGCAAAGCGCGCAGCGAAGCCGGTGCCTTGACGTGCCTCGTCGACATGCCCGGTGACGACCACCGTTCCGGCTCCGCTGCCCGGCAGTGCCGAATCGACCCACCAACCCAGCCGATTCACATCCTGCGGCGGCAACAGTGCACCCGACACGTCGGAGGCGACGGCCTCGATCGGGGCAGTGCCGCCGTCGGCGATCAGCGACGTCGGAGCACCGGCGGCGTCGGCGCGCGCGGGCACCGGTGCCGGCAGGTCGGTTTGTGCCGACGACGACACGGGCTTCGACCGCTGCGCTTCGGTCGACGAGCACCCGGCCACTAGCGCCAGGCACAGGGTGATCACCGCGATCACCCACACCACCGCGGCAGGCGATCCGACGCCGGACCGCACCCGCCGCGAACCGCTCCCGTTCATGGCCGGGTCACCGGACCGGACGGAATGGACCGCAGCGGCACCCGGCGCTCGACGTCGCGCGTACTGACGTGCCCGTTCGGCAGGTTGTACACGGTCAGACTGGCCGTCCGGCCATTGACCACCCACGTCTCGTACGAGATGTATTCGGCCACATAGCCTGCGGGCGCCACCGTCTCGGCGACCCGATAGCAGCCCGGGCGTACATCTGTCGCCGCCGTACCGTCGGTGCCGGTCGTGACACGCGCAATCACCTCACCGCCGCCGCACGGTGCGACCGCGAATCCGGCACCGGCCAACGCGGCTCCGGTCACCCGGTTCTTCTTGGTGATCGCGATCGTGCCCGACGGACCGTCGGAATCATCGGCGGCGAACTGGAACTCGCGGGTGACAGTCTGACCGGCCGCTAACGTGACGGTGGCCGCTCCATGCTGGACGAGGCGATAGCCGCGCGGCACCCCGGTCACGGTGACGAGGTAGGTTCCGGGCCGTCCGGTGATCGAGGCAGGCAACCGGAGCGACTGGTTCACCTCGGGACCACCGACGGACACCGTCACACCCGGCAACGCCGTGTCGTGCGTGACGTCGCGGGCGGTCACCCTGATCGTGCCGTGACCGGCCGGCGGGCGGTTGCCATCGTCGAGCTGGAACACATAGGACGACGCCTCGCCCGCCCGGATGGGAACCGTGACCTGCCTGGGACCCACCAGCTGCAGGCCCTCGGGCACCGTGGTCACCACGAACGAGACGTTGGGTGTCGCGGCCCGAAGACTGGCGGGCGTGGTGACCGCGACCGGGTCCGGGGTGTAGACCTGCACACCGATACCCGCTACCGGGACCCCCGTGTCCCTCATGACCGCGGAGAGCTGCAGGGTGCCGGACGGTAACACCGGGCTCGTCGACGAGCCCGGGGCGGATGACGATGGCGCCTGTGACGACGGCGCCTGTGACGACGGGACCGGTGTCGAGGTCTCCGCCGTCGTCCCGGGCGGAGCCGACGGAGATGCGGGCGACGTCGTTTCCGGTGGCGCCTGGGGTGTCGTGGTCCCGGTCGCAGTGGTCTCGGTCGTGGTCGTGTCGTCGGCGTGTGCGGTCGCGCCGGCGAGTGTGACACCCAGTGCGCAGACGATGACGACGACGAACAGCCGACCGAATGCCGACAGTCGGATTCTCATGGTGTTCCTCACCTCCCCCAACCCGGGGTGAACGGGAGCCGGGCCCCGACAACTCGGGTCCGGCGGTGGAGCGCGATCGGGCGCCCCGCTACTGGGGAATTCGCCGGATGCGCTCGATCGTTAGCCGCTCGCACCGGGCGTTATCGACGCGTGATCGCCACGTCATTCAGGTGGTGGACGGCCAGTGCTGGTTGCGCCATCGGTACGTCGTGAGAACGCGGCCGACGGCAGACTGGTGATCGCGGCGCAGCCCGATCGGAACAACGGGTAAACGCGTGCCGAACGCGCAACCTCACAGCCACCTGTACGTCAGATCGCCGACCGGTCGGCCGCGGCCCGGCGCACCAGGGTGTGTTCGGAGCGGCCTTGGATTCTCCTGTGAGCAGCAATCTTTCGGGACGGCACGAGATCGCCGACGCTGCGATCGAGGTGACGGCCCGCCGATAGTGCGAACGGGCCGTCGAGAGATTTCGGCTATACCCCCATAGCCAGACGGTGGGTTCCGGTGCCGCGGCGTTGTTGTGATTCTTGTTCGGACGGAGTGACAATCTTCAACGGCAAGGCACACAGCGATGACGGCGCGCACAACCTTCTCGGTCAACGACCGGGTCTACTCGATGCCAACGGCACCGGTCGTGGTGATCTGTGTGGACGGGAGTGAACCGGCCTACCATTTCGACGCTCTCGCGGCCGGCCGGATGCCGTGGCTGGAGTCCGCGCTGCGAGCGGGTGCGAGCTCCTGGCCTGCGGAATGCGCGGTACCTACCCTCACCAATCCCAACAATCTGTCGATCGCCACCGGCCAGCCGCCGTGCGCACACGGGATCAGCGGCAACTACTTCTACGACAAGGCCTCCGGAACCGAAGTACTCATGAACGAGCCGCACTACCTGCGAGCTCCGACGATCTTCGCCGAAGCCGCACGCAACGGGCTGGGCGTGGCGGTGGTGACGGCCAAGGACAAGTTGCGACGCCTCCTCGGCGCCGGCCTCGTCGGATCGTCGGTCGCCGGCCAGGGAACCCCGGCACCGACCACCGCCACCGGTGGATCCGGTGAGCCGGTGCGCATCTGCTTCTCGGCCGAGAAGGCCGGCGAGGCACATATCGCCGAACATGGCGTCGACGACGTCCTCCGTGTCGTCGGGCGCCCCCAGCCCGCCACCTACTCCGCGGAGCTCTCCGAATTCACCCTCGCCGCAGGACTCCGTCTCCTGCGGAGCCGCAGTATCGATCTCCTGTATCTGTCGCTCACCGACTACGTGCAGCACAAGCATCCGCCGGGCAGCGACCGGGCCAACGACTTCTACGCGATGATCGACTCGTACGCACGGGATTTCGACGATCTGGGTGCGATCGTGGTCATCACCGGAGACCACGGCATGAATGCCAAGACACACCCCGGCGGATCCCCGAAGGTCGTCTACCTCGACGACGAATGCGCGCGCATCCTCGGAGCCGACAACGGTATTCGGGTGGTGCTGCCCATCACCGACCCATACACCGCGCACCACGGCGCATTCGGATCGTCGGCGTACCTCTACCTGCCGGATGACACCGACCTGCCGGACGTGGCGCGAGAGCTGAGCCGCCTCAACGGGATCGACATGATCGTCGACCGCTGCGAGGCCGCCCGACGCTTCGACCTGCCACCAGACCGGATCGGCGACCTCGTCGTCCTCGCCGATGCCCACACGGTCGTGGGCCGCTCACGGACATGGCACGACACCAGCGGGCTGGATGTCGGACTGCGGTCCCACGGCGGTATCGGCGAGATCCGCGTGCCGTTCATCGTCAACCGCGCGCTACCCCGACCCGATGTCCTCGCCACCCGCGTCGGGCCGCGACCCGCCTGCGTCCACAACTATGACGCGTTCTGGGTGGCCACCACCCTGGTATCCCGCTATTCCGCAAGCACAGTCGTGCCCGCGGATCATCCCCTCACCTAATCAGGAGCAACGATGTCGAGCATCGAACACACCGCTCCGGCCTCGGGACCGCTCATGCGGAATCCGGTGTCGGAGTCCACCTTCTCGCGGTGGAAATGGCGCATGCTGCTGGCCGCCATGTTCTGTTATCTGTTCTTCTACACCGGGCGACAGACCTTCGGGTTCGCGATCCCCGGGATCGAGGAAGACCTCGGACTCAGCAAGGCGACGCTGGGCGCGATCAGTGGCCTCATGCTGTGGACGTACGCCGCCGGCCAGATGATCAACGGCAACCTCGCCGACAAGTTCGGTGGCCGTCGTCTGATGAGTCTCGGCGCCATCCTGTCCACGATCCTCAACTGGTGCATGAGCTTTGCGGTGGGCGGCAAGTCGCTCGCCATCCTCTGGGGTGCCAACGGCTACGCCCAGTCGATGGGCTTCGCCGCCGGCGGTCGCGTGATCTCCAACTGGTGGGGACCCCACGAGCGAGGCAAGAGCTTCGGCTTCTACACCTTTGCCGCCGGCATGGCGTCGGTGCTGGCCTTCGTCACGTCGACGCTCGTGGTCGATACGTTCGATCTCGACTGGCGGTGGATCTTCCGCATCCCGGTCCTGCTCATGCTGGTCGGCGGCGTCGTGTTCTTCCTGCTCGCCCGCGACACCCCTGGCAAGGCCGGCATCACCCCGCCGCCGTCGTTCACCCGCGACGAGGAGCACGTCGAACGATCGGTGACCACCGCCGACCCGACCCGTTCGCTCGACCGGTACAAGGCGATCCTGAGCATCCCGAAGATCTGGTCCACCGGCGTGGCGATCGGCTTCCAGAACGCCGCCCGCTACGGATTGCTCGTCTGGGTCCCGGTGTACTTCCTCGGGTCCGACTGGAAGGACAATTCCAGCGGCATCAGCCCGCTGTGGGTGTCGGTCGCACTACCCGTCGGTATGGCGGTGGGTGCACTCGTCAACGGGCAGCTGTCCGACCGTCTCTTCGGGTCCCGTCGCGACCGGCCGATCATGCTGTTCATGGCACTGGGGGCGGTATTCGCGCTCGTCATGTACGCCGCCCCGTTGGGCATCATCGGCGGCATCATCGTGCTGTTCCTCACCGGATTCTGCGTGTACGGACCGCAATCGTCGTTCTGGGCGCTGTGCCCCGACTTGGCCGGGAAACAGATGGCGGGTACGGCCACCGGCATCGTGAACTTCTTTTCCTACCTGTTTGCGGGCGCCGCGGAGCCGATCATCGGACACGTGATGGATGACACCGGCAACACCTCGCTTATTTTTCCCATCGTGGCCGGCGCCTGCGTGATCAGCGCCGCGGCCGCCGCCACCATCCGCCGCTGAGAATGATTGGACACGACATGGAGCCCTCGCCAGACCTCGACACCGGGCGACGATCGCCAGCACCGTCGACACCTGCTCAGGCAGCCATCTGGTCCGGCGTGCACGACCGCTTCCGGGTCGACACCGTGGACCTCCCCGACCTCACCGACGGGGAAGTCCTCGTGGAGGTGGAACTCGCCACCATCTGCGGCAGCGACCTGCACACCATCAACGGCGACCGGGCCACGCCGCTGCCCACCGTGCTCGGACACGAGGCCATCGGCGTCGTTGCCGCGACCGGCGGGAAGGTCGTCGACCACCGAGACGTCCCGGTCGAGGTCGGTGACCGGATCACGTGGACGATCGGGTCCTCATGCGGTGAGTGTGCGCGATGCCGTCGCGGCCTGCGGCAGAAGTGTGTGCACGTCCGCAAGTACGGACACGAGGCGATCGACGAGCACTGGCGGCTCAACGGCGGTCTGGCCACGCACTGCCATCTGGTGTCCGGTACCGGCATCGTCCGCCTGCCCGGCGTGCTGCCGGCGACGGTGGCGACACCGGCAAACTGCGCCACTGCCACGGTGGTGAGTGCTGCCCGCCGAGTATCCCTGGATGCCGGCGATGCGGTGGTCGTCCTCGGCTGCGGAATGTTGGGGCTGACCGCGGTCGCCTACGCGAAGGACCGCGGCGTCCAGCACATCGTGGCCTGCGACGTCGACCCGGAACGCCTGGCGGCGGCGACGGCATTCGGGGCAACCCGGGTGTGCCTGCCGCAGGAATTGCCCGCGGCGACACAGGATTCCGGCGCCGACGTGATCTTCGAGATGTCCGGCAATAACCGCGCGGTGCAGAGCGCCCTGGACGTCGTCGACATCGGCGGTCGCATCGCCCTGGTCGGGTCGGTCTCGCCCGCGGAGGACATCCACTTCGAGCCGAGTTCCTACGTCAAGCGCCTGGTGACGATGGTCGGGTCGCACAACTACCATGTCGATGATCTCGCCGAGGCCGTCGACTTTCTGGAACGCACTGCCGCACAACGGTTATTCGCCACCCTCGTGTCGACGCCGTACCCGTTGCGCGATATCGAGGACGCGGTCGCCGCGGCCAACCGCGGTGTCGCCCCCCGCGTCGCGGTCCGACTGCGTTAACCGCCGTTCGGGGCGACAACCCGCCGACCGGAGGCTGCGCCCAGCGGCGATACACCCACCTACAACACATTCAGACAACCCACAACAACCAGAACACCCAACCCGGAGGACATCAGCATGACCGACAGCACGTACGGAATCTCTCTCGTGGTCTTCGACATGGCCGGCACCACCGTGGAAGACAGTGGGCTGGTGGAGAAGTCGTTTCTCGCCGCCGACCGCGATGCCGGGCTGTCGCGCTCGGACGCCGACCGCGAGGAGATGCTCGCCTACGTCGGCGAGACCATGGGGCAATCGAAGATCGTCGTCTTCCGGCATCTCGCCGGCGGCGACGAGGACCGTGCCCAGGCGGCCAACCGGGCCTTCGAGCGGAGCTACGCCGAGCTGGTCGCGGCCGGCCACTGCAGCGCGATCCCGGGAGCCGAGGAACTTCTCTACCGGTTGCGCGACAACGGGATCAAGACCGCACTGACCACCGGTTTCGCCGCGCAGACGCAGCAGGCGATCATCGATGCGCTGGGCTGGGACGGTATCGCCGACGTCGTGCTGTGCCCCGGCGACGGAGTGCGCGGGCGCCCGTACCCCGACATGGTGCTCACCGCGCTGATGCGGACCGAGACCGAGGCCGTCCACCAGGTCATGGTCGTCGGCGACACCACCTCGGACGTGACGACGGGTCTGCGCGCGGGCGCGGGCGCGTCCGTTGGCGTCCTCACCGGTGCGCACGACGCGACCCAGCTGTCGGCGGCGGGAGCCACCCACGTCGTCGACAGCGTCACCGACATCGCGTCCCTGCTCGATGATCTGAAGGTCCCGGCCTGAGGCACACGAAGGCGCGGTCAGTCGGGGACCACCGGCCACGCGCTCGTGGTGCGCACCAGTCGCGTGAAGGCCGCCTCCGCGTGCGTCAGCACCCGATTCGCCTTGCGCACCAGATAGACGGTCCGGCTGGGTGCCGGCGGATCGACCGACAGCGCGACGAGCCGGCCGGCCGCGCGTTCGCGGGCAGTGACGTGTTCGGACAGCAGCGCGACGCCCAGACCCGCGTACACGGACTCCTTGAGGGTTTCCGGCCCCCAGAGATCCCACCGTTCGACACCGTCGAGCGACCACTGATGCAGTGCGGCTTCCTGTTGGCGCCGGGTCGCCGAACCGGCCTCCCGCATCAGGAACCGTTCGGTGGCCAGGTCGGCCGGCGTGACCCGCCGACTCGCCAGCGGCGAATCCGGATGCGCCACCAGCATCATGGCTTCGGAGAACATCGGCTCGGCCTGCAAGTGTTCTTCGCCGGGAAGTTCTGCGCACAGCCCCAATGCCACCTCGCCGGCGAGCACCCAGCCCTCCACCGACTCCTCGTTGCCGACGCGGAGCTGGCAGTCCACCTTCGGCACCTCGGCGGTGAACCGGGCGACCAAATGCGGCAGCAGATAGGTGCCGAGAGCGGTCGTACCGGCGACGACGAGACGGCCGGTCGCCGCGCCCTGGATTGCACGCACATCGTGGTCGAGATCGGCCAACTGGCGGAAGATCGTCCGGGCGTGGTGGACGACGACCTCACCGGCATGGGTGGGCTTGGCACCCTGCGGGGTCCGCTCCAACAACTGAATACCCAGACTGTTCTCCAGGTTTCGGATCTGGTTGGACACCGACGGCTGGCTCATGTACATCGCCTTGGCCGCCCCGGAGATGCCACCGGCCTCGACGACCGCGACCAGTGCCTCCAGTTGAGTCAAGCTCACCACGAGGAGACAGTAGCCGTTCGGCCCCGTGCCCGGGCCGCCGCCGGTTCGTTCGCCCACCGGTAACCCGCCGGACAACCAGGTTCCACCCGGCGGGCCTACTGTTCGGGCATGTCGCACACAGCGGACCACATCGCGTTCGACTCCGTCGAGATCAATCAGGTCGAGGACATCCTGGACTGCACCACCGACGATTCCATTCCCGTGCTGCTCACGCAGGAGGCGTTCGACGGGTCCGACGAGGATCTGATCGCGGTCAACCGCGACGTGGTGAACAAGGTGCTCGACCGCGAGCCCAGCCTGGACGACATCTCGCGCGACGCGCTGCGCAGCTACTACGTGGACATGTACGCGCAGACCGTCGCCGCTGCCGGACTGCGTGCGTACACCGATGTCGCCACCGGCGACGTGCACACCTTCGTGCTGCAGGGACTGCAACTGATGGATATACCCGCGCACCGCGACCTGCTGGTAGCCACCATCGGCAACCAGGCCGGATTCGACGAGGCGGCCTTCGACGCCGCCTTTGCCGCGGCCGAGGAGACACGATCGCTCGCCGCCGCCAATGCGGCCTACCTCCGGGCGCTACCGGAGCGGCAAGTGCTGTCGGAGAAGAACTTTCAGGTGGCGCTCGACATCCGGCTCGGTCACGTCGACAGCGACACCGGCGTGCACCTTGACCTGCCGCGGTGGACCGGAGTCGTCACCGCCTCGGGCAACACCGCCGGCTGACGCACCGTCGAGACCGGGCCCCTGGATCGCTAGGCGCTGCCCGTCGCGGCCGAGCTCGCACCGGGGGAGTGCGTCGTCCGCACCGATTCCTCGACCAGGTCGAGGACCGCGCTGAGATCGTCGGTGGGACGGCCGGAGGCCAACCGCGTGATGAGTCCGTCGAGCACCAGGTCCAGGTAGTCCAGCAGCACCTCGGTCGGCACATCGTCGCGCAGCCGGCCGGTGCGCCGGCCGCGTTCGAGCCGGTCCAGCGTCGCCCGGTCGACCTCGGCGGAATGCGCCAGCCACGCGTCCCGAAACGACGAATCGGTGCGCAACTTGCGGGCGATCTCCAGCCGGGTGCCGAGCCAGTCGAAGTCCTGCGGCCTCGCCAGCACGTCCCGCATCACCTGCACCAGACCCTGTTCGGCGGCGACGTCGGCCATCCGCTCGGCATCTTCCCGGGCGAGCGCGAGGAACAGCGCTTCCTTGTCGCGGAAGTGGTGGAAGATCGCCCCGCGCGACAGCCCGGTCGACTCCTCGATCCGTTTGACCGTTGCGCCGTCGTATCCGTACTCGGCAAAGCAGTGCCGCGCGCCGTCGAGAATCTCCCGACGGCGCGCGGCTAGCCGGTCATCGCTGACCTTGGGCACTCGGTGACCCCGATCAGCTCTTGATCATGTTGCGCAGCACGTACTGCAGGATGCCTCCGTTGCGGTAATAGTCGGCCTCCCCGGGGGTGTCGATGCGAACCTTGGCGTCGAACTCGACGGTCGAGCCGTCCTCCTTGGTCGCGGTGACGTGCACCGTCTCCGGCGTCGTGCCGGAGTTCAGCGCCTCGATCCCGGTGATGTCGTAGGTCTCGGTTCCGTCCAGACCCAGCGACTTGTGCGACTCGCCCTCGGGGAACTGCAGCGGGATGACGCCCATACCGATGAGGTTCGAGCGGTGGATGCGCTCGAAGCTCTCGGTGATGACCGCCTTGACACCCAGCAGCGAGGTGCCCTTGGCCGCCCAGTCGCGCGACGACCCGGTGCCGTACTCCTTGCCGCCGAGCACCACCAGCGGGGTGCCCTGCGCCGCGTAATTCTGTGCGGCGTCGTAGATGAACGACTGCGGGCCACCGTCCTGGGTGAAGTCGCGGGTGTAACCGCCGGCGACATCGACCAGTTGGTTCTGCAGCCGGATGTTGCCGAAGGTGGACCGGATCATCACCTCGTGGTTGCCGCGGCGGGCGCCCAGCGAGTTGTAGTCCTTCCGGGCGACGCCATGCGCATCGAGGTACTGCGCGGCGGGCGTACCGGGCTTGATGGTCGAGGCCGGCGAGATGTGGTCGGTAGTGACCGAGTCGCCGAGCTTGGCCAGCACCCGGGCACCGGTGATGTCGGTCACCGGCGCCGGCTCGGCCTGCATGCCCTCGAAGTACGGAGGCTTGCGGATGTAGGTCGACTCGTCGTCCCACTCGAAGGTCTTGCCGTCCGGGGTGGGCAGGTTGCGCCACCGGTCGTCGCCCTTGAAGACATCCGCGTAGTCCTCGGCGTACTGCTCCGGCGAGATCGAGTCGGCGATGGTCTGCTGGATCTCGTCGCCGGACGGCCAAATGTCGCGCAGGAACACGTCGTTGCCGTCGGCGTCCTGACCGAGCGGATCGGTCTCGAAGTCGAAGTCCATGGTGCCGGCCAGCGCGTAGGCGATGACCAGCGGCGGCGACGCCAGGTAGTTCATCTTCACGTCCGGGTTGATCCGGCCCTCGAAGTTGCGGTTACCGGAGAGCACCGCGGTCGCGGCGAGATCGTGGTCGTTGATCGCCTTGGAGATCTCCTCCGGCAGCGGACCCGAGTTCCCGATGCACGTGGTACAGCCGTATCCGACGAGGAAGAAGCCGAGCTTTTCCAGGTACGGCCAGAGACCCGCCTTGTCGTAGTACCCGGTCACCACCTGCGAACCCGGCGCCATCGACGTCTTCACCCACGGCTTGGACGTCAGGCCCTTCTCGACGGCGTTCTTCGCCAGCAGGCCCGCGCCCAACATGACCGACGGGTTCGAGGTATTGGTGCAGCTCGTGATCGAGGCGATGGTGACGATGCCGTGGTCGAGAACCATCGCGCCGCGCTCGGCCGACTCCACCGTGACCGGGGAGGACGGACGGCCTTCGGCGTTGCCGGACGCATCGTGCAGCGGCTCGCTGGTGTCGGAGAACGACAGCGTCGCCGATCCCGGGTTGATCGCGGGGGAGTCGGAGGCGGGGAAGCTCTCCTGGTCGGCTTCGTCGACCCCGTTGATATGCGGGGTGTTGCCCTCTTCGACGTAGTTGTGGATGTCCTTGCGGAAGGCGTTCTTCGCGTCCCACAGCTCGATCCGGTCCTGCGGGCGCTTCGGGCCGGCGATCGACGGCACCACCGTCGACAGGTCCAGCTCCAGGTACTCCGAGTACTGCGCCTCGGGGGCATCCTTCTCCAGCCACATGCCCTGTTCCTTGGCGTACGCCTCGACGAGATCGAGGGTCTCCTGGCTGCGGCCGGTGAGCTTGAGGTAGTTGATGGTCTCGTCGTCGATCGGGAAGATCGCGCAGGTGGAGCCGAACTCCGGACTCATATTGCCGATGGTGGCGCGGTTGGCCAGCGGGACCTCGGCCACGCCGTTGCCGTAGAACTCGACGAACTTGCCGACCACACCGTGCTTGCGCAGCATGTCGGTGATGGTGAGCACCACGTCGGTGGCGGTGACACCCGGCTTGGTCGCGCCGGTCAGCTTGAAGCCGACGACCCGGGGGATGAGCATCGACACCGGCTGGCCCAGCATGGCCGCCTCGGCCTCGATGCCGCCGACGCCCCAGCCGAGGACGCCGAGCCCGTTTTCCATGGTGGTGTGCGAGTCGGTGCCGATACACGTATCCGGATAAGCGACGCCGTCGCGCACCATCACCGACCGGGCCAGGTGCTCGATGTTGACCTGGTGCACGATGCCGGTGCCCGGCGGCACGACGCGGAAGTCGTCGAATGCGCCCTGGCCCCAGCGCAGGAACTTGTAGCGCTCCTCGTTGCGCTGGTATTCGATCTCGACGTTGCGCTCGAATGCCTGCGCGTTGCCGAAGGCCTCGATGATCACCGAGTGGTCGATGACCATCTCGGCCGGTGCCAGCGGATTGACCTTGTCCGGGTCGCCGCCCAGCTCGGTCACCGCATCACGCATGGTGGCGAGGTCGACCACGCAGGGGACGCCGGTGAAGTCCTGCATGATGACGCGGGCCGGCGTGAACTGGATCTCGATGCTCGGTTCGGCCTCGGGGTCCCAGTTGGCGATCGCGTTGATGTGGTCCGCGGTGACGTTGGCGCCGTCCTCGGTGCGGAGCAGATTCTCGGCCAGCACCTTGAGCGCGTACGGAAGTTTCTCGGTGCCCTTGACCGCGTTCAGCCGGTAGATCTCGTACGAGTTGTCGCCCACCTCGAGGGTGCCTTGGGCGCCAAAGGAATTGTTGCTCACGTGTATTCCACTCTCCTCGTGCCGGCGGGCTGCGCCGGCGATGCGTTCGATAGTCCGGCCGCAACGCCCGGACTGCTGCGTCTCGACGACGAACGCCGCCGCTCGCCGACCCCTGCGACCTTCACCCGGCGGGCTGCGCCGGGACGATGCTGCAGTCACCTGATCCGGTGTCCACGGTCCGTCGCGTGGAGACGAAATCCATCGTAACAGTACGCGCGTACTGTTAACAAGATTGCCGGTAACCGGTGACGGTGCTCGCGCGTCGCTCAGCACCCGTGTGCACCGACTCCTCCATTCTGACGTACGGCGCGACCTGGTGGCACAGGGGGCGTCGAGGGCGGGCGTTGCCGCGTCGACCGTCGCCGGCGTGCGCCGCCGTCCGCGATCGTCCGGCGTGTCGGGGTGGCCCGGCGGGGGAGTGGCGACGACGATTCGGCAGGATGGCAGTGACCGAATCGCCGTCGGCGCGAGTACTGCCGCGTCGGGACCTGGCAATGCGTGGCGCTGCTGCGAGTGAGGAAAGTAGTCGATGAGCCCTGATCCGATGTCGGTGACCGTTCTCGCCGCCCCGGCCGGGGAGCTGTCCGGCAGCGACGCCTTTGCCGCCGAGGTCGGTCTCCCCAAGCTGCGTGAGGACCTGCTGGCCGATCACGTGGCCGCGCCGGCAGATCAGGTGCCCGCGCTCCGTGAGGTCGTCGAGTACGCCCGGTCCGAGGGCAATGACGTCAACTTCGTCGTGCTGACCCAGGTCGCCCCCAAGTTCACCTACTACCGGGATATCGCCACGGCCCTGCAGAAGGAGACCGGCGGCACGGTGATCGTCCTCGCGCCGAATTCGGTGGGCAGTTCGTCCCCGTACTTCAGCCGGGTGCAACAGGAAGAGGCCACCGACAACCTCACCCTGCAGAACCCGCCGCAGGCCGCACGGCAGATGTACGACCAGATGACCGAACCGGGCGTGAACTGGACGGTCGTCACGATCGTGCTGATCGTGCTGGTGGTCGTCGCCGCCGTGGTCGCCCGGCTGCGTAGCGTGCGCGGGCGGTCGCGTGGGCCCGCGGACGTCACTGCGGAACCGACGCCGCAACCGGCGCCGGTGGCCGGTGGTGCCGATCGGCGGGACAGCGACGCAGACGCCTGACTCGAGCGCTCGCGGCAACGCGGGCGTGACCGCTGGCGCGGCGTTCCCCGCGTCCTATACACCCGACTGGCCGGCGCGGCGCCGTTCTGTGCGCCGCGTCCC
The DNA here is from genome assembly GCA_039527305.1 of Gordonia sinesedis. GTDB lineage: Bacteria > Actinomycetota > Actinomycetes > Mycobacteriales > Mycobacteriaceae > Gordonia > Gordonia sinesedis. Next base: position 230,698 of record BAAAJU010000003.1, on the reverse strand, counting down.
GGCGTCTGTTGTGAAGTTGAGACCTTCTCGGGCGGTGCTCCCTTTGGGCAGTTCACAACGTTTTCGCAGGTAATCACGCGATTGTAATTCGGGATCTCTGTTTTCTCCCGGGACAAATGTGACGTACGGTGCATATGTCGCGTGTGATGCAGCTGAGGCTTAATGCAGCACATGTGGTGCGTGATGCATGCCGGACCTCAGCGTCGGCGCGGGGGTGCGGACGCTCATTCCGATGCGAGACGTGCGCAATGGCCGCACACAGGCGAGGGAGATCTCAGGTGAGTCGAGGTACCACGGGCGCGTCCCACGGCACTCCGATGCTGGCGCGGTTCGGCGCCGCCGCGGTCATCTCGGTCCTCGGGGCGACCGGCGCGGGCGAGGCGCTGGCGGCACCGAGCGGCAGTCAGCGGCCGCCGTCGCAGGTATCACAGCTGATCAACCAGATCGCCGGGGTCAACCAGAACATCCAGGACCTGGACAACGCGGTCGCGGTGCGGCAGCAGGCCGCGAATCAGGCCATCGCCGACTATCAGAACTCGCTGGCCGCGCAACGGCTGGCGTCGGTCGCGGCCAAGGGTGCGCAGGATTCGTTGAGCCGGGCGGTGAAGGCGACCGGCGACGCCCAACGCCGTTTCGACAAGCTGATCCGCTCGGTGTACCGCAGCGGCAGCGGCCAGGGCTCGATGTCGAACTACGTGTCCTCCGACGACCCGCAGGGCGTGCTCGACCGCGTCTCGGTCGTCAATCGGCTCGCCCGCCAGCAAGAGGCGACCATTCGCAACCTCGAGGTGGCCCGTAACCAGCAGGCCAACCGCGCAGCGGCCCTGGAGGCGACCAAGCGGCAGGCGGCCTTTGCCGCGGACGGTGCCGCACAGCGTCGTTCCGCGGCGCTGGCCGCGGTCAATCAGGCTCGGGCGGCGATGGCCAATGAAAAGCAGCGTCGCTCGTCGCTGATCAAGCAGCGAGAGACCGTGCAGGCGCAACTCGACCGGCTGCGCGGGCGCCCGGCCCCGACTCCGGCGGCGGCGCCGGCGAGCAAGGATCTGCTGTCCAACCTGTTCCGCGGTCCCGGTCCGCAGGGCCCCGCGCCCGCGCTGCCGCCGGGCCGACCGGCGGCGGGCGGTGACAACGAGGCGCTCGCGGTGGCCGCCGAAGCGGCGGCCCGGCTCGCGCTGGATGTGACTCAGAAGGTTCTCGCCGGAGTGGTCGGCCAGCAACAGCTACCCCAGTCGGAACTACTCAACGAGCTCGGCATCGGCGGAGCGACGCTCGGCAGCAGCGGGAACGACAACCTGAGTTCGCGACTCGGGTCCGGCAGCCTGGGCAGCCTGTTCGGCAGCTCGTCGGGGCCCGGTGGGGGCGGCGGCGGGGGCGAGGTCCGTCCCGGGCTGCGGGGTCCGCAAGCGGTCGAGATCGTCGTCAACCGGGCCCTGTCCCAGCTCAACGTGCCGTACGCGTGGGGCGGCGGCGATGCCAACGGTCCGACCAAGGGCATCCGCGACGGCGGCGTGGCCGACAGCTTCGGCGACTACAACAAGATCGGCTTCGACTGCTCGGGGCTGATGGTCTACGCATTCGCGGGCGTCGGCATCCAGCTACCCAAGTACAGCGGCTACCAGTACACGGCGGGCCCGCAGGTGCCGCTCGCCCAGATCCAGCGTGGCGACATGATCTTCTACGGCCCCAACGCCAGTCAGCACGTCGCGCTGTATCTCGGCGACAACAAGATGGTCGAGTCCCCGCAATCCGGCTCCTACGTCAAGGTGTCGCCGCTGCGGACCGACGGTGCCATGCCGAACGTGGTCCGCCTGCTCTGATCGATCCGGCGGCGGGCGGCGCCCTTCTTGGCGCCTTTTCAGACGACGCCGCTAGGCTGGCGGTCGACATTGCCCCACGGCGATCGGCGGCTGAGCGCCGTCATGGACAGGAGTACGGGTTGACCTCATCGCATCCTCACGGCGAGCCGTCCAGCGCACCCGGCGCCGACGGTGCCGTGACCCTCACCGACGCGGACGTCAAGCTGCTCGAGCGCGCGATCTACGAGGTCAAACGGGTCATCGTCGGCCAGGATCAGCTTGTCGAGCGGATCCTCGTCGGCCTGTTGGCGCGCGGCCACATCCTGTTGGAAGGCGTACCCGGTGTCGCCAAGACCCTCGCGGTGGAGACATTCGCCACGGTCGTCGGTGGCAGCTTCTCCCGAGTCCAGTTCACCCCCGACCTGGTGCCCACCGACCTCATCGGTACCCGTATCTACCGGCAGGGCCGCGAGGAGTTCGACACCGAACTGGGACCGGTGGTCGCCAACTTCCTGCTCGCCGACGAGATCAACCGAGCGCCGGCCAAGGTGCAGTCCGCACTGCTGGAGGTGATGGCCGAGCGGCACGTGTCGATCGGCGGCACGACCTATCCGATGCCGGATCCGTTCCTGGTGATGGCCACCCAGAACCCGATCGAGAACGAGGGGGTGTACCCGCTGCCGGAGGCGCAGCGTGACCGCTTCCTGTTCAAGGTGCTCGTCGACTATCCCTCCGTCGAGGAGGAACGCGAGATCGTCTACCGGATGGGCAATGTGCCGCCGCAGGCATCGCAGGTCCTCGATCCGCAGGCGATGATCCGGCTGCAGCAGACCGCCGCGAACGTCTTCGTGCACCATGCTCTGGTCGATTACGTGGTGCGGGTCATCAATGCGACCCGTCGCCCCGCCGAGGCCGGGCTTCCCGACGTGGCCGCCTGGCTGTCCTACGGGGCGTCGCCGCGCGCGACGCTGGGCATCGTCGCCGCGGCCCGGGCCCTGGCGCTGATCCGGGGACGCGACTACGTGGTACCCGAGGACGTGGTGCAGATCGTGCCGGACGTACTGCGGCACCGCCTCGTGCTCAGTTACGACGCGCTGGCCGACGAGGTGACGGCCGATCAGGTCATCGACCGGGTCCTGCAGACGGTCGGGCTCCCGCAGGTGGGAGCACAGCCGGTGGCCGCCGGGGTCGACGGAGCCGCGGTCTCCGGTCCGGGGCCCGGCCCGAGCTATCCCGCTCCTGGACCCGGCTCCGTCGCAACGGCCCCACCGCCGCCCGCGATGAACCGGACCTCAGGACACTATGGCGGCCAATAGCGATCTGCCCTCGCTGGGGGCGGGTTTGCTGGAAGAGCCGCAACTGTCCGCCGCCCTGCGCACGCTCGAACTCAGCGTCCGACGCAAACTCGACGGCGTCCTGCAGGGGGAACACCTCGGGCTCATCCCCGGTCCCGGATCCGAGCCGGGGGAGGCGCGCGCCTATCAGCCGGGCGACGACATCCGCCGGATGGAATGGTCGGTGACCGCGCGCACCACTCAGCCGCACGTACGGCAGATGATCGCCGACCGCGAGCTGGAGACGTGGCTGGTCGTGGACGCCTCCGCGAGCCTCGACTTCGGCACCGTGGACTGCACCAAACGCGATCTCGCGGTCGCCGCGGCGGCCGCGATCGTGCATCTGACGACCGGCGGCGGTAACCGGCACGGTGCGATCGTGGTGACCGGTGACCAGATCGTCCGGGTGCCCGCCCGCGGCGGTCGCGCCCACGCCCAGCATCTCCTCACGACGATCGCGACCACCCGGCGTTCGGCACCCGGCGTTCGCGGTGATCTCAAGGCGGGTATCGAATCGCTGCGCCGCCCGCAGCGACGTCGCGGCCTCGCCGTGGTCATCAGCGACTTCCTCGGTCCGATCGACTGGGAGCGGTCGCTGCGCGCCATCGGCGCACACCACGAACTCCTCGGCGTCGAGGTGCTCGATCCCCGCGACCTGGAACTGCCCGCGATCGGCGAGGTCACCCTGGCCGACGCCGAGTCCGGTGAGATCCGCGACGTGACCATCACCGAGACGCTGCGGCACGACTTCGCCGCCGCCGCCCATGCTCATTCCGAACAGGTCCGGCGCACCATCCGAAGTTGCGGTGGACCGACACTGACGTTGCGCACCGACCGGGACTGGATCACCGACGTCATCCGCTTCGTCGGCCGGCGCAGGCGCGGACTCGCGGCCGGGGTCGGGTGAGACGCTGATGTTCGCCCATCCCTGGTGGCTGCTGCTTGCGCTGATCGTCGCCGGCTTGGCCGCCGCCTACTACGTCGTGCAGCGCATGCGCCGCCGCCGCGCGCTGCAGTTCGCCAACCTCGACCTACTGAACCGGGTGACGCCCGCGGACGGTCGCTGGACACGATGGCTGCGGCACCTGCCGATCGTCCTGCTGGTCGCGGCGCTACTGCTGCTGGTCGTCGGGATCGCCGGCCCGCAGGCCGACCGCAAGGTGCCGCGCAATAAGGCGACGGTGATCCTCGTCCTCGACGTGTCCCGCTCGATGAACGCGACCGACGTCTCGCCCAGCCGGATCAAGGCGGCGCAGGCTGCGGCCAAGAAGTTCGCCGACGAACTCACCGACGGCATCAACCTCGGACTGATCTCGTTCGCCGGCACACCGTCGAATCTCGTCACGCCCACGCCCGACCACAACGCCACCAAGCAGGCCGTCGACAAGCTTCAGCTCGACGACAAGACCGCGACCGGCGAGGGCATCTTCGCGGCCATCCAGCAGATCAAGACGCTCAACGCGGTCCTCGGCGGCGACGCCGGGGCACCGCCCGCCCGGATCGTGCTTCTCTCCGACGGCAAGCAGACGGTGCCGGACGATCCGGACGACCCGCGCGGCGCGTTCACCGCTGCGCGCAAGGCCAAGGAGGAGAAGATCCCGGTCTCCACCATCTCCTTCGGTACCGCGACCGGCACCGTGGACCTGGAGGGCGATCAGGTGCCGGTGCCGGTCGATGACGAGAGCCTGCGCAAGATCGCCAATCTCAGTGGCGGCCAGTTCTTTACCGCGTCCAGCCTGGACGAGTTGAACGAGGTCTACGAGACGCTGCAGCAACAGATCGGCTACGAGACGCGCAAGGGCGACAACTCGCGACCGTGGGTGCTGGCCGGCACGATCCTCGCGCTGCTGTCGGCGTTCGCCGCACTCGCCGTCAACCAACGACTACCCTGACCCATCGGCCCACTAGGTGCGCCGGGTGCACCGGCCGACAATGCACCGACGACGAACGGATAGGTTGAGGTCATGGCTGACAGCAACGAGGCGGCGAACGCCGCACCGGCGAACGAGGCGGGGACCGAGCGGGTGTCCCGATCGGTCCTGGTGACCGGCGGTAACCGGGGGATCGGTCTGGCCGTCGCGCGGCGGCTCGCCGACGACGGACACAAGGTCGCGGTCACCCACCGCGGATCCGGCGCACCCGAGGGCCTCTTCGCGGTGAAGTGCGACGTGACCGACGCCGAGTCGGTGGACCGGGCCTTCACCGAGGTCGAGGAGCATCAGGGCCCGGTCGAGATTCTCGTCGCCAACGCGGGCATCACCGACAACATGCTGCTCATGCGACTCTCCGAGGAATCGTTCACCTCCGTCCTCGACGCCAACCTCACCGGCGCGTTCCGCTGCGCCAAGCGGGCGACCAAAGGCATGCAGCGCGCCAAGTGGGGTCGGATGATCTTCCTCGGCTCGGTGGTGGCGATGTCGGGTATCCCGGGTCAGGTCAACTACGCAGCGTCCAAGGCAGGCCTGATCGGCATGGCCCGTTCGATCGCCCGCGAGATCGGGTCCCGCAACATCACCGCCAACGTCGTGGCGCCGGGCTTCATCGAGACCGACATGACGGCCGCCATGGAGGACAAGTACATCGACATGGCCAAGCAGGCGATTCCACTGGGCCGCACCGGAAAACCCGAAGACGTCGCCGCCGCGATCAGCTTCCTCGCGTCCGACGAGGGCGGCTACATCTCGGGTGCGGTGCTGCCCGTCGACGGCGGCATGGGCATGGGCCACTGAGGCTCGCACCCCTCCCAGCTCTCCACCCTCCCGCGGCGTAGGCCGCCGACCGACATCCCGACGATTCTCAGGAGTTGACCGTGAGCGGAATCCTGGACGGCAAGACCGTCCTCATCACCGGCATCATCACCGACGCCTCGATCGCCTTCCACGCCGCCGCGATGGCCCAGGAGCAGGGCGCCAAGGTCATCATCACCGGCATCCCGGAACGATTGCGGCTGATCGACCGGATCGCCAAGCGACTACCGCAGGAGGTGCCTCCGGCGATCGGACTGGACGTCACCGACCCGGAGGGGCTGGCTACGCTGGCCGACCGGGTTCGTGAGCACGCGCCGGAGGGAGTCGACGGGGTGCTGCACTCGATCGCCTTCGCACCGAAGACGCTGATGGGTCCGGACATGAAGCCCTTCCTGGAGGGACCCGGGCCCGACGCGTCCAAGGCGTTCGAGGTCTCCGCGTGGAGCTATGCGGCACTGGCCAACGCGGTCCTGCCGGTGATGAACGAGGGCGGCTCCATCGTCGGCATGGACTTCGATCCGCGCCGCGCCATGCCGTACTACAACTGGATGAGCGTCGCCAAGGCCGCGCTGGAGTCGGTCAACCGATACGTCGCGCGAGAAGTGGGCACCGCCAAGCGGATCCGGTCCAATCTCGTCGCCGCGGGACCCATCAAGACCCTGGCGGCCAAGGCCATCGCCGGTACCGCGACCGACGATGCGAAGATGCTGAACAAGCTCGACACGTACTGGGACGGTGCATCGCCGATCGGGTGGAGCGTCGACGACCCGACGGTGGTCGCCAAGTCGATCTGTGCGTTGCTGTCCGACTGGCTTCCCGGCACCACCGGCTCGATCGTCTACGTCGACGGCGGTGCTAGCCACAACCTGTGGTTCCCGGAGAACTTCGCGACCGAGTGACCGGCTCCGACCCGGACAGCGGTGCACCCTTCGACGCCGTACTGTTCCTCTCCTTCGGCGGCCCCGACGGTCCGGACGACGTGCTGCCGTTCCTGGAGAATGTGACGGCGGGCCGGGGCGTGCCGCGGGAACGGCTGGACGAGGTGGCGCAGCACTACCTGCACTTCGGCGGAGTCTCGCCGATCAACCGGCTCAACCTGGCGATGATCGACGCGTTGCGGGCCGAACTTGATTCTCGCGCACTCGATCTCCCGGTGTACTTCGGAAATCGCAACTGGCATCCGCTGGTCGAGGACACGCTGGGGCGCATGTATGCCGATGGCCACCGCCGGATCCTGGCATTCCCCACCTCGGCGTGGGGCGGCTACTCCGGCTGCCGCCAGTACCACGAGGACATCGCGCGCGCCCTCGCCGCGGTCGGCAGGTGGTATCCCGACAGCGTCGATGCCGACCCGATACTGGTCCGCAAGCTGCCGCAGTACTGGGATCATCCGGGCGTCGTCGCGGCGGGTGCCGACGCCGTCCGCCGCGCGATCCGACGCCTGACCGCCGACGACGATCCGGGCACCGGTACCGCCAGCGGCGCCGGCCGGGCGGGGGCCGGGCCGCCTCGACTGGTGTTCACCGCACACTCGGTTCCGGTGGCGGCGGACCAGCGTTCCGGTCCCCCGGACGACGGCGGCCGGCTGTACTCGCGACAGGTAGCGGCCGCGTCGGCCGCCGTCGCCGAGGCCGCCGGGGTCGATCGCTACGACCAGGTGTGGCAGTCCCGATCCGGGCCGCCGCAGGTGCCATGGCTGGAACCCGACATCTGTGACCATCTGGAAACCCTTGCCGCACAAGGGATCGACTCAGTGGTGGTGTATCCCATCGGATTCGTCTCCGACCATCTCGAAGTGGTCTGGGATCTCGACCACGAAGCCGCCGAGACCGCGGAACGCCTGGGTATGCGCTACGTGCGCGCCGACACCGTCGGCACCGACCCGCAATTCATCACCATGATCGCCGACCTCGTGCAGCGGTACGCCGGAGGCGGCGGAGACCGTGCGGTGATCGGATGCGGCGACAACGGAAGCCCGTGCCGACAGCGGTGCTGCGAACCCGCGGCTCGGCCCGCCGGCCCGACCACGCGCTGACGCACCGGATGGCCGTGCGGTGACCGGCGTCCGAACCGGCGGTGTCCGGGCGGCAATCGCCGGCCGCGTACCGGCGTGTTCCCCCGCGGCCGGGGTTCGGTCGATGCGATGCTGACCCTGCCGCGCACTGGCGGCGACCGAAGAGGTCGAAGAGTGAAGAGATCGACACGGGCGCGTCGGCTTCCGTGACGACCATCGAGAAGGGAACCCCATGGCACTGGCAGACAAGTTCGACAAGGCCTATGCAGACAAGTCCGTCGAGGAACTGGCCGCCGCCCCGGTGGCCGCGCTCAAGGGCGTCAGCGACGGGGATGCCGAGTTGCTCCAGCAGGCGTTCAACATCAAGACCGTGAAGGACCTGGGGACCAACAAGTTCTTCCGCTGGGCCCAGGCGACCGCCGAACTCGCCGACTGAGTCGGGTACCGGGGCGCCGATCGGCGCCCCGGATCAGCGGTCGGCCGAGAGGTATTCGCCGATAATGCGATTCACTGCGGCGGCGCGCGCGGCGCGGGTGAGGCCAGCGAGCCGACGGAGTTCGGTGTCGCCGGCGTGCAGCTGACTCCCCGACGCACCGAACGTGACGCCGTCGTCGGTGGCGGCCGCCACGATCGCGTCGACCTGAGCGGCGGTCTCGATCATCCGAGACGCCCGCGCGTCATCGTGCGGCGGCAGGTCGACCCGATAGCGGATCGCCCTGGTACGCACCGTCGCCCGCAGATCCCGCGGCGGCGCCGCCCCCGGCTCTGCCGCTGCCCGGTTGGCACCCAGCCCGGCGATCAGCGCCGCAGCCTGCGAAACCGCCTGGCGCAGCTCATATTCGATCGCACCGGCGTCGGCGGTCGCGGATGCCGACACCGCCACCGGGGCGCCGTACCGGAACACCGACCAGCGGAAGGTGTGACCGAGGTTCCTCGCCGCCTGATCGTCGGGGCCGTGCGGAACCAACGCGAGCGGCGCGCCGGCCGGGTCGCCGTCGTCGATGAGCAGTACCTCGCCGGCGCGTATCGCGGCCGACGTCGCGGGATCCGGCGGCAGGCCGTGCAGATCGCCCGGTCCGGGTAGCCGCACCGAGATCGACCGGGCGTCGCGCAGCAGACCGAGCAGTCGAAGGGCGCCGTCGTGGGCATCGCCCGGTGATTCGGTGCCTGAATCACTGCTGCCGCCGGCACTTTCGCGCCCCGGCGCGGGCACGGTGCGGTCGTCGACGATATGCCGGGCGCCGAGTTCGGCGAGGGTGTCGACGACGTCGTCGGGTGAGCGGCGCCCACCCAGCCAGGCGGCCGCCCACGCGCCAAGCACACACGCCGGCCAGGCGTGCGCGACGGTGTGATCGGTACTGGTCATAGGCGACCGACGATACCTGTCCCGGCGGGGTCGGGTCCGACTCGGCGTGGCAGTCCCGACGAACCGGCGGGGCGCCCTAGCCTGTCTCGGGTGAACGACGACCGATACGGACGCGATGTGTTGGCCCAGCCCCGACGGGCGGCGCGGCGGGTACCCGAAGTGGCCGCGGTCGCCGACCTCGTGGTCGAGGACGCGGGGTCGGGATTCTGCGGGGCCGTCGTGGGCTTGGAGAAGAGCTACGCCGGCGACGTGGTCCGATTGGAGGACCGGCACGGCCGCGTCCGGGTGTTCCCGATGCTGCCCGCGGCATTCCTGGTGGACGGCGCACCGGTCACACTCGTACGCCCGCGCGGCCGGGGACCGCAGGCGCCCGCTCGCACCGCGTCCGGATCGCGGGTGGCACCGACGCGCCGGGCCCGGACGGCGCGCGCGAGCCGGATCTTCGTCGAGGGCGTCCACGACGCCACCCTCCTCGAACGCGTATGGGGCGACGACCTGCGGGCCGAGGGCGTCGTGGTCGTCGGCCTGGACGGGCTGGACAATCTCGACACCGCGCTCGCCGAGTTCGGGCCGGCAGCACACCGGCATGCCGGTGTGCTGGTCGACCACCTGGTCGCGGGGAGTAAGGAGGCTCGCCTGACCACCGATGTCGGCGAGCACGTCTTGGTGTGCGGGCACCCGTACGTCGACGTGTGGGAGGCGGTCAAGCCGGCGTCGGTGGGTATCGCCGCGTGGCCGCAGGTCCCACGCGGCGAGGATTGGAAGACCGGTGTGTGCACCCGATTGCGTTGGGGCACACCGCGAGACGGCTGGCGCCGCGTGCTTGCCGGTGTCCGCGACTTCCGCGACCTCGAGGTTGACCTTTTGCGTTCGGTGGAACAGCTCATCGACTTCGTGACCGCGGCCGACGGCGATCGCTGACCGTCGGCACCGTCGCCGTGCCGTCGCGCCGGCGGCGACCCCGGCGGCGCATCTATAGACTGGGTTCATGACCGCCCTGCTGTGGCTGGCCGCCGTGATCGTGCTGCTGATCGCCGAGATGTTCAGCGGCGAACTCGTCCTGACCATGCTGGCCGGCGGGGCGCTGGCCGCGGCGGGAGTGGACTTCCTCCTCGGTGCACCGCTCTGGGTGGATGTGCTGGTCTTTGCCGGTACCTCGACGCTGCTACTGACCCTGGTGCGGCCGATCGCGCGGCGACACATGCTGACCCGACCCGCGTTGTTGACGAATACCGAAGCGCTGGAAGGGAAGCAGGCCTTGGTCACCGAACGCGTCGACGAACACGACGGACGCGTCAAGATCGACGGCGACCTGTGGTCGGCGCGCACGATGGACGCCGGCACGGTGATCGAGCCGGGTACGCACGTGACCGTCGTCGAGATCGACGGCGCGACCGCGATCGTTTGGAAGGGATGAGCGACCTCATGGAGTATTTCGGCATCGTGGTCTTGGCGCTACTCGTGCTGTTGGTGGTGGTGACGCTGGTCAAGTCGGTCGCCCTGATCCCGCAGGCCGAGGCCGCCGTCATCGAGCGGCTCGGGCGCTACACCCGCACCGTGTCCGGGCAGCTCACCCTGCTGTTGCCGTTTATCGACCGCATCCGGGCACGGGTGGACATTCGCGAACGCGTCGTCTCGTTCCCACCGCAGCCCGTCATCACCGAGGACAACCTGACGCTGTCTATCGACACCGTCGTCTACTTCCAGGTGACCAATCCGCGATCGGCGGTCTACGAGATCGACGACTACATCGCGGGCGTGGAGCAGCTCACCATCACCACCCTGCGCAACGTCGTGGGCGGCATGACCCTGGAGGAGACCCTCACGTCGCGCGACTCCATCAACGGTCAGCTCCGCGGCGTCCTGGACGAGGCGACCGGCCGGTGGGGTCTGCGGGTGGCGCGGGTGGAGCTGAAGTCGATCATGCCGCCGCCGTCGATCCAGGAATCGATGGAGAAGCAGATGAAGGCCGACCGGGAGAAGCGCGCCACGATCCTCGCCGCCGAAGGCCAGCGGGAGTCGGCGATCAAAACCGCCGAGGGCAACAAGCAGAGCCAGATCCTGGCGGCCGAAGGTGCCAAGCAGGGCGCGATCCTGGCGGCCGAGGCCGATCGGCAGTCGCGCATCCTGCGGGCACAGGGCGACCGCGCCGCCCGGTATCTCAAGGCACAGGGCGAGGCCAAGGCGATCGAGAAGACCTTCGCCGCGGTGAAGGCCAGCAAGCCGACACCGGAACTACTGGCGTACCAATATCTGCAGCAGCTCCCGGAGATGGCCAAGGGCGAGGGCAGCAAGGTGTGGGTGGTGCCGTCCGATTTCGGCTCGGCTCTCCAGGGGTTCGCGAAGTCATTTGGGGTACGCGGCGACGACGGCACCTTCCGCTATGAGCCGCCCGCCGATTCGGCTCCGCCGGAGGTCGACGAATCGGAGGTGGAGGAGTGGTTCTCGCTGACCTCCGACCCGAAGGTCGCGCAGGCGGTCGCCGAGGCCGAGGCGGTGGCCCGCAAGCCGGTCGCGCCGGAGGTGCCGGCCCGGCCGTCGCCACGACTGTCCTACGACCCGCCCGCCGGGTTGCCCGCCGAGGCGGGTGACGACGCCTCGGCGGCCGATCCTCGCGGCGGGGCCGATCAGTCGGAGGCACCCGGTCGGGAGCCGACCGCCGGTCGCTGACCGAGCAAGCGGCCCTCGGTGGCCGGTCCCGGTTTCTGTCAGCGCAGCAGCAGGTGACCGATGCCGGCGAGCGCGCAGGCCCAGAGCACCGACGCGAAGGTGCCCATGATGAATTGCTCGCTCGCATGGGGTGCGCGGAGTTCCGGGTAGCGGGCGAGGCTTTTCACCGCGAGGATCACCGCGAGCCCCTCCGGCCAGCCGATCAGCAGGGTCACCGCCACGGCGGCGCGCTCGAGGTAGCCGATGACCCGACCGCCACGGAGCGGCTGCTGAGCGGTCGCCGGGGCCGAGTCGCTCGGGGTGTCCGCTCCGTCGACCCCGGTATCGACGCCGGCCCCCGGGACCCCACCGGCGGCGAGTACGGTCCGCACCACGAAACCACCACCGGCGATCGCGGCGACGACAGCGGCGCAGATCACCACCCCTGCGGTGGCCCCGCGCACCGCCTCGCCCGCGCGGGCGGCGAGGCCCGCGGCGACCGCGGCCAGCAGGACCAGCAGCACGGCAGTGACAAGGTCGACCCGACGCGCGGTACCGGTGGCAGTATCCGACGAGCCACTCAGCCGGTGTCGAACCAGCGCCGGGATCGCCGGCACGAGCGCGGTGACGACGAGCAGGACGACGGCTGCGGTCGTCATCGGGACTCCGGGGTGCTCATCGTGTCGGCCCTTTCCAGCAGGTCGGTCAGCAGGTTCCGGGTGGCGTCCTCGTGATCCCACCGGGCACTCCGCAAGCGCTGCGACATGGCCTGCGGGCTGATGCCGAGTATGGCGGCCGCGTCCGACTGACTGCGGCCGGACCGGACCAGCTCGACGGCCTCGGCGCCGGCGGCGGACCGCGAGTCGAGGAGGTCCACCAGTAGCCGTGCGGCGGTCTGGGCGTGTCCGGTCCAGGTCGGATCGGCACCGGTCACGGCTAGGCGCGTGCGTTCGTTCTTGGCGCGCTCGACCGCCTCCCGGGCGTATTCGAACGCCGGTCCACGTCCGGCGCGAGTACTCGCCGGCAGGGGAGTGGCGACGGCTCCGACACCGACACCGACGCTCCAGTGCCCGTCGGTGGCCAGTCGAACGAGAAGGTCGGCGGCGACGGCGGGATCGGCGATGACCGCCTGCACTTCGTCACCCGCGGTGCGCTCGAAGGCCCGCACCACCGCGGCGTCCTCGACCATCCCGAGCAGGTCGTCGACGCGGTCCACGTCGCGTCGACTGTCTCGCTGGTCCACGGTCAGCACGAACATCCGTCAGCCCTCCGGAGCCACGGGGCGCTCGCGTTCGACCGCGCCCGGGGGAAAGGCTCACGACATGATTTCATGTGATCAAGTCTCTAAGGTTGATAAACAATAGTCAAGTCATTGAGCTTGATTACTGAGTATCAAGTCCAGTGGCTTGACCGCGTGCGGGAAGGCGTGCGTCCAGGATCAACCCAGCGACACCGACCGCGAAGAAGCACCCGCTGAGCAGCAGGAGCAGCGGATCGCGCCGGCCGGTGAGGGCGTCGCCGAGCAGCACGACCGCCGCCGTGCCCGGTGCCATCCCGATCACCGACGCCACCAGATAGGGCAGTGGCCGCACCGACGACAATCCCGCGGCGTAATTGGTCACCGAGAACGGACAGGCCGGGATCAGTCGCAGCGAGCCGACCGCCAACCAGCCGCGGGTGCTCAGCCGGTACTCGATCGCACGCAGCACCGGCCTCCGCAGAAACGGTTGAACCCGGTCCCGGCCGAGCCGCCGGGCCAGGAGAAACGCCAGTAGTGCGGCCACCGACGACGCCACCATCGCACCCGCCAGCCCCACGATCGGACCGAAGAACACCCCGGACATCACCGTAAAGGGGGTCCGCGGCACCGGGCCGACCGTGATCACCGCATATGCACCGAAGAACACCGCGACGAACGCCGGACCCAGATGCTCGCCCCACTGTCGGACGTGGTTCACCGACGGGAGCGGAAGGAAATAGGAGCACACCAGCAGCACCGCGATGACGGCGAATCCGATCACCGCATTCCGGATCGCCCGCCGCCGCTGCCCGTCCTGGCCGCGCGTGGCGCGGTCGGCGCCGTGCTCGACCGGCGACGGCGGGTCGACAGCGGCGGGGTCGGGCACCGGGCCACTCTACCCGCCGACCGCGCGGATACCGTTCCGCGACAGCGCCGCCCGAACACCCTCGACGCCCGACCGAGCGAGCGATCGGCTAAGGTCGGGTACGCGCTCGACCAGAGCCCTCACGGAGGTGTGCCGCACCAGATGCAGGACAAGACCGACCAGCCGGACTCACGCGCCATCCGGCCCGACAGCACCGCCCTCGACGACGCGTACCGATCGTGGTCGGACGCGGCGGCCGCGGTCCTGGCCAAGGCGCGGCGCACCACGGTAGCGGAGCTGCCGGACACCGCCGAGGCCTTGCTGTCGGTGACCACACCCGACGGCCTCACCATCCGCCCGCTGTACACCCGGCGCGACGAAACCCCCGAGCACGGTCTGCCCGGCGCGCACCCGTTCGTCCGCGGCGCCGACCCGGCCCGCGACGTCACGCTCGGCTGGCGGGTCACCGAACGTTTCGGCGACGAGGCCGGCGCCGACCGGGGATCGGTCACCGCGGCGTCGATCAACGCCGACATCCTGGACGCGATGACCAACGGCGCCAGCGGCCTGTGGCTGCGGGTCCGGCCGGACGGCGCGATGTCCGCGGACACCCTGAGCGAGGCGTTGGCCGGTGTCTACCTCGACCTGGTGCCGGTCACCCTCGATGCGGGTGCCGACGGCATCGCCGCCGCGCGTGCGTTTCTCGACCTGCGGGCCCGTGCCGACGCCGCGCCGGCCGCGGCCACACCGTCCGCGGCGACCGTCGCCTCCCTAGGCTTCTCGCCACTCACCGCCGCCTTCTCCGGACGTGACGCCGTCGACGCTGCCGCGGCAACCGAATTCGCCGCCACCAACCGGACGCCCGGGGTCCGCGCGTTCCGGGTCGACGGCACCGACTTCGCCACCGCGGGCGCCGACAACGGACTCGAACTCGGCCTCACCGTGGCCGCCGCGGTCGCCCACCTGCGTGACCTCACCGACGCCGGCCTCGACGTGGAGCAGGCCCTCGGACAGATCACCTTCGCCATTTCCGCCGACGACGACCAGTTCGCCACGATCGCGAAACTTCGTGCGCTCCGCCGGATCTGGTCTCGGGTCGCCGACGTGCTCGGGGCCGCCGACGAGGGCGCCGCGCTTACCCACGCGGTGACCGACCTGTCGATGTACAGCCAGCGGGATCCGTGGGTCAACATGTTGCGCAGCACCATCGCCGCCTTCGGGGCGGGTGTCGGCGGCGCCGATCAGGTCACCGTGCTGGGCTTCGACGCGGCGATCCCCACCGATCTCCGCACCTCCAGCGCGCGGTTCTCCCGACGTATCGCCCGCAACACCCAGTTGTTGCTGTTGGAGGAATCGAATATCGGGCGGGTGCTGGACCCGGCCGGCGGGTCCTGGTTCGTCGAATCGCTCACCGACGACGTTGCCGGCGCGGCCTGGGCCGTCTTTACCGACGTCGAGGCTCGCGGCGGATACCGGGCGGCGCTGGAAGACGGCTGGGTCGCCGACCGGGTTGCCGAGGCGTTGGCGACCCGCGACGTCGAAGTCGCGCACCGGCGTATCGCGGTGACCGGTGTCAACGAATTCCCCAATCTGGCCGAGAATCCACTCTCGCGACCGATCGCCGACAGCACCGATACCCCCGCGGCCGCACCCCGGCTGGCGCGCGTGGGCCGTCGGTTTGAGGAGCTCCGGGATCGATCAGACGAACGCCTCGCCGCCGACGGCGCCCGGCCGACCGTCCTGCTGATCCCGCTCGGCAGCATCGCCGAACACAATGCGCGGACCACCTTCGTCGCCAATCTCCTTGCCGCGGGCGGGATTACCGCGGTCAATCCGGGCCCTACCGAGGTCGCCGGCATTGCCGCCGCCGTCGAGCACGCGGATACACCGGTGGCGGTGATCTGCGGTACCCGACAGCGCTACGCCGAGGAGGGCGGCGACGCGTTGGCGGCGGCCCGCACCGCGGGACTGCGCCGGGTGCTGATCGCGGGACCGGAAGCCGACTGGCCGGCCGACGCGGGCGTGCCCGACGGAACCCTGCGCGCCGGAATGGACGCGATCGCGGTGCTCACCGACCTACTGAACGACCTCGACACCTCGACGACGCACGCCACCACCGCGGCGGGAGCCGCAGCATCGGGAGCCTCATCATGACCGATACCGACAAGCCGACGACGGATCCGGCGGTGGCACAGTCCGATTCCGCAGTCCCGAGCTTCGCCGGGGTCGCCCTCACCGAGGGCGCGCAGCCCGCAGCACCCGGCGAGGCCGCCGACGCGATCGAGGCGCTGGCGCGGGCGCACGGGTACACCACCGAGCAGGTCACGTGGAGCACTCCCGAGCAGATCGACGTCAAACCCGTCTATACCCGCGCCGACCGGGACGCGATCACGACCGGGTCCGAACACCCGTACCCGCTGGATTCCATTCCGGGCGAACCGCCGTTCCTGCGCGGCCCGTATCCGACCATGTACGTGAACCAGCCGTGGACGATCCGCCAGTACGCCGGATTCTCGACGGCCGCCGAGTCGAACGCCTTCTACCGGCGTAACCTCGCCGCCGGTCAGAAGGGCCTGTCGGTGGCCTTCGACTTGGCCACCCACCGCGGCTACGACTCCGACCACCCGCGCGTCGCCGGCGACGTCGGCATGGCGGGAGTCGCGATCGACTCGATCCTGGACATGCGGCAACTCTTCGACGGCATCGACCTGGGGTCGGTGTCGGTGTCGATGACGATGAACGGCGCGGTTCTGCCGATCCTGGCGCTCTACGTGGTGGCCGCCGAGGAGCAGGGGGTGCCGCCGGAGAAGCTGGCCGGGACCATCCAGAACGACATCCTCAAAGAGTTCATGGTCCGCAACACCTACATCTATCCGCCGGGTCCGTCGATGCGGATCATCTCCGACATCTTCGGCTACACCAGCGCCAAGATGCCGAAGTTCAACTCGATCTCCATCTCCGGCTACCACATCCAGGAGGCGGGAGCGACCGCCGACCTGGAGCTGGCCTACACCCTCGCCGACGGTGTCGAGTACATCCGGGCCGGTCTGGACGCCGGACTCGACATCGATACCTTCGCGCCCCGGCTGTCGTTCTTCTGGGGCATCGGCATGAACTTCTTCATGGAGGTCGCGAAGCTGCGGGCGGCGCGACTGCTGTGGAGCGAACTGGTCGCCCAGTTCAATCCGCAGAGCAGCAAGTCGCGCTCGCTGCGCACGCATTCGCAGACCTCCGGCTGGTCGCTGACCGCGCAGGACGTGTTCAACAACGTCGCCCGGACGTGTATCGAGGCCATGGCCGCCACCCAGGGGCACACCCAGTCGCTGCACACCAACGCCCTCGACGAGGCGATCGCGCTGCCCACCGACTTCTCCGCGCGCATCGCCCGCAACACCCAGTTGCTGCTGCAGCAGGAATCGGGCACCACGCGGCCGATCGACCCGTGGGCCGGCTCGAACTACGTAGAGTGGCTGACCTATCAGCTGGCCGAGAAGGCGCGCGCACACATCGCCGAGGTCGAAGAGGCCGGCGGCATGACGCAGGCCATCAACGAGGGGCTGCCCAAGCTGCGCATCGAGGAGGCCGCCGCGCGCACCCAGGCCCGAATCGACTCCGGCCAGCAACCGCTGGTCGGGGTGAACAAGTACCGCATCGACGACGACGAGGAGATCGAGGTCCTCAAGGTCGAGAACTCGCGGGTGCGGGCCGAACAGTTGGAGAAGCTGGAACGCCTTCGGGCACATCGTGATCAGGCCGCCGTCGATGCTGCCCTGGCCGACTTGAGTCGGGCGGCGGCGAGCACCGAGGGCGGGATGGAGAACAACCTGATGGCGCTGGCCATCGAGGCCGCCCGCCACCAGGCGACCGTCGGCGAGATCTCCGCGGCGCTGGAAAAGGTCTATGGTCGCCATCAGGCGGAGATCAAGACGATCAGTGGGGTGTACCGACATGAGGCCGGCCAGGTGAGCAGTATCGATGCCGCGACCGATGTCGTAGAGCGGTTCGCTCGCGCCGAAGGCCGCCGGCCGCGCGTGCTGGTCGCCAAGATGGGCCAGGACGGGCACGACCGTGGGCAGAAGGTCATCGCCACCGCCTTCGCCGACCTCGGATTCGACGTCGATGTCGGCCCGCTGTTCGCCACCCCCGAGGAGGTGGCCGCCCAGGCCGCCGACAACGACGTCCACGTGGTCGGGGTGTCGTCGCTCGCCGCCGGTCACCTGACGTTGGTGCCCGCGCTGCGGCAGGCGCTCGCCGATGTGGGCCGCGACGACATCATGATCGTGGTGGGTGGCGTCATCCCGCCGGGCGACTTCGACGAGCTGTACGCCGCTGGCGCGGCGGCGATCTTCCCGCCGGGCACCGTCATCGCCGACTCCGCCGTCGAACTCGTCACCACTCTCGCCGCCAATCTGGGCCTCGATCTGGGCGAGCCGGAGGCGGCGGCCGGCTGATGGCGACCGATTCCACACGGCCCGCCCCGAGCGCGGCACGTGCGGCCGGTGCGCGCCGACGCGTCGACGTCGAGGCGCTGGCGGACGGCGTTGCGGCCGATCGGCGGGCCGACCTGGCCCGGGCGATCACCCTGGTGGAGTCGACCCGGCCGGATCACCGTGCCGCCGCGCAAGAATTGCTGCTGCGGCTGACCCCGCATGCGGGCCGATCGTTTCGGGTCGGCATCACCGGGGTGCCCGGTGTGGGTAAGTCCACGACCATCGAAGCGCTGGGCATGTACCTCCTCGAACGGGGGCACAAGGTCGCGGTGCTCGCGGTGGACCCGTCGTCGACCCGCACCGGCGGCTCGATCCTCGGCGACAAGACCCGGATGGGCCGGCTCGCGGTGCATCCGGACGCCTACATCCGGCCCTCCCCGACGTCGGGGACGCTCGGCGGCGTCGCCAAGGCAACCCGGGAGACCATCGTGCTGCTCGAGGCGGCCGGTTTCGACGTGGTGCTGGTGGAGACGGTAGGCGTGGGGCAGTCCGAGGTGACCGTCGCGAATATGGTCGACACCTTCACCTTCCTGACGCTCGCGCGCACCGGGGATTCGTTGCAGGGCATCAAGAAGGGTGTCCTCGAGCTCGCCGACGTGGTCGTGGTGAACAAGGCGGACGGCAAGCATGTCAATGAGGCACGTTCGGCCGCACGGGAACTGAAGAATGCACTGAAGATGATCTACCCGCATGACGCGCTCTGGGTGCCTCCGGTGCTGACGATGAGCGCGCAGGAGAACACCGGCGTCGACGACTTCTGGGCGGCGGTCGAACGGCACCATGCGGTGCTGGTGGAGAACGGCGAATTCGAGTCCCGACGTAGCGCGCAGCAGATCGACTGGACGTGGTCGATGGTGCGGGACATGCTGCTGGCCCGGCTCGCCGACGACCCGAATGTCACCGAAATTCGCGCCGACGTCGAATCCCGGGTCCGCACAGGAACTCTCACACCCGCGCTCGCCGCACAGGAGATCCTCGCTGCCTTCGATGCCCACGCGGCGGGGGAGTAGAGCCCCACCCCGGCGGCGGGCGCGTCACCCGCTCGACGCTACGCCGGATCCGCCGGACGCGACCGCTGCGGCGAACGTCCCGATCCGGTCGATCAGCTCGTCGAAGACGGCGTCGACGTCGGTGCCGACCGCGATCCGCGCATTCGGCTCGCCGCCCCACATGCCGCGTTCGTCGGCGACGGTGGTGCCTCGGGTGAGCGTGCCGCCAAGCTCGACATCGACGTGCGCCGCGCGAGTGTCGGCGACGTCGGGGTCGACCGCGACCATCGCCGCAAACGGATCGTGCAGATGTGCGATGTACCCCTCGCCGTGCGCGTGGTGGAACTCGAGGTAGAACCGCAGCGCGTCGACGAGGTGCCGGACGATGGCATTGTCGGCGACCGAGCGCAGTCCCGGCGGATCGTCCGGGTCGGGGCATTCCAGCGGGGTGCTGCCCGCGGTGGCGGCCAGTCGAACCAGGTGGTCGGGGAGCAGGGCGATCGATTCGGTGAGGTCGAGCGGGCACACGATCGGTGCCGGCGCGCCGTCGGTGCCGAACGCCGCGAACACCTCCGACGCCGCTTCGGGATCGACCGCAATATTCCATTCGGTGGTCGGAGTGGTGTTGCCGTGGGTGCGAAACGCTCCGCCCATGATGACCAGCCGGCGAAGTCGATGCGGTAGGGCGGGATCCCGGCGGATCGCGGTGGCCAGCGACGTCATCGGGCCGGTGACCAGCCCGATCAGTTCGCCCGGATAGGTCAGAGACGCGTCGATCCACGCACCGGCGGCATCCGTCGAGTCGACGGTGCCGCCCGCTGCGGGCAGTTCCGCATAGCCCACACCGAGCGGGCCGTGGGTGTCCTCGGTGGTCATCAGTTCGGCGACCAGTGGGGACGGCGGTCCGAGGTGCACCGGAATCTCGGTCCGTCCGCACAGTTCCAGCCAGGCGAGATTGTTGGCAGCGACGACGTCGGCCGGCACATTGCCCGCGGTGCTGGCGATCCCGACCAGGTCGACATCGGCGCGGGCCAACAGATACAGAAGGGCCACCGAATCGTCGATGCCGGTGTCGCAGTCGAAGAAGACGTGCTGGGTCATGGCCCCATTCTGGGGTGCGTGCCGGTGCCGCCCACGGAGGGGCCCCGGCATCCCGGTGATGATGTGTGAAGTGTCCGAGGGGGGACTTGAACCCCCACGCCCGTTAATAGGGCACTAGCACCTCAAGCTAGCGCGTCTGCCATTCCGCCACTCGGACTTGGGTGTCGGTACGGGGCGTCGTAGTCGACGTCCGCACCGGGCCGGATAACCCTAACTGAGGTTGCCCCGCTATCCCAAATCCCGTAGGAGTGAGGAGGTGACTACGGCGCGCGCGGTCGACGAGGTCGTCGACCTGGTCAGCAGGCTCATCCAATTCGATACCACCAACACCGGTGAACTGGAGACCACGGTCGGCGAGGAGGAGTGCGCGAAGTGGGTCGCGCAGCAGCTCGAAGAGGTCGGTTACACCACCCAGTACGTCGAGTCCGGCCAGCCTGGCCGGGGCAATGTGTTCGCGCGGTTGCCGGGTGCGCCGGACTCCGACCGGGGCGCGCTACTGGTGCACGGTCACCTCGACGTGGTTCCGGCCGAGCCGGCCGACTGGAGCGTGCACCCGTTCGCCGGGTCGGTCTCCGACGGTTACATCTGGGGGCGCGGCGCGGTCGATATGAAGGACATGGTCGGCATGATGATCGCGCTGGCCCGCCAGTTCAAGCGCGAGGGCACCGTGCCGCCGCGGGACATCGTGTTCGCCTTCCTCGCCGACGAGGAGGCCGGCGGCACGTGGGGCTCGCACTGGCTGGTGGAGAACCGTCCGGACCTCTTCGAGGGCATCACCGAAGCGGTCGGCGAAGTGGGTGGCTTCTCGTTGACCGTCGACCGTCCGGACGGTACCCAGAAGCGGCTCTACCTGGTGGAGACGGCCGAGAAGGGCCTGTCCTGGATGCGGTTGACGTCGGAAGCGACCGCCGGGCACGGGTCGTTCCTGCACGACGACAACGCGGTCACCGAGGTCGCCGAGGCGGTCGCTCGCATCGGCAGGCACACGTTCCCGCCGGTGATGACCGACTCGGTGGCGGAATTCCTCGCGGCGGTGTCGGCGGAGACCGGGCTCGATCTGCGGCCGGACGCGCCCGACCTGGAGACGACGCTGTTCAAGCTGGGCAACCTGGCGCGCATCGTTGGCGCCACGCTGCGCGACACCGCCAACCCGACAATGCTTAAGGCGGGCTACAAAGCCAATGTCATCCCGCAGAAGGCGGAAGCGGTGATCGACTGCCGCGTCCTCCCCGGTCGCGGCGCCGATTTCGAGGCGACGATCGACGAACTCATCGGCCCAAAGGTGCAGCGCGAGTGGATCACTCACCTCGACTCCTACGAAACCACCTTCGACGGCCACCTCGTCGACGCGATGAACGACGCGATCCTGGCCTTCGATCCGGACGGCCGCACGGTCCCGTACATGCTGTCCGGCGGCACCGATGCCAAGGCATTCGCGAAGCTCGGTATCCGGTGCTTCGGCTTCGCGCCGCTGCAACTGCCGCCGGATCTCGACTTCGCCGCCCTCTTCCACGGTGTGGACGAGCGGGTGCCGGTGGACGCGGTTCGCTTCGGCACCAACGTCTTAGAGCATTTTCTGCTGCACAGCTGAGCCGATCCGCCGTCAGCGAGGACACCTCGGTGTTCGGCGCGCAGCCAGGGCTATTTCTTCAAAAGAACATGGTCAGTGTTGACACACCTGAAATAGGGAAGCCCATGAGATGAAGATTCTTCGATGGATCGGGCTACCCTGGTGCGTCCTTGTCAGCGGCGCCGCCGCCTATATGGCCGTCACAATTCGCCACAAATTGTGGGTTGCATGCGAGCCACCTGGGAATAGTGGCGCCGCCGACCGAATCTACACGCTCTTCATTCTCCTGCCCGTCACGACAGTCGTGACATTCGTTGTGGTAGGGGGTACGTACTGGTTCGTCGTCCGACGTGGTCCCCGCGTTGCTCCCACTGCACCGATCATTGCGCTCCTAGCTGGCTGCTTGATGTGTTATCTCGCAGTGGTCGTTGACTACAACCCGGCTGAGATGACCGAAATATGGTGCCGTGGTGGGAAACCAAGCTGGTGGCCGTCCTGGTTGCCCCTATGACAGCGTGATTCCAGGCTCGCCCGCCTCTAGTCGGGCAGGCGCGCGCATCACCTCGCCTACAGTGGACATCACCGGACCAGACACGCACGACACGACTCAGGAAGGTGACCCGATGCCGAGTTACGACCCGTACGAGGCACTACCGACACTGCCGACGTTCACGGTGACCTCCGAGGACTTCACCGACGGCGGACCGCTGGGCACCGCGCAGGTGAGCGGGATCATGGGCGCGGGCGGCGAGGACGTCTCCCCGCAACTGTCCTGGTCCGGGTTCCCCTCGGACACCAAGAGTTTCGCGGTCACGGTCTACGACCCGGACGCTCCGACCGCATCCGGTTTCTGGCACTGGGCGGTCGCCGACATTCCGGCGTCGGTGACCAGCCTGCCCGCCGGCGCTGGCGATGACTCGGGCAGCGGCTTGCCCGACGGTGCGGTGGCGCTGGCGAACGATGCGGCGACGAAGCGCTTCATCGGCGCCGCGCCGCCGCCGGGACACGGGCCGCACCGCTACATCGTCGCCGTGCACGCGCTCGACACCGAGAAACTGGACCTGCCGGACGGTGCGACACCGGCCTACCTCGGGTTCAACCTGTTCTCCCATGCGATCGGCCGGGCGCTGCTCACCGGGACGTACGAGCAGGCGTCCGAAGACGTCTGACCCGATCCGCGACGCTGCCGCCCGGTGTGGTGGCAGCGTCGCCGGTCACCGGACCCCGCTGCCCACCGCCTGCGCGATCGAGTCGAATCCGGCGGCCCGCACCCGTTCGGCGAGACCGTCGTGGATGCGACGAATCGCGACCGGGCCGCCGTAGATGAAGCCGGTGTAGGTCTGCAACAGGCTCGCGCCCGCCAGGATCCGTTCCCACGCGATGTCGGCGTTTTCGATGCCGCCGACGCTCACCAGCGTCAGGCGGTCGCCGACACGTGCGTAGAGGCGGCGCAGCACCTCCAGCGAACGGTCCGCGAGCGGTGCCCCCGACAGTCCGCCGGCGCCCATCGCCGCCACCTCGTCGGCGGGTGTGTGCAGGCCGGCGCGCGAGATCGTCGTGTTGGTGGCGACGATGCCGGCCACACCGAGTTCCAGCGCGAGGTCGGCGACCGCGTCGATGTCGTCGTCGGCGAGGTCGGGGGCGATCTTGACCAGCACCGGAACCGTCACCTCGTCGCGCACGGCGGTCAGGATCGGCCGCAGGGCATCGACCGCTTGCAGGTCACGCAGCCCCGGCGTGTTCGGCGAGCTGACGTTGACCACGATGAAGTCGGCGTGCGGGCCGAGGAGGCGTGCCGAGAACCGGTAGTCGTCGACCGCCTCATCCGCCGGGACGACCTTGGTCTTGCCGATATTGGCGCCGATCGGGATGCGGGCCGGCCCCCGCCGCGGCCTGCGGAGATGTTCGGCGGCGACCTCCGCGCCGGGATTGTTGAAACCCATCCGGTTGATCAGTGCGTGATCGCGGGGAAGTCGAAACAGCCGCGGCGCCGGATTCCCGGGCTGGGGCCGGCCGGTGATGGTGCCGATCTCGGCGGAGCCGAATCCCAGTGCGCCCCAAGCGTCTACCGCCGACGCGGATTTGTCGAAACCGGCCGCGAGGCCGACCGGGGCGGCGACGTCGATACCGAACACCCGTTGCCGCAACACGGGGTCGTCGGTGGCCAGCGCTCGGGCGGCCAGCGCCCGCAACAGCCCGATCCGCGCGAACGCGGCGAGGGCACCGCCGACGATACGGTGAATCCGTTCGGGCGGCACCAGGAACATCAGCCGCAGCATCAGCGGATACAGCAGCCGGTCGACGGCGGTCAGCATGCCTGGGCGTCGTCCTGGGTGCGCGCGTCCCGTCGCCGGTCGCGGGGCGGTTTCTTGCGGCGCAGCAACACCTTTCGAGTGCCGTCGGTGTAGAGCCGGACGCGGGACAGCTCCCACCCGCCGAATTCGGCCTCCAGGGACAGCCGCATGGACGCGGTCACCCGGGTGACGTCGGGCGGAAGTCGCACCAGCACCGATTCGTAGTCCTCCGAGGCGATCTCCCATCCGCGTGGGTAGCGGACGCGTCCCCGGCTGTGGCCGTCAGCGACCACGACCATCACCCCGGCCGGACCGGGGAGACCCCGGACAGCGGGTAGGGCGGACCGATGATCTGCAGGACACCGTCCCGTCCGGAGAGCACATAGAGGGTCCCGGTGCGGTCGTCCACCGCGATCGTGTCCGGCTGGGCGACCGAGGCGACGCGATGCTTCTCGCTTGGCTCGCCGCTCGCCAGGTCATACGCCACCACCTCGTTGTCCGCCGTCCCGGATACCCACAGCAGGCCGCGGGTGTCGTCGTAGTCTACGGCGTACGGCCCGCCGGCCATCGGATAGCGGAAGCGCATCACCAGCGGCGAGCCGAAGAATCCGACAATCTCCCCGTCCCGGGTGTTGGCGACCAGAATCCGGCCGAACTTGTCGACCGTGGCGTTGGTCGCGCCATTGCCCGCCCGCAACGCGGGTCCCAGCTCGCCGGAATCGAGGTCGACCGGGGTGACCGACGACTGCGCCCGGTCCAGCACGACGACCTGGCCACGAACGTCCCCCGCGGTCGAGGGGGCGACGGTGATGTCGTCGACCCGGACGAATCCGGGGATGTCGCGGACCTGGCGCAGGTCGGCATCGAGGACCAGGACATGCCCACCGGCGGTGCCGACGAGAACGCGGCCGCCGGGCGCGTCGGCGATGGTCAGCGGATCGTCGGCGGACAGCCGACCGCGCTGCACCGCACCCGTCGGGTCGACCCGCACCACGACCCCGGGTCCGGCGCCGAGGAACGAACCGTCGCCGACCGGGTGCAGTGCCACCAAGCGGGGAGTCTCGGTCGTCGCCGGCGGTGCGGTGGGTGTGGCCGTCGCGAATCGCAGGATCTGGGTGCCACCCGGGCCGAGGACACCGACGGTCTCCCCGGAGACCGCGACACCGGAGCTACCGGCCGGGACCGGTGCGGTGATGCCCGCGACCCGTTCCGGGCTACCGGGCGGTGCCGCCGGCGCAGTGGCCGGTGGCAAGGTCTGTACCTGCTTGTCGCCGTCGGGATTCGACGACGAGTTGCCGCAACCGGTCAGCGCCACCAAGAGGACGGCGGTGGTGACGGATACGACGGCGGCGACTACACGGGAGCGCCGCACGCGGCGAAACGCGAACATGCCCACCATCTTGCGGCACACCGCCGCGGGCAACCGACACGGGTGGTGGCGATACCAACCGGACAATCGTCGTGACCCGGGCGCCACGTGCGTCAGCCACGCCGGGGGAGCACCGGTTCGGCGCGGACGCCAAGTAGCATCGGGCGCCGTGACCGACACCATGACGTGGACCCAGTCGATCGTCCTCGGCGCTCTCCAGGGAGTGACCGAATTCCTGCCCGTCTCCTCCTCCGGCCACCTGCGCGTCGCCTCCGAGTTGATGTTCGGTGATGATGCGGGGGCCTCGTTCACCGCCGTCGTCCAGCTCGGGACGGAAGCCGCGGTGTTGGTCTACTTCGCGCGCGACATCGCGCGCATCGTCGTCGCCTGGTTCCGCGGATTGTTCGACCGTGCCGCCCGCGGCCTCGACTATCGCATCGGCTGGTATGTGATCTTCGCGACGATCCCGATCGGCATCCTCGGCTATCTGTTCAAGGACGAGATCCGCACCGCCGCCCGCAATCTCTGGCTGGTGGCGATCGTGTTGATCGTCTTCTCCGGGGTGTTCGTGCTCGCCGAACGCCTCGGCACGCAGCGGCGCTCGATGGAGCAACTGACTCTGCGCGACGGTCTGCTGATGGGCCTGGCCCAGTGCCTTGCGTTGGTGCCTGGCGTGTCCCGATCGGGCGCGACCGCCAGCACCGGGCTGTTCCTCGGCCTGAACCGGGAGGCGGCCTTCCGGTTTTCGTTCCTGCTCGCTATCCCGGCGGTCACCGCCTCGGGTCTGTTCAGCCTGCCCGATGCGTTCAACCCGAGTGGCGAGGGTATGCAGGCGACCGGCGCTCAACTCCTGGTGGCGACGTTGATCGCGTTCGTTCTCGGTTACGCGTCCATCGCCTGGTTGCTCAAGTTCGTCGGCCATCACTCGATGAACTGGTTCGCCGGCTATCGGGTGCTGCTCGGACTCGGCTTGATCGCGTTGCTGTCGGCCGGGGTGATCAGCGCAACCTGACCCGGTGGCGCCGGGCAGCGACCTGGGCGCGGTGCCCAGGGACCGTGCGATGCCTATGGTTGAGGAATGACCGTGATCCTCCTGCGGCACGGCCGTTCCACGGCGAACACGTCCGGGGTCCTCGCCGGACGCAGTTCGGGCGTGGCCCTCGACGACCGTGGCCGCGAGCAGGCCGCCGAGCTCGTGCAGCGCCTCGGCGGCTGTCTGCCGCGGGTGACCGCCGTCGTCCGATCGCCGCTGCAGCGCTGTGCCGAGACCGTCGCGCCGTTGCTCGCGGCGTTGACGACCGGCGGACATTCGGTGCCGGAGGTCGTCGAGGACGCGCTCGCCGAGGTGGACTACGGCGAGTGGACCGGCCGCGCACTGAAGGATCTCGTGAGCGAGCCGCTGTGGCGGACCGTGCAGCACCAGCCGTCGGCGGCAGTCTTTCCCGGAGGTGAAGGGTTGGCGCAGGTGCAGGCCCGTGCCGTCGCCGCGATCCGGGAGCTGGACCGCCGGTACGGCGGCCCGGACGGCTCCGGCGTGTGGGTCGCGTGCTCGCACGGCGACGTCATCAAGTCGGTGATCGCGGACGCGATGGGCACGCACCTCGACTCGTTCCAGCGCATCGTCGTCGAACCCGCGTCGGTGAGCATCATTCGGTACGGTCCATCGCGGCCCTACGTGCACACCGTCAACAACACCGCCGCACTGTCGGTGCCCACGGCCCCGGAAAAGGCGCCGGAGCCGGCATCGACGACAGATGCCGGGGGTGCGGCCCCGGTGGCCGACGACGCCATCATCGGCGGCGACACCGGCACCGGCGACAGACCGCCACCGCCGACGCCAGCGGCCGCCGGCGATCCGGATCGGAAACCGGCCGCCACCACTGCCACACCGGGATAATGAAGTCAGCGAAGCGAAGGAGGTGACGATGTCCCGAGCGATTCACGTGTTCCGCAGCCCCGACCGGTTCGTCGCCGGCACCGTCGGGCAGCCGGGCGACCGGACGTTCTACCTCCAGGCGGTACATGAGACACGCATCGTCAGTGTGCTGCTGGAGAAGCAGCAGGTGCAGATCCTCGCCGACCGCATCGGCGCCCTGCTCGACGAGATCCACCGCCGGTTCGGCACCCCGATCCCGCCGGAGTCCGGCCGGGTCGGCGACCTGAGTCCGCTGGTCATGCCGGTCGACGCGGAGTTCCGGGTCGGCACCATGGGACTCGGCTGGGACGCCGAGAACGAGTCGGTCGTCGTCGAGCTGCTGGCGATCACCGAGGGCGAGTTCGACGAGAGCGTCGTCCTCGACGACACCGACGAGGGACCCGACGCGGTCCGGGTGTTCCTCACCACCGAGGCCGCCCGCGAGTTCGCGGCACGGTCGTCGCGGGTGATCTCCGCCGGCCGTCCACCGTGCCCGCTCTGTCACGAACCGCTCGACCCCGACGGGCACCTGTGTGTGCGGACCAACGGGTACAAGCGCGACGCCGTGCTCAGCAAGTCCATCGACTTCATCGACCCCGAGGTGTTCAACAGCCTGGCCGCCCGCAGCGACCCCAGTTTCCTGGAAGACGCCGACACCGCCGAGGACCAACCCGCCGGCGACGAGGACGACACCTCCGAGGACGAGCCGGACGACCCGCACGGTGACCCCGGAACCCGGGACTGACGTGTCGATCGGCGAACCGGTGAGCGAGCCGGGCGCGGACGGTCATCCCGCCCTGGAGTGCCTCCGCGACGGTGAGCTCGTCATCATCGGCCGGATACCGTCGGCCAGCAATGCCACCCTGGTGTGCGACGTCCTGCACGACGGCCATGAGCTGCGCTGCGTCTACAAACCCGTCCGCGGCGAAGTGCCGCTCTGGGATTTTCCCGACGGCACCCTCGCCGGCCGCGAGGTCGCCTCGTACCTGATCTCGGAGCACCTCGGGTGGGCGACGATCCCGGAAACCATCCTGCGCGACGGTCCGCTCGGCCCGGGCATGGTGCAACGGTGGATCGACATCGCCGATCCGGGTTGTGGTCCAGGGGACTTGCCGGCGGCCCGCCCCGACCTGGTCGACCTGTGTCCGCCGGACGCGATCCCGGAGGGCTTCCGAACGATCCTGCGGGCACTCGGGCCCGGCGGCGAGCCGGTGACGCTGGTGCATGCGGACGATCCGCGGCTCCAGCGGATGGCGGTGCTGGACGTGATCCTCAACAACGCCGACCGCAAGGGCGGACATGTGCTGGAGGGACTCGACGGCGGGGTGTACGGCGTCGACCACGGCATCTGCCTGCACACCGACGACAAGCTGCGCACCGTTCTCTGGGGGTGGGCCGGCGAACCAGTGCCCGCACACCTCGTCGCCGACCTGTCCGACCTCGCCGGCACTCTCACCGACGACGACGCGGACCTGCGTGCGATCCTGCGCGAGCACATCACCGGCGACGAGATCGACGCGGTCGCGGTGCGGGCCCTCGAGTTGGCCGACGCCGGGCGGATGCCGCAGCCGCCACCGCACCGCCCCATTCCATGGCCACCGTTCTGAGCCAGGTGCCCGCCACCGGCTCGCCGCATGTCGGCCCATACAGTGGAGGCCATGCAATCGTGGCCAGATCCCGCACTGCCCGTGGTCGACGGCTCCGGTCCCGCGCTGCGGCTGTACGACACCTCCGCGGGGCAGGTCACACCGGTCGCGCCGGGAGAAACCGCGACGATGTACGTGTGCGGTATCACTCCGTATGACGCCACCCACCTCGGCCACGCCTCGACCTACGTCTCCTTCGACCTGGTCAATCGGGTGCTCCGCGACCAGGGTCACGATGTGCACTACGTGCAGAACGTCACCGATGTCGACGACCCGCTGTTCGAGCGCGCGGAGCGCGACGGCGTCGACTGGCGAGACTTGGGAGCCCGTGAGACACAGCTTTTCCGGGACGACATGACCGCGTTGCGGGTGCTGCCGCCACGCGACTACATCGGTGCCGTCGAGTCGGTCGCCGAGGCGGTCGAGGTCATCGACAAACTGCTCGCGTCCGGCGCCGCGTACATCGTCGACGACCCGGAGTACCCCGATGTGTACTTCCGCGCCGACGCGACCGACCAGTTCGGTTACGAATCCGGCTACGACCGCGCCACCATGGAGCGGTTTTTCGCCGAGCGCGGCGGCGACCCCGACCGTCCCGGCAAACGCGATCCCATCGATCCGCTGCTGTGGCGTGCCCAGCGGCCCGGCGAGCCGTCCTGGCCGTCGCCATTCGGCCCCGGGCGGCCGGGCTGGCACGTCGAGTGCAGCGCGATCGCCCTCAACCGGCTCGGTGTCGAGTTCGACATCCAGGGCGGCGGCAACGACCTGATCTTTCCGCATCACGAGTACTCCGCCGCGCACGGTGAGGCGCTCACCGGCGCTCGGCGGTTCGCCCGGCACTACGTGCACACCGGAATGATGGGCCTCGACGGCGAGAAGATGTCCAAGAGCCTGGGCAACTTGGTCCTCGTATCGAAGCTGCGCGAGCAGGGCGTCGATCCCGCCGCAATCCGGCTCGCGCTGCTCGCCGGGCACTACCGCGCCGATCGGATGTGGACCGACGACGTACTCGCCGACGGCGAGCGGCGACTCGCCCGCTGGCGAGCCGCCGCAGCGGCCCCGTCCGGCCCCGACGCGGCCCCGGTCATCGACCGGCTACGCCAGCACCTCGCCGACGACCTGGACACGCCCAAGGCCCTCGCCGCCGTCGACGCCTGGTCCGACGACGTGCGTCGCGGGATCGGCTCCGACCCATCCGCGCCGGGGGCGATCGCCACCGCCGTGGACGCGCTACTGGGCGTCGACCTCACAGCCTGAGCCGCGCTCGCACTTAGTAGAGTTCAGCCGTGGCACGCGTGCAGGAGATCAATCCGGACACCGACAACGGGGTGTGGACCGTGGTGACCCGGACATCGACGTACTTGCTCGACTTCGACGAGATGACGCTGTTGCGCGCCCCCGGGGTCGGCGTCACCGACAGCGAACAATGGGCGGTCAGCAAGCTGCGCCGCGATTCCGAGGACATCCCGCTGCTCGGCGTGAAGTCCTGCCGGGTCGGCGAATCCGCGCAGTTCTGGGTGCGTGCCGCCGACGACCCCGATGTGCGGACCTGGCGGATCACCACCCCGGTGGTGTCGATCGAACGCATCGGCTGACGCGACGGGTCGCGCCGCCCCGCCTCCGGTCAGAACGACCCCGGCCGCCGTCGTTTGAGGTAGCGCTCGAACTCGGCGGCCAGCGCGTCGCCGTCGATGGTCGCCATCACCTCGTCCGCGTCGATCTCGGCGTCCCCGCGTTCCTCCAGCCCGCGCACGTACTCGGCGATCTCGTCGTCGTCCTCGGTCATCTCGGTGACCGCCGACTCCCACTCCTCCGCTTGCTCGGGGAGGGTGCCCAGCGGCACCTCGATGTCGAGGACTTCCTCGACCCGGTTGAGCAAGGCCACGGTCGCCTTCGGATTCGGCGGCGCCGACACGTAATGCGGCACCGCCGCCCAGAACGACACCGCCGGCATCCCGGCCTGGACGAACAGGTCCTGCAACACCCCGGTGATGCCGGTCGGTCCCTCGTAGCGGCTTTCCGCCAGGTTGAACCGGGCCGCGGCATCGCTGCTGTAGGCGCTGCCGCTGACCGGAACCGGCCGCGTGTGCGGCGTATCGGCGAGCAGCGCACCCAACATCACGCTGGTCTCGACGGAGAGCTGTTCGGCGAGGTCGACGATCTCGGCGCAGAACGCCCGCCAGCGCATGTTGGGCTCGATCCCGCGGACCAGTACGATGTCCCGGTCGGCCCCGGCGGGTGTGCAGTAGGAGATCGACGTCGTCGGCCAGTCGATACGACGGGTAACCCCGTCGATCTGGCGCACCGTGGGGCGGTTCACCTGGAAGTCGTAGTAGTCGTCGGAGTCGATGTCGACCAGTGGTCGCGCATCCCAGGTGAGTGCCAGATGTTCGACGGCGTTGCTGGCGGCGTCACCGGCGTCGTTCCAGCCCTCGAAGGCTGCCAGCAGGATCGGCCGACGCAGTCGGGGAAGGTTCGGGATCTGCTCAGCGTTCACCGAACCAGCCTACGACCCGACCCAACAGAGAGCGAACTACGCTGACAACCATGCCCGATCAGACAAGCCAGACCACCGGATACGACACGACGTTCCTGACGTCGATGTCGCGGCGCGTGCTGATCGGCGACGGCGCGATGGGCACGATGCTGCAAGCCGCCGACTTGACGCTGGACGATTTCGCCGGGCTCGAGGGCTGCAACGAGATCCTCAACGACACCCGCCCCGACGTCCTCGCCGATATTCACCGCGCCTACTTCGAGGCCGGCGCCGACGCGGTCGAGACCAACACCTTCGGCTGCAACCTGTCCAACCTCGGCGACTACGACATCGCCGACCGCATTCGCGAACTCGCCTACAAGGGCACATCGATCGCTCGGGGTGTGGCCGACGAGATGGGTCCCGGCGCCGACGGCATGGACCGCTATGTGCTGGGTTCCATCGGGCCGGGTACGAAGCTGCCCAGCCTCGGCCACACCACGTTTGAGTCCATCCGCGACGCCTACTACGAGTGCGTCGCCGGGATGCTCGACGGCGGCGCCGACGCGGTGCTCATCGAGACGTCGCAGGATCTGTTGCAGGTGAAGGCGGCCGTCGTCGCAGCCCGCCGCGCCATGGATCATCTCGGCCGTCGCATCCCGATCATCTCGCACGTCACGGTGGAGACCACCGGCACCATGTTGCTCGGATCGGAGATCGGTGCGGCGCTGACCGCGATCGAACCGCTTGGCGTGGACATGATCGGCCTCAACTGCGCCACCGGGCCCGCCGAGATGAGCGAACACCTGCGGTATCTGTCCCGGCACGCCCGGATTCCGGTGTCGGTGATGCCCAACGCCGGGCTGCCGGTCCTCGGCTCGAACGGCGCCGAGTACCCTTTGCGCCCAGACGAATTGGCGCAGGCACTGGCAGGTTTCGTCGGCGAGTTCGGCCTGTCCATGGTCGGCGGCTGCTGTGGTACCACCCCCGAACACATCCGGCAGGTCGCCGACGCGGTCGCGGCCGTGAATCGGGCCGACCGTGCGCCACAACACCTCTCGGAGACATCGTCGCTGTACAGTGCCGTGCCCTTCGACCAGGACGCCAGCTTCCTGGTCATCGGGGAGCGGACGAACTCCAACGGCTCCAAGGCATTCCGCGAGGCGATGATCGCCGAGGACTATCAGCGCTGCCTGGATATCGCCAAGGACCAGACCCGGGACGGCGCCCACATGCTCGACCTCAACGTCGACTACGTCGGACGCGACGGCGCCGCCGACATGACCGCGTTGGCCGGTCGGCTCGCCACCTCGTCGACGCTGCCGATCATGCTCGACTCCACCGAACCCGACGTCATCCGCGCCGGATTGGAGGCGCTCGGCGGGCGGTGCGCGGTCAACTCGGTCAACTACGAGGACGGCGACGGCCCGAACTCCCGATTCAACCGGATCATGCGGCTCGTCGTCGAACATGGCGCCGCGGTGGTCGCACTCACTATTGACGAGGAGGGGCAGGCGCGCACCGCTGACTGGAAGGTCCGGGTCGCCGAGCGCCTCATTGCCGATATCACCGGCAACTGGGGGCTCGCCGAGGAAGACATCATCATCGACGCGCTCACCTTCCCGATCTCCACCGGACAGGAGGAGGTGCGCCGCGACGGGATCGAGACGATCGAGGCGATCCGCCGGCTGCACGAAGCGCACCCGGACGTGCACTTCACCCTGGGCATCTCGAACGTCTCGTTCGGTCTGAACCCGGCCGCCCGGCAGGTTCTCAACTCGGTGTTCCTGCACGAATGCGTCCAGGCGGGGCTGGACACCGCGATCGTGCACGCGTCGAAGATCCTGCCGATGAACAAGATTCCCGACGAGCAGCGGCAGGTCGCGCTCGACTTGGTCTACGACCGGCGACGCGAGGGCTACGACCCGCTACAGAAACTGATGGAGCTGTTCGAGGGAGTGTCGGCGGCGTCGGCACGCGAGTCACGCGCCGCGGAGCTCGCCAAGCTCCCGCTCTTCGAACGCCTCGAGCGGCGGATTGTGGACGGCGAACGCAACGGCCTGGAGGCCGATTTGGACGAGGCGATGACGCAGCGGCCGCCGCTGGCGATCATCAACGAGACCCTGCTGTCCGGGATGAAGACCGTCGGCGAGCTGTTCGGCTCCGGCCAGATGCAGTTGCCGTTCGTGCTGCAATCCGCCGAGGTCATGAAAACAGCTGTCGCGCACCTGGAACCACACATGGAGTCCACGGGTGAGGACGGCAAGGGGCGGATCGTGCTTGCCACGGTCAAGGGCGACGTGCATGACATCGGCAAGAACCTCGTTGACATCATCCTGTCCAATAACGGCTACGAGGTCGTCAACATCGGTATCAAGCAACCGATCTCGACGATCCTCGAGGTCGCCGAGGACAAGCGGGCCGATGTCATCGGCATGTCCGGGCTGCTCGTCAAGTCCACCGTGGTCATGAAAGAGAATCTGCAGGAGATGAACTCCCGCGGCATCGCCGACTCCTACCCGGTGTTGCTCGGCGGTGCTGCGCTGACCCGCTCGTATGTCGAGAACGACCTGACCGACACCTACGAGGGCGACGTGCACTACGCCCGGGATGCGTTCGAGGGCCTGCGCCTGATGGACGACATCATGGCCCGCAAGCGGGGTGGCGGCCCGGCGCCGGACAGTCCGGAAGCGTTGGCCGCCAAGGAGAAAGCCGCGGAGCGGAAGGCGCGACACGAACGCTCCAAGCGCATCGCGGAAAAGCGCAAGGCCGCCGAGACGCCGGTGGAGGTGCCGGCGCGTTCCGACGTCGCCGCCGACAACGAGGTGCCCGCGCCGCCGTTTTGGGGCTCGCGCATCGTGAAGGGCATTCCCGTCGCCGACTACCTCCAGCTCCTCGACGAACGCGCGCTGTTTCTGGGGCAGTGGGGATTACGGGGAGCGCGTGGCGGTACCGGTCCGTCCTACGAGGAACTCGTGGAGTCCGAGGGTCGGCCGCGGCTGCGGTATTGGATCGATCGGCTGTCCACCGAAGGCATCCTGCAGCACGCGGCCGTCGTCTATGGCTACTTTCCGGCCGTCAGCGAGGGCGACACGGTACACGTGCTCACCGGACCGGATCCGGACGCACCGGTGCGGCACAGCTTTACCTTCCCGCGTCAGCAGCGGTCGCGGTTCCTGTGCATCGCCGACTTCGTTCGTTCCCGGGAGGCGGCCCGCGCGGAGGGGCGGGTCGACGTGCTGCCGTTCCAGCTGGTCACCATGGGCCAGCCGATCGCCGACTTCGCCAACAAGCTGTTCGCCGACGACGCCTACCGCGACTATCTGGAGGTGCACGGCATCGGTGTCCAGCTCACCGAAGCGCTCGCCGAGTACTGGCATCAGCGGGTTCGCGGCGAGCTGACGGTGGGGGAGCGGTCGCTCGGCACCGAGGATCCCGCTGCGGCGCAAGGTTTCTTCGACCTCGAATACCGTGGGGCGCGGTTCTCGTTTGGCTACGGCGCTTGCCCGAACCTGGAGGATCGCGCCGTCATGATGGAGTTGCTGGAGCCGGAGCGCATCGGCGTGCATCTGTCCGAGGAACTGCAGTTGCACCCCGAGCAGTCGACAGATGCGTTCGTCCTGCACCACCCCGAGGCGAAGTACTTCAACACCTGAGCGCGCCTCCTCCGCAGCCTTCCCGCTGGTTGAGTAGCCGCGAGGGGTGGCTTCCCGCTCGTTGAGTAGCCGCGAGGTACGAGCGGCGTATCGAAGCGAGCACCGCTGCCGTCGGAGGGTGAGAGTGGTTCTCCCGCTGGATGTATGGCCTTCTCCCGCTGGGCGTGTGCCCTTGTCCCGCTGGTTGAGCAGCCTTCTCCCGCTGGGTGTGTGGCCTTACTCCGCTGGTTGAGTAGCCGCGAGGTACGAGCGGCGTATCGAAACCAGCGCCAGTAGCGAATCCGTGCCCTGCGAGCACACGATCCCGGCACTCGGCGCCGTTATCGGAAGCACGACGACGGCGCCATTCCCGCCCGCACCGCCACCAGCGTGTGAGTTGGCGGCCCTGAGTTGGTTGGTTCAGCTACGTGTGTGGCGGCGACGATCCGGCCGTGCTTATCGGCGTCGATGTCGGCGCCGTCGCTGGTTTCGATACGCTCGCTCGTTCCTCGCGGGCTACTCAACCAGCGGGATCCGGTGGGCAGCGGGAGTTAACCAGCGGGATCTGGTGGGCAGCGGAAGTAAACCAGCGGGGGGTTGCGCGCAGCCGGGCGGGCAGTCGCTGGTTTCGATACGCTCGCTCGTTCCTCGCGGGCTACTCAACCAGCGGGATCCGGTGGGCAGCGGGAATCGACCAGCGGGGTCCGGTGGGCAGCGGGAATCGACCAGCGGGATCGGGCGGGGAGGCGATTGGCGAGAGCGTGGCCGCGTCGGCGATGATGCTGCGGTGAGTACCTCGACGACGCCGCTGCCCGCCGCGGTGCTGTGGGATATGGACGGCACCATCCTCGATACCGAGCCGCTCTGGGACATCGCGATGATCGAGCTGGCCGCCCGGCGCGGTCTGCAGATGACACCCGAACTCCGTGAGTCGACACTCGGCAACGCCATGACCGACGCGTTGACCCGGGTGTACGACGCAGCCGGACTGCCGGGCGAAAAGCGCGAGTACATGGCCGATGCCCGATGGTTGCTCGACCGCGTCGCCGAGCTGTTCGGCGACGGTCTGCCGTGGCGACCCGGTGCTCCCGAGGCGCTGGAACTCGTGACCGTCCAGGGCGTTCCGATGGCACTGGTGACCAACACGGTGCGCGAACTCACCGACGTCGCCCTGGACACGATCGGCGTCGGCCGATTTTCCGCGAGCGTATGCGGCGACGAGGTCGCCCGCGCCAAACCCCACCCGGACCCGTACCTGCGGGCCGCCGCGCTGCTCGGCGTCGAGCCGGCACAGTGCCTGGTGATCGAGGACTCACCGACGGGAGCCGCCGCGGCCGCCGCTGCGGGAATCCCCGCGTTGGTGGTGCCGTCCGCGGCGCCGGTCGACCCGGCATCCGGCCGCACCCTCCGCCCCACCCTCACCGGACTCACGGCCGCCGACCTCGCCGTCGCGGCGGCAGCGACTCCCGCTCGCTGAGCCGCCGCGGCCGACACAGCGCTACGAGCACCGGGACCGGCGACCCGGGAGGTCGGCGGTCGTGCCACACTGGACCGTCGTGAAGACCTTCGACGAGCTGTTCGCCGAGCTGACCGACAAGGCGCAGACCCGCCCGGCAGGCAGCGGGACCGTCGCCGCACTCGACGCGGGCATGCACACACTGGGCAAGAAGATCGTCGAAGAGGCCGGTGAGGTGTGGCTGGCCGCCGAGTACCAGTCCGACGAGGCCCTCGCCGAGGAAATCTCGCAACTGCTGTACTGGCTGCAGGTGACCATGATCCAGCGGGGCTTGACGCTCGACGACGTGTACCGGCACCTGTAGGCCGAGCCGATCCGCGGCCCGGCCGCCCCGCACCCCGACAGCCGACCGACCACCCCGGAGAATCCCCATGCTGCGTGTCGCCGTCCCGAATAAGGGCGCACTCTCCGAATCCGCTGCCGCCGTCCTCACCGAGGCCGGCTACCGGCGCCGTACCGATGCCAAGGACCTCACCGTCCTGGACAACAACAACGACGTCGAGTTCTTCTTCCTGCGCCCCAAGGACATCGCGATCTACGTGGGTGCGGGCACCCTCGACCTGGGCATCACCGGCCGGGACCTGGCCCGCGACTCCGGCGCCGACGTCGCCGAAGAGCTGTCGATGGGCTTCGGCTCGTCGACGTTCCGGTATGCGGCGCCGGCCGGTCAGGACTGGACGGTCGACGATCTCGCCGGTCAGCGCATCGCCACCTCGTACCCGAATCTCGTCCGCGCCGACCTCGCGGCCCGCGGGATCGACGCCGAGATCATCCGGCTCGACGGAGCGGTGGAAATCTCCATCCAGCTCGGGGTCGCCGACGCAATCGCCGACGTCGTCGGTTCGGGCCGTACCCTGCGCCAGCACGGACTCGCCGCCTTCGGCGAATCCCTGTGTGACTCCGAGGCCGTCTTGATCAGCCGTGCCGGGGGGATCGCCGACACCGACAAGCCGGCCCGCCAGTTCGTCAAGCGGGTCCAGGGCGTCGTGTTCGGGCAGCAGTACGTGATGATCGACTACGACTGCCCGTTACCGCTGCTGGATCGGGCGACGGCGATGACCCCCGGCCTCGAGTCGCCGACGGTGGCACCGATGGCCGACCCGGAGTGGGTTGCGGTCCGCGCGATGGTGCCGCGGCGCGACCACCAGAACCTGATGGACGACCTGTCCGAGCTCGGGGCCCGCGCCATCCTCGCCTCCGACATTCGCTCCTGCCGGTTCTGACCGTTCGGCACCGACACCGCGCACGGCCCGGTGCTCAGCGCGGTGCCAGCAACACCGTCTGCGCGGAGCGTCCGATGAACCCGGATGTGTCGTACAGGTCGGCGAAGGTGGCGCCGAATCCGTCTGGCCCGGAAGCCAGATCCGAGTCGATCCCGAGCCACGGCCCTCGGGGCACGGTCGTGAGATGCACCGTGGTGTCGGTGTTCATCCACGTCCACTCGTCCGGCCGCAACCGCGTGCCGAGGCCGTTCGCGACGTCGATGACGGTGAAAATCGACTCGAGGTCGGAGATCGGTTCCCCCTCGACGAGGTCGATCGCCGGCCGCAGCCACAGCGCTGGGGTGTCGCCCACCCGGCCGTCGACCGGTGCCGTCTCCAGCGTGCCGATAAAGCCGACGTCACCCCAGTCGACGCCGAGTCGCGGATCGGAGC
The DNA here is from genome assembly GCA_039527305.1 of Gordonia sinesedis. Taxonomy (GTDB): domain Bacteria; phylum Actinomycetota; class Actinomycetes; order Mycobacteriales; family Mycobacteriaceae; genus Gordonia; species Gordonia sinesedis. The sequence continues at coordinate 192,031 of BAAAJU010000003.1, read as the reverse complement.
TCACCCCGATGTGACGCTCCAACTCGTTCGGGACCGGGACCAGCGGCGGCTGGGGACTCCGGGTGATCGCGGTGGAATCGACGGTCCGCATCAACCATGCCGAAGCACGTGCGGCGGTGCGGAATCCACCGTCCGGCTGCTGCACGTCCAGTTCGGCAGCGAGCATCGCGATCTGCTTTCCCGGGCGCAGCACCCGTGCCCGCACCCGGTTCACCCCGAAGCCGACCGCGCCCAAGATGTCGACCGTCACCCGAGTGAACCGCATCGACGGATCCGGTTGCAGGCGCAGCATCGACCGCATCAGCAGCGCCGACGGCGGACCGCCGTGCTGTAGTGCCGAGTCCCAGACGCTCGCCGTCGACGGTGTCGGCGTGAAGTACTCGACACCCTCGGCCGTCCCGCCACTGTCGATGTCGGCGTCCGGATCGATCGGGATGTAGTAGGCACTGTCCACGACCGAGAGACTATGCCCAGCGCCATAGCGGGATGGTCGAGGGTGGTGTTTCGGGCGAACGAATGAATCCATCACAGTTTGTCAATGACCCCGCGCGGTCGCCAGCGGCGCCGTCCGGCATCGACTACCTTCACCGGTGGATACCCCGAATCATGCTGTCGGACAGGGGGCCCGACCGGCACGAACGACTCTTCAGCAGACAGGAGTCCCGTGATGCACAGGTGGAAGAAGGCCGCCGGATCGGTAGCGCTCGGTTGCGCGGTCTGTCTCGGTGCGGTGGCGCCGACCGTCGTGGCCGGCACACTGACCGCCGGGGCGGCTGCGGCCACCGCGTCGCTGGCCCCGCACACCCGCACGCAACTGCACACCCTGATGGCCGACGGCGTCATCGACCGCGCCTCCCCGGAATCATTCGCGGAGGGGCAATCCGACTGGTTCGTCAACGACACCCGGGTCGGCCGCGACACGCTGATGGTGGTCTCGCCGGGTACCGACGACACCGAACTGTACCCCCGCATCAAGGGCATGCGCGGCGGACGCTACACCGTGGTCGTCGATTATCCGCAGGCGTTGGGCCCGTTCGTCTCCGGCAATTCCGGGGCACTGCTGCCGATCTTCGCGCCGAGCTACGACGCGTCCCGGGACATCGCCATCCGGAAGAATCTGGCGGTCATGCGCCGGCTGAACGGGCCACAGACCCCGTTCGTGATCTACACCGGCTTCTCGCAAGGCGCCGAGGCATTGGGCAACGCCGCCGAAACCGCCTCCCGGAACGGCACTCTCGACCCGACCCGCAATAGGGTGGTGCTGGTGGCCGACCCACGCAGTCCATGGGGAGCCAAGCCTGTGGTGGCGGGGGAATGGTGGGCAGCCGGCACAGTACGGGCGCTCGGCGCGGCGGCCAACGGCGCGCGCGACCCCGCCCGGACCGGTGACCTCGACGTGACGTCGGTCATCATCGAGGGCGATCCCGCCGCCGATCTGAACTGGGATCCGCAGCGACCGGTCGGCTCGGTGTTGGTTGGCATCGCCGGATTCGTCACGATTCACGCCGGTCGGGGCGCGCAGAATTACTCGACGCTGAACACGATGGCCCCGCCGCGGGTGCTCCGTAGCACGGACGGCAACACCACCTACCTGGTCTACCGACCTGACCACCATCCGTTCACGATGATGGGCGACATGGCCCTGCGAAAGCTGGGCATCCGCACACCACGGCGCACTCTGAACGCCTGGGACTCCGCATCCGAAGGGTTCTACCGGCTGCGGCCGCCGACCCCGGACAACGCGTACACGTCGGTCGTCGAGGCCGGCACCGACGACGATCAACCCGGACGACGCGCAGCGACGACCGACGACACCACGGCGCCGTCTACCGAACCGGCGCCGACCGAGTCGCAGCGGCCGGACGGACGGCGCTCGCCGACCAACTCCCGTCCCGACGCCGAGACGGACGGCGACGCCCGAGCACGCTCCGACGGGTCCGCCGGCAGCGACCGGCGTACGGGCCGCACCGCCGCCGTCGGTACCGTCCGGTTGCGACAACCGCTGCCCGACGGCCCGGGCACCGGCCAACCGCGCCGTCAGTCGTCGCCGTCGAATCCCGGCGGCGGTCCGGGGTAGGGCGGAACCTCGCCGCCGAACTCGGGGCAGCGCGCCTTGTGGTCGCACATCCCACACAGGCGGGACCGGCGCGGTCGGAAATCGCCGGACGTCACCGCCGCGCGGATCGCCGTCCAGATCGCCGACAGGGTGCGGGCGAACCGCTCCAGTTCGTCCCGGTCGGGGGTGTAGACGAGTTGTTGCCCGTCGGACAGGTACATCAGTTGTAACCGGGTCGGTACCACTCCGCGAAGCCGCAGGATCGCCAGCGCGTAGAACTTCATCTGGAACAGCGCGCGAGCCTCGAACCCCTCGCCCGGGGCGCGGCCGGTCTTGTAGTCGACCACCCGGATCTCTCCGGTCGGCGCGACGTCGACGCGGTCGATAAAGCCGCGCATCCGCACATCGCCGGACTCGATCTCGACGTGCAGTTCCACCGCGTCGGCATCGAATGCCGTCGGGTTCTCCATCGTGTAATAGGTGGCGATCAACCGTTGCGCGTCGGCAAGAAACTTCGTGTCCGAGCCGTCACCCACCACATCCGTCACTCGGGGATCGGCCTCACACATCGCGGCCCACGCGCCCTCGACGAGGAGTTCGGCCGATTCGCGGGTGCGCAGCGGGGCCGGCAGGTCGAACAGATGCTCCAGCGCCGCATGAACGACCGTGCCGCGAGTCTGCGCGGGAGTCGGGGTTTCCGGGAATCGGTCGATGGCCCGGTAGCGGTACAGCAGCGGGCACTGCTTGAAGTCCGCGGCCCGCGACGGCGAGAGCGCCAGCGGGCGCCCGACGACACCGCGGGCGTCGGCGGTCGGAGAAGCCCCGGGAGAAACGGTCGTGCTCACATTTGGCAGGGTAGGGCGCGACACGGACAGAACCGCGCCGCGACACCCGCGGTCGGGGGCTGCCGGCGTTCGGAAGGATGATCCTCACGATGGCGACGACCGGCCCCTTCGCGGTGGGCGACCGGGTGCAACTGACCGACGCGAAGAACCGGAAGTTCACCGTGCATCTGGAACCCGGGAAGCTGTTCCACACCCATCGCGGAGCGATCGCGCACGACGACCTGATCGGCGCGCCGGAAGGCAGCGTGGTCGCCGCGACGTCGGGCACCCAATACCTGGCGCTGCGTCCGCTGCTGACCGATTACGTGCTGTCGATGCCGCGCGGGGCGCAGGTCATCTATCCCAAGGACGCCGCGCAGATCGTCACGGAGGGTGACATTTTTCCCGGCGCGCGCGTCCTGGAGGCCGGCGCCGGATCCGGTGCCCTGACCTGTTCGCTGCTGCGGGCCGTCGGGGCCGACGGCAGTGTGGTGTCCTACGAGATCCGCGAGGACCACGCCGAGCACGCCCGTCGCAACGTCGACACCTTCTTCGGCGGTCCACCGGAGAACTGGGAACTGATCGTCGGCGACCTCGCCGATATCGATCGCGGCGAGGCCTTCGACCGCATCGTGCTGGACATGCTGGCGCCCTGGGAACCACTCGACGCGGTGCGCGCGATCCTGAAACCAGGCGGCGTATTAACCGTCTACGTGGCAACGGTCACGCAGTTGTCGCGCCTGATCGAGGCGCTGCGCGAACAGGAGTGCTGGACCGAACCCCGTGCCTGGGAGTCCCTCGTTCGCGACTGGAGCGCGGTTGGCCTCGCCGTCCGGCCCGAACACAAAATGCAAGGCCACACCGCGTTTCTGATCACCGCGCGGCGCCTCGCCGACGGCACCACGACCCTGCGTCCGCAACGTCGGCCGACTCGCGGGTAGCCTCGGCGGCCCGGCCGCGGCGAAACATCGCGAATACGTTGCGAAGACATACATTTAACGCACCCTCAACAGCCGCTGTCGCGCCGCGCGCGACGTTTGTCGTCGCATCCCGGTAGCGTGGGTTGCACGGCGCGGGAACTCCCGATGGAGGGCCTGCCGGCGAGAGGAGTCAGCAATGACCGGATCTGACCGTCGTGAATCTGCGGGCAACGAATCTGCCAACTACGAAAACCTGGGCGACGACGCCGTGACCGGTTCCGGTGGCGGCTTTGGCGCCGCATACTCGTCGCTATCGCGAGCCGACGAGCGGAGTTCGTTCGCCCGTCCCGGCCCGGATACCCGGGATCTGCAGGACCGTGTCGACAGCCTGACCGCCCGCAACGCGAAACTCTTGGAAACCCTCAAGGAAGCTCGGCAGCAGCTCGTCGCGTTGCGCGAAGAGGTCGACCGGCTCGGGCAACCGCCGAGCGGCTACGGCGTGCTGCTCGAGATCCTGCCCGACCAAACGGTCGACGTGTTCACCTCCGGACGCAAGATGCGGCTGACGTGCTCGCCGAATATCGATACCGATCTGCTGCGCAAGGGGCAGACGCTGCGACTGAACGAGGCGTTGACCGTGGTCGAGGCGTGCGACTACGACTCGGTCGGCGAGATCTCCACCCTCCGCGAGGTCCTCGGCGACGGCCGGCGCGCGTTGGTGGTCGGCCACGCCGACGAGGAGCGCGTGGTCTGGCTGGCCGAACCGCTGATCGGGGAGGTCGACGGCGAGGACGGCACGCGCCGTACGTTGCGACCGGGTGACTCGCTGCTGATCGACACCAAGGCCGGTTTCGCGTTCGAACGTGTCCCCAAGGCCGAGGTCGAGGACCTGGTGCTGGAGGAGGTGCCGGACGTCGGCTACACCGACATCGGCGGTCTCGGGCGGCAGATCGAACAGATCCGGGACGCGGTCGAACTGCCGTTCTTGCACAAAGATCTGTTCCGCGACTACTCGCTGCGGCCACCGAAGGGCGTCCTGCTCTACGGTCCGCCCGGGTGCGGTAAGACGCTGATCGCCAAGGCGGTCGCCAATTCGCTCGCGAAGAAGATCGCGCAGGCCCGCGGCGACGACGCCAAGGAGGCGAAGTCGTACTTCCTCAACATCAAGGGCCCGGAGCTGCTGAACAAGTTCGTCGGCGAGACCGAGCGGCACATTCGGCTCATCTTCCAGCGTGCTCGGGAGAAGGCGTCCGAGGGCACGCCCGTGATCGTGTTCTTCGACGAGATGGACTCCATCTTCCGCACCCGCGGGTCCGGGGTGTCCTCCGATGTCGAGACCACGGTGGTCCCGCAGTTGCTCAGCGAGATCGACGGTGTCGAGGGTCTGGAGAACGTCATCGTCATCGGCGCCTCCAACCGTGAGGACATGATCGACCCGGCGATCCTGCGGCCCGGCCGGCTGGACGTGAAGATCAAGATCGAACGTCCCGACGCCGAGGCGGCGATGGACATCTTCTCCAAGTACCTCACCGAGGCGCTGCCGGTGCACGCCGACGACCTCGGTGAGTTCGGGGGCGACCGGACGGCCTGCATCAACGCGATGATCGAGCGGGTGGTCGAGCGGATGTACGCCGAGAGCGACGAGAACCGCTTCCTGGAGGTCACCTACGCCAACGGCGACAAGGAGATCATGTACTTCAAGGACTTCAATTCGGGCGCGATGATCCAGAACGTCGTGGACCGGTCGAAGAAGTACGCGATCAAGTCGCAACTGGAGACCGGTCAGCCCGGCCTGCGGGTGCAGCACCTGTTCGACTCGATCCTCGACGAGTTCGCCGAGAACGAGGACCTGCCGAACACCACCAACCCGGACGACTGGGCGCGCATCTCCGGCAAGAAGGGGGAGCGGATCGTCTACATCCGCACCCTGGTGACCGGCAAGAGCTCGGGTGCCAGCCGGGCCATCGACACCGAAACCAACACCGGCCAGTACCTGTAGACAGGCCCGACCCCGGCCGACAGCAGCCGCCGTACCCCCGGTACGTGAGTCCGTCGATCGCGCGACTCCATCGGGTACGGCGGCTGTTCAGGCATTAGAGTCATCGGCGATGAACAGCGTCTGGATGGCTCGCGGACGGGTGATCGTCGCCGGGGTCGCTCACCCGTTGGGGGATGCCCCGCGCGTCACCCTCGGCCGCACCCCGGACAACGACATCGTGATCAATCATCCGATGGTGTCGCGGCGGCATCTGGCCATCGAGTGGCGCGGCCAGTCGTGGTCGGTGGTCGACATCGGCAGCACCAACGGCTTCTTCGTGGCGGGCCGCCGAGTGGGCGAGCTGACGGTGTCGGGGCCGATCCAGATTCGGCTCGGCGACGCGGCCACCGGGCCGGTGATGGACATCGCGCTGGAGGCGGGCCGCGCGCCCGGCTACCCGGCGCCGGGGTATCCGCCGGCCGCTCGGACGATGATGCCGCCGTCGGGCGGCCGACCGAGCACGCCGATGCCCCACGGGCCGGCGCCAGCCCCGGTGCCGCCGGAGGTTGCGCCGATGCCGCCCGAGCTGCGCGACGCACCCCATCTGCAGTCGTTGCAGCAGAACGTGTCCGCGGTCTACCAGATCCCGGGCAACCTGCGCCCGCCCGGTCGGGAAACCATCCACCTCGCCGGGGTACAGACGATCGGCCGCACACCGGACAACGACATCGTCGTCAGCGACGTGCTCGCCTCCCGGCATCACGCACGCATCATCTCCCGGCCGGACGGGTTGTTCATCGAGGATTTGAACAGCGTCAACGGCACGCACGTCAACGGACAGCGGGTCCCCGGCGCGCGGCTCGGTGACGGAGACGTCGTCACCATCGGCAACAGCGACTTCGTGGTGGCCGGCGGCAGCCTGATGCGCGGCCAGGAACAGAACGTCGTCGCCGGCGGTCTGCACGTGCACGGCGTCAGCTTCGTCGTCGACGGTGGCAAACGCCTGCTGCAGGAGGTGGAGTTCAGCGCCCGCCCCGGCACCCTCACCGCGGTCATCGGACCGTCCGGCGCGGGCAAGTCGACGGTGTCGCGTGTCGTCGCCGGGCTGACCACCCCCACCAGCGGTCAGGTGTCCTTCGAGAACCGCAGCGTCCATGAGGAGTACGACGCGCTGCGCACCCGCATCGGGATGGTGCCGCAGCGCGACGTCCTGCACCACAAGCTGACGCTGCGTCAGGCCTTGCGGTACGCGGCCGAGCTACGGCTGCCGCCCGATCTGAGCACCACCGATCGGGACACCGTCATCGACGGTGTCCTGCGGGAGCTGCAACTGACCGAGCACGCAGGCACCCGGATCGACAAGCTCTCGGGCGGCCAGCAGAAGCGGGCCTCGGTGGCCATGGAACTGCTCACCGGTCCGTCGCTGCTGATCCTCGACGAACCGACCTCGGGGCTCGACCCGGCGCTGGATCGGCAGGTGATGTCCACGTTGCGGCGCCTCGCCGACGCGGGCCGCGTCGTGCTGGTCGTCACGCATTCGCTGACCTACCTGTCGATGTGCGATCAGGTGTTGCTCCTGGCCCCCGGCGGCAAGACCGCGTACTACGGACCGCCGGCCGGCATCGAGACGACGATGGGGACCTCGGATTGGGCCGAGATCTTCGCGTTCGTCGCCGATCAGCCCGACACCGCCCATCTGCGATACCTCAGCGGTCGTCGCGCCCCGCAGGCCCCGCCACCGCCCCGTCCGCCCGGGCCGCCGATCCCAGTGCCGCAGACCAGCGTCGCCCGGCAGGCAGGCACCATCGCTCGCCGTCAGGTGCGGCTGATTTTCGCCGACGTCGGCTATCTCGTCTTCCTGGTGCTGATGCCGGTCGTGCTCGGTCTGCTGACCTTGGTCATCCCGGGGTCGAACGGGTTCGGGCGAGCGGTGCCACCACCCGGCGCCCCGCCGGGTACCCCGCCCAAGGATGGCGGCGAAGCGATCCAGGTGCTGGTGGTTCTCGTCGTCGGCGCCGCCTTCATGGGTGCCGCGCTCACCGTGCGCGACCTGGTCGGTGAGCGGGACATCTTTGAACGCGAACGCGCGGTCGGATTGCGGCCGTCGGCGTACCTCGGTGCGAAGCTGGTGGTGTTCTTCGTCGCCGCCCTGATGCAGACGGCGGTGATGGTCGGGATCGCCTTCCTCGGCCGCGGATTACCGCAGCTCGGTGGTCCGGTGCTGAACCCCACGATCGACCTGGTGGTCGCCATCGGTGTGCTGGCGTGTGTGTCGACCCTTGTCGGGCTGGCCATCTCGTCGGCGGTCCGCTCCAACGAGCAGGTGATGCCGCCGCTGGTCATCGTGATCATGGTGCAGCTCGTGTTCTGCGGCGGGCTGTTCGCGCTCGACGCCCCGGGCCTGGCCCAGCTGTCGTGGATCTTCCCCTCGTTCTGGGGCTACGTCGCGGCGGCCGGCGCGGTCGACCTGCCGGCCATCAATCCGGTTGCCCCGCAGATCATCGACCTCTGGCGACCGTCTCTGGCCCACTCGGCGCTGGCCTACGGCGCGCTCGCGGTGCTCGCGCTGGCGCTGCTCGGCTTCACCTACTCCCGGCTGCGACTTACCCGCCGGTGACCGCGACCCCGCCGCGGAGTCCGACGACGGTCGGTTACGACGCGGCCGGATCGACCGGATAGCGCACGAGACCGAGTTCGGCGTCGTCGGTCAGCAGCGGGTGACGGGGGAGGACGCGCGCGGTATAGCCGAGCACTCCCGACCGGTTCGGGACAACTGTCGCGCCGAACGGAATCCGGCCGGACGCATCCGGGGCGGGTGCCGTCGGCGCTTGGTCACCGCCACCGTCGGCACCGGTGGCGGCCTGGGCACCGCCGGGCGCCGCCATTGCGGTCAGCTCCGGGTCGGTGATCTCGCCGGCCTCGTCCACCGGCCCGAGCACCGCCTGCACCGACACCTCGTCGGGTGTCAGGTCACCGAGCGCGACCTGGGCCGTCAGACGGATGCCGTCCGGCGGCGGCGCCGATGTATCCGGGTCGCCGACCTCGTCGATGCCGGCGATCGCCACCGCCGACCATGCCGTGTCGAGGCGTCGCCGATAGTCCGCCAGATCCCGCGCGAGGGCGTAGTCGTCGGCGCAGGCCTGGTCGTACGACCGGCCGGCGGGAAGGTAAAGCTCGGTGGTGTAGTCGCGCACCATGCGGGTGGCCAGCACCTTGGGTCCGAGGACACCGAGCGTGTGCCGCACCATCTCCACCCAGCGGTCGGGCACGCCGCCGCCCGATCCGTCGCCGGCGGTGTCGCGGGCATAGAACAGCGGGATCACCGTCTCCTCGAGCAGTGAATAGAGCGCCTCCGCCTCCAGGTCGTCGCGCCGCCGCTCGTCGTCGACGCCTTCCGCGGACGGGATCGCCCAGCCGTTCTCACCGTCGGCCATCTCGTCCCACCAGCCGTCGAGGATGGACAGGTTGAGGCCGCCGTTGAGCGCCGACTTCATCCCCGACGTCCCGCACGCCTCCATCGGTCGGATCGGATTGTTCAGCCACACATCGCATCCGGCGTAGATGTGCCGCGCCATGGAAATGTCGTAGTCGGGAAGGAACACGATGCGTTCGCGCAGTTCCGGATCGTCGGCGAACCGCACGATCTGCTGGATGAGCCCCTTGCCGCCATCGTCGGCGGGATGCGCCTTGCCCGCGATGACCAGCTGCACCGGTCGTTCCGGGTCGGTCAGGATGCGCCGCATCCGATCCGGGTCGCGCAGCATCAGCGTCAGCCGCTTGTAGGTGGCTGCACGGCGAGCGAATCCGATGGTGAGGGCGTCCGGGTCGAAGATGTCGGCGGTCCAGGCGAGTTCAGCGTCGGCGAAACCGCGGTCGCGGCCGCTGGCCTGCGCGCGGCGGCGGACCTCGTCGACCAGCCCTGCCCGCAGATCGCTGCGCACCCGCCAGATCTCGGCCGCCGGCATCTGGCGGTAGGCGGCGACCGCCGTCGCCTCACCGTCGTCGGGGGACGGGGCGTCCGAGTTCGCGCCGGTGACCTCCGACCAGCGCCGCGCCACCCACGTCGGCCCGTGCACACCGTTGGTGACCGACCCGATGGGCACCTCGGCGGCGTCGAACCCCGGCCACAGGTCGGCGAACATGTCCCGACTGACCGCCCCGTGTAGTTCAGACACACCGTTGGACCGCTGCGCGAGGCGAAATCCCATGTGCGCCATGTTGAACACCGCGGGGTCGGCGTCGTCGCCGAGATCGAGCACGGTCGATGCGGACAGGCCCGGCAAGAGCCGGGACATCCCGGAGGAATCCGGGTTGAGGTAATAGCCGACGAGGTCGCGCGGAAACCGGTCGATGCCGGCGGGTACCGGAGTATGCGTGGTGAACACGGTCGAGGCACGCACCACCGACTCGGCCGCGTCGAAATCCAGGGCGGTGGCGTCGACGAGCTCCCGGATCCGTTCGGTACCGAGGAATCCGGCGTGCCCCTCGTTCATGTGGAACACGGTCGGCTCGGGACGGCCGGTGCGTCGGGTGAACTCGCGCAGCGCGCGGACACCACCGATGCCGAGCAGGATCTCCTGTTTGATGCGGTGATCCTGGTCGCCGCCGTACAGCCGGTCGGTGACCGCGCGCATCTCGTCGTCGTTGACCGGGATGTCGGAGTCGAGCAAGAGCAGCGGAATCCGGCCGACGGTCGCCACCCACACCTGGGCGTGCAGGGTGCGGTCACCCGGCATGGCGACATCGACAAGGACGGGCCGGTCCGATTCGTCGGTGAGCAAAGTCAGCGGAAGCGAGCCGGGGTCGTTGACCGGATAGCGTTCGACCTGCCAGCCGTCGCGGGTGAGGCTCTGCCGGAAATATCCCGACCGGTAGAACAGCCCGACACCGATCAACGGAACACCCAGGTCCGAGGCCGCCTTGAGATGGTCGCCGGCGAGGATGCCGAGCCCGCCCGAGTAGATCGGCAACACCTCGGAGATGCCGAATTCCATGGAGAAATAGGCGATTCCGCTCGGTATCGGGTCATCGCCGGCGGACTGTGCGCCGAACCAGCGGGGCTCGGCGAGATAGCGGTCGAGGTCGGCGCGGACGCTCGCCAATCGGGTGCGGAACTCATCGTCGGCGGCCAGCGCCGCCAACTGGTCGGGATTCACCGCGGCCAGCACCCGCATCGGGTCCGCGGTCGCCGACCACGCCTCGGGGTCGACGGTGGCGAACAGGTCCTGGGTCGGGGTGTGCCAGACCCAGCGCAGGTTCTGCGCCACGACGGCCAGGTCGGCGAGTTGCGGTGGCAGCGGCACCCGAACGGTGAACCGGCGGAAAGCTTTCACCCCGCAGACGGTACCGACGCCGCGGGCCCGCTGCGACGGATGCGCCGAACACCGAAGGTGAACATCGGGGTTGTCGCCTCACCCGGATAGAGCGAAGCGCTGAGCCTTACGCGGCGGCCGGACGCGATGCGGCGGGTCCAGCAAAGCGCCGGACCAAGGCATTGACTGCGCGTGTATTGAACCGTTCCGAGTAGTGCTCGATCAGCGGGCCATTGAAGAATGCGGTCACCACCGTGCCCACGCCGACCTGCCCGCCGACGCCGATGGCCAGCACCACACAGGTCAGATCCTGGACAGCCCTCACGCCGCGATAACGCCATCCGGTGCGCGCCACGACGATGGGTGCGATCGCGTCATACGGTGCGGTGCCCACCCCGGCGCTGATATACGCGCTCGCGCCGAAGTCGAAGATCACCAATCCGACGACGAACAGCATCGCCGTGCCAAGCGTTGACGGGCTGTCGGGGACCACGTCGTCGAGGAGCCTGCTGAACCATCCGATGAAAAAGCCGGTCAGCACCATATTGATGACCGTGCCGACACCGATCTGGCCGCGGCCGAACAGCCACACCAGCACGAAGAGAACCAGATTCGTGGACAACTGGGTGACGCCGAGCGGCCACCCGAGTCGGTCAGCGAGGCCCGTGTTCAGTGCGGTGAACGGATCAACGCCAGTGCCGCTGACGAGGAGCACCGCCGCACCCAGACCGAGGATCGCGACCCCACTGAGGGCATACCCCGACCGGACCGCGACTTCGGGTCCGGACATCGTCCCGAATAAGCACGACATCGTGTGTCCTCACCGACCAGCGCCGTGAATCCGCCCGAATCGATCCGCGTCGAGGATCAGGTCGCGGCGCGGATCCTCTTGCGCAGACGTACACCGTCGGCGACCTGAATAACACCGATCGCGATCAGCAAGATGCCGGTCAGCCAGATCAGCGCTGTCAGGGACTCAATCGGCGAGACGATCAGCACGACTCCCGCGGCGACCATCAGGATGCCCTCGACAGCACGCAAGACCCGGGAAGCCCCGATAGCGGTGAATGATGTGAGCGTCGCGAAACCTGCCATGATCCAGCCGACGCCCACCCAGATCGCCAGCAAGACGACCGACTGCATCTGGTCGCGGAAGCAGACGACGCCGAGCACAACCGACAGCACTCCGGAGACTAAGACCAGGGCGCGTGGGGCGCCGGGTAAATGGACGAACAGCCCGAGGAGGACCTGGGCGACTCCGCTGATCACCAGGTACACGCCGAAGATTACCGCGGCCACCAACGTCGACGTATCCGGCCACACGACGATCAGGACGCCGAGCACGATCCCTACGAGACCGGCACCCAGCGGCAGCCGCCACGCGTAGTCGGCGATGTGGCCGACTTGTCGTTCGGCGTCGACGAGGGTCGCCTCGTCGGTCACGACCGGTCACCGTGCAGGCGTGCCTTGAGTTTGGCGACCCGCTCCTCGCGCTTCTCCTTGCGCTCCTCGCGTTTGGCGGCCCGCATCTTCTCGTCCGCTGCCCATGCGGCCGCTTCGGCCGCATCCTCGGCGGCTGCGATCTCGTCGAGCACCTCGTCTTCGGGTCGGCGGAGGACGGTGGCGCCGTCGTCGGCGGCAAACTGATCGATGCCGGACGGCGACACCTCCTCGGCCTCGATCAGCAGCCCCGCATGTCCGGGTGGTAGCGCGCGGCTCATCTCTCCGACCACGCTGTCCGAGTCCGCGGCCCGGCCGACATCGAAGATCGAACCGAATAACGCGCCACCGGCAAACCCGAGCAGAGCACCGACGGGCCCGCCGAGGAGTCCGATCAGCGTGCCGAGGACACTGCCACCCAGGGTGCCCAACCCCAACTCGTTGTCCTGGCCGTCGGCCACCTTTAGCCGCCCGTCCGATTGCCGTTCGACGACCGCGGATCCTTCGACGGTGACGCCACCGAAGTCCACGTCGCGGATCCGGCTGAACGCTTGGTATGCCTTCGCGGGCTCGGCCCAGGTGAGGAGGATGATGTTCCGGTCGCCCATGTCTCCCTTTCCACATCGCGTACGCGACTGCTGTAATCAGTTCTCCGGCAGGTTTCCCACGTGCCAGACTTCCCGCGAACCAGGCGGTACGCCATGGGTGACCGCACCCGTTTCGAGGTGATTCGCTGTGCAGGCGCACTTCTGCGTGGTAACTGTCGGCGTCATGGAGGCGATGAGGTTTTCGCGACCGGCCGCTGAGGCGGCTCGCACACTGCTCGCCGACGTGGAAGGGGTAGGGGCGCGGCTCGCGTCCCACATCACGCGGGCAGTGCCGGACTACGTCGACAACCCGTTGGTTTCCGAAGCCGAACTGCGGCGGTCGTGCGTTGAGAACCTCACGTACATCTTGCGGCTGGTGGCAGCTCTGCCTGATGCGGGACTGCAGGGCGCCCGCGCCACCGGCGCCCGAAGAGCGTCCGAGGGCGTGTCATATGCCAGCGTGATGGCCGCCTACCGAACCGGCACCCGATTCGTGTGGGATGAACTGGTCGACCGCACACCGCCCGGCGACCGGCCGGAGATGATGGGCGACACCGCAACCGTATGGGAGATCTCGAATGTGTTCACCGATGCGGCGAGTGAAGCGTTCACGATCGCGCTGACCGATCGGGTACGACGCGACCAACAGCTTCGGTCGACGCTGGTCGGCGGTCTTCTCGACGGCACCGAGATGCCCGCGACCGACTGGAACGCTGCGACCAAACTGGGCTTCACGGGCGGCGAGTACGTGGTCGTCTCCGCGCGCTGCCGGCGGTCGGGTGTCGTCGCACTCGACCGAGTCGAGTACACCCTCGCTGCCGTACACGTCCCGTCCGCCTGGCGGCTGACGTCGCACAGTCAGGAGGGAATCGTCAGTCTCCGAGAGAGTTTCGGCCCAGATGAGTTGCGCGAGGTGCTGCGCCGGCTGGCTCAGTTGCCGGTGGGCGTCAGCGAACGTTTCGACCACGTGCAGGACGCCGGGTTGGCGCTACGTCAGGCCAGGTTGGCGCTCGGATCGGCAACACCGGATACCGCCGAGGTCGTCGAGTTCGACGACAACCCGATCGGCGTGCTGCTGAGCGGTAATCCGGCGGGCGCCGCCAACCTGACGACGATCCTGCGTCCGGTTTTTGACGACCCGCAGACCGACGCGGCGGCTCTGCTGCACACCGCACGCGTGTGGTTCCAGAGCGGATCTACCAGCGAAGCCGCCGAGATATTGCACATGCACCGGAACACCGTCCGCGGGCGACTCGACCGGATGGAACAGCTCACCGGGCTCAGCACTGCCCAACCGGCGCAGGCCGCACTCCTCTACGCGGCCTTGGAGGCCACCCGGATTCAGGGGTAAAGGTAGAGCCGTCGCCCGCACAACCCGGCGAAGCGACCCCGACTCCCGCGACATACCCTCGTGACCATGCAGCGCATCATCGGCACCGAGGTCGAGTACGGCATCTCCGCCCCGGGCGATCCGACCGCGAATCCGATCATGACCTCGACGCAGGCCGTGCTCGCCTACGCCGCCGCCGCCGGGGTGCCGCGCGCCAAGCGCACCCGCTGGGACTACGAGGTCGAATCCCCGCTGCGGGACGCCCGCGGATTCGATCTCGGTCGCGGGTCCGGGCCGGCCCCGATCATCGACGCCGACGAGATCGGTGCGGCGAACATGATTCTCACCAATGGCGCCCGGCTCTACGTCGACCATGCGCACCCGGAGTACTCCGCACCGGAGGTCACCGACCCGATGGATGCGGTCGTCTGGGACAAGGCGGGGGAGCGGGTGATGGAGGCCGCGGCCCGACACGTCGCTAGCGTGCCTGGGGCGCCGCGACTGCAGCTCTACAAGAACAACATCGACGGCAAGGGTGCCTCCTACGGCACACACGAGAACTATCTGATGGACCGGAACACGCCGTTCACCGCGGTGATCGCGGGGCTCACCAGCTTCTTCGCGTCCCGACAGGTGATCTGTGGTTCCGGCCGCGTCGGCATCGGCCAATCCGGCGACGAGGCGGGGTATCAGCTCTCCCAGCGCGCCGACTACATCGAGGTCGAGGTCGGTCTGGAGACGACGCTCAAACGGGGCATCATCAACACCCGCGACGAGCCGCACGCCGATCCGGATCGGTACCGCCGGCTGCATGTCATCATCGGCGACGCGAACCTCGCCGAGACCGCGACGTATCTCAAGGTCGGCACCACGGCGCTGGTGCTGGACCTGATCGAGGCGGGCGTCGACTTCAGCGACCTGGAGTTGGCGCGTCCGGTGCAGGCGGTGCACACGATCAGCCACGACCCGACCTTGCAGGCGACCGTCGCCCTGACCGACGGCCGGGAGCTGACCGGCCTGGCCATCCAGCGCGCGTACCTGGACCGGTGCCGGACGTTCCACGAGCGGGAGCACTCCGACGACGCGCGGGTACAGCACGTGTTGGAAACCTGGGCCGACGTGCTGGACCGGCTGGAACGCGACCCGATGGAGTGCGCCGACATTCTCGACTGGCCCGCGAAACTCCGCATCCTGGAAGGCTTCCGGCAACGGGAGGGCCTCGGCTGGTCGGCGCCGCGGCTGCAACTGATCGACCTGCAGTACTCCGACGTGCGGCTGGACAAGGGGCTCTACAACCGGCTCGTCGCGCGCGGTTCGATGCGCAGGCTGGTGGACGAGGCGGACGTGCTGCGCGCGGTCAGCGAGCCACCGGAGAACACCCGCGCGTACTTCCGTGGCGAATGCCTGCGCCGGTTCGGCGCCGACGTTGCCGCCGCGAGCTGGGATTCGGTGATCTTCGACCTCGGTGGGGACTCGCTGGTGCGAATCCCGACCCTGGAACCATTGCGCGGCAGCCGTGCCCACGTCGGCCAGCTACTCGACTCCGTCGACTCCGCCGCCGAACTGGTCGATCAACTGACCACCTGATCGTGGGGCCGCGCTGCTCCCGCTGGTTGAGTAGCGGCGAGGGATGAGCCGCGTATCGAAGCCGGCACCCGAACACGGACGGGGCTAGTGCTGGTTTCGGTCCGGCCTCCGCTGGCGCTCCGGCCTACTCAACCAGCGGGACGCGTGCGGTCTCCGCTGGGTGGGAACGTTCCTGCCCGCCGGTTGAGTAGCGGCGAGGAACGAGCCGCGTATCGAAGCCGGCACCCGAACACGGATGGGGCGAGTGCTGGTTTCGATACGGCCTCCGCTGGCGCTCCGGCCTACTCAACCAGCGGGAGGAATCCGGCCTCCGCTGGCGCTCCGGCCTACTCAACCAGCGGGTGGCGCGCGGTGCGGTGTCGGACGCAGCCGGGTGCGCGACGGTAGTGTGTTGACTACACATTCGCACCGACTTCGGCCCCCGCAGTAGCCGGGACCAGAGCGGCGAATCGGTTCAAGGAGGCAGCAGATGGCGCAGGAACAGACCAAGCGCGGCGGCGGCGAGGACGATGGTGACATCGGTTCGGACGGCAGCGCGGGCCAGGAACGACGCGAAAAGCTTGCCGAGGACACCGATGACCTGCTCGACGAGATCGACGACGTCCTGGAGGAAAACGCCGAGGACTTCGTTCGCGCCTATGTGCAGAAGGGCGGCCAGTGAGCGGCGGACACGGTCCACTGACATCATCGTCCCGATCCGGCACCGGAGTTCCCGCCGACATCTCGTCGTTCGCCGACTATCTGAAGGCGCACGCGCCCGATCAGCTTCCGCAATCGAGGGCTGAGCAGATGATTGCGGGCACCGACGTCTCCGACATTCCGCACGGCACCACGATCGTCGCGGTGACCTATCCGGGTGGGGTGGTGCTGGCCGGCGATCGACGCGCCACCGCGGGCAACCTGATCGCCACCCGGGACGTGCAGAAGGTCTACATCGCCGACGACTACTCGGCCGCCGGGATCGCCGGCACGGCAGGCATCGCCATCGAGATGGTGCGGCTGTTCGCGGTCGAGCTCGAACACTACGAGAAGATCGAGGGCGTGCCACTCACCTTGGAAGGCAAGGTGAATCGCCTCGCCTCGATGGTGCGCGGCAACTTCGGCGCCGCGATGCAGGGCCTCGCCGCGATCCCGTTGCTCGTCGGTTTCGACGCCGATCACGACGATCCAAAGGAGCGGGGCCGGATCTTCACCTTCGACGTCGCCGGCGACCGGCACGAGGAGATGGCCGGCTACCAGGCGATCGGCTCGGGCTCGGTGTTTGCCAAGTCGTCGCTGAAGAAGCTGTACCGCCGCGACCTGGACGCCGACGGTGCGCTGGCGATCGCGATCGAAGCGCTCTACGACGCCGCCGACGACGACTCGGCGACCGGCGGTCCCGACCTGGTACGCAAGATCTTCCCGACCGCCGTCGTGGTGGACGCCGACGGCTCCCGCGAAGTGTCGCCGGAAGCGATCGAGGAAGCGGCGCGCGCGGTGATCGACCGCCGGGCCGCCGAGCATGCGGGGGAGGCACGATGACGTTCCCGTATTACGCCAGTGCCGAGCAGATCATGCGGGACCGCTCGGAGCTGGCCCGCAAGGGTATTGCCCGCGGCCGCAGCGTCGTCATCCTGACCTACGCCGACGGGGTGCTGTTCGTCGCCGAGAATCCGTCGAACACGCTGCGGAAGACGTCGGAGATCTACGACCGCATCGGTTTCGCCGCCGTCGGCAAGTACAACGAGTTCGAGTCGCTGCGCAAAGCGGGCATCCAGCTCGCCGACATGCGGGGCTACAGCTACGACCGCGCCGACGTTACGGCATTGTCGCTGGCCAACACTTACGCGAATGCGCTGGGCAGCGTGTTCACCGAGCAGGCCAAGCCGTACGAGGTGGAACTGTGCGTCGCCGAGGTCGCCCGACCCGGCAAACCCCGCGCGTCCCAACTGTTCCGGATCAGCTACGACGGGTCGATCACCGACGAGACCAGCTATCTGGTGATGGGCGGGTCCACCGAGCCGATCGCCGCCGCCCTGCGCGACACGTACCGCCCCGACCTCGACCTGGCGCACGCACTGCGCGTCGCGGTGGACGCGCTGGCCGCCCCGGTCGACGCCGGTAATGGCACACCGGCGGCTCCGCGCGAGCTGACACCGTCGGATCTGGAGGTGGCGGTTCTCGACCGCAACCGCCCGCGGCGCGCATTCAAGCGCCTGAGCACCGAGCGTGTCGCCGACCTGCTGTCGGAGACGGCGTCACACTCGGACGCCGCCAGCAACCCTCCCGACGACGAGGCGATCACCGACACCGACCGGCCCGCCGGTGCCGACGAGCAGGGCTGATCGTCCGGGCGGTGTGCGTCGTCGGCTCGTACCGTGCGGTCGCGGGTAATGTTGATCGTGTGCAGCGTCGAATCATGGGCATCGAGACGGAATTCGGTGTCACGTGCACCTTTCACGGTCATCGGCGGCTGAGCCCGGACGAGGTCGCCCGATACCTGTTCCGCCGAGTGGTGTCGTGGGGCCGGTCGTCGAACGTCTTCCTGCAGAACGGTGCGCGCCTCTACCTCGACGTCGGATCGCACCCGGAGTATGCGACCGCCGAGTGCGACAGCCTGATCCAGCTCATCGACCACGACCGGGCGGGCGAACTGGTCCTGGAGGATCTGCTGGTCGACGCCGAGCAGCGGCTCGCCGACGAGGGCATCGGCGGCGACATCTACCTGTTCAAAAACAACACCGACTCCGCCGGAAACTCGTACGGCTGCCACGAGAACTATTTGGTGGTGCGTGCCGGTGAGTTCTCCCGGATCTCCGACGTACTGCTGCCGTTCCTGGTGACCCGACAGCTCATCTGCGGTGCCGGCAAGGTCCTCGCCACGCCGAAGTCGGCGACGTTCTGTCTGTCGCAACGCGCCGAGCACATTTGGGAAGGCGTCTCGTCGGCGACCACCCGCTCCCGGCCCATCATCAACACCCGCGACGAGCCGCACGCCGACGCCGAGAAGTACCGGCGCCTGCACGTCATCGTCGGCGACTCCAATATGTCCGAGACGACCACCATGCTCAAGGTGGGATCGGCGGCCCTGGTCCTGGAGATGATCGAGGCGGGCGTCGTGTTCCGCGACTTCGCGCTGGACAATCCGATCCGGGCGATCCGCGAGGTCAGCCACGACCCGACCGGGCGGCGACCTGTTCGCCTCGCGGGCGGACGCCAGGCCACCGCCCTGGAGATCCAGCGCGAATACCACGCGCGGGCGGTCGAGCACATGGTCAACCGGCGGCCGGATCCGGAGATGGACATGGTCGTCGACCTGTGGGGCCGCATGCTGGACGCCGTCGAGGGCGACGACTTCGCCAAGGTCGACACCGAGGTCGACTGGGTGATCAAGCGCAAGCTGTTCCAGCGCTACCAGGATCGCTACTCGATGGATCTGTCGGATCCGAAGATCGCTCAGCTCGACCTCGCGTTCCACGACATCAAACGTGGCCGCGGTGTGTTCGACCTGCTGACCCGCAAGGGGCTGGTGGCACGTGCGACGACCGATGAGGCGATCAAGACCGCGGTCAACGAGCCGCCGCAGACCACCCGCGCCAAGCTCCGCGGTGACT
Organism: Gordonia sinesedis; assembly: GCA_039527305.1. Lineage (GTDB taxonomy): Bacteria > Actinomycetota > Actinomycetes > Mycobacteriales > Mycobacteriaceae > Gordonia > Gordonia sinesedis. The sequence goes on along the minus strand of BAAAJU010000003.1, from coordinate 172,404 downwards.
TCATCTCGGCCGCACAGAAGGCGGGCCGCGACTTCACCGTCGACTGGGTGCACCTCAAGCTCAACGATCAGGCCCAGCGCACCGTCCTGTGCAAGGACCCGTTCCGCAGCGTCGATGAGCGCGTCGATCGGCTCATCGCGTCCATGTGACGACTACGATGTCGCAGTGGCCACCTCGAAGGTCGAACGCCAGCTCAACTTGGTGATCTGTCTGCTCTCCACTCGGCAGTTCGTGACCGCCGAGTACATCCGACGCAATGTCGCGGGCTATGACGAAGGCGGGCAGTCGGCCGAAGCCTTCAACCGGATGTTCGAGCGCGACAAGACCGAACTGCGTGAACTCGGTATCCCGGTGGTGACCGGGCCCTCGACGGTGGGCGGCGGCGCCGACGGCTACCGCATCGACCGGGACAGCTACGAGCTACCCGACATCAGCCTCGACCGGGACGAGGCGGCCACCATCGCGATGGCCGCTGCGCTGTGGGACACCCCGGAAATCTCCGCCAGCTCGCAGACCGCGGTGCTCAAGCTGCGGGCGGCCGGGTTCGACGTGCGCGCCGACGACGAGATCGGACTGTCGGCGGGCGGTTCGGTCCGCTCGCTCGGATCCGAGGCGGTGCTTAGTGCGCTACTCGCGGCGGTCGACGCCGGCCGGGCGGTGACCTTCGGGTACCGGCCCGGATCGGCGACGGCGCCGGCGACGCGCACGCTGGAGCCGTGGGGAGTGGTCACCCACCGAGGTCGCTGGTACGTCGTCGGGCACGACCGGGACCGCGACGCGGTCCGCACATTCCGGCTCAGCCGCATCGCCGACGTGACACCGATCGGCGCCGCGGACGCGGTATCGGTCCCGGCCGGGACCGACCTGCAGGCCATCGTCGCCGCCGCCGTCGACTCGGCCTCCGGTGCCGACGGCCGCACCGCCCAGATCTGGGTCGCCGACGGCCGGGCCAGCGGCCTGCGGCGGATGGCCGCATCGTCGCGGCCGGCAACACTGGCGAGCGTCACCGGCGGCGGCGACACGGCACCTGGGGCCGCGGCCGGCGAGTCGACCGACGAGCGCGGTGACGTCCTCGACATCGAGATCCGGTCGCTGACGTCGCTGGCACGGCTTGTCCTCGGCGCCGGGCCGGACGCCGTCGTCCTGTCCCCGCCGGAGCTTCGCGACGCCGTCGTGGCGTCGCTGGACGACCTAGTACAGGTGAACTGATGCCCGCACAACCGTCGCGGCTCAGCCGCCTGCTTGCTCTGGTGCCGTATTTCCTTTCCCGGCAAGGTATCTCGATCGATCAGGCCGCACGCGACCTGGGGGTGACGCCGGCCCAGCTCACCAAGGACCTGGAACAGCTGTTCGTGTGCGGGTTGCCCGGCTACTACCCCGACGACCTGATCGAGCTCGAGTTCAGCGAGGGGCATGTCGACGTCGGGTTCACCGCGGGCATGGACCGACCACTGCGCCTGACCACCACCGAGGCCAGCAGCCTGCTGATCGCGCTCCGCGCCCTGGTGGACACGCCGGGTGTGCTCGACCGGGACGCCGCGCGGCGGGCGATGGCCAAGATCGAGGCCGCGGTGGGGGCGACGCTGCCGGCCGTTGCCGCGGGTACCGGCACCGAGGCGGAGCACACCGACCCGGACAATCCCACCTACGCCGCTGTCCGCGAGGCAGTCCGCAGAGGCCGAGCGCTGGAACTTCGGTATTACTCCGCCACCGGCGACACCGTCGCCGACCGGGTGGTCGACCCGATCCGGGTGCAGGCGATGGATAATCGCGCCTATCTGGAGGCCTGGTGTCGGGGCAGCGAGGGCGTGCGGCTGTTCCGGTTCGACCGCATCGAGGCGGCCACGGTGCTCGACGAACCGGCCCGTCCACCGGACGAGGCGGCAGCGGGCCGGCAGTCGGCGATCCTCACCGAGAACCCGGACCTGCCGTCGGCGACGATCGAGATCGATCCGTCCGAGCTGTGGATCCTGGACTATTTCTCCACGGTCGAACCGGTCGAGTCGTTGGAGAGCCGACCCGATCCCGAAGCGCCGGTCACCGCCCGGGTGGTGTACGGCTCGCCGGATTGGCTCACCCGGTTTCTGCTGGGCTTCGGCGGCCGGGTGCGGCTGATCGGAGACCAACCGATAGCCGAGAACGTCGCGGCGACCGCTCGAGCCGCTCGGGCACGCTATCGGTGAGCGCACGACCGCGCGGTACGATGAGGGCCACGCGATCGAGAAGGGTGTCTGATGGGTGCATTGTCGTGGTGGCACTGGGTCATCGTGCTGGTGGTGCTGGTGCTCTTGTTCGGATCGAAGAAGCTGCCCGAAGCGGCCCGCGGTCTGGGCCAGTCGCTCCGCATCTTCAAGAGCGAGGTCCAGGAAATGCAGAAGGACGGGGAGCAGCCCCCGGCCCGCGCCGAGGAGAAGCCGCGCGAACTGCCTCCGTCCGAGGTCGCCGAGCCCTCGGTGATCGACAAGTCGAAGAAGTCCGCCTAGGCGGAACCCTCCGGTGCGGATCCCGTTCGACCCGAGGCAGCGTAAACGCAAGCTCAACCCCGACGGCACGATGCCGTTGGTGGAGCATCTGCAGGAACTGCGGACCCGCCTGCTCATTTCGCTGGCCGCGATCGTCGTCACGACCATCGTCGGCCTGATCTGGTACACCCACGGCGCGTTGGGCATCCCGTCGCTGGGTGACCTGCTCCGTGAACCGTACTGTTCGCTACCGCCGTCCACCCGCGCCAACCTCACCCCCGACGACAGCTGCCGGCTGCTCGCCACCGGACCGTTCGACCAGTTCATGCTGCGCCTGAAGGTGGCGCTGACCGCCGGCGTGGTGCTGGCCTGTCCGATCTGGCTGTACCAGATCTGGCAGTTCGTCACGCCCGGCCTACACAGCAACGAGCGTCGCTATGCGATCGGTTTCGTGGGCTCCGCCGCGGTACTGTTCGTCGCCGGCGCGGTACTGGCCTACCTGGTGGTGGCCAAGGCGTTCCACTTCCTGCTGACCGTCGGCAACGACGTCCAGGTCACCGCGCTCGCCGGCGATCAGTACTTCGGGTTCATGATCAACCTGCTGATCATCTTCGGGGTCAGCTTCGAGTTGCCGCTGCTGATCGTGGCACTCAACCTCGTCGGCGTACTCACCTACGCGCGGCTGAAGGCATGGCGGCGGGGCCTGATCTTCACGATGTTCGTGTTCGCCGCGATCGTCACCCCCGGCCAGGATCCCTTCACGATGCTGGCGCTGGCACTCGCGTTGACGGTGCTGCTCGAACTGGCCATCCAGGTCGCCCGGATCACCGATCGCCGCCGAGCGAAGAGCACGCCCGACTGGTCGTCGATCCCCGACGATCAGGCCGCGCCGCTGGCCGAACCGTCGCCGCGTCCCGTCGCGTCCCGGATCGGCGGGCCGTCGCCGACCCCGCCAGCGCGGCGCATTCCGGTGCGTGACCGCAGCACCTTCGACGACGTTCTCTGACCGCGTCCGCCACGGGCGGCGTTCGCCCCCGCAAGTCGGCGGAAGTGACATGCTGGCAGTGATGACCACAACGCCGCGTGAACGTTCCGCGCTCGACACTTTCGCCGACCAGCAGGCCTTCCGGCTCGACGACTTCCAGGAGGAAGCGTGTCGCGCCCTGGAGGACGATCACGGGGTACTGGTCTGTGCGCCCACCGGTGCGGGCAAAACCATCGTCGGCGAGTTCGCCGTCTACCTGGCCCTGGCCGGCGGCACCAAGTGCTTCTACACCACCCCCATCAAGGCGCTCAGCAACCAGAAGTACGCCGACCTGGTCGCGGTCCACGGCGAGGATGCGGTCGGCCTGCTGACCGGCGACAGCTCGATCAACCCCGATGCGCCGGTAGTCGTGATGACCACCGAGGTGCTGCGCAACATGATCTACGCGAATTCGCGCGCGCTGCATGGACTCTCGCACGTGGTGATGGACGAGGTGCACTACCTGGCTGATCGGTTCCGGGGTGCCGTGTGGGAAGAAGTCATTCTGCACCTGGATCCGTCCGTGCGGGTGGTCAGCCTGTCGGCGACGGTCAGCAATGCCGAGGAGTTCGGTGACTGGATTCAGACCGTGCGCGGCGACACCACCGTCATCGTCGACGACCACCGCCCCGTCCCGCTGCTGCAGCACATGCTGGTCGGGAACCGGATGTTCGACCTTTTCGACCCGCGTTCGCCGCATCGCGACGGCCAACGCCCCCAGGTCAACCCGGAACTCAAACGCGATATCCGGCACCGGATGCTGTTCGCCGGTGACCGCCGGCGGGGCGGCAGGCACGGTGGCGACCACAGGCCGGGCAGCCGCCGTCGCCGACCCTCCGACCGAGGTGCCGCGCGCACGTTGTCCCGCCCCGACCTGGTCGCGAAGCTGGACCGGGAGGGGCTGCTGCCCGCGATCGACTTCATCTTCTCTCGGGTCGGTTGCGACGCGGCTCTCGCACAGTGCCTGCGGTCGGGCCTGACGTTGCTCACCCCGGAGGAGGTCGACGAGGTCGACGAGGTCGTCGAGCGGCACATTCAGGAACTGTCACCCGCGGACGCCGAGGTGCTGGGCGTCGACGAGTGGCGCGCCGGTTTGCGCCGCGGGCTGGCGACCCATCACGCGGGCATGCTGCCCACGTTCCGGCATGCCGTCGAGGAGCTCTTCGTCCGCGGCCTGGTGAAGGTGGTGTTCGCGACCGAAACCCTGGCGCTGGGGATCAATATGCCCGCGCGGTCGGTGGTGCTCGAACGGCTGGTGAAGTTCAACGGCGAGTCGCATGTCGAGCTCACACCGGGGGAGTACACACAGCTGACCGGACGCGCCGGGCGCCGCGGTATCGATGTCGAAGGCCACGCGGTGGTGCTGTGGACACCCGAGGTCAACCCCGATCAGGTGGCCACGCTCGCCGGGGCCCGCACCTTCCCGCTGCGCAGTTCGTTCGCCCCGGAATACAATATGGCGGTCAATCTGATCGGGCGGCTCGGTCTCGACGGGTCGCGTGAGCTGCTCAATCGGTCGTTCGCCCAGTTCCAGGCGGACCGGTCGGTGGTGGGCCAAGCCCGCAAGGTCGACGAGATGGCCCGCAAACTGCGCAAACTCGACGTCGAGATCGCGGGTGCGGCGTCGGCCCGCGGCATCGAGCCGGGTCTGCCCGATGACGATGCACCGGGTGCGGAGTTCACCGGTTTTCTCGGATATGTGACTCTGCGGGAACGGATCCGGCAACGGGAGCGGGATCTGCGGTTCCAGACCCGGATGTCGACCCAGGAGGCGGTCGTCGACGACCTCGCCGCGCTCAAGCGCGGGCATGTCATCGCGATCCCGAACGGCAAGCATCGCGGGCTGGCGGTCATTCTCGAACCGGCCACCCAGAACGCCGACCCCAAACCGCTCGTTCTGTCCGGGGATGCCTGGTGTGGTCGTGTCGGTACCCGCGACTTCGTGAATCCGCCGCAGGTCCTGGGGAATATGCGGTTGCCGAAGCATGCCGACCGGCGCACCGGGCGAGGCCGGCGGGACCTGGCGTCGGCGCTCCGGTCCACCGGGATCGAGGTGCCCAAAGGGCGGGGCAAGAAGCGTGCCGCCGGCGCGGACGACCCCGAATTGGGACGGCTGCGCCAGGAGTTGCGGGCGCACCCGGCGCATCGCCTGGACGGAGGCGACGAACTGTTCCGACTCGCCGAGCGCCGCAATCGGCTGGTCCGCGAGATCACCGCCGCCGAACGGACCATCGGGGAGCGGACTTCGACGCTGAGTGTCGACTTCGACCGCGTCGTCGGCGTGCTCACCGACCTCGGCTACCTGTCCGGCTCCGGCTCGGACGTCCGGGTCACCGACGCCGGTCATTTGCTCGGCCGAATCTACAGTGAGAGCGACTTGGTGGTCACCGAGTGCATCCGATCCGGCATCTGGGACGATCTGGGGCCCGCGGAACTCGCCGCGGTGGTCGCGTCGATGGTGTTCGAGTCGCGTCGTGACAGTTACTCCGGTGCCGACGCAATGCCCGGCAACGTCGCGGTGCGCACGGCGATCGCGGACACGCTGAAGGTGTGGCGGCGGGTCACCGAGACCGAGGCGCGCCACCGGGTGCCGCCGACCCGCGAGCCGGACACCGGATTCTCGGTTGCGGTGTCGCTGTGGGCATCCGGGCGCTCGCTGACCGAGTCGCTGGCCGCCGCGGGCGAGCATGGACACCTGCTGTCGCCGGGTGATTTCGTCCGGTGGAACCGCCAGGTGGTCGACCTGCTGGAGCAGATCCGGCTCGGGGTGGACGCCGACTCGCCGCTGGCCCGGGCGGCACGATCGGCGGTCAAGGGCATTCGACGCGGCGTCGTCGCGGTCGAGCTCGGGTGAGACCCGGGTCGCGCCCCGCCCGGAGTGGCGCGGGTGCTGGGCCCGGCACTGCTGGGGTAACGTTCTTCAGGCAGATCCGGCGGGCCTCCGGGGCCGGTTCCACACGCGATCGGGAGAGACGATGAGCCATCCCCACGACCCCAACAATCCTGGTGCGCAGCACAACCCACCGGGAACCGCCCAGCCGCCGACCGGGACACCCCCGGCATCGGCGGACGACGGCCGGACCGACGCCGTGCCGAACCCAAGCTCGGAGGCCGGCCCGCAGTCACCGGCCGAGCCCACGACGGTGACTCCCGCTCCGGGTTCGGCACCCGGCGCCTTTCCCCCCGCCGCGAGTTCCGGACCTGCGGGGCAGTCGCCGTATGCACCGGGAACGGTACCGCCCGGGGCGTCGCCGGGACCGGTGCCCGGCCAGTTTCATCCCACTCAACAGGCGTCGGTCGGGTACGGCCAGCAGCCGCCAGTCGCACCGGCGGGGCAGGCGCCGCACCCGGGGGAGCCGTCGGCTCCCCCATCCGGCCAGTACGGTCAGTTCGGCCAGCCAGGCCAGCAGTACGCCCAACCCGGCCAGCAGTTCAGCCAGCCGGGTCAGCAGTACGGTCAGCAGGCGCCCGGTTACGGCCCCTCGGGACCGCAGTACGTGCAGCCGGGCCAGCAGTACGCCCAACCCGGCCAGCAGCCGGGTCAGGCGTTCGGCCAGCCGGGGTACGGCGCGGCGGGGCACCCAGGTCAGCCGGGACATCAGGGTCACCCGGGGCAACAAGGGCAGCCCGCACAGTTCGGCCAGTTCGGCGCGCCGGGTGGCGATCAGTACTCGGCGATGGCAGCCGGCAAGCCCAATCGCGGGCCCCGTACAGCGATGTTCGCTGTCGGCGGTGCACTGCTACTGGTCGCGTTGGTCGTCCTGCTGACCGCGTTCTGGATTCCACCGAAGTGGGCGCCGCGCAATCTGGACCAGAATGCCGCGCAAGACGGGGTCAAGAAGGTACTGACCGAGAGCTACCAGGCGAGCGAGGTCACCGACGTGCGGTGCCCGTCCGGTCAGCGGGTCAAGAAGGGCGAGTCGTTCACCTGTTCGGTCAGCGTCGGCGGTCAGCAACAGCGGGTCAAGGTCACCTTTCTCGACGACGACGGACGCTACGAGGTCGCACGCCCGACCAGCTGAGGTCAGGCGACATCCCAGTGGAGGGCGTCGGCGAGACGTTTGACGGATCCACCGATCCCCAACTCGTCGATGAGTTCGGCGAGACGTTCCGGGTCCGCGGGGCGGTCCGGTAGCGCGTCGGTGCCGCCGGAGTCTACGGTGCTGTCGATGGTGTCCGCGTCGGTGCGGACGAGAACGACCGTGCGGGCGGCCGCCAGATAGTCCCGGGACGCCTGCAGTGCCGTGCGATTGCGGGTCGGCACGGTCGACGCCGGGTCGGCCGCCGCGGCTTCCAGGGCGTCGAGGCTGCCGTACTCGGTGATCAGTTTTGCCGCGGTCTTCTCGCCGATACCGCTGACGCCGGGCAGCCCATCCGACGGGTCGCCGCGCAGCATCGCCATCTCGGCGTAGGCCATGCCGGCGCGGTCGGTCGGTACGGCGTACTTGGCGGCGACCTCCGCGGGGCCCATCAATTCGGCCTTCGCCAGTCCGCGCCCGACGTAGAGCACGCGCACCGCAACCGGATCGTCGGCGACCACCTGCAGCAGATCGCGGTCCCCGCTGACCACCAGCACCGGGTCCTCCGTTTCGGCAAAAGCGAGGGTGCCGATGACGTCGTCGGCCTCACACCCGGGCGCGCCCGACGTCGCGATCCCGGCGGCCGCGAGGACGTCGAGGATCATGTCGACCTGCGGGGTGAGTGTGTCGGGGACCTCCTCGACGTCGGGAGTATGGACGTCAGGGGTGCTTTCATCAGCCACCCGATGCGCCTTGTACGACGGGATCAGCGCGGTGCGGAACGACGGTCGCCAGTCGAGGTCCAGGCACACTACGAGCCGGCTCGGCCGTTCGCGCGTCACGAGGGCGGCGATGGTGTCGACGAATCCGCGCACCGCGTTCACCGGACGTCCGTCTGGGGCGGTCAGCTTCTCCGGCAGCGCGTAGAACGACCGGAACCACAGGCTGGCCCCGTCCAGCAGCATCAGCGACCCGGTTGCCGGGCCACTGCCGGTGGCCTCGTCGCGTGCGCTGTGCGAGCCGGTTGTCGGCGAATCGGCCTCCGATGGGCTGGATGTCGGCGGAGTCGGACGAGTCATGGTTCCCACCTTCTCACCCGCGTCGTATCCGCGTCGGGTGCACCGCCGTACGCATCCGCCGCCGCGTACGCTTCGTCCCATGACCGACACCACGGACCGCCGCTTCGGTTCCGACGCGTACCGCCGTCGGCTCTCGCGCGCCGCCGAACTCACCACGGACGCCGGCCTGGACGCGTTGATCGTCACGCCCGGCCCCGACCTGCGATACCTGATCGGATCGGCCGCGAACACCTTCGAACGCCTCACTGCCCTTGTCGTGCCGGCCGACGGGCCGCCGCTGCTGGTGGTCGCCCGAATCGAACTGGCGTCTTTGAAGGACTCCGCCGCAACCGATCTCGGCATCGAGATGCTCGATTGGGTGGACGGTGACGACCCGTACGCGCTCGCGCTATCCCGGCTGCGGGACCGTCCGCGGCTCGCGGTGTCCGACGCCATGCCTGCCTTGCACTTGATTCCCTTCGCCGAGCGCACCGATGCGACACCGGCACTGGCCACGCCCGTGCTCCGCGACCTGCGGATGCTCAAGGACGCCGACGAGATCGATGCACTGCGGCGGGCCGGCGCCGCCATCGACCGAGTCCACGCGCGGATGGGCGAGTGGCTGCGTCCCGGCCGGACCGAACGTGAGGTCGCCGAGGACATCTCGGCGGCGATGGTCGCCGAGGGGCACCGCGACGCCGAGTTCGTCATCGTCGGGTCCGGCCCGAATGGCGCCGACCCACACCACGAGCATTCCGACCGGGTGATCACCACCGACGACCTGGTCGTGATCGACATCGGTGGCGACGTGGCGCCGGGTTACTACTCCGATTCGACCCGCACCTACGCGTTTGCCCCGCCCGGACCGGAGGTCGCCGGCGCGTACGCGGCGCTGGAGGCGGCGCAGCGTGCCGCGGTGGCTGCGGTGCGGCCGGGAGCGACCGCCGCATCGGTCGACGCCGCCGCCCGCGACGTACTGCGCGACGCCGGGCTGGCGGAGCGGTTCATTCACCGGACCGGTCACGGCATCGGGCTGTCGGTACACGAGGAGCCGTTCATCGTGGCGGGCAACGACGTCGAACTGAAGCCGGGCATGGCATTCAGCGTGGAGCCGGGCGTCTATTTCCCGGGCGAATGGGGCGCCCGAATCGAGGACATCGTGGTGGTCACCGACGACGGATGCGAACCGCTGAACTCGCGTCCGCACGAGCTGCGAATTCTCTAGCTGTACTGACATCTCCGCGGCGGTCGGGGAGTCCCGGTTGGCCGCCGAGCCGCTGTGCGGTTCAGCCGAGGAGCGTCCGGGCGCCCAGCACGCGGCTGACATCGACCTCGATGACCACCCGGCGCGGATTGACCCGCGGTTCCCGGAAGCGTTGCGCATAGCGGCGTTCGGCGTCGGCGACTCTGTCGCGGTCGCGATGGACGGTCGCTGGCCCCTCCAGGGTGAGCCAGCGGCGGCCGTCGACCTGAGTCAGTGCCGCGTAGCCATCGCGCTCGACGTTGCGTACCTTCTGGTTGCCGTCGGAGGTGATGACCCGAGCCACACCGGATTCCGGGTCGAAGGTGAAACCGACCGCCGCGACGTGCGGGGTGCCGTCGGCGCGGGTGGTCGCGAACGTGCCTAGGTGACGTTCGCTCAGGAACTCCAGGGCCGCGGCGGCCAGGTCGGCGGTCGATCGAGGCATCGTGCCAGCGTAGCGAGTACCGGTCAGTGCGGTCGGTGGGGACGCCGTCCGTTGGCCCGCCGCGTCCGGTGCGATACTGCAAGACGTGGCAGACCGGAGCGGCACGATCCTGGTGTTCGGCGGGCGCAGCGAGATCGGCGTGTTGCTCGCCGAGCGGTTGGCCGCCGGGCGGCGAGTCGTGCTGGCGGCGCGCCGGCCGCATGAACTTGCCGACCAGCGGGCGGCACTGCTTGCCGCCGGCGCCGACGATGTCGTGACCGTCGCCTTCGACGCCGACGAGACCGACGCCCACGAATCGCTGGTGTACACCCTGGTCCGCCGGTACGGTCCCGTCGACGTCGCGATCGTCGCATTCGGCATCCTCGGCGATCAGGCGCGCGCCGAGACCGACGTGGCGCATGCCCGCCAGATTGCGCACACCGACTACCTCGCCCAGATCAGTGTGCTGACCCCGCTGGCCACCGCGCTGCGCGACCAGGGGTCGGGGACGATCATCGTGTTCTCGTCCGTTGCGGGTGTTCGGGTGCGACGCGCCAATTACGTGTACGGCTCGACCAAGGCGGGGTTGGACGGATTTGCCAGCGGACTGTCGGATGCCCTGCACGGCAGTGGGGTTCGGCTGTTGCTGGTGCGTCCCGGGTTCGTCATTGGCGCGATGACCGCGGACTTGATGGCCGCGGGCACCAAGCCGGCACCGATGTCGGTGACCGCGGATCGGGTCGCGGACGCGGTGGCGCGGGCGTACCGGAAAGGTCGCGGCGAGGTGTGGGTGCCATGGACCTTGCGGCCGGTGTTCTTCGGGATGCGGCTGCTGCCGCGGGCAATCTGGCGGCGGCTGCCACGATGATCGACCCGAACGCCGACGAAGGTGCGACTCCTGGCGACGCGACCGCACACTCGACTCGATTCGTCGTCGTAGGCATTGGTGCCGACGGCTGGGCCGGTCTCAGCGACGCGGCGCGTACCGAATTGCGTTCGGCCACTGTCGTGTACGGATCGGAACGTCAGCTGGCGCTGCTGCGCGACGACGGTGCGTCAGGCCCGGCCGTCACGGCCGAGCTTCGCCCCTGGCGGTCCCCGATGTCGGCACATCTCGCGGACGTCCTCTCCGCTGCGTCCGATGGTGCCGATGTGGCTGCCGACGGCGGCGATGTGAACCTCGTGCACATACTGGCTAGCGGTGACCCGATGTTTCACGGTGTCGGATCGTCGATCGTTGCCGCAGTCGGCCGCCACCAGGTGCGGGTGATCCCGGCACCGTCGAGCGCCAGCCTCGCCGCCGCCCGCCTCGGCTGGGATCTCGCCGGTGTCCGGATCGTCAGCACCGTCCACGCGGACCCGACCGGCATCGTTCCCGACCTCGCCGCCGGCCGCAGGCTGCTGATCCTCAGCCGGAACGAGGCGACCCCGGCCGCGGTCGCGGATATCCTCACTCGGCATGGATTCGGTCGATCCCCGCTGATCGTGCTCGAGCAACTCGGTGGCCCGGCCGAACGGATCACGGAGGCGCCCGCCTGCCGCTGGGCCGACACCCGAGTCCGCGCAAACATCGATCCGGACTCCGGCGTCGCTAGCGCCGGTATCGGTGAGGGCGCGTCGGAGTTGCCGGTGCCCGATCCGCTGAACATCATCGCCGTCGACTGCGTCGGCCCCGCCGGGGGCCGCGGTCCCGGCCTGCCGGACAGCACGTACGAGCACGACGGGCAGCTGACCAAGTCGGCGATCCGCGCGCTGACCGTCGCCGCTCTCAATCCCGGTGGCAACCAGGTGCTTTGGGATATCGGCGCGGGTTCAGGGAGCGTCGCGATCGAGTGGCTGCGAGCCGATCGGGGTGGTCGTGCCATTGCATTCGAACGCGACCCCGAACGGGCCAAGCGCATCGACCGCAATGCCCAGGGGCACGGGGTCAGCGACGCCCTCGAGATCCGTGGCGCAGTGCCGGACGCCCTCGCCGCTGCCGCCGTCCCCGACGCGGTGTTCATCGGTGGTGGACTCGACGCCCACATCGCCGATGTCGCGTGGGAGGCGCTGCGGGCCGGTGGCCGCCTGGTGGTGAATGCAGTCACCGTCGAGACGCAGAGCCTGCTGACCGCGCGGCACGCGACATTCGGTGGCACCCTTCGTCGAATCGCTCTAGAGACCGCCGAACCACTGGGCTCGCTGACCACATGGCGACCCGCGCTGCCCATCGTTCAGTGGGTCGCGGACAAGAGTGGTGACACGCCATGACGGTCTACTTCATCGGCGCCGGCCCTGGTGCCGCCGACCTCATCACGGTGCGGGGAGCGGAGATCCTTGGCCGCTGCCGCACCTGCCTCGTCGCCGGATCGCTCGTACCGCCAGAATTGCTCCGGTTGTGCCCACCCGATGCGACCGTCGTCGACACCGCCCGCATGCCACTGTCCGAGATCGTCGAGCACATCGTGGCGGCCGATCACTCCGGCCACGACGTCGCCCGCCTCCACTCCGGCGACCCCTCGATCTACTCGGCGCTCACCGAGCAACGACGAGAACTCCACTCTCGCTCCATCGACACCGAGATCGTGCCTGGTGTACCGGCTTTCGCGGCGGCCGCCGCCGCATTGGATACCGAACTCACGGTCCCCGGTCTCGGACAGAGCCTGCTGATCACCCGAGTGTCGACGCTCTCCACCGATATGCCGCCGGGGGAGGAGCTGAGCAGGCTCGCGGCCACCGGTGTGACTCTTGCCCTGCACCTTGCCGCCCACCGCACCGACGACATTGTCGCCGCGCTGACGCCGCATTATGGCAGCGACTGTCCCACCGCGACGGTCGCATTCGCGAGCCGCCCGAACGAGCGCATTGTTCGGTGTGCGCTCGCCGATCTGCCCGCCGCGTTGGCCGACGCCGACATCCGCCGCACCGCGGTCATCTTCGTCGGTCGCGTCCTCGACCCGGACAATGGACCAACCACCGACAGCTATCTCTATTCCCAGGCACGGATGACCAAGCTCCGTACCGCGTCTGGACACGCGGACGCGGGCACGGGTTCCGCTGAACACCCCCGCACATGATGGACCCCACGCCACCCAACCCGATACTCGTGCTCGGTGGCACCTCCGAGGCACGAGCACTCGCCCAAGTCCTGGTCGACGCCGGTGTTCCGGTCATCAGTTCGCTCGCCGGCCGAGTTGCCGACCCTCGACTACCCGTCGGCGAGGTCCGGGTCGGCGGCTTCGGCGGCATCGTCGGATTGCGTGACTGGTTGCGCGACAACGCCGTCCGGGCCGTCGTCGACGCCACTCACCCATACGCGACCACGATCACCGCGCATGCCGCGACCGCCACCTCGACCCTCGGCATTCCGCTCGTCCGAATCCGTCGTCCGCCCTGGATTCCGGGCGAGGGCGACCGGTGGCACTCCGTTCCGAGTCTCGACGCCGCGGCCGATGCGGTGCGCCACCGAGCCCGACGCGTCCTGCTCACTACCGGACGCCAGGACGTCGGCGTATTCGCCGGCATCGAGTCCGCCTGGTTCCTCATTCGGGTCGTCGACCCACCTACAGCGGATCTGCCTCCGCACCACCAGCTGCTGACCGCCCGCGGACCCTACGATTTCGATAACGAACTCGCGCTGATGCGTGACAACGCGATCGACACCCTCGTCACCAAAAACAGCGGGGGGCCGTTGACCCGGCCAAAGCTCGACGCCGCCCGGGTCGCGGGCGTCGATGTCATCATGGTCGACCGGCCAGCCGAACCGGACTCCGGCACCGTGGTCGACGACGTCGACGGCGCGGTGCACTGGCTCACTATGGAGTTGTCAAGGAACTGATGCGGTCCTGGCTACGCCAGGTGCGTGGGTAAGTCGCGGATTATTCTGGCTCGCTAGCTATTTCGTTTCCGGCTATTTCGGCTCTGGCGAGTTCGGCTCTGGCGAGTTCGGCTCTGGTGACTTGGCGCTGGCGAGTTCGGTTCTGGCAGTGTCGGGTTAGGCGGCGGCAGGTAGGTCGTCGAGGGTGGGGTGTCGTCGGTGGTAGGCGGGGATCGGTCGGCGTCGTGGGTCGACCGATTCGGGTGGGATCAGCCAGGGGTGTCGGTCGTGGCCGAGGAATACCTCCCAGCCGTGGTGGTGAATGTCGTCGTGGCAGCTCGGGCACAGCAGACAGCCGTTGTCTAGGCAGGTCTGGCCGCCGTCGGCCCAGTGCGTCATGTGGTGGGCGTGTGTCCACGACGCTGGTGCTCCGCATTTGATGCAGCCTCGATCCCGTAGGTACAGGGCTTTACGCAGCGCCGGGGTGAACAGGCGATGCTGCCGGCCGACGTCCATCGGCACAGTTTGGCCGTCGACGATCATCACCGTCACCGTGGCGTCACACGAGAGCATGCGCGCGGTGTCGGGGGTGACCGACCCAGTGAACGCCAACTCCGACAGGCTCGGCGCATCCGCCGGGATCGTCAACGCCACCTGCGTTGTGGGTGCGGTCCCGCCCCCGTCCAGGCCACCACCACGCGCGGCGACATCCAGCACCTGCTCGAGCGCGTCGGCGCGGCGTTGCTCCGCCGACCGGTTGTCGCGGCCACCATCCGGCTCAGGACGGGGTGCCGACAGGTCGTCGAGGGCGGCGGACAGTTTCTCCCCGGTCACCACATCCAGATCCGCCCGCACCCGCACCCGGCCGTGCTCATCCTGGGCCACGGTGACCGCATTCAGTCGCCGATCCTCCGCCGCCGGCAACACCGACCCATCGGTGTCGGCGAGGTCGTTGCCCAGGGTGCGGGCATGCTGCTGTACCTCGGCCGGCGACGCACCGGACAGGACTTGGGCGACAAGGCTGGTCATACACTTCTGACGCACCCCGTCGTCGATCGGTTCCACTGCTCGCCGATCAATGTGCGCCATCCCCCGCACCACAGAGTCGTGGTGTTCGGCTGACATCGCCCCATCCGCCGCATGCCCCGCCGGCACCGCCAGATCGTTGAGTGAGCCGGCGATCCGCAGCAGTCGTTGCGCCACCACCGGTGCGCAGCCCATCACGATCAGCAACTCCCGTAACGAGCGGCCATGCTGGGTGGCGACCCCGAGTCGATCCAGCGCCGCCACATGCACCGATAGCTGGTGATCGACCAGATTACGCAGCACCAGCAAGGTGCGCGTCGCCTTGAACACGTCCCGCTCCGACGCGTCACCGGAGACATGGTGCTCGGTGAGTGGGTCGACGAGGTCGGGAAGATTCATACCTCCACTGTACTCGCACACACGTTCGAGTCAAGAGGTTCTTGCAACGAATTTCACCGTGGCGCAGCATGTTTCATCACGAGCCACTTCAGTGAACAGAAGTCACAGTGCAGTGCACAGTGGATGAAATCTGACGCACAGTGAACGGTTTTCGACGCACAGTGAACGGACGGAGGGGGTGCGGACCGAAGGAACGGACGGGCGGGTGCGGTTCTCGAACACATGGCAGCGAGGCGCAGTCCGGCCGCGCTGCAACGCAATCGAGCCAGGCGCGGGCCCTGCAAGCGAACGCGGACCCTGAACGGTCCGCGTTTACGCGTCCGCCCCCGAGGATCAAGCGGTTTGCGGTGCCCAGTGAACAATTGTCGGCTCACAGCAATCGATTCCCAGGCCCACTCAACGATCTCGGGTGCCCGGTGAACGGAATCTGCCGCCCTCTCGACGGACAGCCGTCGAGCCGGGAATACGAAGACCAGCCCCCGACACACCACGCCCGACACACCGGCCACCGATACGCGGCCCGGCCAATCAGTCCTCGACCCTCCGGGGGCTGTACACGAGTCGCCCCGCGCTGCGCTCGACGACTCGGGTCGCCGACGATCCGACAATCAGGAGGGTGCGCATGTCGACCGTCGCGGGATCGAGGTCGCCGACGGTCGTCACGAGCACCGACTCTTCCGAACCTCCGACATCACGGCCCATGACGACCAACCGGTCGGCCGGAACCATCTGCAACAGAAGTTCTTTCAGCGCCCCGACCTGCCAGGTGCGGCTCGCCGAGCCCGGGTTGTACACGGCCATCACGAGGTCGGCACCGATCGCGTTTCGGACTCGCTGCTCGATCACCGACCACGGTTTGAGCCGATCGGACAGCGAGATCACCGCGAAGTCGTGGCCGAGGGGCGCACCGACGGCTGCGGCGACCGCGTGCGCGGCCGTCATTCCGGGCACGATCCGCACCGGCACCCCGTGCCACCGTGGTTCACCGGCGACCTCGGCCACCGCGGACGCCATCGCGAACACCCCTGGGTCTCCCGACGACACCACGGCGACACGTGCTCCGCGCGACGCCAAATCCAGTGCGAACTCGGCACGTTCGGATTCCACGCGGTTGTCGCTGGCATGCACCCGCTGCCCCGGGCGCGGGTGCACACGACTCACGTACGTCTTGTACCCGACAAGGTCGGTCGCGGCCGCCAACTCGGTGCGCACCTCGGGGGTGGTCCATGCATCCCGCCCGGGCCCCAAACCGACCACGACCACCTCGCCCGTGCGATCGGCACGACCGTCGCCCGCGTTACCGACACCCGCGCCGGCCACGCCTGCCGCGACCGGCGATCCCGCGGCGTACCGCGGATTGTTCCGTCGGCCGGGAACGACGATCATCGAAAAGTACGGCACCGCTTGGGGATCGACGTCGGAGACCGGCAGCACACGTTCAACCGTGGTGGATGCGCGCTCGACGTACCATGCTTCATCAAGTCGGCCGGTCGCGGCGAGCGCATCCCGCACCCGGATGAACGTGCGACCGAGCTTGAGCACCGCGATCGCCTCCGCGCCCGCGAACCGAGCCACCAGCTCCGCTTCCGGCAGCGTGCCGGGGACGACGGTGAGCGTCTCGTCGCCCTCGACCAGCGGCACCGTGGTCGCCGCCGCAGCCGCGCTGACCGATGTCACCCCGGGCACGATCTCGGCCCGAAACCGGCCGGCGAGTCGCTTGTGCATGTGCATATACGAGCTGAAGAACAGCGGGTCACCCTCGGCCAGCAGGGCGACGTCGCGGCCGGCAGCCAGGTGCCCGGCCAGCAACTCGGCACTGGCGGCATAGAAGTCGTCCAACGCCCCCTGGTAGCCGCCGGGATGGTCGGTGGTCTCCGTCGTCACCGGATACATGAGACGCTCTTCGATCTGCCCGTCCCGCAGGTACGGCTCGGCCACCGACCGCGCAATGCTATTCCCGTGCCGCGCACAGTGATACGCGACCACATCGGCAGCCCCGATGATGCGTGCAGCCTTGACGGTGACCAACTCGCTGTCGCCGGGACCGAGCCCGACACCCCAGAGCGTCCCGGTGCCGTCTGCTGCCGCGATATGGCCGCCCGTCTCGGTCATCGATGCCTACTCCGCCGGACTCGCCAGTGCGTTGATCGCCGCGGCGACGATGGCGGACCCTCCTCGGCGTCCGCTCACGGTGACGAACTCCAGGTCGGTACGGGCGGCGAGCGCGGCACAGGATTCGGCTGCCCCGACGAACCCGACCGGCGCCCCGACGATCGCGGCGGGCCGGGGAGCGCCGGCGTCGATCATCTCGAGGAGCGCGAACAACGCGGTCGGCGCATTGCCGATCGCGACAACCGCACCGGCCAGGCGGGGCCGCCACAGTTCCAGAGCCGCCGCGGTTCGGGTGGTGCCCAGGCGTTCGGCGAGTGCCGGCACAGACGGATCGTGCAGGTCACAGACGACGTCATTGCCGACGGGTAGACGACGCCGGGTGATCCCGGCCGCCACCATCGTCGCGTCGCACAGGATCGGTGCACCGCCGGCCAGGGCGGTGCGTGCCGCGGTCACCACCTCACGCGTCGCCACCACGTCCTCGGCGAGATCGGGTTGACCACACGCGTGAATCATCCGCACCACGACACCGGCGACATCATCTCCGAATGCCGACAGGTCTGCCTCGGCGCGGATCGTCGCGAACGACTGCCGGTAGATGGCGGCACCGTCCCGCAGATAGTCACTCATGATGTCGGTCAGCGTAGCGACGTCCGGCCCGCCGAATGTCACCGGTGGCTCTCCCGATAGCCATCGGGTCCGGCCTCGACGCGCAGGTGCGGTGCCGCGGGTGATCCACAACCGCGCGCACAGCCGACCCAGTGCTCCCGTTCGGTAACCGGATCCCCAGATTCGATGCGTTCGAGCAGATCCCGGCGAACCGGGGCCTCGGCGCTGTCGCAGCCGGGGGCACCCACGCAACAACTGACCGCCGCCCAGGGCGATGTCGCGTCGAAGATCAACCCCATCGGCGCGAGCACCCGAACCACGGTGTCGGCGACCGCTTCGTCCAGATCGCAGATGAGGATCTCGCGGTCGGGCGTCATCACGATCGGTGCGCCGATCGCCGCAAGAAATTCCGCCAAGCGCGCCGGAATGCGACCTAACTCGACCACCCCGCCGAGCAGCACCCGACCGTCGTCCTGGTCGAACCAGCCGACGATCGGCGACCTCGGAGTGAGCGGGTCGGCCGAGTGGGACCCCACCGCGCCAGCCTCCACCGCGCCAGCCTCCACCGCGCCAGCCTCCACCGAGCGAGCCCCCGTCGCGGCAGCCGCCGCAGGCTCGATGTCCGCGGCGAGCGGGTCGCCGAGACGTCGACGCGCGCGACCCAACACCTCGTCGCGAGCCTCGGGCGACAGGTCCGCGATGCGCCACGCGGTCGGCTCCACGTCGACGACATCGCGAGCGACGTCCAGCAGCGCGCCCGGCACCGCTCCGAGATCGGGTACCGACCCGACCGGCACGCCGCCGACGACAACATCGGCGATCACCCCGCCCGAGCCGTCACCATCGCCCGCCCGCAGGATCGCAGACACGTCCGGGCGCCGCGCTACGACGTCCCCGCGGCCGTCGTCCAGACCGAACAGGAAGCGGCCGGACAGCGCGCTCAACCCGGCGTCGTCCCGCAGGCCACGATCGAGCTCGACGGCGACCGGCCGCAGGTCGGCGAGACCACCGATGCGGCCGGTCAGCGGACTGACCTCGATATTGCGGACCGTCTCATGGGTGCTACTCGGCACCAGCCCCGCCTCGACGACCGCGTCGGCCACGGCATCGACGTCGCCGATTCCCCGCAGCTGCAGATTGCCTCGACCGGTGAGTTCGATGAACCCGTCACCGTACGCCGCGGCCGCCGCCGCGAGTGCCTGCACCTGCTCCGGCCGGATCGTCCCGCCCACCAGACGGATTCGCGCGACGGCGCCGTCGGCCGCCGGGTGGGTACCGAACACACCGGGACACCGGTCGCGTGCGGGGCGCTTCTCCGAGGAGGTCACGATCGAGAGTCTAGTGACGCACGGCCCGACCACCCGATTCGCCGCGACGGGCCGTCATGCACCGCTCGGACCGGGTACTGCCGCGGATCGGCCGATCACGCCACTGCACTAGGCTGACCGACGATGCGGGCGGGCAGAAGCCGGTGGGACTCCGGCGCGGTCGCGCCACTGTGACGCCGGAGAAGGACCCAGGCCCTACCCGGCACAGCCAGACCTGACCACCGCATGCGATAGGTGCCGACCGTTCCTATCGCCATCAACCACCGACGTCCGGGCGCGTCATCCCGGTGAGGAGCTTCGCATGATCTTGTTGTTGTCGACCTCCGACACCGACCTCCTGACCGCCGCGGCTGCGGCCGAGCACGACGGCGTCGGCTACGTCGGGGCCAATCCGTCCCGCATCCTCCTCGACGACATCGCTGACCTCGCCGCGGCCGCCGACCTCGTCGTGGTCCGCATCCTCGGCGGGGTGCGCGCCTGGGAAGACGGACTGGCCGCCGTCGCCGCAACGGGGAAGCCGGTCGTGGTGTGTTCCGGCGAACAGCAGCCCGACCCCGACCTGATGGCCCACTCGTCGGTGAGTGCGGGTGTCGCCGCCGAAGCCCACAACTATCTCGCGGCCGGCGGCGTCGAGAATCTGGTGAACCTGCATCATTTTCTGTCCGACACCGTGCTGCTGACCGGACTAGGCTTCGAGCCGCCCCGACAGACCCCCGCCTGGGGCGTTCTGGAGCGCAATGCCACCGTGCCCACCGATCCGGACGCACCCACGATCGCGGTGCTCTACTACCGAGCCCAACACCTCGCCGGCAATACCCGCTACATAGACGCCTTGTGCGCCGCGATCGAAGACCGCGGTGCACGCGCGCTGCCGGTGTTCTGTGCGTCGTTGCGGACCGCACCCGACGATCTGATGGACCTCCTGGGGACCGCGGACACGCTGGTGGTGACGGTGCTCGCCGCGGGTGGAGCGACCCCGGCGACGGCATCGGCGGGCGAGGACGACGAGGCGTGGAATATCGAACGCCTTGCCGCGCTGGATATCCCGATCCTGCAGGGACTGTGTCTCACCGGCCCGCGGGCGGACTGGGTAGCCACCGACGACGGTCTGTCACCACTGGATGTCGCCACTCAGGTCGCGGTACCGGAGTTCGACGGGCGGATCATCACGGTGCCGTTCTCCTTCAAGGAGTTCGACGATTCGGGACTGCCCTGGTACCGGCCGGATGCGGAGCGCTGCGCACGAGTCGCGGGTATCGCCGTCCGGCACGCGCGGTTGCGCCGGATCGCCCCGCGTGAACGCCGCATCGCGATCATGCTGTCCGCGTACCCGACGAAGCACGCACGAATCGGCAATGCGGTCGGATTGGATACCCCGCGCAGCCTGCTTCGCTTGCTGACCGCGATGCGCGACGCGGGCTACGACATCGGACCGGAGTCGGGGCCAGCCGCCATTCCCGGTCTCGCCGAGGATGATTCGGATGAGCTGATCCACGCGATCGTCGCCGCCGGTGGCCAGGATCCCGACTGGTTGACCGAGGATGCGCTGGCGGCCAACCCGATCCGGGTCGCGGCCGCGGACTACCGGCGCTGGTTTGCCACGCTGCCTCCGACGTTGCGGGAGTCCGTCGAAGCGCACTGGGGCCCGGCCCCCGGGGATCTCTTCGTGGATCGCTCGGCCAACCCCGACGGCGACATCGTGATCGCCGCGATGCCGTTCGGCAAGGTGACGCTGATGGTGCAGCCGCCACGCGGTTTCGGCGAGAATCCGGTGGCTATCTACCACGACCCCGACCTGCCGCCGTCGCATCACTATCTCGCGTCGTACCGCTGGCTGGCCGGCCGCGGCGACCGCCCGGACGACATTCCCGGGTTCGGCGCGGATGCGATTGTGCATGTCGGCAAGCACGGCAATCTGGAGTGGCTGCCGGGCAAGACACTCGGGATGTCCGCCGACTGCGGCACGGACGCCGCGCTCGGTGACCTCCCGCTGATCTACCCGTTCCTGGTGAACGATCCGGGGGAGGGTACGCAGGCCAAGCGTCGGGCGCACGCCGTACTCGTCGATCATCTGATCCCGCCGATGGCCCGCGCCGAGTCCTACGGTGACATCGCCCGCCTCGAGCAGTTGCTGGACGAGCACGCCAATATCGCGGCGCTGGATCCGGCCAAGTTGCCCGCGATCCGGCAACAGATCTGGACGCTGCTGACCGCCGCGCAGATGCACCAGGATCTCGGACTCACCGAACGCCCCGACGAGGAGGTGTTCGACGACATGCTGCTGCACGTCGACGGCTGGTTGTGCGAGATCAAGGATGTGCAGATCCGCGACGGCCTGCACGTGCTCGGTGAGGCGCCTACCGACGACGCCGAAGTGGACCTGGTGCTGGCGATGCTCCGCGCCCGCCAACTATGGGGCGGCCGCGACGCGCTGCCCGGGCTGCGCGAAGCCTTGGGACTCAACGAGAACGAGACCGCCCGCGACGACGTCGACCGGGTCGAGACCCTCGCCCGCGAACTGGTCGCGGCCTGCGCCACGGGCGACTGGAGCGATCGTGCGGTCGCCGACGCGACCGCGGGTCACCCGCCGGCGGTCGCCGACGTCCTCACCTTCGCCGCGCGTGAGGTGGTGCCGCGGTTGCGGCGCACCACCGACGAGATTCCGCGCGTGTTGCACGCCCTCGATGGCGGCTTCATCCCCGCCGGGCCGAGCGGATCGCCGATGCGGGGCCTGATCAACGTGTTGCCCACCGGCCGCAACTTCTACTCGGTCGATCCCAAGGCGGTGCCGTCGCGGCTGGCGTGGGAGACCGGCCGCGCGATGGCCGACTCGCTGCTGGACCGTTACCTCGCCGACCACGGCGAGTATCCGACGTCGGTCGGTCTGTCGGTGTGGGGGACCAGCGCCATGCGCACCTCGGGCGACGACATCGCCGAAGTGCTCGCGCTGCTGGGCGTCATGCCGGTGTGGGACGAGGCGTCCCGTCGGGTCACCGGTCTCGAGCTGATCGGTCTGACCGAACTCGGCCGGCCCCGGATCGACGTGACCGTGCGCATCTCCGGTTTCTTCCGGGACGCCTTCCCGCACGTGGTGACCATGCTCGACGACGCGGTCGCGCTCGCCGCAGACGCCGAGGAACCCGACGGACAGAACTTCGTCGCCGCCCACGCGCGCGCATCGATCGCCGAACACGGTGACCGACGCCGCGCGACCACCCGCGTGTTCGGGTCCAAACCCGGTACCTACGGGGCCGGGTTGCTGCAGCTCATCGACTCCCGCGACTGGCGCTCCGACGACGACCTCGCCCGCGTCTACACCGAGTGGGGCGGCTACGCCTACGGCCGCGACCTGGCCGGGGTACCGGCGGTCGACGACATGCGCGCCGCATATCGCCGGATCGCGGTGGCCGCCAAGAACACCGACACCCGCGAACACGACATCGCCGACTCCGACGACTACTTCCAGTACCACGGCGGCATGGTCGCGACGGTGCGCGCGCTCACCGGGACGGCCCCGGAGGCCTACATCGGCGACAGCACCCGACCCGACGCGGTCCGCACCCGCACCCTGTCGGAGGAGACCAGCCGCGTGTTCCGTGCCCGGGTGGTCAATCCACGGTGGATCGCCGCGATGCAGCGGCACGGATACAAGGGCGCCTTCGAGATGGCCGCGACCGTCGACTACCTGTTCGGCTACGACGCCACCACCGACGTCGTCGCCGACTGGATGTACGAGCGGCTCACCGAGTCGTACGTGCTGGACGAGGCGAATCAGGAGTTCATGCGCCGGTCGAATCCGTGGGCGCTGCACGGCATCGCCGAACGCCTGCTTGAGGCGGTCGAACGCGACATGTGGTCGGCACCGCCGCCGGACACGCTGGAGCGGCTGCGGGCGGTCTACCTGGAGACGGAGGGCGATATCGAGGGCCGCGACGAGGAGTGACCTTGGTCTCGATCGGGTGTCGGGAGAAAATCGGGCGCGTCGTTCGTTGCCTCGGTGACGCACATCCCCGGAAGGCGGAACCACCATGCGACTGGCATACCTGATCGGCTATCTCGCGATCGAACTTGCCGTATTCGTCACTCTCGCGATGACCCTCGGCGTCGGCTGGGCGGTCCTGATCAGTCTCGCCGCATCCGTCGCGGGATTCGTGATGCTGCGCTGGCAGGGGCGCAAGGTCTTCGCCGAGTTGCGCCAGGCGTCGCGCAACCAGGTCGATCCACGTGCCCCGCTCGCCGACACCGCCCTGTTGGCGGCTGCCACGGTACTGCTGATCGTTCCGGGCATCGTGTCCACCGTGATCGGCGCCGTTCTGCTCGCACCGCCGACCCGCCGCGCCGTGCGTCCCGCGGTCGTCGCCGCAGGATCCCGGCGGATGTTGCGCGCGATCACCACGGCTGGCATCGACCCCATGCGGGTCTATCGGCCGGGCACCGTCGTCAACGGCACCGTCGTCAACGGCACCGTGGTCGACGGCGGCGGCACCGAGTCGGGCGGCACCGTGGTCGACGGCAGTGTCGTCGATTCGCCTGGACCGCACGGTGGTTCGGCGGGGAATCGGCAGCTTCCGGCCCGCTAGACGGGTCCGGGACTCGGCAAGTCAGCCGCTCAAGGCAGACTGGACCACTGTGGCTACCGAACTGTTGCTGGGTGGCGCCGTGTACTCGTCATCCGCCCCCGATGCGACGGCGATGGCGGTGACCGATGGCGTCGTCTCCTGGGTCGGCACCGACGACGTCGGCCGCGCCCTGCACCCGGACGCGCCGATCACCGATCTGGCGGGGCATTTCATCGCGCCGGCCTTCGTCGACTCGCACGTGCATCTGACCTCCACCGGGCTCGCACTGATGGGGCTGACCCTCAACGACGCGGCCAACCGCACCGACTGCTTGCGCCGGTTGTCTGCCGCGGTGGCCGACCTGGACGACGGCGAACTGCTCTGGGGCCTCGGCTGGGACGACTCCACCTGGGAGGGAGTCGATCCGGACGACCGGCGGTTCCCGACGACCGCCGAGATCGACGAGGTGGTCGGAAATAGGCCCGTATACCTCGCCCGGATCGACGAACACTCGGCGGTGGCGTCGACCGCGTTACGCAGGCTGGTCCCGGACCTCGCTGCCGCGCAGGGCTTCGACCCGGCCGAACCGCTCGTCGCCGAGGCGCACCACCTGGTGCGGGGCGCGGCACGGCAACTGGTGACCCCGGCCATGCGGGAGCGTGCTCAGCGTCGGGCGCTGGACCGAGCGGCGGCCCGCGGTGTCGTCGCCGTGCACGAGAACGGCGGCCCCGACATCAGCGGGCTGGACGACTTCCTGTCGCTGGCCGACCTCGATCATCCCGTCGAGATCCGCCGCTACTGGGGGCAGGCGGTGACCGGCCCCGACCACGCCACCGAGCTGATGACCATCACCCATGCCGACGCGCTCGGCGGCGACTTGTTTATCGACGGGGCGATCGGATCACACACCGCGTGGCTCTCGGAGCCGTACGCCGACGACCCCGGCACCTCCGGCATCAGCTACCTGGGCCTCGACGACATCCGCACCCACGTGGCGGCCTGTACCCGCGCGGGCATCCAGGCGGGCTTCCATGTGATCGGCGACGCCGCCACCGAGGCGGTCGCCGTGGCACTCGCGTCGCTTGCCGACGAACTGGGCACGCCCGCCCTCGCCGGCCGCGGTCATCGGCTCGAACACGCCGAAATGGTCTCCGCCGAGCAGGCCGCGACCCTCGCGCGATGCGGGATCGTCGCCAGTATGCAGCCGCTGTTCGACGCCGAATGGGGCGGACCGGGCGAGCTGTACGCCCAACGCCTGGGTGCCGACCGGGCCGAAACCCTCAACGACTTCGCCGGACTCGCCAAGGCCGGTGTGGCACTGTCGTTCTCGTCCGACTCGCCGGTCACCCAGATCGATCCGTGGTCGGCCATCCGGGCCGCCGTCCACCACCATCAGCCACTCAATGCGATCTCCGCACGCGGCGCCTTCGCCGCGAGTACCCGGGGCGGCTGGCGTGCCGGCGGCGTCAACGACGGACTGACCGGCACCCTGGTGCCCGGCGCACCGGCCAGCTACGCCGTCTGGGACGTCGACGACCTGATCGTCGCGGGTTCGCACGCGGGTGTGCAACGGTGGTCTACCGATCCGCGGTCGCGGGTCCCCGCGTTGCCCGACGTGTCCCCGGGCGCGCGGCTACCGCGCTGCGTGCGGACGGTCCACCGCGGTCGCGACGTCTATGTGGGTGAGGGATGGTGACCGTCGCCGACGATCCGTCGGCCCCGTCCACCACCCGCACGTCGCGCCGCCGGGCCCGGGTGACCCTGCTGATCCGCACGGTGTTCGCCGTCCTCGCCGGGCTCGCCATGTGGTCGGCGTTCTCGCCCCGCGACTGGTGGTTCATGGCGGTCGTGTCGCTGGGTGTGCTGTATGCCGTGCTCCACTCCGGCGCCCGCACCGCGACCGGCGACGGTCGCGGCGGCCGGGACGAGGCCAGTGTCCGTGTGCGAACCGGGGCGTGGCTCGGTTTCGTCTTCGGGATGTCGTTCTTCGTACCGCTGCTGCCGTGGATCGGCGTGTACGTCGGACCACTGCCGTGGATCGCGCTGTCTGCGGCCCTAGCCGTCTATCTGGCCGTTTTCGGCGTGATTGCGGTCCTGCTGCGGCGGCTACCGGTGCCGCCGGTCTGGTTCGCGGCCGCTTGGGTGCTGGTGGAGGCCGCCAGGTCGGCGTTCCCGTTCGGCGGCTTCCCGTGGGGCCGGGTCGCATTCAGCCAGGTCGACGGCCCGTTGCTGCCGCTCGCGTCGGTCGTCGGCGCCCCCGGGGTGTCCGGCTCGGTGGCGCTCTTCGGCGCTGCGCTCGCCTGGCTCATCCAGATCGTGCTGGAGCGTCGGCGGGGGAGTGCTCCCGGCGGGGGCTCAGCGGTGCGGCCCGCGTTGATCGCGGTGGTGATCGCGTTGCTCGCGCCGATATCCGCGATCGCGCTGACCCCGGGAACGATCGACCGCAACGTATCGTCGGCGTCGGTGAAGGTCGCCGCTATTCAGGGCAACGTGCCCCGCCTCGGTCTCGACTTCAACGCGCAGCGGCGAGCGGTACTCGATAACCACGTCCGGCAGACACTGCGGCTGGGTGAGCAGATCCGGTCCGGGCAGACCGAGCAACCCGACGTGGTGGCCTGGCCGGAGAATGCCTCGGATATTTCTCCGCTCACCAATGCAGATGCAGCGCAAGAGATCACCGCCGCATCCGAGGCTGTGGGTGCACCCATCCTGGTGGGCACGCTGGTCAACAATCCGGACGGCAGACCTACCAACACCGTGCTGGTGTGGGACGGTGCGCGTGGCCCGGTCGACCGCTACGACAAGCACATCATCCAGCCATTCGGCGAGTATCTGCCGTGGCGGCCGTTCTTCCGGATGTTCTCCTCGTACGCCGACATGGCGGGCAACTTCCGGCCCGGTAGCGGACCGGAAGTGCTGCGGGTGCCCACGCGCTCCGGTGAGCTCACCGTGGGGGTGGCGACCTGCTGGGAGATTGCCTTCGACCGCGCCGGTCGCGCCGCGATCGACGACGGCGCGCAGATCCTGTACGTGCCGACGAATAACGCGACATTCGGGCGCACCGAGATGACCTATCAGCAGCTCGCCATGTCGAGATTCCGGGCGGTCGAGCTCGGTCGCGCCGTCGTGGTCGCCGCGACCAGCGGTGCCAGTGCGATTGTCGAGCCCGACGGCACTCTCAACTCGCAGTCGGAGATCTTCACCCCGGCGACGCTGACCGCGCGGTTGCCGCTGCACCACGGCAAGACGCTGGCCACCAGGCTGGGCGCGTGGCCGCAGATTGTGGTGATCGTCATGGCGGTGGGCGCGCTTTTGGTCGTGCTGGCGCGGCGTACTAGGTTCACACAGAGCCGGTAGGCCCATTCTCCGGGTCTGCGCGGGAGTGGGTCGGCGCCGGAGGTATCGGCGACGCGGGTGGAAGTCGGAGGAAATTCGGTGGTGACGGACAGTCATGGAGCGGCGAGTGCGGCCGGGGACGGCCCGATCGTCGGCGCCGACGGGCGGGGCGCACTGGTCGTCATTCCGACCTTCAACGAACGGGAGAACCTGCCGCTCATCATCGAGCGCCTGCAGCGCGCGCTGAGCGGAATTCATGTGCTGGTTGTCGACGATTCCAGCCCGGACGGCACCGGTGACGTGGCCGACGAGCTGGCCGCCGCCGACACACAGGGGCGCATCCACGTGATGCACCGGGTCGACAAGGATGGACTGGGCAAGGCCTATCTGGCCGGCTTCCGCTGGGGCCTCGACCGCGACTACGAGGTCATCATCGAGATGGATGCCGACGGCAGCCATGCCCCGGAGCAGCTGGAGCGCCTGCTGCACGCGGTCAACACGGGCGCCGATCTCGCGATCGGCTCGCGGTACGTGCCGGGCGGCCGCCTGGTGAACTGGCCGCGACGGCGTGAGTTCCTATCGCGCGGAGCCAACACATACGCGCGGCTCGCGCTCGGCGCGAAGGTGCACGACATCACCGCCGGATTCCGCGCCTACCGGCGCAAGGTGCTGGAGACGATCGGACTGGATTCGGTCGAATCGGCCGGCTACTGCTTCCAGATCGACCTGGCGTGGCGCACCATTCGGGCCGGCTTCGACGTGCGCGAAGTGCCGATCACGTTCACCGAACGCGAGATCGGCGACTCCAAGATGAGTGGGGGCGTGATGTCCGAGGCGTTCATCATGGTCGCTCGCTGGGGACTGGACAATCGCCTGAGCCAGCTCGGCTTGCGCCGCTCCACGTAGCCCGACGTCACACCGCGGCGCGCCGTCGCAGGCTCTTCGCCGTTGGCGCGGGCCTGCCTCTGGACACAACAAAGGCCGGGGCAGCGGAGCTGCTCCCGGCCTTGTTGATCGTGATCGCGACGCGACCTCGGTTAGTTCGTGACACCCCGCCGGCGCTGCTTGAGTAGGTCGAGGCGCTCGTTGAGCAGCACCTCGAGCTCTTCCTCGCTGCGCCGCTCCAGCAGCATGTCCCAGTGCGTGCGCGGCGGCTTGACCTTCTTCTCCTCGGGCTCGGCGCCCTCCAGCAAGGTGCCTTCCATGCCGTTCTTGCACGGCCACTTGGAGGGCACCTCGGCGTCGTCGGCGAACGGGACGTCGAAGATCTCCCCGTTGTCGGTCCGGTACTGGACGATACGACGGGGAGCGAGGTCGTGATCGCGATCGGTCTCGTAGCTCACCGCACCGAGGCGGCTACCCCGAAGTACTCGATCTGCCATGGGCGACTTCCTCTCACTTCTTGACGCTCAACACATCTATTCTACGCGTGCGGAGCGGGTGGTCCACTCGGCGGCGAGTCGCCGCCGGGATGGCCGACGTGTTCCGGCCGGTCGTCGCGGACGACACGACCGCTCGCGGTACCGTCGTCGCGTGCAGCAGATCCGGGGTCGCCGACCGTACGCGTGCGCGTGGTGCGGACGAAGCATGGTCGACTCGGAATTGGGACGCCGTCGCAAGTACTGCAAACGATCCTGTCGGCAACGCGCCTATGAGCAAAGAGCGCTGGTGGAGGGCATTTCTATTCCCGCCGACGCGGTCATCCTGTCCGCCTCGGACGTCGCCGACTTTGGCGACCGGATGTTCACCCTGCGCTGCGCGGCCGAGGACTTGGCGACCGCCGTGACCGAGAACGCCGACCGCGCCACCCTCAGCGAACTCGCCGACACCGTGGCCGACCTCGCCCGGGAGGCCGAACGGCTGCGTTGACCGCGGCGCCTCTCGCAGCGCCGTGCCGCCGTCCGTTCTCCAGCACGGCCGATAAACTTTCGATGTGACCGATTCCGCCGACCGCAGGGACGCCGACCCCGATGGCGACGGTAGCGATGCCGGCCAATCCGGCGCTGTCGTTCCGCACGACGACACCTCCGCAGATGACCGCTCGCACGCCGCGAACCCGGCCCGCCGGGCCGCCGACCTGATCGCCCGCACCGACTCCAGCGACACCGCGGTGAACGCGGTTCGCGCGGCACGGCGTCTCATCCCGGATACCGGGCCGGACGACCAGGGTTCACGACCGTCGGCCCGGCTGTCGCGCCTGATCGCCGAAGCCCGGCCGGAACAGCCGAGCGCGATCCGCGAACTCGGCCTGGCGGCGCTGCAGGTCTGGACGGCACTGACCCGCCGCAGCGGAAAGACCGACCAGCGGGCCGTGCCGGCGACGATCCTGTTCACCGATCTCGTGGGGTTCTCCACGTGGGCGCTGGACGCCGGCGACGATCAGGTACTGCGGCTCCTGCGCGAGGTCAACCGCGTCACCGAGAAGGTGATTAATCGTCGTGGTGGCCGGGTCGTCAAGAACCTGGGCGACGGGATCATGGCCGTCTTCGTCGACGGGTCGGAGGCGATCGAAGCTGCCCACGAGGCGATCGGTGCGGTCAGCGCACTGACCTTCGACGGGTACCGGCCACAGTTGCGGGCCGGGCTGCACAGCGGCACACCACGGTCGGTCGGCGACGACTATCTCGGGATCGA
Source organism: Gordonia sinesedis (assembly GCA_039527305.1). Taxonomy (GTDB): domain Bacteria; phylum Actinomycetota; class Actinomycetes; order Mycobacteriales; family Mycobacteriaceae; genus Gordonia; species Gordonia sinesedis. The sequence continues at coordinate 142,375 of BAAAJU010000003.1, read as the reverse complement.
CGTCAACATCGCGGCCCGGGTCGCCGAGGCGGCCGGCGCCGGTGAGTTACTCGTCAGCGCAGATACTCTCGCGATCTCCGACCCCGAGAAGTACGTGCGCCGCAAGCGCCGGTTCAAGGCCAAGGGCGTGCCAAGCGATCTCACCGTGTATGCGGTCATCCCACGCTACGACGAGGGCGGGCGCGGGACCGTAGAATCACGGTGAGCAACACGCTGTTACCGGCACGCGCGCGGGTGTACAAAGGAGGCGCAGACCGCGACCGAGATCGCACCTCCAGCCACCGGGTGCGGACCGTCGCACATCTCGGCTCCGTACGGCGATGAGGGACGCTCATGGACAGCACGCCATTGGACACCACACAGTTGGACACCAGACAGAAGCAGATGGTGGATTTCGAGACCCACTGGTACCCGCTCGGCGGCGGTGCGTCGGCGGAGATCTCCGAGCAGTTCGGCCTTTCCGACCGTGACTTCTTCGCGCAGGTCGGCAAGCTCGTCGACACCTCGCCACCGGCCACACTCAGTCGCTCCGAACTGGGGCGTATGCGACAGGTCATTCGCCGCCGTCTGTGGATGGCCCGCTGAACCGGCCGTGACCGGCTCCCCGGGTCGGCCACGGTCGAATAGCCTGAGAGCGATGACACCCTTCGCCGACGACGACCTCGACGAGTTCTACCGTCGCATCGAGGCACTGACCGCGGCGCGGCCGCGGCGCCGGCGTCCGGCTCGGCCGTCCTACGACGCCTGTCCGACGCCGGACAAGGAGCCGTTCGGCACCGAGCGCGCGGCCTTGGACGGCATCGACCGCATTGCGCGTGTGCGGCGATACACCGGTCTCCGGTGTTACCGGTGTGCGTGCGGCGCCTGGCACATCACCAGTTCGCCACCGCGCCCCGAGCGCCTCGCGACACGGCGCTCTCGCCGCGGGTCCCGGGGCCGCCGGTGACGACGATGATCATCGACCTTGCGGTGGCCGAGATCGATACCGGGGCACAGGGTTACACCCGCATGCTGGACCGTGCGCCGACCGGCGAGGGTGCGGCGGTGTTTGACGTGGGCGGTGTGCTGCTGCGGCTGCGCCCCGCAGATACTGATCACCGCGTGCTGTTCCCGCACGAGGACACCGACGAGGCGGCCCGCGTCGTGCAGCGCCGCGGCCTCGAGCTGACCACCTCGCGCGGAGGGGAGTGGCTGGCCGCCGATCTCCCGGTCGGCCTGTATCCGTCGGTCGGCGACAGCGGGGTGCAACCGGACGATCCGGGGGCCGGTGGCGCGATCACTGGCGTCGACCATGTCGTCTTTCACACCACCGACCGTGACCGAGCGGTCGCCCTGTTCGGTGCCACGCTCGGTTTGGACTTCCGCCTGGATCGCCGCGTCTCCGATGACCTGCGGCAGTTGTTCTTCCGCACCACAGGTCCGGTGATCGAGGTCGTCGTCACCCCCGGCGACACCGACGAGCCCGACTCCCGGGCTGACCTGTCGGTCTGGGGAATCGCCTGGGCCACCGTCGATATCGATCGCACCCGCGCCCGGCTGGCCGATGCCGGCGTGGACGTCTCCGAGGTGCGCTCCGGGCACAAGCCGGGTACCCGCGTGATGACGGTCCGTGACCCGGCGCTCGCGACCCGCACGATCCTCATCGAGAGCGATCAGCCTCGACCGCCCGCGTCATCTCCGACAGGAACTCCCTGACCACAGCGAGTTGGGCGGTGTCGAACCGCTCCATTCGGGACATCGCTTCCGCGATCATCGGTCCGAAGTAACTTTCGCCGACGTTCCGCGCCTGAGTGGTGACCGTGAGGAGGACTCGGCGACGATCGGTCGGATCGGCGGAACGCTCCACCAGGCCACGGTCGCTCAACCGGTCCAGGAGCGCGGTCACGGTCGCCGAGTTGAGCCCGCCAAGCTGCTGGGATAACCAGGTGGGCGTGGCGTCGGCGCCCGACCGTTCACCATCCAGCAGTGCGATGAGCGCCCGAACATCGGTGGGGTGTAACGAGTTTGCCCGTGCGAAGCGGGCCCCTGATTGCTCGAGTTCCACGGCGAGCGCCCGCACCATGTTGACAAGGTTTCGTCGCTCCGCACGACTCTCGCGTGGCGGCGTCGGGTCGACCTCATGGCCTGTCATCCCTCGACAATATCTCACTTGGCACTTATCTTGTTGATTGAGATAATACGGAAGCGGGGCAGTGGTGACGGACGCGATCGACCGGTTTGCACAGACACCACGCGGCCACGCGTTCTTCGCTGCGTACGACACGCTGATCGGCCGCTGGCCGATCGACACCGACATCGTCGACCTATCCTCTCGGTTCGGTACGACGCGCGTGACTCGCTGTGGCGCAGCCGGTTCGGCACCACTCCTGATGTTGCCCGGCGCGGGCGCGACGTCGGCGGCATGGTGGACCACCGCCAGTGTTCTCGCCGACCGTTTCCGAGTCCACGCGGTCGACCCGCTCGGCGATGCCGGCCGGTCGATTCCGGCGGGTGACCCGATCACCACCACTGGCGATCTACTTGAATGGCTCGACACAGTCCTCGAAGGATTGGATGCGGCCGACGTACCAGCTGCGAGCGACGGTCACCCGCCCCGCTGGTTCATCGTGGGGCACTCCTACGGCGCAATGGTTGCGTTGGCCGCGGCGCTCCGTAACCAAGACCGCTACCGACGACTCGTCCTCCTCGACCCGACCGGATGTTTCACCCGGTTGAGCGCGGCCTATCTCGCCCGAGCCGTCCCGCTGCTGGTGAAGCCGACGCCTGCCTACGCACGTCGACTGCTCACGTGGGAGACCCGGGGTGCCGAACTGGACCCAGTGTGGGAATCGTTGGTGACCGCGGGCGCGGCGTTCCCGACGGCCAAAACTGTCGTCCCCCAAAGACCGAAGCCGATCGCATTGGGACGCCTGACGTTGCCGACGACGGTGGTGTTGGCTGGGAACAGTCGCGCGCACCACGTCGACCGTGTGGAAGCCGCCGCGCGCCGCGTCATCCCGGACGTCTCGGTGCGCACCGTGCCGGACGCCACCCACCACACGATGCCGATGTGGCCAGCCGACGCGACAGCGGACGCAATCCTCGAGGGGCTTACGCGCTGACGCACCCGTCTGCCGACGTCGTTCGCGCAACCGACAGATCATTTCGCATGCTAACGAGATCGCCGGGGGTCGCGAACACTCCGATGGGTCGGATATTCGGCACGGCCGCTGAGCGTCCGCGCCACACCAACGTCAGGAGTCGCAAATGTCAGGTCATGTTCTGCGCGCAGCCCGACTGTCGATCGGCGTCTCGGCCATCGCCGCGTGTCTGGTCGCGGTCGGCGCGAATGCGGCGTCGTCGTCCGCCGCGCCCGGAGATCCGTATGGCAGCGGTCACGGGCTGTGTTTCGACACCAATTCCGCGTTGGCCGCCGACGCGGTGAACGGTCTGGGGCCCGATCCGAATGGCGGGTCGTGGAACGTCCAGGGTGGCAGCGAGAACCCGTTGTCACAGGGTTGCGGACTGGACTGGATGCAGGTGAACGGCAACGGGATCAACGATGCGACCTACGTCTCGCGCGTACTGCTGTTCGCAGAGGGACGGTATCTGGGCACCGTCGAGCCCAAGCCGTACTCGTACACCACAGTCACCGGCTCGACCACGACGTCGGTCACCGTCAGCTACCGGTGGCTGAACCCCGACGATCCGTTCTGCTGCCCGCAGGGCGGCCCGACAAGTGTCACCGCGACGCTGGCGGATGGATCCGTCCAGCGGACCGGCGTGTTCCCGCCGGTCGGCTGATCCCGGGGCTCTCGGCGGTGTCCGCGGCTTCTTACGCGGGCAGCGCCCTGGGCGCCAGGTTCGTCCGCAACCACATGTAGATCTCGTCGTCGTTGAGCAGCGTGAAGTGGTGTGCCGCACCGAGATGCATGGTGTCCCAGGGCCGGAAGCCGAGCACGCGGTCGCGCCCGGTGCCGCGGCCGCTCGCAGCGCGAACCAGCCCGTCACCGATCAGCTTGCCCACCGGATGGTCGGGGTTGCTGGTGATGGTTGCGGTGACGATCAGATGGCGGACCCACGGCAGTAGCGCGACGTCGACGATGCGGGGTTCGGACATCGCGTCCGGGTCGGCGTCCGACCAGTCCTCGGCGCGGATGCGGCCCTGGACGAGATCGCGAACTCCGGCGCTGCGACGGCGGAGCAGGTCGCCGACCGGGCTGGTCATCTGCGTGCCGCCCAAGATCGTCGTGGCGATACCGACCCCGCGCGCCAGCGGCGCACCCAGGTGGGGTGTGCCGAGGCTGACCGTGTCGGTGAGGAGCGGAAGCCACCGCGAACCATCGGTCATCGCGTGGTCGCAGGCGCTGCGAATAACCAAGCCGCCCATTGAGTGACCGACCAGGGTGATCCGCGTGGGCGGGACGGGCCAGCGGCCGACCAGCTCCGACAGAAGATCGCAGAGATCGCGCCCGTTGTCGCTGATGTGCCGGCCCGTGTTGTAGCGGACGTCGACGGGAGTCGCGCGGATGTCGGCACGCAGCCGGGCACCGTAGGTCGGGCGGCCGCCGACAGCCCACGCGTGCTCGGTCTCCATCAGTCCGTGTACGAAGACCACCAGGTGCCCGGTCGCGTCGGGGAAGGCGTCATGAATAGCACTGGGGGACAACGACACCACCGCACCGTCCGAGCGGATGGACATCGATCCGGCCAACGGGGACCCGCGGTCGGCCAGTTCGTCGCCGATCAGTCCGTTGAGGATGCCGACGAGGGCGGCACCGCGCCGGGTGTCCGACGGACGGCGCTCCGGCTCGGGAAGCACCTCGGCGACATCGGCGGCCACACCAAGAATCTCGGCGATCGCGGTGTACACCGACCCGCTGATGGTGTCGTGCAGAATCCGGGCGGTTCGGGCGCGACGGCCGACAGCGACATCGAGGACCCGAAAAATGTTGCCAGAAATGGACGAATGGATGCGGCCGATGCCGCCGACCGCGGCCGCCAGTTCGGTGAGGCCGAGCCGCCCGAGTGCGCCGACCTCACCGGCGGTGTGCTCGTCCGTGTCGTACATGATTTTCAGTGTACATGCGTACACCTAAAAACCCGCGGGCCCCGTTGCGCTCGGTACGGCGATGTACCGCTCGGGCGAACGAGCGCGAATCGTGGCACCATGGGCCGGGTGACCAGCAGGCCGGCCGACGAGCAGCGGCTTCTCGATCTCGCACGGCTGCGCCGGGTTCGTGACCGCATCGACCGCGGGTACGCCACGCCGTTGGTTGCGCCTCGCTCGGGACGTTCAGCACCCGGATCACCGAACTTGTTAGCGTACCGCCGAGTACGTATCGACGCGAGCATGCCGACGCCACGGCCGGGATCTCCAGGCGGCCGGCGCCGACGTGTTACAAGAACCAATGGGCCAGCCGTACGGGGTGCGCGACTGTGCGTTTCGCGATCCGACCGGCAACTTTCTCCGAATTAATGAGGTCGCGTGAGCCATATCGCCGATAGCCATGATTTGATCCGCGTGCGCGGTGCGCGAGAGAACAATCTCGCCGACGTCAGCCTCGACATTCCGAAGCGCCGACTCACCGTGTTCACCGGAGTCTCCGGGTCGGGCAAGAGCTCGCTCGTCTTCGGCACCATCGCCGCCGAGTCGCAACGGATGATCAACGAGACCTACAGCGCGTTCGTGCAGGGTTTCATGCCGACGCTGGGCCGGCCCGACGTCGACGTGCTCGAGGGGTTGACGACGGCGATCATCGTCGACCAGGAGCGGATGGGCGCCAACCCCCGGTCGACGGTCGGCACCGCCACCGATACCAATGCGATGTTGCGGATTCTGTTCAGTCGGTTGGGCGAACCGTATATCGGTTCGCCGCAGGCGTTCTCGTTCAATGTGGCATCGATCAGCGGGGCAGGCGCGGTCACCGTGGAGAAGTCGGGGCGCACCGTCAAGGAGCGCCGGGAGTTCAGCATCACCGGCGGGATGTGCCCGCGCTGTGAGGGGCGCGGGTCGGTCTCCGACTTCGACCTGACCGCGTTGTACGACGAGGACAAGTCGCTCAACGAGGGTGCGCTCACCATTCCCGGGTACACGATGGACGGCTGGTACGGCCGGATCTTCCGGGGCAGCGGATTCTTCGACCCGGACAAACCGATCAAGAAGTTCACCAAGCGACAGCTCAACGATCTGCTCTACAAGGAGCCCACCCGCATCAAGGTCGACGGCATCAACGTCACCTACGAAGGCGTGATCCCGAAGATCCAGAAGTCATTCCTGGCCAAGGATCGGGAGGCGATGCAGCCACACATCCGGGCGTTTGTCGACCGGGCGATCACCTTCACGGTGTGCCCCGACTGCGACGGCACCCGGCTGACGGAGGCCGCTCGGTCGTCGACGATCGACGGCCGATCGATCGCCGATGTGTGCGCGATGCAGATCAGCGACGTGGCCGATTGGGTCAAAGGTCTCGACGAACCGTCGGTGGCGCCACTGCTGGCGGCCCTGTCGCAAACGCTCGACTCGTTCGTCGAGATCGGTCTCGGCTATCTGTCGCTGGATCGGCCGGCCGGTTCACTGTCCGGGGGAGAGGCACAGCGTACCAAGCTGATTCGCCACCTCGGATCGTCGCTGACCGATGTCACGTATGTCTTCGACGAACCGACGATCGGCTTGCATCCGCACGACATCGCCCGGATGAATGGCCTGCTGCAGCAGCTCCGGGATAAGGGCAACACCGTATTGGTGGTCGAGCACAAACCCGAGGCGATCGCGATCGCGGACCATGTCGTCGATCTCGGTCCCGGCGCGGGGTCGGGCGGTGGCGAGATCGTGTTCTCCGGAACCGTGGACGAGCTACGCCGGGCCAACACACTCACCGGTCGCCATCTGGATGACCGGGCATCTCTGAAGGATTCGGTGCGGTCGCCGTCGGGAGTGCTGGAGGTTCGGGGCGCGAACGCCCACAACCTGCAGGACGTGGACGTCGACATTCCGCTCGGCGTCCTGACGGTGGTCACCGGGGTCGCCGGATCGGGTAAGAGCTCCCTCATCGGCGGGTCGGTCGCGACCCGCGACGACGTCGTATCGATCGACCAGACGCCGATCAAGGGTTCCCGCCGGAGCAATCCGGCCACGTACACCGGGCTGCTGGAGCCCATCCGCAAGGCGTTCGCCAAGGCGAACGGCGTCAAACCTGCACTGTTCAGCGCGAATTCGGAAGGTGCCTGCCCGAATTGCAAGGGTGCTGGCGTCGTGTACTCCGACCTCGCGATGATGGCCGGGGTGGCTACTCCCTGCGAGGTGTGCGAGGGACGCCGGTTTCAGGCCGAGGTGTTGGAGTACACATTTGGCGGCAAGAACATCGACGATGTGTTGACCATGTCGGTGGCCGACGCGGATAAGTTCTTCGCCGCTGGGGACGCGAAACTGCCCGCCGCGCACAAGATTCTGACGCGGCTGGTGGATGTGGGGCTGGGTTACCTGACGATCGGGCAGCCGCTGACGACGCTGTCCGGCGGCGAGCGTCAGCGGCTCAAGCTGGCGAATCAGATGGGGGAGTCCGGCGATGTCCTCATCCTGGACGAGCCGACCACCGGGCTGCATCTCGCGGATGTGGAGCAATTGCTCGCACTGTTGGATCGGCTGGTCGACGCCGGCAAGTCGGTGATCATCATCGAGCATCATCAGGCGGTGATGGCGCACGCCGATTGGATCATCGACCTAGGGCCGGGCGCCGGCCACGACGGCGGCCAGATCGTGTTCGAGGGCACCCCGGCCGACTTAGTCGCGTCTGGCTCGACTCTCACCGGCAAGCACCTCGCGGACTACGTGCGCTGAGTGCCGAGGGGCCGCGCCGCGGGGGGTGCCGGCCTAGCCCTGGGCCGCAAGGATCTTGATGGCGAAGACGAGAGTGTCGCCTTGCTGGATTCCGGCGGCCGGCTGCCCCTGCGGATACCCGTCGGCCGGGGCGACGGCGACGGCCACGGTCGATCCGACCTTCTGCCCGGCGATGGCCTTCTGGAATCCGGGTACCACGCCGTCCAGCGGGAACTGCACCGGCTTGCCGCTCTGGTAGCTACTGTCGAAGAGCGCGCCGTCGCGGCCGTTGACGCCCTCGTAGCAGACCGAGACGGTAGCGGTATCCGGCACCACCTGGCCGTCACCGGCGCGCAGGGTGCGGACCTGGGTCGCGTCCACGCTGAACGGGGTGGTGACCTCGATGCGCGGCGCCGCGGTGTCGGTCGATCCGGTGACCGCCACGGACCCGGTGGCCCCCGGCAGGGTCCATTCCGGTGCCGCCGACTCGGCGGGCGGTGCGCTCGGGCACGTTGTCGTGGACGACCCCGACTCGGCCGCCGTGGACGACGCCGCAGCACTCTCCGTGGTGGAATCCTCCGACGATCCGCAGCCGGCCAGCGCAATCGCGAGTGGGACCGCCATGGCGGCAATCGGAGTGATGAACCTGCGGCGAGTTCCCCGGCGACGTGTCGGTGTCATCTTGATGACGCTACCCACTCCGCCTGCGTATCAGACCAGCGGGCCGCCCGCGTCAGGTGCGGCAGGACAGTTCCATCGTGTCCTGCCCCTTTCCGGGCAGGCTGACGCTGGTGTAGCCATTGGCCGGATCACGCACGCGCTCAAGATAGCCCGCAACGTCGGGATTGGCCGTGTTGTCGGCGAGAAGCAGCGCACCGGGCACCAGTCGATCCTCGATGAGGTCGAACACGGGTACGTACAGTTCCTTCCAGCCGTCGAGAAGGACGAACCCGATGTCGCCGGGCATCCGGGGGATGGTCTCCAGTGCGTCCCCGTCGAGGATCGTGATCAGGTCGGCGACGCCCGCGTCCTGAAAGGTCCGTGCCGCGGTCTCGATCTTCTTGGCGTTGAGCTCGGTGGTGTACACGTGCCCGATTCCGTTGTCGCGCACCGCCGCCGCCAGAAACAGGGTCGAAATCCCGTAGGACATGCCGAACTCGAGAACGACGGCCGGCCGCGCCGCGTGCACCAGCGAGTACATCAGTCGACCCGCCATCGGACTCACCGGCAAGTAGCGATCTTCGGCGGCGTCGGCGCGTTCCGCGGCGGTTCCGGTGCGTCCGTCGAAGCCGCTGGAGCCGCCCTGCGGAATCTGGTCGGCGGCCGCGTAGAGCGACTCGATCAACCCGCGAATCGGTTCGGAGTCCAGAGAGCTGGTCGTCATAGCCCGACCATACGCGCGACCCGGTCCGCGATCGCGAGACTTGCGGTGAGACCGGGGGATTCGATGCCGTACAGGGCGACGAATCCGTCGATCCCGTGGTCGGCGGGTCCGGCGATGACGAAGTCGCCGGCCGGGTCGCCGGGGCCGCTCACCTTGGGGCGAACACCGGCGTAGTCGGGCCGGAGAGCGTCATCGGGCAGACCCGGCCAGTAGCGGCGGATGGAGGTCGCGAACGACTCGACGAGACCGTCCTCCACGGTGTAGTCGATCGGGTCCTGGCCGTCGCGGTCGCCATCCACCTCATCGCCCGCGTCGAGCCACTCGACATCGGGACCGAATCGCGCCGCTCCGCCGAGGTCGAGCGTCAGGTGAATACCGAGCCCGCCGTCGACCGGGACCGGATAGATCAGCCGGTCGAACGGCGCGCGTCCGGCCGCCAACGCACAGTAGTTGCCCTTCGCGAGGCGCCGGGGCGGGATCGACTCCGCGGGCACCCCGTCCAACGCCCGGGCCACCCGCCATGCACCGAGGCCGGCACAGTTGATCAGCGTCGAGCAGCCCAACGTCCCCGAGCCGTCGACCTCGACCACGAACCGCGCCTCGGGTGCTCCGTATACCGCGCCACCGGCAACCCGGCTGCACAGCGCGATCGCTGCACCCGCGGCTTCCGCGTCGCGTTGCAGGGAGCGCATCAGCGCATGGCTGTCGACGATCCCGGTCGACGGCGAGAGCAACGCGCCCGCCCCAGCCAGGTCGGGTTCGAGGTCCTGCAGCTCGGCGCCGTCGACGGGTCGGAGGTCATCGACGCCGTTGGCGGCGGCGCGCTTGCGAATCGTGCTCAGTTGGGGAAGTTCCGCGGCGCTGGTGGCGACGATGAGTTTGCCGATCGGTCGGTGGGGGACTCCGTGCTCAGCGCAGTAGCGGTACAACCGTTCCCGCCCGTCGACACACAACTGTGCCTTGAGACTGCCGTGAGGATAGTAGATTCCTGCGTGGATCACCTCGGAGTTCCGCGAACTCGTCTGCGTCCCAATGGAATCCTGCTCCTCCAGCACGATCACCTCGCGTCCGGCCAGAGCCAGCGCCCGAGCGACGGCCAGTCCGATCACCCCAGCTCCGACAATCACGGTTTCGACGGTGTCCATCACGCCGCCGAGACTACGAGACGCGTGCCGACAGAGACGGGAACCTGGGCAATTGCACTCTCGGTTCAGTCGGCGTTCGCGGCGGCCTTGATCGCCTCGAAGCGTTCACCCATGCGGGCGGCGAGCGCTTCGGCGGCCCGCAACGGACGGACCATCACCATGAATTCGGTGATCTGGCCGTCGGGTCCGTAGGTCAGGAAGTCGCAGCCGGTGATGTCGAGTCCGTCGACCTTGGCGCGGAACACATAGGCATGCGTGTAATCGCCCTCGAGTTCGCCGGTGTAGTGGAAGTCGTCGAACACCTCGACGACGGCCCGCAGTAGCGCCACGGTGATCGCCTTACCCGAATACGGCCGGTGGGCGACCGGGCTGATGAACACGACGTCGTCGGCGAGCATCCCGCCGACGACGTCGATGTTCCTGGCTTCGATGGCTTCACGGAAGGTGGTCATGGTTGCTCCTTGAGATCGACGTAATAGTCAGTTTATTGACTACTCATAGATATGTCTATTGGCGGTTCGCGCTCCCACGCCACCGGGTCAGACAGTTCAACACCGGGCCACCCCGATCTATGATGAGCCAGCGAATTTCGGTTCGGGGGCCGGAGAAGTTGCCGCAGACCATCGCCGGGACGTCGCGTCCGGGGAGGTGGGAGAGGGGGTGTGATGGCCGCCGCCAAGCCCCGGCGCAGGCCGACGCTGGTCGACGTTGCCGAGCGCGCAGGCGTGTCACGAGCGACCGCATCGCTAGTGATCCGGGACGCACCCGGCCCCAGTTCCCGAACCCGAGAGCGCGTACGCAGCGCCGCCCACGCACTTGGTTATCAACCGGATCTGGCCGCCCAATCACTGCGGCGGCAACGCAGCAACCTGATCGGCGTCATGTTCGATGCGCAGGATCCGTTCCACGCCGATCTGATCGAGAGCATCTACGCGGCCACGGACGCTTCCGCATACGACCTAGTCCTCAGCGCGGTGGTACGGACCCGCGACGAACGCCGCGCGTTCAGTGCGTTGACCGCGTCCCGATGCGCCGCCGCAATACTCCTGGGCACCGACGAGCCGCTGCTCGCGGCCTTCGGCCAGGAACTTCCGGTGGTCGACGTCGGCGGCCTGCCCACCACGCCCGTTGTCGACACCGTGCACACCGACGACGACGAGGGCGCCCAACTCGCCATTGACCACCTGGCCGCGCTCGGCCACTCGGACATCGTGCATATCGACGGCGGCCGCCTGCCCGGCGCCGAGGAGCGCCGCACCGGCTACCGCAAGGCCATGCGGCGCCACGGATTTCGCCGACGGGAGCGCATCCTGCCGGGTGACTACACCGAGCTGTCGGGGACGGCCGCCGCACGCGCATTGCTCGACGACGACTCGCTTCCTACCGCCATCTTTGCCGGCAACGACCGCTGCGCCGTCGGCACACTCGACGAGTTGCGCCGGAGCGGAGTGGCGGTCCCCGAACAGGCCTCCGTGATCGGATACGACAACAGTCGGCTCGCCCGTCTGGCGCATGTCAACCTGACCTCGGTGCGGCAGGATACCGATCAGATCGCCCGCCAGGCAATGACATTCGTGTCCGAGCGCCTCGACGCGAGCGTCGACCCCAGTTCCAGCCCAGACGCCAGGCTTCCGAAAGTAGCGCGGCTGTCGCCCGACCTCGTGGTGCGTGGCTCCACCGGCCCTGTGCGCTGACGCCGGCGGACCGATGCCGATCTCGGGGTGAGGCTCGATCGACTATATGGCCGTACGTACGGTCAGTGTTATTGTGACTCAGATCGCACACCCGACAGGCAGTGGTCCGCGCGAACCGACGGGGCCACGGGGAAGGCTCCACCATGACAACGACCCGGTCGCCGCTCACCGGCGGTCTCGCCGAGTGGATCGCGCGCCGCGCCGACCGGCGACCCGATGACGTCGCCATCATCGACGCGGAGACCGGCGAGGAGCTGAGCTACGGAGACTTCTTTGCCCGCATTCGTGCCACCGCAGAAGGTCTGCGCGGACGCGGTGTGCGTCGGGGCGACCGCGTCATGCTGATCATGGAGAACCGCCCGGAGTTTCTGGAGTACCTGTTCGCGACGGCCGCCCTGGGCGCCGTCGCCGTTCCCGTCAATTTCCGGCTCTCGGCCCCTGAGATCGCCTATCTGATCGACGACGCCCAACCGACGGTGCTGGTCCACGGCGATCTGCTGGCCGGCCTGGCGACCGATGCCGTGGCCGCGGCCGGGCTCACACCACCACAGATGATTAACGTCGATGTCGCGCCTGTCGGCGAGGGGCTGGCCGGTGAGATGGACCTCGACCCGGTGTCCGACGACGACGTCTGCCTGATCATGTACACCTCCGGGACGACGGGTTTTCCCAAGGGCGCCATGATCACTCATGGTCACATGCGCTGGAACGTGTTCAACATGGTCATGGTCGATACTGGCGTCAACAACACCGACGTCACGCTGTGCGCGGCGCCGCTGTTCCACATCGGCGCCCTGTCATTGCTGGCCGCGCCGCTGCTCTATGTGGGCGGCACGGTGGTGCTGCAGCGGTCATTCGTGCCAGCGGAAACGCTTCGCCTGTTCGAGAAGCACCGCGTCAGCGTTTGTTTTCTGGTGCCAGCCATGTGGGCGGCGCTCAGTCAGGTCCCGACGTTTGACGACGTCGATGTCTCGGCCATGCGCTTCGTGATGAGCGGCGGCGCACCGACGCCGCTGCCGGTGATCCGTTTCTTCCTGGAGCGTGGCTGGGCGTTTCTCGAAGGCTTCGGGATGACCGAATTCGGTCCCGCCGCACTGCTCCTCGACAACGATCACATCGTCTCGCACGCTGGGACCGTCGGGCGGCCGGCCACCCACGTCGATGCGGCTGTGGTGGACGAGGCCGACCGGCCGGTCGCACCCGGCGAGATCGGCGAGTTGGTGCTGCGCGGGCCGGTGATGTTCGCCGGCTACTGGGGTTTGCCGCAGGCGACTGCCTCGACGCAGCGCGGCGGGTGGATGCATACCGGCGACCTGGCCCGCATGGACGCCGACGGGTTCGTCAGCATCGTGGACCGCAAGAAGGACATGGTCATCAGCGGGGGCGAAAACGTCTACCCGGCCGAGGTCGAGCAGATGCTGCACCAGCACCCCGGTGTCACCGATGTCGCGGTCATCGGGGTGCCCGACGAGACCTGGGGTGAGACGGTGGCGGCGGTGGTGGTGCCCGCCGCGGATGCGGCCGTGACCGAGGCAGAGCTCATCGACTACTGCCGCTCCCACATCGCACACTTCAAGGCACCCAAGGCCATTCACTTCGCCGAGGAACTGCCGCGTACCGCCACCGGCAAGCTGTTGAAACGAGTACTGCGGCAAACCTACACCGGTTCCGGTGGGGCAGTGACACGATGAGCGGCCCGATGCGTCGTCGCCGGGCAAGTCGGGCACACTGGTGTCGTGAGCAGCCAGCCTGACGAGCCCGGTAGACGCATGCCGCGGGCGAGTAGCCGCGAGGAGATCCGCCGTGCATTCACTCAGCGGGTCGCCGAGAACGGCTACGAGGGAACCAATTTCGGATCCATCGCCGACGAGCTGGGCATCAGCAAGGGCACCATCGTCCATCATTTCGGCACCAAGGAGCGGTTGTTCGCGGATGTCCACGAGAGGTACATGGCGCAACGGCTCGCCGAGGCACGGGCGCTCGTGAAGCTGCTCGCCACACCGGAACAACGCTTAGCCGGTCTGATCTGGACGTTCGCCATGTATCAGACCTACGGCCGCACCGAGACGGTCGCGTTCCAGCGTGAAATTGTCCGATTCAGCGGCTCGCCGTCGATGCGGCATTCCCGCGCCCTTCGCGACGAGTACCGGGACCTCGTCAAGTCGATCCTGCGGCAGGGCATCGACGATGGCGCCTTCCACCCGGGCAATGTATCGATCTGGGCACTGCAAATTTTCGGTGGCACCCAATGGATGTGGACGTGGTTCGACCCCGACGGCACAGTATCCAACGACGACGTCGCCCGCTCATACGTTGAGCTGATCGCCCGGGGTCTCCTGACCGATCCGAATCGGGTTGCCCCGCTGGTCGATCCGAATGGTCCAGTCCGCCGAGCGGTGTATCAGGTTCTCGACGCGGACTAGCTCAGCGCTCAGCCACAATTAGGCAGTACCGATTCACCGCTGACCGGCCGCGTCGCGGCTAGAAAGGTGGTGGGGGTTCGGCGTTGCGGACCTTGCGGTTTCGGTGGCGTTCGGCGCGGCGGCGGGCGTGTTTGGCGGCGAGTCGGGTGCGACCGGGAGTAGGTGGCTGTGGTGCTGGCGGAGGGCCGTCGGCGCCGGTTCCCACTGATGGAGTCGACACGGGGGCTTGGGTTCTCGCTGATTGAGTAGTCCGGAGCGTTAGCGGAGGACGTATCGAAGTCAGCGCAGCGCTGTGTGGCTGGAACCGGATGCGCCGCAGCCCGGGAAATAGGTCGTCGTTCGCGGCGACGTGGGTCGGAATGATGATGCCGGTGTCGGTGACGTGCTCTGCGTGCAGCCGCCCGGTGACTGGGTGCCGGTACTGGTCGTCGATCCCGGTGCCGAAGGTTTTCCGGACGTGGTCGGGCCGGCATTTCGCGTTCAGCCCGTCGGCCGTGGTCTGTCCGCCCGCGTCGGGATGGGTGTGGTCGTATTCGGTGACGTGGTCGACATCGCATTCCCACGCCGGCCGGTCACAGCCGGGACTGGTGCAATACCCGTCGCGGAGACGGACCACGGTGTCCAATGCTCGCGACGGCCGGTACGGATCCGACGGCAGACTCGCCGCGAGCTGAAACGTCCCGTCCGGCTGGACGGGGGTACCCGGCGCCACTACATGACTGACCGTGGTGTCCGCGCGGGCGGCGATATCGCGGACATGCTCGGCGCCCAGGACCCCGTGGCCGTCGAGGAAGCCGGCATGATCGGCGGTCCCGGCAAGGGTGGCTTCGTCACACACCACATGCAGCACGATCCGGCTGTCGACCGGCGGCACCGTTGCCGGTGCGGGGATCTGTGCAATGCAGTCGCTACGGCCGCATTCACACGTGAACGGTGTGCCCGACAGTAATGCGAACATCGCATCACAGTTGCGTTGCGGCCGGGTACGCCCGTCGCGGTCGCAGACCGCGTCCGCCAGCGCGGTGACCGCGGCCGCGGCGATCCGGACGTTCTCGGCCGCCATCACCGCACCGATGTCGGCGGTGCCGTCCTCATTCGGGGCGGTCCACATTCGCCGACCATCCAGCGCGGTGCGGCGACGTTCCCGCACCCCGTCAGGGTCGTAGCGGTAGACGATGCGATCGATCAGGTCGCGTAGCCGGGCCCGGGTCCACGGCCTGCGTTCGGCCCGCAGTATGGCTGCGAGGTCGGCATCGACCCGGAGTGCGGCCGCGGCCTCGTCGAGCAGATCGGTACGAGAGATGATTAGCTGCGCCTGCCATGGACAGATCACACCGTCCCGTAAACAGTCAGCGACCTCCGGCAGCCGATCGCGTAGCGCGACCGCCTCATCCAGCAGCCGAGCCGCGGCACGCCGGGACAGTCCCTGCACGGCGGTCAGATGCGTAATCGCTTCCGCCATCCCGGTATCGACTAACCCGTCGGTCTCGGCGCGGGCGGCGACCAGCCGATCGAAGACCACCGCGGCCGCCCGATAGGTCAGCCACGCCAGATACGACGCGCCCCGCCCCGCCGCGGCCATCCCCGCCAGCAACTCATCCATCGGCGTCTCATCGACCGCACCGGCATCCACACCCGCCACAAACGACACCGGCAACGACGTCCACCCTGTACACGCCGAGCGGTCCCCGGCGCCACCGGCACTGCGGTGGGCACCGTCATCGTCGTGACGGTGGGCACTGTCATCGCCGTCGGGTGCGGCCGCCGGCGGATCGAGCGACATCGTCGACACCACAACATCCTTTCCAGCACAGGAGCATCGGAACCGTCAGGAACCCTGTGTGGAAATCCCGCACCCGAAGCACGGCGACACCGAAACCGGCTGTCTCAAAAGGTAAAACGTCTCGACTTGTCCTGACACCTCCCACACTACAACCCCCCACCGACAACGATTTCGTCCCGGCGATCTCCCGCTGGTTGAGTAGTCCGGAGCGCAGCGTTACCCCGCTGGTTGAGTAGTCCGGAGCGCCAGCGGAGGACGTATCGAAACCAGCACCCGTGCGCAGACGATGGCTTCGATACGCGGCTCCTCCGTCGCCGCTACTCAACCACCGGGAATACCTCGCCGCAGCCACGGGGAGCGGCAGCCAACCACCAGGAAAGATGCGTCGCCGCTACTCATCCACCGAAAACCATGCGGTACCAACGACATCGGCTACACGAACGCGCTGTGCCCGGTGATCGCCTTGCCGACGATCAGGGTGTTCATCTCGCGGGTGCCCTCGTAGGAGTAGATGGCCTCGGCGTCGGCGACGAACCGGCCGACATTGTGGTCGAGGAGAATCCCGTTGCCGCCCATGAGCTCCCGCGCCCAGCCGACGGTTTCGCGCATCCGCACCGTGCAGAATGCCTTCGCGAGCGACGAGTGCCGGTCGTATGCACGCCCGCTGTCCTGCAACTGGGACAGCCGCGCGACCATCGCCCAGGATGCCGTGATGTTGCCCAGCATCCGCACCAACAAGTCCTGCACGAGCTGGAAGGACGCGATGGGTCGGCCGAACTGTTCGCGTTCCAGCGCGTAGGCAAGGGCGTTCTCGTAGGCGCCGCGTGCGCAGCCGACGGCCATCCATGCGACGCCGGCACGGGTCATCCGGAGCACATCGGCGGTCGCGGCAAACGAGTTGGCCTCGGCGAGTCGGTCCGACTCCGGCACCCGCACATCGGTGAGCGTAATCAGTCCGTTCTGCACGATCCGCAGCGCGAACTTGTGATCCTGCTTCTCGACGTGGAAGCCCGGCGTGCGGTTATCGACAACGAATCCCTTGACCTGGCCATCGGCCTCGTCACGCGCCCACACCACGGTGATATCGCCGATCGGCGCGTTGCCGATCCACTTCTTGGCGCCGTTGAGAATCCACGTGTCACCCTCGCGGCGCGCCGTCGTGGTCAGGCCGCCACCGGCACCGGAGCCGACGTCGGGTTCGGTCAACCCGAACGACCCGATCAGTTCCAGGCGTGCCATCGCAGGCAGGAAGCGTTGCTTCTGTTCCTCGGATCCGCAGAGGTAGATCGACCCCATCGCGAGGCCCGAGTGGACGCCGTGAAAGGTAGCGATCGACGAGTCGGTGCGCGCGATCTCCATCGAGAGCATGCCGTCGAATAGGTAGCTGCGACCGGGCAGTCCATATCCGGCATAGGCGCTGCCGGCCACACCCAGTCCCGCGTAGCCGGGCAGGATCTGTTTCGGGAACTCCGCCTTGGACCAATACTCGAGCAAGAGGGGCTGCACGTCGTCATGCAGCCACGTGTTGACATGATCCAGGGTCGCCCGATCGTCGTCGGAGAGCAGGGCGTACAAGTCGTAGAAGTCCGCTGTCTGGAGCGGCACGACACCCTGCGCCGGTGGTGCCATATCGGTCTGCGCTGACGGTTGGTCGGTGGGCATGTGACGACCTCCGGGTCGAGATTATGGGAAATACCGGCGGCCGGTCCACCGCAGTGGCCCGCAGTAGTCCAACCGCGCCGTCATCCCATCGTCGCGCGGCCCGCGCTGCGGCGCGATGGCGCGCCGACCAGCAATGCGTCGATGGCGATGTGCGTGCGCACAGCCGCACCTGTTGGACATAGCCGTGCGAGTCCGCATCCGACTGGTCAATTTGCGTTCCGCAGCAGGCTGTTTGAACCGAATCGTGTGCCCGCTGATCGCCTTGTGTAACACTGGCACAGCGCCCGCGCTTCGCACGACGGCAGGAGTTGATCGATGAGTCCCACACCCGCCTGGCCCGCGCTCCGTCTCGACGATTGGTCCAAGACCCGGGAGACGCTGCACATGTGGCTGCAGATCATCGGCAAGATCGAACTGGTGAGCACGTCGCTCATCAACCACTGGTGGAACGTCACCTACGAGGTGAGCGCGCGCGGGCTGCGTACCCGGCTGATGCACGACCGGCTCCGACAGTTCGACGCCGAGTTCGACTTCGTCAACGACGAACTGGTATTCCGGGTGGCCGACGGGACCTCGGCATCGGTGCCGTTGACGTCACAGTCCGTCGCGGATTTCTACGCCGCCGTCAACGCCGCCATGGCGCAGTTGTCCATCGAGTGTCGGATCTTCGAGCGCCCCAACGAGGTGACACCGGCGATTCCATTCCCCGAGGACACCGAGCTGCACACCTACGATGCCGCCGCAGCACACACCTACTGGCAGCAGTTGCTGCACATGGAACGCGTCTTCTCCTACTGGAGAGCTTGTTTCGCCGGCAAAGACAGTCCGGTGCAAGTGTTCTGGGGGTCGATGGACCTGTCGTGTGCGCGCTACTCGGGTCGCCCGGCCCCGCCGCACAACGGGTCACCGCCCAATTGCCCGCAGTGGGTGATGAACGAAGCGGAGGACCGGGAGAATGCCAGCGCCGGATACTGGCCGGGCGGCAGCGAGGAGGGCAGCTTCTACGCCTACACCTACCCCGAACCGGACGGGTACCGCACCGCGAAGGTCAGCGTCGGCTATTTCGACGACACCCTCGGCGAGTGGATTCTGCCGTACGAGACCGTGCGTACCGCCGACGACCCGGACGCCACACTGTTGACGTTCTTGAACGAGACCTATTCCGCGGCAGCCGATCTCGCAAAATGGGACCGGAAGCTGTTCGACGTGGACCCCCACCGCTTCGACAAGCACTACGCCGCCCTCCGCCAGCAGTGACCACGACGCTGCGTCGGCTGGGTATCGCCGTGACCGGCGGAGCGCTGTGCGTGCTGACCACCGTCGGTACCGCAGCCACCGCGGGTGCGGCACCCGGTACCGCCGGCCTGAGCCCGGTCCTCGCGACCTCCTACGGATTCGCCGACCGAGCCGCCAGGGCACAGGGAATACCGCTGCACATTACGTCCGGCCGCCGCAGCGTCGCCGAGCAAGATCGGCTGTGGCGCAGCGCCATCGCCACGCACGGCAGTGCTCGCGAGGCTCGACGCTGGGCGCTGCCGCCGCGGGAGTCGACACATGTGACGGGGCAGGCGGTCGACATCGGACCACGCCGCGGCGCAACTTGGCTCGCGGCGACGGGCTACCGATGGGGGCTGTGCCGGACGTTCGCCAACGAATGGTGGCACTTCGAGGTAGTCACGGTGCCCGGTATCGCGTGCCCGCCGATGTGGCCCGATGCCGCCGCCCGTGCCGATCGGGCACCCCGCGGGCTCCCGATCGGCTGACGGCGCCGAGGGCTACGCGCGTGCGTTGCTGAGCGCGTCGTTGAACGTCGAACTCGGGCGCATCACCGCAGCGGTTTTCTCGCGGTCCGGGGCGTAGTAGCCGCCGATATCCACCGGTTCGCCCTGCGCACTGTTGAGTTCGCTGACGATCGTGTCCTCGTTCTGGGCCAGCGTCTCGGCGAGCGCGGCAAAGTGTTTGGCCAACTCCGCGTCCTCGGTCTGCGCGGCGAGCTCCTGCGCCCAGTACAGGGCGAGGTAGAACTGGCTGCCACGGTTGTCCAGCTCGCCGGTCTTCCGCGACGGTCCCTTGTCGTTCTCCAGGAGCTTTCCGGTCGCCGCGTCCAGCGTCTTGGCCAGGATCGTCGCCCGCTTGTCGTCGGTCTTGATGCCCAGTTCTTCCAAGCTGACCGCGAGCGCCAGGAACTCACCGAGCGAATCCCAGCGCAGGTGATTTTCTTCGAGCAACTGCTTGACGTGCTTGGGAGCCGAGCCGCCTGCGCCCGTCTCGTACAGGCCACCACCGGCCATCAGCGGCACGATGGACAGCATCTTGGCGCTGGTGCCCAGTTCCAGGATGGGGAACAGGTCGGTGAGGTAGTCGCGGAGAATATTGCCAGTTGCGGCGATGGTGTCCAGGCCGCGCATCGCGCGTTCCAGCGTGTACCGCATCGACCGGACCTGCGACATGATCTGAATGTCGAGACCCTCGGTGTCGTGGTCGGGCAGGTACTTCTTGACCTTCTTGATCAACTCGTTCTCATGCGGGCGGTACGGATCCAGCCAGAAGAGCACCGGCATTCCGGAATTGCGTGCACGCGTGACCGCCAGCTTGACCCAGTCGCGGATCGGGGCGTCCTTGACGATGCACAGCCGCCAGATGTCGCCCTCTTCGACGTTCTGCGTCAACAACACTTCGCCGGTCGCGGTGTCGGTGATGTTGGCGACGCCCGCCCGCGGCATTTCGAAGGTCTTGTCGTGCGAGCCGTACTCCTCGGCCTTCTGCGCCATCAGCCCGACGTTGGGGACCGTGCCCATCGTCCTGGGGTCGAAGGCGCCATTGGTCTTACAGAAGTTGATGATCTCCTGATAGATGCGGGCGAACGTGGACTCCGGCATGACCGCCTTGGTGTCCTTGGGACGGCCGTCGGCACCGTACATCTTGCCGCCCGCCCGGATCATGGCCGGCATCGACGCATCGACGATGACGTCGCTGGGGGAGTGGAAGTTGGAGATGCCTCGCGCCGAGTCGACCATCGCCAGCTCAGGCCGGTGCTCGTGACACTTGTGCAGATCGTCGACGATCTCGTCGCGCTTGGAGGCCGGTAGCTCGTCGATCTTGGCGTACAGATCCGACAATCCGTTGTTGACGTTGACACCCAGTTCGTCGAACAGTTCACCGTGCTTGTCGAAGGCGTCCTTGTAGAAGGTGCGCACGGCGTGCCCGAAGACGATCGGGTGGGAGACCCGCATCATGGTCGCCTTGACGTGCAGCGAGAACATCACGCCGGTCTTGTAGGCGTCCTCCATCTGCTGCTCGTAGAAGTCGAGCAGTGCGGTGCGGCTCATGAACATGCTGTCGATGACGTCGCCGTCGGTGAGCGATACGGACGGCTTGAGGACGATGGTCTCGCCGTCGTCGGCGATCAGTTCCATCTTCACCTCACGGTCGCCCGGGACGGTCATCGACTTCTCGCCGTGGTAGAAGTCGCCCTCGCGCATATGCGCCACGTGGCTACGCGAGGCCATCGACCATTCGCCCATGCTGTGCGGGTGTTTGCGGGCGTACTCCTTCACCGCACGCGGTGCGCGACGATCCGAATTACCTTCACGCAGGACCGGATTGACCGCGCTGCCGAGGCACTTGGTGTACCGGTCGCGGATCTCCTTTTCCTCGTCGGTCTTCGGGTTCTCCGGGTAGTCGGGGATCTTGTAGCCCTTGCTCTGCAGTTCCTTGATCGCGGCGAGCAGCTGCGGTACCGACGCGCTGATGTTGGGCAGCT
Organism: Gordonia sinesedis; assembly: GCA_039527305.1. GTDB lineage: Bacteria > Actinomycetota > Actinomycetes > Mycobacteriales > Mycobacteriaceae > Gordonia > Gordonia sinesedis. The sequence continues at coordinate 120,723 of BAAAJU010000003.1, read as the reverse complement.
TGATGATGTTGGTGTCCGGTAATTGCGTCAGCCGACCCAGTTCGGCGAGGTTGTCCGGGACCCGCTGTTCCTCGGTCAGGTAGTCGGGAAACTCGGCGAGGATTCGCGCCGCCACCGAGATGTCGCTGGTCTCCACGTTGATGTCGGCTGCATCCGCGAAGGCGCGGATGACCGGCAGGAATGCATACGTCGCGAGCATCGGGGCTTCGTCGGTGAGGGTGTAGATGATCGTCGGCTTGTCGGTGGGCATGTGTGTGCTCGTCTCCCGTCCCGTGACGCAGGGTGTCGCGTCGTCGTTGTTGACATGTTTCGTCGTACCCACGTCCATTATCCGGTGCGAGGGCCCGCCGCGGCCACCATTGGCGTAGGAGCGTCGCCGGCGGTACGCAACAGTGCCGCGAATCGGGGTGGACAGCGGCTGACGTCAGCCTACTGACCGCTTCGGACCCGAGGAGGGGCGCAGACGGGTAGCGAGCGTCCGCGATGCGAGAAGCCGCGGTAAGGCGTCGTAGCGGGGTGCTTACGGGCGTCCGGCGTGCGCGGCTCCGACGGTCACCGCTCGGATCGTCGCCTCGCGCGCCGCCGAGCGTGCGTGTTCGTCGAAATCCGGTGCGCAGCAGACGAACAAGGTGTCGCCGGTGGGCCCACCGAGCATGCACGCGAACACTCCGGTGCCCATGTCGATCTGCTCCACGATCTCGCCGCCCTCGCGCACCCGGACGACACGATTGCCGATCGCGTCGGCGATCCAGAGGCAGCCGTCGTCGTCGAGGCCGCATCCGTCGGGAGCGAGAACCGCCTCGCCCAGGGCGTCCGCCAGCACCATCGTCGACGGTGGCTCACCGAATTTCGCCCAATCGGTCCTGGCGCCCAATGTGCCGTCCGGCTCGATCGTGAAGGCACTCACGCGGTTACCGAATGTCTCGTCGACCAGCAGGGTGCGCCCGTCGGGGGTGACCACGCTGCCGTTGGGGAACAACAGTCCGCTGGCAACGGCGACGACCGTCCCGTCCGGGTCGATACGGAGGAGGTCGGTCGCGGCGATGTCGGCTCCCGCCATTAGATCGAAGCCGAAGTTGCCCAACCATGCTCGACCCTGATCATCGACCACCATGTCGTTCGGGTGGCCGCCGACGTAGTCACTCACGTCGGCATGCACCTCGACCGAACCGTCCGAGTCGACGCGCAGGACCTTGCGGTCTTTCATCGACACTACGAGCAACCGCCCGTCGGGCAGCCAGCCGAGTCCGGACGGCTGTGCCGGCACCTCGAGTTCGGTACGTAGGTCGGTGCCGTCGGCGTTCACGGAATTGACAGTGTGGGTGTAGAAGTCAACGAACCACAGGCGGCCATCGTGCCAGCGCGGACACTCGGTGAACGACATGTCGGAGACGACGGTACGGATCTCGGGGGAGGCCATTCCGGGAGTATAGGCAGGTCGGGGAGGCCCTTGGATGCGCTTCGAGCGATGCCGCGGGCGCGGTAATTCGATGGGGGACACCGGTCAGCGGACACCTGGCAGCACTCGTGATGTCGGCGGCCAGGACGCACCGCACCCCACCCGCGAGGTGTGCGGATGGGGTGCGGTGCTTGCGTTTCGGTTCGTCGCCGAAGGGCTTACTTCTCCGGGACGACGGTGTCCTTCACCGTGACCTCGACCTTGTCGGTCCGCGGGTCGTAGGTGATCTTGCCGTTCTCGAAGGTCGAGACCTTCAGACCGTTCTCGTCGGTCTCGTCGCTCGTCGGAACGCCGAGCGGTCCGGTCGAGCCACCCTTGCCGTCGGCTGCGGGCTTGCCGGAGTCGTCGCGCTTGACGTTCCACGCGTCGCGGATCTTGCCCCAGGTGACGTACGCCGGGGTGCCCGCGTCGCCGTTCTTCGCGGTGATGACGCCACCGTCGAACTGCTGGAACACGGCACCGCTGCCCTCGGTGCTGCCGGAAGCGTTGTCTCCGGTCAACGGCTTGCCGAGGTCGGTCTTCTGCTTCTCGGTCGCGCCGTTGTACTTGGCCGCGATCGGTCCGCTCAGGGTCACCTTGGAGCCGTCAGCCGCGGTCAGCTCGACCGACTCGCCGGATCCCGAGGCCTCACCGGACTCGCCGCCGCCGGCAACCGCCGACGAGGCCGCGGCCGACGCCTCGTTACCCGCAGACGCCACCGCGGACGTGGCATCGGAAACCGCCGACGAGGCCGAATCGCCGTCGTCGTTGCTACAACCTGCAACACCGAGTGTCGCGATCGACGCTGCGAACGCCACTCCGGCGACCCTACGAATGGTCTGCTGCTTCATGATTCCCTTTCGGTTTGCTGAAGGCATCTACCTGTCGGACCGGCGCCTTGGCACCGCCCCTTTGCCGAACTGTATCGGTTCTCAGCCGTTTGTAAGGCAAATGATGGATCCGCGGGTCGCATCGGCATCGACGACCTGCGCCAACACCCAAAAAGTGACGTGGACAACACCGGCGCGGCGTGACGTCCGACGGGTCGGCTAAGACCGCGGCGACACAGGTCAGCGCGTTGCCGGGCACGCTTGATACACCGACATGCGCACGGGCACAGAAACTTCGACTCACCTAAACACGGCATATCGGACAGATTCACCGACGTGAGGCGCAACTGTTCCCGCGGGCGTCGGCTTGGGCGCGTCACGCCCGAGGTGTGCCGCAGCGCGATGCGGGAGATTCCCGTCCGCGGGTGGTCCGCCCGGGGGAGTCCGGTGGCCCGCCCAGGGAGTAACGCGGCCCCACCGTCATCTCGCGCTCGCGCCTATCGACGACCCGAATCGACCAGGCGATCGCCGCCAACATTGCCGCGGTCATCGGCAGTCCGGTCGCAATCCTGCCGACGGCCAGCCAGCCGACGTTGCCCTGGCGATAGATGGCGTACTGAGTGCCGAATCGCACCATGAACGCGGCGGCCGCGGCGAGCGTGACGGTCGTGAAGACTCGTCGCGATACGATGTCCTGCCGCCAGCGCTGCGGCCGTCGCCGAGCGAGGCTCGCGATCACACCAATCAGCGGGTAGCCGGTGAGCGATGACAGGAGCAGAACTCCGGCCATCACCGGCGGATACCAGAGATCCGGCAGAAAGAAGTCGCGGGCCTCGCCGCTCCGGAGCGCGAATCCGGCCGAAATACTCACGCCCACAACGGCACCGATGATCGGGCGGATCGAATGAAACCAGCGCAACGCCAGGCCGCCCGTGCCGACCGTGACGACCCCGGCGACCGCGACGGCCCACCCGAGAGTGGTCGACGACGCCGCGATACTGAACGCCGCTGGCGGAATCGCGGACAACACGATCTCCGGCCACCAATTGTGAGCGGATCCTCCGCCAGGGGATGCGGTCTCCATGAGACGACTGTATAACTAAGTTATAGCGTATGGAATACCCGAAGGGCGCGTGAGATGACACAACGCCGCCATGCCTCTGACAAGACGACGCGCGTGGATGCCGCAACCCTGCTAAGCGCGGCGGATCGGCTCCTGTCGGCGCACGGCCCTTCCGCACTGACCGCACGCAAGATCGCAGACGCGGCGGGCACATCGACCATGGCCATCTATAGCCGTTTTGGCGCCACTGCCGGCCTTCACCGGTCCTTGCGGCGCGACGGCTTCGGCCGGTTAGCGAACCTGACGACGGTGGCGGCCCGCAGCGACGACCCTGTCGCCGCACTGGCCGCGGCATCGTCGGCCTATCTCGATTTTGGTGTCGCGGAACCGCATCTGTACCGATTCATGTTCGTCGATGCCGACCCGGCCGCGTCCGACGAAACCCGGGTCGAACCCGGTGACGTCGCCGGTCGCGAGGCGTTCGCGACCGTGCGGAACCTGCTGCGCGCATGCATCGCCGCCGAGCGGTTTGCCGCCGTGGATGACGACCTCGTCACGATCTGGGCCGCCCAAGTCTGGGCGCTCCAGCACGGCACCACAACCCTGGCGCTGACCGGAACCGTGGCACCCGACCTCGCCCACGACGTCCTCGAAGACGGCCTCCTGCGTCTGTGTATCGGTTACGGCGACGATGCGACTCGCGCGGAAGCGTCCATCGCCGCCGCATGAACCCGGCCTTCGCCGGGTTGACGGTAGGGCGGCCGGCGCCTAATGTACATCTGTACATGTACAGATGTACATTAGGAGGACGAGATGACCGCACCAACTCGGAGGCGCGATCCCGAGCGTCGTCGACGCGAGATCGTCGACGCCGCGATCGCCGTCGTGCTGGAGGAGGGGACCAGCGCGCTGACGCATCGCAAGGTGGCCACTCGCGCCGGCGTGCCGCTGGGGTCGACTACGCAGTACTTCGCGACCCTCGACGATCTGCGGACCGCGGCGGTGTTGCGCATCGTCGGCGACATCGACGTGTGGATCGACGCGTTGGACACAGCCTTCGAGCGCGACGGTGCCATTCCCGCGACCTACGCCGCGGAGCTGTCCGCATTCCTCAGCGACCCGCACCTCGTTCAAGCCGCATTCGCGCTCACCGGCTCCGGGATCACCGCCGATGAGGTGCAGACCGCGAGTAGGCAATGGACGACGCGATTCATCGAGATGCTGCAGCGCCACACGACCCTCGACGGCGCCCGTGCTATCGCCGCTCTCACGGACGGCTTGACCATGCACGTCGCCCTTCTTGATGAGCCGCCTAGCCCCGACTTCCTCACCCGCGCGATCACCGCGGTGTGGGACCTGTGAGAACCGGAGACCTCGTGACCGACCAACTAGCCACACCGCAGACCTTCTCGCTCGCGCGCCGCTGGGCGGCCGCGGCCGTCCTCTCGTTGAGCCTGCTGATCATCACCATCGACCTGACGATCCTCAATATCGCGTTGCCCGAGTTGGCCGCCGATCTGCGGCCCTCGGCGAGCGAGCAGTTGTGGATCATCGACGCCTACTCGCTGGTGCTCGCGGGCTTACTGGTGTCGACCAGCTCGCTGGCAGATCGCTTCGGGCGCAAGCGAATGCTGATGCTCGGGTATCTGATCTTCGGTCTGGCGTCGCTGGCAGTGCTGTGGGCGGACACGGCGACTCAGGTCATCGCGTTGCGGGTGGCGTTGGGCATTGGTGGCGCGATGATCATGCCGACCACGCTGACGATGCTTCGGGTGGTCTTCACCGACCCCGCCGAACGCGCGAAGGCGCTCGGCCTGTGGGCCGCCGTGTCGGGCATTGGCGCGGCACTCGGTCCCATCGCGGGCGGCCTGCTGTTGGAGACGTTCTCGTGGCGCGCGGCGCTGCTGGTCAATGTGCCGATCATGGCCATTGTGCTGGTCGCCGGGTTCCTGATCCTGCCGGAGTCCAAGGTGCCGACGCCTGGCCGATGGGACTACATCGCAGCCGTCCTGTCGATTGCCGGGATGACCGCGCTCGTCTGGGCCATCAAACGGTTCGCCAAGGATCAGACGCTGCTGTCGGGGCCTGCCCTGATTGCACTGCTGATTGGCGTTGTCGCGCTTGGCCTGTTCGTGTGGCGCTGCCTGAACCGGCCCGATCCGCTGCTCGATGTCCGGCTGTTCCGACGCCGCCAGTTCAGCGCCGGCATTGTCGCGGCGGTCAGCTCGGTGTTCGCGATGGCGGCGGCGCTGTTGCTGATCACCCAGTGGATGCAGCTCGTGGAGGGTTACCGGCCGATCGAGACCGGGATCCGGTTGCTGCCGCTGGCACTCGGCGCCACTGTCGCCTCGGCCATTGCACCACGCCTCGCGGCCTGGATGACCGCGCGGATCGTGCTCGCCGGCGGAATCGGTATCGCAGGTGTCGGACTGGTGCTGATCGCCCTTCCCGAACACCTGACCTACGCGACCGTGCTGGCGCCGCTGATCCTGATCGGTGCGGGTCTGGGTTCGCTGGCGATCGCGACCGCGATGATCATGTCAGGGACGCCGCAGGACAAGGCCGGCAACGCCGCCGCCATCGAGGAGACGTCCTACGACCTGGGCAACGTGCTCGGTGTCGCGATCCTCGGCAGCGTTGCCGCCCTGATCTACACGGCGAACGGCAAGTTCGCCGAGGTGCCGGGGGTGAGCCGCTCGCTCGCCGACGAGGCCGGCGAATCCCTCGGTGCAGCAACGGCTATCGCCCGCGAGGCCAATGTTCCCGAACTGGCCCAACACGCGGCGTCCGCGTTCACCGACTCGTTGCAGACCACCGGGATTGTCGGGGGAGTGCTGCTTCTCGTCGCCGCGGTTGGTGTCTACGCACTCACCCCGAAGGGCACGGACATTACGGCGCAGGCGCATTGAAGTCGAGTGCTTCCGAGGCTGCGGAGATCGTGTCGTCCAACGAAGCCATCAATCTGCGACGAGTGGACCCTTCCGAGACGAGCGACTGCCTCGCGTTCGCAGGTACGGTACTCGCCGACCACGGCATCTCCGAATTACTGATGAACCGCGCCGCGTTCACATCGATAAGCCACTCGCAGTCATCTCGGAACGCCAATTGGAACGACGACGTCTTCGCTGAAAATAGTCGAGCATTATCCTAGTGACCGCCACCACAAATATTCGCCACCGACTCAATGGCGGCGACTACTTCACCGCAAGCTTACATTACATCACCCTAAAAACCACGGCCGTTGAGTTGACACTGGCGGCACAACAGCCGTGTTTTTGCGCGCGTGTGTTTCGCCCCGCGTGACGAAACATTGCCGGCGTGTGCACACACGAACCCGGCGGATCGCGGACGACGCAAAGGCGCACGACGCTCGCAGACTCAAAAATCGGATTTGAACAGCTCGTTCTTAGCCCGTCTAGGGTGCCTGCCGGGTGGAAACGAAACTACCTCGACATACGGGGCAGACCGCAATTTGAGGACCATTGGTGTCGCCGCTAAGCGTGATCGCACTCCAAAGCGGGCGCGGCTGGTCACATGACGAGCAGGTGTCCCTTGGCCTGTTTTCGAATAGTCTGAATTCAGCGTCGCATTCTAGGCACTGGAGGCTACGAACCCAGCCAGGCCAGCGACCGAAATCGCGTGCCGATCCTAGGGTCCACCTATGGATCACCGTCAACTCATTCTCGCACCAGAGGCAAGGGACTCCAGCAGGTCCAAGCCGAACCAGCTTGCGCCCAGACGGCTCAGCCATAGCGCGATGCCGGGAAAATCGTGTCATGTCTGCATCCTCTCAGGCACCTACGACAAGGTTCTGCGATTGGCCACTGAGTCCAGTCGGTTGCGGATGTTTCAGGTCGCGTAGGCGACGATCTGGCCGAGCGCACCGTTCGCTTCAGCTTAGATTCCTGGTAAGCACTCGTATCAGTTGTCGCGAAAAGCGGACGGGACGGCGAGACGCCCGCCTAGGTCAGGGTCTGCGACCACCCGGGAAGCCAGGCGGACAGCTTCGTCCGACCGCGCCGTTGATCGCGCGTCTCCGCTCATCGATGAAGACCAGGATGTTTCGGGGATTCGACCGAGCTAGCGTTGCTGATGAGAACCTCACGCGCATCGCCACGCTGGTTCCAGATGGCAGCATCGCAACCAAACTTGACACCTTCGTAACTCGCGCGGAGAGCTCCACGAATCGTCACTGTGACATATTTCCGCGACCCCGCCAGCTAGCCAGCAAGAGGGGACTATCGCGTGATGGCCGCCTGCCTCATACAGTCATTGCGTTGTTCTCGCGCAACAGATGAATGAGCTGATCATGTCTGCACGTTGGATAGGTTGTGCCGCAAGCTGGCTTAAGAACTCGCGCTACGGCACCAAACGCTCATCCGCACTGGTCACGACTCCTGAGGAGCCTTCCCGGAGCATTCGCACACTCGCTGACATTGATGAGTGAGCAGGGGTCCAATCAACGTCTCACCGGGCTAGCTAAAGACGACAGCCGAGTCGCACCTGACCGCACCCCAGAGTGCCGGTTATCACGCGAAGGCGAGTACTTTTACCTACTTGAACTCGTCACAGCTCGATGCCGATAAGATACATTATGTCAAGTAGACCGGGTAGTGTTGCAGCAGATGCAGTCGAAACCAGCACTGACCAGTCGCCGCCGCCGCGTCCACACGGCGCGTCAGCCTGGGCAAGGATCGAGGTAATAACCGCTTCTGCAGCGCTTCAGTATGGGGCGGCTGGTCGTCTCCGGGTGAGCGCGATGGCGCGGACGGCCGTTGTGCCGTGCGTGGGGCGGTGGCGTTCCCCGGCCTATCATCACTTCTCGCGGGGAAAACCGGGTTGCGCAGGGATTGTCGGTGCGGCCGGGTCCCCCGCAGCAGGCGAACACTACCGGCGTCACGAACAACTACAACGTCACGACGAATGCTCCCACTAATGTTGCGATCGCCAGCCACAACTTCACGCAGACAATAACTCCGAGTTCTGAGCAAGCGGACGCCCTGTTGGCGGTCGCTGACGCGCTGGAGCAGCTGGCGGAGAGCGACTCAGTTGACGCTGTCGAGGCGCGCGCTTTCGTCGACGAGTTGCGTGCAGCGGCGGTCGAGCCTGGGCAAGACAAGAGCAAGCTGCAGGTGATGCTGGCCGGCGTCATCGGCGCCGCTACCGTGGCGGCCGGTAGCGAGCTGGGCAAGCAGGTGACAAATCTCGCCGTCAGCGCAATCCAGAGCCTGGGCTGACCTGTGACCGCCAATCTCATGCCGCCCCTTCCCGGTGATGATCCTGTTAGGTCGTTGGCCCAGGTGACGTGCCCACAGCTATGGCAGAGCCAGTAACGGGTTGGTGTAGGGAATTCGGTTGTTCCAGCAGACGAGGACCCGGTCAGGGCCCCGGCTCGCGAGGTACGCGGCGGCGCGAAATAGTCTGTGGCCGTTGCGCTCTGACTACTGGCCGTAGGTGTAGCGCAGATTTGCGTTGATGAGAGTGCCGATCCGTTGGCACAGATGACGAAGCTGCCGGTCGTCCGGATCCGGTGGCTCGGTGGAGAGCGTCCAACGAAGGTCGGTACCACCGCGGCGGGCGCTCAGGTCGAACGCGATCTGCGCATCCGGCCGCTTCCGCCACAACGATGACCAGACGACACGTGCAGGTCGATCCGCCTCCAGGACATCCGGCGCCACCTCGTCGTCAAGCAGTTCCAGCCAAGGACGCTGGGGGTGCCGATTCGGGTCGACGAGGTCGCCGAACACCACCTCCGGCGGCGCCGGCTGGTTGCGTTCCTTCGAAGCGACAGCCTTCATCGACCACGACCCTAGCTCGGCCCTCAGTGTTGGAGCACGCCGCCCAGGCGACCTGGTGTGGCGTATGTGAATCGGGCTCAGCGACTACCGCCGTAGCGTCTTGTGGTGCGCCATAGCAGGATCGATACGTGACCTCGACCCGGCCCGCGTCGTCACATGGCGCCCGCTACCCGCTCTACGCCGCGGGCTTTGTCACCGCCTTCGGCGCACACAGCATCGCGGCGAGCCTCGGCGGTCTGACCGGATCTACCGGCTCACAGCTCCTGGCGCTCGGCGTATTGCTTGCCGTCTACGACGGCGCGGAGGTCATTCTCAAGCCGCTGTTCGGCACGCTGGCAGATCGCGAAGGGCCGCGACCGGTCCTGCTCGGCGGCCTGATCGCGTTCGCCGTCGCATCGGTGGCATTCATCGTGGCCGGAAACCCCGGCTGGCTCGGACTGGTGCGGTTCGCGCAGGGCGCTGCCGCGGCCGCTTTCTCCCCTGCGGCGAGCGCGATGGTCTCGCGCCTGGCGTCCGGCGAGACGCAGGGGCGCGCGTTCGGGAGTTACGGAGCGTGGAAAGGCATCGGTTACACGCTGGGGCCGCTCTTCGGCGGCGTCCTCATCTGGGCCGGCGGCTACAACTTCCTATTCGGCGTTCTCGGCGGTGTTTCAGCCCTCGTCGCGGGATGGGCAGCGATCGCCGTTCCGGCCCTCGCGCCGCTGCCCCGGGCGCGGCAAACCATCGTCGATCTACTCCGCAGGTTGCGGGCGCGGTCCTTCCTTGTTCCGACCGCCGCACTGGCCGCCGCTACCGGTGTGCTCGCTGTCGGTGTCGGCTTTCTCCCGGTGGCGGGCAGTGATCACGGGATGGGTCCGCTTGCTACCGGCGCCGTCGTATCAGTGCTCGCGCTGACCGCAGCGCTCGTGCAGCCGCGGGCCGGCCGCGCGCGAGACGCCGGGAAGCTGACCGACGCCATCGGCATCTCCGCGGGCCTGGCCATCGCGGCCGTCGGGCTGGCCACGGCGGTGATCCCAGGGCCGTTCGGGATGGTCGCAGCGGCGCTGCTGATCGGTGCCGGTGTCGGTCTGGTGACACCGCTCGGATTCGCGCATCTCGCACAGAACTCACCCGAGGAGCGGCTCGGCCAAACGATGGGCTCGGCCGAGGTCGGGCGCGAGCTGGGCGACGCGGGTGGTCCGCTACTCGTCGGCGCACTTGCGGCCGTCGCCGGGCTCACGGTCGGGCTCGCCGCGATGTCGGCGTTACTGGTGATCGTTGCCGTCGTGGCGCTCGGACTACCCCGACCTCGTCGGGCATGACCTGGGGCCTCCTGCGTCAGAGTCCGAGCTTGTCGTGGTCACGCGTCGCGGCCCGGGGTGGCGGCGCGGACCAACTGTTGGCGCCGGACCGCACAGCGCACCGCATCTACACGCGAACGATCGTCAGCCCCGCGACTCCGTCCAGTGGCTCGAAGTCTGTGTCCTGGGTGACTACCGGCAATTGCCGCGCCGCCGCGATTGCAGCGATCCACAGATCGTTGACGCGGACTCGACTTCCACTCTCCGCCAAGTGCATCCGCAATCTCGCCCACATGCGCGCAGCGCCGTCGTCTACCGGGAACGTGACCATGTCGGAGACCACGTCGAGGTAGCCAGTCGTTGAGCACGAACTTCCGTGGACGAGGCCGCCAACTCCCCGAGGTTCAGCTCCGCGACCGTCACAACGGTGGTGGCAACTTCGTCGGGAATTCGCGACGTGTCAATGGCACGTCCGCTCTCTCGGGCTATGAACACCGATGTGTCGAGAATGCCGAATGCCGTCATCGACGCAGATCAACATCGTCGGTGGTGTCGCCAGCGAGCTGTAGCAGATCTGCCCGCAAACCCGGGTCGGCCTGGCTGAGGCTCAGCCGACGCAGCAGTTCGTCACGAGGTACCCAGCGACGTGAATTCGCCCGCACCGGGACAAGGTGAGCAACGGCCTTGCCGTTGACCGTAATGGTGATGTCCTCCCCGTCGGCCGCTCGGCGCAGCACCGACGCCGTCTCATTACGTAGTTCCCGGGACGCTACATCGGTCATGCTACAAACGTAGCGCTTTCGTAGCATCGCACTCGCCGAGCAGATCGGGCAGGCCCTTACAGGTCGCGCACCTGCTTACGCTTCCGTCAGAACCCGTGGTTGATCCTCGGTCACTGCGATGGTGTGTTCGCTGTGTGCAGCGCGAGAGCCGTCCGCCGAACGGATAGTCCATCCGTCGCGGTCATACACGATCCGATCAGTCCCAGTGGCGAACCACGGTTCGAGCGCGAGGGTCAACCCCGGCCGCAGCACGAGACCACGGCCTGGACGACCGGCGTTCGGAACGTGCGGCTCCCCGTGCATCGTCCGGCCCAGGCCGTGACCACCGAACTCGGTATTGACCGAGTAGCCATACTCGGCGGCCACCGCACCAATCGCTGCCGAGATGTCGCCCAGCCGGTTCCCTGGAATCGATGCGGCAATGCCAGCCGCAAGAGCGTCCTGGGTAGCCGCAATGAGGCGCTCGTCTTCTGGTCGCGCCGTTCCCACGATCATGCTTCGGGCAGAGTCGGCAACCCAGCCATCGAGACAAACCGCGATATCCATGCTCAGCAAATCGCCGTCACGCAGCAAGTAGTCATGTGGCAGGCCATGCAGAACAGCATCGTTGACCGACAGGCAGATCACATTGCGGAACGGCCCACGACCAAAAGACGGCGCGTAATCCCAGTAACACGACACGGCGCCAGCCTCGGTAATGAGTGCGCGCGCACGCTCTTCCAGGTCGAGCAGGTTGACGCCAGGCAAGGCGTGGCGCTGCACCTCATCGAGCAGGGTCGCGATGAAGGCACCTGTTGCCGCCATGGCGGCAATCTCGCTCTCTGTCTTGAGTTCGACCATCTCGACACTCCCCTCGTGCGCGACCGGTATTAAAATACCACCCTTCGCTTCGATCGGGTTAGACTGCAACGATGGTGCGCACTCCCCTGACACCGGCCCAGTTGGCCGCCGGCCGGCGTCTGGGCGAACAGCTACGGCAGGCGCGGGGCGCGCGAACGCTCGCCCACGTGGCACAACGCGCAGGGGTCTCGGCAGAGACACTCCGCAAGATCGAGACCGGCCGCATGCCGACCCCGGCGTTTACGACCGTCGTTGCACTGGCTCGCGTGTTGTCGATTCCTCTCGATCAGTTGGCCGATGTCTGCCTGGCGGAAACGGGATTGCAGAACGCCGGGTGACCGCGTTCACGAAATTCGCAAGCGCCACAAAAGATCTCCGCGAGTCCCGGTGAAGATTGCCAAGCCCCCGATTCGGCGGTGAAAATACTTGCCAACCTGGTCGACCGGGGGCGTCCCCCGACGCCATCAGTCACACGCCCAGTCGAAAATCCCGGATTCTAGATCGAGCTGTAGATTGCCACCGCCGAGATTCATGCCGCTGACTTCCTCCAACTCGAGGTAATACGGCGTCAGTCCCTCCGGAATTGCTTGCGCAGGAAGCGCGGTTCCGCCGAGGTGACTACGGCGCGAGAACCTGAGGGCCGTGTCACGGTCAGGCTCGAGATAGCCGCCAGAGTCCCCTTCCCGCGGGGCGATTCCGGCATTGCGGTCGTCTCGTCGTAAGTGCCAGATCGGCACGGTCGGCTCGACGTCGTCCCACGCATTCGGGCCATCGTCCACAGGTGCGCGCGACCTATCGCGGCGGACATCGCGCGGGGGGCTTGTCGGCCGGGCGAGCTCACTCTCGGTCAACCACAGCAAGGCGAATCGGCCGTCGATCATGTCTGTCAATAACGTCGACTGCGGATGCGGCGTGGCCGCCGCGAGGTCCGCCAGGAACGGGTCACTGCTGCTCGCATCGCCCACCACCTCCTCACCCTTCACGGCGAACTGTCCCTCGCCTTGGAAGAACGCGATGCCCGGAAACGTCGGCCCGCGGCGGCGGTATGCCGGCGGCAGCCACATCGTGAGCACGTGCATCATCGGCAACCCGGTCATGGGGCCACGTGGCCACATCGACGGATCGATCGACGGACCGAGGCTGCCGAGCCAACCGGCCCGAATAGCTCCGTCGACCGACCCCGGCCCTTGCTGGCCCGGAAACCACTGCAAATCAGCAGGTTCACCGAACAGCAGATCGTATGCGTCCACCGCCATGGCGCAAGAATAACCAGGCCGACCGGCTGGTCGTTCGTGCACATCGGCCAGACAATGAGGACCGGCCGGCATTGGTTTCGGTGGCGATGAAACTTGCCATTCCAGCCCGGCACAGTCACCCGCTCGCCGGGTCCTCCTACAGTGGCCCGCCGAACGCCTGCGGACCGTCGGCGGTGCTCGTAACGTGTGTCCAATCCACCTACCCGACAACGACATAGCTAAGCCCCGACACACTCCGACATAACCGACAACGACGTGACCGATATGGGGTTCACCATCTCCGGCCGATGTCCGACCTCGACCTCCGACCCGAAGGAGGAAGCCATGGCGCCCACTGCTCACCCTCCCGCCACCGACGAGGCCCCACCCGCGCTGGGCGCGGGACTCAAGCCGCGACACATCACCATGATCTCGATCGCCGGCGTCATCGGCGCCGGACTGTTCGTCGGATCGGCGAACGCCATCGAGAAGGCTGGCCCGGCGGTCCTCATCTCCTACTTCCTGGCGGGCTCACTGGTCGTGCTGGTGATGCGGATGCTCGGCGAGATGGCGACCGCCAACCCGGATACCGGATCGTTCTCCGTCTACGCCGACCGCGCACTCGGCCGCTGGGCCGGCTTCTCGGTCGGCTGGCTGTACTGGTGGTTCTGGGTACTGGTCATCCCGGTCGAGGCGACCGCGGCCGCGGCGATCCTCGCCGACCTCGTCGGTGGCGCGCAATGGATCTGGGCGCTGGCGGTCACCATGCTGCTGACCATCACCAACCTGGTGAGCGTCGGCAACTACGGCGAATTCGAGTTCTGGTTCGCGCTGATCAAGGTCGTCGCCATCGTGGCGTTCATCGCGATCGGGCTCGCCGCCATCGTCGGCTGGATTCCCGACTCGGCGGTCAGCGGCATCCACCACCTCTGGGAGCCGGACGGGTTCATGCCCAACGGTTTCGGCGCAGTCATCGCCGGCTTGCTCGTCACCATGTTCTCCTTCATGGGCACCGAGATCGTCACCATCGCCGCCGCGGAATCCCCGGACCCGCAACGCGGCATCACCCGCGCGGTCAACTCGGTAATCTGGCGCATCTCGCTGTTCTACTTCGGGTCGATCTTCGTGGTCGTCGCACTCATGCCGTACAACCAGCTCGACGACGGCTCCTACCAGTCGGTGCTGCAGGCCATCGGCATCCCGGGGTCGGCCCTCATCATGGACATCGTCATCTTGACCGCCGTCGCGTCCTGCCTGAACTCCGCGCTCTACACCGCATCGCGCATGCTGTATTCGCTTGGCAGCCGCCGGGACGCACCTCGCGCGGTACAGAAGCTGACCCCGAAGGGCGTGCCGTGGGTGGCCGTGCTGCTGTCGATGGTGGTCGGCTTTCTCGCGGTGATCGGGAATTACGTTCTGCCCGACAAGATCTTCGCGTGGCTGCTCGCCACCAGCGGTGCCATCGCGCTGTTCGTGTACCTGACGATCGCAGCCAGCCAACTGGTCCTCGGTGGTGCACTACGCCGCGACAGCCGGCAGGCGCCGGTCCGCATGTGGATGTTCCCTTACCTGACCGTCGCGGTCATGGTGTTCATCGTGACGGTGCTCGTCCTCATGGTCTTCGACCGCGATCAGCAACAGGCGATCGGCTTCTCGGCGCTATCGGCGGCGATCATCGTCGGCGCCGGCGTCATCGTCCAGACCCGCAGCCGCCAGTCCGATCCCTCCCACCCGGTATCGGCGCGGCCCTCGACCTGACCAATTCCACCAATCCGCCGGAAATCCAGACTGAGTCCAGAAAGCGGACCATACTGAGACGGTGTCGCACACCTCGGAGCACACGGATCGGCTGCGTGCAGCCGATCTTCGAGTGACCCGGCCGCGGCTCGCGGTGATGAACGCGGTGAGTGCGCACCCACACGCCGACACCGACACCCTGTTCCAGGCGGCTCGTGAGTTGCTCCCCGACGTGTCGCGGCAGGCCGTGTACGACGCATTGTCGGTACTCACCGCCGCCCGGCTGGTCCGTCGGATCCAACCGCGCGGACACCTCGCGAGATACGAGGCGCGGGTCGGCGACAACCATCACCACGTCGTATGCCGCGACTGCGGCACGATCGGCGACGTCGACTGTGCGGTCGGCGACACGCCCTGCCTCACCGCGTCCGACGACCACGGTTTCGTCCTCGACGAGGCCGAGGTCATCTACTGGGGACAATGCCCCCGGTGCGCCGCATCCAGCTCGGGGACAGCCCCGTGATTACAGTCCCAATCACCTTCTCCCGAAAGGAATATCGTGCCCGACGATAGCTCCAACCCGTACGCCGACGAACTCCCCATCGCGGCCGCCAACACCGAACCGGCGAAGGAAGAGGCCGGTTGTCCGATGCGGTTGCGGCCCCCGGTGGAGGGCGGCGGTAACCGCGACTGGTGGCCGAAGATGATCAATCTCGGCATCCTGAAGAAGAACCCGCCGGCGGCCGACCCGATGGACCCCGACTACGACTACGCCAAGGAAGTCGTCACCATCGACGTCGACGAACTCAAGGCCGACCTCAACAAGCTGATGACCGACTCGAAGAGCTGGTGGCCCGCCGATTTCGGTCACTACGGGCCGCTGTTCATCCGAATGTCGTGGCATTCCGCGGGCACCTATCGGGTCGAGGATGGTCGAGGTGGCGGCGGTCGCGGCATGCAGCGGTTCGCCCCGCTGAACAGTTGGCCGGACAACGCCAGCCTGGACAAGGCACGCCGACTGTTGTGGCCGATCAAGCAGAAGTACGGCAAGAAGCTTTCCTGGGCCGACCTGATCATCTTCGCCGGAAACCAGGCGTTGGAGTCGATGGGATTCAAGACGTTCGGCTTCGGGTTCGGCCGGGCGGATCGGTGGGAACCCGAGGGTGACGTCTACTGGGGGCCGGAGCTGGAATGGCTCGGCGACGACCGCTACACCGGAGATCGCGACCTCGAAAAGCCTTTCGGCGCTTCGCAGATGGGCCTGATCTACGTCAATCCCGAAGGCCCCAACGGCAATCCGGACCCCGTCGCGGCCGCCGTCGACATCCGGGAAACGTTCGGCCGGATGGCGATGAACGACGAGGAGACGGCCGCCCTCATCGTCGGCGGCCACACCTTCGGTAAGACACACGGCAACGGCAACGCCGAACTCGTCGGCGACGAGCCGGAGGCCGCACCGCTGGAACAGGCCGGTCTCGGCTGGAAGAACTCCCAGGGCACCGGAGTCGGCCCGGACGCGATTACCAGTGGGCTGGAAGTGATCTGGACCAACACTCCGATCACCTGGGACAACTCCTTCCTGGAAATCTTGTACGGCTACGAGTGGGAACTCACCGAAAGCCCCGCGGGCGCGCATCAGTGGAAGCCGAAGGACGGTGCCGGTGCCGACTCGGTGCCGGACCCGTTTGGTGACGGCCGCACGCACCCGTCGATGCTGACCACCGATCTGTCGATGCGGATGGACCCCTCGTACGAGAAGATCACCCGCCGCTGGCTCGATCATCCGGAGGAACTCGCCGATGCCTTCGCCCGCGCCTGGTACAAGCTGATCCACCGCGACATGGGGCCGAAGATCCGCTACCTCGGTCCGCTGGTGCCGGAGGAAACCATGCTCTGGCAGGACCCGATCCCGGCGCCGGAGGGCGCTCCGCTCGGTGACGGGGATATCGCCACCCTCAAGAAGACGGTCCTCGATTCGGGCCTCACCGTTCCGCAACTGGTGAAGACCGCGTGGGCGGCGGCGTCCTGCTACCGCGGTAGTGACATGCGCGGCGGCGCCAACGGTGGTCGCATCCGGTTGCAGCCGGAAGCCGGCTGGGAGGTCAACGAACCCGACGAGCTGGCCCAGGTGGTGACCAAGCTGGAGGGCATCCAGGAGTCCTTCAACTCGGCGGGCGGGGCGCAGGTGACGTTCGCCGACCTAGTGGTCCTCGCGGGCTGCGCCGGTGTCGAAAAGGCCGCCGCCGATGCCGGATTCGAGGTCACGGTGCCGTTCACCCCTGGCCGTGGCGACGCGACGCAGGAGATGACCGACGTCGAGTCGTTCGCGCATCTGGAGACGCCTGCCGACGGCTTCCGCAACTACGTCGGCAAAGGCACTCGCCTGCCGGCGGAGTACCTGCTGCTGGACAAGGCGAATCTGTTGACCCTGACCCCACCGGAGATGACGGTGCTGGTCGGCGGGATGCGCGCGCTCGGCGCGAACTACCAGGACAGCGATCTCGGCGTGCTGACCGCGACACCCGGAAAGCTGACGAACGACTTCTTCGTCAACCTGACCGACATGTCGACCGAGTGGATTCCCGCTCCCGCGGACGACGGCACCTACGACGGCAAGGACCGCGAGACCGGCGACATCCGCTGGCGGGCAAGCCGTGTCGACCTCGTGTTCGCGTCCAGCTCCGAGCTGCGGGCGCTGGCCGAGGTGTACGGCGCCGACGATGCCAAGGAGAAGTTCGTGCACGACTTCGTCGCCGCCTGGAACAAGGTGATGGATCTGGATCGGTTCGACCTGATCTACGGACAGAGCTGACCAACTGGCGGTGCACACCCCCGGCGGATTCCCCTCATCGCCGGGGGTGTGCGCTGTCCGGCGACGCTGCTGCCCCGGCTACGCTGAGGCGCGATGACAGGCGACTCGATGGAGCGCCACCAGGTGGCGGCCTACGTCGGTGCGATCGCGGTCGGTGCCGTCGTGGGGCTGCTCGCGCCGAGCATCTCGCCGCACCTCGACAGCGCCATCACGCCGCTGCTGGCGGCGTTGCTGTTCGTCACCTTCCTCCAGGTGCCTGCGTCTCGGGTGCGGGCCGCGCTCGGGGATGTGCGATTCACGCTGGCACTGCTCGTGGTCAA
This sequence comes from Gordonia sinesedis, assembly GCA_039527305.1. GTDB lineage: Bacteria > Actinomycetota > Actinomycetes > Mycobacteriales > Mycobacteriaceae > Gordonia > Gordonia sinesedis. The sequence goes on along the minus strand of BAAAJU010000003.1, from coordinate 102,588 downwards.
CTTCGTCGCGGTGCCCCTGGTGGTGGCGGTGCTGCTGCGGCTCGTCGGCCCCGATGACGACGCCGTCCGGTTGGGCATGCTGCTGGTGCTGTTGTGTCCGTGTGTCGATTACGTCATGGTGTTCAGCGGGCTGGCCGGTGGGCGCGCCGATGCCCTGCTCGCCGCCACTCCCCTCTTACTGATCGGTCAATTCGTGCTGCTGCCCGGGTATCTCCTGCTGTTCGTGGGTGACGATCTCGCGCGCTCGATCGACCCGCAACCGTTCCTGGTGGCGTTCGCCTCGCTGATCGCCATCCCACTGGCCGCCGCGTGGACTCTCCAGGCGGCCGCTCGCCGATCGTCGGTCGCCGCGCACACGATCGGACGGCTCGGCATGACCATGGTGCCGCTGATGGCGGCCGTACTCGCCGTCGTCGTCGCCTCGCAGATCACTCGCGTGGAGGGACATGTCGCGGTACTGCTGTCCGCGGTCGCGGTGTATGGGTTGTTCCTCGCGGTGATGCCGCCGGTGGGCGATGTGGTCGCCCGCGTCGCCGGCCTCGACGCTCCCGCGCGACGGGCGGTCGTGTTCTCCGGCGCCACCCGCAACTCGCTAGTCGTGTTGCCGTTGGCGCTCGCATTGCCGTCCGGGTCCGAACGTGCTGCGGCCGTCGTCGTCACCCAGACTCTTGTCGAACTGCTTGGCATGGTGATCTACGTGCGGCTGGTGCCACGATTCGTGCGGGCGGTCCGGTGACGGCCACCATCGACGCGACCGGCGGCGCGCTCGATCCCGACCCGATCATGTGGCATCGCCGCCGATCTGGCGGGACGGCGTCCGGGTAGCGTGTCCACCCATGAGCGATGAACCCGTGAGCGACACGAAGTGGAATTCGGTGGAGGTGACCGTGGCCGACGGCGTCGCCGAGGTCACCCTCGTCGGCCCCGGCAAGGGCAACGCGATGGGGCCCGACTTCTGGCGGGAGATGCCGGAGGTGTTCGACCGGCTCGACGGTGACGACGCCGTCCGCGCTGTCGTGGTGACCGGATCCGGGGACAACTTCTCCTACGGCTTGGATCTTCCGGCGATGGCTGGTGAACTCGCCCCGGTCCTGGCCGACGGGGCGACGGCCAAGCCGCGCACCGACTTCCACGACATGGTCCTGCGGATGCAGCGGGCGATCTCCGCGGTGGCCGACTGCCGCAAACCGGTGGTGACCGCCGTCAGCGGCTGGTGCATCGGCGGTGGCGTCGACCTGATCTCGGCGGCCGACATTCGCTATGCATCGGCCGACGCGAAGTTCAGTGTCCGCGAAGTCCGCGTCGGTATGGTCGCCGACATGGGCAGCCTCGCGCGGCTGCCCGCGCTCGTCGGCGACGGCCATGTCCGGGAGCTGGCGCTGACCGGCAAGGACATCGACGCCGCCCGCGCCGAACGCATCGGCCTCGTCAACGACGTCTTTCCGACCGCAGACGACACGCTCGCGGCGGCGCGGGCGACCGCTGCCGAGATCGCGGCGAATCCACCTCTCGTGGTGCAGGGCGTCAAATCCGTGCTGGATCACTCGCGCACCGCGGCGGTACAGGACAGTCTGCGCTATGTCGCGGCCTGGAACGCGGCATTCCTCCCGAGCAGCGACCTCACCGAGGCGATCACCGCGGTGTTCGAGAAGCGGGAACCGAAATTCACCGGATCGTAGCCGCCTACCCCATCGCCGGGCGGTCGCCGGTCGGCACGAGCCGGAACACCGGAATCCGCCGCTCGGTGCGTCGTTCGTAGAGGTCGAAGTTCGGCCAGACCGCGCGGAGCCGCCGCCACGCGCGGTCACGGTCGGGGCCGTCGAGTTCGTCGATCAGGACCGCTTCGGTGCGGCCGTGATGGGTGATCGCCGCCTCCGCCGTGGCTCGCAAGTTGTAGACCCACTGCGGAGTCGTGGGGCCGCCGAAATACGAGCCGGCGATCAGCCAGTCGTCGCCGTCCGGGACGGCCAGCAGGCGGGTCCGGCGCAGGATGCCGCTCCTGCGCCCGCGCACCAGGAGCGTCACGTTCGGCAGGCCGGCGAGGTCCAGCAAACCGAATCGTTCGCCGGTGACGCGTTGTAATGCGTTGTCACACTGGACGATCTGCGGCAGCAGGCGTGGCATCCACGGGATCGAGCCGATCGTCACGGCCAGCGGCGTCAGCACACCCATCGGCACAGTGTGGCACGCGCCCCGCAGCTGCCCGCAGCGAGTCCACCGCCTCGGGTCGGTGCACGTCAACGATCCGGTCCCCAACCGGCACGCCTGTGGATGCTGCGCTGGGCGCGAATCGACGACCGGCGCAGCATCGCCACATGACCACACAACACCGTTCCGTACCCCAGCCCGCTATCGACCCGGCCGACACTGAGCCGATCCCCGACATCGACACCGCGATGTTGCCCTTCGACTCGACCGACGAGCTCCGCCAGCGCTGGCGCGCACTGATGGGCCCACTCGGTTTCGGCGAGTCGCGGCTCTGGGTGGCCTTCGTCGCCGATGCCCGCATCGTGCCGCCGCTCAGTCACCTGCCGTTACCGAGTGTGCCGAGCCCGGACCGGATGGACCTGTTCATGCGCCGCATGGCCGAGCTGGTGCGTGCCGAACCGCAGCTATCGCTTGCCTTGCTGTTCTCCCGGCCGGGCCGTGGCGGGATCACTCCGCGCGATATCGGTTGGACCCGGCTGGCGGTGGACGCCGCAGCACGCTACTCGGTGCCCATCCACCCGATCCACCGGGCCGGCGACGACAAGCTGGTGACGATGCCGGACGCCGCCGACGCCGCCGCCTGACCACGACCTCCTGTCGGCCCGCGTCGGCCGGCCGCCGGGTAGCGTCATGCTCATGTCGGCGACGGGGACGATCAGCATCGACGGCGGCCAGACCGGGAGCCGGGTGCGCGTGCGGGTCGACGGCACCGCCACCGACAGCGAAGCCGGCCCGATCCATACCGACCGTCCCGTGGTCGGCCAGGTCGCCGCCATCGCCCGCTCGGTCCTGTCCGCCCTCGATCCCCGAGTCGTCACTCACGGCGCGGTGACGTCGCTGGCGGCGGGCGTGTCCGGCCTGACCCCCGCGCACGCACGAGCCGACGAGTTACTCGACGCGACAGACGATCTCGGAATCAGCTCGGTAGCGCTGGCCCACGACTCCATCTCCGCTTATCTCGGCGCCAACGACACCGCGTTCGGCGCGGTCAGCGCGGTCGGCACCGGTGTGGTCACGCTCGGCGTCGGCCCGTCCGGTGCCTGGCGGGTGGACGGTTGGGGACACCTGGTCGGCGACGCCGGCAGCGGATACTGGATCGGCCGCGCCGGGATCGAGGCCGCGCTCCGCTCGTTCGACGGCCGCAGCGCCCCGACCGGCCTCGTCGACGCTGCCGTCGCGGAGTTCGGCCCGCTACCCGAGTTGTACATGGTGCTGCAGGCCGACCCGGACCGGGTCAGCCGCATCGCCGCCTTCGCCCGCGTCGTCGCCGACCGGGCGGCCGCCGGAGACCCCGCGGCCGTCGGCATCGAGGACGCGGCCGCGGCCGAATTGGCCGCTGCGGCGTCGACCGCCCTCCGCCGCACCGGCTGGACACCCGGCGATCATGCCCGGGTCAGCTGGATGGGCGCGGTGCTCGGACACAACGACCGTATCCGGAATCGGTTCGCGGAGAACATGACCCGCGACTGTCCCGGCATCGACGTGGCCGCACCGCTCGGCGCGCCGCTGGATGGAGTAGGCCGACTGGCCGGCGTTCCTGCAGGGCACCCGCTGGCCGCGCACATCGACCGCGCGACGCGCTGACGCCGCGCCGAGTTCACTCGGCCGTCGGTGCCGGGTCCGCTGCCGCTTCCTGCGGATCGGCGAACGAACCGGTGAGTTGTGCGGCGAGTAGCCGGGCGAAACCGGCCGGGTCGCCGAGTTCGCCGCCCTCGGCGATCACGGCCATGCCGTAGATGAGTTTCGCGGTCTGGGTGAGTGGACCATGGTCGGCGGACCGGCGGAACGCCGCGTTGAGTGAGGTGACGAGCGGATGGCTCGGGTTGAGTTCCAGGGCGCGCGGCGACTTCGGCACCGGCTGCCCCGACGCGCGGTAGAGCCGCTCGAGTTGCGGCGACATCGAAAAGCTGTCGCCGACCAGGCAGGCGGGTGATTCGGTGAGCCGGTGCGACAGCCGCGCTTCGCTGACGTCGTCGCCGAGAGTCTCGGCCAGCCAGCCGAGCAGGTCGGCGAAGGACTCTCGCTGCTCCTTGTCGGCGGCGTCATCCGAGGTGCCGTCGCCGGTCAGGTCGTCCGGATCGACCTCCCCCTTGGCGACGGACTGGAACGGTTTGCCCTCGAATTCCAGGCCACTGGTCACCCACATCTCGTCGACCGGGTCGGACAGCAGCAGCACCTCGATCCCCTTGGCGCGGAACGCTTCCAGGTGCGGGGAGCTCTCGATCTGTTGACGCGATTCGCCGGTCATGTAGTAGATCGCGGGCTGCTCGTCGCGCATCCGGCCGACGTAATCGGCGAGGGAGACCAGGTCCCCGTCGGTGCCGGCGACGGTGTCCTCGGTGCCGCCGGCGGCCGCACCGTCCTCGGTACCGCCCGTTGCCGCCGTGCTGCTGTGCGTGGAGGCGAATGCCGACGCGGCGAGGATGGCGTCCCGGTTGTCCACGTCGTTGACCAGGCCCTCCTTGAAGACCCGTCCGAAGTTCTGCCAGAAGGTGCGATAGTCGTCCGGCCGTTGGGCGCGCATCTCGCTGATTGTCGCGATCACCTTCTTGGTGAGGCGGCGGCGGATCGCCCGGATCTGCCGGTCCTGCTGCAGAATTTCGCGGGAGACGTTGAGCGACAGGTCGGCGGCGTCGACGACGCCCTTGACGAAACGCAGGTACTCCGGGATGAGCTCGGCGCAGTCGTCCATGATGAAGACGCGCTTGACGTAGAGCTGGATACCGCCGGTCCGCTCGCGCAGGAACAGGTCGAAGGGCGCCTGCGACGGAATGAACAGCAGTGCCTGGTATTCGAACGTGCCCTCCGCCTTGAGGGTGATGGTCTCCAACGGCTCGTCCCAGGCGTGCGAGACGTGCCGGTAGAACTCCTGGTACTCCTTGTCGGACACCTCGTCGCGGGGCCGCGCCCACAACGCCTTCATCGAGTTGATCGTCTCGGTCTCGACGGTCGTCGTGGTGACCGGTTCGTCGCCGTCACCGGTACCCGGCTCGGTGGTGGTCTTCTCCACCTCCATCCGGATCGGCCAGCCGATGAAGTCGGAGTACCGCTTGATCAATGAGCGCAATTGCGCCGGGTCGGCGTAGTCGTGCAGGTGGTTCTCGCTGTCCTCCGGCTTGAGGGTCAGCGTGACCGTGGTGCCCTGGCCGGCGTCGGTGACCTCGTCGATCGTGTAGGTGCCGTCGCCGGACGACTCCCAGCGCGTCCCGGTCGCCTCGCCCGCCTTGCGAGTAACCAGCGTGACCGTGTCCGCCACCATGAACGTCGAGTAGAAGCCGATGCCGAACTGCCCGATGAGTTCCTGTGAGGCAGCGGCGTCTTGCGCCTCGACGAGCCGACGCCGCAGTTCGGCGGTGCCCGACCGGGCTAAGGTGCCGATCAGATCGACAACCTCGTCGCGGGACATGCCGATTCCGTTGTCGCGCACGGTCAGCCTGCGGGCATCGCGGTCGACCTCCAGGTCGATGTGGAGGTCGGACGTGTCGACGTCGAGATCGGAGTCGACCAGCGACTCCAGGCGCAGCTTGTCCAGCGCATCGGACGAATTGGAGACCAGCTCCCGCAGGAAGCTGTCCTTGGTGGAGTAGACCGAGTGGACCATCAGGTCCAGCAGTTGTCGGGTCTCCGCCTGGAATTCCCGAGTCTCGGACGTCGTGCTCATCCCTGGCCTCCCATGCTGCGCTGACGGGCAGCGACGCCGGGTCGCGGACGGTGATTGGTCCGCGTCCGTGTCATCGCCGGTGACGGAGCACGACTCTACCGGCGTGTCGCCCCGGTAGGCTGAGGGGGTGACCGGGGTCGGATCGTCGCGCATTCCGCGGCTGATGTGTGTGCACGCGCATCCCGACGACGAGTCACTGTGGACCGGCGGAACCATCGCGCGACATCTTCAGCGCGGCGGCGACCTCGCGGTGGTGACCTGCACCTGGGCGGTCGGCACGCCGCGGCACACCGAACTGCTCGACGCACTCGACGCGTTGGGGGCACCGCCCGAGCCGGTGATGCTCGGCTATGCCGACGACCGTGTTCCCGACTCCGCCCCGGACGCCGAGCGCTTTTGCATCGTGCCATTCGAGGGTGTGGTGCGCGACCTCGTCGCCCGGATCCGAGCGTTCCGTCCGGACGTGATCATCACCTATGACGCGTTCGGCATCTACGGTCACCCCGACCACGTACACGCACATCGAGCCACCTACGCCGCCGCCGAGTCGGCGGCGATCCCGGCGATGTACCCGGACGCCGGCCCGGCGTGGCAGGTGCGGTCGCTGTACTACTCGACGATTCCCGAGTGGATGATCGACGACATCAAGGATGACCTGTTCCCGGACGTACCCCGCGAGTATCTTCCCGGAACCCCGCAGGAGCGCATCGATCTCGCTCTCGACGTCTCGGAATGGGTGCCGCAGAAGACGAAGGCGATCGCGGCCCACCGGTCGGAGGTCTCCCGGAGTCGCACGATCGGGGCATTGATGGCGTTGCCGCCGGACAAGCTCGATCGGCTGCTGGGCACCGAGAGCTATCTGCGCCGCGACCTCGCCGCGGGCGGCTGCCCACTGTAGGTCACCGTGGCGGGCAGGAGGTCACTGTGATCGGGCAGTGACGATCCCCCTCATTCGAAGGGCCGGATCGCCGAGCGCAATCCGCTGGCCCGGTGAACGCGTCGACCGACGGCGGCGAGGAAGGTGTCCGGCGTCCCGACGATCCGTACCCGACTGCGCGCGCGGGTGATCGCGGTGTACAGCAATTCTCGGGTCAGCAGTTCCGACCCTGCCGGGGGCAGCACGACCGTCACCGAATCGAACTGGCTGCCCTGACTGCGGTGGATCGTCATCGCGTACACCGGTGCGACGTCGGCCAGCCGGGTCGGGGCCACCTCGCGGGGCGTCGCGCCGCGCCGGAATGCCACCGCGGCGGGGTGATGGCTTCGATCCTGGCCTTGTCCCTCGGCCCTACTCGACCATCGGGTCGCCAGCGGGCCGGCGTCGGCGGTGTCGCCCTCGGCACCGGTCCGAACGACGACGCCGCAGTCGCCGTTGAAGGTGGCGGTTTGCCGGTCGTTCGCGGTGACCAGAATCGGTAGTCCGGCAACCCATTCGACAATCCCGCCGAGTCCGCCGGCGACCGGTGGGTCGAGCACGATCCGGGGGTAGCCGGGTTGCGCGGTCAGCCAGTCGACGACCCGGGCCGTCCAGCCCTGCACGCCCGAACTGCCGTCACGGTGCGCGCACAGTACGCGGTGCGAGTCGAGCGCGTCCAGTGCGCCGTCGACGTCTCCGGCCACCGCGCGAGCGCGCATCGACTCGCCCCACGTCACCAGATCGTCACGGACGGCGCCCAGGTCGTCGGGCGCGACCATCTCGACATCCGGCAGTTCGTCGGACAGGACCAGGCCGAGGGCCCGTTCACCGTCGCCGGCGTTGATCGCGTCCGCGACCCGGCCGATCTGGCTGCCGAATCGGAAGCCGTACCGTAGCGTCACCACACCGTCGGCGAGACGCGCGAGTTCGTCCGGGGTGAACTCGACTGCCCCGGAAATTGTCGGAGGTAGGGTGGCTGCCGCCGAATCCTCCGGCGGCGCATCTGTTTCTAGGTCACGGTCGACGAGGTCGGCGAGCACCGCACCGGCTTCCACCGACGCGAGCTGATGCGGGTCACCGACCAGGATGAGGCGGGCATCGGGTCGCATCGCGTCCAGCAGACGGCTCATCGCCGTGATGGACAGCATCGATGTTTCGTCGACGACCACCACGTCGTGCGGCAACCGGTTGCCACGCCCGTGCCGCGGCGTCGAGCCCGGCCGCCAGCCGAGCAGCCGGTGCAGCGTGACCGCCTGCACCGTCGACGGCACCGCGGCATCGGCATCCACCGAGGCCTGCAACTGGGCGGCGGCTCGACCGGTGGGCGCGCACATCCCGATCCGCAACCCCCCGCCGGCCAACCGGTTGAGGACCGCGAGCACTCGCGCCACGGTGTAGGTCTTGCCGGTGCCCGGACCGCCCGCGAGGACGGTCGTCCAGCGGGTGGCCGCCAGCATCGCCGCCACTCGCTGCCGATCACCGTGTGGATCGTCGCCGAACACCTCGGCCACGACCCGGACCACCTCGTCGACGTCCACGTCGGGCCGTCGGGCCGCGCGGTCGGCGAGAATGTCACGGATCGTCTGCTCCTGCCGGAAGTACTTGCGCAGGTACAGCAGTGGGCCATCGGTCGAGTCCATCAGAACCAGCGGATCGAGTGCCCCGCCGGATGCGCCGGTCACCAGTGGTCCCGACATCAGGTCGGCGAGCATCGCGTCGCGGCCGGGCAGCCGAACGGCCGGCTCGGCCCGGTCTCCGGCTTCTGTGCCGCCGGCCGCATCGTCGGTCCCGACGAGCAACTCGTCCACCCCGTCCAACGCCAGGCAGGTCGAGCCCAATCGCACGGACCGCACCGCCAGCGCCACCGCCAGCGCCGTCGCCTCGCCGACGGTGGCGCCGCTCAGCCGCACCAGCCGTTCGGTGATGTGTACGTCGGAGGCGGCGAGAAGTCCCGACGCGTTGGCAACCTGGAGGGCTCCGCGCGCGGACCGCACCTGTCGCGCGCCGTGCGGATCGAGTGGCGTCGCCGAGTCCGCGCCCGGTCCGGACGCCGGCGCTGTCACGGCTTCCTCCCGGCGAGCAGGTCGGACAGCTCGACCACCAGGGCGGCCGGCACATCCCACTGGAACACCCCGCAGCCCGCGGGTGTGTCCGGACCGACCATGCCGCGCACGAAGTGATACTGGATCGGACCCAGATGCCGTGTCGGGTCGTACCCGGGAAGTCGCCATCGCAGATAGCGGTGCAGCGCAACCGAATACAGGAGTGCCTGCAGCGGATAATGTGCGTGCATCATCTCCGTGGCCATCGCCTCGCGGGAGAAGTCCTCTGCGGTCAGCGGTCCGGGGCGCAGCCGGTTCGTCTTGTAGTCGACGACGACGTACCTGCCGTCCGGCGTGCGCAGCACGGAATCGATACTGCCGGTGAGGAATCCGTGCAAGCGCTGCGGCGGTAGGTCGACGAGCACGTCGGCATACCCGACGAGCGGGTCGGTCGGATCCAGATGGTGACGCAGGGCGCCGGCGATCTCGGCGAGCGCGGGACCGGCCGATGCCGACCGGTGCGCGTCGTCGTTCGGCGTGCCGTCACCGCCGAGCGGAAACTCGAAGTCCAGTTCGGCCAGCCGATCGCGCGGTCCGATACTCCACAGATCACCGAACCCGAGCGGCGTGGTCAACACCCCGACCAGCGCCTCGGTGAGGACCTCGGCGTCGATCGACGTGGCGAGCCGGGCCGTCGCGGCCGCACACAGGTCGCGGACGTGAGCCACCATGTCGGGCTGGGCGGTGTCGACGTATTCGAGGACCTCGTGGACGAGGGTGCCGAACGCGGCGCCGTAGGGCAGACCGTTCATCGGCGACGGCGTACCCACCGGGGCGGTCATGGTGTCCGCCGGCGCTAGGGTTAAGCCGCCGTCCGCCCCGTCCAGCTGGTCCGAAATCTCCGCCGTACCTGACGGTTCGGGCGGTTCGTCGGCGACGAGTTCCGTCTCCGGTTCGCTTCCGCTGTCGATCAGCGGATGCGCGTGGTGATGTCCGGCGCCGGCCACGATCGCGGAGTACGAGGTGCGCCGCCAGTTCTGGTCGATGGTGCGGCCGAAGCGCGCGACATCGAGGTCGATGTGTTCACCGGGTTCGTCGACTGGGTGCCAGGTGACGTGGTCGAGCACACCGGCGTGCTCGACGGTGATCGCGTCGGTACCGGAGGCCAACTCGGTCAACCGAGCCACGCACGCTCGATCGTCGGGGATCGGGACAGTCTCCGGGATGTCCGCCGGGCTCGTGGCCCTGACCTGGGTGGCGGCATCGGCGCCGGCGGGGTCGCTCGTGTCGGCACGGCCGAACACCAGTCGGTGCAGCGGCGATTCGGCGGTGACGGTGGACGGTGCCCACCAGACCACGGCCTGTGAACGGGCGCGGGTGAGCGCCACGTAGAGCAGTCGCAGATCCTCCCCCGCGTCCTCGGCGATGCTGCGCGCCATCCGTTCGCTCCGGCCCGGGGTGGCCGGTCCCCCGACGTCGAGGTGCCGGATGCCGGCGTCATCGTGGTACCGGAAGGTCTTGGGATCGCGGACGCGACTGACGTCCCAGGCGAACGGCGCGTACACAATCGGGAACTGAAGGCCCTTGCTGGCGTGCACCGTCATGATCTGCACGACGTGGGTATCGCGGTCGAGCCGCCGCGTCTGATCCTCGTGGCGACGCCATTGCGAGTCGTCGGCGATCCGGTCCGCGAGCCATTCGGCGAGGGCCGCCAGTCCGGACTCTTGTTCGACGACTTGCTTGTTCGACAACGACGACACCTGCAATAGGTCGGTCAGGGTGCGTTCACCGTCGGCGGTCGCCAGCACCCGGCGCGCGACCTCGCGCCCGCTGAGTACTCGTTGCGCCATCGCGGCGAAACCGCCCTGCGCGAACACGCGACCCAATTCGACCAGGTAGCTGGCGAGTTCGGCGAGCGCATCCTCGTCGGCGTCGGCGAGTTGCTCTGCGCTCCAGCCGATCAGCGGGGTGAGCGCGGCCAGCCGCACTCGGTCGGCGCGCGACGGTTGCTCGATCGCACGGATCAACCACAGCCAGTGCGAGGCAGCCGCGGTCCGAAATACGCTGGTGCCCGTTCCGACGACGGAGGCGATCCCCCGTGCAGCGAGTGCCTGCTGGAGGGGTGCGATGGTCTTGTTGGCGCGCACCAGTACCGCCACGTCGGCCGGCAGGACCGGCCGGCTGCCGAGGTCGGGATCGTCGAGCCGTGCCTCGGAGTTGAGCAGGTGGGCGATGTCGTCGGCGACGTCATCGATAACCCGATCGCGCACCGCGCCGACCCGCGGCAGATCGCCGGAGAGCGTGCGTACCGGAAAGTCGCTGCGGGTGAACGCTTTCAACCGGAGGGCGGGTGCACCGGAGAGGCGGCTGCCGGGCCGGGCGGCGGTCACCGGGTGCACGACGATGGCCCGATCGCCGAGCCCTGCGCCGCCGTAGATCGACGACAGCGCGTCGACCAATGCCGCATCCGACCGCCAGTTGGTGTCCAGGGCGAGTAGGGCGTCGGCATCGGCGACCGCGCGCAGGTAGCTGAGTACCTCCGCTCCGCGGAATGCGTAGATCGACTGTTTCGGATCACCGACGAGGACGAGTTGTCGCTCGCCGTGAAAACACCGGCGCAGGATGGCCCATTGGAACGGGTCGGTGTCCTGGAACTCGTCGACGAGGACGAGGTCGAAGGTGTCGCGGATACGGCGGCAAGCGGCTTCCCCGATCTCGTCATCGGTGACGATCCGGTACAGGATCATCTGCAAGTCGTCGTAGGTACGCAGCCGTGCGGTGCGCTTGCGTTGATCGACGACGTCACGCACGACGCGACAGAAGCGGACGCGCATCGTGGCCGCCCGATCGGCGGCAGACGAATCGGCCGGATCGACGGGCTCGTCGCCGAGATCGGGTGCGAGTGCGATGCCGGTGTTGCGGACCGCGTCCTTGGCGATGGCTTGCGCGTCAGCGAGCGAGAACGGCGGTGAGTTCTCTTCGCCGGCAAAGCGTTTCAGATAGAGGTCGAGCGCCGCCTCGGCGACCAGATCGTCGGTGTCCTCGACGATGTCGGCGATGAGTTCGCGTTCGCCGAGAAAGCCCAGCGCCTCCAGCATCCGGTTGCAGAAGGTGTGGGTCGTCGCGATGGTGGACGCGTCGAAGTCGGAGAGCGCGCGGACCAAGCGCTCGCGCCGCAGCGCGACGTCGGCCGCGCTGCCGGACAATAGTTCGGCCAGCAGCGGATCGTCGCCGGTGGCTGCGTCGGCGATACCGGTGGCCCCGATACCGGTGGCTCCGATACCGGCGCCCCCGGGTGCGGAGGCGTCGTCGGTGGCGGGCAGGGCGGCGACCAGTTCGGTGAGGCGGTCGCGCATCCGTTCGCGGAGTTCGGCGCTCGCCGACCGGCTGAACGTCACGAGCAGCAGCTTGGCGATGGGGAGGCCGTCGGCGATGTGTTTGGCCGCGATCCCCACGATGGCATGGGTCTTGCCGGTACCCGCGCTGGCCTCGAGGACCGTGGTCCCCGGCGACAGTGGTCGGGTGATGTCGAAGGTGTCCGGTACCCGGGTGGCCGCAGCGTCGGCGGCGGATTGTTCGGTCGTGCTCATGACGGAGTCTCGTGGTCGAGGAGCGGAACCCACAACCATTCGGCGAGCCCCGCGAACAGTGGTGCCCCCGGTGGGGCGGGCAGTTCGACGCCGCCGGCACGTCCGTCGGCCGGCACCGGCACGGCAAGGAGGTCGTCGAGGTGCACCGAGGCCCCGGTGTCGGCGCCGATGCCATAGACGAGGCGGAGGTACGGATCGGCACTCGCCCCGAAGGTGTTGTCGAAGGACCGGCGGGCAGCGGCGAGAGCGGTATCGGGTCGACCCGTGCGGGCGATCGCGCTGCCGTATTCGGCGCCCGGCTCCAACGGCACCGGAAGCGGTGATTGCAGGCCCCGGTCACGCAGGCGCACAAGCGAGTCGAGTGCCGCTCTCGGCTCCGGCGGCGGGACCAGCAGCGAGCGGGCGGCGCGCACCCCGGGACCGCGTCCGACGACGAGGCTCGCCGAGACCGGAGGCCGGTCGTTCTCGTGCGGCGCCGCCGCGAGCGCCAGCAGTCGGATCCAGGCGGCGAGTCGCTGCTTGGCTCGTAGCCGGGAATAGGTGGCGGAGACGACCGTGGTGTCGAAGACGTCCGGGACGCTGCCGTACACGCGACGTCCGTCGGGCAACTCGACCAGGACGTCCCGGGTGGTGGCACCTGCCCCACCGCGGGCGGATGCCGCGGCGTCGTAGAGGCGGGCGACGACGTCGGAGATTTCCTGCAACTGGCGTCGGCCGAACTGGAACGGCGGCAACGTGCCCCGGCGAAGTTCGGCGGCCTGGCAGGCCGCCGGATCGTCGCCGTCGAGCATCCGGCGGAGCATCCGGTCGCCGACCGCCCACGCGTCCAGAGCTGCGAGGGCGACCTCGAGTTCGTCGGCGTGCGGCCGGTCGTCGGCGGGCATGCGCGCGCCGAGGCGTTGCCGGACGAAGCCCTCGATGGGATTGGTCCAGAACGCCACGAGGTCGTCGAGCGCGATGTCGTCGGTATCGACACCCGCTACCGCGATGTCCGCGATCGGGGTCGGCGCGGCCGGTTCGGTGCGCAGGGCGCGCGCACCGTCGAGTAGCCCGGTGTCATAGCTGAAGGGTCCCGTAACCCCTTGCATCGCTCCGGGTTCGAAGTTGCGGGCGTCGAATCCGTGCAAGGTGTGATGCCGGACGATACCGGCGGTGTCGGGGGCATTGGTGATGGCGGCGACCGCGTCGACGAGCTCGCTCACGACCACCGCCGGTGGGATGCGGGAACCGGTGACCGGGTCGGCACCGGAATAGAACACGAGCAGATTCTCCTGCGCCGCGCACACCGCGTCGAGGAACAGTTGGCGGTCTTCGTCGCGCGGGTTGCGTTCGCCGATCAGCGGCACACGTCCGAGGATGTCGTCACCGTCGACCCGCTGTGCGCGGGGGAATTGCTCGGCGTCCACACCGAGGAGGACGACCACGCGGTGCGGCACCGAGCGCATCGGCACCATTGTGCAGACGGTGAGTTCGCCGGTGCGGAAGTTCGATCGGGTGGGCCGGCCGGCGATCATCCCGGCGACCAGATCCCGGACGTCGGCGAGGCGGAGCAGCCGGTCGGAGCCGTGCGCGTCCCGATCGGCTCCGGTGTCGAAGGCGTCCACGAGAAGCCGGATCGCTTGGGCGCGTTGCCATTCCTCCCCTGGTCCGCTCGCGGTCAGCGCATCGACCGCACCGATCAGGGCCTGTTTCCATTGCGATGCCGGTGCGACGGTGTCGAGCGCGGTCACGGTGGTGCCGAGCCGGTCGGCGAACTCGGCGAAGCGGCCGACCAGGTCGATCTCGGTACTCTCCACACCGTCGAGGGGAAGTGCGGTGCCGAGCCACAACCCGTCGCGTTCCTCGGCGACGGCGCCGAGTGCGATGCGGTCGAGACCGCTGGTCAGCGTGCCCTGTGGGAAGCCCCCCAGGCCGAAGCGGCGTCGCTGCGTGTCATCGATCCCCCATCGAATATTGCTGTGTGCCAACCACTCTCGCACCATGTCCAGATCGTCGTCGGTGATCGCGAAGCGTCGGGCGACCGGCCCGCGGGAGAGGAGGTCAACGACGTCGCCGGCGGTGACCCGTCCGGCGGCCAGCTCGACGACGGTGGCGAGGACGTCCAGCACCGGGTTGACATGTCGTTGACCGCGGTCGGCGAGGCGGACCCGGAGGTCGAATGCGGGGTGCCCCAGCCCGGGTTGACCGAAGGCACCACGAACGAGCGGGGCGAAGGTCTCCACGTCGGGGCACATGATCAGCACGTCCCGCGGCTGCAGGGTCGGGTCGGCGTCGAAGAGGTGGAGCAGCCGGTCCCGCAGCACCTCGACCTGGCGGTCGGGACCATGGCACGCGTGCACCTCGACCGAGGTGTCGGCGGTGGCCGCGGCGCCGGGTGCGACGGAAACGCCGCGCTCGAGCCGATCGCGGCGCAGGCCGTCCTGCAAGGCCCGCAATGCGGCGGTCGGAGTCGCGTCGGCGGCTGTGCTCGCACCGTCCGGGGGCCGGGTCGGCGGATGATAGGTGTCCACATCGACGATCGGCATGATCCGGGCCTGGAGTTCCTGGACGTCGCGGGACAGGCTGGCCAGCAGCGGATGCTCGATCGCCGGCACGACCCGGTCGGACCGGCGGGCATCGCCGGCGGGTGCGGCCGCCAACGCATCCGCGGCCGCCGCCCAGAGCACCGGACTCGGATGTGGAACGAACAGGTGAATGTCGCGGTGCACGGCGAGTGCGGCCATGATCTGCCGGAACGATTCGGTGATCCGGGTGGTGCCGAACACCGAGAGCCGTTCGGGGAGGTCGACGACGTCGGGGTCGGCGCGCAGCCGGTCGCCGATGTCACCGAGTAACTCGGCGGGATGAGGGCGGCCGATGCGCTCGCGCACGGCGCGCCAGATGCGGGGTTGCCAGGCCATGTCGTCGGGGACCCGGCCGCCGGCACCGTCACTGTCGTCACCCCGCGCCCACCCGGCGATCATGTCCGGTCGCTGCCTGCCGTAGCGGTCGAAGAGGTCCGCGATGTGCCGGGCGGTGGCGAACCGCCGACCGAGCCGCAGTTCGGTGTCGGTGTCGGTGCGCACCGTACCGGCCGTACCGGCGCGCGTGGTGTCGGCCGCGCCGACATGGCGAGCCAGGACCGCGAGATCGGGGTCGTCGATCGAGTCGTCGAGCTCCGCCAGCACCGACCACACCAGGGCGCCCGCCTGCCATCGGTCACCATCACCGACGGCGATGCCGCCACTCGATCCGTCGATCGCGAGCTCGGCGGCCGCGATCACCGCATCCGTCAGCGATGCGGGCGACGAAAAGTCGATATTCGCGGCGATACCGTCGGCGACCATCGCATCCGGACCGGACGGGCTGCGGCCGAGCCGGGTCGCGAGCCGCTGCCCCAGCCAGCGTTCGACCCCGCGCGCGGGCACCGCCACGATCTCGGTGCGCATCGGGTCGGCGAGCGGCTCGACCAGGACGTCGGCCAGCGCGTCGGCCAGGATGTCGGTGCGCTCGGCACGATGCAGGTGGAACACAACGGGCTCCGGTCAGCCGGTGCGCTGCCGAAGGCCCGCCGCCGCATCGAGATTCGCCTCCAGCACTGCGCGAAAATCGTCCGGGATCGGGGTCGGGCGCGCCGACGCCGCGTCGATCATCACCATGGTCGTCTCGGCGACGGCGCTCACTGTTCCGTCCGGCGCAAGCAGGGTGAGCGCCATCGTGTAGGACGTGCGGCCGATGCGGGCGATCGCGACCCGGAGCGTCACCGGCTCCAGCGAGTAGAGCAGTGGCGCGCGGAACTCGATGGTCTGACTGGCGACGAGTGCCGACACGCGGCGACGCAGATCCGAAAAACCGGGAAACCACGCGGAGAAAGCCCGCACGCGCGCCTCCTCGAAGAGTCGCGCGAACTGCACGTTGTTCACGTGGGCATTGATGTCCATATCGCCCCAGCGGAGCTGCAGGGACAGTTCCAGCGGCACGCTGGTCGAGGAATGGTCGGACACGCTTGGCAGCCTAGCGTCTCGCTCCGACACCTCGACCGTGCCGGCACCGGCCGTTCCGAGTGCTTTCGGCGACACGCCTCGCGAACGCGCCTATCGGTCGGCGCCCGAGTCCGTAGACTCAGGCCGCGAAGAGGAGTCGGCGAGCCGGGGCCCGTCGTACCGGGTCGCCGGCCGCTTGGGTTTGGGGGATATGTGTTCGTCGAGACACCGCGCACGCTGCTGCGGCCGGTCACCGACGCCGACGTCGACGAGCTGGTGGCGCTCGACTCCGACCCCGCGGTGATGCGCTACGTCAGCGGTGGTGCGCCGACACCCCGAGACGTGATCGTCGACTGGGTCCTGCCGCGGGCCGTGGCCGAGCACCGCACGCGCCGCGGCGGGCTGTGGACCATCACCGACCGCCGGTACGGCCGATTCCTCGGCTGGATGTCGCTGCGTTCACCACGACATAGCAGTCGCGCCGAACTGGAACTCACCTACCGGCTGCGGCGCGAGTCGTGGGGGCGCGGGCTCGCCACCGAGTCGGCACGAGCGATTGTCGTCGTCGCATTCGACGCACTCACCACCGACCGCGTGTTCGCCAGCACCACCGCGGCCAACAACGCCTCCCGCCGGGTGATCGAGAAACTCGGGATGCGACCGTCGGCGGTCACCCTGCCCGGCGACCGCGAGTCGCGGCGGCACCCGGCGCTGCCGGACGCCGAGGAGGCTGCGTCCGACGGCTCCGGCATCCTCGAGTACGAGCTGCTGCGCCGCCAGTGGGAAGCGATGCGCCGCTCCCCCGCTCCGACCGCCCGCGGACTCAGCGCATAAAGCCAGCGGCCGCGCGAGTCCGGCGGGGCGCCCAACGCGGATCTCGTCGCGACCGATGCTCGATGATTGACTACCGTGAGGGATGAGCGCCCCGGCCGACATGGTTGAGGTAGACGACAGAACTCCCATCGACAGGAGATGTTCGCGAGATGAGCAGCCCGACAGCAGGCACTCCAGCGGCGGATCGTCCCGAGACGACCCCGGCCACGGCCTCGACCCCGGCACAGACTCCGGCCCCGACCGCCCCGACACCGGCGCCGTCTGCGGAGCCGGCGCGACCCGGGCCGGCGCAGCCGGGCCGACACCGCGTCGCGATCATCGGCTCCGGATTCGGTGGGCTGTTCGCGGCACAACGCCTGGCCAAGGCGGATGTGGACGTGACACTGGTCGCCAAGACGACCCATCACTTGTTCCAGCCGATGCTCTATCAGGTCGCGACCGGCATCGTCGCCGAGGGTGAGATCGCGCCCGCGACCCGAGTGGTGCTGCGCAAGCAGAAGAACACCGAGGTGCTGCTCGGTGACGTCTTCGACATCGACCTGGACAAGAAGGTCATCAAATCGCGGTTGCTGGAGCGGGTCACCGAGACCCCGTACGACAGTGTGATCATCGCCGCCGGCGCCGACCAGTCGTACTTCGGCAACGACCACTTCGCCGAGTACGCGCCCGGTATGAAGACGATCGACAATGCCCTCGAATTGCGGGGCCGTATCCTCGGTGCGTTCGAACAGGCCGAGCTGTCCGACGATCCGGAGGAGATCGAGCGGCTGCTGACCTTCGTGGTCGTCGGCGCCGGACCCACCGGTGTGGAACTCGCCGGGCAGATCGCCGAGATGAGCGACAAGACGCTGAAGGGTGCGTTCCGCAACATCGACCCGACCAAGGCACGGGTGATCCTGCTCGACGCCGCACCCGCGGTGCTACCGCCATTCGGCGACAAGCTGGGCCGCAAGGCCGCGGAGCGGCTGGAGAAGATGGGAGTGGAGATCCAGCTCGACGCGATGGTCGTCGACCTGGACTATGACGGGCTCGTCGTCAAGGAGAAGGACGGCAGCACCCGGCGGATCGAATCGCAGTGCAAGGTCTGGTCGGCAGGTGTGCAGGCTAGCCCCCTGGGCAAGCAGCTCGCCGAACAGTCCGGGGTCGAACTCGACCGCGCCGGTCGCGTCAAGGTCGGACCGGATCTGACGATCCCCGGCCATCCCGAGGTGTTCGTGGTCGGCGACATGATGGCCGTCGACGGCGTTCCGGGCGTGGCGCAGGGCGCGATCCAGGGCGGGCGCTATGCGGCCGACGCCATCAAGGCCGAGCTGAAGGGACAGACGCCCGACCAGCGCAAGCCGTTCCACTACTGGGACAAGGGCTCGATGGCGACCATCTCGCGGTTCGCGGCGGTCATGCAGGTTCCGGTGCCGGGCACCAAATGGAAGCTGGAGACCGAGGGCTTCTTCGCGTGGCTCGGCTGGCTGGCGCTGCACCTGGTGTATCTCGTCGGCTTCCGCAACCGCTTGAACACCTTCGTCAACTGGCTGTTCGCCTTCACCACTCGCGGCCGGTCGCAGCTCGCGGTGACCGAGCAGCAGGTCTATGCGCGCACCGCGATCGGGCAGCTCTCGGAGATCGAGAAACAAGGGGTGCAGGTCGTCGACGCCGAGTCGGCGGGCGCTCCCCACGAACCCGAGGGCGCCGGCGAGACCCCGGACGCACCACAGCAGACGGCGGCCGAGAAGCCCACCGGGGGGACCCCACCGGCACAGAAGAGCACCGCGTAGCAGGCGTTAGCTGACGGTATCCGGGGCACGCATGAGCGAACCCGACTCGCCTCCGGTGCCCGGCCGCACGCAGGCCGCGGTTCGGCTCGGGCTCTTCGTCGCGTTCCTCGGTCTGATGTTTTATCTCGTCGTGGTCGCGCGGGTCGTCGACGTCGGCGCGGTCCGGGAGTTCGTCCGCGCCGCCGGGCCGGCAGCGCCGTTCGCGTACGTACCGATATCGGCGCTCCTCGGTGCCCTCTTCGTGCCCGGACCGATCCTGGCGGCGGGCAGCGGACTGTTGTTCGGCCCGCTGGTGGGAACGCTGGTGACGCTCGGTGCGACGGTCGGCACGGCGGTGATCGCGTGCTTCCTCGGCAGACGGGCGGGTCGCGGTAGCGTCCGGGACTTGCTCGGCGCCGGACGCGCCGACGTCCTGGATCGCCAGATCGAGCGGTACGGCCTATGGGCCGTGGTCGGTCAACGGTTCGTCCCGGGCATCCCGGACGCGCCGGTGGCCTACGCGTACGGCGCATTCGGGATTCCGTTGTGGCAGATGGCCGTCGGCGCCTTCATCGGCTCGGCGCCGCGCGCGTTCGTCTACACCGCGCTCGGTGCGTCGATCGGTGAGAAGTCGGCACCACTGGCCTACGCCGCGATTGGTGTCTGGTGTGTGATGGCGGTGGTCGGTGCGCTCGCCGCGCACCGCGGCTACCGGACGTGGCGCGGTCACCGCCGGCGTCGCCGCGCGGATCCTCAGGTCGCCGACGCGTCCAGTGCGTCGCAGAGCGCTGCGGTCCGGGCGACGCTCGACCCGAGCGCGGTGGTCAGTGACGCATCCCCCGCGAGCTGGAGCCGGGCGACGAAGTCGACCGGATCGACCGCATCCAATCGGGTGTCCGGGTAACGGAACACGCTGCTCACCGCCCGGTGTTTCGTGCGTCGGTGCGTGGCCGTCACGGAATCGGCGCCCGCACCACCCAGGGCCAGCCGATGCCGTAGCAGCGGCCGCCCCCCGGAGTCGATGTGCATCCCTCCGGTCCACGATCCGGTCGCGTCGTCCGGGTAATGCCGTGCGTCCCGGCCGATCTGGACATGCTCGCGGAGGTCCAGCGTCGCGTCGGGATGCAGGCCGACGACGATATCGGTGCGGTGCATCGCGCCGCCGGCGATCACCATCGGCAGCAAGTCGACGCGCAGGCAACCACCGTCGTCGACATCGATGGTCCAGCGAGCGGTGGAGTCTGGTCGGTCGGCGCCGGCGAGTGCGATGGTGGCCGCGACGCTGCCCAGTGTCAGCCGCGCCCCGGGCGCGACGCGGATCGACACCTCGATGTGGTCGCCGCCGAGCGGGGTGGCCGCGGTACCGACCAGGTGTGCGGCGTCGGGTCCGGTGCGGCGAACCGCGAGGCCGCCGGTGGCATCGACACGCGGGGACCGGCCCGCCTCGGCGGTGATCGCGACCTCGGTACGCACCGCCTAGCCGGCTACGCCCGCGGCCGCCAACTGGTCGCGCACCCAGGCGAGCACCTCGGTCGCCGCCGGGTCGTCGGTGAGGGAGATCATCGCGGTCGGACGCCCGTCCCGGACCCGTTCGGCGTCGGTGCGCATGACGTCGAGGTCGGCGTTGACGCGCTCCGCCAGATCGGTCTTGTTGACGACCAGCAGGTCGGAGTAGGTGACGCCCGGTCCACCCTTCCGCGGCACCTTGTCGCCGCCGGCGACATCGATGACGAAGATCTGTGCGTCGATGAGTCCGGTCGAGAACGTGGCGGTCAGGTTGTCACCGCCGGACTCCACCAGAATGAGGTCCAGCGGCGGGTTGGCCTCGATGAGGTCGTCGATCGCGTCCAGGTTGGCGGTGATGTCGTCGCGGATCGCGGTGTGCGGGCAGCCCCCGGTCTGTACGGCGGTGATCCGCTCGTCGGGCAGAACCGCGTTGCGGCGCAGGAAGTCTGCGTCCTCGGTCGTGTAGATGTCGTTGGTCAGCACGGCGACCGACAGTTCGTCGCGGAGCTGGCGGCAGAGCGCGGCGACCAGTGCCGTCTTGCCGGAGCCGACCGGGCCGCCGACGCCGATGCGCAACGGCTCACCCGGCCGTCGGCTGCGTCGCGGACGGTCGTCGGCGTGGGTGTGCGGTTGGCCGTCGAGCAGATGCGGTGGCATCGGCGTTCCTTCCTGATCGGGGGGTTCTGGCCCGGCTCGTACTGATGTGGCCTCTTCGGATGTGGCTGGTTCTGGTCAGGACATGAACAGCGGCATCGGTTGTCGCTCATGGCGTTCGGCGAACACGTCGAGAATCGGGTCGGACAGGTCGGCGAGCCCGGTCGCGGCCTGCGCGGCAACCGCCTCGCACTCGCCGCCCAAGCCGGCAATCAGCACGGCGACGTCCGCCGGATCGAGCGCCAGCAGCCGCTGTCCCGCCGTCGCCGAGCCGCTCATCGTCGTGTACACGAGTACCAGAGCGGTCTGCAACCCGGTCAGACCGGACGCCTCGCCGACCGCCCCGGAGATCACCGGAAGATGCGTGGCCGGTGTGTGCGCCGACCAGTCGCGGTCCGGCCACATGCGCCGGGCCAGCCGCACCATGCCCCGACCCTGTGCAATCGACGCCTTGCGTGCTGCCGCGGACGGTGTGCGGGCGTCGGTTTCGGTCTGGGCCGACGCGATGTCGAGGGCACCGTCGGCGACGGCGGCGGCGATCGACGCCGCGACCAGCCCGGTGGTCGTCACCCGCCGATGAAGATAGTCCGCGAGGTCGTCGACGCTGCGCACGTAGCCGTCGGCAATGGCCTGTTCGACGCCACCGGAGTGCACATGTCCGCCGACCGGTAGTCGAGAATCGGCCAGGGTCAACAGCATTGCGAGTGGCGCGTGACCGGCGCGCGCGGATGTCGGGTGCGCCGGTTCCGACCCAGGTGGGCCGGATGGTGGCACGGCGAACGAGGACATGGCGACGGGCGGCACGTCAGAAGAGGAAATAGCGTTGCGCCATCGGAAGTTCGGTGACCGGCTCGGCATCCCACACCTCGCCGTCGATCCGCACCGTGAAGGTGTCCGGATCGACCTCGATCGCCGGCAGGGCGTCGTTGTTCGGCATGTCGGCCTTGGTGAGTGACCGCGTATTGCGTACCGGCACCAGTCGCCGGTCCACGCCGATCCGGCCGGCCAGGTCACCGTCCGCGCCCGGCGCCACGAAGCTGATGGAGGTAGCCGCGGCGGTCTTCGGCGCCGCACCGAACATGGGTCGCGGCAGCACCGGCTGCGGGGTGGGGATCGAGGCGTTGGCGTCACCCATGGCCGCCCACGCGATCGCGCCGCCCTTGATCACCAGGTCGGGTCGCACGCCGAAAAACGCTGGGTCCCAGAGGACTAGGTCGGCGAGCTTTCCGACCTCCACCGACCCGATCTCGTCGTCGAAGCCGTGGGCTACCGCGGGGCAGATCGTGTACTTGGCGATGTAGCGGCGGGCGCGCTGGTTGTCGGCGGGTCCGTCGCCGGGGAGCGCGCCGCGCTTGGCCTTCATCACGTGCGCGGTCTGCCAGGTGCGCAGGACGACCTCGCCGATCCGACCCATCGCCTGCGCGTCCGACCCGATCATCGAGATCGCGCCCAGATCGTGCAGGAGATCCTCCGCGGCAATGGTCGACGGTCGAATCCTGCTCTCCGCGAACGCCAAATCCTCGGGGACAGTGGGATTCAGGTGATGGCAGACCATCAGCATGTCGAGGTGTTCGTCGAGCGTGTTGACGGTGTGCGGCCGGGTCGGGTTGGTCGAGCTCGGCAGGACGTTCGCGACGCCCGCGACGGTGATGATGTCCGGTGCGTGGCCGCCACCCGCCCCCTCGGTGTGGTAGGCGTGAATACCGCGGCCGGCGATGGCGCCGAGCGTCTCCTCCACGAAACCCGCTTCGTTCAGGGTGTCGGAGTGCAATGCCACCTGCACGCCCGTCTCGTCGGCGACCCGCAGACAGGCGTCGATCGCCGCCGGGGTGCTCCCCCAGTCCTCGTGCAGCTTGAAACCGGATGCGCCGGCGGCGATCTGCTCACGCATCGCGTCGGCGCTGACGGTGTTGCCCTTGCCCAAGAGCGCGATATTCATCGGCCAGCCGTCGGTGGCCGCCAGCATCGACGCCAGGTGCCAGGCGCCGGGCGTGACGGTGGTGGCCTTGGAGCCCTCGGCGGGTCCAGTGCCGCCGCCGACCAGGGTGGTGATGCCGTTGCCGAGCGCCTCGTCCATGATCTGCGGGCAGATGAAGTGGACGTGGCAGTCGATGCCGCCGGCGGTGAGGATCTTGCCGTTGCCGGCGATAATTTCCGTGGTGGCGCCGATCACCAGGTCGGGATGCACACCGTCCATCGTGTCCGGGTTGCCCGCCTTGCCGAGGGCGACGATGCGGCCGTCGCGGAGCCCGACATCTGCCTTGATGACTCCCCAGTGGTCGAGAATCACCACCCCGGTGATCACCGTGTCCGGCGCGCCGTCGGCGCGAGTGGCGCGGCTCTGGCCCATGGATTCGCGGATGACCTTGCCGCCGCCAAACACCGCCTCGTCCCCGGCGCGACCCGGGCCGCCGCTCCGGTCCTCGGTGACCTCGATCAGCAGGTCGGTGTCGGCGAGCCGGATGCGGTCGCCGGTGGTCGGTCCGAACAGCTGCGCGTAGCGCTCGCGACTCAGGCGGGCCACGTCAGCTCACCCCGCGCGGGGCGTCGCCGGGGCCGGCGGCGTCGAGTCGGCCCGGCGGATCCAGCGAGATGCCGTGCACTTCGCGGGTGCCGCCGAGCGGGACAAGCGTCACCGACGTCTCGATCCCCGGCTCGAAACGCACCGCGGTCCCCGCGGGAATGTCCAACCGACGACCGTGTGCGGCGGACCGGTCGACGTCGAGCGCCACATTGGCCTGCGGAAAGTGGACGTGACTACCGACCTGGACGGGGCGGTCGCCGGTGTTGATGACGGTCAGCGTGATGGCGTCGGCGCCCGCGTTGAGCTCGATGGTGCCGTCGGCGGGGATGACCTCGCCGGGCACGAGGGATGATCGGGTCGATGCCATCGGGAGTTCCTGATCGTGAGTCGGGGGTATCGGGTTGTCGCGCTGCGTCGCGCCGTTCCGTCAGCCGATCGGCTGATGCACGGTCACCAGCTTGGTGCCGTCCGGGAAAGTCGCCTCCACCTGGACGTCGTGCAACATCTCCGGCACCCCGTCGAGGACGTCGGCGCGCCCGAGCACTTCCCGGCCGGACGCCATCAGCTCAGCGACCGAGCGCCCGTCGCGTGCGCCCTCGAGCACATGGTCGGTGATGATGGCGACGGCCTCGGGGTGATTGAGCCGCAAGCCGCGTCCCTGCCGTCTGCGCGCCAGATCGGCCGCATAGGAGATCAGCAGCCGTTCCTGCTCATGCGGCGACAGTCGCACCGATCCCCCTTCGCGTCTGTAGCTCCCCCGGCGCCCTGAGCCGGCGGATGGTCGGTGCGGCTATCCTGCCACGCGCGATCGCGCGCGGCGCGTCGTCACGGGTGCCGATGCCGCACTACTCGATGCCGGACTAGTCGGTGGGCGCCTCAATGTTCTGCAGGCGGACCCTCGACTGGGCAAGCAGCCGGCCGTCGCCGTCGACCATCGCGACCTCCCACAATTGCTGGCGGCGACCGCGGTGGATCGGGGCGGATCGAGCCGTCACCCGCCCCGCGCTGACCGACCGCAGGAAGTCCGTGTTGTTGTTCACACCGACGGCGGTGCCGCCGATCCCCGATTCGACCAGCCAGTAGTAGCCACTCATCGAGGCGACGCTCTCGCCGATCGCGCAATAGACGCCGCCGTGCACGATGCCGAACGGCTGATGATGCCGCTCGTCGATCTCCAGGGTCGCCACGATTCCGTCCGGTGACACCGACTCGATCACCAGTCCGAGGACCCCGTCCAGGCCACGATCCGACACGTTCTGCACGAGATCCTGCGCCGCTGGGTCGTCGTTGTTCTCCGTCGCCATGCGTTCAGAGTGGCACGTGGCAGCCACCAGGAACCGATAGGCCCCACATCGCGTTGTGCGATGTGGGGCCTACCGTGGCGTGGACCGGGGGTCTCTGCAGCCCTCAGGACTCTCGCGCGGTCCGACGTGAGAATTAATGTAGGCTAGCCTTACCAACCTGTCAAGCGCTGCGTGCACGTGTCGCCGTCACCGCACGTCAACGCCCTATCGGGAAGTGCGGGCACAGGGTCGGGGCACGTCGAGGAACCCGCTGGGTGGGTTATTCGGAGCACATCGGACACGCCACGCGGCGTCGAGGAGAATCGGGCAGTAAAATGCGAAGGATGAACGGCTTGGGCGACCTGGAGCGGGCGGTCATGGACACTCTCTGGGCAAGCTCGACGCCGCAGACGGTTCGGCAGGTGCACGCGACGCTGTCACAAGACCGGTCGCTGGCCTACACCACCGTGATGACCGTGCTGCAACGCCTCGCAAAGAAGAACCTCGTGACCCAGATCCGGGAGGACCGGGCACACAAGTACGTGCCGACCCACCCGCGCGAAGATCTCGTCGCGTCGTTGATGGTCGATGCACTCAGCGAAGCCGATGCACCCGGCTCCCGGCACGCCGCTCTCGTGTCGTTCGTCGGCCGCGTCGGTGCCGACGAGGCGGCCGCGCTGCGGCACGCCCTCGATGAGCTCGAAGCGACCCAGGGAACGACCGAGACCGACTAGATTTCTATCCACCTCCTCGCCCACGACAGCACTAGCCAGCTCGACCGCACGACAGCACTACCCGACCGACCAGCCCACACCGCTAGGACAGCCCGTGATGACCGCCCTGCTCTTCGGCATCCTGACCTTGCTGCTGGTCGGGCCGGTCCCGGAGGCCCTCTCCCGGGCGGAATGGCCGATTCGGACCCCGCGAGCCGCGATGACGCTGTGGCAGGCCATCGCACTGGCCGCGGTGCTCTCGGCGTTCAGTTGTGGGCTGGCCATCGCGGCGAATCTGCTCGCCCCCGGACCGGACGGCACCCCCACCACGCACCCGCTGCACGAGATCGAGCGCCTCGGGCTGGCGCTGTGGCTGCTCTACGTCACGGTGTTCGCACTCACGCTGCTGATCGGTGCCCGGCTGGTGTTCACGGTGATCCGCGTCGGGGCCCGGACACGCGCCCGTCGGGCCACTCATCGGCATCTGATCGACATCCTGGACCGCACCGACCGCACCGATCATTCGAATCCGCTCTACGCCCGCGACATCCGCATGATCGACGTCGCCCAGCCGCTCGCCTACTGCCTGCCCGGCATCCGTCAGCGCGTCGTCCTCAGCGAGGGTGTGGTCGCCCGGTTGTCCCGTGCCGAGCTGGTCGCGGTCATCGCCCACGAACGCGCGCACCTGCGCGCCCGGCACGACCTGGTCCTCGAGGCATTTATCGCGTTGCACGAGGCGTTCCCCCGGTTTGTCCGCAGCCGCTCCGCACTCGGCGCGGTCGAACTGCTGGTGGAGTCGCTCGCCGACGACCAGGCGGTGCGGGCAACGACGCCGACCACTCTCGGCCGCGCGCTCGTCGCCTGCGCCGACGCAACCGCTCCGCGCGGGGCGATGGCCGTCGGGGGCCCGACAACCCTGACGCGGGTCCATCGTCTCTGTCACCATCGCGTCTCCCCCTGGCTGTCCGCCGCCACCTACGTCACCGCGGCGGCGGTGCTGGTGGTGCCCACACTCGCGGTCGCCATCCCGTGGCTGACCGAGATCAGTCGCCTCGTGTCCACCTGATGAGTACCAGCCATCTGATGAGTCCTAGCCATCTGATGAGTACTAGCCATCGAGGGCCCCACCGAGATCCATCGACCGGCCGATACCCGCACCCCATAGTCTTGACGTCATGACCAATGCCGCTGCTCCCAGCACGCCCACCGCTCAGATCGGAGTCACCGGCCTCGCGGTGATGGGCTCCAACATCGCCCGCAACTTCGCCCGCAACGGCTACACCGTTGCGCTGCACAACCGCAGCATCGGCAAGACCGACGCCCTGCTGGCCGACCACGGCGACGAAGGGTCCTTCGTTCGCACCGAGTCGATTGCCGACTTCGTCAACGCCTTGGAACGCCCGCGCCGAGTGTTGATCATGGTCAAGGCGGGTGCCCCGACCGACGCGGTGATCGACGAGCTCTCCGGGCTCCTCGAACCCGGCGACATCATCATCGACGGCGGCAATGCGCTCTACACGGACACCATCCGGCGCGAACACGACCTCGCCGAGAAGGGCCTGCACTTCGTCGGCGCCGGCATCTCCGGTGGCGAGGAGGGCGCACTGAACGGGCCTGCGATCATGCCCGGCGGTCCAGCCGAGTCGTACGAATCCCTCGGACCGATGCTGGAGTCGATCGCCGCACACGTCGACGGCGAACCCTGCTGCACCCACATCGGCCCGGACGGCAGCGGCCACTTCGTGAAGATGGTGCACAACGGCATCGAGTACGCCGACATCCAGTTGATCGGCGAGGCCTACGACCTGATGCGACGGGTGCTGGGTATGCCGGTCGCCGAGATCGCCGACGTGTTCCGCGAGTGGAACGCCGGCGATCTGGAGAGCTACCTAGTCGAGATCACCGCCGAGGTGCTGTCCCAGGTCGACGCCGAGACCGGCAAGCCGCTGGTGGACGTGATCGTCGACTCCGCCGGGCAGAAGGGCACCGGGCGCTGGACGGTCAAGTCCGCCCTCGATCTGGGCATCCCCACCACCGGCATCGCCGAGGCGGTCTTCGCCCGCGCCCTGTCCAGCGCGACCGACCTGCGCGCCGGTGCCCGGGACCTCACCGCCGGCACCATCGGCACCGTGCCGGCCGACAAGAAGGCATTCATCGAGGACATCCGGGCAGCGTTGTACGCCTCGAAGGTGGTCGCCTACGCCCAGGGATTCGACCAGATCGCCGCCGGCAGCGCGGAATACGACTGGAACGTCGACCCGGGATCGCTGGCCACCATCTGGCGCGGCGGGTGCATCATCCGCGCACGGTTTCTCAACCGGATCCGTGAGGCCTATGCCGACGACCCGGCACTGGCGAGCCTGCTGCTGGCGCCGTATTTTCGGGACATCGTCGAGAAGTCGGCGGAGAGCTGGCGGCGAGTGCTCGCGACGGCCGTCGAGCAGGGGGTGCCGGTGCCCGCGTTCGCGTCGTCGCTGGCCTACTACGACGGTGTCCGCAGCGAGCGGCTACCCGCCGCACTGACCCAGGGCCTACGCGACTACTTCGGGGCGCATACCTACCAGCGGGTCGACAAGCCGGGTACGTTCCACACCGAGTGGAGCGGAGACCGCACCGAGGTGACCGCCTAGCCGTCGCGTCGTTCCTTCCCGTCGTGTCCCCCTCGGTCCGACCGGGTCACGCCGTGTTCGTGACCGGATACCGAGGTCGACCCGACCGACCATCTCCGACCATTCGCATCGCGCATCGATCCGAGGAGCTTCGAACCACCCGTGCGATTCATCGAGGGCCATCGCCCCACCCACGACCTCACCTACGACGATCTGTTCATCGTTCCCAACCGGTCGGACGTCACGTCGCGCTTCGACGTCGACATCTCCACCGATGACGGCACCGGCACCACCATCCCGATCGTCGTGGCGAATATGACCGCCGTCGCCGGCAAGCGGATGGCCGAGACCGTCGCCCGCCGCGGCGGTCTGGTCGTCCTGCCCCAGGACCTGCCGCTGGCCGCCGCGACCGAGTCGATCGCGTTCGTGAAATCCCGCGACCTGATCGCCGACACTCCGGTCACCCTCGCGCCGAGCGATTCCGTCGCGGATGCGCAAGCACTACTGACCAAGCGCGCCCATGGCGCCGCGGTCGTCGTCGACGGGGATAACACCCCGATCGGCCTGGTCACCGAGGAGGCCTGCACCGACGTCGACCGCTTCGCCCGGGTCGGCGATGTGCTGGATCCGGCGATGGTGACGCTGCCCGCCGATACGCCGCCACGCGACGTCTTCGACACGCTGACGGACCTGCATCAGGACCTCGCGGTTCTTCTCGACGGCGACGGCCGGCTGTGCGGGGTCCTCACCCGGGTCGGCGCACTGCGGGACGGGATCTACCGACCCAACGTCGACGCGCAGGGCAGGCTTCGGATCGCCGCTGCGGTCGGCATCAACGGAGATGTCCGGGCAAAGGCGCGGGGTCTGGTCGAGGCCGGCGCCGACGTGCTCGTGATGGATACCGCACACGGCCACCAGGACAAGATGTTGGCCGCGCTGGACACCGTCGCCGGTGCCGACCTCGGGGTGCCGCTGGTGGCGGGCAACGTCGTGTCCGCGGACGGCACCCTCGACCTGGTGAAAGCGGGCGCGTCGATCGTCAAGGTCGGCGTCGGGCCGGGCGCGATGTGCACCACCCGAATGATGACCGGCGTCGGCCGCCCGCAGTTCTCAGCGGTCGCCGAGTGCGCTGCTGCGGCCCGCGAACACGGGGCTCACGTGTGGGCCGACGGTGGCGTCCGGCATCCGCGCGACGTCGCCCTGGCCTTAGCGGCCGGCGCGTCGAACGTGATGATCGGCTCGTGGTTCGCCGGCACCTACGAGTCGCCCGGCGACCTGCACCGCGACGCCGACGGACCGTACAAGGTCAGCTTCGGGATGGCGTCCAAGCGGGCCGTCGCCGCCCGTTCCGCCGACGACAGCGCCTACGACCGCGCGCGCAAAAGCCTGTTCGAGGAGGGCATCTCGAGCTCGAAGATCCGGGTCGACCCCGACCATCCCAGCGTGGAGGACGTGATCGACCGCATCTGCGCCGGCGTCCGCAGCACCGCCACCTACACCGGCGCACGTACCCTCACCGAGCTGCACGACCGGGTCGTCCTGGGCATCCAGTCCGCGGCAGGATTCGCCGAGGGACGCCCGTTGCCGGGCGGGTGGTAGTGACCGATGGACATCCTTCTCTACGCCGCTAGCCTGGTCGGGTTCATCGCGCTGACCCTCGGTACCGCGATCTGCGTGGCCAACGAGTTCTCGCTCACCGCGCTGGAACGCTCCACCGTGGAGTCGGACGTCGCCTCCCGCGGCGACCGCCGCTCCCGGCTCGTGCAGCGCGCACACCGCACCCTGTCGTTCCAACTGTCCGGCGCCCAGTTGGGCATCACCATCACCACCCTGATCACCGGCTACATCGCCGAGCCGGTGCTGGCGAGGCTCTTCGACCCCGCGATCAGCGCGCTCGGATTCGGTGAGCGTGCGACGTCGGCGATCACGCTGGCTATCGCGCTCATCCTGGCGACCTCGTTGTCGATGGTCTTCGGCGAGCTGGTGCCCAAGAACCTGGCCATCGCGCTGCCCCTGGCCGCGGCCCGGGCCACGTCGGGCCCGATGACCTTCTTCTCGTCCACCTTCCGGTGGGCCATCGACGGTCTCAACCGGACCGCGAACTGGATGCTGCGGCGGATGGGCATCGAACCCGCCGAGGAACTGCGGTCCGCCCGCTCCCCTCAGGAGCTCGGTTCGCTCGTACGTAACTCCGCCCGGCGCGGAGCTATCGATGAAGACACGGCGGCTCTGGTGGACCGGTCGCTGAAGTTCGGCGAACTCAGCGCCGAGGATCTGATGACCCCGCGCGTCACCGTTGAGTGCCTTGACCGTAACGACACCATCCGCGACCTGGTCGAGGCGTCGGCACGGACCGGGCATTCGCGGTTCCCGGTCGTCACCGACGGCAACCTGGACGACCTGATCGGCGTCGTACACGTCAAGCAGGCCTTCACCATTCCGCCCGACCAGATGGAGACGACGTCCGTCACATCCATGGCGCGAGCGGTTCCGACCGTGCCGACCAGCCTGGACGGCGACACCCTGATGGAACGCATCCGCGCCGACGGCATGGAGGTGTGCGTCGTCATCGACGAGTACGGCGGCACCGCGGGCATCGTCACCACCGAGGACGTGATCGAAGAGATCCTCGGCGACGTCACCGACGAACACGACCACGAGCGAGCCGACGTCCAGGAGGACGGCGACGGCTACCTGTGCGCCGGGCTGCTGCGCCTCGACGAGCTCGCCGAAGCGACCGGCTATCGCGCCCCGGACGGCCCGTACGACACTCTCGGCGGCCTGGTGATGTTCTCGCTCGGCCACATACCCGAGGTCGGCGACACCGTCGAGCTACCCGAGCGGCTCCCCACCGAGGTGCGCGACGACGAGTCGGACTCGTTACCACTGGATGCCGAGGTCCGCTGGAACGCCACGGTCACCCAGATGGACGGCAGGCGGATCGACATCGTCCAGTTGAAACCGCTGGCTAATGCCGACCGCGCCGCGGACGGCACCCAATCCCGGGAGGCGGGCTCCGACGATGAGCAGTGACATCTTTGGGGTGATCCTCACCGTCGTGCTGCTGGCGGGCAACGCGTTCTTCGTGGCCGCCGAGTTCTCGCTGATCTCGGCCCGCCGCGACCGGCTCGAAGCGTTGGCCGAGAGCGGAAAGTCCCGCGCACGGACCGTGATCCGGGCCGGGCAGAACCTGTCGCTGATGCTGGCGGCGGCCCAGCTGGGCATCACGATCTGTTCCATCCTGCTCGGCCGGGTCGGCGAACCGGCGATCGCGCACCTCATCGAGGCCCCGCTGGACCTGGTGCATGTCCCGGATGCGCTGCTCCATCCGATCGCGTTCGCGCTGTCGCTGTCACTCGTGGTGGTGCTGCACATCCTGCTCGGCGAGATGGTGCCGAAGAATATCGCGCTGGCCGGGCCGGAACGGGTCGCGATGCTGTTGGTGCCGCTGCATCTGGCGTTCATCAAGGTCGTGCGACCGCTGATCGGGTTCTACAACCTGCTGGCGAACCTGACCCTGCGGGCGATGCGGGTGGAGCCGAAGGACGAACTGGATTCCACGGTGTCGCCCGTCGAGCTGGCCGAGATGCTCGGTGAGTCCCGGGAGGAAGGTCTGATCGACGCCGAGGAGCACGAGCGGCTGACCCGCGCGCTGCGGTCCGTGGAACGCCCGGTGTCGGAGGTCCTGATCCCGCTGAACACGATGCGCAGCGTCGACATCGAACGCGATCCGGTCACCGGTGGCACCGGACCCACCTTGGGTGCGGTGGAACGCGCGGTCAGCGACACCGGCTTCTCCCGGTTCCCGGTGCGCAGCCCGGATGGTACGTACACCGGTTACCTGCACCTCAAGGACGTCCTCGACGACATCCTGAACCCGCAGGTCGGCCCGGACACCATCATCGGTGTCGACAAGATTCGCCCTCTGCCGGTGATCGCGTCGACCGCCCCGCTCGACGAGGCCACCAGCACGCTGCGGCGCACCAGTTCCCATCTGGGTGCCGTCGTCGACGACACCGGACGCACCATCGGCATTGTCGCGCTCGCCGACCTCGTGGAGGAGTTCGTCGGCACCGTCCGCGACGAGACACACCGGATCTGACCGTGCCGGACGGGAGTAGGTCGGCGCCGGCCGGGACGGCGTCGTCGGCACCGGATTCCACGCCTCCGGTTCCTCGTCGCACCCTGGACGCGCCCGGGTGGCGGGCGCTGTGTGCCGAGCACACCGAACGCGTGCAGCGCCTGGTCGGACCGTACCTGGCGGCCCGGGCTCGCGGGACGAAGCATCCGGTGCTGGACTTCCTGTTCACCTACTACTCGTCGCGGCCCGCGCATATCCGCCGGTGGCATCCGGGGTACGGCGTCACGTTGATCGACGACGGGTCCGACGACGCCCGGAGGTATCGGACATTGCGCGGGTACCGGAGAGTCGGCGGCGACAGTCCCGACGGCACCGCACCCGGCATCACCGTCGACCCGGCATATCTGAACGAGCGAGCCGAGACTCTTGCCGCCACCCTGGAGTTGCTGACCGCGACCGCGGCCCGCCCGGCCCGGCTGGGCTGCTTCGGGCTGCACGAGTGGGCGATGGTGTACCGCACCGATGCCACCCGGCACGACATCCCGTTGCGATTGGGCACCGCCGGCACCGACGCGGTGGTCGAGTCGATGCCGCTGCGGTGCACCCACTTCGACGCATTCCGGTTCTTCACCGAGGCCGCCCGGCCGCGAAACGAACGGATGCTGAGCCGGGACCGGCAGCTCGCCGACGAGCAGCCCGGCTGCCTGCACGCCACGATGGACCTGTACCGGGCGTGTGTCGGCCTGATCCCCTTGCTGGCCTCCGATCTGACGCTGCGTGCCTTCGAGGTGGCGCTCGCCGCCCGTGAACTCGATATGCGGGCCAGCCCGTACGACCTGCGTGACTACGGTTACGACCCGGTGCCGGTGGAGACCCCGGCGGGGCGGGCCGACTATGTGCGCCAGCAGTCGGCGATCGCCGAGTCGGGAGCCGCGCTGCGCTCGGAGATCGCCACGGCGTGCCGCGAGCTGCTCCGGTCGGTGTCCGAGGTACCGCGACGACCGCGCCGGACCGCCTGAAGACGCCCGAGTACCATGGATCTGATCGAAATCATTCGTGTTCGCCGTCCCCCGGGCAGGCTTTCGACCGCTCGGTAGGCAACTCACACCATCGTCGAAAGGCACTCATGTCGGACCGGATCACCGTCGACGGATTGCAGGTCGCTCCCGTTCTGTACGACTTCATCACCTACGAGGCCCTGCCGGGTACGGGTGTCGACGCCGACCAGTTCTGGTCGGGCGCCGCGAGCATCATCAACGATCTGACCCCGCGCAACCGTGAGCTGCTCGGTGTCCGCGACGACCTCCAGGCCAAGATCGACGCGTGGCATCGCGACCATGCCGTGGCGCCGGCCGAGTTCGACTTCGCCGCCTACAAGGAGTTCCTCACCGAGATCGGGTACCTGGTCGACGTGCCGGACGACTTCCAGATCGGTACCTCCGGTGTCGACCGGGAGATCACCGACACCGCCGGTCCGCAGCTCGTGGTGCCGATCCTCAACGCCCGCTTCGCCCTGAACGCCGCGAACGCCCGCTGGGGTTCGCTCTACGACGCGCTGTACGGCACCGACGCCATCCCGGAAACCGACGGCGCCGAGAAGGGCAGCTCGTACAACAAGGTGCGCGGCGACAAGGTGATCGCCTACGCGAAGAACTTCCTCGACCAGGCGGTGCCGCTGGAGCAGTGCAGCTACACCGACGTTGCCCGATTCGCGGTCGTCGACGGAGCACTGCAGGTGACGCTGGAGGACGGCACCACCTCGACCCTCGCCGACCCGGACGCCTTCGTCGGCTACCGCGGCGAGCCGACCGCCCCGACGTCGATCCTGTTGCGGCACAACGGACTGCACCTCGACATCGAGGTCGATCCGGAGTCGCCGATCGGCAAGACCGATCCCGCGGGCGTCAAGGACGTGGTCGTCGAGTCGGCGATCACCACGATCATGGACTTCGAGGACTCGGTGGCCGCCGTCGACGCCGACGACAAGGTGCTCGGCTACCGCAACTGGCTGGGTCTCAACACCGGCGCGCTGTCCGAGGAGGTGACGAAGGGCGGCAAGACGTTCACCCGCGTCCTCAACGGCAACCGCGAGTACACCGCGCCCGACGGCTCCGCCTTCGACCTGCACGGACGATCGCTGCTGTTCGTCCGCAACGTCGGACACCTGATGACCAACGACGCCGTCCTCGACGCCAACGGTGACGAGGTTCCCGAAGGTATTCTGGACGCGCTGTTCACCGGTCTGATCGGCATGCACGGACTGTCCACCGACGGCCTGCAGAACTCGCGGACCGGATCGATCTACATCGTCAAGCCGAAGATGCATGGCCCCGACGAGGTGGCGTTCACCGTCGAGCTGTTCGATCGCGTCGAGAAGGTGCTCGGCCTGCCGGAGAACACCCTCAAGGTCGGCATCATGGACGAGGAGCGGCGCACCACGGTCAACCTGAAGGCCGCGATCAAGGCCGCGCAGGATCGAGTGGTGTTCATCAACACCGGCTTCCTGGACCGGACCGGCGACGAGATCCACACGTCGATGGAAGCCGGGCCGATGGTCCGCAAGGGCGAGATGAAGCAGCAGACCTGGATCTCGGCCTACGAGGATTTCAACGTCGACACCGGCCTGCACGCCGGACTGCAGCACAAGGCCCAGATCGGCAAGGGCATGTGGGCGATGCCCGACCTGATGGCCGACATGCTCGAGCAGAAGATCGGCCATCCCAAGGCGGGTGCGAACACCGCGTGGGTACCCTCGCCGACGGCGGCGACCCTGCACGCGCTGCACTACCACCTCGTCGACGTCTTCGAACGGCAGGACGAGATCGCCAAGCGCGACCCGGCCTCGGTGGACGACATCCTCACCATCCCGCTCGCGCCGCGCACCGACTGGACCGACGAGGAGAAGCAGCAGGAGCTCGACAACAACGCCCAGTCGATCCTCGGCTACGTGGTGCGCTGGATCGATCACGGTGTCGGCTGCTCCAAGGTGCCCGACATCCACGACGTCGCCCTCATGGAAGACCGTGCGACGCTACGCATCTCGAGCCAGCTGCTGGCTAACTGGCTGCACCACAGCATCGTCACCGAGGACGATGTGGTGGCGGCGCTGGAGCGGATGGCGCCCGTCGTCGACCGGCAGAATGCATCCGACCCCGAGTACCGCCCGATGGCGCCCGACTTCGATTCGTCGATCGCCTTCCAGGCCGCCAAGGAGCTGATCCTCGAGGGCGCGAAGCAGCCAAGCGGGTACACCGAACCGATCCTGCATCGGCGGCGTCGGGAGTACAAGGCGGCGCAGGCGTAAGGGCTCATGGGGCAGCATCGGGCCTCGGCCGATCGCGGGGCCGGTGGCGGTGTC
Source organism: Gordonia sinesedis (assembly GCA_039527305.1). Taxonomy (GTDB): domain Bacteria; phylum Actinomycetota; class Actinomycetes; order Mycobacteriales; family Mycobacteriaceae; genus Gordonia; species Gordonia sinesedis. Next base: position 66,896 of record BAAAJU010000003.1, on the reverse strand, counting down.
GGTGCGTCCGGTTCCCGGCGTGCCGCGCGTGGTCGTCGCGGCGTCAGCCGTTGGGTGATCTTCGCGGCGCTGTCGGTGCTGCTCGTGGTTGCGGTGGTCGTCGTCTGGCAACGGCTCGGTGATCACCTCGACCGCCAGGCCGACGACGCGGCCGCCGCGTGTGTGGAGGGGACGGCCGTTGTCCCGGTCGTCGCCGATCCCGATGTCGCGCCGGGTTTGACGGCGATTGCGGCTGCCTACGGCAAGACGAAGCCGGTCGTGCGTGACCGCTGCATCACGGTCACCGTCCGGGCCGCGGATGCCCGGATCGTCTTGGAGGGCCTGCGCGGCAGGTGGGATACCGCCGCCATGGGCGCCTATCCGGCAGCGTGGGTGCCGCAGTCGTCGGTGTGGTCGGCACAGCTGATGACGGACCGGCCGGATGCCGTCGACGGCCGCCCCGAGTCGCTGGTCACGTCGCCGGTGGTGCTCGCCGCCTCCCCCGAGTTCGCCGACGCCGCAGACTCTCTCGACTGGGCACAGCTGCCGGCATTGCAACGCGGAGACGAAGGGCTCACCGACCTCGGCCTGCGCGGCTGGGGGTCGCTGCGGATGGCCATGCCGAACGGCCCCGGGTCGGATGCGTCCGCGCTCGCCGCCCAGGCCGTCGCGGCACGGGTACTCCGCGTGTCGGGCCCGCTCACCGACGACGGCGCCCGGAGTGCGCGCGCCAGGTCGAGCATCACCGCGCTCACCCGGCCGGCGCCGCGATCACCGGACGGGACACCAGCGGGCGCGGTGCGGGTCATCGCCGAGGCGAGCGATGCCGCCGACGCACCGATCCATGTCGTGCCGATCACCGAGCAGAAGCTGTACCAGCTCACCCGGCCCGACGCCGAGTCCCCGGTCTCCGGGACCCAGATCCGCGCGGTACGCCCAACCGGCGCGACACCGCAGGCCGACTTCCCCGTCGTCCGGCTCGCCGGTGACGAGGTATCGGTGGCCGCGTCGGCGGCATTGGCGGAGTTCCTGCGGTTCGCCGCGCAACCGGATCAGGTGCGGGCACTGACGAGTCTCGGATTCCGCGGCGCCGCACCGATGCCGCCCCCCACAACCACGGTCGATTTCCCCACTGTCGCCGACCCGATGCCGGCGCCCGAGAACCGCGCGATCGTCACCATCAACCGGCTCGTCTACGGCCGCGCGATCGGCTGAGCGGTCGCGAAGCCGCACGGAACCTCCCCGCTGGTTGAGTCGCCGCGCAGAACCCTTCCGCTGGTTGAGCATTCGCGTGCGCCCCTCCCCCGCCGGACGAGCCGCCGCGCAGAACCCTTCCGCTGGTTGAGTAGCCGCGAGGAACCTCCCCGCCGGCCGACCATTCACGTGCGCCCTTCCCCGCTGGTTGAGTAGCCGCGAGGAACGAGCGGCGTATCGAAACCAGCACCCCCACGCACGACGGTGATTTCGATACGCGACTCGCTCCGCTCCCCGCTACTCAACCACCGACCAACGCGCACAACACCATCCCGGCCCCCGCCGAACACCCAGCCACCCCGCCGGACGATCCGCCGCGCGGAACCTCCCCGTCGGCCGACCATTCACGTGCGACCCACCCCGCCGGACGATCCGCCGCGCAGAACCCTTCCGCTGGTTGAGCATTCACGTGCGCCCCACCCCGCCGGACGAGCCGCCGCGAGGAACCTCCCCGCCGGCCGACCATTCACGTGCGCCCCTCCCCCGCTGGTTGAGTAGCCGCGAGGAACGAGCGGCGTATCGAAACCAGCCGGAACGCCGTTTACCTCAGTACGCGAACGCCTCGATCGGCGGACAGCTGCAGATGAGATTGCGGTCGCCGAAGGTGCCGTCGATGCGCCGCACCGCGGGCCATACCTTGGCTCGCGCACCCGCCGACGGCAACCCCTGCGGGTACACCGCGAGCCGCCGATCGTACGGATGCTGCCAGTCCCCGACCAGTGCCTCCGCAGTGTGCGGCGCATTGCGGAGCGGGTTGTCGTCGGCGGGCCAGACGCCGGCGGCGAGCTGGTCGATCTCCTCGCGAATGGCGATCATCGCGTCGCAGAACGCATCGAGTTCGTCCAGGTTCTCACTCTCGGTCGGCTCCACCATCAGCGTGCCGGCAACCGGGAAACTCATTGTCGGCGCGTGGAATCCGTAGTCGATAAGCCGCTTGGCCACATCGTCGACGGTGACGCCGGTCGCCTTCGTCAGCGGCCGCAGGTCGAGGATGCACTCGTGCGCGACGAAACCCCCGACTCCGGAGCCGTCGGCCCCGGAGCCGTCGACGTCCGACCCGTCGGTGTACAGCACCGGATAGTGATCGCCGAGTCGTCGAGCGACGTAGTTCGCCGAGGCGATCGCGGTCAGCGTGGCCCGCCGCAATCCTTCCGCGCCCATCATCGCGATGTAGGCGTAGGTGATCGGCAGAATCGACGCCGACCCGTACGGTGCCGCGGCGACCGCTCCGCCGTCCGGGAGTTCGTCGGCGAGCGGATGCCCCGGCAAGAACGGCGCGAGATGATCGCGGACCGCGACGGGCCCGACACCGGGTCCGCCGCCACCGTGCGGGATGCAGAACGTCTTGTGCAGGTTCAGGTGGCTGACATCGCCACCGAACCGACCCGGACGGGCCACGCCGACCAGCGCGTTGAGATTGGCGCCGTCGACGTACACCTGGCCGCCGGCGTCGTGCACCGCCGCGCAGATCTCCCGGATGTCGTGCTCGAACACCCCGTGCGTGGACGGATAGGTGATCATGATCGCGGCCAGCGCGTCGGCATGGTCGGCGATCTTGGCGCGCAGGTCGTCGACGTCGACGTCGCCGTTGCCCCGACAGCCGACGACCACTACCCGCATGCCCGCCATCACCGCCGACGCGGCGTTGGTGCCATGCGCGCTGGACGGAATCAGGCACACATTCCGGTCACCGTCGCCACGGCTGTCGTGGTAGCGGCGAATCGCCAGCAGCCCGGCGAACTCGCCCTGCGAGCCGGCGTTCGGTTGCAGGCTGACGCGGTCGTATCCGGTGATGGCGACCAGCCACTGCTCCAGGGTGGCGATCAGTTCGCGGATGCCCGCGGTGTCCTCGGCGGGCGCGAACGGATGCAGCCGCGCGAATCCGGGCCAGGTGATGGGTTCCATCTCGGCGGTCGCGTTCAGCTTCATCGTGCACGACCCGAGCGGAATCATGCTGCGGTCGAGCGCGATGTCCTTGTCGGCGAGTGCGCGCAGATAGCGCAACATCGACGTTTCGGTGCGATAGCGGTTGAACGCCGGGTGCGTGAGGTATTCGCTGGTGCGGGTCTCGATCGGCACGGCGACGCTTCGGCCGGTGCGCCCGTTGCCGGCGATGCCGAACGCATCCAGCACTGCGGCGACGTCCCGGTCGGTGGTGGTCTCGTCGCAGGCGATCGCCACGGTGTCGGCATCGACGTGCCGCAGATTGATCCCGGCATCGCGGGCGCCGGCTACGACGGCCGCCGCCCGGCCGGGCACACGGGCCGTCACCGTGTCGAAGAAGCGATCGTGTGCGATCTCGATTCCGGCGCCGGTGAGGGCGTCGGCGATCCGGGCGGCGTGCGCATGAACGCGGCGGGCCATCGACCGCAACCCGTCCGGACCGTGGTAGCCGGCGTACATCGCGGCGACCACCGCCAGCAGCACCTGGGCGGTGCAGATGTTGCTGGTGGCCTTCTCGCGTCGGATGTGCTGTTCCCGCGTCTGCAGCGCGAGCCGGTACGCGAGGTTGTCGTCGGCGTCTTTGGACACCCCGACCAGGCGGCCCGGCACCTGGCGAGCGTGTGCGGCATGCACCGACAAATACCCGGCGTGCGGTCCGCCGAAGCCCATCGGCACCCCGAAACGTTGGGTGGTGCCGAAACACACGTCGGCGCCCTGCTCACCGGGTGGGGTGATCAGCGTCAGCGCCAACAGATCGGCACCGACCGCGACCAGCGCACCGGCGTCATGGGCGGCCTCGGACATCCCAGTCACATCGACGATTCGGCCGGACGCACCGGGGGTCTGCAGGATCACACCGAAGTAGTCGCCGTCGGGAAGACCGTAGCCGTCCACATCGGCACGGAGTTCGGCCTCGACGATCTCGATGCCGAGCGGTGCCGCGCGGGTCTCCAGCACGGCACGAGTCTGTGGGTAGAGGTCGGTGTCGACGACCAGCCGCGGCGACCGCGACTTTCCGGCGCGCCGCATCAAGGTCATCGCCTCGGCGGCGGCGGCGGCCTCGTCGAGCATCGACGCATTGGCCACTTCCAGGCCGGTCAGATCCGACACCATCGTCTGGAAGTTCAGGAGCGCCTCCAGCCGGCCCTGGCTGATCTCCGGCTGATACGGCGTGTAGGCGGTATACCAGGCCGGATTCTCCAGCACGTTGCGCACGATCACCGCCGGCGTGTGGGTGTCGTAGTAGCCGAGTCCGATCATCGACCGGGCCACCGTGTTGCGGTCGGCCAATTCGGCCAGCCGGGCCCGGACCTCGTCCTCGGTCAGCGGATCCGGGAGCGCGTCGAGGCCGTTGTCGGTGGGGTCGTCGGCGATCACCGACGGCACGACGCGCTCGGCGAGAGCGTCCAGCGACGGCAATCCGATCAGCGCGAGGATGCGGGCGGTCTCGTCGGCGTCGGGACCGACGTGGCGGTCGACGAATCCGCGGGCTCCGGGTTCAGCACCCGTGGCGGCGTCGGATATGGCACGAGAATCGTTCGGAAGTGCGGTCATCGAAAGGGCAACCTCTCGCGGGTGCGCTCGTCCGGCGACCCACATCCCGGCGCGCGCCAGGACGTGGTCACCGACCGATCGGTCGGCCCTCCTCCTCTGTCATTGCCCGCAGTGGGCGCCTGAGAGATTCGGCCGTCGCGTCGTCATCGGCGCGGGCGGCGTTTCACCGTGGGCGGACGGGTACCCGTCGCTTTCCAGAGACGCCGTCGACACCGCGGTCCGGGTGCCTGAGAGTTTGACGAGGAGGTATTGCTCCTTCGGCGGCCGTTCCGATCCGGAACGACGCTCTCCCGCGGTGCAGCGACGTCTCCACAGTGTAACGCCATGTATCTATGCGGGCGCCGCGTGCGTGGCGCCCCTATCCCGTGACGTCCAACACCTAGCCCGTGCGGCGGGCGCGATTCTTCCGGCGTGCCGCGAGTTCGTCCTCGGGGGCGGTCTCGCTGATGCCACCGTCCGCACGTTCGCCGGGGAAGTCGGCGATGGTACCGGTGAGTTCGCGCATCGCACCGCTGACCGCGATCCCGAACACACCCTGACCGCCCTGCAGCAGGTCGACGACCTCTTCGGCCGAGGTGCACTCGTAGACGGTCGTGCCGTCGGAGAACAGGGTGATGCGGGCGAGATCCTCGACGCCGCGCTGGCGCAGGTGGTCGACGGCGACCCGAATGTTCTGCAACGAGACACCGGTGTCGAGCAGCCGCTTCACAATTTTGAGGACCAAGATGTCCTTGAACGAGTACAGCCGCTGGCTTCCGGAGCCGGCCGCGCCCCGAATGGACGGAACGACCAGCGAGGTCCGCGCCCAGTAGTCGAGCTGTCGGTAGGTGATGCCGGCAATCTGGCAGGCGCTAGGCACGCGATACCCGATCAGCTCGTCCGGGACGGTGTCATTCGGGAACAGTCCCGGCTCGATGTCGTCGAGGGTGCCCTGAGTCGCCGAACCACGCACCGGCGTCGCCGGCACCGCATCGACCCGAGGTTCGGCGGCCGACCCCGGCACCGGCTCGCTCCCCGACGCCTGGTCGTTGTCGAACGGCTGATCGCCCACTGCAGACTCCCTCGCAACGCTCGGACCGGGTCTCGGACGGACGGCACCAGCCGCCACCGCACCTACGGAAGCTAAGCCTACGCGCCCGAGAGCCGATCATCTCCTCCATCGACCGTGTCCGGCGATGTCGGGACCGACGCTATTCGGTGCCGTTCGATCAAATCAATGCGACGCGCGGCCAAGTCTCGACCTCTAGTTGAGATGCAGCTAGATGTGACCTTCCGGTTGCCGATCCGTGATCGACGCCGCCCGGTCATGCGCGCGGAGGTAGCGGAGGTATCAGGCGCCGCCGCTGGCCTTGAAGTCGTCCGGCGAGACGTTGTCGAGGAACTCCTTGAACTTCTCGACCTCGTCCTCCTTCACCTCCGGACCGTTGCTGCTGCCGTCGTCGGACTCGTCATCCGGGATGATCAGGCCGGCTTCGGCCAGGACGTCCTCGTCGGCGACGATCGGCACGCCCGCCCGCATGGCGACGGCGATCGAATCCGACGGGCGAGCCGACACCTTGAGGTCACCGGCGAAGACCATCTCGGCATAGAAGGTGCCCTCCTGCATGTCGACGATCCGCACCTCCTCCAGCGTTTGCCCGAACTCGCCGATGAGGTTGACGATCAGGTCGTGGGTCAGCGGGCGCGGAGGTTCGATCCCCTTCTGGCGCAAGGCGATCGATGCGGCCTCGCTCTGTCCGATCCAGATCGGCAAGTAGCGGTCGCCGTCGACTTCGCGCAGCAGCAGTACCGGCTGGCTCTGCGGGGGCTCGACCCGAATGCCGACCACACGCATCTCGCTCATCTCGCACCTCCCGGGCCGACGGATTTCGTCACTCCCCGACGCTACACCGCAATTCGGCGGGGCGGGCCGCACGCGATCCCGGCGCGGTCGATACGGGTCAGTCGAGTGGGAAAGTAGTCGAGCCGGAATTAGTCGAGCACGCCGCGCACCGCGGCCTTGACCAACTGGGTGTGCAAGGTGACCGACAGTGCGGCGATCTCGCGGACGAGTTCCTCGGCGCGATCGCGAGCGCCGGTGCCCTTGCCCTTGGCGATGGGGCTGGCGATCTGCGCGACCAATCCGGCCTCCCGATCGGCGGACACCTTGAACGCGCGGAGGTGGCGGGTCTCGAGTCCGTAGTTGGCCAGTGCCGCAGCGGCCTCCACCAGGCGCACCGCATCCTCGTCGAAGAACCCGGCGGGGCCCGGGGTGAGCAGGCCGTTGCGCTGCAGCTCGGTCACGAATGCGGCGTCCACCCCGGTGCGCTCGATCAGCGCTTCGCGCGACACGCGCCCGCCGCGCGACGAAAAGTCGGTCGCCGGCGCGACGACGCTGCGTGCGGAGGTCAGCAGCCGCGGTGACCCCACCGCCCCGTCGCCGTTATCGATGGCGTCGAGCTGTTCCTTGATGACCTTCAACGGCAGGTAGCGGTCCCGCTGCGCGGTGAGCACGAAACGCAAACGCTCACAGTCGGCGTCGGAGAACCGGCGATACCCCGACGGTGCCCGCTCGGGAGTGATCAGCCCCTCGGATTCGAGGAAGCGGATCTTCGAGATGGTGACGTCGGGAAAGTCTTCGCGCAGCAACGCCAGGACCGATCCGATGGACATCGATCCGTCGCCGCGCTGCCGGGCAGACGAGGCTGACACGTGATCAGGCGGAAGCTTCGGTGCGCGGGCCGCTCAGGAACACCAGACGGAACTTGCCGATCTGGACCTCGTCGCCATTGCTCAGCGTCGCCGTGTCCACCGGTTCGCGGTTGACGTAGGTGCCGTTCAGGCTGCCCACGTCGACAACCTGAAACTCGTTGTCGCCGAGACGGAACTCAGCGTGCCGACGACTGACGGTCACGTCGTCGAGGAAGATGTCGCTGTCCGGGTGGCGACCGGCGGAGGTGGTCGCCTGATCGAGCAGGAACCGCGAGCCCGCATTGGGACCTCGCTTCACGACAAGCAGCGCGGTGCCGGGGCTCAGGCGCTCCACCCCGGTGTCGGCTGGTTCGCTCGAGGTCGCGGCCGGCTGGTCGAGTTCATTGATGAACTCCTCCCGGAAGACCGACGTGGTCTCCACCGGAGCCTCGAAGTCCTTGTCGTTATCGCTCACCACTTCTCCTTCGTCGTCGTCCGCATCGTGCGGGTGACCGAGGGGCCACCGATGCGGGTTGCCGTCCGGTGTTGCCGGCCGGATAGGTCCGCAGGGGGCGGATCGTTCTCGCCGTGTCCTCGAACCGTTCTACTGGGAGTCAACCGTACCGTCCGTACCCGTTTCGTACGCGGGCGAGGTGAGGAGGACACCGATGATCATAGCCGCCCCGTTCGGCCGGTCCGGTCGGTTGAGGTTCCCGTGCTCTGCTTGTGACTCGCGGCGGCCGGTGGGTTCCGCGTGGACTGCCCGGTGCCGACGCTCGACTACTGGTCGGTGACTCCCCGATATCCGTCCGCGTCGAGCATGTCGCCGAGCTGCGCGTCGACGACGGCTTCGTCGTCGACGCTGATCTCGATGAGCCACCCCGCCCCGTACGGGTCGGCATTGACCTGTTCCGGAGTCGTCTCGAGGTCGCTATTGACCGCCGAGACGGTGCCGTTGATCGCGCCGTAGATGTCCGAGACGCTCTTGGTCGACTCGACCTCCGCGAACGATTCGCCGACCTGGACCGTCGCCCCGACATCGGGCAACTGGACGAACACGACGTCGCCCAACTGGTCCTGCGCGTAGTCGGTGATGCCGACTCGCACGGTCGTCGGTCCGACCTTCTGGACCCATTCGTGTTCGGCGGTGTACTTGAGATCTGCTGGGACGTTGGATTCGGCCACGGTGTGAGCCCCTTTCTCGTCGCTGGTGACTCTAGGTCATCGCGCCGTCGCCCGGCACCACGGCGGGCATCCGCGTGACCACCAGGATGGTTTGCACCCAGTAGAGGACGAACGACCAGAGGTAGAGCGCCACACCCCAAATCAGGAATGCCCACCCGAGGGGGTAGCAGATGGTGCCGATCACCGAGTCGAGCTGACCGGCGAGCAACCAGGGGAACGCGCTCATCAACGCGAACGTGGCGGCCTTGCCGATGTAGAGCACGGGCAAGGCGAGCAGCCCGCGTGATCGGAGCAATGGTGCGGTCGCGAACAGCAGAACGTCGCGGCCGATGATGATGCCGATCAGCCACCACGGCACGAACTCTCGGATCCCGAAGGTGAGCGGGATGATCACGATGTACAGGCGGTCCGCGGCCGGATCGAGTAGCGCGCCGAGCTTCGACGACTGGTCGAGTATCCGCGCGAGCTTTCCGTCCGCCCAGTCGGAGAAGCCGGAGAACATCAGCACCGCGAATGCCCAACCGTCGGCCTTCTCGACCAGGAGCAGCCAGACGAACACCGGGATCAGCGCCAGCCGTAATGCGCTGAGTGCGTTGGGCACGGTGACGATGCGGTCGCCACCCGCCGCCTGGGTCACCGGAAGATTCCGATGATGCCCTGCAGGGTCTTCGCTCCGCCGGAGGCGAAGAGGTTGTCGTGCACCATGTACGTCCACGTGGTGGTGGACCGATGGAGCCCGGCAGAGCCGAGGTCGACACCGTCCGCGGTGATCTCCGCCTCGCGGAAGGTGGTGCGCGCCTTGTTCACCGCGTCCGCGGGCAGATCGGTGAACTCGGCGAGGATCGCGCGGTGGAACTCGTCGAGTGGGCTCTCTCGGCCGATCGCGCGCAGGTGGATGCTGGCCCGGACGTCGGAGACGAACGCCAGGTGGTCGGCCCAGTCCCGATCGAGGTGATAGAGCATGATCTCGCGGGCCGCCTGACTCAGCACGTCGCGATCGATCGGCTCCACCGGCGTGCGGTCGGTCTCCCCCGCGTCCGGTGCGGCATCCGCCGCTGGCTCGTCCACTGTGCGTTCGGATCCGTCCACTGTGCGTTCGGATCCGTCCACTGTGCGCTCGGATCCGTCCACTGTGCGTTCGGATCCGTCCACTGTGCGCTCGGCATCGGTGTCGCCCGCGGCCGCGGCGGCATCCCCACCGGGCGCCTTCTCGCCGCTGAGTTCCGCGTACCGCTCAGGTTCCAGCTCGGCGAGTTCCGCACGGGCGCTGTCGGTGGTCAGGATCTCCATCCGACGGCGGACCACGATGTCTCGCTGCTGGTTGACGAGGTTGTTGTACCGCCAGGTGTTGGCGTGCAGTTCCAGCATGACGCCCTCGGCGACGCGCTGGGCCTGTTCGATCAGGTCGATTCCCTTCGACCCCATCGACCCGTCCTCGGCCTGCGATACCGGATCTCGTTTGAACGCAAGGTTTCTGGTGACCACCGGATCTTCGAGGCTGCTGAAGAACACCGATGACCCGGGATCGCCCTGTCGTCCGGCGCGGCCGCGGAGCTGGTTGTCCAGGCGCTCGGTGTCGTGCCGGCCGGTGCCGACGACGCAGAGCCCACCGAGTTCGACGATCTCGTCGCGGGCGGCGTCGTCGCGCCCCGACCCGCCGAGCCGGATGTCGGTGCCGCGACCGGCCATCTGCGTCGACACCGTCACCGCGTCCTTCGCGCCGGCCTCCGCGATGATCTTCGCCTCCTCGGCGTCGTTCTTCGCGTTCAGCACCGTGCAGGGAACGCCCGCCTTGTCCAGGAAGTAGGCGAGTTCCTCCGATTCGGCGACGTCGTGGGTACCGATCAGGATGGGCCGGCCGGTCTCGTGAATCTCCTTGACGTATTCGACGATCGCCTCGACCTTGTTCGCCTTGGTGTCGTACACCCGGTCGGGCAGGTCTTCCCGGATGTTGGGGGTGTTCGGCGGGATCTGCGATACCCGTAGCGAATAGAACTGACGGAACTGCTCGCCGGCGGCCAGCGCGGTACCGGTCATGCCGCACACGGTCGGGTACCGACCGATCAGCGCCTGCACGGTAATGGTGTCGATGACCTCGCCGGGGTCGGTCTGCGCCAGCCCCTCCTTGATCTCGACGGCCGCCTGCACCCCGTCCGGCCAGCGCTGCAGTTGCGCGACGCGACCGCGGGACGCGTTGATGAGGTGCACCCCGCCGTCCCGGACGATGTAGTGAATGTCGCGTTCGAGCAGGTAATGCGCGTGCATCGCGACATTCACGTGGACCAGAGTGGTGCCGACGTGTTCCTCGTCGTACAGATTGATGCCGCCGAGCTCGGCTTCGACGAAGCTCGCCCCCTCGTCGGTGAGGGTGACGTTGCGGCCCTCCACGTCGATCTCGTAGTGCTTGTTCTTCAACCGCCCGACGACGTCGTGGATCGCCTGGTCGGGTACGTCCCCCTCGGCCGAACCGGCCAGCACCAGCGGAATCAGCGCCTCGTCGACCAGCACCGAGTCGGCCTCGTCGATGATCGCGACGTCGGGTTTCGGCGACACGAGTTCGTCCTTGGTCTGGGCGAGCTGATCGCGCAGCACGTCGAAGCCGATCTCGTTGACCGAGCCGTACGTGACGTCGCCGGCGTAGGCGGCCTTGCGTTCGTCCCGAGTCGAGTTCTCCGACACCGGATGGACGATGATGCCGAACGCGTCGAACAGCGGCTTCATCCACTCCGCGTCGCGGGTGGCCAGGTAGTCGTTGACGGAGATGACGTGCACCTGGTGTCCTTCGAGGACGTGACCGATCGCCGCGATCGCACCCGCCAGGGTCTTGCCCTCACCGGTCGCCATCTCCACGATGTCGCCTTCGAGTAGACGCAACGCGCCCTGCAGCTGCACGTCGAACGGCCGCATATCGAGGGCGCGGTCGGCGGCCTCGCGGACCAGGGCGAGGAACTTCGCCCGGTCCTTCGGGTTCGCGCCGATGTCGAGGGTCTCGGCCTCCGTGCGGAAGTCGGTGTCGTCGAGTCCGGCCGCCCACTCGGTGTGTGCCGCGGCGTCCTCGATCAGCCCGAGCGACTTCGACTGGTTACGCGTGGATTGTGCCCCCAGCAGCCGCCACATGCTGTTCGTCAGCTTTCCCACCGAACGGTTCTCCTGCTCGTCGTCCCGACATCAAGTCGCCGTCCACGGTACGCGGCCCCTTCCCCGGTGATGGCGCCCGCTCGACCCTTAAGCTCTTCGGTCATGGCGAAGAAGACGAAGGCCCCGTCGGGCAAGCGCAAGGACGCACCGCCCAAGCTGAAGAACTCGGCGTACGAGGCCGAGCTGTTCCGGTTGCAGACCGAACTGGTGAAGCTGCAGGAGTGGGTGCGCCAGACCGGCGCCCGGGTGGTTGTGGTCTTCGAGGGGCGCGATGCCGCGGGCAAGGGCGGCACGATCAAGCGGGTCACCGAATACCTGAGCCCGCGCGTGGCCCGGGTGGCCGCGCTGCCCGCACCCACCGACCGGGAACGCGGCCAGTGGTACTACCAGCGCTACGTCGCCCATCTTCCGGCTCCCGGAGAGATCGTCCTGTTCGACCGCTCCTGGTACAACCGCGCCGGCGTGGAGAAGGTGATGGGCTTTTGCACGCCCGAGGAGCACACCCGGTTCCTGCGTCAGACGCCGATCTTCGAGCAGATGCTGATCGACGACGGCATCCTGCTCCGCAAGTACTGGTTCTCGGTGTCCGACGACGAGCAGTTGCGGCGGTTCCGTTCTCGGATGAACGACCCTGTGCGGCAGTGGAAACTCAGCACGATGGACCTGGAGTCGGTCTACCGGTGGGAGGACTACTCGCGGGCCAAGGACGAGATGATGGTGCACACCGACACCGCGCTGAGCCCGTGGTACGTCGTCGAATCCGACGTCAAGAAGCACGCGCGGCTCAACATGATCGCGCACTTACTTTCCACCATCGACTACACCGAGGTACCCCGGCCGCGGGTGACGCTGCCCAAGCATCCGATCGAGAGCGGCAACTACCACCGGCCGCCCCGCTCGCTGTCGAAGTACGTGCCGGATCACGTGGCGTCGATGCTGTCGGAGTCCAGCCGCGACAAGCGGGCGGAGAAGTAAAACGCACGGAGACGTAGCACCGTCCCGGGTACCATCGACGGCACATGTGGTTCGGTTTCGCTGAGTTCGATTATCTCCTGGGCGCCGAGGGTTCTCCCGAGATTCACTCGCTCAAACACAAGCGGTCGGTCGTCCGTCCGATCGTCGCCGAGATGCGCCGACGATTCGCGGTGTCCGTGTCCGAGGTCGATCACCTCGACCTGCACCGGCGTGCCGGTATCGGGATCGCCGTGGTTGCCGCCGACCGGGCGCATGTGGTCGATGTCCTCGACAACACCGAACGCTTCGCGGCGGGCCGGCCCGAAGTGCAACTGTTGTCGGTGCGCCGTCGGGTGTTTCGCGCCGACGAGCTATAGCGCGTCGACCGGCACCCCGGCCGCGACGGCCACTTTTCGGTAGGCCGCCGCGAGCGAGTCGACGCTCTCGTGCGCGTTGAGACCGCTCGGGTTGGGCACCACCCAGAGTTCGGCCCCGTCCCACGTGTCGTCCTGTGGTCCCGGATGGGCGTCCCGCGCGCCGAAAGCTGTGCGGTAGGCGGTGATTCCGGCGATCGCGACGACCTTCGGCTCAATCTCGGCGACCCGCAGGCGCAGGCGTTCGCCGCCGGCCCGGAGTTCCTCGGGGGAGAGTTCGGCCGCGGTTGCGGTGGCACGGGCCACCACGTTGGTGATGCCGATCCCGCGACCGGTGAGCAACGCGCGGTCGGTGGCGGTCATGCCGTCGGCTGCATCGATCTGCCGGTCGGTGATGCCTGCTCGAAATAGGGCCGGGTAGAACCGATTTCCCGGCCGCGCGAAGTGTGCTCCGGTTGCCGCGCTCCATAGGCTCGGATTGATCCCGACGAACAGCAGCCGACATTTCGGCCCGATGACGTCATCGATCTTCGCACCGCGGAACGATGTCAGCTCCGCACGCGTGAAGCCCACCGGCTGGCGACCTATTGCAGCTCGGTGGCCGCTGGCCACGCGGAACGGATCATGCCGGGAAGGTTATCGGGTCCCACACGCGGAGCGGGCAATGGCCTCCGGCGGAGGTCACGATGTGCCGAAACGCTTGCCGCGGGCGTCGCTGTGTGCGTCGATGGTGACATGAATACTTCGCGCGGCTCCGGCACCGACGGCTCTTCCCACGACAGCTCCGGCTCCGACCGGTCGGGCAGCGGCCGGCCCGTGGTGGTGGTCGATGCGGCGAATGTCGTCGGCTCGGTTCCGGACGGGTGGTGGCGCGACCGGCAGGGCGCCACCGAACGGCTCCGCGACCGCATCGCACCGTTCGCCGAATCAGGAGTCGGCGATGTCCGCGGACCCGTCACCCTGATCCTGGTGACCGAGGGCAAGGCCCGCGGTGTCGGTGAGACACCCGGGGTCACGATCGTGGAGGCGCGCGGCTCCGGCGACGACACCATCGTCGACGTAGTGCGCGAACATCAGGGGACGCCAACCACGGTGGTCACCGCCGATCGCGGACTCATCTCCCGGGTCCGTGACCTCGGCGCGAATGTGGTGGGCCCGTCCGTCTTTCCCCGCTGATACTCCCCGCACTCCCCGCGACGATGTCGTGAGGTCGACGAGTCGTCGCGCTGGTCGCGAGTCGGCGCGAAAGGTCAGTCGGCGCGGGAGAATTCGGAGGCGCGGGCGACTTGGTCCGGGGTCAGCGTCACCCCGGTGTACAGCTCGAACTGCCGCGCTGCCTGGAGGGCGATCACCTGTGCGCCGGTGATCACCGGTGTGCCCGTGCGACGGGCGGCGGCGATCAGCGGTGTCTCCGCGGGAAAGGCCACGACGTCGAAGACAACGTCCGCTGCCGCGATCACCTCGTCGGAGAACGACTGCACGGCCTCGTCGGGTCCGTGCATCCCCAGTGGGGTCACGTTGACGACGACGCCGGGTCCGGGTTGGGGTGCCTCGGTGGTGGCGGTGTAGCCGTAGGCGTCGGCGAGCGCCCGGCCGGTGTCGGGGTTGCGGGCCTGCACGGTGAGATCCGCAAAGCCGGCATCCCGGAAAGCGGCCACGACCGCTTTCGCCATACCTCCGGAACCCCGCACGGTCACCGGCATCGACGGGTCGAGGGCGTTCTCGGCGATGAGCGCGGCGACCGCCTCGTAGTCGGTGTTCGCAGCGGTGAGCCGGCCGGCATCGTTGACGATAGTGTTCACCGAGGCGATCGCGGTTGCCGACGGCGACATCTCGTCCACTAGCGGTATGACCGCCTCTTTGAACGGCATCGACACCGAGCAGCCGCGGATGCCCAACGCCCGGACACCACTGATGGCGCCCGCGATGTCGTCTGTGCTGAATGCCTTGTAGATAAAGTTCAGCCCGAGTTCGTCGTACAGGTAGTTGTGGAACCGGGTGCCGATGTTCGACGGCCGGCCGGACAGCGAAATACAGAGCGTCATGTCCTTATTGAGGATCGGCATACGCCCAGGCTATGCGGTTCTCAGCGCGGATAGGTGACGATGGTGTCGCCGGTGTCGGGGTTGCGCCAGGTGATGGTGCGGTCGGTGTGCATGGTCGGGAGCCAGAGGCCGAGGTGTTTGCGGTGATGGTCCGGGGTGCACAGTGGTGCCAGGTTGAATTCCACGGTCCAGCCGCCGTTCTCGGGGTCGGAGTGGTTGAACTTGACGATGTGGTCGAGGTGGCAGTCCTCGGCGGGCTTGCCGCAGAACGGATACCGGCAGATGCGGTCCAGGGCGATGATCTTCTCGCGTAGCTTCTGCGTCGGCCGGTAGTGCAGCGCGCCGCGGGGCGGGGAGCGGTAGCGGCCGTGCCCGGTCGGGTCGACCGGCGGTGCCTGCGGCCGCTGATCGGCCAATGCGGCCCAGATCGGTTCCGACGGGACCGGTGCGGGCCGCGTGGTCGCTGTGCGTGATTCGGTGAGCACGTGCGCATGGTCGGGGTCGATGGACCCGTACCCACGCAGGTACGGCGGCGTCGCCCCGGTCGGATCGACGACCACGGTCAGCGACGTCTGCTCGGCCGCAGGCTCGTTATCCGGTGGTTGAGCACACCCGTTCCCCGGTGGTTGAGTAGGGCCGAGCGGAGCTAGGCCCGTATCGAAATCACCGCCACCACTACGATTCTCGCTGCCGTCGTTGCTCACCGGTGCAGTGCTGGTCGGTCCGAGCGCACAGTCGTCGCGCCCGCAGGCGCATTCCAGTCTCGCGCCGGGCAGGCGATGCAGTTCGGCGAACGCAGCGACCCGACGTTCCCCGACCGTGCGGGGATCACGATCACAGGTGCGCTCGGCAACGAGCCCGGCGATTTGCTTGCGCAGGTGCACCCCGACCTCGGCGGGCACGGTCGCATCGATGCTGGCGTGCCCGTGCGCATCGTCGGTGACCCGCACATCCTGATGACGACCGGCGAACTCATCTCGCATGTCGGCGGCCGCGTCCGGGTCGAGGGAGATCACCAACTCGGCCAACTGGTCGCGCAACACCCGGTCCGCCGAGGCTCGCGCCGGCAGCCGCAACGCCAACGGCTCCGCCTGCTCCCGCACCTCGCTATCGAGGGATTCGAGGGCATTAACGATGACCTGCACCCGTGCGGTCGACAGATCACCGGCCAGGAACGTCAGCCGCGTGGCGTCCATGTCCAAGAGCGCACCACCGAGGCGAATCCAACGGGCAGCTTTGCTTTTCGACACACCCAACCGCAGCGACACCTCACCGACCGCGGCCTTGTCCGGCGCATCCGGAATGGTGCGCCGCTGTGGCCGGTCGGCCATCACCCGATCGTAGGTAGCGTGGCCGATGCGTTCGGCGAGCAGGATGGTGCGGGCTTCGGCCTGCCGCGACAGTCGCAGCGCGTCCCGCGCGGCGTCGACCAGAGCGTCGGCGGACGCAGCCCGCAGGGCGGCATCGTCCGCGGCCGCATCGGTGTACGACAACATCATCGCCAACTCACCCCCCCTCGTCCGAGACCGCTATCCGATTGATTACCACCAGAGTATCGGCCGGCACCGACAATTCTGATTGGCTACCAACACAATAACGGCCGGCACCGACACGATCCTTCGACCGAACCCGGTGGGACGGTGCTGGTTTCGATACGCCCTCCGCTAGCGCTCCGGGCCACTCAACCAGCGGAAGCTGCCCCCTACCTGCGGGCTACTCAACCAGCGGGAGACTCGCCCCATCCTCCGGGCTACTCAACCGGCGGGAGACTCGCCCCAGCCTCGGGCCCCTTCCGCCAGCGGCACCGACACCTCACCGCCTCGCACCCGGCCCATTCAACCAGCGGCACAAGCGCATCACGACCCGGCGGCGCGGAGAGCCGGCAACACGTGATCGACGAGCAGCGGCGCGAGATCGGAGCCCGTCGCGGTAGTCGGGTCGAGCCAACGCAGTTCGGCGATCTCGGCTCCCGGCTGGTCCACCGGGACCGACGGATGGGCGAACACCGTCGCCTCCACCAGGTGATCGGCCTCGTTGGCGGCAGCCGCGCGGAACACACCCACCTCGGTCAGGTCTTCCGACAGCAGCCGGACACCGAGTTCCTCCGCACATTCGCGGATCGCGGTGTCGCGCGGTGTCTCTCCCGATTCGGGCTTACCACCCGGCAGCATGAACCGGCCGCTGCCACGCTTCCGGACGGTGAGCAGCGCCCCACCATCCTCCCGGATCACAACTCCACTGACCCGAATCACCGGCAGGCCGGTGCCACGCTCGTCCGGATCGGCGGTCATCGCCCGAATCCGGCGTCACGCAGAGCCTGCGCCATCGACCCGGTCGGTGCGGCATCCCGACGACCACCCTTGCCGCCCTCGCTCTTTCGCCGACCCGACCGGCGATCGTCGGCGCGGTGACCACCTTGTCCGGAGCCACCATCCTTTCCGGAACCACCCAGGCTCGAGCTACCCCGGCCCCGACCACGCGTTCCGGGACCCCCGTCGGCGACATCGTCGTCCAAGCGGAGGGTGAGTCCGATGCGTTGCCGCTCGGTGTCGACGTCGATTACCTTGACCCGCACCACTTGTCCGGATCGCACGACTTCGTGCGGGTCGGACACGAATCGGTTCGCCATCGCCGACACGTGGACCAAGCCGTCCTGGTGCACACCGACATCCACGAACGCACCAAAGGCGGCGACATTGGTGACTACGCCTTCCAGCACCATCCCCGGCCGCAGGTCGGCGACCTTCTCCACGCCGGCGGCAAAGGTGGCAGTGGCGAAGGCCGGACGCGGGTCGCGGCCCGGCTTCTCCAGCTCGGCGAGAATATCGGTCACCGTCGGCACACCGAAGGTGTCGTCCGCGAAGTCCGCCGGCCGCAGGGCGCGCAGTGATCGCTCGTCGCCGATGAGCTCGGCGAGTGTAACCCCGGCACGGTCCAGGATGCGGCGGACCACCGGGTACGCCTCGGGGTGAACCCCGGACGCGTCGAGCGGGTCGTCGCCATCCGCGATCCGCAAGAATCCGGCGCACTGCTCGAACGCCTTGGGCCCCAGACGCGGAACGTCGAGCAAAGCACCTCGGCTGCGGAACGGGCCGGTGGCATCGCGATGCGCCACAATCGACTCGGCCAGCGACGGACTCACCCCCGAAACGCGCGACAACAGCGGGACCGATGCCGTATTCAGGTCGACGCCAACAGCATTGACCGCGTCCTCGACCACCGCGTCGAGACTGCGCGCCAAGGTCTGCGGAGTGACGTCGTGCTGGTATTGCCCGACCCCGATCGACTTGGGCTCGATCTTGACCAGCTCGGCCAACGGATCCTGCAACCGCCGAGCGATCGACACCGCGCCGCGCAACGACACGTCCATACCGGGCAGTTCACGCGATGCGTACTCCGACGCCGAATACACCGACGCACCCGCCTCGCTCACCATCGCCTTGACCGGCGGGGTGGCGCCAGCGGTGCGGATGTCGCCGATGAGTTCCGTTGCCAGTGCCTCGGTTTCCCGTGACGCGGTGCCATTGCCGATCGCGATCAACTCGACCCCATGCCGGGCGACCAGCGCAGCGAGAGCCGCTTTCGCTGCGTCCCACTGTTTTTGCGGCTGATGCGGGTGGATCGCGCAGGTGTCCAGCACCTTGCCGGTCGGGTCGACAACGGCGACCTTCACCCCGGTGCGGTAGCCTGGATCCAGGCCGAGGGTGGTGCGGGCTCCGGCGGGAGCGACCAACAGCAGGTCCTTGAGGTTGGTCGCGAACACCCCGACCGCGTCGTCCTCGGCGCGCTGCCGCAGGCGCACCCGAGCGTCGACGGCGGCGGTCACCATCAGCCGGGTACGCCACGCCCAGCGCACGGCGCCGGCCAACCACTGCGTCGCCGCACCGTGGCCGGACAGGTCAATGCCAAGGGTCGCGGCCACCATCGCCTGGTACGGGTCGTCGTCGCCCGCGTCGAAGTCGAGCGACAGCACCCCTTCCTTCTCGCCGCGCAGCACCGCGAGCACGCGGTGTGACGGCATCGTCGCCAACGGTTCGGCAAAATCGAAGTAGTCCCGGAACTTCTGTGCGGCAGGGTTTGTGGCGACATCGTCGACACGCGGCGCGGCGCGCAGCACGCCGTCGGACCAGACCTTCTCGCGGATGGCGCCGACCAGTTCGGCGTCCTCGGCGGCCCGTTCGACGACGATGTGCCGGGCACCGTCGAGCGCGGCCGCCACATCGGCTATGTCCTCGGTGACGAACTCGTCGGCCACCTCCTCGGGCACCAGCGACGCGTCGGCGAGCAGCCGGTCCGCGAGTGGTTCGAGCCCTGCCTCCCGCGCTGCCTGCGCCTTGGTCCGGCGCTTGGGCTTGTAGGGCAGATAGATGTCCTCGACGCGCGCCTTGGTATCGGCCGCGAGCAACGCGGATCGCACGTCGTCGGTGAGATGCCCCTGTTCGTCGATCGACGCCAGCACCGCGTCGCGGCGCTCGTCCAGTTCGCGAAGGTACCGCAGTCGTTCGTCGAGCTGCCGGAGCTGGGCATCGTCGAGGCTGCCGGTGACCTCCTTGCGGTACCGCGCAATGAACGGGACGGTCGATCCCTCGTCGAGCAACCTGACCGCGGCGTCAACCTGCTTCTGCCCCACCGACAGTTCGTCGGCGAGGCGCGCGTTCACGGACTTCAGCGGTGGCGTTGGGCTCGAATTCACCCGGACGACCCTACCGAAGGGCACCCGCACGCCCCGGAACGGATCGCTACGTCACGGTGCCGGCCGGTCGACGCCCGCGCCGTCGCCCGCGCCGTCGATCGCGCCGTCGATCGCGCCGTCGACGACGGCACGGAACTCGGGTGACGAATAGAACGGTGCGAACCGCCGCCGGAGAATCGATTCCAGCACCCCACGAGCGTCGAGTTCGGCGAGGACGGGCGGACCGAACCGCATGCCTTCCTCGATCAGGTCATCGCGTCCGATACCCAGGTCGGCCAGTAGCTCGGTCAGTGACGTGTCGCCGTACTTGTCGAAGACGTGGTCGATGCCCTCGTCCAGGAGCGCCCGAAAGTAGTCGGTGTCGCGGAACGACTTCCAGAACTGCACCGCGATGACCACCGCGTCCTCGACGTCGTCGGCGTCGACCACCTCCCGGAACCAGCCGACCCGCTCGTCGGCTCGTTGCTGCCAGATGGTTCGCGCCGAGTCCAACAGAGCCGCGTCGGCGTCGGCGCTCGCCGATCGCAGGACGAAACCGGCTCCCGCGCGAGTCAGGCGCGCCAGACCCGACTCGATCGTCGGCAGCAAGGGGTGCGCCGCCCGCGCCAGTGTCGCCGAGATCACCGTGCCCGGCCCGGTGCCCGCGTGCCGAGCGTCGGCGACGGTGCCTTCGACGGCATTCGTCACCACTTCCGCGCAGAGGTCGAGCGTCAGTGGGCTCGTGAGGATCTCACGTACCAGTCGTCGGGTGACGGCCATGTCCGCCACCGACGACGCGAGCTCGTCAAATCGGTCGGCGCCGAGGATGTCGGAGATCCGGAATTCCTCGTTGGCCGGATGGCGGTAGATGCGACCCGCAATCTCGCCCACCAACTCGGGGATGGACCCTTCGAGCGGCATCTGAACCGCGTACTTGTAGGCGGTGTCCTTGATGAGCTGCCGGGTGACCACATCGTCCAGCGTCAGCCTGGTCGCCTCGGCGAGAGTGTGGTCGACCTCGTCGACGACGAGCGACTCGAACACGTTGGGATAGAGAAGCTCGCGCCGAGCGTGTGCGATCTGGGCGTCCAGGAGGCGGGCGGCGAGATCGTCGGTCATACCGACCAGCCTGGCACATCGTCGCGACCGGCTACGCGCCACACAGCTCGTGGCGGCCGCCAGCCGCTTCCCGGCCTGACGTGACGTTCGTCTCGTCGCAATCGGGCATCGGCGACATTACGGCCGGTGAGCGGCCCGGCTCGGTGACCGACGACGTCCGACGGCGCATTGCTCACCACGCGGACGTCTGTCGGTGGTGCGCCCGATACCGCCCGTTCATATATGCCTCCGATTATTTCGCGGGCATGGTCCGCCGGCAGGGTCGATCCGGCGTTCCGCGGATGCCGCTTTCATCGAAGTGTCAGTTTCCTACCGAGAATAATGGAGATATGTAATGCGCCGAAGCCGATACACCGCGCTGACAGCCCTGACGTGTGCGGCGCTGCTGACCGCGGCATGTTCGGGCGACAGTCAGGACAATTCGACCCTGCCGGTGCTCGACCCGGCCGCCAAAGGCGACCTGGCCACCCACGGCGGCGCGACTCGCGCCGGCGACGACCGCAGCGCCCTGATCGCCGAGTCCATCCGGAATACCGGCGCCAAGAACGTCATTCTGCTGATCGGCGATGGCATGGGCGATTCGGAGATCACCGTCGCCCGCGACTACGAGTATGGCGCAGGCGGTGCATTCCCCGGTATCGACGCGTTGCCGCTGACCGGTCAGTACACCCACTACTCGCTCGACAAGGACGGCAAGCCGACCTATGTGACCGACTCCGCCGCAAGCGGTTCCGCGTGGGCCACCGGAACCAAGACCTACAACGGCGCCGTCTCGGTGGACATCAAGGGCAAGGAGCAGAAGTCGCTGCTGAAGATGGCGAAGGAGGCCGGCAAGGGCACCGGTAACGTCTCGACGTCGGAGATCCAGGACGCGACCCCCGCGGTCCAGGCCGCCAGTGTGACCGCACGCAAATGCTATGGCCCGGACGAAACGTCGGAGAAGTGCCCGACGAATGCGTTGGAGAAGGGCGGCCAGGGATCGATCTCCGAGCAGTTCCTCACGACCCGCGCCGACATCACCATGGGTGGTGGCGCCGAGTCCTTCCAGCAGGTCGCGAAAGCCGGTGAGTACCAAGGCAAGACACTGGAGGTGCAGGCCAAGGAGCGCGGCTTCCAGATGGTGCGCAACGCCGACGAGATGAAGGCGGTCACCGAAGCCAACTCCGACAAGCCCGTCCTCGGCCTGTTCGCCGACGGCAACATGCCGGTCCGGTGGCAGGGGCCGGTGGCGACCAAGGGCGGGTACCTCGAGCCCGCGGCCACCTGCACACCGAACCCCGAGCGGACGAACTCGGTGCCGCGCCTGGCCGACATGACACAGAAGTCGATCGACTTGCTGAAGGGCAACGACAAGGGCTTCTTCCTGCAGGTCGAGGGTGCCTCGATCGACAAGCAGGACCACGCGGCGAACCCGTGTGGCCAGATCGGCGAGACCGTCGACCTGGACGAAGCGACCAAGGTGGCGCTCGACTTCGCTCGGGAGAACAAGGACACGCTGGTCATCGCGACCGCTGACCACTCGCACTCCAGCCAGATCGTGGAGACCATGACCAACGAGGACGTGCAGGGGGCGGCCGAGGATGCGAAGCTGCCGCAGCCCGCAGTCCGGGATGCCATCTACCCCGGTCTGACCCGCGTTCTGCGGACCAAGGACGGGTCGAACCTGACCGTGTCCTACGGGACGTCGGACAATCTGGACGCGATGGATCAGGGCCACACCGGTGCACAGTTGCGGGTGGCGGCCTACGGCCCGAGTGCCGCGAATGTTGTCGGCCTCACCGATCAGACCGACCTGTTCTTCACCATGGCCCGCGCGTTGGGACTCAACGAGTCCTGATACTCGCCGGACCGTCACTTCTCGCCCGCCGTCGCGACACCGCGAGGGCGGGCGAGAAGTTGTTGTGACACGACGGACATTCGGCGCTCATTATTTGCGATGCGGATAGCGTTGACCCGGCGGAGATTCGGGCCGAGGTAGGGGGCTGCCACGTAATGTCGACGAATTCCGGGCCGGAGTTGCAGCGCCGGTTGGGGCTGCTCGATGCGGTCACGATCGGTCTCGGAGCGATGATCGGGGCGGGTGTCTTCGCCGCGCTGGGGCCCGCCGCCAGTGCCGCCGGGTCCGGGCTGCTGATCGGGTTGGCCATCGCGGCTCTCGTGGCCTACTGCAATGCCACCTCGTCGGCCCGGCTCGCGGCCCGCTATCCGGAATCCGGCGGCACCTACGTGTACGGCCGGGAACGGCTCGGCGAGTTCTGGGGCTACCTCGCCGGGTGGGGGTTCGTCGTCGGGAAGACCGCATCGTGTGCGGCGATGGCGCTGACGGTCGGGGCCTACGCCTGGCCCGACCGGGCGCATGCGGTCGCGGTCGCCGTCGTGATCGCGGTGACGGCACTGAACTATCGGGGTATCCACAAGTCGGCGTTGGTGACTCGCGTCATCGTGGCGGTCGTGCTCGGGGTGCTGGTGCTGGTCGTGGCAGCGGGCCTGACCTCCCCCACCGCGGACGTGGGTCGTCTCGCCATCGGTGCCGACGTGACGGTCGGCGGGATCCTGCAGGCGGCCGGTCTCCTGTTCTTCGCCTTCGCCGGATACGCGCGCATCGCCACTCTCGGCGCCGAGGTCCGCGACCCCGCCCGGACCATTCCACGGGCGATTCCGCTCGCCCTCGCGATCACCCTCGTCGTGTACGCCGCCGTCGCCGTCACCGCGCTGGTCGTCGTCGGTGGCGACCGGCTGGCGGGCGCCACCGCCCCCCTCGCCGACGTCGCGTCCGCGGCCGGAGCGGCGTGGCTGGCGCCGGTGGTGCGAGTGGGTGCGGCGTGGGCCGCGGCGGGCTCGCTGCTCGCTCTGGTTCTCGGCGTCTCGCGGACGATGTACGCGATGGCCCGCGATCGACACCTGCCATCCGGACTCGCTGCGGTACACCCCCGGTTCGCGGTGCCGCACCGCGCGGAACTGCTGGTCGGACTCGTTGTCGCGATCGTCGCGGCCACCGCCGATATCCGTCACGCGATCGGCTTCTCGTCCTTCGCGGTGCTGGTCTATTACGCGATCGCCAATGCGTCGGCCTGGACGCTGTCCGCGGACGACGGACGGCCGCCGCGGTGGGTACCCGCGGTCGGGTTCGTCGGGTGCGCAGTTCTCGCCGCAACGCTGCCTGCCGCATCGGTGGTGACGGGTCTCGGCGTGCTGGCCGTCGGCGCGGCGATCTTCGGCGTCCGACGGCTGGTGGCCTCCCGGGCCGGGTGACCCCGATCAGCCGGACCCGGTCCGCGCCTGCACCGTCAACGTCGGTTTGGTATCCGCCTGCGGATCGTCTGCCGACAGCTGAGTCCACATGGTGTCGACCATCGGTTGCAAGAACAACTGCCCGACCTGCCGCACCATCAGACCGACCGTCTGCTCGGCCACGCTCCGACTGGTCGACGCCATGCCACCCTCACGGAGGTCGGCCACCGTCTCCCGACTCAGCTCGGTCAGTCGTGCCAGCAGCCGCCCGTCGCTCGCCGGATCGAGAAGCACTCGACGCATGTAGTTCACGACGTTCGGGTGCTCACGCAGCATCGTCGCGACCGCACGGTCACGAGCTTCGGCATCCGCCGCCGGCGAACCCCCATCGGGGGCCTCGGCGATGGCTCGCGCGTGGTAGTCGACGACCAGTTGGTCGACGGCGTCGCGCAGGCCGTCCTTCGTCGTGAAGTGGTGCTGAACCAGGCCGACCGTGACACCGGCAGCGGCCGCGACCGCCCGCATCGACACCCGGTCCTCGCCGTGCTCGGCATACAGGTCGAGGGCCGCATTGCGAATCTTCGCCCGGGCGGTCAGATCGGCGTCGGCGATGCTCGGGTCACTCATGGCACTCCCTCGGAGACAAACGCGGTGAACGTTGACCAATACTAGCGCACCATTTACTATACGCTTGTATAGTCGCTCGATTTCGTGAGGAGCCCGCCCATGTCAGCGATATCCGAGGCCGTGGTCGTCGGCGCGGTCCGCACGCCGGTCGGTCGCCGCTGCGGCGCGTTGAGTGCGTGGCATCCGGTCGACCTGCTCGGCGCGACGCTGGCCGAACTCGTCCGGCGCAGCGGCGTCGATCCCTCCCTGATCGAAGACGTCATCACCGGCTGCGCGCTGCAAATCGACACGCAGACAGGCAACCTGGGCAGGCACGCGGTCCTCGCCGCCGGACTGCCCGAGTCGGTTCCGGCGGTCACCATCGACCGACAGTGCGGGTCGGGGCAGCAGGCCGTCAGTTTTGCCGCGCAGGCCGTCGCCGCGGGCTCCCACGACCTCGTCGTCGCCTGCGGGGTGGAATCGATGTCCCGGGTACCGATGCCACCGGCGATGACACCCGGCGCAGCACTGGGCCCGCAGTACAGCCCGCGCGAACTCGCCCGCTACAGCGTGTCCACCGGCCGCGAGTTAATCGCGCAGGGCGCGTCGTCGGAGCTGATGAACACCGAGTACGGCCTCACCCGGGAAGCGCTGGACCAGTTCAGCATGCGCAGTCATCAGCGCGCGGCGGCCGCGACGAGCGCGGGCCGGTTCCGCGACCAGCTGGTGCCGATCCACCGCGACCCGATGGATGACACGTCGCCGCTGGTCGACGCAGACGAAGGTATCCGCGCACACCTCGATCCCGCCAAGATGGCGTCGCTGCGCACCGTATTCGCCGACGACGGGATGACCACTGCCGGCAATGCGTCACAGATCAGCGACGGTGCCGCCGCACTGTTGATCGCCAGCCGCGACTTCGCCGAGCGACACGGACTCACCCCGCGGGCACGGTTTCGCGCGCTGTCGGTGGCCGCCGATGACCCGGTCATGCAGTTCAGTGCGATCCTCGAATCGACGCGAAAGGCCTTGCAGCACAGCTCACTCGACATCTTCGACATCGACCTCTTCGAGGTGAACGAGGCGTTTGCGGGCGTCCCGCTGATGTTTGCCAAGGAGTTCGGTGTCGACGACGAGCGACTGAATGTCAACGGCGGATCGATCGCCATCGGCCATCCGCTCGGCTCAACCGGCGCCCGGATGCTCACCGATCTGCTGCACGAACTCGAACGCCGCGGCTCCCGGATCGGTCTGCAGACCATCTGTGAGGCGACGGGCACCGCCAACACCACCATCATCGAACGACTCGATCACGAAAGCTGAACCATGAACCCGATTGTGAGCGGGCTGCCGTCCACGCACGGCGACGCCTACCAGCTCAACACCACGACCCTGCTACGCCACAGCGCACGCACCCATCCGGAACAGGAGATCGTCTACCGCACGGCCGACGGCGGATGGGACCGATACACCTATGCCGACGCCTACCGACGGGTGCAGCAGGCGGCCACCGTGCTCGACGGACTCGGCGTCACGCCGGGCGACGTGGTCGGCATCCTGGATTGGAACAGCAAGCGCCACTACGAATTGTATTGGGCGATACCGGCGATCGGCGCTGCGATGTTGCAGATGAATCTTCGATTGGCGTCGGAAGACCTGGGCTACGTCGCGACGCACAGCGGCGCAACGGTGGTCCTCGTCGACGAGTCGCTGCTCCCGGTGGCCCGGGCACTGGCGCCCCACGCATCCGGTGTGCACACCTGGGTGGTGATGTCGGACCGGCCGTCGTCCGATATCGACGCCGACCTGCCCGGTACGGTTAGCTTCTTCGAGGACCTCATGGAGCAGGCCCCGGACCGGCGGGATCTCCCGATGATCGACGAAACCTCTACCTACAGTGCGTGTTACACGACCGGCACCACCGGCCGACCGAAGGGCGTCTACTACTCGCATCGCGGCATCTATCTGCACAGCATGGCGCAGGCGGCGGCACTGCAGATGGGCAGCGACGACACCGTCATGCTGATCACCCCGATGTTCCATGGGCAGAGCTGGGGGCTCCCCCAGTCCGCGACGTACGTGGCGGCCAAGATCGTACTTCCGGGGCGCTATCAGGCCGACGACACGTCGGTGCTGGTCGACGCGATGATGGCGGAGTACGTGACCGTCGCCAACGGCGCGCCCGCGATCTTCGAGCCGATGCTCGCCTACATCAAGACGCTCGACACCGCGCCCGACCTGAGCCGTGCGCGACTCCTATCGGGTGCCACCGAACCGCCACGCACGATGATGCAGGGCTTCGACGAACTGACCGGCGCCGACATCGTGCACGGCTACGGCGCCACCGAAACCACCCCGTTCGTCACCGTCAACGCGGCCATCAAGCCGTCCCTGCGCGGCACCCTGACCGCCGACGAGCGGTGGGAACTGAAAAGCTGCCAGGGATTGCCGGTCAACGGGGTCGACATCCGCATCGTCGATGCCGACGGCACCGAACTGCCGCACGATGGCGTGAGTCGCGGTGAGGTTCAGGTTCGCGGCTCGTGGATCACCGCGAGTTACCACGACCTGCCCGACCCCGACGGCGAACGCTTCGCCGACGGCTGGTGGCGCAGCGGCGACGTCGGGGTAATCCATCCGAACGGCTACCTGAAACTGGTGGACCGGCTGAAGGACGTCATCAAGAGTGGCGGCGAATGGATCTCGTCGATCGATATGGAGAATGCGATCGCCGGGCATGCCAACGTGCGCGAGGCCGCGGTTATCGGTGTCGCACATCCGAAGTGGCAGGAACGACCGGTGGCCCTGGTCGCCACCGAAGACGGCTCGGAGATCCCGCTCGACGAGATCCACGCACTGCTGTCCGGGAAGTTCGCCGTCTGGCAGCTACCGGACACCGTGGTGTTCGTCGATGCCCTCACGCGCACCAGTGTCGGCAAGCTCGACAAGAAGGCGCTGCGCGCGCAGTACGCCCACCTTTACGAGCCTCAGGAGGCTGCCCGATGAGCGCCCTATTTCCCGACTACCGTGCGCCGTGGGAGTCCGACGAGCACGCCGAACTCCGTACGCACGCAAGGACCTTCTTCGCCAAGGAGGCGACCCCGAACTACGAGCGCTGGGCGCGCCAACACCAGGTCGACCGCGACTTCTGGAACAAGGCAGGCGACGCCGGCCTCCTCTGCCTCGACATCCCAGGGGAGTACGGAGGTGTCGGCGGCGACTTCGGGCACGAAGCGGTGGTCGCCCACGAACTCGCCGCGGCCGGCGCCTCGGCATTCGCGTTCCCGGTGCACTCCACGATCGTGGCGCACTATCTCAACTCGTACGCGACCGAGGAGCAGAAGCAGCGATGGCTCCCCCGCTGCGTGACGGGTGAATCGGTGCTGGCCATCGCGATGACCGAACCCGGCACCGGGTCGGATCTCCAGTCGGTGCGCACCACCGCGATCCGCGACGGCAACGACTACGTCATCAACGGGTCCAAGACGTTCATCTCCAACGGCACACACTGCGACCTGCTGGTGATTGTCGCCAAGACGGATCCCACGCAGGGCGCGAAGGGCATCTCGCTGTTCGTCGCCGACACCCACGACCTGCCCGGTTTCGAACGCGGCCGGATATTGGACAAGATCGGACAGCACGGGCAGGACACCCGCGAACTCGCGTTCGTGGACATGCGGGTGCCCGCCGCCAACCTGCTCGGCGGAGTCGAGGGACAGGGCTTCTACCAGTTGATGAGCCAGTTGCAGCGTGAGCGACTGATCATCGGGGTCGGTGCCGTCGCCGCCGCCGAGGCCGCCGTTGCCGAAACAATCGCCTACGCCAAGCAGCGGATCGCCTTCGGCGAGCCGATCATCTCGTTTCAGAACACCCGGTACGTTCTCGCCGAATGCAAGACCGACGTCCTCGCCGGGAAGGCCCTCGTCGACCACTGTGTGGCCGAACAGCTTCGGGGACGGCTCGACCCGGCGACGGCGTCGATGTCGAAGCTGTGGGGCACCGAGAAGCAGAAGGAGATCGTCGACCGGTGCCTACAGGTCTTCGGTGGGTACGGCTACATGATGGAGTACCCGATCGCCCGGATGTACGTCGATGCCCGGGTCCAGACGATCTACGGCGGCACCAGCGAGATCATGAAGGAACTCATCGGGCGCTCGCTGTGACCGCCTCGCCGGCGGCGACCAGCAGGATCGCCGCCGGCGTGGGTCACTCCACGACGAAGACCGGAATCTGACGGTCGGTGTTGGTCTGATACTCCGCATACGGCGGGTAGGCGGCGACGGCCAACTCCCACCAGTGATCCCGTTCGGCCCCGTCGACCTCGCGGGCCGTCATGGCGCGAGCGGTGTCGCCGTCCTGCACGGTGACCTCCGGATGGGCCTTCACGTTGTAATACCAGGACGGGTTCTCGGGCGCGCCACCCTTGGAGGCGACCATCGCATACCGACCGTCCTCCTCGACCCGCATCAACGGGACGTAGCGCTGCTTGCCGGACTTGGCTCCGGTGGTGGTGAACAGGACGACCGGGCGGTCCATGATCAGCACCCCGTCGGTCGTGCCCTGGGCGAGGATCTTCTCGGTCTGGCCGCGTACCCAATCAGTGGGACTCAGTTCTGGTTGTTCGCTCATAACTCACGCTAACGCGTCGCACGCGACGAGCTATTCCGATCGGGCGCGCAAGTTCCGGCAATGAGCGACCACCGCGCAGTGGTAGGGATGAGAGGTAGGCGTCCGCGGCGATCGACGCGGCATCAGAGAGGGGCACGCTCATGGCCATAGCCACCATCAACCCCACCACCGGTGAGACGGTCCGGACATTTGACGCCGCCTCCGACGAGGAGGTCGAGGCCGCCCTGGCCCGGGCGGCGAGCCGTTTCGCCGACTATCGCACCACGTCCTTCGAGCAGCGGGCGACGTGGCTGCGCAACACCGCAGACCTGCTCGAGGCGGAGGCCGACGAGGTGGCCGCGATGATGACGCAGGAAATGGGCAAGACACTCGCGGCCGCTAAGGCCGAGACGCTCAAGTGCGCCCGCGCGTTTCGGTACGTGGCCGAGCACGGCGCGCAGGATCTCGCCGACGAACCCGCCGACGCGGAGGCGGTCGGAGCGACATCGGCGTATATGCGCTATCAGCCCCTCGGCCCGGTGTTGGCGGTGATGCCATGGAACTTTCCGCTGTGGCAGGCAGTGCGGTTCGCGGCACCAGCGTTGATGGCCGGCAATGTCGGCATCCTCAAGCACGCATCGAACGTTCCGCAGTCGGCGCTCTATCTGTCCGACGTGCTGGCGCGTGCCGGCTTCCCCGACGGCTGCTTCCAGACTCTCCTCATCGGGTCGGCCCAGGTGGAGGCGATCCTGCGGGACCCGCGCGTGGTTGCCGCGACGCTGACCGGGAGCGAACCGGCCGGCCGGTCGGTAGCGGCGATCGCCGGTGACGAGGTCAAGCACACCGTGCTCGAACTCGGGGGCAGCGACCCGTTCATCGTGATGCCGTCCGCGGACATCGCGAAGGCCGCGGAAGTCGCGACCGTGTCCCGCGTACAGAACAACGGCCAGTCCTGCATCGCGGCGAAGCGATTTATCGTCCACACCGACGTCTACGACGAGTTCGTCGACGCTTTCGTAGGGCGTTTTCGCGACCTCGTGGTCGGCGACCCCACGGACCCCGCGACCGACGTCGGTCCCCTGGCGACCGAACAGGGACGTGCGGATGTCGAGAAGCTCGTGGACGATGCGGTCGCCGACGGCGCCCGGGTGCTCGTCGGCGGCCATCGCCTGGACCGACCGGGCTGGTTCTACGAACCGACGGTCATCACCGACATCACACCGGCGATGGACCTCTACTCCGCCGAAGCGTTCGGACCGGTCGCGGCGGTCTATCGCGTCGCCGATATCGACGAGGCGATCGCTGTCGCCAATGACACCACGTTCGGGCTCGGTGGAAATGCCTGGACGACCGACCCCGCCGAGCAGGAACGGTTCGTGGCCGATATCGACTCCGGCCAGGTCTTCATCAACGGCATGACGACGTCGTTTCCCGAACTCGCGTTTGGCGGGGTGAAGCGATCTGGCTACGGCCGTGAGCTGAGCGCGCACGGCATCCGCGAGTTCTGCAACGTCAAGTCCGTCTGGATCGCATAACCACTCTGAATGCAGCTCACCTAGCCGGTTCACCCGCAGCAAATCGACTCATGCGACAATAGTCGATGTCATCGTTCGTGGCATGGCCACCTGTTAATTCCAGGGAATATCCTGGGCTATTCGCGCTTAAGTCTAGGGTATCTCCCAGTCGTCATTTTCGACATGTGTGAGCGCGAATAATGTTGTCACACAATGTTTTTGGAGACTCCAGAGGGAGTTTCGTGACCGCCGACACTTGCCACCCCGATCTGTAACGTCGCGCTCGTTCTTCACGATTTATAAGGCGTGAGTAACGATTGACATCGCACGAATTCCGGCGGGACGATAGTCCCTGCGGGATGCCGCATGCTGCGCGTCTCACACCATCAAACAATCACACCACAACGGGCGCGTGGGCGCCCAAGAAAGGGCTGGACTACCTCCCATGCAAAAGAAGACGAAGGGCGCGATTGCTGCCGGTGGAGCCGTACTGCTGTTGGCCGGCGGCGCAGGCAGCCTCGCGTACTGGAGTGACAGCGAGAACATTGCGGGGGGCAGTGTGACAGCAGGTGAGCTTTCGCTCGAACCGGGCCCGGCGGACGGCTGGTATGACGTGTCGACGAATCCGGGTCCCGGGGCACTCGGGACCAAGATCGATCCGGCAACGTTCCGGATCGTTCCCGGAGACAAGCTCGAGTACCGGTCCGCGGTGATCGTCAAGGCGAAGGGCCAGAACCTCCGCGCGACACTGACCAGCGACAAGAGCGCAGTCACAGGCGATCCCGAGTTGGCGTCGAAGATCACCACCACGATGACGACCACCGGCGGTGGCCCGCAGATCACCGAGGCCGATGCGGGCAAGACCATCAAGGTCGTCGTGACGATGACCTTCGATCCGACCACGCCGGACCAGGTCGCGCAGAACAAGGCGGTGAACCTGAGTGCACTCAAGATCACCCTGTCGCAGAACACGCGATAGGTGATCAAGAAAGTCATCCTGTCGGCCATCGGGACAGCGATCGTCGCTCTAGCCCTGATGTCAGGTCAGCAGACGCTGGCCCGATGGTCCGACGCGGAGCGTGTCCCGGGCGGCGACATTCGCTCGGGCACGCTCGATCTCACCGTGGGTGACGACGCAACCCAGGCCTCCGACTACCAGTTCTCGGCGCTCGGAAGGGTCGACCTCGCGCCCGGACAGTTCGTCCAGGCGCCCCTGGTTATCCGCAATGCGGGCGACAGTCCGCTGACGTTTCGCCTGGAACGGGTGACGCAGTCAAACGCGGAGTTGCCCCTGACGGTGAACGTGACACTGATATCGGATGTAGCGGCGTGTCCGGCATCCGGCACCCCCACCGGCGAGGTGTTGCTGCCCGACACCCCAGCCACCGACGCACAGGTTCCGGCCGCACCTGCGGCTCGGACCCTGAGTGTCGGCGCGCAGGAAATCTGGTGCTTCCGGGCAACTGTGGGCGTGTCGGCACCTCCGTCCACCGACAGCACCCTCACCTTCGGTTTTCGGGCGGATCAGACATGAGGCATCGGACACCTTCCCCACCCATCACCACCACGGACGACGGTGACGCCGACACGGACACCGCCCGGACCGGGACGTGGTGGTGGATTCGGACGATCCTCAGCTGGGTCCTGCTCCTGATCCTGGTGGGTGTCCTCTGCGTCGCCGTGGTGATCCCCCGGATCACCGGAGCGCAGACCTTCACCATCGCCACCGGATCGATGCAGCCGAAGTACCCGCCGGGCACGCTGATCGTCGTGCGTGACGCCGATCCCGCCGATATCGGCGTCGGGTCGGTGATCACCTACCAACTGGAGTCGGGCCGGAGCACTGTCGTCACCCACCGGGTGGTGGCAACGAGTTTCGACGCCAGCGGTCGCAAGCTGCTGACGACCCAGGGCGACCACAACAACACCGTGGACGAGAAACCGGTGCAGCCGCAGCAGATTCGCGGTGAGTTGTGGTACTCGATGCCCTACCTGGGCTACCTCAACAAGTGGCTCAGCGGTGGTCAGCGAACCCTACTGTTCTGGGGCGTATTCGGCGCCCTCCTGGTGTACGCGATCTACATGTTTGCCGGCTCGTTCGTGGATCGGTCGACGACGCGACGCACACCCCCGCACGGACGAACGGTTGGTGGGCGATGAGACAGCACCAATCCCGGCTCGGGACATGGACATCCGAGGTGCGTCGCGCGGTGTTCGCTTCGCGCGTTCGGGCGGTGCTCTGCATCGGCCTGCTCGTCGGGATCGGCGCGACCGGAACGTTGGCCAAGTGGAACGACTCCGCCGCGGCCACCTCCGGTGCGATCGCCACCGGATCGATCGATATCCGCGCCGGCGGCGCCACGGAATACGCGTTCGACGATCTCGGCATGTCGGACATGCGCGCCGGCAACAGCCGGGCGGCGAACCTTACGATCAGCAACCGCGGCTCACTACCGCTGCGGTATACGGTGTCCGCCGTGGGCGCTGGCGCTCTCGCGCAGCACCTGCGGGTGACCGTCTACGCCGGAAGCGGTGCCACGAACGCCGATTCGGTCGGTAGGTGCGGCGGCGGCGATCAGTTGGGTACGGCCGCGGTGACCGACGGCTCCGAGGTGTCGGTCGTGCCCGCGCGCGGCCCAGTCGCTGGCACCGACGGCAGCGATCCACTGTGCGTGATTGCCGCACTGGACTCGACGCCGCCGCCGGGCGCAGACGCAACCCTCACCCTGACCTTCTCGGCATCGTCGGTGACCACATGAGCACAACCGAAGCAGACACGCCGTCCTCCTCGGGCGGACGCGGGTTCCTCTGGTGGATCCGCGAGTCCGCGCTCACCGTCGGAGCGCTACTTGGCGTGGGCTGCGTCGTCTTCGCCATCGTCGCGGCAATTCTGGGCCTGCAGCCCCTCATCTTCCGGTCCGGCTCGATGGCTCCGACTATCGACACTGGATCGCTGGCGATCTCGCGCACCGTGCCCGCCGACAGTCTCCAAGTCGGCGACATCGTCAGCGTCACCGATTCCACCGGGAACCGGATCACGCACCGCGTCAGCGCAATTGCGGGTCACACCGGCAACAGCACCACGCTGCTGCTGCGCGGCGACGCCAATCGGGATGCCGACACCGAGTCGTACACGGTGACCAGCGCGCAACGGGTTCTGGGGCACCTGCCGATCGCCGGCTATGTCGCAGCGTGGCTGACAACCCCGGCCGCGCTCCTGCTCGTCGCGCTCGTCATCGCCGGCATCCTGTGGGGCACCTTCCGGCCCCGCCCGCGTCGGCGATCCACGCACCGGCGAGATATCCCGACCCGCACCTCTCGGCGGCGCCCGCTCGACGGACGTCGACCGGGAAGCGATCCACTCGCCTGGACCGTCGGCACGATCGCATCCGTAGCGGCAGCCTCGTTCGTCGTTGGTGCATCGACGCACAGCACCCTCGCGGCGTTCACCGACACCGCGACTGCGACGGCCCGGTTCAGTGCCGCCAGCGGCGACTCGTCGCTACCCGAGATACGGTGCAGTGGTGGCGGTTCGAGTATCACGCTCAGCTGGATACCGTCGACTGACACGTCGGTGGAGTATGCGATCGTCGTCCGCAAGCAAGGCTCGGACACTACCTGGCACACGTACAACCCGACCAGCAACCGCGATTCGCAGGTCGCGACCACGCTCGACCTGGAGATCGGCAGCTTCCTGGTCGATAGCGGCACGCTGATCTTCGAGCTGCACACGCTCATCTCCGGAACGATCTCACAGACGTATTCGGCATTCAGCGGCGACTACTCCGACCGTCCCGAGCCGTCGATAGTCTGCGGGTCCCGACAGGCCGGTGAATCCCCGGCACCGGCATCGACGCCCTCGCCTTCGTCGCCGATGTCGGGCCAGCCTGGCG
The DNA here is from genome assembly GCA_039527305.1 of Gordonia sinesedis. Classification (GTDB taxonomy): domain Bacteria; phylum Actinomycetota; class Actinomycetes; order Mycobacteriales; family Mycobacteriaceae; genus Gordonia; species Gordonia sinesedis. The sequence goes on along the minus strand of BAAAJU010000003.1, from coordinate 32,156 downwards.
GATCGTCGACTCCCGCACCCTCGACGGACACGTCCCCGGAGCCGACGTCTCCCGCAGCACCGCCCGCCGGCGATAGCCCCTCCCAGTCGCCGGTCACCACGTCGCCCGCGGAACAGCCGGCTGCGCCGACGACGTCAACGGAAACACCTGACGACGAGCCACTCGGCCAGCGTGTGATCTCCGGAACCGGATACGGCGCTCAGGTTGTGCAGGCGGCAGCCGACGGCACGGTGCGCGTCGTGATCAGTGACGCCAGCGGAGCGGCCTTGGCCGATCTGCCCGGCACCACGGCCGACGTACTCACCTGGGATGGCGGCGACCTCTGGATCAACCGGTCCGGCAGCTACTACCGCGTCTCAGGCAGTGGCAGCAGCTGGACGGCGACCGAGGTTCCGGCCAGCGACGTTCCGGCGTCGGTGACCGGCTAATCGACCGGGAGCCGGCACCGGCACACTGACACATGCGCATGATCGCATATATGGTGGTGTCGTGTTGCTCCGATTGGCTGCGCTCCTCGCCTATCTGCTCGTCCGGCTGGTGCTCTGGGTATGCAAGCAGATCGGCCGACCATTTCATGTCGGTGGGTTGACCATCGCCTCCGTCGGCGCGGTCGCCGCGATTGCCGGTCTGGCGACGCTCCACCGCACGGTGTTTGACGAATCGGGCGCTCAGCCCATCGTGCTCATGGCGGTGGCCTATCCCGTGCTGATCGGGTTGCTTGCCCTGGTGATCGTGCGATGGCGCACGTTCGATCCCGACAAGAAGCGCCGTCAATGGGAGGGCCGCGAGTGGGTCGACGATTGATCCGGCAAAATGCCCTTCACCACACCGAAACCACACGTTCATCGGCGCGAACCCTGGTCCCCTAACTTGCCGTGCATGACGACAGAAGATCGCTCCTCGATCGGCCGGCGCACGGCCATTGCCGGACTATTCATGGCCGGGGCATCCTCGGCGCTCGCCGTTCAGGGATCACAGGCAAGCGCCGCTCCCCCAATTGATTTCGGATCGTCTTCGGTGCTCGGCATTGGCGGGCGAAAGTTGCTGGCCGCGGGACCAGGCAAGAAGTGGGACGTCTACGGAAATGCTCAACGATTTACCGGCAACACATTCGTCGCCCCTATTCCGCAGGATTCTGCCTTCTTCCGCGCACAGAACGCCGCGCAACGACTCATCGCCGAGTCGAGATTTCGCAACCATTTCGCGCTGCTGCCGCACAACAGCATGCACATGACGGTCTACGAGGGCGTCAACCAGAGTCAGCTCGGCACCGACGAGTGGCCGCAGTGGCTGGCCGGCAAGGACATGCAGGCGGCGCACCTCGCCGTACTCCAGGCGGTGACTCGGGCCGACCTGAAGGCGCCGCGCCCGGTCACGATGCGTGTCGACGGCCTCAACGAATCGCTGTCCAAAGGGCTGGTAGTACGGCTCACCGGCGCGAACGCCGCTACTGAACGGGCACTGCGCGACTTCCGTCAGCGCATGCAAGACGTTCTGAAGATGGACGACACGGTGTTCGAGACGTACAAGTTCCACTCGACCATGGGCTACCGCCTGGTCCAGCAGCTCCCATACGAGGACTTCGAGATCAATGCGCTCGAGAAGCGAGTGTTGGGCCTGTTCACCGGCGCCGCGGCCACCGTCACCCTTCGTCCGACCGCGATGAACATTTTCGACGACATGCTCGCCTTCCCCCAGTTGAAGGTGCTGTAGTTCGCCATCATGGTGCACCCGGGCGCATCCGTGAACACCGCTCTTGTATCTCGCCAGAGTCTCTGATTGAGTAGACGAGAGCAGTGCTCTCTAATTCGGGCACGGACCACCAGTGAACGGATGCGGTCAATGCAGGATGTGAACGTCAACGACGTAGTCGCCTTCATCGTCGAGGTCGTGGCGCTCGTGTTGCTGGGCATGTGGGCGTGGCGCGCCGCGCCCGAGGCGGTGTGGGCACGCCTGCTCGTGACGATCGCCGTCGTCGGCGGCGCCATGGTGCTGTGGGGATTGTTCGCCGCACCTCAGGCCACATTCGACGTGCCGGCGCTGGCGCTCGCGGTCAAGGTTCTCGTCCTCGGCGGCAGCGTGCTGGCGGGGTTCACCCTGCTGCCCAATGCCGCCATCGTCGGCGCGTATGCCGTTGTGGCGGTTCTCAATACCGCGCTCATTTACGTCGGTCCGTTCGCGCGGTGACGCGTGCATCTTCGTCGCCGGGGGACGAGCAAACTCGGGGTCACCCACTCGCCCTTGTACTTCAGATACGTATCGAGACCCTTGGCATGCCGCGTAGCAACTTTCCGATTGTCGGTGTCGGGCTGGTCGGGGTCTGGCATCGGCAGGATGATGCTCAGGTCACAAGGCGGATGCGAGTCGTGTACACGGTGCGACCTCGCTGGACTGACCGCATCGCGGGGTAGGTACTTGACCGTCGCGGAGCGTACAGGCGAGAGGCGTCGAACTCAGGTTGCGTGGTGCTCATTCTGCACGCTGGCCGTGACCAGCGTGTTTACGCTGGTCAGACGGTCGGGCTGACAGGATTTCAACCTGTCGCTAACCGTGGTCCAGATATGCCCAACGACCAGCGATAACACCGCGCGGTCAAGGCCGCCGCCGATGGCATGGCCGCCAAGATCGCCCAGGCCCGTGAGGGTAAGAGCCTCACCGCGGCCGGTGGCACCAAGGTTCACGTGGTGGACCCCGGCCTGGCTCCGATGGGACGGCCGACCACGGTCCTGGATGTCGTCCCGGTCATCGGTGCCTCGGCTCCGGCCATCCGCTACATGCGCCAGACCAGCACCAACGCCGCCGCTGTCGTCGCCGCCGGTGCCACCAAACCCACGAGCACGTACGGCGTGACCCCGGTTGACCGTACCCGTAAGGTCCTGGCTCACCTCTCCGAGCCGCTCCAGGAGCACTACATCATCGACGTTCCCGCGCTCCGGGACTTCGTGGACACCGAACTCCAGTTCGGCCTCATGGCCGCGCTGGAGCGGGAACTGTCCTACGGCGACGGCACCGCGTCCCACCTCCACAGGATCGCCCAGGGGTCCGGCGTCCAGGCCGTCACGTTCGATACGGACCTGTTCCGCACCACGCGTAAGGCCGTCACCGCCGTGGTCAACCTCGGCTACGCGCCGAGCGTGTTCGTCGTGAGCCCGTCTCCGACCTGGAGACCATCGACATGGCCACCACCTAGGGCTCGGGTGAGTTCGTCAACAAGGCCGGACCGTTCGACCCGGCCGAGGCCAAGCTCTGGGGCGTCCGCGTCGTCGTCTCGACCCAGCTCGACGCCGGAGAGGCTTACCTCCTCTCGGATGACACGGTCAAGATCTACGCCGACACCGGCGCGACCGTCCGCACCGAGTGGGACCGCTCGGGTGACGACTTCACCAAGAACGCGGTCCGGTGCCGCCTGGAAGGTCGGTTCGAGGTCGGCGGGAGCGGCCCGGAGGCCATCGTCGGTTCGAGGTCGGCGGGAGCCGTCCGGAGGCCATCGTCAAGATTGCCGCCGTCTCGGGCGAGTAAGACCACCGCACAATGACCACTAGCGGCCCCGGATCTCCAGGTGGAGGTCCGGGGCCGCTGGCGTCGGAAGCTGCTAAAGGGCAGCCGGCGGGTTGTCGTTCCATCCTGCAATCACCTTTACGAGGTGCTGGAGGTTCTGCGTCCGCATGATCGGAGCCGAGGCGTTGGGCTCGAAGTCCGCCCGTGCGTCGGTCGTGCGCCATAGAGACTCATCAGACACCGGCGCGGCCATGTGCTTGTCCAACTTCGAGAACAAATCAACGATATCGCTGGAGTTGCTCTCCTCAGCGTCGTAAATGGTGAAGAACACTCCAGCAAGGACTCGCAGCATTCCTACCGAGCCGAGCAGTGAAGTTCGCCGGAGGTCCTGCGGAGCGATGCTCCCCTCCGCGACCGCGGCCAATTCCGAGAAGCTATCGCATAGCGCGTCCAGGAACACGTGCGCGGCTTCGATCACGGCAGCGTCGTCCAACTCGGCCTCACGCTTTCGCCCGATCCGACCCGCCACCCCAACCGAGACTGCACGCGTCAGGTCCGCAACGTGCTTCGCTCCCATAAGATTGGGATTCTTCGCGGTCATGCGGTCTTGCTCAAGGTCCACCCTGCCCTTGAGAAGCGCATGATCCACGACGCGGTCCAACGTGCGATTCGCGATCTTGGAACCGTCAAATCGGGAGCGCAGCGCCGAGGAGATCCCCTTCGCGTTGTCCGCTACGTCCACGAACATCTGGCGTGCGTTGACAATGTCGGGCTCGACGTAGATATCGAGCCCGACCGACTCACGCTCCAGGGTAGCGAGTTGCGCTTTGCGCCGGTCGATCTCGCCTTGCAGAGTGGCCTTCCGCTCGGCCTTCTGAGCCCGAACCAGGTCGCGTTCCAACTTGTTGACGGTTGCGGTGAGATCCTTCAGTTCCAAATCGACGCCCAGAACGCGGTGCTGCCCGTCGATCGTGCTCAGTGCACCGAGCGCGCCGGTGCTCCAGGGGATCTCCAAATAGCCCAGGTTGCCGTCAGTTCCCGGGATCTCTTCGAAGACGCAACCTCCGTTGTCCCGCGCGAGCAAACTCGGCGCCACCCAATCGCTCTTGTCCTTCAGGTACCTACCGAAACCCTTGGCATGCCGCGTATCAACCTTCCGGTTGTCGGCGTCGGGCTGGTCTGGATCTGGCATCGGCAGGATGATGCTCAGGTCAGCAAGGGGGATTCGGGTCGTGTACACGGTGCGGCCCCCCTGGACTGACCGCATCGCGAGGTAGGTACTTGACCGTCGCGGAGCGGACAGGCGAGAGGCGTCGAACTCAAGCTGAGTGGTGCTCATGGATTCTCCTTGTTAGAAGTTGTCGATCAGATTTAGACGTTAACCGCCCTCTAAGAGACAAACTACACAGGCAGACCACTTGAGTCAACGATCAACTTCTTATTCCAGTGCTTAGCCAACTGCGCTGCCCGGCGACGGTCCGCGGCACAAGCAAGAAACGTTCCGAGGCCGCGACTCCTCACTGAAGAGTCGGGGCCTCGGACCCAGTCTGCGATTGCACGCTTATTGCACAAACGACTGTGACCAGCACATAAGTGCTGGTCAGACGGTCGGGCTGACAGGATTTGAACCTGCGACCACTTGACCCCCAGTCAAGTGCGCTACCAAACTGCGCCACAGCCCGTTGCCCACGGCAGTCCACCGCGGACGGTGGATGACTCTACCGCGTACGGCATCGGGTGAGCGAATCCGGTGGACAACGCCGCGTACCGGTCCACAAGCACGGCGGTCTGCGCTAATGCCGCCGAGGTTGGTGCCGAGGTCAGTGAGGTCGGGCCGGAGGGTACCGAGGACAGCGGCACCCGGGTCGACGGATCTCGACCCGGCAGCGCGCCGCCGGAACTTCCGCCGCGACCGCTGCCCCCGCCCGGGCCGAGTGGCCGTGCATCCTCGCCGTCACCGCCGGGACCAGAGCCACCGGGAGTTCCCGAACCTCCGGGACCCGGGCCGCTTCCGTCGTCATCGTCGCCCGACACCGTGACTCGGACGGCATCGAGATTGATCCGCTCGTTCTGGGCTACCAAACCTGGGGTCGCGCCGTCGAAGGCGAGGCGCACCCGAATATCGATCACACGCCCGTCGTCGGCGTCGGTGACCGTCGAGTTGGTCGGCAGGCTGCTGGTGAGTTCGACCTTGGTCGCCTGGCGCAGTGCGACGTCGCCGGTGATGCCGGAGGTGTTGACGGTGAGCCGGCCGCGGACCGGGCTGCCGGTGGCCCGCAGGGTGACCTGGGCGCGCATCTCCACCTGATCGCCGGGAACGATCCGTAGCGCAGCCGGATCGACGGGTCGCCCACCGAGCGGCGCCTCCGGTGAGACGTCGAACCAGCCGCGGACGATCGGCGTCTCCAAGTACATCCGATTGCTACTGAAAGCAACGGGGGTCGGGGCACCCGACTCTGTGTCGGTGCCGCGCTCCTGAGCGACGAGCACCGCGGCGGCGACGATAGCCACAACCGGGACCGTCGCCACGGCGCCTGGCCGCACCAGTCTCACGATCCGATCTCCGTCTTCGCCTCGGGGGATGCACGTGTCGATACCCGCGTCACGCACCCACCGCGGATCCTCACTGGATCCATCGTCCGATCAACGCGTCGCGTTACCAATCTCGCACTTTCCCTCCGGTGTCATCCGGGAACGCGATCCGCCCAGGCAATGTCGTTGTCCTGATAGCCGAACGGTGGACCGATGAAAGCCCCGCCACAGGTCACCAATGCAAGCCTCTCGGGCCCGTCGAGCCGATTCAACTCGCCCACCGGCAATTGATCACGCTTGTCGTAACTACGCACCGCAGTCACCCGATAGGTCCATTCGGTACGCTCACCGGCGAGCATTACCCGGTCCCCGATCTTCAGGTGCACGAACGACGACGCGAATCCGACGCCCTGCCGCACATCGTTGATATGACCGGTGATCACCACGGTTCCGCGGCCGGAGCCTGGCACCCCGGAATCGACCCACCACGCCACTCGTCGGACATCGGTCGGCGGGACCAGTGCACCATCCGGACGCGTCTTGACCGCGTCGACCGGCGCACTTCGCCCGGCAACGGTCAGCTGACGAGGCGCATCAGCCACCGCACTGCCCGGTGACGCGGGGACCGGTGCCGGCAAACTTTCCTGCCCGAACGGCAAACCTCTCGGCGCGGTGTTGTCGTTGTCACACCCGACCAGCAGTCCGCCTACCCCCAGCGCGACCAGCGCCAACGCCACCACGACGCGGCGCGACCTGCGGCGATCGGGACTTTGTAACACTCCACCTCCGATTCGAGATACTTTTCTCGGTGACGCTCACCGAACGCTACCCAATGCGCGGCCCGAGCGAACCAAACGAGCATGACAACGTTCTTCGATTCAAGTGGTTCACCGGCGACAATGTCGCCCAACGTAGAGGGGTGGGGTTAACCCAATGCAGAAGAAGACCAAGGGCGCGATCGCTGCGGGCGGCGCCGTGCTATTGCTGGCAGGCGGCGCAGGCAGCCTCGCGTACTGGAGCGACAGCGAGAACATCGCCGGTAGCCAAATCAATTCCGGCGAGCTGTCGCTCGATCCGTCGGCGGTCGACGGCTGGTACGACGTGTCGACGAATCCGGGCCCGGGTGCACCCGGCACCAAGATCGACCCGGCCAGCTTCAAGGTGGTCCCGGGCGACACGCTCGAATACCGGTCGTCGGTGGTCATCCGCGCCAAGGGACAGAACCTGCGAGCCACCATGAAGGCCGATCCGAGCGGGATCACCGGCAGTAACGAGCTCGCGTCGAGGATCTCCACCAGCTTGACCACGACCGGTGCCGGACCCGATATCACCGAGGCCGACGCGGGCAAGAAGGTCAACGTGGTCGTCACCGTCAAGTTCGACCCGGCCACTCCGGACCAGGTTGCACAGAACCAGACGGTCGATCTCAACGCGCTGAAGATCACTCTGGCGCAAAACAACCGCGCCTGAGATTCACCCCTCGGTGGCCAAGAAGCTCCTGCTCGCGGCCATTGGGATCGGAGCGATCGTGCTCGTCCTGATATCGGGACGGCAGACGCTCGCCCAATGGTCCGATGCAGAATCCGTCGCGGGTGCCCAGATCACCTCGGGCACACTCGATCTCACCGTCGGCGACGACGGCAGTCAGGTGGCGAACTACCAGTTCGCCGCGCTGGGCAAGTCCGGTCTGGCATCCGGCCAGTTCGTGCAGGCTCCGTTGGTGATTCGTAACAGCGGCAGCACGCCGCTCACCTTCCGGTTGCAGCAGGTTGCCCAGTCGAATGCGGAGTTGCCGTTGACACTGCGGGTCACGCTGGTCGGCGCAACCGCGAACTGTCCCGCTACGGGTGAGCCGACGGGATCGCTTCTGCAGTCCGACGTCGCGACAACGTCGGCGCAGGTACCCACCGCGCCGGCGTCGCGCACCTTGGCCGTGGACGCGCAGGAGGTGTGGTGTTTTCGGGTGACCGTCGGGAACACCGCACCCGCATCCACCAGCAGCACACTGACATTCACCTTCCGAGCGGACCAGACATGACTCATCGCGCGCCGGAGCCCCGGCCACGTGGGCGTGAGTCGACTCAGCCGACGGCGGCGCCGCCGAAGCCCGAGCGGTCGGACACCAATCACCTGGACGGCCCCGACCGTGAGGCGAACGGCTCCGACACAGCCGACTCGGAGAAGACCGGTGTCTGGTGGTGGGTCCGGACGATCGTCGCCTGGACGCTGCTGGTGTTCCTCGTCGGCGTCCTCCTGGCCTCCGTTGTGGTTCCGCGCGTCACCGGCGCGGAGACGTTCACCATCAGTACCGGCTCGATGAAGCCGAAGTACCCTCCGGGCACGCTCATCGTGGTCCGGCCGACCAAGGCCGAAGACATCGGCGTCGGCACCGTCATCACCTATCAGCTCGAATCCGGCAAGGCGACCGTCGTCACCCACCGGGTGGTCGCCTCCAGCTTCGATGGCAACGGCAAACGGCTGCTGACCACCCAGGGTGATGCCAACAACACCCCCGACGAGAAACCGGTTCAGCCACAACAAATCCGGGGCGCCCTCTGGTATTCGGTGCCCTACCTCGGCTACATCAACAAGGTGCTGTCCGGCGGTCAGCGCACGATCATCTTCTGGGTCGTCTTCGGCGCGCTCGTCGTCTATGCGCTGTATATGTTCGGCAGTTCTTTCCTCGACCGAGGCAAGAAGGGAGGCACCCGATGACCACACTGCGGCAACTACGCGCCGGGCTTGCCCGGGTCGCGCGAGCCGCCGTCAGCACTCGCGCCCGCGCGCTGATGTGCATCGGCCTGCTGATCGGGCTGGGTGCGGTCGGCACTCTTGCAAAGTGGAACGACGAAGCGGTCGCCACCTCGGGAACGATCGCGACCGGCAATATCGATATCCGCGCCAACGACGTCAAGCGGTACACCTTCGGCCAGCTCGGCATGACCGGCATGCGGCCGGGCAACAGCAAGGCGGCTAACCTCACGGTCGGCAACCGCGGTTCGATCCCCTTGACGTACACCACTCGCGTCACCGGATCGGGAACGCTGGCACCTTACTTGCAAGTCACCGCATACGCCGGCGGCACCGCGATCAACGCCAACTCCGTCGGCACCTGCACCGGCGGTACCCCCATCGGAACGGCCAAGGCCACCAACGGATCCTCGGTGCCCGTGGTCACCGCTGCCCGGCCCGTCGGCGCGACCACCGGCGCCGATCCGCTGTGCTTTGTGGCGACGCTGAGCACCTCGGCACCGTTCTCGGCCAGCAATACCACCGGCACCCTGGCCTTCGACTTCGCGGGAACGTCGACATGACCTCAACCGACCCGACGGTTCGCTTTCCGTCGCATCGCACCCACCGGCGACGCCGTCCGCATCGGGACGCCCGATGGTGGATCACCCAGTCGGCGCTGACAATGGGCGCCATCCTCGGTGTGCTGTGCATCGTCCTCGCCATCGCCGCCGCCGCGACCGGCAGCAAGCCTCTCATCTTCCGTTCCGGCTCGATGGAGCCGACGATCTCCACCGGGTCTCTCGCACTGTCCCATCCGGTGCCGGCCTCCGAGGTGCGCGTCGGGGACGTCGTCAGCGTCACCGATGCCGGCGGCAATCGGGTCACCCACCGGGTCGCCGACATCCCCGCTCGCGCAGGCAATAGCGCGACGCTGGTCCTCCGGGGCGACGCCAACCGAGACCCCGACACGGAGACCTACACCGTCGCCGGCGCCGACCGCGTCTTCTGGGACATGCCCCTGCTCGGCTACGTCGCGGCATGGCTCGCGACCCCAACCGCAGTCGCGTTGCTGGCGCTGCTAGTCGCCGTGATCCTGTGGGCGACGTTCCGCCCCGACCGGTGGTCGCGCCGACGCACCGGGGGCGCCCACCGCGGCGGGCACACGGCGTCGTCCACCGGGTGGGTGATGCCCGGAGTGCTTGCGATGGCCGTCGCGACGGCGACTCTGACCCTGCTGAGCTCGGTTCAGAGCACGCTCGCCGCGTATACGGATTCGGCGACGGCAGCCGCGACCTTCGGCGCGGGCAACCTGGAATCCACCCCGCCCACGATGGGTTGCAGCGGTAGCGGCAGCACGGTGACCCTCACGTGGCCAGCCTCAGCCGACCCGTCAATCTCGTACGCGATGCTGGTCAGAAACTCCGATGGCAGCACGAGGACATATTCGTCGCCCACTGAAAATCGGGGGTCACAGAGGGTCACGGCCGGTGGGTTGAACGTAGGTGGCCTCCTTATCGGATCCGGCACGGTTGTCGTCGAACTGCACACCGTCCAGGGTGGCCAGGTCTCGAAGAGCTACTCGGCGTACCGGATCGACTACAGCTATCTCACATTCTTAAGCACCAACCTCAAGTGTGCTGGCGCAGCTCCCTCCCTGGCCGCTCAGCAGGTACCGTCGACCGCTCCCAGCACGGCCACGGAGCCCTCGGTCGCTGACCCCTCGACCGCACCTTCGACAACTCCAGCGCCGGACACGCCGACCACGACATCGCCAGCTCCAGAGCCGTCGGGTGAACCCGCGCCCACCGAAACCGCCACCCCCGAGGCCGACACGCCGTTGGGCCCCGCTACCAGCTCCGGCACCGGATACACCGCGCAGCTCGTGCGCAGCGCGTCGAGTGGTGAGGTCGCCGTCGTTATCGCGGACAGTTCCGGCACGGTAGCAACGCTTCCGGGTACCAGCGCCGACAAACTCATCTGGAACGACGGAGATCTGTGGATCAATCGTTCCGGGTCGTACCAGCGGGTGAGCGGTTCCGGCAGCAATTGGACGAGCAGTGCCGTGGCCGCCGACGACGTACCCGCCGCGGTGACCGGCGGGTAATCGGGAGCTGATCGACCACGGCACGGGACCCTGTCCGCTGGTTGAGTAGCTGCGAGGAACGAGCAGCGTATCGAAACCAGCTGCCACACAACAGTGCTCACCGACCGAGATGTCGTCATAGGCCACCGAATCCGCGACCTATCACGACATTTGCGCGTCGCGGGTGCTGGCTTCGATACGCCCTCCGCTAGCGCTCCGGGCTCCTCAACCACCGGGGCGACGCACACTACTCACCAAGAAGGGACGCACGTGACCCTGTCCGCTGGTTGAGTAGCTGCGAGGAACGAGCAGCGTATCGAAACCAGCTGCCACACAACAGTGTTCGCCGACCGAGATGTCGTGATAGGTCACCGAATCCGCGACCTATCACGACATCTGCACGCGTCGCGGGTGCTGGCTTCGATACGCCCTCCGCTAGCGCTCCGGGCTCCTCAACCAGCGGACACACGCGCTCCCAGTAGGCTGCCGAGACTACCTCCGACCAGCGGACACACGCGCTCCCAGTATGCCCCCTTGACTCGAAGCACCGCTCCCGGATGCCGCTGTTGTCGTCGCGCAACTCGAGCGACTGAATCCGCGCCACCAGAATTGTCGGACCCGTGTCGTAGCGTGAGCAGTAGATCGAGAGAGTTCGGGACGCGAGAGCGAAACTCTTGCGATCCCAACGCGACTCATCGAGCACCGCCGAGTCGGCCACACGGAACCGCAGAGAAGGGGAGCGATGACCATGAACGACGAATGGCGTTCGCTGCCTGCAGAATTGCTCGGCGGGGTGGCCGCAGATCGGGTCGGCGAGGTCGGTATCAATGAGCTGATCGGAAGCCTCGACGGTTCCGGAGCCGGGCAGTCGTACCTGGCATGGCATCAGTATCAAGTCGCAACCGTTCTCTACGAACGGCTCGTCGAGCCACACGAGGACACCGACCACACGGTGGTCGATAGTTTCGCCGACGTCGCCGCGAGAATTGCAGTCTCACAAGCCACTTCCCAGTACTTGGCCGAGAGATTACTCACCGAGGCCATGGTGCTGCGTGACCGGCTCCCCGCCGTCTCTCGAGCACTCCGCGACGGGGTGATCAGGCCATGGCAAGTCAAGGAAATCATCTCCCGTACCGACCTCATCGACGGACACGACCGCGCCCACATGGTCGACACCGAGATCGCCGATCTGCTGCGCAACCGACGAGGCGCCTGGTCCAAGACCCAGCTCCGCGACATGGTCGACAGGGTCGTCTTCCGCCACGATGCCGACGCCGTGCGGGAACGGCGTGAGGAGGCGCTCCGCAATCGCGGGATGTGGACCTCCCCCAAGGACGACGGCACCACTGAAATCGGCGCAACAATGGCTGCCGAGAACGTCCGCATCGCCGCTGCGGCGGTCACTGCGCTAGCAGGTTCGGTCTGTCAACACGACCCCCGTCGCAAGCCCGCCCGTGCCAGCGACGCCATGTTCGCGTTGTTGACCGGCACACCGTTCGAGTGCCAATGCGGCCGAGACGACTGTCCCGCCCAGATCCCGGAACCCGGTGTGATCCCGCCGGTCTCCGCGTCGATCGTGCTACACGTCGTGTGCGACGAATCCACCATCAATGGCACCGCCGACCATCCCGGCTACCTCGACGGCCACGGCGTCATCAGCCCCGAGCACGTCCGCGATATCGCCAGCCGCGCCGATTGCCGGATCAAACCCCTCGTGCCGAAGCAAGGCAGCGAACCACCGGTGACGGCGAGCGGCGATCAGGTCAGCGAGTGCCCGTCGCCCGACGGTCGAACAGCCGACCCGCGTAGCGAGGAGGCGGCCCCAGCCGTTCGGGTAGCAGATGAGCGTAGCGAGAAGGCGACCCCCGGCGTTCGAGTAGCAGACGAGCGTAGCGAGGAGGCGGCCCCCGGCGTTCGAGTAGCAGACGAGCGTAGCGAGGAGGCGTATCGAGATCGTCGCCCCGACAATGGTTCCGACCCGGCGTCGAGTAGCACGTCACCGGAATCCGCTGTGGGTGCGGTGATTTCGATACGGCCTCCGCTAGCGCTCCGGCCTACTCAACCACCGGGAAACACGGCTCGACACGTGGTCCGGCCTACTCAACCGCCGGGAAACACGGCTCGACACGTGGTTGGGCCAGCTCCACCACCCGGTCCGCCTGTTCCACCCGAACCACCGCCACTGCCACCGTTGCGGGCATCGCTGCCGTCCGATCCGTATCGGCCGACCGTTGCCTTGAGCACCTACGTGCACATCCGGGACGGCTACTGCGTGGTTCCCGGTTGCACCAAGCCCGCTTGGTCCTGCGACCTCGACCATGTCACCGAGTACGACCACGAGAATCCGACCGCGGGTGGGCAGACGTGCCCGGAGGTGCTGAACGACAAGTGCCGCTTCCACCACATCCTCAAAACCCACGGCGGTTGGCTCGACGACCAGTACCGCGACGCCGACGGACGGCTTCGCACCGTGTTCATCACCCCGGAGGGCCTTACCATCGACGGCAACCCGGAAACCCTCGAAGACCTCTTCCCCGGCTTGCGCCGCATCCGCTTCCAGGTCAACCCGGCACAGCCCAGACAGCTCGACATCGACGCCGACGAACCGCGAAGGGCCCGAACCCGGCTGGCCAATAAGCTCTCCCGGCGGCGTGCCGAGCGCGCCCGCAACCGTCGTCGTCGAGAGGCCGCCGACGCCGAACAATGCCCCCGGGACCGGGCCGCCGGCAACCCCGACGACCCGCCGTTCTAGCGCTTCCGGCGGTCCCGCTTCTCCCGGACCCGGACATTGATCCGCACCGGAGAACCGTCGAAGCCGAACTCCTCACGCAGGCGGCGTTCCAGGAACCGGCGGTAGCCCGCCTCCAGAAATCCGGTGGTGAAGAGCACGAATGTCGGTGGGCGCGTTGCGGCTTGGGTGGCGAACAGAATGCGCGGCTGTCGGCCACCACGCAGCGGCGGCGGATGTGCCGCCACGACCTCTTTCAGCCAGGTGTTCAGTCGGCCGGTCGGCACCCGCTTATCCCACGACTCCAGTGCGCCTTCCAGCGCGGGCACCAACTTCTGCACCGACCGGCCGGTCTTGGCCGAAATGTTGACGCGGCGCGCCCACGGAACCCGCGCCAGCTCGCGGTCGATCTCCTTGTCCAACTGGTAGCGGCGGTCCTCGTCGACCATGTCCCACTTGTTGAACGCGATCACCAGGGCGCGACCGGTTTCCGCGATCAGTGACAGCACTCGAAGGTCCTGCTCGGTGATCGGCTCCGACGCGTCAATCAGCAGAATCGCCACCTCGGCGGCTTCCAGCGCGGCCCGGGTCCGCAACGATGCGTAATACTCGTGCCCGCTCGCGGTCCGCACCTTGCGGCGCAGCCCCGCGGTGTCGATGAACAGCCACGGCTTGCCGTCGAGTTCGATCAGCTCGTCCACCGGATCGACGGTGGTACCCGCGACATTGTCGACGACCGAGCGATCGGATCCGGCCAGCTTGTTCAGCAGGGAACTCTTGCCCACATTGGGCTTGCCGACCAGTGCCACCCGGCGCGGACCACCGAAAGTCGTTCCCTCCCGAGGGGTTTCCGGCAGAATGTCCAGGATCTCGTCGAGCAGGTCGCCGGTTCCCCGACCATGCGCGGCGGACACCGTGTGCGGCTCCCCCAGCCCCAGCGACCACAACGACGCCGCCTCGGCCTCCATGCGTTCACTGTCGACCTTGTTGGCCGCCACGATGACCGGCGTCTTCGACCGGCGCAACACCCGTGCGACCGCCTCGTCGGTCGCGGTCGCGCCCACGGTGGCGTCCACCACGAGCACGATCGCGTCCGCGGTACGCATCGCCAACTCCGCCTGCTGGGCGACCGATTGTTGCAAGCCCTTCGCGTCCGGCTCCCAACCTCCGGTGTCGACGACCGTGAAGCGCCGACCGGCCCAGGACGCCGGATAGGACACCCGGTCCCTGGTGACACCCGGAATATCCTCCACGACGGCCTCACGCCGGCCCAGAATCCGGTTGACCAGTGTCGACTTCCCCACGTTCGGGCGGCCGACGATCGCCAGCACCGGCACCCGTTCGACCGCGCCGCCGTCCTCGGCGACGTCGAGATCGCCCAGTTCCCAATCGGTTTCGTCCGACCAGGTGCCGTCACCGGGCATCGTCGACAGTTCGGTGTCGCCGTGATCTGTCATCGGTGACCTCCAATTCTGGTGCGCACCAGTGCTTCCAGGCGGTCGAGGACCTGCTCGAGCGTCAGGTCGCTGGTGTCCACGACGACGGCGTCGTCGGCCGGTCGCAGCGGCGACACGGCGCGGGTCGAGTCGAGGTGATCGCGGCGATTGACACTCGCCAGCACGGCGGCGAAGTCACTGTCCCGCCCGGCCGCCACATTCTGCTTGTGCCTCCGTTCGGCGCGAGCCTCCGGTGTCGCGGTGAGAAAGATCTTCACCACGGCATCCGGAAAGACGACGGTGCCGATGTCGCGTCCCTCCACGACGATCGGCTCCGCCCCGGCATGCTGACGCTGTAGCGCAACGAGTTTGGTGCGAACGGCGGGCACCGCCGATACGGCAGATGCCGAATTGGTGACCGCGTCGTCGCGGATCTCGGCGGACACATCGGTGCCGTCGAGATAGGTCCGGCTGCGGCCGTCGCCGGTGGGAACCAGTTCGATCGCCGCGTCGCCCACGATCCGGCCGACCGCGTCGGAATCGTCCACCGCGGCCTCGGCGCGCAGCACCGCAAGGGTCGCGGCCCGGTACATCGCACCGGTATCGAGATAGTGCGCGCCGACCCTGGTCGCGAGCCGCTTGGAGACGGTCGATTTTCCGGTACCGGCGGGGCCGTCGATCGCGATGACGTCGACCGGACCGCGGCCGCCGGTCACATCCGGAGCGCCGGTGACAGGATGCGCCGCGGTCCCGTCGCGCATCGGTGTATCGCGCATCGGTGTATCGCTCACAGCCCGACCGCCTGGTAGAGCGCGCCGACCTCGTCGCGCCCGAGCACCCGGAGGCTGCCCGGTCGTTGCTCGCCGAGCGCCACCGACCCGATGTGCGTGCGCGCCAACGAAATCACCGGGTACCCGGCCGCCTCCATCAGGCGACGCACGATCCGGTTCCGGCCCTCGTGCAGGGTGATCCGCACCAGCGACTCCCCCTCCCCGACCTCGAGCACGGTGAAGCCGTCCACCGCGACCGGGCCGTCGTCGAGCTCGACACCCTGCTTCAGGGTGCGGCCGAGCCCGCGCGGCACCTGGCCGCGGACCGTCGCCACGTAGGTTTTGGGTACCTCATACGAGGGATGCATCAACCGGTGGGCGAGCTCACCGTCGTTCGTCAGCAACAGCAGACCCTCGGTGTCGGCGTCCAGCCGGCCGACGTGGAAGAGCCGCTGCCCGGCCATCACCCGTTCGGCGACGATGTCGCCGACACACGGACGGCCCTGGTCGTCGGACATCGTGGACTGCCAGCCTTTCGGCTTGTTCAGCGCGAGATACTGGCGCGTCTCGTCGATGATCACCCGCGCGCCGTCGACCCGGATGACCGCGGAGTCCGGATCGATGCGGAGACCCTGTTCGGTGACGATCTCGCCGTCGACCTCGACCCGGCCGGCGGCGATCATCTCCTCGGCACCCCGACGAGACGCCACGCCGGCCTGCGCCAGCACCTTCTGCAACCGCACGCCGTCGTCGACATAGGTGGCACCGGAATCCCGTTCGGCGTCCGGCCGCCGCTGCGTCCGTGCCGGTCGCGCGTTGTTCAACCGCACCCGGCCCGTCTCGACATCGGGGCGACTGCCCTTGCGATGCGTCTTCTTGGCCGCGCCGGACCCCTGGCCCCCGTCGGCCGCGCGACGCGGCTGCTGCTTCTTCGACGAGCCCGCACGCCGGCCCGCGTCCGCCTTGTCCGCGCCCGCCTTTCGCCGCCTCGGTGCGCCGTCGCCGCGTGCGGGTGTCATGAGAGGCTGCTCCGATCGTCGGCCGTATCCTGCGCATCCGCGCCGGCGGCGTCGATCGCGCCGGCGGCATCGGTTGCCATCGAGTCTGGCGTGCCACCGGCCAGTTTGGCGAATCGCGGGTCGGCGGAGATCTCCTCGTCCAAGTCGTCGATCAGGTCGACATCGGGCAGCAGCGGCGCCAGATCGGGCAGCTCGGCGAGCGATGCCAACCCCAGCCGTTCCAGGAACAGTTCCGTCGTCCCGTAGGTGGTAGCAGTGGTCTGTGGATCGGTGCCCACCTCGTTGATGAGTCCACGTGCCACCAGAGTGCGGATGACACCGTCGACGTTGACGCCGCGAATCGCACTCACCCGCGTCCGGGACACCGGCTGCCGGTAGGCGATCACCGCGAGCGTCTCCAGCGCCGCGCGGGTGAGCTTCGACCGGGCGCCGTCGAGGAGCAGGCGCTCCACATAGGGCGCGTAGTCGGCGCGGGTGTAATAGCGCCACCCGTCCCCGGCGAATCGCAGGTCGATCCCGCTGCCCGCCTCGGTCAGGTCGGTCGCCATCTGCTTGAGCATCGTGTGCACCCGCAGTCGGTCCTGCTCGACCGCGGTCGCGAGTTCCTCGGAGGTCACCGGGGTGTCCACCACGAGCAGGACGGCCTCCAGCGCGGCCCGCAGCCGCGTGTCGTCGAGGACGAGATCCCCTTCCGCGTCCAGCGTCGTCTGTGTGGCGTCCACGGCGGTAGCGGTATCACCGTCGTCGGCCTGGACACCGTCATCTCCCGGGGCGGTGTCGATCTCCCGGTCGATCTCGGGGTCGGTGGTCCGGTCACTGGGGTCCGTCATCCCGTCGGTCATCCGTAATCCTCTGCCCTGTCCATGTTGATGTCGGCGACGTCGCGATCCCCGGTCCACGACACGCTGAGATCGCCGAGCGCCTCCGGCTGCTCGAATGCGACGGCCCGCTCCCGGAACAGTTCCAGGAGCCCGAGGAACCGGCCGACCACCTCCAGACCGCTCCCGCATTCGGCCACGAGCTGGCCGAAGGTCAGCCACTGTCCCGGCGCATCGCTCAGCAGCTCGGCCAGGCGGCGCGCCTGCGCAGGCACCGACACTTTCGGCACGTGCAGGTGATCGAGGCCGACGGTGGGCGTCGGCCGGGGCGTGAGCGCCGCGGCCGCCACCTCGGCGAACCGGGGTGCGTCGACACCGAGGGTGACCTCGGGCAGCAGGTCGGAGTAGCGGGGTTCCAGCGACACCGCGCGCGGATATCGTTGCAGCGCCGCGGCCTCCAGCTCGCCGAACAGTGCCGCCACCTGCTTGTACGCCCGATACTGCAACAGCCGCGCGAACAGTAGGTCGCGGGCCTCCAGCAGTGCCAGGTCTTCGGGATCGTCCACCTCGCCGGTCGGTAGCAGCCGGGCCGCCTTCAGGTCCAGCAGGGTCGCGGCGACGACCAGGAACTCGGTGGTCTGCTCGAGGCCCAGGTCGGGGCCGAGCTGTCGGGTGTAGGCGATGAAGTCGTCGGTGACCTCGTGCAACGCCACCTCGGTGACGTCGAGCCGGTGCTGACTGATCAGGTTGAGCAGCAGGTCGAACGGACCCTCGAAGTTGTCCAGCTTGACCCGGAAGCCGGCCTCGCCGTCGTTGCCGGCTCCACTGTCGCTGTCCGGGCCGGCATCGGCGGCCGTCGTGTCGGCGACACCCTCGTCCTCACCCGCGACCGGTGCCACCTCCTCCGGCGCGCGGGTGTCGACCTCCCCCGTCATGCCCGCTTGACGGTGCGCGCGATCACCTCGCGGGCCAACGCCCGGTACGCCTTCGCGCCTGCCGACTTGGGCGCCCACGAGGTGATGGGTTCGCCCGCCACGCTGGTCTCCGGGAACCGGACGGTGCGGGAGATGACGGTGTCGTAGACGGCGTCGCCGAAGACCTCGACGACGCGGGCCATCACCTCGCGCGAATGCAACGTCCGGGCGTCGAACATGGTGACCAGGATTCCACCCAGCTGCAGCCGGAAGTTCAGCCGGTCCCGTACCTTGTCGATGGTGTCGGTCAGCAGGGCCAGGCCGCGGAGGCTGAAGTACTCGCACTCCATCGGGATGACCACGGTATCCGCGCAGGCCAGCGCGTTGACCGTGAGCAATCCCAGCGATGGCTGGCAGTCGATCAGGACGACGTCGTAGCGGTCGAGCACCGGGTGCAGTGCGCGGGCCAGCGCTTGCTCCCGGCCGACCTCGCTGACCAGTTGGATCTCCGCCGCGGACAGGTCGATGTTGCTGGGCAGCAGGTCGAGGCCCTCGACCCGAGTGCGCATGAGCACGTCGTCGGTATCTGCGTGCGGCGGTACCAGCAGGTTGTAGACGGTCTCGTCGAGTTCGTGGTGCGGCACACCGAGACCCGCGGAGAGCGCCCCCTGCGGATCGAGGTCCACCAGCAACACCCGGCGGCCGTACTCGGCGAGCGCGGCACCGAGATTGATCGTCGAGGTGGTCTTGCCGACGCCGCCCTTCTGGTTACACACCGCGATGACGGTCGCCGGACCGTGGCGGTCGAGCGGCGCCGGCTCCGGGACATCCCGGTAGGGCCGGCCGGTCGGGCCAAGGCCGTCACCCTCGTGGGTGGCATCGTCGCTGCTAGCCGCGCCGCTGCCGGCGCGGTCGGGGGTGTCGTCGTGATCGTCCGCGTCGCCACCAGGCGACACCTCAAACCGGTACTGGTCGTCGGAACGGGCGTCGGACCGCGGTGTGCTCGGGGTGGTCACGTGTCCGGCGCTCCCTTCTCTGCTGTCGGACGGCTCAGGGCTGACGTGTGCCGCGCGCTCGGCGTGTCTACGCCAGCGTAATGCGTCGGTTCGGTGAACTCGTGGAGCATCGCCGGGAAAGGACCGGGGGCGGCGGTCATCGGGCCCGCGGATGTGCGGTCGCGTAGACCTCCCGCATCGTGTTGACCGTCACCAGGGTGTACACCTGCGTCGTGGTCACCGACGCATGGCCGAGTAACTCCTGGACCACCCGGACGTCGGCACCACCGTCGAGCAGGTGAGTGGCAAAGCTGTGCCGCAGCGTGTGCGGCGACACCGGCTCGTCGACACCGGCACGCTCGGCGGCCGATGCCAGCACCTGCCACGCACCCTGCCGGGTGAGGCGGCCGCCCCGGGCGTTCAGGAACAGTGCGGGATTCGACCGCGAGACCAGCGCGGGCCGGCCGCGGACCAGATACGCGTCGACGGCATCGATCGCGGGGCCACCGACCGGCACCACCCGCTCCTTGCCGCCCTTACCGTGCAGCCGCACCGATCGGGTGGCGGTGTCGATGTCATCGACGTCCAGTGCGGTGGCCTCGGAGATGCGGGCGCCGCAGCTGTACAGCAGCTCCAGCAGCGCCCGATCGCGCAGCGCCCGCGGGTGATCACCGGAACCACTGGTCTCCAGGATGGACAGGACATTCGCGACGGTCAGCGCCTTGGGCAGGCGCCGCGCCGGGCGGGGTGGCCGCACCGCGTGTGCGACGTCGCCGGCGACGATTCCCTCGGCGGCGGCAAACTTGTGAAACCCTCTGGTGGCCACCAGGGTTCGGGCGATCGAGCTGTCCGCGAGCGGCTCGGCACCGGTGTCGGGGTCGCCACGCCGCAACGCCACCAGAAACTCGCGGACGTCGCTCTCGGCGACCTGGGCGAGATCGCCGATGCCGCGACCGGCGAGGTATCGGTGGTAGCGCTCGAGGTCCCGACCGTAGGACTCGAGCGTGTTCTTGGCCGCACCACGCTCCACGGCGAGGTGATCGAGGTAGCGCGCGATGTGGTCGGCGACGCCCGCCGTCACGGCATCCCCTTGCGGGCGCGTAGCGCCGTCGGCTCGTCGGTCCATGCGGCGTCGACACTGCGCAGCGTGACGTCGCCACGGTCCGCGGCGGCAAGTGCGAGGATTCCCGCGACACTCGTGGCGTTGACGATGTCGCCGGCGAAAACGGCGGCGACGGCGTCGTCCAGTGCGACCCATTCCACCGACATGTCCGCCTCCTCGTCGTGCCGCTCGGCGGCGGGAACCGGATGCAGATCCTCGGCCAGAAACAGGCGCAGCGCTTCGTCGGTGAAACCGGGCGACAGGTCGAGATCCACCAGCACCCGCCACGTGTCGGCGCCGGTGTCGGTCTCCTCGGCGAGTTCCCGCCGGGCGGCCGCGACCGGCGCTTCGGATGCGGCGGCGTCGAGCAATCCGGCGGGTAGCTCCAGCAACCGCCGGCCGACCGGGTGCCGGTACTGCCGGACCATCGCGATGCGGTTGTCCGCGTCACGAGCAACGACCGCGACGGCGCCGAAATGCTCGACGACTTCTCGTTCGGCGATCCGGCCGCCGGGCATCGCGACCTGGTCCACCCGCAGCGTGAGGATCGCGCCGTCGTACACCGTGCGGCTATCGCGGACGGCGAAGTCGTGGCCGCCGCCGGACTCGGGCTCGGACGCGAACTCCGGCTCGAACATGGCGGTCAGGCCCCGTGGTCGCTACCCGCGGCGTCGACGGCGACATCGACGGTCGTGTCGATGTCGGCAGCGTCCGCGTCATCGGTCGACGAGTGTCGGTCGTAGTCACCCAGGTCGACCGGAAGTCGTTCGGCCGCCTTGTATTTCAGCGCAGCCTCGATGAACGACCGAAACAGCGGGTGCGGCCGTGTCGGCCGGCTCTTGAGCTCCGGGTGCGCCTGCGTACCGACCAGGAACGGGTGCGCCGACCGCGGATATTCGACGAACTCGACCAGATGCCCGTCCGGTGACGTCCCGGAGAACACCAGCCCGGAGTCGGCGATCTTGTCCCGGTAGGAGTTGTTCACCTCGTAGCGGTGCCGGTGCCGCTCGGAGACCTCGGTGGTGCCGTAGGCGTCGGCGACCACCGACCGCGGCTTGAGTGTCGCCGGGTAGGCGCCCAGCCGCATCGTGCCGCCCAGGTCGGCCTCACCGGCCACCGCGTCGGCCTGGTCGGCCATCGTGGAGATCACCGGATGCGGTGTGTCCGGGTCGAATTCGGCAGAACTGGCCCCGTCTAACCCCACCGACCGGGCGGCTTCGATCACGATGCACTGCAGACCGAGGCACAACCCGAGCAGCGGGATGCCCCGGCGGCGGGCGTAGCCGATCGCACCGACCTTGCCCTCGATGCCGCGAATACCGAAGCCGCCGGGGATCAGGATGCCGTCGACGTCGCCGAGTGCCGCTTGCGCGCCGGCGGGGGTGGCGCACTCGTCCGAGGGCACCCACTTGATGTTGACATGTGCCTTCGACGCGAAGCCGCCGGCGCGGATCGCCTCGGTCACAGACAAATACGCGTCCGGGAGGTCGACGTACTTGCCGACGAGCGCGACGGTGACGCTCTCCCGGGGGTCGTGTACCCGGTTGAGCAACTCGCCCCACTCGGTCCAGTCGACGTCGCGGAACGGCAGTCCCAGCTTGCGCACCACGTAGGCGTCGAGCTGTTCGCCGTGCAGCACCTTGGGGATGTCGTAGATGGACGGCGCGTCCGGGGTGGAGATGACTCCCTCGACGTCGACGTCGCACATCAACGCGATCTTGTTCTTCAACGCTTCCGGCACGTCCCGGTCGCATCGCAGGATCAGCGCGTCCGGCTGGATACCGACGTTGCGCAACGCGGCCACCGAATGCTGAGTCGGTTTGGTCTTGAGTTCTCCGGACGGCGCCAGGTAGGGCACGAGCGAGACGTGCAGGAAAAAGACGTTGTCCCGGCCGACGTCGTGCCGGATCTGCCGCGCGGCCTCGATGAACGGCAAGGACTCGATATCGCCGACGGTGCCGCCGATTTCGGTGATCACCACGTCCGGAGTCTCGCCGTCGTCGCCGGCGGCGCGCATCGCCAGCACCCGGGACTTGAGTTCGTCGGTGATGTGCGGGATCACCTGGACCGTCTCGCCCAGGTACTCGCCGCGCCGTTCCTTGGCGATGACGGTCGAATACACCTGTCCGGTGGTGACATTCGCCGACTGCGACAGGTTGCGGTCGAGGAAGCGTTCGTAGTGGCCGACGTCCAGGTCGGTCTCGGCGCCGTCCTCGGTGACGAACACCTCGCCGTGCTGGAACGGGTTCATCGTGCCCGGATCGACATTGAGATACGGGTCGAGCTTCTGCATGGTGACCCGCAGGCCACGGGCGGTGAGCAGTTGTCCCAGGCTCGACGCCGTCAACCCCTTACCCAGGGATGAGGCGACACCGCCGGTGACGAAGATGTGTTTGGTGTCCGCGTGCGCGCGAAGTGGTCGCAAAAGCGTGTCTCCCGTCGGCCGGATCAGGTCGGTGAGCCTGTGTACCTACGGGACTCCAGGGTAACACCACCGGCGCCGAACGCGCGTCGCCACACCGGTGGTGTCCGGGCGCCATGACTAGCCGGCGGCCGCTCCCGGACGAGCCGGGGTCGGCTCGACGGTGATCGACGTCGCCCCCGGGCCGGTGCCGTAGGCACCGGACGCGCCGGTGCCCTCGCGGTTGAGCGCCAGGATCGTGGTGATCCGGCCGGTCTGCTGATCGACGTTGTCGACCGTGGACACCGCGTTGCGCAACGACGGGTCGGACCGCACCACCGCGATCGGCGAGCCGCCGGTTGCCGAGCCGGTGCGGCCGGCGAGGACTCCCCCCTGCCCGCGGGCGGCCAGGGCGGCCGCCAGTTGCGCGGTCGCCGGCCCCTGAGCGCCCGCGTTCTCCGGCAGGGCGTCTCCGGTGACGACGACGACGAGATCGGCTGGCGTAAGCGTGTTGTCGGCGTAGGAGATGAAGCCACCGTCCCGCAACGCCTGCAGACCGGTGGACCGGTCCCCCGCCGCGACCGGGCGGCCACCGTCACGGGTCAGCATTAACGCTCCGAGGAGGTCACCGGCACGGGCGCCGGAGTCGGTGAGTTCGGCGCGCAGCGTAGTGCCCGGCGGGATCGTTTGGTCGACGATGGTGCGGAGCCGCTCGGCGTCGCCGTCGCGGACCAGCCGGTCGGTGAGACCGATCTGGCCGGTGAACCGTCCGCCCGCCCCCGACACGGCCTCCTTCACCGCTGTCACGTCCCGGTCCGCGGCGTTGGGGGTCGTGACGACGAGGACCTGCTGTCCCCGGAGCTGTCCGGCGATCAGGCGCGGGCCGACGGCGGCGCCGAAGCTGTTGGCCGCGTTGAGTTGCGCGTTGAGTCCGTCACGCTCTCGCTCCAGGTCGCCGATGCGGTCGCGGCTGGTGCCGGTGAGCGAGTTCATCCGGTCACCGACGAACCCCGACCCCAGGAACAGTCCCAGGGCCAGGGCGAGAAACACCGCCGCCAGCGAGATGGCGTGCTGTCGAAGTGAGATCATGCGTTACCGGTTCCAGACTCCCCGCGCCCACTCCATCAGCCGGTCCCATTGGGCCATCACCCAATCCACGACCTCGCCGCCGACGTTCGACAGCATGATCGCGGCGATGACGGCCACCAGAGCGGCCATGATGACGCACGCGATGACCGCGCCGGAGACGCGACTGCGGTACAGCGTCGCAACGGCCTTGGCGTCGACGAGCTTGGGGCCCACCTTGAGCCGGGTCAGGAAGGTCGACGGGTTGCTTTCCCGCCGGGACCGGTCGAAGAAGTCGTCGAGGGTGCCGCCATAGCCGACCGTGACGATCAGGTCGGCACCGTGGTAGTCGGTCAGCAACAGAGCCAGGTCGGCGGCCGAGCCGGCCGCCGGGAACGTCGTCGCGCCGATACCCAGATCCTGGATGCGTTCCAGGCCGGGTGCGTGCCCGTCGGTATCGGCCGGAAGCACCACCTGCGCACCACTTTTCAGCGTCGCGGTCTTCATGTCGACCGGGTCGCCGACGATCACCGACGGGCGGTAGCCGGCCTTCACCAACGTGTCCGCGCCCGCACCGACGCCGATCAACACCGGCGAGTACTCCTTGATGAATGGCTTGAGCGCCCGCAGATCGGCGACCCGGTCGGCGCCGTCCGCGACGATGACGACGTGCTTGCCCGCCAGCGACACGTCGACGTCGGGGACCCCGACCCCGTCGATCAGCAGCGGTGACTCGCTACGGATGAACTCGATCGTGTTGCCGGAGAAGGCTTCCAGATGGTCCACCAGGCCGGACTTGGCGTCGATCATCATGTCGGCGATGTCGTGCTCTTCGAGCTCGGCGCCCTTGGCCAGCCGACGCTCGCCGACGAACAGGCGGTCGTCGTGCACGCGGAGCTTGGCGCCGTCCTTGACGCGCTTGAAGACCTCGGGGCCGACCTCGTCGAGCAGCACGATGCCGGAGGCGACCAGCACCTCGGGGCCGAGGTTCGGGTACCGGCCGGTGATCGACCGGGAGGCGTTGACGACGGCGACAACGTTGGCCTCGACCAGTGCGTCGGCGGTCACGCGGTCGAGGTCGACCTCGTCGAGGATGGCAATGTCGCCCGGACCGACTCGATCGAGGAGTCGCCGGGTGTTCTTGTCGATCCTGGCGATTCCGGTGACGCCAGGCAGTTCATCGGTGGTCCGTGCGAGCAGTGCAGGCATCTTCATGCACACGATGATCGACCGCTACGGCGCCGGGGGCCGGGAGGCGCGCCGTAACAACAGCAACTTTTGTCACACGAGTATCAACTGTTACGGGTCGGCGGTGGGGTCCTTCTCCCGGTCGGCGGTCGTCAGGAGCTCTTCGGCATGTGCCCGACCGGTGTCGGATTCGCCGAGTCCGGCCAGCATCCGGGCGAGTTCGGCGATCCGGTCGTCGCGATCGAGCCGGCGGACGGTGCTGGTCTGCGCCGATGCGCCGCGCGTCGATGTCTTGCCGATGACGAGGTGGTTGTCGGCGAACGCGGCGACCTGCGGCAGGTGGGTCACCACGATCACCTGGTGGGCGCGGGCGAGTTGCGCGAGCCGACGACCGATCTCGACCGCGGCCCGGCCACCGACCCCGGCATCGACCTCGTCGAAGACCATCACACTGCCCGACGTCGGTTCGGCCAGCACGACTTCGAGTGCGAGCATCACCCGGGACAGTTCACCGCCGGACGCCGAGGTCGCGATCGGCAGCGGGTGGGCGCCGCGGTGGGCGACGAGGGAGAACTCGACACGATCGGGGCCGTCCGCGCCGGCGTGGACCGAGCGGCCGTCGACGTCGATCGCGAGCCGATCGTCGGTCGCGGGTTCCAGCGACACGTCCACCGACAGTTGCGCATCGCCCATCGCCAGCCCGGACAGTTCCCGGGATACCTTCTTGCCCATCGACGTCGCGGCCTTGGCGCGGACGGCGTGGAGGGCGCTGGCCGCGTCGGCGACCGCGTTACGCGCCTGGTCGGCGGACCGTTCCAGGTCGTCGATCGCGGCCTGGGGGTCGTCGATCTGGCCGAGCCGGTGTTCGGCGTCGGCACGCCAGGCCCGTACACCGTCGATGTCCGGTGCGTACTTGCGGACGAGGGCCTTGAGTTCGGCCTGCCGGGACAGCAAGCCGTCGAGGGTGTCGGCGTCGGTGGGCAGTCCGGACAGGAAGGTGGTGAGTTCGGCACCGATGTCGGTGACCACGGTGAGCGCTTCGTCGACGCGGCCGGCAAGCGCGGTGAGGGCGTCGTCGCCGGATGCCGCCAGCAGGTTGCGCACCTGGCCGAGCGCTTCCACCGTGGAGCCGGTGTCGCCGGCGACCAGGCGCTGGGACTCGGCGGCGGCCGTGCGGATCGATTCGAGGTCGGTGAGCCGTCGAATGGTTCCGGTCAGTTCGTCGTCTTCGCCCGGCGCGGGGTCCACCGCGGCGATCTCGTCGACGCCGAACCGGAGGCGGTCGGCTTCCTGTGCGAGCTCCCGGTGATTGGATCGCAGGTCGTCAAGTTCGTCGAGGACGGCGATCCAGGCATCTCGGGCACGTCGGTAGGTGCGCAGCGCGGAGGCCGCCCGCGTGCCCGCGAAGGTGTCCAGCGCGGCCCGTTGCCGGTCCGGCCGTAGCAGGCGCAGCTGGTCGTTCTGGCCGTGAATGGTGAGCACCGCGTTCGTCAATTTGCCCATCACCCCCACCGGCACCGACCGGCCGCCGAGGTGGGCGCGCGAGCGGCCGTCGGAGCCGACGGTGCGCACCGCGATGACGGTGCCGTCCTCGTCGAGTTCGGCGCCGCTGGATTCCAGGAGGTCGGCGATCTCGGGGGATTCCGGGACCGGGCCGCTGCCATTCGGGGCCGGCGTGGCGCCGGCCTCGCCGGTCACCCGGAACCGGCCCTCCACGACCGCGCGTTCGCTACCGGCCCGCACCCGGGCGGCGTCGGCGCGCGCGCCGGACAGCAGTCGCAGGCTCGTCACAATCATCGTCTTGCCGGCGCCGGTCTCGCCGGTGAGCACGGTGAAGCCGGGCGGGAAGTGCGCCGACGCCTCGTCGATGACGCCGAGTCCGGTGATCGACAGCTCTTCGAGCACGCCTACGCCTGCCTCCCCCGCCAGCCGGTGACCGGCAACGCGAACTTGGTGACCAGCCGGTCGGCGAAGGGGTCGGAGTCGATCCGCACCCAGAGCACGGGCCGCCGGCCGCGGACGATTTCGACACGGGTGCCCGCCGGTGCGTCCAGGACGCGGCGCCCGTCGCACAGCGCGGTGGCCGACCGGCCGTCCGGTTCGACCTCGATCGCGATGCGGGACCGCGGACTGGTCACCATGGGGCGGGCGAAGAGGGCATGTGCGTTGCTCGGCACGATGAGGATGGCTTCCAGGTCGGGCCACATCACCGGGCCGCCCGCCGAAAAGGCGTAGGCGGTGGATCCGGTCGGGGTGGACACCAGCACGCCGTCGGCGCCGAATGCCGACACCGGTCGGCCGTCCACCTCGGTGACCAGTTCCAGCACTCCGGTGTTGGTGCTGTTGAGGATGGCGACCTCGTTGAGCGCCCAGCTGCGGGTCGCGTCGGCGGGGTTAGCGGCGTCGATCACGGTGACGTCCAGCGTCATTCGTGGTTCGACGCGGTAGTCGCGGTCGATCAGTTTGGTCATCACCGCGTCGACCCGGTTGGCCTCCGCTTCGGCGAGGAAGCCGATGCGGCCGAGGTTGATCCCGAGCACCGGCACATTGGCCGGGTAGGCCAGTTCCGCGGCACGCAGGAAGGTGCCGTCGCCGCCGAGGACGATGACGACCTCGCAGCCTTCCGCGGACGCGGCGTTTCCGGTCGTCACCTCGACCCGGGCGCCGATCTCGCGTAGTTGCGCGGGGTCGACGGGGTGGCTCTCCGTTCGTGCCGGGCCCACGTCGGAGTGCGGGGTGTGTGCGGCCGGTCCGGGTTCGGCGCGGGTGTCGTGGTCGACGACGCGCAACGCGATCCCGGCGTCGGCGCAGTGTCGGGCGATGGCCTGCATGGTGCGGGTGACGATCTCGCGGCCGGTGTGGGCGACGACGAGAAACACGCGCGGGGCGTCGGGGTCGATCGGGTCCGGGGCGGCGCTGCGGGGGGCCGACGATTCGGCAGCTACCGAGGCGGCAACAACCGGGTCGTTCGCCACGTGATGTCCCTTCGTCGAAGCGCGGTGGCCAGGCGAGCGTGCAGGCTCACTGGGGCCCGTCGGCGACGGCCTGCCGCGTCATCCGGGCGACCTCGTCGAGACTATCCCGGAGCGGCTCGGCACCGTCGTCCGGGCGGTAGGTGAGCCAGAGGAAGTATTCGACGTTTCCCGACGGTCCCGGTAGCGGGCTCGCCACCACGGACCGAGTGACGAAACCCAGCCGCGCAGCATCGGCGGCGACCTTCTCAACCGCCTCCGCCCGCAGGTGCGGATCGCGTACTACCCCACCGGCACCGACCCGGTCCTTACCCACCTCGAACTGCGGCTTGACCATCGGCAGCAGGTCGGCGCCCGGGCGGACGCTGGCCGCGAATGCAGGCAGGACCAGCGACAGCGAGATGAACGACAGGTCGGCGACCACGAGGTCGACGGGTCCGTCGATCGCGGCGGCGTCCAGGTGGCGGACGTTGGTGCGGTCGTGGATGTGGACGCGGTCATCGCTCTGCAGCCGCCAGACGAGCTGGCCGTAGCCGACGTCGACGGCCACGACCTCGGCCGCCCCGCGGCGCAGCAGAACGTCGGTGAAGCCGCCGGTGGACGCGCCTGCGTCGAGGCAGCGCCGGCCGGCGACCGTCAGACCGGCGGGTTCGAATGCGTCGAGCGCGCCGAGGAGCTTGTGCGCGCCACGTGAGGCCCAGTCGTCGCGGTCGTCGGTGACGACGACGATGGGGGTGTCTCGGCCGACATTGGTCGCCGCCTTCGCCGCGACGACACCGTTGACCTTGACGATGCCGGCATCGACGAATTCACGTGCCTGCTCCCGGGAACGGGCGAGTCCGCGGCGCACCAGTTCGGCGTCCAGCCGCGCGCGTGCCGCCACTCAGTGCGATCCGATCGGCGGACGGCCGGTGATCATCGTCGATCGACCTCGGCGAGCGCGTCGGTGAGCACCGTGTGGGCACGTTCGAGGAGTTCGGTCTGCCGGCCGAGCGCCGCCAGCGAGAACTCGTCGCCGGCCTGGCGGCGTACCTCGTCCACTTCGGCCAGCAGCTCGCGGACCGAAGCGGTGACGGTCTCGGCGAGTTCGGGCCCGGGGGGCGTGGCCGCGTCGACAACATCCGCGTCGACCTCATCGCCGGATGTGCGCCCGGCTCCGGGCATCAGATGCGGGCCGGGGCGCGGCCCCGGCGTTGGTCCCGCCGTTGGTCCCGGGGTCGGGGTCGGAGTGCCGGTCACGTCCGCCTGCGCGTTCTCATCGGTGTTCATGGCAGGTTCCACGCTAACGCACCCTCAGCCGAGGCCGAGGTCACCGATCCACCGTTGAGTGTCCGCGTCGGCGCCGGTGATCGTCACCTCGGTGAGGTCGTCGGACTGCTCGGCGTCCAGATGCGCCCAGACGGCGTGCGCGAGAGCCGGTAGCAACCGCATCCGTGCGACCGTGTCGTCGGATTCCGGGTCGGTGCGGGCGGCGGTGACCCGCTGGTCGGCGATGTCGACGGCCCAGTCGGGCTGCTCACCGATGTGCACGGAAGAGGCATCGTCGAAGAGCCCGGCGAGGCCGTCGGCCACGTAGGTGGGGCGCTGTTCGGGCGGTGCGAGCAGCAGATCGGTCGGTGTGCTGACCCCGGTCAGCACCAGCAAGCTGTCCAGGCCGACCGAGTGCGCGCCCTGAATGTCGGTGTCCAGCCGGTCGCCGACGACCAGCGGCGTACTGGCCCCGCTCCGGGCGATGGCGTCTGCCATCAACGGCGCGGCGGGCTTACCGGCCACGAGGGGTTGGGCGCCGGTCGCGTTGGCGACGGCGGCCACCAGCGACCCATTGCCGACCAGCAGACCGCGCTCGGACGGCAGAGTGGCGTCGACATTGGTGGCTACCCACAGCGCTCCCGCCCGGATGGCGAGCGCCGCCTCGGACAGCTCGGCCCAGCCGATGTCCGGGGAGTAGCCCTGGATCACCGCTGCCGGGCGATCGTCGGCGCTGCGGGTGACGCCGATGCCGACCTCCCGTACCTCTTGAGCGAGACCGTCCGTGCCGAGCACCAGGGCGCGGGAGCCGGGCTCGAGGTGTTCGGCGAGGAGGCGGGCCCCGGTTTGTGCGCTGGTCACGATCTGTTCCGGGGTGACCGAGAAACCGAGCTCGTCCAGATGCGTCGCTACCTCGGCGGGACGGCGGCTGGCGTTGTTGGTGACGAAGAGCTGCGGCAGGTCGAGACCGGCGAGCGCGTCGGCGGCACCGGGGATCGGGCTCCGCCCGGCGAAGACGGTGCCGTCCAGGTCGAGCAGCAGCGCGTCGTAGCCCGCGGCCAGCGAGCCGGGCGCCGGTGTCGGTGCGGACGTGGGAGCGGACGACGGTGTCGCGTCGTCGGCCGCGGCGGGCTCGGCCGACGGCGCGATCACGGCAGCCGGTTCGGTTCTGGGGGCCGCGCCCTCGGCGTCGGGTTGGCTCGCGGTATCGGGTTGGCTCGCGATGTCGTCGCCGTCGCTATCGCCGCCGTCGCTCTCGCCGCTCCCGCTGGCGTCGCTCCCGCTGGCGTCGCTGTCGCCATCCTCGTCGGAACCGTGCGCAAGATCCATCAGACGCCACTCGGCGTCGGTGACGTCGTCGACGTCGGCGGCCGCCGCGTTCATGAACCAGGTGAGCGCGTCGTCGTCTCGTCCGGACGCGGCGAGCGCGGACGCGTAGGCGTAGAACAGGCGCGCCGCCGCGGTGCCGGACCTGCCTGGCGTCAGGTCCTCCCCCTGCAGCGTCACCACCGCCTTGTCGGGCTCGTCGAGGTCGAGTCGCGCGCCTGCCTCCACGATCCGCATCTCGGTCGCCTCGTCGCCGGTCAGGCTTCTGCCTTCGGCGCTGCGGGCGATCTCGATGGCGCGGTCGGGCCGACCTAGGCCGCGTTCTGCATCGGCAATCAGCGGCAACAACGATGCACTGCCGGTGATCCGGCGGGCTGCCCGCAGCTCGGACAGCGCCTCCTGCCACTCGCCCGCGTTGTAGGCGGCGATCCCGAGGGTTTCCCGAACCAGGCCGACCCTTGCGGCTCGGCCGCGGGCGGCCCGCGCATGGTCCAGGGCGCGTCGCGGGTCTTCCTCGAGAAGCCGCGTCACCATCACGAGGTGCCGGGCGACGCGTTCGGCATTCGCCTTGTCCAGGGTCAGCAGGTCGCGGCGCGCCTCCTGGTCGAGATCCGACGCCGCGACGTCCTCCGGCAGCGGCGGCTCCGCGGGCCGCCCCGGCCGGCCGTCACGGGAGCGTGTGCTATCGCGCCCTCGGGCGGCATCTCGGCCTCGGCCGGCATCGCGCGGGCGGGCATTCTCTCGGGTGCGCGGGCCACGGTTGCGATCGCGGTCGTTCATGGGAGTCAATCTATGCCCTTCCCTCGCCACCTTTGGCGGCGGGCCGGATTCCGTTGCGGGTCAGCACATCACGCGGTCGGGTCGGGGTGCTGGTGATAGCAGTGTGGCCCCCAACTTGGTTGTTGGGGGCCACACTGGGGTTGTTGTTCGGCGGTGTCCTACTCTCCCACACTGGTTAGGGTGCAGTACCATTGGCGCTGGAGGGCTTAGCTTCCGGGTTCGGAATGGGGCCGGGCGTTTCCCCTCCGCTATGGCCGCCGAAACGTTGTGAAATTTTCAGTCACGCTTCCCCACACTGTGGTGTGGGGGGTGTCTGTGATTTCAGAGGTGTCATAGTGGATGCGAGCACACACACGTGTTGGTGGTGTGTGTTGTGGTAAGTCGTTCGGCCGATTAGTACCAGTCACCTGAACCTATTGCTAGGTGTACAGTTCTGGCCTATCAACCCCATGGTCTGTGGGGGGCCTTATCCCCTCGAGGGGGGGAGAAACCTCATCTTGGAACAGGCTTCCCGCTTAGATGCTTTCAGCGGTTATCCCTTCCGAACG
>BAAAJU010000002.1:0-14654 GCA_039527305.1 Gordonia sinesedis | reverse complement strand
TGTGCACCCCGGACCATCACCGCAAACACCTCGGCCTCTGGATTCCGACCATGCACGCCGACCGCACCATCACCTGGCGCAACCCCGACACCGGCGACACGATCATCACCCACCCACGGTGAGTCCCCCGCAGCGACACTCATGCGAGCTCGATGAGCTCCTGATATTCCTCGTTCCAGTGGTCCTCGGTGCCGTCCGGCAGGAGAATCACGCGCTGGGGGTCGAGTGCAGCGGCCGCGCCCGGGTCGTGCGTCACCAACACCACGGCCCCGGTGTAACTGCGCAGCGCGTCCAGCACTTGTTCGCGCGACACCGGATCGAGGTTGTTGGTCGGCTCGTCGAGCAGCAGGACGTTCGCGGCCGACGACACCAGTCCGGCCAGGGTGAGACGCGTCTTCTCGCCGCCGGACAGGGTGCCCGCCGGTTGCTCGAGCTGCGCGCCACTGAACATGAAGGCGCCCAACAGGCCTCGGAGCTCCTGCTCCCCCGCGTCCGGCGCGGCGTGCCGGATGTTCTCCCACACGGTCGCCAGATCATCGAGCGTGTCGTGTTCCTGCGCGAAGTAGCCGATCTTCAACCCGTACCCGGGGTCGATCGTGCCGGTGTCGGCGGTCTCCACCCCGGCCAGCAGCTTGAGCAGCGTCGTCTTGCCCGCACCATTCAGTCCGAGCACCACGACCCTGCTCCCCTTGTCCACCGCCAGATCAACGCCAGTGAAAATCTCAAGGGAGCCATATGTTTTCGTCAATCCCGACGCCATCAGTGGGGTCTTGCCGCAGGTCGCCGGATCCGGGAAGCGGATCCGGGCGGTGCGGTCGGCGACCTGCTCCTCGTCGAGCGCGTCGAGCATGCGGTCGGCACGCTTGAGCATGTTCTGTGCGGCGACCGCCTTGGTCGCCTTGGCGCCCAGTTTCGCTGCCTGCGTCCGCAAGGCGGCCGCCTTCTTCTCGGCGTTCGCACGTTCGCGTTTGCGGCGCTGTTCATCGGTAGCGCGCGCATCCAGGTAGCGCTGCCAGCCCATGTTGTACACGTCCGCCTCGCCGCGGACGGCGTCGAGAAACCACACCTTGTTGACGACGTCGGCCAGCAGCTCGACGTCGTGGCTGATGACGACGAGGCCGCCATCGTGGTTCTGCAGGAACGCCCGCAGCCAGGTGATCGAGTCGGCGTCGAGATGGTTGGTCGGCTCGTCCAGCAGCAGCGTGGTATCCGACTTGCCGGAGCCGTCGGATGCGGCAAACAGGATGCGCGCCAACTCGACACGCCGCCGCTGGCCACCCGACAGGGTGTGCAGCGGCTGGCCGAGGACGCGGTCGGGCAGTCCGAGGCTGTGGCAGATACGGGCGGCGTCGGACTCGGCGACGTAGCCGCCGAGAGCGGCGAACCGCTCCTCCAGCCGGCCGTACCGGTTGATCGCCTTGTCCCGGACACGGTCGTCGGCGGCCTCGGCCATTAGCGCCTGTTGCTTTTCCATCTCGTGCAGGATCGTGTCCAAGCCCCGGGCCGACAGCACCCGATCCTTGGCCAGGACGTCGAGGTCGCCCTCCTTGGGGTCCTGCGGCAGATACCCGAGCTCGCCGGTCCGGACGACGCTGCCCGCGTAGGGCTCGGTTTCGCCGGCGAGGATGCGGAGAGTGGTCGTCTTGCCCGCGCCGTTGCGGCCGACCAGACCGATCCGGTCACCCGGCTGGATGCGCAGCGCCGACCCGGGCGCCGACAGCAAGGTTCGGGCGCCCGCTCGAACCTCCAGGTCGGTCGCGGTGATCACGGCGTTCCAGTCTACTGTGCCGCCGCCAGCGAATTTTCCGCCGCGAGCTCCGGGACTGTCCGGACGTGGCCCGATACGGTGGCCGGGTGACCGAACCCACAGCAACTCCCGTCCCCCAGCCCAACCTGGTCGGCCGCTCGGCCGTGGTGACCGGTGCGAGCCGCGGCATCGGCCTCGCGATCGCGACCGAACTCGCGCGGCGCGGTGCCACCGTGGTCATCACGGCACGCAAAGCCGACCCGCTCGCCGCCGCGGCCGACGAATTACGTGCCGCGGTACCGGACGCGACCGTCACCGCGGTGCCCGGCAACACCGGCGACGCGGACCACCGCGCCGAGGCAATAGCAGCCGCGGTCGCTCAGGGCGGCATCGACATTCTTGTCAACAACACCGGCATCAACCCGACGTTCGGGCCGCTCGTCGACGCCGACCTGGATGCCGTCCGGAAGATCTTCGACACCAACGTGGTCGCCGCGCTCGGCTTCGTGCAGGAGGCGGTGCGCGCGGGGATGCGTGACACCGGCGGGGCGATCGTCAACGTCGCCTCGGTCGCCGGCCTCCGGTCGACCGGCGCGATCGCCGCCTACGGCGCGTCCAAGGCCGCACTCATCCGGCTAACCGAAGAACTGGCGTGGGAACTGGGCCCCACCGGTATTCGAGTCAACGCCGTCGCGCCCGGCATCGTCCGAACCAAATTCGCGGAAGCATTGATCGCCGGCGACAACGAGGACCGCGCGGCGCGCACCTATCCGCTCGGCCGGCTCGGCGAACCCGAGGACGTCGCCCGTGCGGTGGCGTTCCTGGCCGGCCCGGACGCGGCCTGGATCACCGGCGACACGCTCCGCGTCGACGGCGGCGTGCTCGCCACCGGCTCGATGTGACCCCTGCGGTCATGACCCCGCCGTCATGATCCTGCCGTCATGACCGCGGCCACGGTCGCCGACGCGATCGTCGTCGGCGCCGGGCCGGCCGGTCGCGCGGTGGCCGCCCGCCTTGCCCACCATGGCGCCGACGTACGGCTCGTCGACCCGGCACCGGACCGCGGGTGGCGGGCAACGTACGCCTGTTGGGCCGACGAACTACCCGGCTGGATCCCCGACGACGTCGTCGCCAGCCGAGCGACGAGCATCCGGGTGTACAGCCCGCATCCGATCGACGTCGACCGTGCCTATGTGGTGCTGGATACCGCGGCACTGCACCGGTTCCTGTCCGAGCCGGACGGTGTGCGGGTGCGCACGGTACGCGACCGTGCGACATCGGTGACCGCCCACACGGCGCGGTTGACAGACGGCAGCCGGCTCGATGCCGACATCGTGATCGACGCCCGCGGCGGATTCGCCGGCGGTATCCGACAGACCGCCTACGGCATCGTCGTCGACACCGATCGGGCGGCCGAGATACTGGGCGATGCCGGCGCGGTGCTGATGGATTGGCGTCGCCCCACCGGTGTGTCGTGGTCGCGCACACCGTCGTTCCTCTATGCGGTCCCGCTGACCGCGGATCGATTCCTGGTGGAGGAGACCTGCCTGGTCGGGAATCCGGCGCTGTCGATCGCCGAGCTGCGCGGGCGGCTCACCGACCGGCTCGGCGGGCTCCCCGCGATGTACGCCGACGAACGAGTGTCCTTCGGCGTCACCGGAGCACGGACACCGTGGCGCTCCCCGACGCTGCTGTACGGCGCTCGGGCCGGACTCATGCATCCGGCGACCGGCTACAGCGTCGCCGCCTCACTCGGAGCGGCCGACACCATCGCCGACGCCGTGGTCGGCGGCCACACCGGTGATCCGGTCCGGACGCTCTGGCCGCAGTCGGCGCGGCAGGTCTACCGGTTGCGGCTGATCGGGCTGAATCTGCTGCTCGCACTCGATCATTCGGAGACGTGCACCTTCTTCGACGCGTTCTTCCGGCTCCCGCCGTCCCGGCAGCGCGACTATCTGTCGTCTCGCACGAATACCACCGGCACCGCACGCACGATGGCCGCCCTACTACGTGCGGTACCGAATCGGTTGCGCACCACCATGATCCGCGCGGCCGCCACCGACCTGCTCGGTGGCGGGGTCCGGCTTCCGCCGAGCTAGTAGCCGACCGACCGGATAGGGCCGGGCGTCCACAGTCCGCTGTGCGTGTCGGTGGTGACGGTCAGCTCGGCGGGGCGCTGCGGCAGCAGCGGGGTCAGCCGTTGCAGCATGCCCCAGTCTTTTGCCCAGTCGTTCCGCAGGTAGGACGGCAGCACCGTCGGCCGCAACTCGTTCTCGACGATGCCGAGCGGACCGCCGGCGTCACCCGCCATCCAGCGTTGCGAGTTGACCTTCTCGCCCTCCCGGTCCGGCGAGATCCGCCACTGGGGCGTCTCCAGCACCCCGTTGTGTATCTGTGCGGGCCGCTGGCACGGGAACGCGAGCCCGGCCTCCCAGTCGATGAGGACCGGCGCCTCACTACCGACGAGGGTGTTGAGCACCGCCATCCGCGACACGCGTGGCGGGGTGACGGCCAGCCACTGGTCGGGGGCGCCGGAGGTGTCTTCGGCGATCACGCGCACCACCGTCGCCGCGCCGGGTGCCCGGTCGAGCGGGAATCGCAGGTTCCGCCACGCCGGCGCTCCCCCGATATCCAGCGGTGTCATCATGCCCACCGGAGTGACCGCGCCGGACGGATCGACCCGGCCGAACTGCAGCCGCACCGGCTGCCCGGATCGGGTCACCGCCAGGTCGTCGGTGTAGGCGACCTCACCGGCCACCGACATCGTCACCAACGGGGCGGCGGGCGACCGGGGCGGCAGCTGGTACCAGTCGGAGGTCAGTCTGCCGGTGCCGCCGGGTGCGCCGTAGGTACCGAGCACCGGGGTGCGCTGCGGCGACAGGCCGAACGGCAGTTTCACCGTCGAACCGTTCACGCCCGCGGTGCCGGTCGTGCCACCGGAGGTGTCGGTCGATGCGGTGCCGGAAGTATCGGTCTCCCGTGTGGTCGGGTCCGACTGGGTGCGGTCCACCCCGGTGGCGGCATCCGCCGATTCCGACCCCGACTCGTCGGAGTCGTCGGAGAGATCGGAGCCGACTCCGTTCGGCGTGAAGCCGGTCATCCCCGTACCGGCGAGCGCCCGGCCCGGATCCGAGTCGCCCTGTCCGGCAACGCGAGCGGGCGCGAGCACACCTGCGGTCGGATCGGATTCCACCAGCACCGCGTCGGCCAGTGCGCACGGCTGACCCCGCAGCGCGTTGACATTGGAACTCAGCCAGGACCACGAATTTCGTTGGGTCCAATCGGCTTTGGCGAAGGACACCAGGGTGAACAGCAGCATGACCACGGACACCACGATGATGGTCGGGCTCGACAGCCACGACCGGTGCGCCCGCGCGCGACCGCCGCGCACGGATTCGTCGACATAGTCGTCGCGGAAGTGTTGCCACAAGCCGAGCAGGGTGAGCCCGACCGCCACCGCCAGGATCGCCGCGTACAGCGGGATCCCCTTCACCTCGGGAACGGCGTCGCGCCACGGGATGCCGTAACTGCCGACGTACCACCACTGATTGCGGCCGCTGAACGCCAGCGCCAGCACGTAGGCACAGGCGGCGGCGAACAGCGTGCGGTTGCGACGTCGCCGCATCACGCCCCGGTCGACGCAGGTGGTGGCGACCGCCGCGAGGGCGCCCGCGATGCACGCGTACACGCCGAGCTGGTGGGTCCACTTGGTCGGCAGGAACGCCATCAGAACGGCGGAGCCGGCGACGGTGGCGACCAGTCGCCATGCCGGGCCGGTCGCCACCCCGGGCACACGACGGCGGTTGAGCAGCGTGACCACGACGACGATCAGACAGACGAAGGTGATCAGGATCCCGAACCGGCGGGCGATGCCGCCGTCCGCGGTCGGGTTCAGCAGCATGTAGTAGCGCATCGCCTCTTCCCACCACTTGTTGGTGGGACCGACGTCGCCGTTCACCCGGACGGCTTCCATGATCGACGCGAGCGTCTGGTCGGCGAAGATCTCGTAGAGCACAGCGAGCCCGGCCGCCACGATCGGGACGAGGATCGGGGCCAGTCCGTCGCGGCGGCGCCGGATCGTCAGCCTCTTGAGCAACGGCCGGATGCCGGCGATCAGCGGGATCGCGGCGATGATGCCGGTCGGATGGACCGTCAGCGTGAACGCGGCGGCGACCACGGCGATGGTGAACGGGAAGAACCGACCCGTCGCGATGGCGCGTTCCACACAGACCCAGGACAGCAGTGTGCCGACGGCGATGAGCGGTTCGACTCGCAGGCCGTTGTTGAACGGCATCCACACCGCGAGGAACACCAGCGCCGCCGCCCAGATCGCGGCCGGTGAGGTGCGCACCGCCCGGCCGAGCCGCGGGATCGCGCCACGGCTGATCAGCCACCAGCCGATCATCGCGAACCCGAAGGGCAGTAGCCGTAGCCACGGGGTGGCCGTGCTCACCGACATCCACAGCGACAGGTACTGGTAGTGCCAGCCGAATGGATCCTGCGGCACGCCGAAGTAGCGGTAGTAGTTGGCGAGGTAGCCCGCCTCGCGCGCGACTCGACCGACGGTGACCTGGTAGCCGTCGTCGGCGGTGTTGCCGCCGACGAACAGCCAGATGATCAGAATGCCGGTGACGAAGCCGTCGACCCAGCGGGGCCGCCACCATCGGGCGGGGAACACCCGGCGGTTGCCGCGCCGGTCCTGGGCGTCGAGGACCGCCAGTGCCAGCATCGACGCGATCGTCGCGGCGATGCCGAGCACGAACAGCCAGAACTTCAGCGTGGTCGGTGTCGACACGAACCGGGTGTCGATGGTGGACCGGTACGACAGGCCGTCGGTCGGGGTGTTGGGGGGCAGGTCGGAGTAGACGCCGATGATCTGTGGCCGCGCGTTCGGGTCCCGCAGGTCGAATGAGGTCAGCGCATCACCGTCGGTGCCGGCCGGCAGATTCTCGAATTGGCCGCTGCTGCCCTGGGTGTCGGCGGTGATCACGATGCGGCAATCCGGTGCGGCCTGCGCCGGCCCGCGCGGGGTGGACAGCAGGACGACGTTGCGCTGGGTGACCTGCAGGCTGTCGCGGGTGGCCTGCACGAACAATCCGACCTTGCGGGCGTCGACGCCGCCGGTGGGCACCGTGGACAGCAGCACTCCCCCGCTCTCCGGCAGGGTCGCGCCGAGCCGGCACGGCACCGAGACGTCCATCGATACCGGGGTGAACGACACATTCGGGGCGGCGACG
Source organism: Gordonia sinesedis (assembly GCA_039527305.1). Lineage (GTDB taxonomy): Bacteria > Actinomycetota > Actinomycetes > Mycobacteriales > Mycobacteriaceae > Gordonia > Gordonia sinesedis. The sequence continues at coordinate 7,670 of BAAAJU010000002.1, read as the reverse complement.
TTGCCGATCGAGTTCTGTTGCGGCCAGGTCAGTTCGGCCTTGGTGTAGTCGACCGGGAGGAACGGGCTGGCGAGGGCCAGCACGATGCCGACGAGGCCGGCGACGACCGCCACGATCCGGGCGATCCGCAGGCGCCGGCCAGCGATCCGATCGTCGCGCGTCGCGTCGGACACCGTCGGGTCGGACACTGTCGCCCCTTCGTTGGTTCGCTCAGTCATCGGCCGGCTCCACCTGCAGCGCGCCGGGCCGCGACCAGCCCCACCTGGTGGCGATGCCCGTGTCGATGCGCGCGGGTCGCGCGTCCGGTTCCAGCGGGGTCAGCCGCTGCAGGTTGCCCCAGTCGCGGTACCAGTCGTTCTCGAGATAGCTGGCCATCGTCGACGCCGTGGTGAGGGCTTCGGCCACTCCCAGCGGGCCGCCGTCCTTGCCGGACATCCACGTCTTGGACTGTGCGTTGGCGATATTCGGGTCGGGCAGGATGCGCCATCGCGGGATCTGGCTGATCCCATTGGTCGCGTCCATCGGATGCTGGCACGGGAAGGCCGCTCCGACGGTGAAATCGACCAGCACGGGTGTCGTGTCGCCGACGACGCGCTGCAGTGTCCGCAGTTGCGGGGCGCGCGGCGGGGTGATCGCCAGCCACTGGTCGGGGTCCAGGTTGTTGTCGGTGGCGACGATCCGCATCGCGGTGGCGCGCGGCGGGATCCAGTCGGTCGGGATACGCAGGTTGCGCCACGGGCGGTTGCCGGTGTCGGCGTCGATCGGCACTGCCGGTGCGCCCAGCGTGCTGAACTGGCCGCCCTGTTCGGTGCCGAACTCGACCTGTAGCGATTGCCCGAAGGTACCGACGCCGTCGGGGTCCACCGACGCGATCGCACCGGCTGCGGTGATGACGACCAGCGGTGACGAGGCACGGTCGGGCAGCCGGTACCACCCGGTGGTCAGGGACGCCTGACCGCCGGTGGTGCCGTAACTGCCCATGACCGGGGTGGTCGCCGGATTTAGCCCGTACGGCAGGGCGGCGGTGCTGCCGTTGACCCCCTGCGGCCCGGTACCGCCGGTGGTGCCCGGGTTGCCGCCGGAGATGATGAACGTCTTGGACAGGTCCGCCGAGGTGTTCATCGTGCCGGGCTTCATCGATCCGGCTTCCGGCGTGAGGTCGGCCGCGACACCCTGCGGACCGAAGCCTCGGGACTGCCCGGCGAGGGTGGTCACCGCGGTGCCGGCGACCGGCGCCAGCATTCCCGCGTTGGCGTCCGGTTCCACCAGCACGTTGTCGGCCATGCCGCAGGTGTCCCCGGTGAGCGACTCGACGTTGCTGTGCAGCGTGGAGTATGTGTCGGCGCGTGCGACGGCCGCCTTGGCGAAGATGGCGAGTTCGCCGAGCACGATGACGACCGCGATGACCGCGATCGGCGCCGAGGCGATCGCCACCCGCCACCGGCTGGGTGGTCGGCCGGCGTCGTGCGTGAGTCCGGTGTCGGCGACGTAGTCCAGGCGCAGGTGCTGCCACAGCGCCACCGCAAGGGCGACGACGGCGAGGGCGAGCAGGATGGTGGAGACGCCGACCCCGGCGATCAGGGGTGCCTTGTCGAACCACACGATCCCGAAGTTGTACGACCACGGCCACGCGTTCTTCCCGGCGGCAGCCGCGGCGCAGGCGATGAGCAGGCCGGCGATCAGGATCGACAGGTTGCGGGTGGTGCGGCGCGCCGCCTGGGCGATCGCGACACAGGCGACGGCGGCCATCGCCGCACCGAGTCCGGCGTAGATCCCGAACTGCACCGTCCACTTGGTCGGCGTGAAGGACAGCAGCAGCACGGTCAGCAACACCGCGCCGCAGACCCGCCACGCGGCCCCGACATCGACGCCTTCGATGCGTTTGCGCCGCAACAGGATCGCCAGCACCACGAACAGCGAGGCGGCGAGCAGCAGCACCGGGATCCGGCGCACCAGCGACCCGTCGGCGGTGGTGACCGCCAGGAAGTAGTAGCGCAGGAACTCCTGGTACCAGGCCAGCGTCGGGCCCACGGTGTAGCGCACCCGGATCGCCTCGAACACCGCGGCGAGGGTCTGGTCCCGGAACACCACGATGAGCACCACCGACGGCGCGGCCAGCAGCGGCAGCAGGACCGGCGCCAGACCCACCTCGGCGCGGCGTCGCAGCAGCACCCGCAGCATCGGCCGGGCACCGGTGATCAGCAGCGCCACCGCGATCAGTCCCTGCGGCGCCGTCGCCAGCGTCAGTGCCGCGGTGAAGGCGGCGAGCGCGGCGGGCAGCATCCGGCGGGTGGCGATGGTCTGTTCGACCGCCCACCAGGTGAGCACGCTGCCCAGGACCACGATGCCCTCGCTGCGCAGGCCCGAACACATCGGCAGCCAGAACGCGAGGAAGACCGCGGCCGCGGTCACCATGGCCCAGCGCGACGTGCGGACCGCCTGCCCGAGTCGAGGGAGCAGCACCCGGCTGAGCACGAACCAGCTCACCAGCCCGGCCACCAGCGACGGGAGACGCATCCAGAGTCCACTGGCCGAGACGGTGGACCAGTGCGCGAGGAACTCGTAGTACCAGTCGAACGGAGCTTCCGGTATCCCGAAGAAGCGGTAGTAGTTGGCCAGGTAGCCGGCGTGCTCGGCGTTGCGGCCCATATTGAGGATGTAGCCGTCGTCTGGTGAGCCGGCGCCGAGGAAGTGCCAGAGCAGCAGGATCGCGGTAACCGCGAGGTCCGTCGGTCGCGGCCGCAGCAGCCACCACAACCGCAACCGACCCACGCGTCGGTGATAGCCGAACCGGTGGTCGAGCAGGCCGAGGGCGACGAGCGCGACGACTGCGGCGAGGACACCGACGATCATCACGACCCACTTGATCGTCGACGGTGACGAATCGAACCGGTTGTCGACGACCACCCGGACCGCGAGGCCGGCCGACTGAGCGGCGCTCACCTGCGCGGTCGTCAGGTCGGTGAACAGGCCGGCGACCTGTGGCTGGTTGCCGGGACCGAGAGTGGTGGCCGGGCCCAGCCCGACGAACCGGGCACTGGTGCCGCTGGCGGTGGACACGATGTGCAGGTTCTCGCAACCGGCGGCGAGATCGGCTCGCGGTACCGACGTGATGCGGGTGCCGTGACTGGTGACCGTCACCCCGCCGGCGTCGGCGGCGACGATCAGCGCATTGTCCCGAGTCTTGCTGCTGCCCGCGGGCATCGTCGCGAAGATCGTGGTCGCCGCGTCGGCGGGAGTGTCGCGCAATACCGTGCACGGCACGGTGACCTCGAGATGTTCGGCGGTCTGCGCGACCAGCGGTGCGGTCACGTCGGCGGATTGCGCCGACAGCTGCTGCCCCTGCGGCCAGCTGATGGTCGCGGTTCCGGTGGACACCGGCAGCAGCGGCGTCAGGATCGCGGCGACGATCGCGATGGCCCCGGCGACCGCGGCACACAGCGCAATCGGTCGCGTCGGAAGGGATGCCGAAGCGCCGACGTCACGGGACGGGGGTCCACCGCTGCGGCCGGTGGTGGTCTCCTCGGGCGATTCGGGCACACGCGAATGCTAGTCACCGATGCTGTGACGTACCCAAACCGGCACTCGTGCGGCGCGTCCCTATAGTCGCGGATCGACCGGCTCGGACTCCAGCGCGAGCAGCGCGAACACCGGCTCGTGGACCTGCCAGAGCGGAGCTCCGCGCACGTGCCGGTCGAGCGCTGCCCGACCGAGCTGGTACTCCCGCATCGCCTGGGACCGCTTGTGACGGAGATCTCGCGATCGCAGCCGGGCCAGATCGTCGCGATACGACGGCCCGTACACGATCCGCAGGTAGTCCGGCCCGCGCACCTTCACCCCGGGGAGCACCAGCCGGTTCTTCCGGTCCCGCGCCAGGTTCGCCATCGGTTTCACGACCGTGCCCTCGGCCCCGGCGGCGGTCAGGTCGGTCCACCACCGGGCGGCGGACTGCCGTGACGAGGCCGAGTCGAGGTCCACGACGATGCTGCGAGTCGGCCGGAACAGGGCCGGGTCGGCCGCGGCCCACGTGTCGGCGACGGCGAGATGCCACGAGTGCGGGCGGTCGGCGAGCGTCGCGGCCGGTGCCGCCCCACCCCCGTGGGCGAGGATCTCGAATGGGGCGATGCGGACGTCGTCGATGCCGGCGCCCACCATCACGTGCCGCGCGTAAGCGTCGGTGTACGCGGCGACGTCGTGGGCCTGCCGGGCCGTCGGCGACCGCAGTTCGGACACGTCGATGCCGCGCGCGGCGGCCTGGTCGAGTTCCGCGGCGAGAGCCGCGAGTTCGGGTTCCGCGGCGGCCGTCACCGCCGCGAAGGACTCGCGGATCAGGGCATCGGCCTTGATGTTCCAGGGCAGGAGCTCCGCGTCGACGATGAGCCAGTCGCATCCCAGGTCGTCGAACGTGGTCGCCACAGCGGCGCTCGCCCGAGTCAGTAACCGATCGGTGGTGGCATCGTCGAAGAATGCCCGGCCGGTCCGGGTGTACAGGGCTCCCCGACCGTCGATCCCGAAGGATGCGCGGGCGGCGGCCGAATCGCGGCACACGACCAGCACCGCACGCGAACCCATGTGCTTCTCCTCGCACACGACCCGCGAGACGCCGCTGTCGGCGTAGACGCTGAATGCCGCGGCCGGATCCTCCAGGAGGTCCGGTGAGTGCGCGCCGGCGGGGCTCATCGTCGGCGGCAGGTACCGAATCCAGCGCGGGTCGATCGCCCACCGCGACATGACTTCCAGCGCGGCGGCAGCGTTCTCCGCCCGCACGGTGACCGGCGGACCGAGACCGGTCGTGACGCTGCGCTTCCCGGTGACATCGGCCAGCGCGAGCCCCGAACGCAGCCGGTCGTCGGCGACGCTGTCGCCGTAGCCCAGCGGCCGGCCGGCGAGCCAGTACTCGCGGGCCGCCGGTACCGACACGGTCTCGCGTTCCGGATACCGCAGCGCCGTCAGCCGACCGCCGAACACGCAGCCGGTGTCGACGCAGAGCGTGTTGTTGCGCCAGGCGGCCTCCGGGACCGGAGTGTGGCCGTAGACGACCGCCGCCTCGCCGCGGTAGTCGCGTGCCCAGTCCGCCCGGACCGGGAAACCCCACCGGTCGGTGTCGCCCGTCGTCTCCCCGTACATGGCGAGCGTTCGGACTCGCCCGGACGTTCGGCCGTGATAGCGCTCCGCGAGGCCCGCATGTGCGACAACCAGCTTCCCGCCGTCGAAGACGTAATGCGACACCAGGCCGGCGAGGAAGTCGATGGCCCGCGCACGGAAGCCGGCCGGGCGGTCGTCGAGCTGTCGCACCGATTCGGCGACGCCGTGAGTCAGGTCGGGCTGCTGCGCGGTGCGGCCGCGGCCGGACTGGCCGCGCAGCACGCGCAGCAGCTTCTCCTCGTGGTTGCCTCGGACGCAGAACGCCTGTCCCGCAGACACCATGGACATCGCTAGGTCGAGCACGGCGGGGGTGTCCGGTCCACGGTCGACGAGGTCGCCGACGAAGATGGCCCGCCGGCCATCCGGGTGGTCGTGCAGGCCGACGAGGTCGCCGTCCACCGACATCCGCGGTCGCCAGCCGAGTTCGCCGAGTAGTGCCACGAGCTCGGTGGCGCAGCCGTGGACGTCGCCGATGATGTCAAAGGGTCCCGTGTCGTCGGTGCGGTCGTTGAACAGGCGGGTCCGCACGATGTCGGTGGCATCGATGTCGTCGACGCCAGTGAGCGTGTGGACGAATCGGAATCCCTCCTTGCGCAATGCTTTTCCATCCTGACGCATCAGGTTGAGTTGCCGCTTCACCACCGCATCGTCGATGTCCGGGCGCTCGGCGGCGCGTCGGTAGAGCACGTCCGCCGGCACGTCGAGGACGATCGCCACGGCGAAGACGTCGCGCTCGCGGGTGATGTCGAGCAGCGAACGGCGGTCCTCCGGACGCAACGAGGTGGCGTCGACGACGGTCAGTAGGCCTCGCGCGAGCCGTCGCTCGGCGATGTCGGTCAGCACCGCAAACGCGTCGGCGGTGGCCCCTTGGTCGGTGGGATCGTCGGCGACGATGCCCCGCAACGCATCCGACGACAGGATCTCGGTGTCGCGGAAGTGCTTGTGCGCGAACGTCGATTTGCCCGACCCGGTCACCCCGACGAGAACGACCAGTGCCAGTTCCGGAAGTTCGAGGGTGCTCATGCGGCCCCCTCCTCGACACGGGTGAACACCGCGGCCTGGGTCGCTGGGCCGAGTTCCGGGTCGTCGTCACCGATCGCCTCGAACGCGGTGCGGTATCGGTACGTGCGGCCGACCGTCTCGCACCAGTGCCGAAACTCGCCGCGGCTGAACTCGAATCGGTGGTCGGGATGCCGAAAGCCGTCGCCTAGGCCGTACGTGACGTTGTAGTCGCGGTTCGGTGTGGTGACCACGACGGTGGCAGGCGCCATCTCGTCGAACACGGCCGCGACCGCGGACGGCAGCCGTGCCGGATCGATGTGCTCGATCACCTCCATCAGGACGACGGCGTCGTACCCACGGCAGCGCGGGTCGGTGTACGACAGCGACGACTGCCACAGCTCGACGTGGCGCCACCGGGCCAGTCGGTCACCGGCTGCCTGCAGTGCACTCATGGATACGTCGACGCCGGCGAGCGCGGTCAGGTGCCGGTGCGCGGCGAGGTCGGCCAGCAGCCGTCCCTCACCACAGCCGATGTCGAGGACCGTGCGTGCGTGCGATTCGCGGATCATCTCGGCCACGCGCTCCCGGCGGTGTCGGGCCAGCGAGACGTGTCGCGAAGGTGCCTCGGTTGGCTCGGTATCGGTCGCCCCGAGACGTTCCAGGGCCAGGTCCGTCAGCGACGGGATCCGCTTGACCGCGGACGAGATGATGGCGGCGCGCAGTGGATGCGTGTCGAGCCAGCCCGCGCCGCGGCGCTCCAGCTTGTCGATCTCCTGATCGTCGACGAAGTAGTGCTGGTCACCGCCGAGTACCGGTAGGAGCACGGTCAGATGCCGTAGGGCGTCGGCGAGAGTGTGGTGGCCGCTCAGTGTGAGCGTGGCGAAGTGCGAGTCGCCCCACTGCGCCGGGGTCAGTCGCTGGGCGGCGACGGCGACGTCCCAGCCCAGCGGACCGAACAACTCGGTCGGCGTAGAGCGGCCGGACATCGGCACCGACGGAACGGTGATCGTCACCGGCCACGCGATCTCCACCAGTTCGGGACGCTGTGCGCAGCGGCCAGAGATGGTGTCGCCGAGCACCTTTCCCATCGCGACGACGAGCCGCGAGGATGCCGCGTACGGAATGGCGTTGACGTAGCGGTCGGTCGCCGGGTCCGTGCGTGCACCGGCGCCGTCGACGTGCAGGACCATTCGACAGTGCCCGGCGTCGGCAACGGGGTAAAAGACGGTGGCGACGCCCTGGCTGGTGTCGAATCGCTGCACCCGATCGGGATGCTTGTGCAGCAGGTAGCCGATATCGGTGGCCGGCCGGTCGGCCGTCCCCTGCACGTCAATTGTCACCATCACACCCGTCACGCTATCCGGGCCGGCAACCGAAATATGGCATGTCATGGCGGTCCGCTCACCGCGGGTGGGTGATGATGGTGTCGCCGGTGACCGGGTCGCGCCAGGCGATGGTGCGGTCGGCGTGCATGGTCGGAATCCAGAGGCCGAGGTGTTTGCGGTGATGGTCCGGGGTGCACA
>BAAAJU010000001.1:0-600156 GCA_039527305.1 Gordonia sinesedis | reverse complement strand
AGGTCTTCGCCTACCTCAGACGATCACAACGTGTCGGGGAACTACAGCTAGCGCTCCGGGCTACTCAACCACCGGATCACCCCGACGCTCCGGGCTACTCAACCACCGGGGACCCCAGCGCTCCGGGCTACTCAACCACCGGGACGGCACGTCACGCTGCGTGCTTGCGGGGCCGACCGCGCGGACGTTTCCGCGCGATCACGACACCGCGGTCCAGGATCTCGCCACCCCAGACTCCCCACGGCTCGGCGCGGTCGAGTGCGGCCTGCAGACATTCGACCCGCAACGGGCAGTCGGCGCACAGTGCCTTCGCCCGCTCCAGGTCGCGGGGATCGTCGGCGAACCACAGGTCGGCGTCGAAGGTTCGGCAGGGCAGGTCGATCGCGGTTGCTGCCGACAACTCCGGTGCGGCGGCCATGAGGTCCGCCGACATACACGATTCGAGCAGGCAATCGGTCGTCATCTGTTGTCTCCACATCTCTCGGAACTGATCGGTGGTGACCCGAGGCTGGAGCTCTTCTGTCGGTATCCGCTACGTCTGGCGCTGGATGCGGAGTCGAAACGGATTGTGCGACAAAGAAGGCCACGGGTTCGCTGGTGCGATTCGCCCGTGGCCGGTACCTGAGGTGGTCAGGTTCTGGTCGTGTGTAACGGCACGGGGAACCGCGTCGACGCTCGTAGCGCCACAGCAGCGGGTGCGTCGGCAGCCGGTGCTGCTGGGGCACCGCGGAGTGCGGCGGTCTGCGTCACATGGGCAACATGCGGCTGGTGAGTGGCACACATGTCGGCGTCGAACCAGTCAAGGTCGGTCCAGGAACGGTCACGGATCGTGGCCGTCGCGACGGCGACATGGACGTCACCCGGCACGCAGGTGCCGCACAACATCGGGCTGCCGAGAGTGATTCCGTTCACTGATCCGCTCCTTTCCTGCTCGCTGGTTCACTGGCGACGCGCATGACGCAGCGTCCTCCCGTGCTGACGATGACCAGCCTAGGGGGCGCTGCTCGATCGGCACAACCCATTTTTGACCTGCGGTTTCGGTGGTCGGCGTCGACCGGTTGCCGACCTCAGGTGCCGGACGATTTCACCAACTCGAGCAGCTCGTCGCCGTACTCGTCGAGTTTGGCCGCACCGATTCCGGAAATCGACACCAGCGCAGCAGCATCCGTGGGTCGCTGCTCGGCGATGGCCAGCAACGTCTTGTCCGAGAAGACCACGAATGCGGGCACCTGCTTCCCCTGCGCGCGGTCTCGGCGCCATTCCTTGAGCGCCACCAGCAGGTCGTCGTCGACATCCGACGGACAGTCGGCGCACCGACCGAGCAGGGTCGCGGTGGAATCGATGAGCCTCGACCCACAAACCCGGCAGGTGGGACCGCGCCGCTGTTTGCGAGCCGGCTCGGCGATCCGCGAGGACGGCGCATCGTCGGGCGCCAAGCCGGATAGGAATCGGGATCGACGTCGTGCACGGCCGCCCTCGTTGCGCGCCGTCGCCCAGGAGATGTTCAGATGTTCACGGGCCCGGGTCACCCCGACGTAGAACAGCCGCCGCTCCTCCTCCACCTCGTCGTGTGACCCCTTGATGGCCTGGCTGATCGGCAGTGAACCCTCGGTCAGCCCGACCAGGAACACCGCATCCCACTCCAGTCCCTTCGCCGCGTGCAGCGACGACAGGGTCACGCCCTGCACGGTCGGTGGATGCCGGGCCTGCGAGCGCGCCGTCAGTTCGGACACCAGGTCACCGATGGTGAGGTCCGGATTCTCGGCGAGCAGGTCGTCGGTCAGCGCCGACAGCGCCCGCAGCGACTGCCATCGCGCCTTCGCCTGCGCGCCTGCGGGTTCGGTGTCGGTGAGCCCGAGATCGGCGAGCACGGTACCGACGACGGTGTCCACGCCAACGCCGTCGCGGACACCGCGTTCGGCGACCGCGGCCAGCTGGCGCATCGCCTGACGCACCTCGGTTCGGGTGAAGAACGCCTCGCCGCCGCGCACCTGATAGGGAATGTCTGCCTCGGTCAACGCCTGCTCGTGGTTCTCCGACTGAGCATTGATCCGGTACAGGATCGCGATCTCGGCAGCCGGGACGCCGTCGTTCAGGAGGCGTTTGATGGCCGCCGCCACCCCGGTCGCCTCGGCGGGCTCGTCGTCGTAGTCGGTGAAACGGGGTGCCGGGCCGGACGGACGCTGACCGATCAGTTCCAGGCGGGTGCCGGCGATCCGGCCGTGCGCGGCCCCGATCACGCGATTGGCCAGGCTCACCACCTCGGGCGTGGATCGGTAATCTCGCACTAGCCGGACGACGGTGGCCTCGGGAAACCGGCGGCCGAAGTCGAGAAGGTTGGTCGGGCTCGCGCCGGTGAAGGTGTAGATCGTCTGGTTGGCGTCGCCGACCACGGTGAGGTCGTCGCGCTCCCCGAGCCACGCGTCGAGCAACCCCTGCTGCACCGGGGTGACGTCCTGATATTCGTCGACGACGAACGACCGATAGCGGGCGCGGAACTCTTCGGCGACCGACGGATCGGACAGCAGGATCTGGGTCATGAAGATCAGCAGGTCGTCGAAGTCGAGGAGCCGGTCGCCGTCGGCGGATACCTTGGCGTCCTCGTATGCCGCGTAGACGCGCGCGACCTGCTCCGGCGGTTTCGGAGTGTCGCGCAGCACGCGGGTCACCGCTTCGACGTAGTGCTCCGGATCGATCAGCGACGCTTTGGCCCATTCGATCTCCGACGCCAGGTCGCGGATAGTGTCGGTGGACGTATCCAGACCGGATCGACGGGCGGCACGGGACACCACCGGGAACTTGTTGTCCAGCAACTCCCACGTGGCGGAACCGAATACCCGGGGCCAGAAGTAGCGCAGTTGGCGCAGCGCGGCGGCGTGGAACGTCTGTGCCGAGACGGCGGGGCCGTCGGTACCGATACCCAACGACCGCAATCGGGAACGCATCTCGCCAGCGGCGCGGGCGGTGAAGGTAACCGCGAGTACCTGCCCGGGATTGACCTGGCCGGTGGCGATCAAATACGCGATGCGGCGGGTGATGGTGCGGGTCTTGCCCGTTCCCGCGCCGGCCAGCACGCACACCGGGCCGCGCGGAGCGAGCACCGCTTCCCGCTGCTCGGGATCGAGTCCGTCGAGAATGTGGTCGGGCAGCGCGGTGCGGCCGGGTGGCGAGGAACGGTCAGGCACGCTTCCCACTATCGCACCCGCCTCCGACGCTCGTGCGGGCGTCCAATGCCGCACCGCATGCTCCGCGTACTTCCACGACCGGGCCGTGGTCGCGCGCAGGGGACGTCGGGGTTAGAGGCCGAGCTTCGCCTTGACGTCGGCGATGGACGGATTGGTGGCCGTGGTGCCGTCGGCATACAGGATGGTCGGCACGGTGTGATTGCCGCCGTTCACGCTGCCGACGAAATCGGCGGCGTCGGGGTTGAGTTCGATGTCGACTTCCTGCCACTCCACGCCCAGGCTGCGCAGGCCGGTCTTCAACCGGGCGCAGTAACCGCACCACGGTGTGGTGTACATGGTGAGTTCCCCGCTGTCGGAAACTCGGGCGGAAGCGTCGTCGTCGATCACGTTGCTCATGACAGTGGTAACGGTACGCGGTCGCGGGCTGTTCCCGGTGTGTTCCGCATCATCGGCCGGCGGGACCTCGTCCGGCGCATCGGTGGCACGGTGTCGTCAGCCGGTCGCGGTCGACGGCGCGTAGGCCCACGCGGTGATCATCGCGCGGGCGATCGAGATCGACCCGGGGAGCCGGAGCCTGCGGCCGTCGGCGGGAGCGGAGCCGTCCACTCGCCACTCCCCGCCGTGTTCGAGCGCGTCGATCACCTCGGACCGGTGGAACCAGACGGCGTCACCGATCTCGCCGTCGAGGAAGTTCAGCGGTTCGGTGGGATCGGCGGTGGCCTCGAAGCCGAGCATCAGCGACCGAGGGAACGGCCACGGCTGACTGCCGAGGTAATGCGGGTCCCGGGCGGTGACTCCGACTTCCTCGTACACCTCCCGAATCACGCACTGCTCCAACGACTCTCCCGGCTCGACGAACCCGGCGAGGGTCGAGTACCAGCCGTCCGGCCAGCTCGCCTGCCTGCCGAGGAGTACCTGATCGGCGCCGTCGTGGATGACCGTGATGGTGGCCGGGTCGGTGCGCGGGAACTGGTCGCCGCCGTCGCCGCGGCGCACCCAACCGCCCCGAGCCGGGGCGACCGGGGACCCGTCGACCGGCGAAAAACCGGCCGTCGCATGCCAATTCAGGACGCCCAGCGCGGTGGCGAGGAGACCGGCCTCATCCGCGTCGAGCAGATGCGCACCGCGCCGCGGGTCGGCGGTCGCACCCTCGATCTCGTCGACCCGCTGGGCCCAGAGATCGCGGCCGGCGTCGGCGCCCCGGGACGCATCGGCGGCGGCACCCGGATCAGTCGACTCGGGCGCGAGTCCGAGGAAGACGGCGTCGTCCAGTGGCACCACGGCCAGTTCGGCTGCTGCCACCCACGCCAAGCCGCCGTCGTCGGTGACCGGGTAGCGGCCCGCGCGATCGATGCGCAGGACACGCGCCGTCGGCCACCCGGCCCGCATGCGCTCCGGCTGGTCGCGAATCTCGTCGGCCCGATCGAACGTCGCCCGCGACAGCAGCGGCGGCTGTGGCAGGACGAAGGCAGCCGTCACTCGCCGGGGCCCTTGCGGATGTAGAGCAGCCGGTCACCCGCCTCGATCTGTTCGACCTCGCTGTCGTCGACGCGATGCAGCACGCCGTTGCGGACAACGCCGAGCACGACGTCGCGGGTGTGTGCCGGCGACCCACCGGTCTCGGTCGGATCGACCTCGCGTTCGGCGATGGCGTACCCGGCGTCGGGGGTCAGGAGATCCTCGATCACCTCGACCACGGACGGGGTCATGGTGGCGACGCCGAGCAGGCGCCCCGCGGTCTCCGACGAGACGACCACCGAGTTCGCACCGGATTGCCGCATCAGGTGAGTGTTCTCTGCCTCGCGGATGGACGCGACGATCTTGGCCCGCGGGTTGAGTTCGCGGGCGGTAAGGGTGGCCAGCACGGCGGTGTCGTCGCGGCTGGCCGCCACGACGATGCTGTCGGCATGGGCGACGCCCGCGAGCCGCAGCACGTCGGACTTGGTGGCATCGCCACGGACGGTGACCAGGCCGTCCACCTCCGCGGCGGCCAGTGCATTCGGGTCGGAGTCGACGACGACGATGTCGGCGGGCTTGAGCCCGTCGCCGACCATCGCCTCGACAGCGGTGCGCCCCTTGGTGCCGTACCCGATGACGACGGTGTGGTTACGCAAGCTGTTCCTCCAACGCTGAATCTTGAGTGCCTGCCGGGACCGTTCGGTGAGCACCTCGAGGGTGGTTCCGATCAACACGATCAGGAACAACACGCGCAGCGGGGTGATGACCAGCAGGTTGGTGAGGCGGGCAAATGGAGTGACCGGAGTGATGTCGCCGTAGCCGGTGGTCGACAGCGTAACCGCCGAGTAGTACATGGCGTCCAGGAACGACAGCGGGTTCTCCTGGGCGTCCTTATATCCGTGCCGATCGAGATACACCAGCACCGACGTCAAGAACAGTGCGATGACCGCGAAGACGACGCGTTTGCCGATCGCTCGACCGGGGCTCTGCTGAAGTTCCGGGATGCGGATGACGCCGACGAGGGCGTAGTCGGGGTCCTCGGACAGGCCGCGGTCGCGGAGGCGCCGACGGATGCCGCGCGCCATCAGTGCCGCTGCCGTTCAGTCACAGTTGTGAAACTAGCGCATGCGCGCGTCGGGGTGGTCGAGTGCGGGGCACCGGAGTGACGACTGGCAATGTGCGTCGCCGCCCGATGCACTGCGCAATCCGGCTGTGCCCGGTTTGGGTGAGTGGTGGCCACCGGTGCCGGGATCGCGGTCATCGTTCGTTACGCAGCAGCGCGGCGAGCGCATCGGTGTCGGGGAGGTCGTCGGGAGCGAGGGTGTAGCCGGATCGCACGTAATGGAATGCCGCGCCGACCCGGTCCACCGGCACCCCGGCGAGCTGCGCCCAGGCGATGCGGTACGCCGCGAGCTGAATGAACAGCGCCCGGCGTTCGGTCGGCTCGGGGACGGACCCGGTCTTCCAGTCCACGACGGTCCAAGAGCCGTCCGGATTGGCGAAGACGGCGTCGATGCGACCTCGGATGACGGTGTCCCCGATGACCGTTTCGAAGGGGACCTCGACCTCGGTGGGGCTGCGTTGCGCCCATTCGGACGCCAGGAACGCCTCCCGCAGTGCTTCGAGATCGGTGTCGGGTGCGGCGGTGGCGTCGGCGGCGCCGGGCAGTTCGTCGACGTCGAGCAGCCGGGTCGCGCCGAACCACCGCTCCACCCAGGCGTGAAAGGCGGTGCCTCGGCGAGCGGTCGGGTTAGGCCGGAACGGTGTGGGGCGCCGCAGTTTTCGGGCGAACTCACGTTCATCGGCACCGAGCTCGACCAGTTGACTCACGGACAGGTGAGTAGGTAGCTCGACGTCGATGTCGGCCCGGTTGCCGCCGCGGTGTTCGGCGAGTAATGCCGCGACCTCGGCACGCCACGCAGCCACCTCGTCGTCGACATCCGTGGCCGGCTCGGCGGGCGGTGCGGCGGTCGGCGTGGAGTCGCCCGGGCCGTGGTGGTCGAACAGTGCGGGAACGTCTCGCCCAGCCAGAGCGTCGAGCACCAGGTCGGCGGCGGCTTGCACGTCGCCGCGGCGCTCGCCGAGCCGGTCGGCCGGCCATGCCACGCTCACGTCGATGTCGTCGAGCGGATTGTCGGTGCCGTCCGGCGGGTCCGGTGCGAGGACGTCGACGGTGAGCCCGTCCGCGTCACCCGCGGTCGCCGCGTCGGTGACGATCGTCAGGAGCTCGTCGAAGAACTCCGATCCGCCGCGCGGACTCGCCGACCCCTCCGACCAGTGGTGCGCCGACACCAGCAGGTCGTGGCGGGCGCGGGTCAACGCGACGTAGAGCAGCCTGCGGTCCTCCTCCAGTCGTCGCTCGCCGATCGCCTCCTTGTGTGCGGTGAAGGCGTCCTCGAGTTCCTTGCGGTCGCCGACGCCGCGCAGGTCGAGGACCGGAAACCCTTCGCCGGCACCGGCGGAGCCCGTGGGGTCGGCGAGGTCGCCGCGGAGTGGTCCGGGGAGTTCCCGGGCGCTTCGCAGCCACGTGCTGTCGGCTTTGCCGGACGGAAAGATGCCGCGGCACAGATGTGGGATCGCCACCACATCCCATTCGAGACCCTTCGCCGCGTGCACGGTGAGGATCTGCACACGTTGTTCGGCGACCTCGATGTGACCGGGTTCGAGCCCCTTCTCGATCGTCTCGGCGGCGTCGAGGAATGCGAGCAGTCCCGGCAGGTCGGCGCCGGGACGGTCGGCGTAGCGGGTGACGTAGTCGGCGAAGGCGTCCAGATGTTCTCGGCCGGTGATGGATCCGCGCATCCGGCGGGCCCGGATCTGTGCCTCGACGGCCACCCCGATGGTCGTCTCGACGTCGGCCACGAGTTCCGGCAGCGGCTGGCCCATGCGCCGCCGGAGCGATTCCAGTTGCGCCCCGAACGCGCGGATACGTGCGTAGCCGTCGGCACTGTAGCCCTCCGGCGGACCGGGATCGACGATCGCGTCGGCGATCCCGGCCTGGTCGACGATCTCGGTCGGCAACACCGCGTCGAGAGCGCTGTCGAGTTGGTCCCGGGTGGCGACCACTCCCCCGGCCGCGGCGACGTCCCCGGCCGCCAGGTCGGCCGCCCGCCGCCACAGTGCGGCGAGGTCGGCGGCGCCGAGTTGCCAACGCGCACCGGTCAACAGCCGCATCGCGGCGGTGCCCGCCATCGGGTCGGCCATCACCCGGAGGGTGGCGACGATGTCCTCGACCTCGGGCACGTGCAGTAGCCCGCCGATGCCGACAACTTCGGCGGGAATGCCGCGACTTTCCAGCTCGGCGGCCAGCGGCGCCGAATCCTCGTTGCGCCTCACCAGGATCGCCACGGTCGGTGGCGGACCGTCGGCCGCGGTGTAGTGGCGTTCGATCTGCTCGGCGATCCACCGTCGCTCGTCGACCACGGTGTCGGTGAGCGCGAACGTCGCAGAACCCGCGGGCGCGTCCGGCCGTGGGCGCAGCACGCTGACCGGCACCCCGCGGCGCCGCAGTTCTTCCGACGCGGCATTCGCCAGCCGCAACGTCTGCGCCGGGTTGCGCCAGCTGGTCAGCAGCTCCCGCCGGTCCGACGCGGTCCCATCCGAACGCGGGAAGTCGGTGGTGAAGCGGGGCAGATTAGCCGCCGACGCGCCACGCCAGCCGTAGATCGACTGGATCGGGTCTCCCACAGCGGTGACCGCCACCCCCGTATCGGCCGTCGGCGCCGAGGGCCGGTGCTGCCGTCGGCCTGGCCCGCGGCCGAACAATGCGGACAACAGGATTCGCTGTGAGTGCCCGGTGTCTTGGTACTCGTCGAGCAGCACCGCGCGGAACGACCGCCGCTCGGCGTCGGCGACCTCGGGATGGCCGGCGACCAACCGCGCCGCCAACGACATCTGACTGCCGAAGTCGAGTGCCGCCTGTTCCCGCATCGCCGCCGCGAGCGCCGCGACCATCGGCAGGAACTCGCGGCGTTCGGCGATCACCTCTTTGACCTTGAGTAGTTCCTGGTTGGGTGTGTCGCGTTGCCGCGGACCCTTCGGAAGGGTGTCGACGAGGTCGACGAGGTCGTCGCCCCAGGCGGCGAGGCGGTCGAAGTCCACGAGGTGCTCGGCCATGTCGCCGTACAGCTTCAGGACCGCCTCGGTGACGCTGGCGGGCACCTTGGTGGTGTGCAGTTCACCGGTCCAGGTGGAGACCACCGAGAACGCCATCTGCCACAGTTCGGTCTCCGAGAGCAGCGTCGCGGACGGTTCGACGGGCAGCAACAGCCCGTAGTCGGCGATGAGGCGGCCCGCGTAGGAGTGGTAGGTGCTGACCTCCGGGTCGGCGCTGCGCAATCGGGCCGCCAGTACACCGTCGGGGTCCCAGCCGACCAGCGCGGGCGATCCGGCGAGCATGGCCAGGCGCCGTCGGATGCGTGCGCCGAGTTCGCTTGCCGCCTTGCGGGTGAACGTGAGACCGAGTACCTCGTCGGGCGCGACCAGCCGGTTGGCGACCAGCCATACCACCCGCGATGCCATCGTCTCGGTCTTACCGGCACCCGCGCCCGCGACGACGAGCATTGGTTCCATCGGCGCTTCGATCACCGCGATCTGCTCCGGCGTGGGCGGTGGCAACCCGAGCGCCGCGGCCAGTGAGGTCGCCGAAATCGCCGGTACCGCCGCATGTTCGGCGATGTCGAGATCAGTCATCGGTGACCGCCTTGCCGGACAGTTGCGCCGGGCAACTGGTCGTCAGTGCGCAGTGGGCACACCCGTCGTTGGGTGTCGCGGGAAAGACCGGCCCAATGCTGGCACGTGCCGCGGCGCGGACGACGGCGATCCATTCGTCGAGCAGTTCGGGTGTCAACGCCGGCTGGCTCCGTTCGGCGGCACCGGATTTCGCGTTCTTCGACGAGACGTACACCAATCGGCCGCCGCCCGGTTCGACAAGCGCGTCGGTGCCGTCGTCCGTCCCGGGGTTGGACCCCGGGTCATTGGCCTGCGGAGCCCGGACGCCGCCGTGCGCGAGTGCCACCTGATAGGTGGCGAGTTGAGCGTGATCTTCGGCGTCGGCGCGTGAGATGGGTGTCTTGGCGGTCTTGACGTCGATGACGACGGGCCGGCCACGCTCGTCGACCTCGAGTCGGTCGACCCTGCCGCGCAGCCGGACCGCCGGTGCCGACTGTGGTCCCTTGTCGGCGGCCGGCGATGACGCCGCGTCGGCGGCGGGAATCGTCGCGTCGATCACCGCTTCGACGCCCGCTTCGGTGAGTTCGTCTCGTGACATCCGCAGCCAGTCACGGAAGTTGGCGAGCATGTCTTCCGCGCGCTGCAGTTCCCGGCTGGAGTACCACGCGGCGCCGGTGTCGACACGGTCCCACACCGCACGGAGCGCTGCGGTCACTTCCGCCGGATCGATCTCACCGGCGACGGCCTGGACGAGGGTGTGGACGAGACTGCCGGTCAGTGCGGGTGTGCCGTCGCCGTCGCGGCCGCCGTTGCGTTCCAGCAACCAGCGCAGCGAGCAGCGGGTGAGCTGATCGACGTTCGACGGGGAGAGCGTGACCGGCCCGCGGTCGGGGGTCCACAGCGGCGTGTCGGTACTGGGACGCGCCAGGCCGAACCAGTCCCGCGGATGTGCCCCGGGAATGTCGGAATCCGCTAGTTGGGCAAGAAGTTCCGCGGCGGCCCTGGTCCGTTCGTCCGGTCCGTCCGGCGTCGCGGCGGCCCCGGCGATGACGGCGGACCGCAGCGTGGCGATCAGCGACGGGAGCGAGAGCACCCGATCGATGCCCGGGTCGACCGGCGGTTCGTCGAGACCGGTGTCGTCGTTACCCGTGTCGACGTCGGTCAGTGCGGCCGCGATCTCGCCGATGAATCGGGACGGGGACGCGTCCCCGCCACCGTCGTCGACGGCCGTCACCAGCAAGGTGCTGCGTGCCCGTGTGCACGCGACCAGCAGGAGTCGGCGTTCGTCGGCCAGCGCCGCCGCGCCGCGCGCGAGGGTGTCGACCGCGTCGGCGTCGACCCCGTCGAGGAGGTCGACCAGATCCGCCGTGCCCAGCACACCGCCGCGGCTGCGTAGCGACGGCCACAGGCCGTCCTGCACACCGCCGACCGCGACGACCTCCCACTCCCGGCCCGCGGCGGCATGCGCGGACAGCACACTGACGGCGTCGGTCGACGCGGTGGGAGTGCGGCTGTCCCTGGGGATTTGCAACTGGGACAGATAGTGGACGAAGCCTGCCGGGCCCGCCGCGGGCAGCGTGTCGGCGAAGGTGCCTGCCGCTTCGAACATGGCCATCACCGCGTCGAGGTCACGGTCGGCCTGCTCGCCGACCGGTCCCCCGCGTAGCGCCGAGGCCGCCCATCGGCGCTCCAGGCCGGTCGCCTGCCACGCCGCCCACAGGGTTTCCTCCAGGCCCCGGCGAGCCGAGTGGGCCGCCGTCGCTGCGGCCACCACGTCGAGCACCTTGGCGAGCGGCGCGGCCTCACGGTCGGTGAGGCCGGCAAGGTAGGCGGCGCCGGTCGCCGGGTCGAGGATCGCTCGGCGAAGCGACGTGAGCGAGTCGGGTTGCGGCCCGGGCGTGTCGGTAGTGATCATCGAGTCGGCTGCGGTGGCAGACTTTTCGTCGATTCGGCGGATTCCGCGGCGTAACCGCCGCATCGCACCGGGGTCGGCGGCGCCGATCGGTCCGGTTAGGAGCGCGACGGCGTCGTCGATGGTGAATCCGTGGCCGGCATCGCCCTCGTCGCCGGCGGATCCGGCCGGTGATCCGGGGCCACCGGTACCGTGGGCGACTGCCTCGGCATCGGCGATTGCTGCCGGGGAGCGTGTCCCGTGGCGGTCGCGGGCGGCGACCGCGCGCAGTGCGCTCATCAGTGCGGCCACCGACCGTTGCCGATGCAGGGGCAGATCCGTGGTCAGTGTCGTCATCGGCACACCCGCCGAACGGAACGCCCGGCGCAACGCGGGGAGCGCCAGCCCGACGGAGCGGACGATCACGGCCATCTCCGACCACGGCACGCCGTCGAAGAGGTGCGCGCGGCGCATCAGGTCGGCGATGGCGGTGGCTTCCTTGGCCGCCGAGCCGAAGACGCGGACGTGCGCCCCGTCACCTGGTCCGCCATGCGCGAGGTGGTCGTCGGTGTCGGTTTCGGACGGCGTCGGGTACGGGTGAGGCCGGGCGCCCGGGAGTCGAGCCGCCAACGAACGCCCGACCACACCGATGCCACGCCGGCTACGGAAATCGTTGTCCAACAGTACGTCCCGATCGCCTCCGGCGTCGGCCAGGTTGTCGGCGAACCGCGGGTCGGCGCCCCGGAACCCGAAGATCGACTGGTCGGTGTCGGCGGCGATGATCGTCGACAGTGTTCCGGTGCCGATCAGCCGAACCAGTTCGGCCGCCTGCGGGTCGAGATGCTGGGCGTCGTCGACGAGCAGGTGGCGGATGCGACGACGCTGCTCGGCGAGCAGGTCTCGATCGGTCGCGAACACCGACAGCGCCGACCCGACCAGCTCCGCCGCGTCGACGGCGGGTGCCGACGCGCCCGGTGTCTGGAGCCCCGCGGCGCCGCGCAATAACATGTTCTGCTCGTACTGGGCGTAGGCGCGGCCGGCCGCCACCCACTCCGGGCGACGGTGCGTGCGTCCGAGCGCGGTGAGTTCCTCCGGGCCGACGCCGCGTTCGGCGGCCCGCATCATCAGGTCCCGCAGCGCTTGGGCGAAGCCGTCGGTGCCGAGCGCCGGACGCAGCCGCGCCGGCCAGTACCCGGCGCCATCGTCGATGTCGCCGGCCAGTAGTTCTCGCAGCACGACGTCCTGTTCGGAGCCGGTGATCAGCCGCGGCGGCGGGTTGCCGTGCGCGGACGCCTGCAATCGGAGGATCGCGAAGGCGTACGAATGGACGGTCCGCACCAGCGGCTCGCGCAGGGCCCCGCCGAGGGCGCCGGATTCGGCCCCGGCGGCGAGGACCCGTCGGGTGATCTCCTCCCGCAGGGTGACCGCGGCACGACGGCTCGCGGCCAGCACCAGAACCGATTCCGGATCGACCTCCGGGTCGGTGAGGCGCGCGACCGCGGCGTCGACGATCAGCGCCGTCTTCCCGGTGCCTGGGCCGCCGTGTACGCGGATCGGTTGCCACGCGTCGCCGCGGTCGGGTGTGTTGCCGCGCCGGGGGTCGACGATGCGCTGCACGTCGGCTGGCCATTCTCGTGCTGGCGGCGCGTCCCGACCGGATGCGACGAGATGCGCCCGGAGCGCGTCGGAACGCCGCGGCGAGGAGCGCTCGCGCGGTGGCCGAGTGGGCTGCCGGGTCATGCGACCATGCAATCACGCGACACCGACATCTGGCCCGCCCGGCACGACCATCGAAACTCGTCGCACGAACCGGCGACTCCGCGGCATTTTCGACGACGACATCGGGGTGCACCGGGCCGCCTTCTACGATCGGGAGTCATGGCTACGCTGCACACCGAGGTGTTCGACCCCGAGACGGACGACGCACCCACTGTGCTCGCCCTGCATGGCGTCACCGGTCACGGACGACGCTGGGCGCCGTTGGCGGCTGGTGCGCTGTCCGACGTGCGAATCGTCGCGCCCGACCTCCTCGGCCACGGCCACTCCCCATGGCAGCCGCCGTGGTCGATCGACCACCATGTGGACGCGATCTCCCAGGTCATCGATGATCACATTCCGACCGATGCCCGACCCATCGTCGTGGTCGGGCATTCCTTCGGTGGCGCGCTTGCCGTGCACCTGGCCCATCGCCGGCCCGACGTCGTCAAGGGCCTGGTATTGCTAGACCCAGCTCAGGGCCTAGACCCGGACACGGCGCTCACTATGGCCACCGACACCATGGACCACTGGGACTACGCCGACGCGGACGCGGCGCGGTCGGCGAAAATGGCCGAGGCGTGGGGCGATGTCCCGACGGAGCTTCTGCAGCAGGACATCGACGACCACCTCGTCGAGCGACCCGACGGTCGCGTCGGTTGGCGGGTCAGCGCTCCCGCCGTCGCCACCGCGTGGAGCGAGATGGCGCGACCCGCGCTGCTGCCGCCGCCCGAGATCCCTACGCGCATCGTGGTGGCCGACCGCGTCCAACCGCCGTTCGTCGGCGCCGAGTTTCTGGATGGCTGCGCTGCGGACCGGCCCGATTCGGTGCGCGTCGCGCACGCCGATTGCGGGCACATGGTGCCCTTCGTCGAGCCGGACCTGACCGCGCGGCTGGTGCGGGAGCTGTTGTGACGCAGCACCTGTCAGGAGCGAGCCCGGCCTAATCCACACGCCCCGGCCGCGACACCCAACACGCCTGCGGAGACGACCATCAGAAACGTTGTCCGGTTGCCGAATGCCGGCTCGATCGCGGGTCCCGCGACCACTGCGAAAAGCGCAACCCCGATCGCGCCACCCAACTGACGCGCGGTGTTGGACGCGCCCGACCCGACGCCTGCCGCGGCGGGTACTGCCGAGAGCGCAGCCGTGACTACTGCCGGCGCCAGCACACCCAGACCGGTACCCCACACCGCGAGACCGATCAGCAGCATCGGCCCCGGCCTGTCCTCGGTAGTCGCCGCCATGATCAACAGTCCAGCGGCAGCGATCGCCAAACCAATTGCGGCCGTTCGCCATGCGCCGACACGAACAACGAGACGAGCCGCGAGTCCGGCGAACATCGGTAACGGGAGAAGCGCAGGCAAGAGGGTGACGCCAGCCGCCAGTGGACTCACCATATGCACCACTTGCAAGAGCTGGGTGAGGAGAAACAAGGTCCCGAGGGTGGTGAGGTTCATGAGACCGGCCACCGCGCTGGCGGCCGCAAGCCGGCGAGCCGAGCCGGCGCGGACATCGATCAGCCGCACGGCCGAACGGCGCTGGCCGAGGACGAAGACGGCACCGGCGAACACCGCAGTGGCAGCAGCGATCCCGGCGGCCGTGGGCGTCGCGTCGAACTGGATGACCGCGAACACCGTCGCGGCGACGAAGACGCTGAGCGAAACGGCACCGATCCAGTCGATTGCATCAGACGCGTGTCGGTCGATCGCGGCAGTGCCGAACCAGAGCACCGCAACGGCGACGGCGATGAGCGGCACGTTCAGCCAGAACACCGATCGCCAGCCGAAACTAGACACGAGAAGTCCACCGAGGAGGGGCCCGGCCGGAAGAGCGGTGCCGCCAATCCCCGCCCACACTCCGACAGCGCGGGAGCGCGCCGTCGGGTCGGCGCCCGCCAGCCCGATCAGCATCGCCAACGTTCCCGGCAGTGCCAACGCTGCACCAATGCCCTGTACCGCCCGGCCCCCGATCAGCACCACGGCCGTAGGAGCAACCGCGCAGATCACCGATCCGATTGCGAATCCGCCAAAACCGGCGAGCACCACGCCGCGGTGACCTACGCGGTCGCCAATCGAGCCCGCGGCCAACAGCAGCGCCGCCAGGGGGACCGCGTAAGCGTCGATGATCCAGGCCGCCACGGCGCCGCTCAGATCCAGCTCGTCCGCTGTCGCGGGAACGGCGACGTTCACCGCGGTCACGTCCAGTAACACCAGAAAGTAGCCCGCACACAACGCGATCGACACCGAGGGCTTGCTGCGATGCGACATGTCCTGAGTGTGTGGGCGAGACGTTTCGTTCCTCGTCGAAATGTCTCGCGAGTAGCGTCGCGAACATGAACGAACCCGCAGTGCGGCCGGGGGAACCGGATATGGCGGCAGTCGCGGCCATGTTTGCCGACCCGCGGCGTGTCCGCATTCTTGTCGCGCTGTCCGACGGTCGGGCGCTACCGGCTACCCGGCTCGCCGCCGAGGCGGGTGTCGCCGCCTCGACTGCGAGCACACACTTGTCAGCGCTTCTGAACGCCGGCCTCGTATCAGTGGAGTCGAGTGGTCGGCACAGGTTCTATCGGTTGGCGTCGCCGCATGTCGAGGGTGTGCTCGAGGCGTTGTCGACGTTGGCGCCGACCCAGCCGATTACATCGCTGCGCGCATACACGCGCGCTGGACGGCTACGCGCCGGGCGCACGTGCTATCGCCACCTCGCGGGACGCCTGGGTGTCGAACTGTTCGGGTCGATGATCGCGGCGGGCTGGGTGACCGGCGGGGACGGCAGCTACGACCCGATGTTCGACTCCCTCTCCGCGGCAGGCAAGGGCACCTCCTATCGACTCACCGACTATGGAGCGGAAGCGTTGCAGCACTGGGATATCGACCGTGCGCTACTGGACACAGCGACACCGTTGAAGTACTGCGTGGATTGGACCGAACAGGCCCATCACCTGGCGGGCCCGCTTGGCGCTTCTGTCTGCGAGCTCTTCCGTCGGCGCGGTTGGGTCGAGAATGGCACCGTCGCCCGCTCGGTGATGCTCACCGATCGCGGCCGTAAGGCGTTGTCGGACATCGAGTGACGTTGCTCCGGTACGCGCCGACCGCGGCCGCGCGTCGGCGTCGGCTAGAATCACCGAGCATGGCACGGGTCAGCGACGATGACATCGAGCGTGTCCGCGCCTTGGTGGCTGCCATCCCGGTCGGCCAGGTCAGCACCTACGGTGATCTCGCGGCGGCGGTGGGACTATCGTCTCCCCGCATCGTCGGCTGGATCATGCGCACCGATTCCGCCGATCTGCCGTGGCATCGGGTGATCTCGGCGAGCGGACGTCCCGCTACCCACAAGAGCAGCACACAGTTGGATCGACTCCGCGCCGATGGTGTTCCGGTGCGGGACGGCAGGGTTGTGTTGCGCGAATGCCGGTGGGACATTCCGGACGTCTGACGTTGTGCGGTCGTATCGAGATCTCCTGCGTCGGGGCTGGTTTCGATACGCCACTCGTTCCTCGCGGCTACTCAACCAGCGGGGGATCTCATACAGCGGAGTAGCGCCTCAACCTGCGCGGGTGGTCCCGAGCCGGTAGGGGCTCACGGCGGCGCGCATCCGGGTGACGATCAGGTCGACGATGCGGGGGTCGGCGCCCAACGGTGCGCTCACCGCATCGGCGCCGTACTCGTGCAGCCGGTCGTGGAAGAGGCCGGGAGCCAGTAGGTGGCTCGCGACGATCACCCGACGACCGCTTCGTCGCGCCCGGGCGATCGCGTCCGGCACCGTGGGAGTCGCCGTGGCGATGAAGCCCACCTCGACCGGTTCGCCGATCAGGCTTTCCAGTTGCCGCGCAGAGCGATACACGTGATCCAGGGCGATCGGATCCGACGACCCGGCGGCGGCCAGCACCACCGCGTCACCGCGACGCCAGCCAGCGTCGAGCAGGCGGGTCCGGGTCACCGCGGCGATCGCCGGGTCGGGGCCGAGGGCGCGGGTCACGATCGTGTCGTCACGTCCGGCATCTCGGACATGCTCCGGAATATCTTGGCGCACATGATATCCGGCAGCAAGGAAGGCTGGGACGAGGACCGGGCGGCGGGTGGCATCGCCGATCACCTCGGTGGGTGTCGGGCCGAGGACGTCGACGAAAGCGGTTCGTGTCCGGCCGATCCGAGCGCTCACTGCGGCGGCGATCTCGGCGATCACGCTGATGCCGTGCGGATTCCGAGTGCCGTGGGCCACCAGGATCGGGGTGACGTCGCGCAACCGGTCACCGGCCGGCAGCCGAACGTCGCCGACGCAAGTCGCGGACTCACTCATCGCCGTCCTCGTCGTATTCCAGGTCGACGGCGAGCCGGTACCCCCGTTTGACGACCGTCTGGATCATCCGGGAGTCGCCCAGCGCCGAGCGCAACCGTCCGACGGCTACCTCGACGGCGTGTGTGTCGGCGCTGTCGCCGGGGAGTCCCTGCAACAGTTCCTGCCTACTCACGACACGACCGGGCGTGCGCGCCAACATCTTCAGGAGCAACAGGCTCGTCGCCGACATCTCGCGCACCTCGCCGTCGACGACGACCGCCTGCCCGCGGATCGCGGTGTCGTGCCCGGCGATCCGGAGGATGTGACTACGCCGCGGGAGTTCGTCGGTGATCAGTCGGGCCAGCGCGCCCAGCCGGAAACGGCGCGGGTACGAGGTCGGAACCTGCAGTGCTTCAAGGGGTCCCGCGGTCACCGAGCCGACGCACATCACCGGCACCGCGGTCCGCAGTGCGTGCAGGAAGGGTTGCAGCTTGCCGAGTTCCTTGGCGCGGGTGAGGATTGCGGCCGCCGCCGGGGCGCTGGTGAAGGTGAGCGCGTCGATGTCGGCGCGAATCACTGCGGTGATCAGCTTGTCGATCTGGTCGACGTCGGGGTGCATCTCCCACCGATAGACCGGTACCGGCAACACGTCGGCGCCGGCGGCCCGCAGAACCGCGCCGAAGTCCGGCAGGGGCTCCCATTCGGTGGTGGCACCGTGCAGTTGCACCGCGATCCGTTGTCCGTCGACGCCCTCGTCGAGCAGTCGGTCGAGCACCTCCGACGACGACTCGCTCTCCGGCGACCATTCCTCGCGCAGGCCGGCGGCCCGGATCGCGCCCTTGGCCTTGGGCCCGCGGGCGATCACCCGGCTAGCGCCGAGCGCCGTCAACAGTTGTTCGGCGTCGCCCCAGCCGTCTGCGGCCTCCACCCAGCCCCGGAAGCCGATGCCGGTGGTGGCGACCATGATGTCCGGCGGATCCGCGATGATCCGCTCGGTGACGTGCTGCAGCTCGGTGTCGTCGGCGAGGGGCAGGATGCGGATGGTGGGCGCCTGCATGACCGCCGCCCCGCGCCGCTCGAGTAACGCGCCGAACTCGTCGGCCCGCCTGGCCGCGGTGATACCGATGGTGAAGCCGGACAGCGGCAACTCTGCCGCGATGTCGTCGGAGCCGGTCATTGCACCCCGCGGTCAGCACCCGCCGCAGTGGTGACACGGGCGACGCTGTCCGGCACCGAGCCACTCGGGTGCGCGTCGGTCGGGAAGTAGACCTCCACGGTCCCACCGGTAACTCGCGCCGCATATGCGGGCAATGTCACCGACTCGTCGTCCAGGCACGCTCCGGTACGCAGCGAGAACACCTGTTTGCCGATCGGGCTGGCGACCGTCGGCTCGCCGGCACGGTCGCCGGTGAGGCCGCGGGAGATCACCGCAGCCCGCGCGAACGGGTCGATATTGCCGATCGCGTACACCCGGGTACGGGCGACGGCCTCTCGGTCGGTTTCCGCGGCGGGCACCCGGAACAGCGCGGCTTGCGCGTCGTCGGGGCCGAGGACTCCGACACCGCGGCCGCAGACGAGGTCATCGAGCCGACAGGCCGGGACCCACTCGCCCGGACGTACCTGGCCCGCACGCACTCCGACCTCCGATGCGGAATCGGCAGTGGCCGGCACCTCGCCGGCATCCGGCACCCCGACACCACGGCTCGGCGTCGGTTCAGACGGGCTGATCATGTGGGCACTCCTTCGAGGTCGGGCTGCCGGTCGTCGGGACGAACCGTCGGCATGTCCAGCAGCACAGGCACCTTCCGTTCCTGCTCGGCGAACCGGATCGTCGGATCGGGCACGTCGGGGGCGTTGACGAACGAGACGAAGCGTCGCAGCTTGTCCTCGTCGTCGAGTACAGCCGCCCACTCGTCGGTGTAGCCGTCGACGTGGCGGGCCATCGCCTCCTCGAGTTCGGCCGCCAGCCCGAGGCTGTCCTCACACACGACCGCCCGTAGGTGATCCAGCCCTCCGTCCAGCGATTCCAGCCACGGCGCTGTCCGCTGCAGCCGATCCGCGGTGCGGATGTAGAACATCAGGTACCGATCAATGTAGGCGACCAGCGTCGCGTCATCCACTCCACTGGCCAGCAGTTGCGCGTGCTTGGGACTCTGCCCGCCGTTGCCCGCGACGTAGAGGTTCCAGCCCTTCTCGGTGGCGATCACCCCGACGTCCTTGCCGCGGGCCTCCGCGCATTCCCGGGCACAGCCGGACACGCCGAACTTGAGCTTGTGCGGCGACCGCAGCCCGCGGTAGCGCTTTTCCAACAGGACGGCCATACCGACCGAATCCTGAACGCCATAGCGGCACCAGGTTGATCCGACACAGCTCTTCACCGTGCGCAGGCTCTTGCCGTAGGCGTGACCGGATTCCATGCCGGCGTCGACCAACCGTCGCCAGATCTGCGGCAGCTGGTCGACCCGGGCACCGAACAGGTCGATCCGCTGTCCACCGGTGATCTTGGTGTACAGGTCGAAATCCCGGGCGATCTCGCCGATCACGATGAGTTGCTCGGCGGTGACTTCGCCGCCGGGCATCCGCGGCACCACCGAATACGACCCGTTGCGTTGCAGATTCGCCAGGAAGTGGTCGTTGGTGTCCTGTAGTGCCGACTGCTCGCCGTCCAGGATGTGATCACTGGAGGTCGAGGCCAGGATCGAGGCGACCGTGGGTTTGCAGATCTCGCAACCGATTCCGCTGCCGTACCGGTCGATCAGTTCGGAGAAGGTGCGGATTCCGGTGACCGCGACGATCTCGAACAGTTCCGCACGGGACTGCGAGAAGTGTTCGCACAGTGCCTTGCTCAGCTCCACACCCGACGATTCGAGCAGTGACTTGACGCTGGGCAGACAACCACCGCAGGTCGTGCCCGCCGACGTGCACCCCTTGATCGCGGCGAGGTCACACGCACCCTCGGCGATCGCTGAGCAGATCGCCCCCTTGGAGACGCCGTTGCACGAACAGATTTCGGCGTCGTCGGGCAGGGCGTCGAGGCCGACACCCGTCGCACCGCCACCGGCGGGCGCGATCAGCGCGGCCGGATCGCCCGGGATCTCCCGTCCCACCATCGGCTTGAGCATCGCGTAGGCGGACGCATCGCCGACCAGGATGCCGCCGAGCAGCGTCGACGCGTCGTCTGAGAGAACGAGTTTGGCGTATCGTCCGGCGATCGGGTCCGAGTAGACGATTTCCAGCGCGTTTTCGGTGGTGCCCATGGCGTCACCGAAGCTCGCGACGTCGACGCCGAGCAGTTTCAGCTTGGTCGACATATCGGCGCCGGGGAAGGCGGCGCCGTCGTCACCGAGGAGGCGGTCGGCGACCACCTCGGCGGTGCTGTAGCCGGGGGCGACCAGGCCGTAGCAGCGGCCCTCGACGGCGGCGACCTCGCCGATCGCGGAGATCGCGTCGTCGTCGGTGCGGCAGGAGGTGTCGACGAGCACGCCACCCCGCTCCCCGACCGCGAGTCCTGCGTCGCGGGCGAGCTGGTCGCGTGGTCGGACACCGGCGGAGAACACCAGCAGCGACGCATCGATCGTCGCACCGTCGGACAGCGTGACCTGCAGCCCGCCATTCCCGTCGTCGGCGATGGATGAGGTGCCCACCCCGGTGTGGACGTGCAGGCCGAGGTCGGTCACCAGGTTGGCCAGCAGCGCACCACCGCCGTCGTCGACCTGCATGGGCATCAGTCGTGGCGCGAATTCCACCACGTGCGGGGTCATTCCGAGTAGTCGGAGCGCGTTGGCCGCCTCCAAGCCGAGCAGGCCGCCGCCGACCACGACACCGGTCGCGCCCGGACCGGCGGACTCCGCCGCCGCGCGGATACCGTCCAGGTCGTCGAGCGTGCGGTAGACGAAGCAGCGTTCGTGATCGTGGCCGTCCACGGGCGGCACGAACGGATACGATCCGGTCGCCAGAACGAGTGCGTCGTAGTCGATGTCGCGTCCCGTGTCGGTGGTGACCCGGCGCGCGGCACGGTCGATGTGGGTGACGGTCTCGCCGAGTACCGATTCGACGAGTCCGTCGCCGGTGTAGGTATTGCCGTCGAGGGCCAGTGCCGCGCGGTCCCAGGCACCGACGTACCCGGACAGTCCCACCCGGTCGTACGCCGGTTCGGCTTCCGTGCCGACGACGATCACCCGCCATGTTCCCGCGGTGTCGCGGTCGCGCAGGGTCTGCACAAACCGGTGTCCGACCATCCCGTGACCAACGACGACGACGGTGCGGTCCGGTGACGACTGCCGCAGGTTCATAGTCGGCGATTCTTGTTGGTGCGGAAGGGTATTCGTCATGATCATGCCTTCGTCGAGGTAACGGTCACGGGGGCAGCGGTGTCGGAGTTGCCAGCAGAAGCGGCGCCGGCCGGAATGTCGGGGTGCGCCGGAATGTCGGGGTGCGCCGGGATGTCGGCGTGCGCCGGGCTTTCGACGGCCGCCGGTGGGGCGGATTCGCGGCGCGCGTAGAACCACCAGGTGATGATCGCGGCAATCACGTAGAACGCCATGAAGATCCAGAACGCTGTGGTCGCCGACTGCCGCGCCTGATAGCTGCCGCGCAGGACCAGGTTGATCGCTACACCGCCGAGAGCGCCGACGGCCCCGGCGATTCCGATCAGGGCCCCGGACATCGAGCGTGACCACAGGGTGCGCCCCAATGCGTTGAGGCCGACGATCCCGCGAGCCTTGGTCTCGAAGACCGTGGGGATGATCTTGTACACCGAGCCGTTGGCGATACCGGAGATGGCGAACAGCAGAATGAATCCGACAATGAAACCGACGAGTTGCGGTGTTTCGATCCGGTTTCCGGGGTGTCCGTCGGCGATGGTGCCGGAGACCACCAGGATCGCCGCGGCTGCGACCATGGCGACGAAGCACACCAGCGTCACCGGACCACCGCCGTAGCGGTCGGCGAGCTTTCCACCGTACGGGCGGAACACCGATCCGAGAAGTGGTCCTATCCAGGCGATCTGGGCGGCGGACAGGGCGGCCGCCGCGGCCGCCTCACCGGACGACTGGAAGCTGAGGCTCAGTACCTGGCTGAAGGCGAAGGAGAATCCGATGAACGAGCCGAAGGTGCCGATGTAGAGCAACGAGATCACCCAGCTGTCCCGATGTTTGAGGCAGTCGATCATCGCCCGGCCGCTGGACGTCTGGTGGTCGAGGTTGTCCATGTACAGGGCGGCACCGATACCGGCCACCGCAAGCGCGACGAGATAAATGGCACAGACGATTTCGGGACGATCGGCCGCCAGCCAGATGACCAGCAGACCGACGATCTGGATGACCGGCACGCCGATATTGCCGCCGCCGGCGTTCAGGCCGAGCGCCCATCCCTTGAGTCGCTGCGGGTAGAAGGCGTTGATATTCGTCATCGACGACGCGAAGTTGCCACCGCCGAGGCCGGTGAGCGCGGCGACCGCGAGGAACCAGCCGAAGCCGAACTTTCCGGGGTTGGCCATCAGCATCAACGTCAACCCGGTCGGGATGAGCAGCACGACGGCGGAGAAGATTGCCCAGTTTCGGCCGCCGAAGCGCGCGGTCGCCTGGGTATACGGAATGCGCAGGCAACCGCCGACGAAGGTGGCGGTGGCGGCGATCACGAATTTCTGGTCGGCACTGATGTGGTACGCGGGTCCCATGAAGAGGGCCATCACCGAGAAGAGCGACCACACGGAGAATCCGATGTGCTCACAGATCACCGACCAGATCAGGTTCCGGCGTGCGATCGCGGCATTGCCGGCGTCCCACGCGGATTCGTTCTCGGGATCCCAGTCGGTGATCGTATGGTCCCTGCGCAGGTTGCGCGCGAGGCGAGCGGGCGCGAGATGATCGCGCACGAGTTCAGCGAACGCCATGGAGTATCCGGTCCCATCGGTCGGAAGATGAATCGGTCGCACCGAGTGCCCGGCGGGCGCGTCGGCTCGGCAGCGGACTGTGAGCTACCGGTGACCGACGACGTTGTCGGCCGATGGGAACCAAAGGTAGGGACGGCGTATTGCGGGGATTTTCACCGCGGTGACCGTCGAATCACGTTCTTCTCACATCGCCCGATCGGGTCTGTGAGCAGGCTGCCGACCCGTAGGTCGACCCCGATGGGTATCTGACCTGCAGCTATACCATCAGGCGGACCAGGTCGACGACCCGGCGAAGACCTGGCAGTGCACCGGAGGTGGATCGCGGATGGAGTGCGTGAACGGCGAGCCGGAACATGGTGGCGCGCAACATCATCTGTGGCCACTCGGGCTGATCCGACCAGCGCCGGACCAGATCATCGTCGGCGCCGCCCCAGGCGAGCGAGTCGACCACGGCGACCGCGGCGGCCCAGGACGCCGGACGCCAGTACGGCACGATGTCGGTGATGCCGGGCGCGGCCGCCCCGGCGAACAGGACGGTGCCGAACAGGTCGCCGTGCACCACCTGGGACGGTAGGTCGATGTCCTTGCGCAACGTGGCCAGCGTGCGCAGCATGTCGATACTCGCCTGACCGTCGGGTGACGTCGGTTCACCCATGCCCGCGGCGCGTGCGGAGCGCAGCGGAACGTCCTCCCAGGCGGCGCGGTCGGCCGCGGCGAAGACGTCGACGTCGGTGTGCGGCGGTGCCGGCTGCTGGAGCAGGAAGCGGGGACGGTCGAGGCCGGCGATGGCCTCGTGCAGGCGGTCGGCAACCCAGACGACCTCGTCGTGCCGCGGTTCAGGAGCGCCCGCGATATAGGTGTCGGCCCGCCAGCCGGACACGACATAGCGGCCGTCGGTGGCGCGAAATGGGCGCGCGATCCGTAACCCGTCGACGTAGAGGTTCTCCCGGACCGTCGCCGACCACGCCGCGCGCGCATGGTCGGGGACCAGGGAGAGCACTACCTCACCGACCCGCCAACCACCCACCCACGTGTCGCCCATGGCGATGGGCGGGTGCGCGGTGAGCCCGAACGTGTTCAGCACATGCTCGGGTGGCTCGAGGGTGGTCGTCACGTCTGCAGAGGTTACCGAGGGTGACGCTCCGATCCCCGCAACGAACCGCGTGTCGAGGCGGGCGGTGTTCTCCGCGCGGCCGGCTGCACAGTGAACGGGTTCGCCCGCGCAGTGAACGGGTTCGCCCGCACAGTGAACGGAATCTGGCGCCCCGTCGACGGGGTTAGTAGACGGGCAACTCCTTGTCGACCTGGTTGGCCCACGAGGTGATACCGCCCTGCAGGTGTGTCGCGTCGGCGAAACCCGCGCGCTTGAGCGCGGCCAGTGCCTCCGCGGACCGAACGCCGGTCTTGCAGTAGAGCACCGTGGGCCGGTCCTGCGGAATCTGGGACAGCCCGCTACCGGACAAGATGTCGCCCTTGGGGATCAGCGTGGCACCGTCGATGTGCACGATGTCCCATTCGACCGGCTCCCGAACGTCGACCAGGGCGACGCGTTCACCGGCGTCGAGCTTCTCCTTGAGTTCGGCCGGCGTGAGCGTCGAACCCGCCGCGGCCTGCGCGGCCTCGTCGGACACCACGCCGCAGAAGGCGTCGTAGTCGATGAGTTCGGTGATCGCCGCGCCCGCCGGATCCTTGCGGATACGGATGGTGCGGTAGGTCATGTCCAGAGCGTCGTAGACCATCAGCCGACCCAGCAGGGGCTCACCGATGCCGCAGATCAGCTTGATCGCCTCGGTGCCCATGATCGACCCGATGGAGGCGCACAGGATGCCGAGCACCCCGCCTTCGGCGCAGGACGGCACCATGCCCGGCGGTGGCGCCTGCGGGTAGAGGTCGCGGTAGTTGATCCCGCGACCGTCGGGGGCGTCCTCCCAGAACACCGACGCCTGACCTTCGAACCGGTAGATCGACCCCCACACGTACGGTTTGTGGGCCAGGACGGCGGCGTCGTTGACGAGGTAGCGGGTGGCGAAGTTGTCGGTGCCGTCGATGATGAGGTCGTAGCCGGAGAACAGCTCGATGGCTCCCTCGGGTTCCAGCCGGTCGTCGTGGATGTTGACGGTCACGTACGGGTTGATCTCGCGGATCGAGTCGCGCGCGCTCTCCGCCTTCGGCCGGCCGATGTCGGATTGGCCGTGAATGACCTGTCGCTGCAGATTCGACTCGTCGACCACGTCGAATTCGACGATGCCGATGGTGCCGACGCCGGCGGCGGCGAGGTACAGCAACGTCGGCGACCCGAGCCCGCCGGCGCCGATCACCAGCACCTTCGCGTTCTTGAGGCGTTTCTGCCCGTCCATCCCCACGTCGGGAATGATCAGGTGCCTGCTGTACCGCGCGACCTCGTCGTTGGTCAGGTCGGCGGCGGGTTCCACCAGCGGGGGCAAGGACGACACGGTGCGCCTCCGAATGCTCGTGAGTATGTCTCGACTGTGCAATCAACGACCGACGGCGTGCGGTCATTCCCGGCCAATCACGGGTCGGTGGGGCGCTGGTTTCGATACGTCCTCCGCTGGCGCTCCGGGCTACTCAACCAGCGGGATGCTGGCGCCACCACTCAGCGAGCGGGACCTCATCCCGCTGGTTGAGTAGCTGCGAGGAACGAGCAGCGTATCGAAACCAGCACCCAACCGCCGACGTTCCAGCCGGGCGCACGCGGCCTTACCGCGCGGGGAACGGCCAGGGGTTGGGTTTGCAGACCAGATTCGGGTCGGCACGCATCTCGGGGTCGAGCGCCATGATCTCCCGATTCGCGACGCCGAACGACTGTTGCATCATCACCGGGGCGAGGGCGCCGTTTTCCTTGCACGGCTCGTGGCTCTCGTAACCCAGCCCGTGGCCGGTCTCGTGGTTCACCAGGTACTGGCGGTAGAGCAGGTCGTCACCCTCATAGGACAGCGCCCCGCGCACCCACCGCGCCTCGTTGAGGGTGACTCGCTTGTCGGGCGGATAGAAGCACGACGACTCAAGTTTGATCTGGTAACCGCACAACTCACGTGTCGTGCCGGTGGACGACAACGAGATCCGCAGATCGGGCTCGCCGCGGTCGATGCGGCGGAAGGACACCTTGTTGTCGCCGATCCAGCTACGCGGATTCGCCAGCGTGGCGTCGACCATCTTGCCGAACGACCGGTCGCCGCCGAAGTTCTGTGCGTTGAGCCCATTCTCGACCTCGACGGTGTAAGTGTACACCTGGCCACCGGTGCCGACCTGCCTGCCGGCGCCAGGCACGACGTGGAAGGTCTTGCGGCCGGCGACGGTGAACGGACCGCCGTCGGGCAATGTGCCCGCGGGTAACGCCGCCTCCCGGATCTCCACCGTCGGCGCACCGATCGGCTTGGTCTCCTGTGCAACGTTGACGTTGCGGGATCCCGCGGGTGTCGCCTCGGGATCTGCCGCTTTCGACGACGATCCATGGCGGAGGGTGAATACGAGCAGGACGACGGTGAGAACGACGAGCACCGGAATCGCGTACGCCCGCCAGCCGTAGGTCGAGACGAACCGGCCCAGCGCGCTCTGCATCTTGCGACCGGGTTTGGGTTCACGGGGACGGTTGCGGCCGGCATCGTCGGTGGGATCCCAGCGCGCCCGCAACGGCTGGTCGGGACCCGGACGGTTACGCGGCGACGGCGCCGTCACCTGCTCATCGACGGTGGTCCCTGCGTCCGACGCCGGACCGCGCGCGCCGCGTGCGTCACGGCGCTGCGACGTGGTCGAGGCACCGACACCGGCACCGGTGGGCGAGGAGCGGTCCGGGGCCGCGCGGTGCGGCGCACGCGGTCCCACATCCTTCGCCCGGACCCGACCCTGCGAGACGTCCGCCCCGCCTTCTGTGCGACTCACGCCTCACACCTTCTCACAGCGAACGGACGATACCGGGGAGCAAAACCCCTGCAAAGCCCACCTACCATCGAGCGCAGGCACTCTCGCCGACGAGTCGGGTCGCCACGTCCTCCGGCTCCGCCGGCAGCAGCCCTAGTAGGCTCTGTTCATGTCAACCGCTGCCAACGCCTCGACTCAGGCGGGTCGGAACAACACCCGGCTGCCTCGGAGTGCGCGGCGACGTCAGCTCCTCGACGCCGCCAGCGAAATCTTCGTCGAGCGCGGCTATCACTCGGCCGGGATGGACGAGATCGCCATCCACGCCGGGGTGAGCAAACCGGTGCTCTATCAGCATTTTCCGTCGAAACTGGATCTGTACATCGCGGTCGTGGACTCGCACGCCGAGAAGCTGGTCAGCGACGTCAACGCGGCCTTGCTGACGACGACCGACAACCGCAAGCGGGTGCGCGCGGCGGTCCAGGCATTCTTCGACTTCATCGACCAGGACAATTCCGGCTATCGGCTGATCTTCTCCTCGGACGCGATGGATCCGTCGGTGATCCGGCGGGTCGAGGGCGCCAAGGAAGCGTGCGTGGACGCCGTGTACGGCCTGGTGATGCACGATTCCGGCCTCGACCCGTACCGGTCCCGGATGCTGGCCGCCGGACTCGTCGGGGCCAGCCAGGTCAACGCGCGGTACTGGTTGGAGGCCAAGCGCCCGATCGACAAGCAGTCCGCGGTGGACACCACCGTTGCATTGCTGTGGGGCGGCCTGTCGCACGTGCCGATGAGTGGTGAACCGGCCGCAACCGAGCCCTACTGACACCGACGACCGAACTGGCGACGGCCGAACTGGCGACGGCCGAACTGGCGACGACCGAGCCCCACTGAGCCGCTGAGCCGACTCGACCGATCCCGCCTCGTCGCCCGGGAAGCCCACCGAGCGTCAGGAACCGAATCCGACCTTCCGGTTCTCCGACGTGCCGACCTCGACGTAGGCGATCTTGGTGACCGGAACCAGGAAGCGCACGCCCTTGTCGTCGGTCAGCGTGAGCAACTGCTCCTTGCCGCTGAGCGCGGATTCCACCGTCGCCAACGCCTTGTCGCTGGTGAGCGTCGACTGGACGGTGAGTTCCCGCGGGCTGTCGGTGATGCCGATCTTGACTTCAACGGTCATGGCACCAGGCTAGTGGAGGCGACACGGTCGTCGACAGCGGCTCCGCTCACAGCGAAACCCCGACCCGCGCAGCCGAATCCATCACGCAGGACCGACGGCGGACGCGGCGGTCCACGCCGACTCCGTCATCAGCCCAGGCCGAGGTCGGCCATCCGCTGCGCATGCTTCTCGGTGACGACGTCGAAGAACTCCGCCATGTCCTGCAATGATCCCTGCCCGGAAAACAACAGGTCGGTGACGTCTTCCTCGGCCGCCAGCACCCACTGCGCATGGGTCACCGCCTCGCCGAGGAGCCGTCGGCCCCAGAGGGTCAGCCGCGACCGGAGCGACGGGTCGGCGGCGATCGCCGCGCGTACTTGCTCGCGCGCGAACTCCGAACTCCCGGTCTGCGACATCACATCGGAGATGATGCTGCGTACCGATTCGGGCAACGCACCTGCGGCCTCGTTGTAGAAGTCGGCGGCCAGCCCGTCGCCGACGTACGCCTTCACCAGCGCCTCGAGCCAGGTCTTGGGCGTGGTCACCCGGTGGTACTGGTCGAACACCGACCCGTACCGAATCACCGCTTCGGCCGGGTCCAGGCCGCGCTGGGTCACCTGCTCGGCGAGCTGGTCGAAGTGCGCGATCTCGGAAGCCGCCATTCGTGCGATCGCGATCCGGCTGGGAACGTCGGGAGCCATCGCCGACTCTTCGATGAGCCGGTAGAAGGCGGCATACTCACCCGCGAGCAGAACCGCGAACAGCTTCGCGATGCCGGGGTCGTCCGGGTCGATCGTGCTGGGTGGTGCGGGCTCGGACGCGGCAGGCACAGTCGGCATGAGCCGATGGTATGCGGGCGCGAAGAATTCGACCAAGTGCCGACCCCGTACAATGGCCTGTGGTGCATATCGCGCGACCACTGTATTTTCTCCCGTCGCGAGCTCTCGGGAGAGTCGGACCGCGAGCACCGACATTGCGCGCGCACAGTCGAGCCCACAGCCAACTCGCGACTCAGGTGGAGCCTTTCGTGCGTGCTGGACGAATGCGGAAAGGCACATAACCACACATGAGCGACTCAGCCGTACCTGCGGCCGACCCCGACCAGACCGACACCCCCGACCGGACCGACACCGCGGTGACCGCCGTGACCGAGACCGGCGACGACGTGCAGACCACCGTCGTCGACGACACCCACACCTCCCCCACGTTCGCCGAACTCGGCGTGGACCAGCGCATCGTCGACGCGCTGGCCACCGACGGCAAGACCCACACCTTCGCCATCCAAGAGCTCACGCTGCCGCTTGCTCTCGCCGGCGACGATCTCATCGGCCAGGCCCGCACCGGCATGGGCAAGACGTTCGGCTTCGGTGTACCGCTCCTGCACCGGCTGATGCACGCCGACACCGTCGGTCTCCGGCCGTTGGACAACACCCCGCGGGCACTGGTGATCGTCCCGACCCGCGAGCTCTGTCTGCAGGTCACCGGCGACCTCGAGGTCGCCGCCCGCAACCTCGACGTCACCCTTCCCGACGGGACCTCGCGGCCGCTGAAGATCACCTCGATCTACGGCGGGCGCCCCTACGAGTCGCAGATCGCCGACCTCCGCGCCGGCGTCGACGTCGTGGTCGGTACCCCGGGTCGACTCCTCGACCTCGCTCAGCAGGGACATCTGGTGCTCGGCAAGGTGCAGATCCTCGTGCTGGACGAGGCCGACGAGATGCTCGATCTGGGCTTCCTGCCGGACATCGAACGCATCATGGCGGCGCTGCCGGCCGGTGACAGCGAGGCCGACGCACGGCAGACGATGCTGTTCTCGGCGACGATGCCGGGCCCGATCGTGACCCTGGCCCGCACCTTCCTGCACCGCCCGACGCACATCCGGGCCGAGCACGCCGGCGACTCCGCGGTGCACGAACGGACCACACAGCACGTGTACCGGGCCCACGCCCTGGACAAGGCCGAGTTGGTCGCTCGCATCCTGCAGGCCGAGGGACGCGGCGCGACGATGATCTTCACCCGGACCAAGCGCACCGCTCAGAAGGTCGCCGACGACCTGGCCGAGCGTGGGTTCTCGGTCGGCGCGGTGCACGGCGATCTGGGGCAGATCGCCCGCGAGAAGGCGCTGAAGAAGTTCCGCACCGGCGAGATCGACGTGCTGGTCGCCACCGACGTCGCCGCCCGCGGCATCGACATCGACGACGTCACCCACGTCATCAACTACCAGTGCCCCGAGGACGACAAGACCTACGTCCACCGGATCGGGCGTACCGGCCGGGCCGGCCGCACCGGTATCGCGGTCACCCTTGTCGACTGGGACGAGCTGCACCGCTGGGAACTGATCAATTCGGCGCTCGGGCTCGGTGTGCCGGAACCGGCCGAAACCTACTCGACGTCGGAGCATCTGCGCGCCGAACTGAGCATCCCGGAGTCGGCCACCGGGCGGATCGGCGCGGCGAAGAAGGCCGACGGCCCGCGCCGTGAGCCGGCCGAACGCCGACCGCGCGCCGAACGACCCGCATCGAACCGGCAGCGCCGACGCACCCGCGGCGGCAAGTCGACGTCCGGGCGCGCCGCGCCGGGTTCGGCGTCCGGTAGCGACGCGTCGGGATCGGGCACGACTCGTTCCGCCGCGTCCACGGGGACCGACGCCACGCCGACGGCCGGTGCCGGGGAAGGCGGCGACACGGCCCAGGGCACCGATGGCTCGTCGGCGCCACGGCGGCGCAGGCGGCGTCGTGGCGGCTCCCGCCGCGGTGGGGCCAACGGCTCGACCGGCTCCGGCGCGCAGCGGTCCGACGACGCTTCCGCCCCGGCCGGCGCCAACGCCGACTAGCCCGCCCTCCCCACCCGTCGGACTCACGTGGGACGCATAGCACCCGAGCGACGCACCCGGACCGATCTCGTAGTCAGCGCGACCATCGCGGCAGTGCTCGTGGCGGCCGGGGTCATCGTGTGGTTCGTCAGTCCGGCGCGCACGACCGACAGCGCGCAGGCCGCTCGGCCGGCGCCGGCGGTGCAGCCGGCGACCGCCGTGCCCGACCGGCTGGAGTCGCGGTGGCGGACCGAGTCGGCTGCAACGGCGACTCCGGCGGTGAGCAGTTCGACAGTCGTCACCGCCGACGGTGGCGCCGTCGTCGGCCGCGATCCGGGCACCGGTGCCCAGCTCTGGGAGTACCGGCGCGACCTACCGGTCTGCACGGCCGCCGTCGCCTGGCGGTCCAGCAGCGACACCGTACTGGCGGTGTACCGCAATTCCCGGGGCTGTTCGGAGGTCACGTCACTGGACGCCGCCGACGGGCGTCGTACCGGTGCGCGTACCAGCGACGCCGACGACACGCTGCGCCTGATCACCGACAGCGGCTACGTCGTCGCGCAGGGTCCGCGCCGGTTGGAGACGTGGGGGTCGAATCTGGTGCGCGGCATCGAATATGGGCGCATTACCGCGCCGGTCAAGGTCGACGCGCAACCCGGTCGCACCGATTGCCGCTTCACGTCAGCAGCCGCGGGTGGCGACCGGATCGCGGTCATCGAGCGGTGCGGCACCGACCCCGGATACCGGCTCACCGTGCTCGGCGCGGTCCTCGACGGCGAGGAGAAGGTGCAACAGTACGGGTCGTCGATCATCACCAGCGGGACCGCCGGTCCGCCCCCGGTGCTGGTCGGCATGAGTTCGTCGGCGATCGCGGTCTACGACGGCGGCGCCAACTCCCCCGAGCCGACCCGCCCGGCGATCCGGCGCTTCACCGCCGACGGCGCACCGACGAGCACCAACACCGTCGACGGTCCGCCCGGACCGCCGGCCGACAGCATCCCGATCCAGTCGAACGGTCTGGTCACCTACTTCACCGGAACGGCGACCGTGGTGTTGGACGCGCAGACGATGCAACCGAGGTACCAAGTACCCGGGGCGCTCGGACCGGGCGAGACGATGGCCGGGCAGCTCCTGCTACCGAGCCGGACCGGGATCAGCGTGCGCGACGCATCCACCGGCCGTGACCTGCGCACCATCCCGCTGGCTCGCAGCGGCGATACCGCGGGCACCGTGGTGAGCCTGCGGGTGCTCGGCACCACGGTGATCGAGCAGCGCGGCACGATGGTGGAGGCGTTCGCCCCACCGGTCCGCTGAGGGTGCCCGCAGCCGTCGGCCGGGCGCCACAGGTCGTTCGACCTGGTGCCATGTCGACGATGCGCCACATGTCAGCGACGGGGTGCCACATGTCCCCGACCCGGCGCGCGAATCCCGCGACCGCGTACCGAAACTTCCCCGTACAGGGCGGCCGCGTGGATTATCCACGCCGCAGCGCTTATCCGGGAAGTTTCTGTACGCCTCCGGCCGTCTGGTGCGGCGCCCGGCGGGGCTCAGCCCACGGGAGGCTCAGGCGAGGTCGAAGGTGCGCACCGGTTCGCCCGCGTCCCAGTGCTTCCACAGACTCTCGGCGAGCTCGCGATAGGCAGTGGCGCCCTTGTTCTTCCGACCTCGCATCACCGACGCACCGGACGCGGTGGCCTCGGCGAATCGGACGGTCCGCGGGATCGGCGGATCGAGCACCGGCAGGTCGTAGCGGTCGGCAACGTCGGAGAGCACGTCGCGGCTGTGGGTGGTGCGGGCGTCGAAGAGGGTGGCAACCGCGCCCAGCATCGCCAGCCCCGGATTGGTGATCTGCTGCACCTCGCGCACCGTCCGCAACAGTTGCCCCACGCCACGGTGCGCCAGCGTCTCGCATTGCAGCGGCACCATGACCTCGTCCGCGGCGGTGAGACCGTTGAGCGTGAGCACCCCAAGCGACGGCGGGCAGTCGATGAGGATGACGTCGAAATCCTCGGTGACCTCGGTCAGCGCCCGCTTGAGCGCGTACTCGCGGCCGGGCCGCATCAGCAACAGTGCCTCGGCTCCGGCCAGGTCGATCGTCGCCGGCAGCAGAGTGACGTTGTCGGCGGTGTCCACGAGGACGTCGGCGATCTCCTCCTCACCGAGGAGCACGTCGTGCACCGACTTGTCGAGCTGATCGGGATCGTGGCCCAGCGAAAACGTCAGGCAGCCTTGCGGATCAAGGTCGACGACGAGGACGGAGACGTCCAGGTCGGCGAGCGCGGCACCGAGTGATTCCACGGTGGTGGTCTTGGCGACGCCACCCTTCTGATTGGCAACGGCGAGCATCCGCGTCATGCGCCCCACTGTACGGCGAGACACGCTGCTCAGCGGCGTCGACCCGAATCCGGTTTTCCTTCGGTCGCCGTCTCGTCGTCTGGATCGACCTCACCGCTGAGCCACCGAATGGACGCCGGGCTGAACAACAGGGCCAGGACACCGAGCGCGGCGAACGCGAGCGGCACCCCGTAGAACGGCTGATTGCTGTCGGTGAGCAGCGCATAGGCGACCGGCAGCAGCAGGATCTGCGCGACGAGCGAAATCGCGCGACCCCAGCGCCTGCCCCGCAGCAACGCCACACCCCCGGCGAGCACGCCGAGACCGATGATGCCGAACCACGCCGCCGTGCCGTACCCGTTGGCCGCGGCCTCACGATGACCGGCCAACTCTCGCACGATCAGCACCACGGAGGCCACGACCGCGATCAAGCCCTCGACCGCGGTAATCGCGCCGGCAACCCGCAGCGGCGTCGGCGGGGTGGGGCGCTGGTCCGTGCTCACCCGACCCAGCCTATGCGGGCGGGTGCGCACGCTCGGACGCCACCCAATATCCTCGGATGTCGTGCGCGTCATGCTCATCGTCAACCCGTTCGCCACCGCGACCAGCCCGGCTGGCCGCGATGCCTTGGTGCACACGCTGAGCTCGCACTTCTCCGTGGACGTCGAGCACACGACACACCGCGGGCATGCCGGTGAGCTGGGCGCCCGCGCCGCGGCCGAGGGCTACGACGTGGTGATCGTGCACGGCGGCGACGGATCGGTGAACGAAGCGGTCAACGGGTTACTCGGTGCGCCGTCGGTGTCGGTCCCCGGTGACCGTTCGCGTCCGGCGATCGCGGTCATCCCGGGCGGCAGCGCGAACGTCTTCGCGCGCACCCTCGGCATCGACCCCGACCCGTTGCTGGCGACCCGGCAGATCATCGACCTGGTGGACCGCCGCCGGTTCCGCACCATCGGGCTCGGGCACGCGGCCGACCGGTGGTTCCTGTTCAACTCGGGTATGGGCATGGACGCCGTCGTGGTGCACGCCATGGAAGACAAGCGGCATGCGGGCAAGGCGGCCACCCCGGGCCGATACCTGTGGACGACCGTCGCGTGCTTCTTGCGCGACGCCCGCGATCCGGCGTCCTTCACCGTCTCGGTGCCCGGACGGGAGCCGCTGACGGGCGTGCGCTTCGCATTCGTCAGCAACACGAGCCCGTGGACGTTTCTCGGTACCCGTGAGATCCGCACCAACCCCGGAACCGGGTTCCACAACCGACTCGGCATCTTCGCAGCCACGTCCACCCGCATTCTGCCGACCCTGCCGCTGGCCGCTCGCCTACTCACCCAACGGGATCCGCGTGCGCGGCACCTGTTTCGGGACGACGACATCGACGCGGTGCGCTTCACCGCTGAGCAACCGCTGGACGTGCAGATGGACGGCGATTACATCGGCGCGTTCGACGACATCGCCTTCGGACATCGTGCCGACGTGCTCTCCGTCGTCGCCGACCCACGACCTGCGGAAATAGCTACCCACGACCGCTAGAGTGCGGGTAGACTACTACATCGGCGTACAACCGCTGCGCGCGGCCCCTCCGGGGGCGCTGTTGGAGACAGTGATATTGCACACGTGTCAACCGGATCCCATTGACTTCGGCCGGATTCGTGAAAGTATTCACAAGCAACAGTACGGAAACATCTGGTGTTTCCGCGTGAACTCATGGTTACAGCCACCACGAACCGGAACGAAAGCGATTGAGTGGTGCGCACAGCACCCGAAGGAGAAGGAATGGACTGGCGTCACAAGGCTATCTGTCGCGATGAAGATCCCGAACTGTTCTTCCCGGTGGGAACGAGCGGTCCGGCCATCGCACAGATCGCTGATGCGAAGCTCGTCTGCGCTCGGTGCCCGGTCACCGCGGATTGCCTGTCCTGGGCCCTGGAGTCGGGTCAGGACGCCGGCGTCTGGGGCGGCATGAGCGAGGACGAACGGCGCGCCCTGAAGCGGCGCACCGCGCGTACGCGCACCCGGAGCAGCGTCTGAGCCGAACCGGCTCGCCGCCACGCGGCATCCGAAGAGGACCCGGCCACGGCCGGGTCCTCTTCGTTATGCGGGGGGGTCGTCATGCGGGCGCCGTCCCCGCTGGGTCGTCGAGTCAGTGCAGCGGTACGACGAGCACGACTTCGGTGCCGTCGCCCGCCGGGTTGGGCCCGATGGTCAAGGTGCCACCGAGTTCGATCGTGACCAGTGTCTGCACGATTCGCAGACCCAACCGATCGGAGCCGGCCACCTGAAACCGTTCCGAGTCGAAGCCGTCGGGGAGCCCGGAACCATTGTCGCGCACCGTGATCCGCAGCCGACGCACGTCACGGTCGGCGGACACCTCGATCCGCGCGTCCGGTCGTGGCCGGGCGAAACCGTGCTCGATCGCATTCTGCAGGAGCTCCGTCAGCGCCAGCACCAGCGGCATCGCCAGCTCCGACGGGAGCACACCGAGCCGGTCGCGATGTTCGATCGTGACCGGCGTCTCGCCCGACGTCACATCGACGAGGATCGGCACCAGCCGGTCCACCGCCTCGTCCAGGTCGACCTCCTCGTCGACGCTGCCGGACAGCAGCTCGTGCACGAGCGCGATGGACGCGACCCGCCGCACCGCCTCGGTGAGCGCGGTGCGGGCCTCGTCGTTGCCCGTCCGACGTGCCTGCAGCCGAAGCAGCGCCGACACCGACTGCAGGTTGTTCTTCACTCGGTGGTGAATCTCCCGGATCGTGGCGTCCTTGCTAATCAGCGCCAGGTCACGGCGTTTGACCTCGGTGACGTCGCGGATCAGGATGACCGCACCGGCGATATCGCCGCCGGGGCGCAGCGGAACGGCGCGCAACAGCACCGTCGCCCGGCTGGCGTCGACCTCCATGCGCATCCCGATATCGCGGGACGGGTCCGCCGGCGGGTCCTGGACGCCGGCGGCGGTGTCGATCATCAGCGCGGCGTCCTCGGATTCGAACGGATCGGTCAGCAGCGACGCCGTCACCTCGGCTAGGCGCGCGCCGGTCAGTTCGGTGGTCCACCCCATCCGGTGGA
Source organism: Gordonia sinesedis (assembly GCA_039527305.1). Lineage (GTDB taxonomy): Bacteria > Actinomycetota > Actinomycetes > Mycobacteriales > Mycobacteriaceae > Gordonia > Gordonia sinesedis. Next base: position 563,775 of record BAAAJU010000001.1, on the reverse strand, counting down.
ACGCCGACAGTGCGTTCGGGCTGGAATACACAACCACGCCGCGCTCGTCGAGGCGAATGAAACCGTCACCGGCGCGTGGCGTGGAGAGCCCTTGGGTATCGCTCTCCGGTTGCGGATAGCTGCCGTCGGCGACCATGAGGCACAGTGCGTTCGCCGAATCCTGATAGGCCATCTCCAGCGGCGACGGCAACCGCGGATGCGCCAGGCCGACCGCGCGTGTGAGGACCGCGATGACCGAGCCGTCGAAGACGACCGGAACGGCCTCGCGCCGGATCGCCATCGCCTCCATCCAGCGGGGGTCGTCGTCCCGCAGGATGCGACCCTCGCGAAAGGCGCGGCGCACCTGGGGGTTGGCCTCGGGATCCAGCACGGTCCCGACCTCGTCGCTGGGAAAGACCGTCGAGGCGGTGTTGGCGCGGCCCTGTGCGACGGTGACCATGTCACCGCTCTCGGTGCGGACGGTGAGCAGCAGGTCGGCGAACGACAGGTCGGCCAGGAGCTGCCATTCGGCGACCAGTCGCTGCAAGTGGGCGGCCGCCTGATCCGGCAGCGTCGTGTGTTCGGCGAGCAGGTCGGCGAGCGTCGACACGGGCGCCCTCCCCCGTCAGGGACGCCGCAGTCGGCGGCCGAAGGGCGAAGGAGCCGGGCTCACTCGTAGACGGCGATCACGTCACCGGCCTGGATGACGTCGCCGACGTTGACCTTCACTTCGGAGATGGTGCCCTGCTCCTCGGCGAGCACCGGGATCTCCATCTTCATCGACTCGAGCAGCACCAGTGTGTCCCCGACGTCGACGTGCTGGCCGGGGTTCGCCCGGACCTCCAGAACGCTCGCGACGATCTCTGCAACGACGTCTTCTGCCATGCACATAAACTAGCCCACCCGCGACCTGTGCGACGACGTCCGGGCACTACCCGCCGGTAGCTCCGGTGGCCGTCTCACCGGGTCCCCGACGGGCACCGATTCTCTGCCGAGGCGCGGGTCGTGGGACACTCGAAGCGCACACGTACGAAGGAGGCCCGATATGGGTAAGCGCGGACGCAAGAAGCGCGCTCGGAAGAAGAGCGCAGCCAACCACGGCAAGCGCCCCAACGCCTGAGTCACACTCGGCGTAGAGCAGCGCAACGCCCGGCGCGGTGAGCGCGGACCGCAAGTGGTCCGGCTACCGGCCGGGCGTTTGTCGTTGTCGTTGCGTTGCGTCGTAGCTGGCGCGAGGCGTCGGCGGCGCGTGTGGACGGCCGACGGGGCGGCGCCGACCTCAGTCGCCGGCGGTGTAGTGCGTCGTTTGCCGGACGACGACGGTCTTGCGGATCTCCACCCGAAGCCGTTCCCGCAGCCCCGACGGGGCGCGCTCACCACCGCACTTGCGGTTGATGAGGGCCTTGAGCTGGCGCTCGATCCCGTAGTGCGCCAGGCAGGACGGGCAGTTGTCGAGGTGTCCCTGCAGCCGCGCACGGGCGTTCGCGTCGCATTCGTTGTCCAGCAGCAGCCAGACGTCGGCGATCACCGCGGAGCAGTCCTGTCCGCCGAACTCCGGATCGTCGTCGCGGCCCGACGCCGACGACGCGTCGCGTGGCTCGGTCATCGCGCTACCTCGCTTTCCGCGGCCGCGCGGTTGAAACCTCGGTCGCGTGCGACGTCGGCGAGGAGTTCGCGCAACTGGCGGCGGCCTCGGTGCAGCCGCGACATGACGGTGCCGATCGGGGTGTCCATGATCTCGGCGATCTCCTTGTACGGCAGCCCCTCGACGTCGGCGTAGTACACCGCCATTCGGAAGTCGTCCGGGAGTGCCTGCAAGGCGGCCTTGATCTCGTCGTCCGGCAGGGCGTCGAGCGCCTCGATCTCGGCCGACCGCAGACCGGTCGACGAATGCTCCGCATTCGCAGCGAGCTGCCAGTCGGTGATCTCATCGGTCGGGTACTGCGCGGGCTGCCGCTGCCGCTTGCGATACCCGTTGATGTAGGTATTGGTCAGGATGCGGTACAGCCACGCCTTCAGATTCGTGCCCTCACGGAACGACGCGAACGCGGAGAACGCCTTGACGTAGGTCTCCTGCACCAGGTCCTCGGCGTCGGCGGGATTACGAGTCATCCGCAGCGCGGCACCGTACATCTGATCCAGCAGCGGCAGCGCATCGCGCTCGAAACGGTCGGTCAGGTCGGCGGCCGATTCGTTGGGATCCGCGCGCCGGGGCGCCGCGGAGCCGGCTCCGGTGCCGTTCTCGTTCTCGTCGGCCTGGTCGGCGGCAGACTCGGCCTGGTCGGCCTGCCCGGCGTCGCCGGCTGCGGTGTCGCCGGCTGCAGTGTCGGCGGCGTCGTCCGCACGAGCGGGCGTCTCGCCCCGATCCGAATCGGAGGTGTCGGGTTCGGCCACGGCGATCCCTTCGGTCAAGACCTCGGCGGGCAAGGGCGACATCGGCGGCAGTCCTGCCGTCCGCGTCGGGTCCTGCCCGATGATGTCGATCAAGCCTACCGATCCGGTCACCATCGCGGACTCCGGAGGTGCCTGGCGGGGATCACCCGTCAGAACAGCCGTGCTCATCGCGTCGTTACCTCCCTGGACATCGAGTGTCTCGCGGTGTGCCTGGTGCGCCGGTTCCGGCGGACACGGGGTGCGGCGGCGGTGCGCCGACCTGGCACGTGGGTGTCAACAGAACCACCGGCACAATTGTTCCGAGCCGGCACTTCGGCCCGCCCTGCGAGAAACGTCGAGCGGGAAATTGTGTGGAGGAGCCTCGAGGGGCTGCGACAGTGGTCGGCGAGGGGTCGAACGGAGAGGAAGGTCGAACGACGATGGGCGCCACTCCCGCGATCACGGCACTGACCCGCGCGGGGATCGCGCACACCGTGCACCGGTACCGCCACGACCCGCGCACCGAGGCCTACGGGGCCGAGGCGGTGGCCGCGCTCGCCGACGAGCTCGGGGTCGCCGCCGAGCAGGTGTTCAAGACGCTGGTGGTGGCCCTGTCGGGGACCACGGGATCGGCGCGGCTCGGGGTGGCGGTGCTGCCCGTGCCGGCGACGTTGTCGCTGAAGGCCACCGCGGCAGCACTCGGCGTGAGCAGGGCGACGATGGCCGACGCCAAGGACGTGACCCGCACCACCGGGTACGTGCTGGGTGGGGTGTCGCCGATCGGTCAGCGCACTGCGTTGCCGACCGTGGTGGACGACTCCGCGCTCGCCCACCCGGAAATCTTGGTCAGCGCCGGACGGCGTGGCATGGAGGTGGCCCTGGCGCCCGGCGATCTGCTGTCGGTCACGTCCGGGGTCGCGGCGAGCATTCGGGCCTGACGTCGGCCGCCCTCGTCCGTCACCGGCCCGTGCCACCATGGGGGCATGTGCGGACGTTATGCGGTGACCACCGATCCGGCGAAGCTGGCGGCGGAAATCGACGCGGTGAACGAGGTGCCTGCGTCGCTGGATCGTGGAGCGGCAACCACCGGTGAGGCACACACCGACGCCGACGCTGCCGAGGAGCCAGGGCGCGGCGTCGGCGCTAACTACAACGTCGCTCCGACGTCGACGATCATGACCGTGGTCCAGCGACACGACCACGATCACCCCGACGACGACCCGCGGCTACGGGTGCGCGCCATGCGCTGGGGGCTGGTGCCGCCGTGGGCCAAGGACGTCGGCAAGGGCCCCTTGCTGTTCAACGCGCGCGCAGAGACCGCCCCGGAGAAGAGCTCGTTCCGGGCGGCGGCCAAGTCGAAGCGGTGCCTGGTCCCGATGGACGGCTGGTACGAGTGGCGCAAGGGACCGCTGGATGCGAAGGGCAAGCCGACCAAGGTGCCGTATTTCATGTCTCCGAAGGACGGCACCCGGCTGTTCATGGCCGGGCTGTGGTCGGTGTGGCGGCCGAAAGATGCTGCCCGCGAAGATGATCCGTTGTTGAGCTGCTCGATCTTGACTACCGACGCGGTCGGCGACCTGCGCGGGGTACACGACCGGATGCCGCTGATCATGCCGTTCGAGGACTGGGACGCGTGGCTGAACCCCGACGACACGGCACCGGACCGGCTGTGGCAGCCGCCGTCGGCCGAAGTCGCCGACGCCATCGATATTCGCGAGGTTGCCCCGCTGGTGAACCGGGTCGGGAACAACGGCCCGGAGTTGCTCGCGCCGGTCTGAGCGGTCGACTTCCCGCGATTCATCGACACTGTGACCGGTGAGCGGGCACCCCGTCGACGAAACTGCTCAGTCGGTGTCCTTCCGGCCGATATCGGCCCGATCATCAAGCGATAGCGACGATTTCCCCACCGACCTATCCCGGGCTTTGTAGGCTGACGACCGGCATCGGCACAACACCCCGCGTGCTGCGGATGGTCGGTGGTACGCCAGCGGGCACTCCACCCGCGGGCCGGTCGCCGATTCCCGCATCCACGCAGGACCGACAATCGGAGGGCATCATCGTGGCAGACAAGCCAGCTATCGTTCTGGTACACGGATTTTGGGGAGGCGCCGCACATTGGGCGGCGGTGATCACCGAATTGCACGCTCGCGGCTACACCGATCTGCACGCTGTGGAGAATCCGCTGACGTCGCTCGCCGACGACGTCGCCCGTACCCAGCAGATGGTCTCCCAGATCGACGGCCCGGTCGTGCTGGTTGGTCACTCCTACGGCGGCGCGGTCATCACCGAGGCGGGCGACCTCCCGAACGTCACCGCCCTGGTGTACGTGGCGGCGTTCGCCCCGGACGCCGGCGAAAGCCCGGGCCAGATCAGCGAGGAGCACCCGCCCGCCGCCTTCGACAACATCGCCCCCGACTCCGACGGCTACCTGTGGGTGAAGCAGGACAAGTTCGGCGAGAGCTTCGGTCAGGACCTCGACGAGCAGCAGACGCTGGTCATGGCGGTGACCCAGAAGGCGCCATTGGCAGGCACTTTCGGTGACACGATCAGTGATCCGGCATGGAAGAAGAAGCCGACCTGGTACCAGGTCTCTACCCAGGACCGGATGATCGACCCGGACAACGAGCGCCGGATGGCGGAGCGGATGAACCCGCGCAAGACCATCGAGCTCGACGCCTCGCACGCGTCACTCGCGTCGCAGCCGAAGGCGATCGCCGACCTGATCGACGACGCGGTGTCGGCGACCAGCTGACGGAGACCGGAGTCGACGTCGCGATCTTCGCCGCACCGGTGGACATCGCGGCGTCGGCCTGTCCGGGATCGTCCTGTCAGCGAAAGTCGTAGTCCTCCAGCGGGAATCGCCCCATCTCGCGCAGTGTGGTGAGCGTCGAATTGGGGCGCAGCAGGGTGGCCTCGCCGTGCGGGTCGAAGTAGTAGCTGCGGGAGGTGCGGCAGTCGCCGCGGTAGAACACCGACGACTGGAGATGCTCGGTGACCTGGTCGAGGAAGTCGGCGTTCGCCCGTTCGGTGACCTCGAACGTGGTGGCGCGTCGCCGCGCCAGTTCGCCGAACAGTCGTCCGATGTGCTTCATCTGTCCTTCGATGGTGGTGAAGTAGGACAGTCCGCTGTAGGAGTAGGGGCTGTTGAGCGACAGGAAGTTCGGAAAGCTGGGCACGCTGATCCCGGAGTACGCCTGGAAACGGTTCTCCCGCCACCACGCGCCGAGGTTCCGGCCGTTGCGCCCGGTCACCCGAATCGCGGGAAAGTTGGTGTCCCACAGGTCGTAACCGGTGGCGAGCACCAGGGTGTCGATCTCGGTGCGGGTACCGTCCGCGGTCACGATCGCGTCCGGTTCGATCCGGTCGATCCGGTCGGTGGCCAGGGTGACATTGGGTCGGGTAAAGCTGCGGAAGTAGTCGTTGGAGAAGGTCGGACGTTTGCAGCCGAAGTCGTAGTCGGGAGTCAGTGCGCGCCGGAGGGCAGGGTCGGGTACTTGGGCTCGCAGATGCGCCTTGGCCAGCAGCGACGCGACCCGGTTGCCGAGTTTGGCCTGCTTGAAATGCAACACCCCGACCACCATCAGCACCTCCAGCAGCGACGTGCTGACCAGGCGGGCGGCGCGCTGGGTGAGCGGTACCGCGGCGAACAGTCGTTGGACGGTGGCGGGGATCGGGAAGTCGATCTTCGGCACCACCCAGATGGGTGTGCGCTGGAAGACGGTCAGGTGGCGGGCGCGTCGTGCGGCCCGCGGAATGAGTTGCACCGCAGTCGCTCCGGTGCCGATCACGGCCACCGAACGGTCGGTGAGGTCGAACGAGTCGTCCCACGCAGCGGTGTGCAGGATTCGGCCGGTGAAGGTGTCGATACCGGGAAAGTCGGGTGTCTTGGGTTGCGACAGAAAGCCGGTGGCGGTCACCAGATAGCGGGTGGTGCGCACCGATCCGTCGGCGGTCCGCACCCGCCAGAGCTGCTCGGTACCGTCCCAGTCGGCGGACTCGACGGGAACGCCGAACTCCATGTGCCGCTTGAGGTCATAGGTATCGGCGATGTGGTGGGCATACCGTTCCAGTTCCGCCCCGGGCGCGAATAACCGCGACCAATGGGGGTTGGGAGCGAACGAATAGGAGTAGGTGACCGATGCGATGTCCACGGCGAGACCCGGGTAGTGGTTGACATGCCAGGTGCCCCCGAGGTCGTCCTCGCGTTCCAGGATGGCGATGTTGTCGTAACCGAGTCGGCGGAACTCGATGGCGGCGCCCATCCCGCCGAATCCGGCTCCGACGATCAGCACGTCGTGATCTGGGATCTGACGGTCGTTCACACCGGTTCCTTCCGTTCGCGGCCTCAGGTCATGGTCCGCATGGCCCGCTGTCGGGCAGCGCACTCATGTCAGGTGACCGGTGCGCCGTCCGGCAGCGCACCCCCGTCGTACAGGACGTCGAAGAACTGGGACGCGACGAGTTGTTCACCCTTGGCGCGGTCCAGTCCGAGATGTTTGCGATAGCTCAGCACATGCTGCACGGACAGCGCCGAATACAGCAGCGGCAGATGGTCGTTCGGCTGGCTGTAGACCCCGCCCGCTCCCTTCGCGGCAGCCAGGTCGGCCTCGAGATGCGACGGGTGGCGCAGCACGTCGCGGAGCACTGCCACCTTGATCGCCTTCTTGCGCCCGGCCGGGACCACCACCAGGCCGTCGGGGTCGAACAACGCGGTGTCGAACTCGTCCGCGGTCGCGAGGGTGCAGCCGGCGGTCGGCCGCGGATTGCATTCGACAAGGTAGTGCACGCCGTCGTCGTCGGTCATCAAGAAGTCCAGGCTGAGCTGACCGTGCCAGTTCAGCGCCTTCGCGATGGTCTGGGCGGCGGCGAGGGATTGCGGCGAATCGACCGAGTCGAAGACGATGCCACCGCGGTGGTCGATGGTCAGCGGGTGTTCGTAGCAGGAGTGCAGGACGACCTCACCGTGGTGCACGACGCTCCAGCTGCAACGGTCGACGCCGGTGAGGTACTGCTGCACGATCCACGGGTCGGCGAGGGTCGGGTACACCTCGTCGAGGCTGGTCTCGTCGGCGAGCGGACCGGTATTGGTGACGACGTCGAGGCCACCGCGACCGTAGGCGGCCCGCGCGAACCAGTGCGGCCAGTGTCGGGTCGCCGCCCGTAGCTCGCCGTCGGTCGTCGCGGTGATCGAGTCGGCGACCGGTAAGCCGAGAGAGCGGCACAACTCGACGAAGGACACCTTGTCGTGTACCCGCAACAGGGTCTCGATGGACGGGAAGAACAGTTCGAGGTCGGGATGTCCGGCGAGTATCCGCCGTCGCTGGGCGGCAAGGTAGAAGACCTCCTCGAACATCGGGAGTACCCAGTTGAGGTCGAACCGGTCGATGATGTCGATCACCGCGTCGACGAACAGGTCGGGTTCCTGCGTGGGCGGCGGCACCACGAGATGTTTGGCGGCACCGCGCGAATGGCTGCCCGGGGCGGCCCGGAACGTATCCGTCGCGACGACGTACCGACCGGTCTCCCCGAGCTTGTGGATCTCGTCGACGGCGAACGGCATCCGCGAGGTCGTGACCAGCAGGCGAGGATCGGTAGTGGTGGAGGTCATTGTGGTCAGCGTAACCGCCGTGCCGACCCTTCGGGACGACGCTGGCGGATCGTGAACCTATCGGCGGCATCGGAGCGGGCCGGCACCGCGTAGGAGGTGGGCGCCGGAACAGCCTCCGCCCGGAATAGACGAGGCCTTGTGCGCGCTGGCCTCAGTTATGGTTTCCACTCGCGCGACGACCTCTGGTCGGCTGGCATTCGTCTCGGCGGTCGCCGCGTTCGCCGTCGTCATGTTGGGCACCACTCTGCCGACGCCGCTGTATTCGATCTACGGCGCGCAGATGGGATTCGGCGTCGTCACCACGACCATCGTGTTCGCGGTGTACGCGGCCGGCGTCATTGTCGCGCTGGTCGCATTCGGCCGGTGGTCGGACCTGATCGGTAGGCGGCCGTTGCTGAACGCGGGCGCGGTGTTGTCCGCGGCGAGTGCCGTGGTCTTCCTGACGGCGGGGCCCGAATGGCAGCTGATCGTCGGCCGGGTGCTGTCCGGGCTGTCCGCCGGAATATACGCGGGCACCGCGACCGCTGCGGTGATCGAGCTGGCTCCCCCGGCCTGGCGGCACCGCGCACCGGCGATCGCGACCGCGGCGAATATGGGCGGCCTCGGCCTGGGGCCACTGCTGGCCGGGTTGCTCGCCGAGTACGTACCGAATCCGCTGCGCACACCGTTCGTTGTCGACCTGGTCCTCTTGGCCGTCGTCGGCGTCGGGTTGTGGTTCCTGCCCGAGCCGGTGGCGGTGCGTCCCGGCGCCCGACTGTCGCTGCAACGGCTGTCGGTTCCCGCCGAGGTGCGCGCCGTGTTCATCCGTGCGGCGATCGCGGCATTCGCCGGATTCGCGGTCCTCGGAACGTTTTCCGGCATGGCACCGACGTTCCTCGCGCGGGTCATCGGGGTCGATGACCACGCCGTCGCCGGCGTGCTGGTCGCGACCATTTTCGTCGTGTCGGCGGCCGCGCAGATCGCCAGCCGTCCGATCCCGACCGAACGTGCGCTGATCGCCGGTTGCGCCCTGCTGATCATCGGTGTCGCGCTGTTGATGGGTGCGCTGATCGCGGCGTCGTTGCCGTTGCTATTCGTTGGCGCGGTAGTCACCGGTGTCGGACAAGGCTTCTCGTTCGGGAAGGGGCTTGCCGCGGTGGTCGGAGCGAGCCCCGCCGACCGTCGCGCCGAGGTGACGTCGACGTACTTCGTCGTGGCGTATGTAGCGATGTCGATCCCGATCGTCGGCCAGGGCCTGGCCGCCGCGCGGTGGGATCTCGGGACCGTCGGCGTCGCGTTCGACGCCGGGGTGGGTGTGCTGGCCCTAGTTGCCCTGCTCCTCACCATCGGTGCGGTAGTGCGCTCCCGGCCCCCGCTGGTTGAGCAGGCGACAAGCACAACCCCGCTGGTTGAGCCGACGACAAGCACGGCCCCGCTGGTTGAGCCGACGACAAGCACGGCCCCGCTGGTTGAGCAGGCGACGAGCGCACCCCCGCTGGTTGAGCAGGCGACGAGCGCAGCGAGAAGCCGTGTCGAAGCCAACAACCCCACACCCCCGCCCCATCAGAACCCACACGCCCCCGCTGGTTGAGCAGGCGACGAGCGCAGCGAGGAGCCGTGTCGAAGCCAGCATCCCCGACAACAATCCATCGACATAGTGCCCGGTATCCGGGCACTATGTCGATGGATTCCGTCTCCGGTGGCCAGCGGCGGCGATGACATGCGCCGCGGGCGCTCAGCCCTCGCGCGTCGCGATACCGAGCGCCTCGGCGATCGGCACGTCTCCGTCGTTGAACTCGATCGCCCGGCCGGTGGTGGCCGGATCGCCGATGACGTCGGCGGCGACCAGGGCCACGTTGTCGCGACTCACCTGCCCCTTGCCGACGGTGTCACCGATCTCGATCCGCCCACTCCCCGGCTCGTCGGTTAGCCGACTCGGCTGCAAGATCGTCCACGCGAGTCGCGTCGTCTTCAGATGGGCATCCGCCGCCGACTTGGCATCGGCATAGGGGAAGAACGAATCATCCTCGGGCACACCGTGATCGGGTCCGGCACCGAAATAGGACACCATCACGTAGCGCATCACCCCGGCCGACAGTGCGGCATCCATGGACCGGATCGCGGCGTCCCGGTCGACGGCGTAAGTGCGCTTGGGGTTGCCGCCACCGGCACCGGCGGACCAGACGACAACGTCGTGACCGGTCAGGATCGACGCGATCCCGGCGACGTCGAGTTGCTCGATGTCCGCCACGACGGGCGCCGCGCCGGTCGCCACTACCTCGTCGGACTGCTCGTCGTTGCGGATGATCGAGGTCACCTCGTCGCCGCGATCGACCAGGACCTTGGCCAGTCGCAACGCGACCTTCCCGTGTCCGCCGATGATCACCACTCGTGCCACGTCAACACCTCGCTCGTGTCGTCTATGCCGTCCCTTGCCTCGCCGTCTCCAACCTACTCACCGATCCGCCGTCACGACGACCGGCGCTCCCCGATCTTGGCGTCGACCTCGGTGACGATGTCCTGAGTCAGCGCGCGGAATCGATCGAAGTGTCCGTAGCCGCCGTATTTGGCGCGCAAGGTCGGGTACGGGGTAAATGCCGCGGCGGCCCCGATCGTATTGGCCTCGGGCAGATAACTGGGCAGCACATTGAGGATGTTCGGATCGCGCCGCAGCCGCAGCGCCGTGTCGCGGTGCAGCGCCGACGATGCGCGGTATTTGGTGATCACGACACCGAGTTCGAGAATCTCGCGGCCGATCTCGTCGGCGAAGTCGGCAACGTGGCGTTGGATGTGCGGAATCGCATACGTGGACAACACATCCGGAATGGTCGGGATGAGAAAGGCGTCGGCCATCGCCAGCCCGTTGAGGCTGAACGGTCCGACGTTCGGCGGGCAGTCGATGAGGATGTAGTCGTAGGAATCACGGATCGGCGCGATCGCGCGGTCGAGGATGTCGGTCGCGGCCGCATGGTCGTCGGCACCGACACGTCGTGCGCTGAGTTCCTCCCCGAGTTCGATCAGGTCGAGCGAGGCCGGCAACAGGTCGACGCCGGTCACCTCGGCGACCGGCGAAACACCGCGCTGCAGTGTCGCGGCGAGGTTGAAGTCCCGGCCGTCGTCGAGAGCGTCGCCGAAAAGGGTCGCGAGCGTGTGCCCGTGCCGGTTGGCCTCAAGCCATCGGTCCTCGCCGATCATCACGGTGGTGAGATTGGTTTGCGCGTCGAGATCGATCAGCAGCACCCGCTTGCCGAACACCGCGGACAGGAACTCGGCCACGCCGGCGGTCACCGTCGTCTTGCCGACCCCGCCTTTGAGGCTGATGGTGGCGATCACCGCCGGCATGGCGCTCCCGGATAGTCGGTCGGCCCGTCGGATGGTGGGGCCGGGAATCCGAGGAGAGACTATCGCGACCGGGACAAATCCGATCCGGGTACGGCAACGCCCGCGGTGGGCACGGCCAGTGCGAGCGTGCACCGGCACCGGGCGCGTGCCGGCGATCGGCGGGGTGGTTCCTGGGCGGGATGGTTCAGAGCGTCTTGGGCAGGTTGTCCTTCGGACGCGACGAACGGAAGAGCATGTAGCCGCCGTAACCGGCCAGCGCGATGAGGGCGATCCAGAACAGTCCCTTGAGGAGCGGGCCGATCAGCGCCAGCGCGATGAGTGCCACGGCAATGATGCCGAGCACCTTCCAGAAGCCGTAACCGGAACCGTGGGTGGTGGACGTGGTGTCTGTTGAAGGGGTCATGACTTCACTGTGCCCGGCTGAACTGGCGAAATCATCCCTGAGACGCCAAGTTCGGGGAAAGATCAGGGGGTCCCCCGATCACGCCTTACGCATCGAGACGGCCGATCTGTTCGAGGCGAGGGTGGCGACACGATGCTGTATCCCACATCGTCGGGATGGGCGAAACCGCAGCGGTCGGCAAACCAGGTGACGCAGATGTCGGCAATCAGTCCGGGTGACCGAGTCGCCAGATAGCCGTCGGTGCAGTCGGGAAAGTGTCCGTCGTGGCGCCAGCGGTTCAGTGCGGCCCGCGGCACCGAGTAGCCGGCCAGCATCGGGGCGTGCATCCACCGGGTGGACAGTCGGACCAGGTAGGTGCCACCGGTCAACGCGTGCACCTCGACGGACGGGACGTCGGTGGCGTCCGGGTCGAGGCCCCGCGGTCCGAGCTGGACGATCAGTCCGGGCGTCGCGGCCGCGATCTGGTCGGCACACCACCGCCGCATCTCGGCCCAGTCGGCGACGCGGGACGTGGGTGTGGTCATGGGAACCTCCTGGGGCGTGGATGAGGCGGATGTGACTGATGGGGTTAGTGAAGCAAGCGCCACCGACAGGCCGACGCGGCGTCGGGCACGATGTGGGGCATGCCCGTTCCCGAATTCATCCGTGACCTGCGTGCGCATATCGGACATCGGCCGTTGTGGCTCAGCGGGGTGAGTGGTGTGGTCCGTGACGACGATGGCCGTATCCTGCTGACCCGGCGCGCCGACACCGGCGACTGGGCGGTGGTCTCCGGAGTTCTCGAGCCGGGTGAGGAGCCCGCACGGGCGCTGCGCCGGGAGATCGCCGAGGAAACCGGGGTGGACGCCGAGATCGTCCGGCTCACCAGTGTCGACGTCACGCCGCCGATCACCTACCCGAACGGGGATCAGACGCAGTACCTCGACGTGTGCTTCCTGGCGCGCGCGGTCGGGGGCACGGCGCGGGTGGCCGACGACGAGAACACCGCCGTCGCGTGGTTCAGCCCCGACGAGCTGCCGACTCCGCTGGCCGCCTCGTCGGTGCTACGGATCGCCAAGGCGCTCGACGACCGGCCGGAGGCGTGGTTCGCCCGCTGATTCGCCCGGATGCGCGCGAGCAGCGGCAGCGTCGTCAGCGATACTCCGGATTGGCCGCGTGCGGGTTGGCGAAGTCGAACTCGGCGCGGCGTTCGTCCGGCGTCGCGTCCGCCCACACCGCCGCCTGGTTGCCGTGCGCCGGAATTCCTCCGGCCCGCTTGAGGATTCGCGCCAGGTGCATGAGATTCCACGTCATGAACGTGGTGTTCCGATTGGTGAAGTCGTTGTCGGGGCCGCCGGAACCGGCGTCGAGATACGAGGGCCCGGGACCGGCCTCACCGACCCACCCGGCGTCGGCCTGCGGCGGGATCGTGTAGCCGACGTGTTGCAGTGAGTAGAGCACGTTCATCGCACAGTGTTTGATGCCGTCCTCGTTGCCGGTGATCAGGCAGCCGCCGACCCGGCCGTAGTAGATCCACTGGCCGTTCTCGTTGCGCATACCCGATTGTCCGTACAGCCGCTCGATGACCTTCTTCATCTCGGATGAGTTGTCCCCCAGCCACACCGGGCCGGCGAGCACGAGGATGTCGGAGCCGATGACGGTCGGCCACAGGTCCACCCACTCGTCGACCTCCCACCCGTGTTCGCGCATGTCGGGATAGACGCCGGGCGCGATGTCGCGGTCGACCGCGCGGATGGTGTGCACGGTGACACCGTGCTTGGCCATGATGCCCGCCGAAATGTCGATCAGCCCTTGCGTGTTGGACACTTCGGGCGATCGCTTGAGCGTGCAGTTGATGAAAGTCGCCGTCAGGTCGCTGAAATCGAGGTCGAGGTCGGCAGGCATGGTCGTGAGACTACGCGCCCGACACCCCGAGGTCGGTGCCTCGCGAATCGTCGTAGCTCACCGCGTGTTCTGCTGCGGCGGATCCGCTGTCAGCGCAGGCACGACGGCGTCTGCCAGGTAGGTGCGGATGGGTGCTCGGCGAGCCACTACCATCGCCCGGTGCGCATCGCGACGGTCAATGTCAACGGGATTCGGGCGGCGCGGCGGCGAGGGTTCGGCGACTGGCTGGCGCACCGCGACTGCGACGTGGTGACGGTGCAGGAGGTGCGTTGCCGTGTCGAGGACCTGCCCGACGACGCCTTCGGCGACTATCACGCCAGCTACGACCCGGGCGTCATCCCCGGCCGCAACGGGGTCGCCGTCCTCACTCGCACGCCGCCGGCCGCGGTCCGCACCTGGACCGTCCGCGACGCCGGCCGCCTGCTGCCGCCTGCGCTCCGCAAGCACGCGAGCGAGGGGCGCTACATCGAGGTCGACCTCGCCGACGCACCCGTCACCGTCGCCAGCCTCTACCTACCCAAGGGCGGGCTGCCCGCGCACCTCCAGGACCCGCGGCGGATGCGCGAAACACCCGACGGTGGAGCGAAGTACGCGCGGAAGATGGCCTTCATGGACGGCCTTGCCCGCTATCTGGGCACCACGCGCCGAGCTGCGCGCGCTGCGGGGCGCGAGTTCCTGCTCACCGGCGACCTGAACATCGCGCATACCTCGCTCGACGTGGCGGCGTGGCGGCGCAATCAGCGGAGCGAGGGGTTTCTGCCGGAGGAGCGGGAGTGGCTGGACGCGCAACTGACTCCACGGACCCTTGTCGACGTCGTGCGTCGGCTGAATCCCGACAGCGCAGGACCGTACTCGTGGTGGAGTTGGCTCGGCACGGCCTACGACCGCGACGCCGGCTGGCGCATCGACTACCACTTGGCTACGCCTCGACTGGCGCGGGCGGCGCGCACCGCCGTCGTCGACCGCGAGTTCCGCGGCACCCGACTGAGCGATCATGCACCGGTCGTGGTCGACTACGACCTCGACGTGCCGGCCACCTGACGGAGCGATCACCGGCGCACGGTCGCCGATTGTGCCGAGCGGTGTCGGAATACGGACCACAGTGCGTACCTTGGAATCACCATGGCCAACGACACGACACCCCCTGCCGCAGCGGACCGGACGATCGCCCTGACGAAGGCAGTGGCGACGTCGTACGGCGAACCCGCCGACGTCGTCGAGATAATCCAGACGGAGGTACCCGGGCCCGGCCCGGGCCAGGTGCTCGTTGAACTGCGGGCCGCGGGCATCAACCCGATCGACGCCAAGATCGTGCACGGTGCGATGGGTGCCGACGCGTCGGCGCTGCCCCGCGATCTGGGCTTCGAGGCGGCGGGTGTCATCAGCGCGCTCGGTGACGGTGTCGACGATCTCGCGGTCGGTGACGAGGTCATCGTCTACCGGGCGACCGCCGGATTCGCCGACCGCGTCGTCGCCGACATCGCGGCCGTTCACCCCAAGCCGGCCGACCTGGACTTCGAGCACGCGGCGGGTCTGTTGCTCGTCGGCGTCACCGCCGCCGATACAGTCGCCACCGCTGGGATCGGTCCCGACGACGTGGTGCTCATCCACGGCGGTTCCGGCGCGGTCGGCTCGATTGCGGTCCAACTCGCGGTCCGTGCCGGTGCGACCGTGCTGGCCACCGGCAGCGCCGCCAATCAGGACTTCATCGCCTCACTGGGCGCGACACCCGTGATCTACGGCCCGGGGCTGGCCGACCGCGTCCGCGCCGCCGCGCCCGGGCCGGTCACCGCCGCGATCGACACGGTCGGCACCGACGAGGCGATCGACACGTCGCTGGAACTCGTCGCCGATCGGGACCGCGTCGTCAGCATCGCCGCGTGGGGCCGCGCCGACGACGGCATCGTGCTCATCAATGGCAGCAGCCCGGACAGCAAACGGCATCGCAGCGAGGCGATCCCGGGCCTCATCGCCGACGCAACCGCCGGCACCCTGGTGACCGAGATCGCAAAGACGTTCCCGCTCAGCGAGACCGGTCGCGCGCTGAGCGAACAACTGTCGTCGCATCCGCGCGGCAAGTTCATCCTGCTCACCTGAGCGGTCCCGCATCGGCCGTCACGCCGTCGGCGGCCGGGCGCACCGGTTTTTGTCACGACTGGACGAAAGGTGTTCCATGACAGTCCCACTCATCACCCTGAACAACGGCGTGCAGATTCCCCAGCTCGGTTTCGGGGTGTTCCAGATCCCGGCGGAGGAGACCGCGGCCGCCACCGCGACCGCCCTCGACGTCGGCTACCGGCACATCGACACCGCCGAGATGTACGGCAACGAGAAGGGGGTCGGCGAGGCCGTCCGCAACTCGGGTCTCCCCCGCGACCAGGTGTTCATCACCAGCAAGCTGAACAACGGCTTCCACGCCTACGACGACGCAATCGCCGCGGCCGACCAGTCGCTGCGCGATCTCGGCGTCGACGCGGTCGACCTGTTCCTCATCCACTGGCCGCTGCCCGACGTCGGTGACTACGTGGAGACCTGGAAGGCGATGGAGAAGATCTACGCCGACGGCAAGGCACGGGCGATCGGCGTGTCCAACTTCAACCGCGACCACCTCGAGCGGCTGTTCGCCGAGACCGAGATCGTGCCCGCGGTCAACCAGATCGAGGTCCACCCGTACCTGTCGCAGGACGAGTTGCGGGCGTTCAACTCCGATCACGGCATCGCCACCGAGGCGTGGTCGCCGATTGCCCAAGGCGACGTGCTGGACGACCCGGTGTTGCAGAAGATCGCCAGGGCGAAGGGTAAGTCGGTGGCACAGGTTGTGTTGCGCTGGCACATTCAGCGCGGCGACATCGTGTTCCCGAAGTCGGTCACCCGCTCGCGGGTGGAGGAGAACTTCGACCTCTTCGACTTCGAGCTGTCGCCGGAGGATATGGCGGCGATCGACGGGCTGAACAAAGACCGGCGTCGCGGCCCCGATCCGGCGACCTTCAATTACGTACCGGAGTAAGGGAAATGGGGCGATCGGCCCGCTGTCGGCGGTGACCGGGTGACCGACACGAAGATCTCGCGGCGTGCCGCAGCCGTCTCGCCGTTCTACGCGATGCACTACGGCAAACGTGCCGCCGAACTCGAGGCGACCGGCGTCGACGTGGTCAAGCTCAGCATCGGCGAACCCGATTTCGGTGCGCCGCCGCAATTTCTGGCCGCGGTCCGCGAGGTCAGCAATGGACGACCGTTGCCCTACACCGGCGGTCTCGGCACCGACGAGCTGCGTGCGGCGATTGCCGGGTTCTACTCGGAGCGGTTCGGCTGCGCGGTCGACCCGCATCGGGTGGTGGTCACCTCCGGCGCGTCGGCGGCGCTGCTGCTGTGCTGTGCCGCACTGATCGATCCGGGTGACGAGGTCCTCGTCGCCGACCCCTCGTATCCGTGTAATCGCCGGTTCGCGGAGGGATTCGGGGCGCGAGTGCGGTTGATCCCCACCAGCCCGGCCACCCGGTTCCAACTGACCGCGGAGCTGGTCGACGACGCGTGGAGTGACGATGTCACCGGTGTCATGGTGGCGACTCCGTCGAATCCGACCGGAACGTCGGTGCCGGCAGACGAACTCACCGAGCTGTGCGCCCTCGTCGCTAGCCGCGGTGGCTGGCGCATCGTCGACGAGATCTACCTCGGGCTCGCCGATGACGTCGAAGCCGTGGACGACCGCGGCGGCGGCACCCGCGCAGGGAGGGGAACCGGCGGAACCGCCGCCGGCGGGGCGCCGCGCAGCATCCTGGCCACCGACCCGGACGCGATCGTTATCAACAGCTTCTCCAAGTACTTCGGGATGACGGGCTGGCGGCTGGGCTGGTGCATCGTCCCCGACGATCTGGTCGATGTCCTGGAGCGCTTGGCGCAGAACTACTACATCTGCCCGCCGACTGCGGCCCAACTCGCTGCGGCGACCGCATGTTTCACCCCGGAGACGGTGGCCGTCGCCGAGTCGCGTCGCGCCGAGTTCCGGGCTCGCCGCGACGTGGTCATCGACGGGCTGGCGGATATTGGTCTCGACGTCCCGGTCCGCCCGGACGGGGCATTCTACGTCTACGTCGACGTGAGCGCCACCGGGCTGACATCCGCCGAGTTTTGCGACCGGGCGCTCACCGAGGCGCACGTAGCGCTCACTCCCGGAATGGATTTCGGGAACATGGGCGCGGATCGGTACCTGCGGTTGTCGTATGCCGCGTCGATGGCCGAGCTGACCGAAGGGATCGACCGGCTGGGGAGATTCGTCGCAAACCTGCCCAAGCCAGCGGAGCCCTAGACTCAAACTGGTTCCACGGCCGGTTGCTTCGTCCACGTCCCGCCGCTGATGGAAGGACACTTTTATGACCACGCCCAACATCGATCCGTCGTCGGTGGCCGCCGCGGTCGACGGCATCGTCCAGCACGCATCGACCGGCGAGCGCCGCGTCCCGGGCGTGGTCGCGGGCATCACGACCACCGACGACACGGTCTACCTCGGTGCGTCCGGGGTGCGCGCACTCGACGATCCGCAGCCGATGACCGATGACACCGTGTTCGCGATGTTCTCCACCACGAAGGCGATCACCGCCACGGTCGCGCTCCAGCTCGTCGAACAGGGACTGCTCGACCTCGACGCGCCCGCCTCGACGTACGAGCCGCGACTGGGCGACGTCACGGTCATCAACGGGTTCGACGACGCGGGCCAGCCGATCCTGCGCGCCCCCGCGTCGGCCATTACCACTCGCCAGTTACTCACCCACACAGCCGGATTCGCGTATGACTTCTTCGATGAGACTTACGCGCGACTGGCCGCCGAGCACGGGCAGCCGTCGGTAATCACCGCGACGGCGGAGTCGCTGACCACACCGTTGCTGTTCGACCCCGGCACCCGCTGGATGTATGGCAGCAACCTGGACTGGGTGGGCCTGGTCGTAGAGCAGATCACCGGTCGTCGGCTCGGCGAGGTGATGGCCGAGCGGGTCTTCGGCCCACTCGGGATGTCCGACACGGCGTTTACCCGCACCGCCGATGTGCGGGTCCGCAGCGCGGTGATGCACCACCGTCGCCCGGACGACTCACTGACACCGAATCATCGGTGGGGATTCCCCGACGAGCCCGACCTGCACATGGGTGGGCAGGGCCTCTACTCGACGGTCGGCGACTACCTGTCATTTATTCGCATGTGGCTCAACGACGGTCGGTCGGACTCCGGCGAGCAGATTCTGCGGCCCGAGACCATTGCCGACGCCGAACGCAATCACCTGCCGGCCGGTCTCGCCGTCACCGCGTTGCCCGGCGTCATCCCGGCGATCTCCAACGACGCGGAGTTCTTTCCCGGGATGCCGAAATCCTGGGGTCTGACCGCGATGATCAACGACGACGATGCGCCGACCGGTCGCCCCGCGGGATCGCTGGGCTGGGCCGGCCTGGCAAATCTGTACTACTGGATCGACCGGTCCACCGGGATCGGCGGTTTCTGGGCGACACAGATCTTCCCGTTCGCCGATGCCGTCTCCGTCGGCGGCTACCTGACGTTCGAGACCGCCGCCTACGACGCGCTGGGCGCCTGACTGCGGTGAGGCTGCGCGGCACACCCTCGCGCCGGACCGACCGACTGACACCACCGACACCGGATCGTCAGCGCACCTGCACCATTCGCTCGGCCATGGTGGCGTACGCGTCGGCGAGGGCGGCCGGATCGCGATGCTCCCGGGACGGGTACCAGCGGCTGACGTCGACGCACAGTGACGAGATCGCCAGCACCACATCGGCCGGGTCGTCGGCGGCGAACTCCCCCGCCTCGACGCCACCGGTGACGATGTCGGCGACCAGCCGTGTCGTCTGCCGACGGATCGCAGCGATCGTCCGGTAGTGCTCGCGACTGAGGGCGTGCAGCTCGTACTGCACGACCTTGGCCAGCTCGTGATACTCCGCCTGCCAGCGGGTGAACGCGCCCACCACCGATCGCAGCCGGTGCCGATACGACTGCGACGGGTCGTCGGCGGCACGCATCGCCGCCAGCACACCACGGTGACCTTCCAGCGCGATCGAATACAGCAGGTCCTCTTTCGACCGGAAGTGCGGATACATCGCCGCGGCACTCATGTTCAGCCGCTTCGCGATCTGGCGGGTCGACGTGCCTGCGTAGCCGAGCTTCGCGAACGATTCGATCGCCGCGGCGCGAATCCGCTCGGCGGCCGCCGATTCCCGCTCGGGTGCACCCACCGTCGGCCTCCCCATCCTCGTCGTCGCGTGTGGTCGTCATCGACGCGTTCGATGCGCCGGCATTGACCGAACGGCCCATCCCAGGCATTATAAGCGAGTGCTCACAAATGAGCACTCGCTTAGTTCGACGGTGACCGTTGGGTCACGAAGGAGTTCCGATGGCCGAGCCGCTTTCCCGCCGTGACCTGGATTTCATGCTCTACGAATGGCTCGACGTCGAGTCGCTGACCACCCGTGAGCGCTACGCCGAACACAGCCGGGAGACCTTCGACGCCGTCCTCGACCTCGCCGCGGATATCGCCACAAGCCGGTTCGCGCCCGCAAACAAGAAGGGCGATCAGCACGAGCCCTACGTCAACGACGACGGCAAGGTAGTCCTGCTGGACGAGGTACGCACCGGCTTGCAGACGTTCCTCGACGCCGGCCTGATCGCCGGGCCGTTCGACTCGTCGCTGGGCGGGATGCAATTGCCGGATGTCGTGAACCGGGCGGCCATGGCCTGGTTCCAGGCGGCGAACGCGGCGATGTCGTCGTACTCGTTCCTCACCATCGGCAATGCCAACCTGATCGTCGAATACGGGTCGCCGGAGCAGATCGATACGTGGGTCCGCCCGATGATCGAGGGCCGCTTCTACGGGACCATGTGTCTGTCCGAGCCGCAGGCCGGTTCGTCACTGGCCGACATCACTACCAAGGCAGTGCCCGCGGGCGACGGCAGTTACCGCGTCACCGGCACCAAGATGTGGATCTCGGCCGGCGACCACGAACTCGGCGACAACATCGTGCATCTGGTGCTCGCCAAGGCGCCCGGCGGTGGTCCGGGGGTCAAGGGAATCTCGTTGTTCATCGTGCCCAAGTACCTGGCCGACGGGACCCGCAACGACGTCGCCCTGGTCGGCCTCAATCACAAGATGGGCCAGCGTGCCACCACCAACGCGCTACTCAACTTCGGCGACAGTACCCACTCCCCGACCGATCAGCCCGGCGCAGTCGGTTACCTGGTCGGCGAGGAACACAAGGGCCTGAGCTACATGTTCCACATGATGAACGAGGCCCGGATCGGCGTCGGATTCCTGGCCACCGCACTGGGTTACGCCGGCTACCTCGCCTCGGTGGAGTATGCGAAGGTGCGCACCCAGGGACGGCAGCCCGATCAGAAGGACCCCGCCAGTAAGCCGGTGCCGATCATCGCGCACCCCGATGTCAAGCGCATGCTGCTCGCCCAGAAGTCGTACGTCGAAGGCGGGCTGGCGCTCGGATTGTATTGCGCGACACTGGTCGACGAGGTCGCTACCGGTACCGCCGAGGAGCAGGAGCGAGCCGGGTTGCTGCTCGATGTCCTGACTCCGATCGCCAAGTCGTGGCCGTCGCAATGGTGCCTGGAGGCCAACAGCCTGGCGATCCAGGTGCACGGTGGTTACGGCTATACCAAGGAGTTCGACGTCGAGCAGTTCTACCGGGACAACCGACTGAACCCGATCCATGAGGGAACCCACGGTATTCACGGACTGGATCTGTTGGGCCGCAAAGTCATCATGCGTGACGGCGCAGGTCTGAAGCTGCTGGCCGAGACCATCGGCAGGACCGTCGACCGGGCTGCCGAGTTGGAGGCGACGGCGGTGTACGCGGCCGACCTGCGCCGCGCGGTGGACACCCTGGTCGCGACCACGATGAAGGTGTGGTCGGCGGGGGATGTCGCCGTTTCGCTGGCCAATTCGACTGCGTATCTGGAGGCGGCAGGACACACCGTGCTCGCCTGGCTGTGGTTGGAGCAACTGCTCGCCGTCGGGGACCGCGCCGGTGACTTCTACGACGGCAAACGTGCTGCCGCGCAGTACTTCTACCGTTACGAACTACCGAAGACCGGCCCGCAGTTCGATCTGCTGGCCGCACTCGACCGCACCACCCTGGACGCCGAGCCGGCCTGGTTCTAAACCGCAGCCGACGCCGGCGTGACTCGTCGCCGGCCAGGGCCCTCACCCGATTTCCCACGAGAGGAACACCATGTCCATCCTCGATATGTTCGACATGACCGACAAGGTCGTCGTGGTCACCGGAGCGTCGTCCGGACTGGGCGTCGCATTCGCCACCGGATTCGCCGAGGCCGGTGCCGATATCGTCCTCGCCGCGCGGCGCGCCGACCGGCTGGGCGAGACCGCCGCGAAGGTGGAAGCAGTGGGCCGCAAGGCATTGCCGGTGGCCACCGACGTCGTCGATCCGGCCGCGTGCCAGGCGGCGATCGACACCGCGATGGACTCCTTCGGTCACGTCGACGTGTTGATCAACAACGCCGGTGTCGGCACCGCGGTGCCCGCCACGCGCGAGACCCCGGACCAATTCCGGTCGGTGATCGACATCAACCTGAACGGCTCGTACTGGATGGCGCAGGCGGTCGGCAAGGTGATGACGCCCGGCAGTTCGATCGTCAATATCTCCAGCATCCTGGGGCTGACCACCGCGAACCTGCCGCAGGCGGCCTACAGTGCAAGCAAGGCCGCCATCATCGGGCTGACCCGAGATTTGGCCCAGCAGTGGGGATCTCGCCGCGGCATCCGAGTGAACGCGATCGCGCCGGGATTCTTCGAGAGCGAGATGACCGAAGGCTACGCACCTGGCTACATCGACTCGCAGATGCCGCGAGTGACGTTGGGCCGCACCGGTGATCCGGCGGAACTGGCGGCGACCGCGATCTGGCTGAGCTCCCGCGCCGGCGGCTACGTCAACGGCCAAACCATCGCTGTCGACGGCGGTATCACGATCACCTAGCCCCACCGGCCAGGCGGTTGAGTAGCGGCGAGGCACGAGCCGCGTATCGAAACCCCGACGAGACGCACGGGCGAGCAGCACCCCGGCGGTTTAGTAGCGGCGAGGCACGGGCAAACAGCACCCCGGCGGTTGAGTAGCGGCGAGGCACGAGCCGCGTATCGAAACCCCGGCAGGCCACTCGCCGACCGGAGCGCAGGCGCTGGCTTCGACACGGCTCCTCGCTACGCTCGTCGCCTGCTCAACCAGCGGAGATACGCGCGAACAGACCGCCACCCCGGCGGAGATGCGCGCGAACAGACCGCCACCCCGGTGGGACGCACGGGCGAGCAGCACCCCGGCGGTTGAGTAGCGGCGAGGCACGAGCCGCGTATCGAAACCCCGGCGGGACGCACGGGCGAACAGCACTCCGGCGGTTGAGTAGCGGCGAGGCACGAACGCACAGCACCCGGCGGTTGAGTAGCGGCGAGGCACGAGCCGCGTATCGAAACCCCGGCAGCCGACTCGCTATCGACCGGGGCGCAAGTCTCAGCGTCGTGTCGCGAGATGCTCCACCAGCCGGTCGATGAACTCCGCCTGCGCCGGATTCAGTTTCACTTTGGCGTCGTCCGGGCCGAACCAACCGGCCCGATCGACCTCCGGAAAGCTCTGTACTCGACCCGATTTCGGTGGCCACACCATGTCGAAGGTGTTGCTGACGACGGTGTCGGGGTCCAGATCGCCGGCGATCGCGAACGCGGTCACGACCTTGCCGCTCGCCAGTCGAACATCACCCAACTCGACGTACTCTCCGTCGGGTGGCGCCGAGCCGATCTCCTCGGCGAATTCCCGACGGGCCGCGTCGAGGGCCGGCTCGTCCGGCCCGTACAGCCCCTTCGGGATCGACCAGGCGCCGTCGTCCTTGCGAGCCCACAGCGGACCGCCGGGATGGGCGATGAGCACCTCGATGCCGACGTCGGTGTGCCGATACAGCAGGATGCCTGAACTGCGCCGGGGGGCCGTGGATGCCATGGTCAACCATTGTGCCGCGAACCGGCGCCCGCGCCCCCGACGCCGCCGTATCGTGGGTTAATGGACGACAGTCGCGACCAGCCCCGCCCACCCGCCGACGCCGACATTCCAGCGGTGAACAACCCCGCCACCGACGACCCCGATGTCCCCCATGAGCCGCCGCAAGCACCGGCCTTCGCGTTCGGTGACGCCACGCCGATCGGCCGGACCGACCGGATCGCCCGCGAGATGGCCGCCTATGAGGCCGCCCGACACGGCAACGACCTCAACCGCGGCCACGCACTCGGCGGTTCGGGTGGCAGCACCGAGGGGCAGTAGCCCGGATCCCGACGTCACGCCGCACGACCGGGTAGACACGAACCATGGAGATCCTCAGCAGTCGTATCTTGCTCCGCTCCCGGGATCCCGGCCGATTGCAGCGGTTCTATCGAGACCAGCTGCGGTTGGCGGTCGCCCGTGAGTACCCGGGCGGGGTCGTCTTCCACGCGGGCAACGGCCTGATCGAAGTGCCCGGCCATCTGAGTCCGGATGCCGACCCCACCGCGGCGGGGTCGGCGGCGCTGTGGCTCCAGGTCCGCGATGTGCACGCCGTCGAACGCGAGTTGACCGAGGCCGGCGTGAACGTGGTGCGCGAGGCACTGACCGAGCCGTGGGGACTCGTCGAGATGCACATTCACGATCCCGACGGCCGGCTGCTCATCCTCGTCGAAGTGCCCGCCACCCATCCCCTACGACTGGACACTCGGTGACCGGCGATCGGCAACCGAGTGACCGCCGACCGCTGGCCGGTTGACCGGCCGGTGACGCGTAGCCGGGCCTGCTGCCGGTCGGCATGACAGACTGAAACCCATGAGCACCTGGAGCGCACCTACGGTTTCGTCGCCCGTCGACGCCGTGGTCGAACTGCCCGGGTCGAAGTCGATCACGAACCGCGCGTTCGTGCTTGCCGCGCTCGCCGACGGTCCGTCGACGATCCGCGGCGCCTTGCGGAGCCGCGACACCAATCTGATGCTCGCCGCGCTCACCGGACTCGGCACCGGCGTCCGGGTGGATTCGGCCGACCCGACGTCGGTGTCGATCGAGCCGCGACCCCTGCACGGCGGTGACGTGTACTGCGGGCTCGCCGGCACGGTGATGCGATTCATGCCGCCGGTGGCGGCGCTCGCGTCGGGGCCGGTCGACTTCGACGGTGACGAGCAGGCTCGGCAGCGACCGCTGGCCACCATCCTGAATGCGCTGCGGGAACTCGGTGTCGAGGTCGACGGGGATTCGCTGCCGTTCACCGTGCGCGGCAGCGGGTCGGCGCCGGGGGGCACGGTGACCATCGACGCATCGGGCTCGTCACAATTCGTCTCCGGGCTGTTGCTCGCGGGCGCAGGTTTTGAACACGGCCTCACCCTGCGCCACGACGGACCGCCGGTGCCGTCGATGCCGCATATCGACATGACGGTGGACATGCTGACCACCGCGGGCGTCACGGTCGACCGGCCGGATGCGGACACCTGGCGGGTGAACCCGGCGGCCATCCGAGCCGTCGATTGGATCGTCGAGCCCGACCTCTCGAATGCGGCGGCCTTTCTCGCCGCCGCAGCCGTCACCGGCGGAACGGTCGGAATCCCGAACTGGCCAGTAGTCACCACACAGCCGGGCGCGCAGATCGTCGATGTCCTCGTCGAGATGGGATGCACCGCGGAGATCCGGCCGCCCGAGGACCCAGAGCGCAGCGGGGACGTGCTCTATGTCACTGGGCCCCAGAAGCTTTCGCCAATCATCCGGGATCTGCGCGACATCGGCGAGCTGACCCCGACCATCGCGGCACTGGCCGCAGCAGCCGACGGCGAGTCGCGGCTCACCGGGATCGGCCACCTCCGCGGTCACGAAACCGATCGTCTGACCGCACTCGCCACCGAGATCGGCAAGCTCGGCGGCGACGTCACCGACACCGACGACGGGCTCATTATCCACGCGGCCCCGCTGCATAGCGGCGTCTGGAAATCCTATGCCGATCATCGGATGGCGACCGCCGGCGCGATCATCGGGCTCGCCGTCGAGGGCATCACGGTCGACGACATCGAGACCACGTCGAAGACTCTGCCGGACTTTCCCGGCATGTGGCGCAGGATGATCGAACAGTCGTGACTCCCGCGTCGCGAACCGGTCCACTGTCGGGGTTGTCTGGCGCACAGTGGACGCGTTCCGACGCCCGGTCGACGCAATCTCACGCCCAGTCGACGCGATCTCACGCCCAGTCGACGCGATCTCACGCCCGGTCGACGCGATCCAACGCACAGTCGACGGGATTTGACGCACAGTGGACGGGATTTGGCGCACAGTGGACGGGATTTGGCGCACAGTGGATGGATTCTGACGCACAGTGGATGCGGCGGGCGGGGGCAGCGAGCCCGGTGGACACGCGGTGAGCCGGCGCCCGTCGAGCTACGACGAGTCCGACGTCCGGGTCCGGCCCGGCAAGGGCAGTCGACCGCGCACCAAGACCCGGCCCGCGCACGACGACGCCGAACAGGCCATGGTCGTCTCGGTGGACCGCGGCCGCTGGGGCTGCGTCATCGACGGCGACCCGGACCGGCATGTCGTCGCAATGCGTGCCCGCGAACTGGGCCGCAGTCCCGTCGTGGTGGGCGACGACGTGGCACTCGTCGGCGACCTGTCCGGCACCCCCGACACCCTCGCTCGCATCGTGCGGGTCGCCGACCGCCGGACCGTCCTGCGCCGCACCGCCGACGACACCGATCCCTATGAGCGGGTCGTCGTCGCCAACGCCGACCAGCTCCTGATCGTCACGGCCATGGCCGATCCGCCACCGCGCACCGGATTCGTCGAGCGCGCACTCGCCGCCGCCTACGTCGGCGGCCTGTCCCCCATCCTGTGCCTGACCAAATCCGACCTCGCCGACCCGACCGACTTCACCGCCGCCTTCGCCGATCTCGACCTGCCGATCGTGCGCGCCGGCCGCGACGATCCGCTCGGCCCGGTGCTCGACGTCCTCGACGGTCACCTGACCGCACTCATCGGACATTCCGGGGTCGGCAAGTCGACGCTCGTCAACCGCCTTGTCCCCGAGGCGGATCGGGCAACTGCCGAGGTCTCCGGAGTGGGCAAGGGTCGACACACGTCGACGCAGTCGGTCGCGTTGGCACTGCCCGATCCCGAGGGAGCGCTGCCCCGCACCTGGGTAGTGGACACCCCGGGTATCCGCTCCTTCGGCCTAGCGCACGTCACCCCGGACGACATCGTGGACGCCTTCGACGATCTGCGCGTCGCCATCGAACACTGCCCGCGCGGGTGCACGCACCTCGGCCCGCCGGCCGATCCCGAATGCGCCCTGGACACGTTGACCGAACATTCGTACCGGCGGGCGATGGCCGTGCGACGACTTCTCGTCGCGGTCACCTCCGGCGCCGGAACGGGTTCGGCCGACGACCCAAGTGACACCATGGACACCGCCGACACCACCGTGACCCCAGCGGACGAATGACGCAGCACCGCCCGGTCGCCTCACACCGCTCGACCTAGCGGTCGACGACGGTCGTCTCGAAGAAGTAGCGATCGGCCCGGTAAGCGTGCCTGCCGACCTCCACGATGCGGCCGGCGTCGTCGAATGCGGTGCGCTGCATGGTCAACAGCGGCGCACCGACCTCCTCGCCGAGCAGGGCTGCCTCCTCGGCGTCGGCGGCCTTGGCGCCGATCCGCTGGCGCGCCAACCGAATATGGATGCCGCGTTCCCGCAAGCCGCGATAGAGGCCGCCGTCCTCCAGTTCACCGGCCGGGGGCGAGATGTCGGCGGGAAGGTGATTGACCATGAGTGCCAATGGTTCTCCGCCCGCGCTGCGTAACCGCTTGATGGTCACCGCTTCGGTGTCGTCGGGCAGGCCGAGTTCTTCGCGGAGCTCGTCGCCGGGGACGGCCCGGCGGTATTCCAGCAGCCGGGTCGACGGGTGCATCCCGGCGCTGCTGAGGTCGTCGAACAGGCTGGTCAGCTCGACCGAGCGGTGAACCGGGCTCTGCACCACCTGGGTACCGACACCCCGCTTGCGCACCACCACACCCTTGTCGACGAGTTCGGAGATCGCCTGTCGGATCGTCGGCCGGGACAACTTGAGCCGCTTGGCGAGGTCCAGCTCATTCTCCAAGCGGTCACCCGGCACCAGGTCACCCCGCACGATCGCGGACTCGATCGCCTGCGCCAGCTGGTGATACAGGGGAACCGGTGTCGCGCGGTCGAGATCCACCTGGAGTGGGGTGGGTGGAGCCATGCGGTCATGATGTCATAACAAAGTCTCGAAGGTGTCACATCGGGTGATCGCAGCGCCGAGCATCCCCCGGAGCCGAAGCATCCATCTACCCGATAGGCACGTTATGCGGCGTGATCACCTGGATCGGCGACACCCGCGGCCGGTACACGCCGGCCAGCGCACCGTGGTGGGACATCACCACCCGGGCCATCTCCCGCGCATCCGCTCGCAGGTCATGGTGCAGCACGGCGGTCACGTGGCCGCTCTGCAGCAGGCCGCGGTTGGCGTCGTCGAGATCATGGGCCAGGAACACCTCGCAGTCGCGACCGGCATCGGCGAACGCGGCGACGATGCCCCGATTGCCGCCGCCCACCGAGTAGACCGCGCGGATGCCGGGATGCTTGCGCAGGCACGCACCGACCAGCCGTCGGCAGGTGTCGTCCAGCCCGTCCGACTCGGAGACCTCGACGACCTCGCGATCCGGGTCGTGCAGACGCATCGCCGACCGGAAGCCCATCTCTCGTTCCTCCTCGCCACGGAACATCTCGCTGCTGGTGATGACCAGGACGTCGGCGTCGACATGCCGGAGCCACTGGCGCATCAGATAACCCGCGGTCGCGCCGACGGCGCGGTTGTCCATGCCGACGTAGGCCACCCGCGTGCTCAGCGGCACGTCGGTGACCAAGGTGATGACCGGAATACGTTGCGCCGTCAGATGTTCGATGGCGAAAGCGATCTCCGGCGCATCCGGCGCCTTGAGGATCACCGCGTGACTACCGTGCCGCCCGATGGCGCCGAGTTCGGCCACCATGTCGGCGAGCGGCCACCCCTCGCGCAGGTGGTAGCGCACCCGCATCACCGCGGGTCGCAGCCCCGGCAATTCCTGTTCGAGCGCGGTGCGGAACAGCGAGGAGAACTGTCGCGGCGTGTCCATCACGACATCGACCATGAACTGACGTCCGGACAGCCGGAGCTGGGCCTGTTGCCGATCGAGGTCGGCGATGGCCTGCTCGACCTGCTGAACCGTGCCCTGACGCACCCCGGGCCGACGATGCAGCACTCGATCGACGGTCGCCTCGCTGACGCCCGCCTGTCGCGCGATCTCGCGGACCGGATAGCGGTGTGGCACCCACCACTCCTGAGGGATTCTTGATGGATTTCTGGTCTTGTCCAGACAATAGGATGTTGCGATTCTGGTCAAGTGATCACCGCGGATGCCACATCCGCGACCTCGGAACCCGCGGACGACACCGGCGAACCTCGCCGGTCCCGCCGACCAGACACTTCCCGAGAGGAACGCACCCGTCATGAGCGTGTCCCCCGCACCATCCTCCACCGCACGCAGCACCCGCCCCGTACCGCGCGCCGATCGGGTCACGGTTACGGAATGTCGGCTCGATGACTTCGTCGCTCTCCTCGACGGTATGACCGACCTCGCCGAGTATCCGCACGCCGCCGACACCGACCGCGGGGTGTTGTTCTACGACGCCGCCGTCGCCCGGCTCGACGGCGAGGAGCGGGCCACCCTCGGTGACGAACTCGCCCGCGCGCTGCTGACCGGCCCGGGGATCGTCGTCTTCCGCGGCGCGTTCGGCGCCGACGACGGACTCGACGACGTCACGGCACTCTTCACGCAGATCATCGCCGAGCAGCGCGCATCCGGGGTTGCCGGCGGCGATCACTTCGCCACGCCCGGCGCCAACGACCGGATCTGGAACGGGGTGCAGAAGTTCGCCGAGCGCGATCCGAAGCTGTACGTCCGCTACTACGCCAACGACGTTCTGGCGCTGATCAGCGACGCCTGGCTGGGGCCGATGTATCAGATCACCTCACAGGTCAACGTCGTGAATCCCGGTGCCGCGGCGCAGAATCCGCACCGCGACTATCACCTGGGCTTCATGACCACCGAGACCGCCGCACGGTTCCGGGCGCACGTGCACCGGCTGACGCCCGCGTTGACCCTGCAGGGAGCGATCGCGCACGTCGATATGCCGGTCGAATCGGGCCCGACGATGTATCTGCCGTATTCACAGCGGTACGAGCCCGGCTACCTGGCCTTCAACCTGCTCGAGTTCCGCGAGTACTTCACCGAGAACTACGTCCAGTTACCACTGCGCGCGGGCGATGCGGTGTTCTTCAACCCGGCCCTATTCCACGCCGCGGGCCACAACGCCACCACCGACATCGCCCGGATGGCCAACCTCCTGCAGATCTCGTCGGCATTCGGCCGAGCCATGGACGCCGCCGACCGCAGCGCGATGGTGCGAGCACTCTATCCGGCACTGCTGGATCTGGCCGAAGGCGGTGACGAGCGCGGCGTCGCGAACGTGATCGCCGCATCCGCAGAGGGATACGCGTTCCCGAGCAATCTGGATATCGACCAGCCGATCTCCGGTCTCACCGGGGAGACCCAGGCGGAGTTGGTGGCGCGGGCGGTCGCCGGCCGGTTCACACGCGAGCGTTTCGAGGCCGAACTCGACGAACTCGACCGGCGACACCGGCC
Organism: Gordonia sinesedis; assembly: GCA_039527305.1. GTDB lineage: Bacteria > Actinomycetota > Actinomycetes > Mycobacteriales > Mycobacteriaceae > Gordonia > Gordonia sinesedis. The sequence continues at coordinate 533,443 of BAAAJU010000001.1, read as the reverse complement.
CTGACCGCGGCCACCCGGGCTACCGCACCCGAAGTACCTCAGCATCCCGACCCTCCCGTTCCCACCGCACGACAGGAGCACCCGCACCGATGACCGTGTCACTCCCCTGCCCGGCCCCGGCACTCGCCGGCAAGGTACTACTCGTCAGCGGCGGCACCCAAGGCGTCGGCGCGGCCGTGGTCCGGGCCGGGGTCACCGCGGGCGCCGCGGTGATGTTCAGCGGCCGGAACGCCGAGCGCGGTAAGCTCCTCGCCGCGGAGTTCGGCTCGGACGCCGATATCCGTTTTCTCGCAACCGATCTCAGCGACCCGAACGCCGCGGCCGACACCGTGGCCGCGACGGTCGCCGAGTTCGGCCGGATCGATTGCCTGGTCAATGCGGCCGGGCTGACCACGCGCGGCACGCTGCTGGACACTACTGAAGAACTGTTCGACGAGCACGTCGCGATCAACCTGCGCGCCCCGTTCTTCACGATGCAGGCGGCGGTGCGCGACATGGTGTCCCGCGGCGCAGCCGGGTCGATCGTCAACATCATCACTATGTCCTCGCACGGCGGCCAACCGTTTCTGGCGCCGTACGTCGCGTCGAAGGCCGGGCTGGCTGGACTGACCCGCAATGCCGCCCATGCGCACCGGTGGGATCGCATTCGGATCAACGGACTCAATATCGGATGGACTGAGACCGAGGGCGAGACCGAGATCCAGAAGCGATTCCACGGCGCCGACGATGGCTGGATCGCCGAGGCGAACGCATCGGTGCCGATGGGCAAGCTCGGTCAACCCGACGAGATCGCCGACTTCGTCGTCTTCCTGCTCTCCGATCGCAGCGGCGTCGTCACCGGCTCGATCATCGACTGGGATCAGATCGTGGTGGGAGGTTTGGACTGATGGGATTGACCGTTGGTGTTGTCGGGCTCGGCCGGATCGGCGCATTCCACGCCGACACCCTCGACGCGATGCCCGGGGTCGACACGCTCCTGGTGACCGACCCGAATCCGGCCGCGGTGGACTCGGCGATCACCCGACTCGGCTCGGCACAGGCGGTGTCCGACACCGCAGCGTTGCTGCGCGCGGATATCGATGCCCTGGTCATCGCGAGCGCCACCCCGACCCACGCGGATCTCATCGAACGCGGTGTGGCGGCCGGTGTCCCGACGTTCTGTGAGAAGCCGATCGCCCTGTCGCTCACCGACTCTGTCGAGCTTGCCCGCCGTCTCGGCGACCCGCCCGTCCCGGTGCAGGTCGGCTACAACCGCCGGTTCGACCCCGCGATGAGTGCCGCGCGAGCCGCAGTGGCGGCCGGTGACCTCGGTTTCGTTACCACCGCCCGGTCCACCACCCTGGACCCCGCCCCGCCACCGCCGGAATACATCGCCGCGTCCGGCGGCATCTTCCGAGACTGTGCTGTCCACGACTTCGACGTTCTCCGTTGGGTATTGGACGACGACGTGATCGCCGTGCACGCGGTCGGTGGTAACCAGGGCGATCCGCATTTCGCTCACGTCGGCGATGTCGACACCGCGTCGATCCTGCTGACCTTCGCGACCGGCACGATCGGAGTCGTGTCGGTCACCCGGTACAACGGACGCGGTTACGACTGCCGGCTGGAGTTGCACGGCAGTACCGACTCGGTCGCCGCCGGGTGGACCGCGGACACTCCCATCCGCAACCTCGAGTCCACAGAGACGTTCCCCGACGATCGGCCGTTCACGTTCTTCATGGACCGGTTCGCCGCCGCCTATCGCGCCGAACTCGACGCCTTCCGTGCGCTCGCGGAGACCTATCACGCCGGCACCTCCACAGCCGGGCAACCGATCTCGCCCTGCACCGTCGCGGACGCGATCGAGGTAGCACTCGTCGCGGAGGCCGCGACGCGGTCGGCGGCGACCGGCCGACCGGTGAGGATCGACGAGGTCCGGCCCGACGGCGTACCTGCCCCGGCGAGAACGACGACGCCCACACATGACGGCACGGACACGGCCCCCGGACCGGCCGGCGGCCCAGCACGCCAGTCCCCCACCACCATCCGCCGAACGACAGCAAGGACCACCCGATGACCACCACCGACCTCCGGATCGCGGCCGCTCCCATCTCATGGGGAGTATGCGAAGTACCCGGCTGGGGCTACCAGCTCGAACGTGACCGGGTGCTCGGCGAGATGCGCGAGCTCGGCGTCACCGCCGCGGAAACCGGCCCGCAGGGCTTTCTGCCGAACGACCCCGGCGAGCTACGCGACTTCCTCGCTAGCTACGACCTCCGGTGCGTCGGTTCGTTCCTGCCGGTCGTGTTGCACGACGCCGACCACGATCCGGCCGGCGACGTTGCCGACGTCCTCGACCGGCTGCACACCTCCGGCGGTGACGTCCTCGTCCTCGCCGCCGCCACCGGGGTCGACGGCTATGACGATCGGCCCGATCTCGACGAAAGCCAATGGGAGACGTTGCTGGCGAACCTCGACCGGATCGCCGCCCAGACCGCAGACCGCGGCGTCCTCGCGGTGCTGCACCCTCACGTCGGCACCATGATCGAGCGCCGCGACGAGGTATACCGGGTGCTGCAGAGTTCCACGATCGGCCTCTGCCTGGACACCGGTCACCTGCTGATCGGTGGCACCGATCCGGTGGAGCTGACCCGCGGGTTCACCGACCGGGTGCGCCACGCGCACCTGAAAGACGTCCGGATCGACCTCGCCGAGCAGGTCCAGCGCGGCGAGACGACCTACACCGAGGCCGTCGCCGCGGGCATGTACGTACCGCTCGGTGCCGGCGACGCGCGGATCGCCGATGTCGTCGCCACGTTGGTCGACTCCGGCTACGACGGCTGGTACGTGCTGGAGCAGGACACCATTCTGGGGAGCGAGGACGACGGCGACGTCGCCGCAGGCAATGTCGCGGTGTCGATGGCCTTCCTGCGCAAGGTATCCGCACGGCCGGTGCGCGTATGAGCAGGCGGCCGTTGCGGATCGGAGTGCTCGGCGCATCGCGCATCGCGGAGTCGGCGATCGTCGGGCCGGCCGCCGAGTTGGGACATCGCCTCGTCGTCGTCGCCGCCCGCGACCGCGACCGGGCCGTCGCGTTCGCCGAGAAGTTCGGCGTCGAACGCGTCGCCGACGGGTACGCCGACGTGATCGCCGATCCCGAGGTTGACGTCATCTACAACCCGCTGGCGAACGCGCTGCACGCGCCGTGGAACCTGGCCGCGATCCGGGCGGGTAAGCCGGTGTTGACCGAGAAGCCGTTCGCGCGCAACGCCGCCGAGGCGATCGAGGTGGCCGACGCCGCCCGTGCCGCGGGCGTGCTGGTGCTGGAGGGATTTCACTACCTGTTCCATCCGCTGATGACCCGCACCTTCGCACTGCTCGACGCCGGCGCGATCGGGCTGCTGCGACACGTCGAGGTGGTGATGGCCATGCCGGAGCCGGCGGCATCCGATCCGCGATGGTTCTACGACCTGGCGGGTGGTTCGCTCATGGACCTCGGATGCTATGGGCTGCACGTGTTTCGGATGTTGAGCCGGTACGGCGGCGGAGCGCCGGTGGTCACCGGCGCCAGCGCGATAGTGCGCGGCGACGACGGCCGGATCGACGAGTCGAGTCTCGTCGAGGTGGCATATCCGGGCGGTGCAACCGGCCGGAACACGAACTCGATGGTGGCCGATGGGTTTACGTTCAGTTGCCGGATCACCGGAGAACACGGCGCGCTATTCCTGCACGACTTCCTCTCACCGCTCCGCGACAATCGGCTGAGCATCACCGTGGACGGACACACCACGGTGGAGGAACTGCCGGCACGGTCGACGTACAGCTACCAGCTCGATGCCTTCGCCGGCGCGGTGCTCGACGGCGCCGACTTGCCGATCGGGCTGGACGACGCGGTCGACACGATGCGCTACGTAGATGACGCCTACACCGCGGCCGGACTGCCGCCGCGGTAGCTCACTCCCCCATCGGCGGCCGGCGCGCTCAGCGTGGGATGCCGCGATCGGTTGCGGACACGCGAACCCGTCGCAGCATCTGTGACTGTGTGCTGTCCGTCCCGCTGAACACGTGTGCTGCCGTCCCGCGCTGCGGCCCCGAACGGCGAACCCGCCCGACGAGGCGATCGGGCGGGTTCGGTGCGGGTGCGCTGCTCGGTCAGCCGCGCAATTCGTGTGCGAGCGTGTCCAGTTCGTCACCGCCGGCCATCTGCTGAGTCAGCTCCTCCAACGTGATCTCGTCGTAGGTGCAGTCCAGCTTCTGCCGGCCGCGGTTGAGGAGCACGAAGTGATCCCCCACCAGGTGCGCGTGGTGCGGATTGTGCGTGATGAAGACGACCCCGAATCCCTGGTCACGCGCGGCGGAAATGTACCGCAGCACCGTCCCGGACTGCTTCACGCCGAGCGCGGCGGTCGGCTCGTCGAGGATCAGGACCCGAGCGCCAAAGTAGATCGCACGTGAGATGGCCACACATTGGCGCTGGCCGCCGGACAGCGAGCCGATCGGGGCGTCGACGTCGGGCAGATCGATGCCCATCTTGTAGAGCTCTTCCTTGGTGGTCGCCCGCATCGACTGGATGTCGAGCATCCGGAACGGTCCCTTGCGGATCTCCTGCCCGAGAAAGAAGTTGCGCCACACCGGCATCAGGCCGACGACCGCGAGGTCCTGGTAGACGGTCGCGATACCGGAGTTCAGCGCGTGCTTGGGTGATTCGAATCTGATCTCCTCACCGTCCACCAGCAGTTCACCGTCGGTCTGCTGGTGCAGGCCGGCCATGATCTTGATCAGCGTGGACTTGCCCGCACCGTTGTCGCCGAGCACGCAGGTCACCTCACCGGCGTTGACGCGCAGGCTGATGTCCTTGAGCGCAATGATCGCGCCGTAGGACTTGCCGATGTTGCGCAGCTCGATCAGTGGCACCTTGCCGCCGCTGGGTGACGTTTCGGGGGTGGATTCGATGACGGAACTCATTGTGGGATCACCTCTTAGCCGCGTAGTTGCGGAAGCTGTTGTTGGCGATGACGGCGAACAGGAGCATCACGCCCATGAAGAACTTGAACCAGTCGGGGTTCCACCCGGCATAGACGATGCCCTGGTTGACCATACCGAAGATGAACGCACCGATGGCCGCGCCGATCGCGGTACCGAAACCGCCGGTGAGCAGACATCCACCGACCACCGCGGCGATGATGTAGAAAAACTCGTTGCCGACGCCCTGGCCGGACTGCACGGTGTCGAAGGCGAACAGCAGGTGCATGCCGACGAACCAGGCGCAGAACCCGACGAACATGAACATGCCGATCTTGACCTTGGTGACCGGAACGCCGACGGCACGGGCCGAGTCCTGGTTGCCACCGACCGCGAAGATCCAGTTGCCGACGCGAGTCCGCATCAGCACCCAGGTGGCGACCAGGGTGAAGACGATCCACCAGACCACCGTGATCCGCACCGAGACCCCGAACAGGTTGAACGACGAGGCGAACACCTTCTGCGCGGAGGCGAAACCCTGCATGTCCGAGATCGACGGCGTGGCAACCTGTCCGGTGATCAGCTTGGTCACGGCCAAGTTGATGCCGGTGAGCATCAGGAACGTCGACAGCGTGATGAGGAACGACGGGATTCGGGTCTTCATCACCAGATAGCCGTTGAAGAAACCGACCGCGAGCGCCAAGCCCAGCGCGAGCAGGCCACCGACCCACACGTTCAGGTGCAGGTTGTACGCCAGCATCGACGCCGCCAGCGACGAGAAGGTGACCGCGACACCGGTGGACAGGTCGAACTCGCCGCCGATCATCAGCACCGCCACGCCGCACGCCATGATCCCGATGGTGGAGCTCGCATACAGCACGGTCGCGAGCGCCTCCGGTGTCCGGAACGGTGCCGCAACGATGCAGAAGAAGACGAAGATGGCGACCGCGCCGAACAGGGCGCCGATCTCCGGTCGAAGCAGCAACCGCTGCAACGGCTTCTGCCGCTTGACGCGTTCGTCGGTGACCGCCTTGTGGGTCGACAGGTCGAGATCTGTCTGAGTACTCATCGGATCATCCCCTCCCCGCCCGCGGTCAGCGGGTGCCCTTCTTGGCCAGCTCGGCGACCTTGTCGACGTTGCTCTGGTCGATGAAGGCCGGACCGGTCAGCACCGCCTGGCCGCCACCGATGGTGTTGCCATTGGTCAGGTACAGCCACAACGCGTCGACCGCCAGATATCCCTGGAGGTAGGGCTGTTGGTCGACCGCCCACTTGACCTCGCCGTTCTTGATGAGGTCGACGAGCGCGGCATTGGTGTCGAAGGTGACGATCTCGGCGTTGGAGCCGGCGTTCGCCTTGGACTTGACGGCAGTCTGCGCGATCGGCGCACCCAGTGTGACCACCGTGTCGATCGTCGGATCCTGTTGCAGTTTCGCGGTCATGGTCGACTCGACCGACGGCATGTCCTTGCTGTTGACGTTGAGGATCTCGAATCCGCCACCGGTGAAGCCCTGCCGGACACCGGCACACCGCGATTCGAGGGCGACCTGACCCTGCTCCTGGATGACGCAGAGCACCTTCTTGCGACCCTCCTGCACCAGTCGCTCACCGACGGCCTTGCCGGCGAGCGTCTCGTCCTGTCCGAAGTACTGGGGGATTCCCATCTGCTTCCAGGCGTCGTACCCGGAGTTGAACGCGTCCACCGCAATCCCCGCGTCGAGCGCCTTCTTGATCGCGGGCGCCATCGCGTCCGGCTTGGCCAGGGTGACGGCGATGCCGTCGACCTTGCTGTCGATCGCGGTCTGCACCAGGTTGGCCTGGTTCGGCGCTTCCGGGTCGGAGGAGTACTGCAGCTTGATGTTGTCCTTCTTGGCGGCCATCTCGGCACCCTTGCGGACCAGATCCCAGAAGGTGTCACCGGGGACCTCGTGGGTAATCATTGCGATGGTCTTGGTCGGGGTGCCGGCGTTGCCCGCGCCCCCACCGCCACCGCTGTCGTCCGGCTTTCCTCCAGTGCTGGAACACCCGGCAATAACGAGCGCCGCGGTCGCCAGCGTGGCCCCGAGGGCGACGATCCGCCCGGGTCTCCCTTGCCGTCGGCGTCGATCGGAATACATCGTTGTCTTTCCCTTCGGTCGGATCACGCGGGTGTCTGAGCAGTCACCGTCTGTGGAGAATGTAATACCGATCACACCCGTCGTGTCAAGACTTTGTTAGGACATTGGCACATAGTGGCTGCGTTCCAGGTGGTAGCTGCCGGCATGGCGGTGGGAAAATGTGCGACGACGGCCGCAGCCCCGATGCTATCCGGCGACGTCGCCCCACCGTGGGGCGATCCGCGGACCTTTCTCAACGCGTCATCTGAGTGTTGCCGGCGAAGTTCCGCACGGGTTCCCCCACGGCGATCATCGCCCGGGCCGCACCCACCGGCCCTCCACGACCGAGGTGCTCATCGCGTCGAGCACCTCGGCGGCCCGCACCGCGTCGTCGACGGTCGCGCCGGGTGCCCCGCCCGCAGCGACGTCGTCACCCGCGATCGCCGCACAGAACCGTGCCGCCTCGATCACCTTGAGGTCGTCGTAACCCATCGAGTTGGCCGAACCCGGCTGGAACGCCGCATATTCGCCATTCCCCGGACCGACGAACACCGTCGAGGTCGCCACGTCTTGGTAGTCCCGCCCACGACCGTTGCGGCCGATCTCCAACTCGCCCATTCGCCGGTAGTCCCACCGCACGACGCCGGTCGTGCCGTGGACCTCAAAGCCGTACGAGTTCTGCTCGCCGACCGCGACTCGCGATGCCTCCAGCACACACCGCGCACCCGACGCCATCCGCAGTTGCGCGGACACGAAATCCTCGTTCTCGACCGGGCCCCGCTCGCCGCCGGCGGCCAACTGGTGACCGGAGGTTGCTCCGGACGGCTTCGGACGGCGATCGATGACGATCGCGCTGTCGGCGACGAGGGAGTCGATGTCGTCGAGCAGATACCACACCAGGTCGGCGCCGTGCGACGCCAGATCGCCCAGGACGCCGTTGCCGCCCCGCTCACGGGCGAACCGCCAGCTCAACGCACCGTCCGGATGGGCGGCGTAGTCGCTGAACATCCGCACCCGAGCATGGGTGACCTCACCGATCTCGCCCGCCGCGATCATCGCCCGGGCGACCTCGACGGCCGGGGCGTTGCGGTAGTTGAAGCCGACGGCGGTCACCACTCCGGCCGCGTGCGCCGCGCCGGCCACCGCCCGCGCGTCGTCCGCCGACAGTCCGACAGGCTTCTCGATCCACAGGTGCTTACCCGCCTCGGCGACGGCGCAGCCGATCTCGCGGTGCAGGAAGTTCGGGGCGGTGACGCTCACCGCCGCCACGGTCGGGTCGGCGACCAGCGCACGCCAGTCGCCGACACTGCGCTCGGCGTCGAACTGCCGGGCGGCGGTCTCGGCCCGATCGGCGACCTCGTCGGCGATGACGGTCAACCGCGGCAGCCGCGGCAGGTCCGGATAGTGATGGCGCACACGCGAATACGCTTGTGCGTGGACCCGTCCCATCCAGCCGAAACCGACGATACCCACGGGCAGCTCGCTCGGCAGCGGCGATCCCGACGTCGCCCGTCGCGCGTCGATCGTGTCGGTCATGACAGGCCTCTTTCCTCGTGGCGAACAGTTGTGATCCACACCACCCTAATGGTGGCAGGTATGAATGTCAGGACAAAGTCTTGACTTCGAAGTGTGTCCTGTCGCACAGTGGAGCAGGGCCGCCGCACCCCAGGACCGGCCCGACGCACCCACGACTCGAGGAGCGATCCGTGACCTCAGACCGCCCAACCCCACGTTTCGACGTGCTGGCGATCGGCCGCAGCGGTGTGGACATCTACCCGCAGCAGATCGGCGTCGGCCTTGAGGAGGTGTCGACCTTCGGCAAGTTCCTCGGCGGCAGCGCCGCCAACGTCGCGGTGGCCGCCGCTCGCCTGGGTGAGTCGAGTGCCTTGATCTCCGGCGTGGGCGACGACCCGTTCGGCCGTTTCGTCCGCGCCGAACTCGCGCGGCTGGGCGTGGACAACCGCTACGTCGGGACCGACGACACCTATGCCACCCCGGTCACCTTTTGCGAGATCTTCCCGCCCGACGACTTCCCGCTGTATTTCTACCGCCGGCCGAGTGCGCCGGACCTACAGGTCACCGTCGACCAGATCGACACCGCGGCGGTGCACGACGCCCGGCTGTACTGGTCGACGGTCACCGGTCTGTCCGAGGAACCCTCGCGCGAGGCCCATTTCGCCGCCTGGTCGGCGCGTGGGCGTCAGCCGCTCACCGTGCTCGACCTCGACTACCGACCGATGTTCTGGTCGTCGCCACAGGCCGCCACCGAGCAGGTGCGACGAGCGCTGACCCAGGTGACGGTCGCGGTCGGCAACCGCGAGGAGTGTGAGATCGCCGTCGGCGAGACCGACCCGCACGCCGCCGCCGACGCATTGCTCGACCTCGGTGTCGAGCTCGCGATCGTCAAGCAGGGACCACGCGGCGTGCTCGGCAAGACCCGCCGCGAGAGCGTCGAGGTGGCACCCGTCGAGGTCGACGTCGTCAACGGCCTGGGTGCCGGCGACAGCTTCGGCGGCAGCCTCTGCCACGGACTGCTCGCCGAGTGGCCGTTGGAACGAATCCTGCGGTACGCCAACGCCGCCGGGGCCATCGTCGCCGGCCGGCTGGAATGTTCGACGGCCATGCCGACCGCGGCCGAGGTGGCCGCGAAAGCAGACGACACAGCGGCAGACGGCGCGGCACACCCGGGGGCAGCACCGCAGGAGGAGCTCAATGTCTGAACTGGTGACCACCCCGGCCCCCGCGCCGCCGCGACGCACCGTGGCCGGCGAGGCGACCCCGACCTCCGGACGGGCCGACCCTCCGTCGCCACTGTGCACGACGTACGCCGAGGTGACCGAGCTCCGCGCGGAGCATCCCGGCGCGATCGCCCAGTCCTGGGTTCGACGCAGCGGACGTCCGACGGTACGTCATGGTCAGCGGCTGATGATCGTCGCCGCCGACCATCCGGCCCGCGGCGCGCTTTCCGTCGGCGACCGGCCGACCGCCATGAACAGCCGCACCGACCTGCTCGACCGGTTGCGCACCGCGCTTGCCGACCCGGGGGTGGACGGCGTGCTCGCCACCTCCGACATTCTCGAAGACCTCCTGTTACTCGGCGCGCTCGAGGACAAGGTCGTGTTCTCGTCGATGAACCGCGGTGGCCTGGCCGGCGCCACCTTCGAACTCGACGACCGCATGACGGGTGCCACCGCGCCGTGGACGATCGGCGCCGGGCTCAACGGCGCCAAAATGCTGTGTCGCGTCGACTATTCCGATCCGGGCACGCTGAACATGATGACCGCGTGTGCGGCGGCCGTCGACGAGCTCGCCGCGGGCGGCGTGGTGGCGATGCTCGAACCATTTCTGTCGACCCGCGTCGACGACCGCGTCCGCAACGACCTGACCGCCGACGCGGTCATCAAGTCGATGCACATCGTGTCCGGCCTCGGCTCGACCTCGGCGTACACCTGGCTGAAGCTGCCGGTGGTGGACGAGATGGAACGGGTCATGGACGCGACCACCCTGCCGTCGCTGCTGCTCGGCGGCGACCCGCAGACCGCGCCCGACGAGACCTTCGCGAGTTGGGAACGCGCACTGGCGATTCCGTCCGTCCGCGGCCTGATCGTGGGCCGCACCCTGCTCTATCCCGCCGACGACGACGTGGCTGCCGCGGTCGGTACCGCGGTGTCCCTGGTGAAATGAGGTGACTCCCCCGATGCAATCCGAGTACTACATCCCGGCCGGTTCCGCCGGCACACCCCTCACGGTGGACATCACCCCCGAGTCGGCCGGTTGGGCGGAATCGTCGCTGGCGGTGGTCGAACTCGCACCGGGCACCTCGATCGATCGGGACACCGGGGACGACGAGGTGATCGTGGTACCACTCGCCGGATCGGCCACCGTTTCCTGTGGTGACCAGGTAGCCGAACTCGCCGGGCGGGCAAATGTTTTCGACGGGCCGACCGACTTCGTGTACGTCGGCCGGGACACACATTTCACGCTCACCAGCGACGCCGGTGGCCGGTTCGCGCTGTGCGGTGCACGCGCGTCGACCGCGTACCCGTTCCGTCACGTACCCGCCGCCGAGGTGCCGGTCGAGCTGCGCGGCGCGGGCAATTGCAGCCGACAGGTCCACAACTTCGCGACCGCGGACGTCTTCGACGCCGACTCGATCATCGCGTGCGAGGTCATCACGCCCGGCGGCAACTGGTCGAGCTACCCGGCGCACAAACACGACGAGAACACCGACGTGGAGTCGCAACTGGAGGAGATCTACTACTTCGAGATCGCCGACGGCCCGGATGGTTCCGCCGGGTTCGGCTACCACCGGGTGTACGGCACACCGGAACGACCGATCGACGTTCTCGCCGAGGTCCGCAGCGGGGACGCCGTGTTGGTGCCGCACGGCTACCACGGACCGTCGATCGCCGCACCCGGCTACCACATGTACTACCTCAACGTGATGGCCGGTTCCGGTCCCGAACGCGTCTGGAAGATCTGCGACGACCCGGCGCACACCTGGCTGCGTGCGAGCTGGGAACACCAGGACGTCGATCCACGACTACCGCTGCACACCCGCGCCGACGGATCCACCGCCTAGGCCCTCACCCTGCCCGCTCCCCCAGCCTCCCGAGAAAGAAGGAACCGTGGCTCCGATCAACTCCGGACGCACCGGCACCGGCGGCCTCACCGGTGTCCGCACCGCGAACGACGAACCGACCGTCCGGCTCACCGTCGCCCAGGCGACCGTTCGCTTCCTCGCGAGCCAGTACGTCGAACGCGACGGCGACCGAACCAAGTTCTTCGCCGGGTGTTTCGGCATCTTCGGGCACGGCAATGTCGCCGGACTGGGACAGGCCTTGCTGCAGAGCGAGATCGACGACGCCGATAACGACCGGGAACCGTCGCTGCGATACGTGCTTGGCCGCAACGAACAGGCGATGGTGCATTCGGCCGTCGCGTACGCGCGGATGAAGGACCGCTTACAGACCTGGGCGGTGTCGGCGTCCGTCGGACCCGGCTCCACCAACATGATCACCGGTGCCGCACTGGCCACCATCAACCGGTTGCCGGTGCTGCTCCTGCCCGCGGACACCTTCGCGACCCGTGTGTCCGCACCGGTCCTGCAAGAACTTGAACTGCCGTCGTCCGGGGACGTCACGGTGAACGACGCCTTCAAACCCGTGTCCCGCTACTTCGACCGGGTGTGGCGGCCCGAACAACTCCCGGCCGCGCTGTTGGGCGCGGTGCGCGTACTCACCGATCCGGTCGAGACCGGCGCGGCGACGGTGGCGATACCCCAGGATGTACAGGCCGAGGCCTTCGACTGGCCGGAATCGCTGTTCGCCGAACGGACCTGGCACGTGGCACGCCCATTGCCGGAGCGACGCGTGATCGCCGAGGCCGCCGACATCATCGCCTCGGCACAGCGCCCGCTGATCGTCGCCGGCGGCGGAGTGATCTACTCCGGCGCCACCGACGCCCTGGCCCGCTTCGTCGGCCGCACCGGTATCCCCGTCGCGCAGACCCAGGCAGGCAAGGGCTCGCTGCCCTACGATCACGCTGCGTCGGTGGGGGCCATCGGGTCGACCGGCACCACCGCCGCCAACGCACTGGCCGCCGACGCCGACGTGGTGATCGGGATCGGAACCCGCTACAGCGATTTCACCACGGCGTCGCGCACGGCGTTCACCAGCGCCGACGTCAGATTCGTGAATATCAATGTGGCGTCGCTGGATTCGGTCAAACAGGGCGGTCTGAGTGTCGTGGCCGACGCGCACGAAGCGATCGAGGCGCTCGACGACCTCCTCGCCCGCCACAGCGTCGCCCCCGAGTACCGGCAGCGAGTCACCGACCTCGCCGCCGAGTGGGACGAGACCGTCACACGCGCCTACTCCCCCGCGACGGTCGGCACCAACGTCGCCACCGGCGAGGAGGCGCTCACGCAGGGCACGGTGATCGGCATGGTCAACGAGACCTCCGATCCGCGGGATGTAGTGGTGTGCGCGGCCGGATCGATGCCGGGTGATCTACACAAACTGTGGCGCACCCGAGATGCCAAGGGATATCACGTCGAATACGGATACTCGTGCATGGGCTACGAGGTCGCCGGCGGGCTCGGTGTACGGATGGCCTGCCCGGACCGGGACGTCTTCGTCATGGTCGGTGACGGCTCCTACCTCATGATGGCCACCGAACTGGTGACCGCGATCCAGGAGAACCTGAAGGTGATCGTGGTGCTGGTACAGAACCACGGGTTCGCCTCGATCGGCTCACTGTCGGAGTCCCTGGGTTCCCAACGGTTCGGCACCAGCTACCGGTATCGCGGCCCCGACGGCCGATTGGACGGGACCACGCTGCCGGTGGACCTGGCCGCCAATGCCGCGTCGCTGGGTGCGGACGTGATCCGCGCTACCACCGCCGCCGAACTGGCCGACGCGATCAAGGCCGCGAAGGCAGCCGAGACAACCACGGTCATCCACGTCGAGACCGACCCGATGATCGGCGCCCCGGACAGCGAATCCTGGTGGGACGTCCCGGTGTCGGAGGTGTCGACGCTGGCATCGACCCGGCAGGCGTACGACACCTACCGCCAGTGGAAGGCCGTGCAGCGGCCCTACCTAACCCCGGCCGACACACCCACCCGGGCGGCGTCGGCAACCGACGAGGAAGAAGAGGACCGATGACAGACCTTCGCGTGGCCGTGCTCGGCGTCGGGATGATGGGTGCCGACCACGTCGCCCGGATCACCGAACGCACTAAGGGCGCAACGATATCCGTCCTCAACGACTACGTTCCGGAGAAGGCCGAGGAACTTGCGGCCAGCATTCCGGGGAGTCGCGTCGTCACCGATCCGCTGGCGGCGATCGCCGACCCCGACGTGGATGCGGTCATTCTGGCGACACCCGGGCCCACCCACGAGAAGCAGCTGCTGGCGTGCATCGAGGCCGGCAAACCGGTGTTGTGCGAGAAGCCGCTGACGACCAATGCGGCCACCTCGCTGGACATCGTCCGGCGCGAAGCCGAGGTCGGTCGGCCGCTGATCCAGGTCGGGTTCATGCGTCGCTTCGACCCCGAGTACGAACAGCTCAAGGGGTTGATCGACGAGGGGGTGTTCGGCCGGGTGCTGCTCGCGCACTGCGTGCACCGGAATCCGGCGGTGCCGCCGAGCTTCGACTCGTCGATGATCGTCAAGGACTCCCTGGTACACGAGGTCGACGTGACCCGATACCTGTTCGACGAGGAGATCACGTCCGTCGAGATCAAGACGCCGGCCAGTAATCCGGGCGCGCCCGAGGGGCTGACCGATCCGCAGATCGCCCTGTTCACCACCGAGTCGGGGCGTCACGTGGACGTCGAGTGTTTCGTCACGACCGGAGTGGCGTACGAGGTGCGCACCGAGATCGTCGGTGAGCTCGGGTCGGCGTTCATCGGTCTCGATCAAGGGTTGATTCGCAAGCAGCGCAAGCCCGGACAACAAGCCAGCGGCGACGGCCGCAGCGTCGCCGGTATCTGGGGTGGTGAGATCACCCCGTCGTTCGTCGAACGCTTCGGTCCCGCCTACGACGTCGAGGTGCAGCGCTGGGTCAACGCCGTACGGTCCGGTGCTGGTGTCGACGGGCCGCGCGCCTGGGACGGGTATGCCGCGGCGGCGGTGTGCGCCGCCGGTGTACGAGCACTGGAAACCGGTGAGCCGCAAGCGGTCGAGATGGTCGACCGATCCAGCATTCCCGGCGCCTAGCCGGTTTCGACGCCCCTGAGCCGCTCGGCCGACACGACGCCGAACGGCCAACGACCGCTATCCCATCGAGGAGAACACGTGTCCGTGAACACGATCACCCACTGGGTGAACAACAAGCCCTTCCCCGGCAACGGCAGCGACGTCGCGCCGGTCACCAATCCGGCGACCGGCGCGGTCACCGCCGAGGTGTCACTGGCGTCTGTCGAGGATGCCCGCGCGGTCATCGACGCGGCAACCGCGGCCTTTCCCGCCTGGCGGGACACCTCGCTGGCCAAACGCACCGCGATCCTGTTCCGGTTCCGCGAGCTCCTCAACGAGCGCAAGTCCGAACTGGCCGCACTCATCACTGCCGAACACGGCAAGGTCCTCTCCGACGCGCTCGGTGAGGTGACCCGCGGCCAGGAGGTCGTCGAATTCGCCTGCGGTATCCCGCATCTGCTCAAGGGCGGGTTCACCGAGAACGCCTCCACCCGTGTCGACGTGTTCTCCATCCGGCAGCCGCTCGGCCCGGTGGGCATCATCTCACCGTTCAACTTCCCGGCGATGGTGCCGATGTGGTTCTTCCCGATCGCGATCGCCGCGGGCAACACCGTGGTGCTCAAACCGTCGGAGAAGGATCCGTCGGCGTCGCTGTGGCTGGCCGAGCTGTGGCGCGAGGCAGGGCTGCCCGACGGCGTGTTCAACGTGCTGCAGGGCGACAAGACGGCGGTGGACGAACTTCTCACCAACCCGGCGGTCAAGGCGATCAGCTTCGTCGGATCCACCCCGATCGCGCAGTACGTCTACGCCACCGGCACGGCGGCAGGCAAGCGCGTACAGGCGTTGGGCGGGGCCAAGAATCACGCGGTCGTGCTCCCCGACGCCGACCTCGACCTGGCTGCCGATGCGATGGTGAACGCCGGCTTCGGATCCGCAGGCGAACGATGCATGGCGATCTCCGCGTGCGTTGCGGTCGGCGAGATCGCCGACGACCTGGTCGCCAAGATCGCCGAGCGCGCGGCGACGATTCGCACCGGCGACGGCACCACCGACGCCGACATGGGGCCGCTGGTCACCCGGGCACACCGCGACAAGGTCGCCGGCTACGTGGACGCCGGCGAGGCCGACGGCGCCACCGTGGTGCTCGACGGACGGCGGGTCGGCGCCAACACCACCGAAGGCGAGTACTCGGACGGATTCTGGCTGGGGCCCACCCTGCTGGACAACGTCACCACCGACATGAGCGTCTACACCGACGAGATCTTCGGTCCGGTGCTGGCGGTCGTGCGGGTCGACTCCTACGACGAGGCACTGGATCTGATCAACGCCAACCCGTACGGCAATGGCACGGCGATCTTCACCAACGACGGCGGCGCCGCCCGGCGCTTCCAGAACGAGGTCGAGGTCGGCATGGTCGGCATCAATGTGCCCATCCCCGTGCCGATGGCCTATTACAGCTTCGGCGGGTGGAAAGCGTCGCTGTTCGGCGACACTCACGCCCATGGCACCGAAGGGGTCTCGTTCTTCACCCGCGGGAAGGCGATCACGAGTCGCTGGCTCGACCCCAGCCACGGCGGACTCAATCTCGGATTCCCGCAGAACGCGTGACAACCACGACCACTCGGCACGGCGCGCGAGAGCGCTCGGGGCCGGAGAACAAAGGATAGTCAGATGGCACACATCATCGTCGGCTCGGCCCCCGACTCCTGGGGCGTGTGGTTCCCGAATGACCCCGCGCAGACGCCGTACACGCGGTTCCTCGACGAGGTTGCCGCGTCCGGATATCGGTGGATCGAGCTGGGCCCGTACGGCTATCTGCCGACCGACCCGGCGCTCCTCTCCGACGAACTGACCGCACGCGGCCTGCGGCTGTCGGCCGGAACGGTGTTCGAGCATCTCCACCAGGACAATTCGTGGGACGCGGTGTGGTCGCAGATCTCCGACGTCGCGAAGCTCACCGCGGCACTGGGCGGCGAGCACGTCGTGGTCATTCCGGAGATGTGGCGAGATCCGGCAACCGGCGAGATCCTCGAGGACCGGGAGCTCACCGACGACCAGTGGGCGGCGAAGACCCAGGGCATGAACGAGCTGGGCAAAGCGATGTTCGAGACGTATGGCGTTCGCGCGCAATACCATCCGCACGCCGACAGTCACGTCGACACCGAGGACCACATCTATCGGTTCCTGGAGAACACCGACGGCGAGTTCGTCAATCTATGTCTGGACACCGGTCACGTCAGCTATTGCGGCGGCGACAATCTCGCGATCATCCGCCGCCATCCGGAACGCATCGGGTATCTGCATCTCAAGCAGGTGGATTCGGCGGTGCAGGCCAAGGTCGTCGCCGACGACCTGCCGTTCGCCGAAGCGGTGCGCCTCGGCGCGATGACCGAACCGCCGCGCGGCATTCCGGAGATGCCGCCGCTGCTGGACGCTATCGCCGGCCTGGACATCGACGTGTTCGCGATCGTCGAGCAGGACATGTATCCGTGCTCGCCGGATGCACCGCTGCCGATCGCCCAGCGCACGCGAAACTATCTGGGCTCCTGCGGGATTCCCGCGGTCCGCTTCTAACGGCGCCGGCCGCTCACCGGTAGCGGCCGACATCCGCACTGGGCACCGGCCGCTGAACGCCCCGGGCACCGGCCGCTGAACGCCCCGGATTACCGGGCAGCGCCGAAGCACCAGAGCACAAGAGCACTGAGCACAAGAAAGCACAAAGCACCAGCGAGACATCGTCCATCGAGGAAGCATCGTAGGAGGCATCGCTATGGAGGCATCGTCATGAAGGTCGCCCTCGACCCCACGCCGTTTCATCACAGCCATTCGCTGCTCGAATTGCCACGGGTCGTCGCCGATCTCGGCTACGAGTACCTGCAGCTGACCCCGCACGTGGACATGATTCCGTTCTTCAATCACCCGAAGGCCGACGACGCGCTGGTCGCGGCGTTCCGCCGGGCGTGCGACGACGCGGGGGTCGAGATCGCGTCGGTGTTGCCGGTGCTGCGCTGGTCCGGTCCCGACGAGGACGCGCGGGAGGCCGCCGTGCGGTACTGGAAGCGGGCCATCCAGATCACCGTCGATCTCGGTGTGCGGGTGATGAATACCGAGTTCTCCGGCCGACCGGAGAAGCCGGAGGAGTCCGAGCGGGCGTTCTACCGGTCGATGGAGGAATTGGTCCCGATCTTCGAACGCGAGGGCATCGACGTGCGGATCGATCCGCATCCGGACGATTTCGTCGAGGACGGGCTCGCCGCCATCCGGATGATTCGAGGAATCAACTCGCCGAACGTCGGCATGGTCTATGTCGCCTGCCACACCTATCACATGGGCGGCAATATGCGGGAGATCATGACCACCGCGGGTGACATGCTCCGCTTGGTGCATGTCGCGGACACCATGGATCATCGTGCGTCGCACGGACTTCGCTACATCACCAATCCGCCGGGGAACGCGGTTCGGGTGCATCAGCATCTCAAGATCGGTGACGGCGATGTGGACTGGGACGAGTTCTTCGGCACCCTCGGCGACATCGGGTTCTACGACCGGGACGACACCGTGATGGTGTCGAGTGTCTTCGCCGAGAACGAGAACGCACCGGAGGTGTCCCGCTATCAGCGGACCACCATGGCCGACTATGTCGAGAAGTATCGCGGCGGGACGGCTGCCCGGTAAGTGAAGATGTAGTGATAGGTAACGGATTTCGTTACCTATCACTACATCTTGCTCACGCAGCGACGTTCAATGCTCGGCGAATCCGAGCGATCACCTCGTCGGGCCGTTCGATCAGATCCCACCAGGTGAAATTCAACACCGTCCACCCGTCGGCGATCAGGTCGTTACGCCGAGTGCGGTCGTACTGAAAGGCGTGCGCGTCGCGGTGATACGCCATGCCGTCGATCTCGATGATGAGGCACCGGTCCGGGAAGGCCGCGTCAACGACGTACCGGCCGACCCGATAGTTCGCCGTCCAACCGTCGACCTTGGCGCGGCGGAGGATTCGCGCGAGCTCGCGCTCGGCGACCGATCGGGCGCCGCCGGCGACACCGGCGATCAACATAGCCATCCGGGCCGCACCATCGTGATGCCGGCGACGCTCGAAGGTCCGGTTGAGCTGATCGACGGAGACGCGGCCGCGGAGCAGTGCTGCGTCCAGCAGGGTCGCTCCGCTTTCCAACGCAGCCTCCAGGCTCGCGAGAGGTACTGCACATACCAGGAGGTCGCGCCGGGTGACGACGTCCGCGGGGTCCAGGTCGCGGGTGGTGATTCGGACTCCGTCAATCGGTGGGCCACTCCGCCCCCGAGGAGCGGTCACCGCGATCGTCGACGGCGCCATCTCGGCAATACCGTGCCACCAGGCGGCGGCGTGCCCGGAGAGTACCGCCCGCGCACCGACCGACAGCGTCGCCAGTCGCATTCGCGTCCGGGTGGTCATCGGGTGATCAGCCGACCGATAGAGACCACGGGCGACGGACAACAGCGTCCCAGCCCGAACCAGCCGGTGTATCGCTTGGCGCTCGAGTCCAAGCTTGCGTGCGTCGGTTGCAGCGACCACGCCGTCGTGTTCGAGTAGGAACGTACGCAGCTCGGGAGGTGTCGGCATACCGCTTGGACGCGAAATGACGGCAACCGGTTCCGCATGTTGTCGTGATAGGTAACCGAATCCGTGACCTATCGCGACAATACAGCCTCTTATCTCCGCTGCTGCCGCCGACGACGCAATTCGGCGAGTGCGGTCTTCAGGCCGCCGCCGCGCGGGAGGCCGACGAAGCGGCGTTCGGAGGCGGTCTCCGGGGCGTCGTCGGGGGTGTCACGCAGGAACCGGTCGGGCAGGGCGAGCTTGTTGATGGTCCGCAGGGTCTGCAGGTACTGGACGGTCAACGATCCGGTGGTGTACGGCAGGTCGTACTTGTCGCACAGCTCGCGGATCCGCACGCTCATCTCGGCGTACCGGTTGCTCGGTAGGTCGGGGTAGAGATGGTGCTCGATCTGGTAGCAGAGGTTGCCGGACAGGAAGGCCATCGCAGGCCCGGCGCGGAAGTTGGCCGTGCCCAACATCTGTCGCAGATACCACTGTCCCGGAGTCTCGCCGTCCAGGCTGTCGACGGTGAACTTCTCGGCGCCGTCGGGGAAGTGGCCGCAGAAGATGACGACGTACGCCCACAGGTTGCGGACCAGGTTGGCGGTCAGGTTCGCGCGCAGCGTGTGGCCGAAGTTGCGTCCGGTCAGCGCCGGATAGAGCACGTAGTCCTTGGCGACCTGGCGACCAACCTTGTGCCCGAACTCCTTGATCTGGGGTATCGCAACGTCTTTCGGCTTCTCACCCTGGATGACCTCCTTGAGCGCGAGGTCATGTAGCCCGATCCCCCACTCGAAGGTCGCGGCCAGCATCAGGTTGAAGAACGGCTGGAACAGCCGTCGCGGCTCCCACGGTTCGTCGCGGGTGACGCGCAGAATCTTGTAGCCGACGTCGTGATCCATGCCGACGACATTGGTGTACTTGTGGTGGATGTAGTTGTGCGAGTGCTTCCAGTGCGGAGACGCGCACACCATGTCCCACTCCCACGTGCTGGAGTGCACCTCGGGATCGTTCATCCAGTCCCACTGGCCGTGCATCACGTTGTGGCCGAGCTCCATGTTCTCGATGATCTTCGAGAACGCGAGCGCGCCGGTACCCAGCCACCAGAGACCGCGGCGGTGACCGCCGAGCAGCGCGACGCGGCCGATCACCTCGAGGGTGCGCTGCGCGGCGATGGTGCGGCGCAGATAGGTGACGTCGCGCACGCCACGATCCGCTTCGACCTCACGTCGAAGCGCATCCAGTTCGGCTCCCAGCGCCTCGACGTCGGCATCCGTCAGATGCGCGTAGGCGTTGATATCGGTTATCGCCATCGCGACTCATTATGCCCGCATCGCCGATGGCAGACCACGCCGGCGATCAGGCTGCCCAGCGCCGTTCCGACGACGCGGGCAACCGGGTCACCCGGTCGCGTCGACCGCGCAGCGCCGCAAGCGCCGACCGCAGGCCACGACGGCGTCCGGTGACCGGGTCCGTCGTCGAATAGAGGCGCATCTCGGTGGGCAGGTCGGTCTTGAACCGACGCTCCGACGCCGTCTCCGGTGCGTCGTCGGTGGTCGCCGACAGGTACTTGTTCGGCAACGACAGCTTGGCGATGGTGCGCCACGACTTGGCGTATTGCACCGGCAGCGCGCCGGTGGTGTACGGCAGGTCGTACTTCTCGCAGAGCGCCCGCACCCGCAGCGAGATCTCCGGCAGCCGATTGCTCGGCAGGTCGGGGAAGATGTGGTGCTCGATCTGATAGGACAGGTTGCCGCTCATGAAACCAAGTACGGGTCCGGCGTGAAAGTTAGCGCTGCCCAGCATCTGTCGCAGATACCACTCGCCGCGAGTCTCGGTGTCGACGTCGCGCTTGGTGAACTTCTCCGCGCCGTCCGGGAAGTGGCCGCAGAAGATCACCGCGTTCGTCCACAGGTTGCGGATGACGTTGGCGGTCAGGTTGGCGGTCAACGCCTTGCGGAACGCGCGGCGGGCGGTGCGGCCGGACCGGCCGTCACGAGCCCCGGCCGCCGCGGCGACCAGCGCCGGGAAGGTGACGTAGTCTTTGGCGACCTGACGGCCCACCTTGTTCCCCACGTCGGCGAGATCGCGGCGGAACTGCTCCTTCTCCTCGGCCGTCTTGCGCTTGCGACCCAGCTCCAAATGCTGTGCGGCAACACCGTATTCGAACCCGAGCGCGAGCAGCGTGTTGTAGGCCAGGTTGCCGTAGTTGAACGGGCGCCACCGCTGGTCGCGGGTCACGCGCAGCAGCCCATAACCCACGTCGTCGTCCATGCCGAGCACGTTGGTGTACTTGTGGTGGATGTAGTTGTGCGTGTGCTTCCAATGTGCCGACGGCCCGGTGTTGTCCCACTCCCACGTGGTCGAGTGCACCTCGGGATCGTTCATCCAGTCCCACTGGCCGTGCATCACGTTGTGGCCCAGTTCCATGTTCTCGACGATCTTGGCGACGCCGAGCGCGCAGGCACCCGCCCACCAGGCCGACCGGCGCGTGGACCCGAACACCAGCGCACGGCCGGTGAGTTCAAGTCCGCGCTGGAACCGGATGGTGTTGCGGATGTAGCGAGCGTCCCGCTCCCCGCGATCAGCCTCGATGTCGGCACGAATGGCGTCGAGTTCGGCGCCGAGCGCCTCGATATCCGATGCCGAGAGATGTGCGTATTCGGGGATGTCGGTGATCGCCATCGTCGTCCCTTCGCAAATGGATTACCTACGGATACGATCCCGTAACTTACGCAAGCGTAGGTTGTCGGCGGCGTCGCTGTCCACCGCGCGGCGGAGAATCCGCCCTGTGAGCTGCGCCACTGCCCCCAGCCGTGGCCACGAGACGCTGCACCGTGTTGCGGGACCCGGCGTAGGGCGATCAGGCGCGGTGAACGGGAGAGTTGGACCCCTCAGACGTCGGAGGAGAGTTGGACCCCTCAGACGTCGAGGGTGCAGTCGCCCGCGGCGGCACTGATGCAGGTCTGGATACGTTCACCCTCGACATGCTCGACGCCGGATCGCAGGTCGCGGACGCAGCCGCGGTCGAGCATCACCACACAGCTCTGGCAGATCCCCATCCGGCAGCCGAACGGCATCAGCACGCCCGCGGCCTCCCCCGCCTCCAGCAAGGTGGTCGCACCGTCCGCGGTCGCCGACTTCCCCGACCGGCCGAAGGTGACCGTGCCGCCCTGGGCACCGACCGCGCCCCGCTCCAGGGCAAAGCGCTCGATGTGCAGCCGATCCGCCACGTCCGCGGCGTCGAAGGCGTGCTGCAGCATGTCCAGAAAGCCGGCCGGGCCGCAGGCCCAGGACTGCCGGTCGCGCCAATCCGGACAGATCCGACCAAGGGTGTCGGCGGTGAGCTTCCCGGCGGCGCGGGTGTGCTGCACGTGCAGGTCGATCAGCCCGTCGGCGGCCATGGCGGTCAGTTCGTCGCCGAACATCAGGGTGTCCGGGGTCGGCGTGGAGTGCACCAGCCGAACGTCGGTGCGCTCACCGCGGTGGACCATCGTGCGCAGCATCGACATGATCGGGGTGATGCCGCTGCCCGCGGTGACGAAGAGGATCTTGGGCGGCAGCGGCGACGGCAGCACGAACTCGCCCTTGGGGGCGGCGAGGCGCACGATGGTGCCCGGCGTGAGCCCGTTCACCAGGTGTGACGACAGGAAGCCCTCCGGCATCGCCTTGACGGTGATGGCGATGGTGCCCTCGTCGCGGGTGGCCTCGGGAACCGACGTCAGCGAGTAGGACCGCCACGTCCAGCGGCCGTCGACGAGGACACCGATCCCGATGTACTGGCCGGGGACGTAGTCCATCGAGAAGCCCCAGCCGGGCCGGATGCGGATCGTCGCGGTGTCGGTGGTCTCCCGCGTCACGGACACGACCTTGCCGCGCAGCTCGCGCGCGGACCAGAGCGGATTGGCCAGGTGCAGGTAGTCGTCGGGCAGCAGCGGGGTGGTTACCCGGGCGACGGCGGCGCGGATCCACTGACCGCCTCGACTGCGGGACGCGACGCCCGCAACCGGTTCTTCGAAACGTTCGCGCCAACCCACCGGGCATGCCTCCTCGTTCCGCGGCAACCCGCGGTGAACCTTCAACCTACGCGACCGTAGGTTAGCGGACGGTCGCGTCTGTGGGCGAACCTCACGGGCAAGAATCACACCGTGGCTGCCCCCCGCCGGTGCTGGTGGAGTGGTCGGAGCGGCGTCGACCGCGGCCCGGTGCCGGCGTTAGAGGAGCTCGAGCAGGAACGGCAGCCCCAAGCTCAGCGGGCCACCCGTCAGAGCAGCTCGAGCAGGAACGACAGCACCAAGCTCAACGGGCCACCCGTCAGAGCAGCTCGAGCAGGAACGGCAGCTCCTGTGTGCCGTACCAAGCGAGGTCGTGATCTTCGACGTCGCCGACCGCGAGTTCGGCATCCTGGTCGCCGAGGTCGGCAGCGTCGATGACGACGACCGCGGCCCGCACGCTGTCCTCGGCGTCGGCACCGTCGACATGCACGGACGCGACCGCCGACAACGGCACCGCACCCGCGTACTTCACGACGGCGTCGTCGAGTTCCGGGCGCAACGTGACCGGTTCGACGTCGGCGGCCACGACGGCGCGTCGCGGCGGGAGACGCGGTGTGTCACCGGGTTTGGTGACCTCCTCGTCGGCGGCGAGGTCGGCCTCGGCGGCCGCGTCGCCGACTTCGGGGGCCTCACCGGCGAGCAGTCGCAGCGAGGCGCGTGCCGCCTCCCGCATGGCAACCTCGGCGAGTTCCTCGTCGTCGCCCGCCAGGAAGGATTCCCGGAGTGCGGGGGTGAGCGCGAAACCGGTGCCGCCGACGGGCCGGAACTCACCCGACTCCTCGAGCTCCATCAGCATGGTCAGTGTCGCGGGAAAATAGACTCTCATCCCTCGCCTTTCACTTCGGTGTAGACCACATCTCTTGCGGTCCAGACGATGTCGTTACCCGACTCGCGATCGCGCGACAATCGGGTGCGGTCTCACGACCCGCTGCCCTGCGTCGACGCCAGCTCCTCGAAAGCCTCCGCGACGTAGTCGGTCATCGCGGGCAGGTCGCCGATGACGCCGCGGTCGGCGACGAAGGTGAAATACAGCCGTCCGGCGTATCCCGTCACGCTGATCGCCAGGGCCCGTCCGGACACCAGCGCCGGTACCCCGTACAGCTCGGCGACGCGGTGGCCGAGGACGTACCGGTCGGCGATCGGTGCGGTCCCCATCGACACCGGCACGTTGTAGCTGCGCCGGTTGAGCGACCGGAACGCGCGGGAGCTGATCTCCGGGAAGGGCACCATCCCGAGTTCCGGGAACATCGGGCGCAGGGTTTCGGAGAACCGTCGGGGCGAGGCCGCGTAGCGATTCGCCAGACCGGCCACCTGCGCCAACCGCACGGTCGGATTGTCTTCCCCGACAGGAAGATCCGTGACAAAGCTGGGTTTGCCGACGTTGATCCAGGTGCCCTCGGTATCGATCCGCTGCTGCACCGACGGATCCCGTGCGTGCAGCGGTAGTACGGCTCGGACGGTGTCGGTGATGCCCGCCGACACATCGAAGGAGAGCAGCCACCGGCGCATCACGCCGGTGATGATCGCCAGTTCGACGTCGTTGACGGTACAGCCGTGGCGCTGCGCGATCTTGGCGCAGTCGCGCCACGGCACCGACGCGACGGTGAACATCCGGGACGCCGACCCTGCGGAGTTGAGCGGGCTGCGCGGCGCGACGTCGGTCAACTGCCGGACCACTCCCCCGACCCGACGCGCGGTACCTTCGACCACCGACCGAGCCCCGGCTACCAGGTCGGTGCTGCCGGCGACGGAGTCGATGAAGCTGCCCGGCCGGGACAGAGCCTCGGCAAGCGCGCCGATCGCCAGCGATGCGGAGCCCGGCGGCCGGCTGGGCATCCAGAGGTCTTCGTCGAAGGTGCGCACCACCGGCGAATCGTCGCAGATCACCTGGCTGATCTCGGGCCCGGTGTGGTCGTCGAGGAGGCACCGGTGCGACTTGGTGAGCAGCGCGACGCCGCCGTCGGCGAGGCCTTCGATCAGGTACATCTCCCAGAGCGGCCGGGTGCGGTCGAGCGGCCGGGCCATCACGCGGGCGATGAGGTCCTGGAGATCTTCGACACTGCCCGGCCGCGGCAGGCCGGACCGTCGGATGTGGAAGTTGATGTCGAAGTCGGGATCGTCCGCCCACACCGGCCGCGCCAGCCCGAGGGTCACCTCGTGGACGACCTGCCGGTACCGGGGCGCGAGCTGCAAACGGGATTCGACGAGGGCGACCAGCGAGGGATAGTCGAGGGCGGGGCGGCGGGACGGAAGTGTGGCCGATGCATCGTCGGCTGCGTTCTTGGCGGCTGCGTTCTTGGCGGCTGCGTTCCTGGCGGCTGCGGCACCGTCGTCAGTGGCACCGTTCTCATCGGTATCGGCCTGTCCCCGGGCCTGCGCGGCGGGAAACACCATCAACGCACCCAGGTGATTGGTGACGCCCGAGCCGTCGAGGAAGAAGTACATCGCTTCGCTCGCGGACAGCCGGTTCACCACCCGGTCGATCCTAGTGGGCTCGCGCCCGTACCGAGGGCGTGCCGGGGGTGCCGGGTGTGAATGCGCCGTGCTGCCGCCGACGACGGTGCGGGGCTGCGCCCACGCCGGGCGACGCCCGGGCCGTCACCGTCGGCTGCAACCTCCTGCAACGGTTGCACCGGTCGGGGGCGCGGAGTGTTCACTCAAAGGTGAGACGGGTATCGGTCCCGATGCACCGGTGTCCGCCGGGTCCGCGGCGGCTGGGCGGAGTTGGGGGGTGCGCCGGTGCCCGGTGCGCGTCGCGTCGGGATCCGACGTCACTCGTCCCATCGGGACCCAAGTCGAAGGAGTACGTCATGCGCGCAGCCCGCTACTACGACCGGGGCGACGTCCGGATCGAGGACATCGCCGAACCGGACGTCGGGCCGGGGATGGTCGGAATCGACGTCGCGTGGTGCGGCATCTGCGGCACCGACCTACACGAGTACGCCGACGGTCCGATCTTCGTGCCGCCGTCGGGACACCCGCAGCCGATCAGCGGCGAAAGCGCGCCCATCACCCTCGGTCACGAAATGTCGGGGGTGGTCAATGCGGTCGGCGAGGGTGTGGACGGTATCGCGGTCGGTGATCACGTCGTCGTGGAGCCGTACATCATCGACGACGCGGTCGACACCGGCCCGGACAGCGACGACTACCACCTGTCCCCCGGCATGAGCTTCATCGGCCTGGACGGCTGCGGCGGCGGGCTCGCCGAGAAGATCGCGGTCCGGCAACGCTGGGTCCACAAGGTCGATGACTCGGTGCCCCTTGATGCGGCGGCGCTGATCGAACCGCTGTCGGTGGGCGTGCACGCGGTGGACCGCAGCGGCGGTGGCGCCGGCGATGTCGCAGTGATCACCGGGGCCGGCCCGATCGGGTTGCTGACCGCCGCGGTGTGCAAGGCACGGGGTCTGACCACGATCGTGTCGGAACCAAGCCCGCTGCGTCGCGCGAAGGCGGTGGAGGCCGAGGTCGCCGACCACGTGCTCGATCCGAGCGCGGTCGACGTGGTGGGGACGGTTGCCGAGCTGACCGACGGTCGCGGTGCGGATGTCGGTTTCGAATGCACGTCGGTGCAGCCCGCGCTGGACACGCTGTTCGACGCGCTGCGTCCGCGCGGCGTGCTCGTCGTGGTCTCGATCTGGGGCCATCCCGCCGAGGTGGAGATGCAGAAGCTGGTGCTCAAGGAGATCGACATGCGCGGCACCATCGCCTACGTCAACACCCATCCGGCGACCATCGAACTGGTGGAGAACGGCACGATCGACCTGAGTCCGTTCATCACCGGACGCATCGGGCTGGACGACCTGGTCGACGAAGGCTTCGACACGTTGATCCACCGGAACGAGACTGCGGTGAAGATCCTGGTGTCCCCGTCGGGCGCCGGGCTGGACTGAGCCCCGCGGCACCGCGTCGAGTCAGGCGAGGGTGAACGCGACGAGCTGCCAGCGGTGCTCGATCCGGGCGGGCGCGAACTGGTAGCGCCCGGTGGAGGGCCGTACCCGGCACGGCACGTGCTCGATCCGGCCGGCGAAGGCGCGGACGCGCCGACCCCGCTCGTAGGTGCCGAAGATCTCGGCCGCCGCGGGTCCGGACATCTGGAGGTGCACCCGACGCAGCCGGGCACTGGCCGGCGCGCCGCCGGGACGGGTGACGTTGGTACGTGCCAGCACCCCGAGCTGGTCGAGCAGCCGGCTCGCCACTCGCTGCGTGAGATGCGTCGCCGACCGCCGCCGGTCGACCACCTCGAAGACCTGCTTGGTGATCGAGAGAGCGAAGGCGCGCGCCTCGACGGTGGTGTCCGGGACAGCGACCGGGTGTCGAGCTCGCTTCGTTGCGGGCGAAGTCACCGACGTGGCCTGGGTCGGCACCGACAGTAGGTCGGCAGCCTGCCTGCCGGCCGGTACACCGGGTGGCTCGTAGGCGGGCGCGGGCAGGATGCGTACGTGAGTGCTTTCCATACCCTTCGGACGCGGCCGAGGTGCCATTCGGTTCCATCCGGGCGCGAAAATTTTTTTCTCGCCCCGAGATCGATCTACATAATGCCCGCTGACCGGGCACTATGTCGACGGATTTACCAGGTCAGCGGCGCTTCTTCTTCGACTTCGGCGGCTTGGGCCGGGAGCCCTTGCTACTGGCCCGGGCGGCCGCTCGACGTTCCCGCCTGCTCGCCGACACCAGTGCCGGGTCCTCGAGTTCCTCCTCCTCGGAGCGCACGACGGTGCCGCCGCCCTCCTTGGGACCGGAGTAGGTCATCGGGGTGTCCTCGTCATCGTCGTCCACGCCGACCGCGCGCAGCGCCGCGGGAGCCTGCTGCCCGGACCCGTTCGACCGCGCGCCAGAGCCTGCGGCCGCGCCCGCCAGCGCGGGTGCGGGCTCGCGCTTGGACGCCGCCGCCGGTGCTTGCACCTGGTCGGCGGGTTCGGTCTGGACCTGCACGTTGAACAGGAACTGCAGGGTCTCCTCCTTGAGGCCCTCCAGCATCCCGGAGAACATGTCGTAGCCTTCCCGCTGGTACTCCACCACCGGGTCGCGCTGGGCCATCGACCGCAGGTGGATGCCTTCGCGCAGGTAGTCCATCTCGTAGAGGTGATCGCGCCACTTGCGGTCCAGGACGCTGAGCAGGATGGTCCGTTCGAGCTGCTGCATGGCGCCTTCGCCGGCGATCTCGGTCAGCTCGGCTTCGCGCTTGGCGTACGCCTCCCGCGCGTCCGCGGTCAGCACCTCCTTGAGCTCCTCGGCGGAGATGTCGTCGCGTTCGCCGAACTCGTTCTCGCCGACCACCGTCTTCGGGTCGAGCTCGATCGGGTACAGCGTGCGCAACGCGCTCCACAGCTCGTCGAGATCCCAGTCCTCGGCGTAGCCTTCGGCGGTCGCGCCGTCGACGTAGGCGCCGACGACCTCGTCGATCATCTGCAGCACCTGCTCGTGGTGATCGGTGCCCTCCAGGATGGTGCGCCGCTCCCCGTAGATGACCTTGCGCTGCTCGTTCATCACCTCGTCGTACTTGAGGACGTTCTTGCGGACCTCGAAGTTCTGCTGCTCGACCTGGGTCTGTGCGCTGCGGATGGCCTTGGTGACCATCTTCGCCTCGATCGGCACGTCGTCGGGCAGGTTGACGCGGTTCATGATGACTTCCAGTGCCGCACCGTTGAACCGCCGCATCAGCTCGTCACCCAGCGACAGGTAGAACCGCGACTCGCCGGGGTCACCCTGACGGCCGGAGCGACCGCGCAGCTGATTGTCGATGCGCCGCGACTCGTGGCGTTCGGTGCCGAGCACGTACAGCCCGCCGGCCTCCTTGACCGCGACGGCGTCCTCGGCCGCCTCCGACCGGGCGAGCTCGATCGCCTCTTCCCACGCGGCCTCGTACTCGTCCGGCGTGGAGACCGGGTCCAGGCCGGCCTTGCGCAGCCGGGTGTCGGCGATGATGTCGGGGTTACCGCCGAGCACGACGTCGGTACCGCGACCGGCCATATTGGTGGCGACGGTGACCGCGCCGAGCGTGCCCGCTTCGGCGATGATCTGTGCCTCCTGCTCGTGGAACTTGGCGTTCAGCACGCTGTGCGGGATGTCGCGCTTGGCCAGCTGCCGGGACAGGTACTCCGACCGCTCGACGCTGGTGGTACCGATCAGCACCGGCTGGCCCTTCTCGTGCCGTTCGGTGATGTCGTCGACGACGGCGTCGAATTTGGCCTCTTCGGTCTTGTAGATGAGGTCGGTTTCGTCCTTGCGGACCATCGGCTTGTTGGTCGGGATGGGCAGCACCCCGAGCTTGTAGATCTGGTCGAACTCGGCGGCCTCGGTCTCGGCGGTGCCGGTCATGCCCGACAACTTGTCGTACATGCGGAAGTAGTTCTGCAGCGTGATCGTGGCGAGGGTCTGGTTCTCGGCCTTGATCTCGACGCCTTCCTTGGCCTCGATGGCCTGGTGCAGGCCCTCGTTGAAGCGGCGGCCGTCGAGCACACGCCCGGTGAACTCGTCGACGATCAGGACCTCGCCGTTGCGGACGATGTAGTCCTTGTCCTTGTGGAACAGCTCCTTGACCTTGATGGCGTTGTTCAGGTAGCTGACCAGCGGAGAGTTCGCGGCCTCGTACAGGTTGTCGATGCCGAGGCGGTCCTCGACAACTTCGACGCCCGACTCGTGCACGCCGACGGTCTTCTTCTTGATGTCGACCTCGTAGTGGGTGTCGCGTTCCAGCAGCGGCGCGATGCGCGCGAACTCGACGTACCACTTGCTCGACGACTCCGCCGGGCCGGAGATGATCAGCGGGGTGCGGGCCTCGTCGATGAGGATCGAGTCCACCTCGTCGACGACGGCGAAGTGATGTCCGCGCTGCACGAGTTCCTCGAGGGAATGCGCCATATTGTCGCGCAGGTAGTCGAAGCCGAACTCGTTGTTGGTGCCGTAGGTGATGTCGGCGGCATAGGCCTCCCGACGCTGTTCCGGTGGCATGCCGGTGAGGATGACCGCGGTCTCCAGGCCGAGGAAGCGGTGCACGCGGCCCATCCACTCGGCGTCGCGCTTGGCGAGATAGTCGTTGACCGTGACCACGTGCACGCCGTTCCCGGACAGCGCGTTGAGGTACGCGGGCAGCACACAGGTGAGGGTCTTGCCCTCACCGGTCTTCATCTCGGCGATGTTGCCGTAGTGCAGGGCGGCACCGCCCATGATCTGGACGTGGAAGTGCTTCTGGTCGAGCACCCGCCAGGCCGCCTCGCGGGCGACGGCGAAAGCTTCCGGCAGCAACTCGTCCAGCGATTCGCCGTCGGCGTGCCGCTCCTTGAACTCGTCGGTCTTAGCCCGCAGTTCGGCGTCGGTCAGCGCCTCCACCTCGTCGGAGAGCGCCTCGACGTGCGATGCGATCGCATCGAGTCGCTTGACCATGCGGCCTTCACCGACGCGCAGCAGCTTGTTCAGCACCGTGGATCGAGTCCCTTACTCATGTCGTCGTCTACACAATTCCCGGGCGGCCCGTAGGCAGGACGCGCCGCACAATCCGGCGCAGTGTCGTCTCGAGTCGTCTCGAGGCCCGAGCCGCACGCGAAACCCGGCCTGTGTGCACACAGGCCGGGATCCATGGTAGCGACGTCGTCCCGGCGCGGCCCGGTCGGACCGCGCCGGGACGAGGGTCCGGATCGGTGGGTGGCTCAGGCCAGCCGGATGAGGCCGTAGTCGAACGCATGCCTGCGGTAGACCACGGACGGCTTGTCGGTCTCCTTGTCGTGGAACAGGAAGAAGTCGTGGCCGACCAGTTCCATCTCGTACAGTGCGTCGTCGACGCCCATCGGCACCGCCTGGTGTTCCTTGACACGCACGATCTGACCCGGGTTGTGCTCGGTGACGCCGTCGTCCCAGGTCGGCTCACCATCGGTATCCGCGCCGGCACCGTCGGAGTTGACGGCCGGCAGCCCATCGACACTGAGCTGGTTATCCCGCAGTTGCGGTGCGCCGATTTCGGTCGCCTCGGCCACCGAGATCGGGCGGCGGTTGCCGTGATGCACGCGGCGACGGTCCTTGACGCGCCTGAGCCGGGACTCGATCTTGTCCAACGCGAGTTCGAGCGCGGCGTAGAAATTCTCCCCGCACGCCTGACCGCGGACGACCGGACCCTTGCCGGTCGCGGTGATCTCCACCTGCTGACAGTTCTTGGACTGGCGGCGGTTGCGTTCGTGGTTCAGCTCGACGTCGAAGCGAAAGATGGTGGGGTCAAACCGTTCCAGTCGCGCCAGTTTGTCTCCGACATGGATGCGGTAATGATCAGGAATCTCGACGTTACGGCCGCTGAACACGACCTTCGCATTGGGTTCGGCAGGCTCGTCGGCTTCGACGGTGCCGGGGGGTCGGACGAACGCGAATTCGGGGTTGTAGTCGTCGGTGTCGTTGGCGACGCCGACCTTCGATTCTCGCCGGCCCTTGCGGTGGATGACTGCGGACATTCACTACCTCCTGGGATTGCCACCCGCACGCCGGCGATTGACCGATCGGGTCACCGATTATCGGTCACCGTGGGGGCTGCCCGAATGCTGCGCAAGTAGTGAGGTGTCGCGGAAATGGTTCTCGCGCAGGTAATTCCGAGAGCGCCGACGGTGGCCACATCACGGCCGGGGGCGGGTACCGGTGCCATGCCAACCGACGGTTGACATCCATGGGTCTGAGCGCATCACCTCCCGGGTGATCGAGCGGCAACCTCGTGCACCCCCGACCGTAGTCCCTCGTTTGCCCGGAGGCCATGTTTTACCGCGGCGTCGTCGCGGGTCCAAAGGGGGTTCACAGGATTGGGCGCGTCGCTCTCAGAAAAGGCCCACACCACGAGGCGACGGCGAGGGCATCCCCTATCCACAACAGGCCGCGGCGGGACTATCCACAGAACGCCCCGCAGTCGGCGACGGCGGCGAGCGTGACCTGACACGCTGGAGCAGTGACCCGAACACGAGTCCCGTCGCCGGGTGCAGTGCTGCGCGCCGGGGCCGACCTGGCCGTGCCACAGACGTGCGGCGGCTGCGGTCGCCCCGGTACACCGTGGTGCTTGCGGTGCGCGGCGCGTGTCGCCGACGCTCCGATCGGGCTACGGCCACGGGTCTCGCTGCCGGTCGAGGCCTGGGCGGTCGGCCGCTATCGGGGGCCGATCCGGGAGGCGATACTCGGCATGAAGGAGCACGGTCGGCGCGACCTGGCGCGGCCACTTGGGGTTGCCCTCGCCGACGCGATCATCGCGCTGGCCGGATGGGGCGAGGTTCCCAATGCGCCTGGGCTGCATCTGGTTCCGGCGCCGACGCGGACGATAGCCGCCCGCCGGCGCGGTGGCGACCACGTGACCGCGATGGCCGCAGTCACCGCAGCCCGACTGGGCCCTCGGGTGCGAGTGGCGCCGCTGCTGTCCACATCGATCGCGACCCGCGATTCGGCCGGCCTCGATGCCCGCGCCCGGCAACGCAACCTCCGCGGGCGAATCCGCTTGCGGCGCAACGCCGTGGCGCCACCAGACGGTGATCGCGTCATCCTCGTCGACGACGTGCTGACCACCGGTGCCACTGCAGCCGAGTCGATTCGGGTGTTGGCGGCACAGGATATCGACGTCGATGTGGTACTGGTGCTTGCCGCCGCGTGAACCGTCGGGTCGCGCGGTGCTCGGGGCCCGGCACGAGTGCCTCGAGGAACTCGCCTACTGGTTGAGTAGCCGCAAGGAACGAGCCACCCCCGCTGGTTGAGTCCCCGCGAGAACGAGCCACCTCCGCTGGTTGAGTCCCCGCGAGAACGAGCCACCTCCGCTGGTTGAGTAGCCGCGAGGAACGAGCGGCGTATCGAAACCAGCACTGATCGTCTGTGGCGGTGGTGATTTCGATACGCGACTCGCTACGCTCCCCGCTACTCAACCACCGGAAATCGCCGCTGGTTGAGTAGCCGCGAGGAACGTGCCACCCCCGCTGGTTGAGTAGCCGCGAGGAACGAGCGGCGTATCGAAACCAGCCCACGGAGACAACAAGCCCACGACCGCCGAGCGTCGCGGTCAGGGCAGAACCGGGATGACGCCCGGCGCCATCGCCGGTTCCACCTCGGTCCAGTACTCGTCGGGCTGCCCATCGGTGCTGCCCAGACGCAGCACACCACGCTGATCGCCGATGTAGATGGTCGACGTGTTCGCGACCAGGGCCCGCACCGGGGGTGCGACGTTGCCGCTCAACAATCCGACAGCGGGGGTCCCGTTGATCGACAACTGCACGACCGGTGAGTCCGCGGCGTCGCGCGCGATGACGAGCAGTGTCGGCGACGCCCAGTCGAGTGAGACGGCACGGTTTCCGATGTTGTAGGCCGCGATCCGCGGGTTGACCAGCGACACCTGGCCGTCCTCATTGGTAGCCACGACAGCGAACACGACCTGTCCGGACACGATCATAGCCACCCGGACGCCGTCGGGGGCGACCTGCATCTCGGTGATGGGCCCACCGACGACGCGGCCGATCTGCGCCGCATCGACGGTGAGAGTGCGCACCGCACCCGACTCGGCGTCGCGGATCCACTGCACCGGCCTGCCATCGACGACGGCCCACACCGTGTCCGCGTCGGCGCCGAACGACGGTCGGGTGATCGTCGGCCCGCTGGTCACGGTCGTCGGCGCGCCACCGTACGGGGCGGTGACGAGAGCGAGTCCGGCGTTCGGCCCGGGCCGGGCGACGGCCGCGGCGACCCGGGATCCGTCTGGTGCGATCGACGCCGACCGCAGGTCGCGTCCGGTGCCTAGCGGTCCGCCCGACGGGGTGGTCCCCGAGTCGGTGACCTTGAGCAGCGCGCCGTCGCGGATGATGTTGAGTCCGACGTCGGTGGCCGGCACCGCCGCCGGGTCGAACGACTTCACATCGGTGGTCCGCCAACCGGCCGCACGCTCCGGCACCAGCGGAGCACCGTCGGCGGTGATCTCATACGGCCCGGCGATGTCGGCACCGTCGAGCGTCCAGATGATTTGCGCGGCAAGCGTGTTCCGGTCCCGCACGGGCAGTGCGGCGAGGCCGGTGAGTTCGATGCGGACGCCGCCGCCGGAGATCGCGGTGACCGGACCGCGCAGCCCCGCGCCGGTGGGGAGTGCACTGTCGACGGCGGGTTCCAGATCGGTGGACGGGCCGTCGATGAGTTTGTTCACCAGCGTGGTCGCATCCGAATCGCGGCCGGCGTACAGCCAGCGCGGGTCAGCCACCAGATGCTGCCGATCGCGGTCGGTGAAGTAGAGCGAGACCGGCCGGTAGCCCGCCTCGAACTGGGCCTTATCGACCATCACGCCATCCGGTAGCGGACCGTCGATACGCCACTGGTCCCGCACCCGGACCAGCGACAGCGTCGTCTCGACCTGACCGGTCGCCGGGGTCAGCACGCCGTCGGACTTGAGCACCCCGACGTTGTCGCCGACAAGCCGCATCCGCACCGCGTTCTGGCTGCGCTGGTCGACGAATGTGTTGATCGCGTCCAGCACGATGGTGTCGCCGCGCTCGTCCCATTGTCGTGCCGACGACGGCGTGAGGAATCGTCGAGCGGCCACGTGGGCGTTCGCCGGCGCCGCGGCCGCCTTGAGAAACGCCCGCACCAGAGCCTCGGGGTCCATGTCGGCTTGCGGGGAAGGCACCGCCTCGGTCGGCCCCTGGCGCTCGAACGAATTGAGCGGCTGTGGTGACGAATTGTTCGGGATGCCACCGCATCCCGCCAGCAGCGTCGCCAACAGGAGGCAGAGCACCGCGACGACCGGCCGCCGTCCGCGTCGGCTGTCGTCCACTGTGCGTCGTGAAGCGTTCACTGTGCGTCGTGAAGCGTTCACTGTGCGTCGCGGCTGGCTTCGATACGCCGCTCGTACCTCGCGGCTACTCAACCAGCGGGATGAGCGGTCACCGGACCAGCGGGGTAGGTCGCCAGCGTGGCAGCCCGCATACGACGGCTGGCTTCGATACGCCGCTCGTACCTCGCGGCTACTCAACCAGCGGGGATCGCGGGACGCACGGCTACGCATCGTCGATCGCCTGTTCGTCGGGGTGGCCCGGGGTGCGGGTCGCCGACCGCGCCGTCGGGGCGCTCTTGCCCGGCGGGGACTTCGCCGCGCCCACCGGCTTCAGCGGCAGCGGACTGCCGAGCACCTTGTGCCCCCGCACCAGCGGCAGCGTCAGCCGGAAGCACGCGCCCTGACCCGGCTCCCCCCACGCCTCCAGCCGGCCCTGGTGCAGGCGGGCATCCTCGATGCTGATGGCCAGCCCCAGGCCGGTGCCGCCGGAGCGGCGGAAGCGCGACGGATCCGACCGCCAGAATCTGTTGAACACCAACTTCTCCTCACCGGGTCGCAGCCCGATGCCCTGGTCACGCACGGTGATCGCGACCGCGTCCCCGTCCGACCGCATCGTCAGCGTCACCGGTTTGCGTTCACCGTGATCGATCGCGTTGGCCAGCAGGTTCCGCAATACGCGTTCGACGCGGCGCGGATCGATCTCGGCGATGACCGGTTCGGCGGGTAGGTCGAGGATGAGTTCGGTACCGGTCTCCTCGGCGAGATGACTGACCGTGGCCAGGGCCGCGTCGATCGGGATCGCCATATCCATGCGTTCGGCTGCCAGTTCGGCCATACCGGCGTCGTGCCGGGAAATCTCCAGCAGCTCGTTGAGCAACGTCTCGAATCGGTCGAGTTCCTTGTCCAGTAGCTCCACCGACCGCTTGCGGACCGGGTCGAGTTCGTCGCGGCCCTCGTAGAGGACGTCGCTGGCCATCCGCACCGTCGTCAGCGGCGTCCGCAGTTCGTGGCTGACGTCGGACGTGAACTGCCGCTGCAGGCCACCGAACTCCTCCAGATGGGTGATCTGCTTGGACAGGCTCTCGGCCATGTCGTTGAACGACATCGCCAACCGCGCCATGTCGTCCTCGCCGCGCACCGGCATCCGTTCCTTGAGCCTGCCGTCGGCGAAGCGCACCGCGATCCGCGACGCCGACCGCACCGGGATCACGACCTGCCGCGACACCAGCCAGGCGATCGCCGCCAGCAACCCCAGCAGCACCACGCCGCCGGTGAGCAGGGTGCCACGGACGAGGTCCACGGTGTTCTGCTCGTTGGTCAGGGGAAAGACGAGATAGATCTCCAGTCCCGGCACCGACGCATTGGTCGGCGACCCGATGATGAGCGCCGGCACCTCCCCACCGCTGCCGTTGGGCACCGCGGTGTATTGGTAGGCCACCTGGCCGCCCTGGACCATTTCGCGCAGGTTGCGGGGGATCTCGGCGATCGGTCCGACGCCGGTCTCGGAGCCATTGGTTCCCGACCCGGCGACCAAGAGCACCGAGTCGAACGTTCCGACCGATCCGGCGGTCTGGCCGGTGTCGACGTCTCGGTCGGTGAGCAGCGATCGGGTCTGCCGCAACCGGTTCTGCACCGACATATTGCCGTCTCCGCTGGCCAGGTCGCGTTCGACGGCCACCCGCGCCCGGTCGATCTCCTCGGTGGCGGCGGTCAGTTTGACGTCGAGCAGACGGTCGGTGATCTGACTCATCAGCACGAACCCGAGAATCAACAACACCACGAACGACAGCACCAACGTGGACACCACGATCCGCAACTGCAGGGAACGCCGCCACATGCGGCCGAATACCCTGCCGATACTTCCGGCGGTTCGCGCGAGCCGTCCGTAGGTGCTGTTGACGCGTCGTCGGGAACGGCCGATCACGGCGGGCCGGCCTTGTAGCCGACCCCCCTCACCGTCAACACGACCTCAGGATTTTCCGGGTCGGTCTCGACCTTGGCGCGTAACCGCTGGACATGCACGTTGACGAGTCTAGTGTCGGCCGGATGCCGATAACCCCACACCTGTTCGAGTAGGACGTCGCGGGTGAACACCTGGCGCGGCTTGCGGGCCAGCGCCACCAGTAGGTCGAACTCCAGCGGGGTGAGCGAGATCGGCACCCCGTCGCGGGTCACCTTGTGGGCGGGGACGTCGATCTCCACCGGGCCGATCGAGAGCAGCTCGGCCGGTTCCTCGTCGGTGCGGCGCAGCCGGGCGCGCACGCGGGCGACGAGTTCCTTCGGCTTGAACGGCTTGACCATATAGTCGTCGGCGCCCGACTCCAGCCCCAGCACCACGTCGACGGTGTCGGACTTGGCGGTGAGCATCACGATCGGCACACCCGAGTCGGCTCGCAGCACCCGGCAGACGTCGATGCCGTTCATGCCGGGCAGCATCAGGTCCAGCAGCACCAGATCCGGCCGGATCTCCCGCACGGCGGTGAGCGCCTGGGTCCCGTCGCCGACCACGAACGGTTCGAATCCTTCGCCGCGCAAC
This sequence comes from Gordonia sinesedis, assembly GCA_039527305.1. Classification (GTDB taxonomy): domain Bacteria; phylum Actinomycetota; class Actinomycetes; order Mycobacteriales; family Mycobacteriaceae; genus Gordonia; species Gordonia sinesedis. The sequence goes on along the minus strand of BAAAJU010000001.1, from coordinate 495,776 downwards.
ACGATCGTCAGCATCTCGGCGAGCGCGGCGTCGTCGTCGACGACGAGGATGCGAGGCTTCATGCTCCAATGGTGACACTTCCGTGACCAGACCGTCGTGATCGACGCGCCGGGGGCCCCGCGTCCCACCAGCGCGCGGGGCGGGTGACAATCGACCGGTCGGCGCGCCGCCCGGACGGCGATGGGATCCCGACGAGGAGGGCGGTAGCGGTGAGCGATCGGCTGGGTCGGTTGATTGCCGTCGAAGGTCTCGACGGCGCCGGCAAGAACACACTGGTGTCGGCGCTCGTCGAGCAGTGGCAGGCGGACGGCTTGCGGGTGGCGACGTTCACCTTCCCGCGATACGGACAGTCGGTGGTTGCCGACATCGCCTCGGAGGCGTTGCACGGTTCGCACGGCGATCTCCGGACGAGCGTGTACGCGATGGCGCTGCTGTTCGCACTCGACCGGGCCGGCGCCGCGGACGATCTCCGCTCGGCCATCGCCGGCAACGACATCGTCGTCGCCGATCGATACGTCGCGTCGAACGCGGCCTACAACGCCGCGCGCCTCCACCAGGACGCCGACGGCGAGGTCGTCGATTGGGTGACCGACCTCGAATTCGGGCGCCTCGGTCTGCCCGTTCCGGACCGGCACGTGCTGCTCGGCGTCCCCGCCGAGGTCGCGATGAGCCGTGCCGAGTCGCGCGCGGCCACAGACGATTCTCGCGCGCGCGACTTCTACGAACGCGACCACGACCTGCAACGACGCGTCGACGCAGTGTACCGGGAGTTGGCCGCGGCAGGGTGGATGGCGCCGTGGTCGCGGGTCTCCGACGACGATCCGGTCGAACTGGCCGCGTGCCTGGCCGACCGCTGAAGCGCTGCGACGACCCGCCGAATGACGGCCGCACTGCGGTGCAATTCCGGCTTCGATAGCCTGTATCGCAACGCCCATCCGCGAGGAGTTTCATGACTTTCCCGCCGCCGCACGACCGCGGTGCCGCCCATCACGGATATCCGGCCCCCGCGGGCCCGCCTCCCGGGGGACCCCACGCTGGTTCGGTGCCGCCGGGGGCGGCGCCGGGGTCCGTTCCGCCGGCCGCACCGCCTCCCGGCGGACTACCGGGGCCGGTGCCACCCGGGGCGATGCCGAATCCCGCGTATCCGCACTCCGCCGTGCCGTACGGTCCCGCCGCGGGCGCACCCGGTCCTGGCTACCCCGGTCCGCATGGGCCGGGACCGATGGGACCGGGCGGCTACCCCGGCGGCATGCCGCCTCGACCGCCGCGCAAGCCGAACTGGAGCACCATCTCGGCAGTGATCGCGGGGGTTGTGGCGGTCATTGCGATCACCGTGCTGGTGGTCAGTCTCGCGGCGCGCGGATCGGGTTCCTCGGCCGACGACGTCGCCGTGGACCCCTCACCGTCGACGGCGGAGCAGCCGTATCCGGGTTCTCCCGACACGCCGGAGGACACCGGGACACCGGACACCTCGTCGTCGGAGGCATATGCCGTCCGCGACGCCATGCAGCGCTACGTGGACGCGCTGAATTCGCGGGATCTCGGCCGTATCCGGGCGGCCGTCTGCACCGAACTCCGCAGCCAGGCCGCGGCGCCGGGACCCGACCAGGGTGACTTGGTTCTCGAAGGTCTGTCCGGCGTCGCCATCACCGGCGATACCGCGCGGTCCGGTGTGATCACGCACCTCGTACGGGGCGATCTGCGTACCCGGTCGAGGCAGGTCGACGAGAGCTTCCGCCGCGAGAACGGCACCTGGTACGTCTGCCCGGGTATCCGTCCGGACGTCGGCACGTAGCTCGAATCCCGGACCGCCGGTTGACATCTCACCGACTCCGGTAGCCGGCGAGACCGGGCACGGCACGCGCGCGGGACGCGCCGGACACGACAACGACCACGGCACCCGACGACGATCGTCGGGTGCCGGTGCGTGTCGGTGGACCGGAATGGCGTCCGGTCGCTCGCTCAGTAGCGGTAGTGGTCCGGCTTGTACGGCCCTTCCACATCCACCCCGATGTACTCCGCCTGCTCCTTGGTGAGCTTGGTGAGTTCACCGCCGAGAGCCTCGACGTGGATCTTCGCCACCTTCTCATCGAGATGCTTCGGCAGCCGGTAAACCTCGTTCTGGTACTCGTCGTTCTTGGTCCAGAGCTCGATCTGCGCGATCACCTGGTTGGAGAAGCTGTTGCTCATCACGAACGACGGATGGCCGGTCGCGTTACCGAGATTGAGCAGCCGCCCCTCGGACAGCACGATGATGGACCGGCCGTCGTCGAACACCCACTGGTCGACCTGCGGCTTGATGGTGATCCGCTTGGCGCCGGAACGCTCCAGACCGGCCATGTCGATCTCGTTGTCGAAATGGCCGATATTGCCGAGGATGGCCTGGTTCTTCATCTTGCGCATCTGGGCGTAGGTGATGATCCCCAGGTTGCCGGTCGCGGTGATCACGATGTCGGCGTCGCCGATCGCGTCCTCGACGGTGACTACGTCGAAGCCGTCCATCAGCGCCTGCAGCGCGTTGATCGGGTCGATCTCGGTGACCTGGACGCGGGCACCCTGCCCGGCCAACGACTCCGCGCAGCCCTTGCCGACGTCGCCGTAGCCGCAGATCAGCACCTTCTTGCCGCCGATGAGGACGTCGGTGCCGCGGTTGATGCCGTCGATCAGCGAGTGCCGGGTGCCGTATTTGTTGTCGAACTTGCTCTTGGTGACCGAGTCGTTGACATTGATCGCCGGGAACGCCAGGTCACCCGCGGCGGCGAACTGGTACAGCCGCAGTACGCCGGTGGTGGTCTCCTCGGTGACGCCCTGCACCGATTCGGCGACCCGGGTCCACTTCGTCGGGTCTTTGGCGATGGAGTCGCGCAACAACTGCAGGAACACCGTGTACTCGGCGGAGTGATCGTCGTCGTCCGGCGGGACGGCACCGGCCTTCTCGAACTCGGCGCCGCGCAGCACGAGCATGGTGGCGTCGCCGCCGTCGTCGAGGATCATGTTCGCCGGTTCGCCCGGCCAGGTCAGCATCTGCTCGGCCGCCCACCAGTACTCCGGCAGCGTCTCGCCCTTCCAGGCGAAGACCGGCACACCCTTCGGCTCCTCCGGGGTGCCGGTCGGGCCGACGACGATCGCGGCGGCAGCGTGGTCCTGGGTGGAGAAGATATTGCAGGACGCCCATCGAACCTCGGCGCCGAGCGACACCAGGGTCTCGATGAGCACCGCGGTCTGCACCGTCATATGGAGCGAACCGGAGATGCGCGCGCCCTTGAGCGGCTGCACGTCGGCGTATTCGCGACGCAGCGCCATCAGACCGGGCATCTCATGCTCGGCGAGTTCGATCTCCTTACGGCCGAAGTCGGCCAGCGACAGATCGGCAACCTTGAAGTCGATCCCGTTCCTGGTCTCCGCGGTCGGCGCCGAGTCCTGCGCTGTCATCTATGCCCCTTGTCGTTCGCTTCGTCGGTCGTTCGCGTCTGTCGGTCGTTCGCGCCGTGACCACCGGGGGCATCGGTACCGGGATTCGTCCGGTTCGGCGCCGCCGGTGGTACGGAACGCGTTCGCTTAGAGGCTAACGAGTGGGGCCGACGGCCCGCGCGTCAGGTGTCGTGTCCGGTGTCGGTGGGCCGCCGCTTGGTCAGCGCACTCCCCTCGGCCCGGATCTCGGCGCGGACAGATGCGGTGATCTCGCCGCGTTCCCGCTTGCCGACCATCGAATGCTGCTGGCTGTACAGGAAGTAGATCGCGACACCGATCACCATCCACGCCGCGAACCGAATCCAGGTCAGCGCAGACAGATTCAGCATCAACCAGAGGCAGGCGAGGATGGCCAGCACCGGGATGACGGGCCCGCCGGGCACGGTGAACCCGCGTTGCAGGTCCGGGCGCTTGCGTCGCAATACGATGACACCGGCGGCGACGACGACGAACGCGAAGAGCGTGCCGACGTTCACCATCTCCTCCAGCTTGTCGATCGGGAAGAAGCCGGCGACGAGAGCGACCACCACGCCGATGGTGATCGTCAACCGCGCGGGGGTACCGAAGCGCGGATGGGTCTTGGAGATCCCGCGCGGCAGCAGCCCGTCCCGCGACATGGCGAACAGGACGCGGGACTGGCCGAGCATCAGCACCATCACCACGGTTGTCAGGCCGGCCAGCGCGCCGATCGCGATGACCTTCTCGGCCCAGGTGATGCCGTTGAGCGCGAATACATCTGCGAGGTTCTTCGAGTCGTCGCCGGTGCCGGCCAATTCCCGGTAGCTGACCATGCCGGTCACCACGATGGTCACCAAGACGTAGAGCACCGTGACGATTGCGAGCGAGCCGAGGATGCCGCGGGGGACGTCCTTGCGCGGATTCTTGGTCTCCTCCGCGGTGGTCGCGACCACGTCGAAGCCGATGAAGGCGAAGAAGACGATCGATGCGGCGGCCAGGACGCCATACCAGCCGTAGGAGCTGTCACCGCCACCGGTGATGAGCGAGAACAGAGTCGAGTCCACCGACTTGTCGACTCCCTCGCCCGTTTCGCTCGGCGGCACGTATGGCGAGAAGTTCGCGGTCTTGATGTAGAAGAACCCGACGATGATGACCAGTAGCACCACCGAGACCTTGATGGCGGTGATGATGGCGCTGAATCGGGCGGAGAGTTTGGTGCCGAGGACCAGGAGTGTCGTCACCACGGCGATGATGACCACCGCACCCCAGTCCACGCTGCGACCGAGCACGTCGACAGTGCCGCCGGAGAAGCCGAAGACACTGCCCAGGTAGCTCGACCAGCCCTTGGCCACGACGGCCGAGCCGACGGCGAATTCCAGGATGAGGTCCCAGCCAAGGATCCACGCAAGGAACTCGCCAAAGGTGGCGTAGCCGAAGGTGTATGCCGATCCCGCGACCGGCACCGTCGAGGCGAACTCGGCATAGCAGAGTGCGGCCAGCGCGCACGCGATCGCGGCCATGATGAACGACAACGAGATGGCCGGTCCGGCCTTGTTGCCCGCGGTCGACACGGTGATCGTGAAGATGCCGGCGCCGATGACGACCGAGACACCGAAGACGATCAGATCCCAGGTGCCCAGATTCCGCCGGAGTTTGTGGTCCGGTTCGTCGGTATCGGCCATCGATTGTTCGACGGACTTGGTCCGGGTCAACGGATTACCCATCGCTATCCCCTTTCATGCGTTCGTTAACGCTAGCCGACGGTGACGGCGATCCGGCCCCGATCGGTGCAGGTTGCCGGCAGGTGTCGCGAGGGGGCCGCGGACGCCTCGATCAGCGGGTGCGGCCGCGGTCGATATCCGGTTCGAGGTCGTTGGCGGTGTCGGCGACCGAGTGCACCGCTTCGGCGATCATCGACGACGACCCGGCGATCAGGAAGCCGATGAACGTGGCGACCGCGATACCGGCGTTCGCGAGCAGCGCGGCAATGATCGCTCTCTTAGAAAACCTTCGGCAGACACGGGCGCTCCTCTGGTCGGTCGCTCTCGTGGGTGGATCTATCCGTCCACCCACTACCTCACGGGCTCGAATGACAAAGACCCACCCCGCGGACGGGGTGAGTCTTTGCGTCGATGGCCCCGGCCGGGGCCGGGAGTAACCGGCGAAGCGGTCAGGCCATGCCGCCGAAACCGCTGGCGATGGAGCGATCGGTGTCGTGCATGGTGGTGCGGGCGTTGCCGACACCGCGCTGAATGCCGAGCAGCTGTTCGCGGGCCTGGGCGAAGGTCCGGTCCCAATTCTGCTGCGCCTGTTCGTAGGCCACCTTGGCCTGCGGGGACCGCCAGTTGCCGTCGAGCGAGGCGACCTGGCTCTTGAGCTGGCCGGCGAGGTCCTCCAGATTCTGGAACTCGGCCTGCAGGCGGGCGCCGAGGTCACCGAGCGAGGCGAAGTCGTACTTGATTCTTCCGGACATGATCGGGTCCTTTCGTGGGGATGGGTCGTTGTCGTGCGCGTCGTTGGGCGGCGGGCTCGCTGCCCGCGACCTAGATGCCGGTGACCTAGATGCGCAGCGGGCCGTCGGTCGGGAAGGCGTTGGACGCCTGGGCGTCGTGGTCCTCGTAGCCGCTGAAGCCTGCGGTCAGCTTGTTGCGAATGTCGTCGAGCGCGTTGTTCAGCGCCGTGGCCGAGGAGTTCCAGTCCACGTGGACTCCCTCGAACGCGCCGGACGCCTTGCCGGTCCACGACGCCAGGCCGGTGTTGGCGGCGTTGGCGATTCGCCCGACCGTCTGCTGCATCTCGTCGACGATGCCGGAAACCTTTTGCGCGGTGGCTAGGCCGGCCGCGACATCGACGTCGACTGCTCCGTCAAGATTCATGGTGATCCTCCTGTGTTACGGCACCGACTCGTCGATGCCCCCGAGTGGTATCCGCGACACAGATACCGTTCACTGCCTTCCTCGCGGAGAAGGCTTTCACCGCGAGGAACTTTCTTCCCGATGGCCGGTCAGAACCACCGCCCGTCCGGCAGGGTCTCGATGAGCAGACCGGTGGCCTGCGCGATCCGATGACCCGAACCCGGCGAGAAGGTGGTCCAGACCCGTCCGTCGGGGGACCTGCTGGGGCTGGCGAGGATTCGACCCTGGTGGGTGTCGAAGACCCCGATAGCTCCAGAAGACTGGGGGACGCCCGCACTCGGTTCGTCGCGGGCGACCGCGACGATCTCGGTGCGCGCGCGGATGTCGGCGAGCGCCGTCGCGACGATCGCGGCGTCCGCGGCGGCAGCGCCGATGGCATGCAACGCGTCGGTGAGGTCGTGGGTGGTGCCGCACGGCCGGAGCCGGTCGGCCAGCTCGTCGGACGGATGACCGAAACCGGTGAACGACAACGGCTCCCGGACTCCCGTCCGGTCAGCACAGTGCCGGCGGATCACCGATCCGAGGGCGGCGGCGTCGGGGATGTCGACAATCCGGAGGTCGACCTCGTCGCGCTCTCGAACGGCCAGGACGTGTGCAGCTCCGCGCCGGGCCAGGCAGAGCCGGGTGATGGTGCCGTCGGTGCGGAAGGTTCGCGCCTCGATCTGCCGGTCGGGTCGAGTGAGCACGCCGACCACGGTGTCCACCACGGGAATCGGCTCCCCGTGCGCGAAGAGAGCCTCGAGGTGCACACCAGACCCGAACCCGCCACGGTCGGCGTTGCCGGAGGGACGCTCGGTGCCGGGACGCTCGGCACCGGTGTCCGGCAGACCGGAGTCCGCGTCCAGCCGATCCAGGTCGAGCACGACCGGCCAGCCACCCACGCCGATGCACTCGCCGACGGCGCGCAACGCCGAGACAGACAGGCGGACACCGGATGCCGACGGAGCGCTCGACCCGGTCGACATCGAGGCGGTCGACGTCGAGGCGGTCGACGTCGGAATCGCAGTCATCGCTCGCTCCCGATCCGTTGGCCGGCGTCGTCGTCGAGCCACAGCCGTTCGCTCAGGTATCGGGGATCGAGCCGCATGCCGGTGCCGTCGGTGCCGGTGTCGCCGTCGACCGAGACGTGTTGCACCACCGACTGATTGGACGTCGCCAGTTCGGCCCAGGTAGTGGGTGCGGCGTCGGCGACGGACGCGGAGTGCGGCGATTCGGCCATGTCATCGGCAACGGGTTCGGCGACCGGGCCGGGCGAGGTGCGGATGCGGGCGTCGCCGGCCGCCATCGCTCCCGGTACGACCGGTGGCGGGACCGGAGTCGGGGCGGGCGGAGGTGCGGCCGTGGCCGGTGGCGCCGGGACCGGCACCGCCGTTCCGGACGCGAGGACGGTCGGCGCATAGCGGGTCTTCTCCCGCTCGCCGATACCGCCGGCCAGCATCACCGGTGCCATGACCGGCACCCCGGCGGGCGCGGCGTGGCGGCCGGTGCCGGCGGGTGACTGTGCGGCACGTTCGGCGGTGTCGCGCGCGGCCTGTTCCGCCTCGAGCGGCCCGGCCGACACCAGGTTGGGCGCGGGATGCGCTGCGCGCCAGGGGCGGGCAACCGGTTCGCTCGCGCTCTCGTAGGTTTCCATCACCCGGGCCGCTCGCAGCTTCACCTCGTGTACCGCACGTTCGGCGTGGGCGGCGGCCCCGGCGATAGCGGGCGCGATGACCGCGGTTGCCGTTGCTACCTCGCGCATCCGCCCGACCAGGTCGATCTCTGCGGGGTTCGGCATGGCCAGCCGCGCGACCGCGACGGCGGCGGCCTGTGCCTCGGCCCGCGCTGCCGTCTCCGCGGCGGCCGCGGACGCCTCGACGAACCAGCGGCCGAGGGAGGCGAGGTGCTCGACGGCAGCAGTGGACCGGTCGGATTGCCAGTTGACTCCGAGGCGGCCGAGAATGGCGGTGTAGGCGACGCTCGTTTCGGCGAGGTCGGCGGCCAGCGCACCCCAGGCGGCCCCCGCCTCGGCGAGCGGCCCCGCCCCGGGTCCCGCCGCGAGATCGGCGGCGAGGCGCTCGGTGGTACGCGCGTCCCAGAGGACGCCGGTGAATCCGGTCATCTCGCTCTCCCTTCTCGATCGATGCGGGTGGGTCTTATCGGCGGGCTGTGCCCGCTGGGCGCCGGGCCGGACGTGCTGATGTCAGGCGCGCAGGTGGGCCGCGGCGTCGTCGTCAGCGCGGACGAATCCGGTGGCCTGGTCGCGCAGGACCGCGGCGATCTTGCGCAACTCACGGACGGCACTCGCGGAGTCCTCGCCGAACCGACGGGCCTGCACATCGAAAGTGTCGGCGGTCGTGACCGAGACCTCGTCGCGGCCGGCGGCGTGGACCGCCAGCGCCGGCGTGTGCGTCCGTACCGACCCCTCGAGCTGATCCGCCAAGCGATCCAGATCGCTTGCGGCGGACATCAACTCGGACGGGTCCACGTCCAGGTGAGCTGCTGCCATGTCTCCTCGTTCCCCTCTGCTGGTTGCTGATGATCGCCGGTTGGCCTAGCTGGTGAGCGTGTCGCCGCCGCCCAGACGTAATTCGATGTCGGGTGTTGGCGGCGATGGCTGTTCACCCGGCTCGTCGTCCCCGATCACCGGCGGCACGACGTCGGGAACCTCACCGACCACCTGTTGGCCGTTGTCCTCGGTGACCAGATAGTCGGGGACGTCGTAGCCCTCGTCGGCGGCGCCCGCACCGCGGGCGGCACCGGCGGCCGCCATCGGCGCCATGGACGCGGGCATCGGCGCCGCGCTCGCCACGGTGGTCCGATTGGTCGATTGCGGTGTGTAGCTTGCGGGTTCGGTGGCACCGATCATCGGCGCGGACGGCCGGGCGGCACTGAGCGGGGTAGCGAGCATGCCCATTCCGCCGACTGCGCCGAGCCCAGCGCCACCGATGCCGCCCGCGCCGACACCCTCCGACGTATCCGGTGTACCGGCACCGCCCGACGGGCCGGAACCGTCCGGTCCGTCGCCGGACAGGCGGTCCAACGCGAGGTCGCCGGTCCGCGTCTGACCCTCTGGGTTGTTGACCGACAACATCTGGCCGACGGGTGCGGCCAGCATCGACGGCAGCTCGAACGCGGTAGACAGCGCCGGCGACACCGTGTCCAGCACGGTGCCGGCGATCGCGAACGGCGACTGGGCGGCACCGGCCGCGGACGTGGGCGCGTTCGTCACCTGGACCGGTGCGCCGGTGGTGACCATTTGGGTTGTCGGGCCGAGCAATTGGGCTCGCGTGATCGCCACCGCGGTGGTCGCCTCGGCGAGACCCTCGGTGGCGAAGCCGACCGCGGCAGCCTGACCGGGCGGGGTCACCAACGTCACCGAGAGGGCGCCGATCTTGGCAACGGTGGCGACGATGATGCCCTGTACCGTCGCCAGGCCGGCAGCCACGATCGCGGCGGCCGCCTGAATGTCGAAGGACATGCCGCTGCCCTGTGCCGACAGGGCCGCGCTGTTCGTCGAGGCCTCGGCGGTCTTTGCGGTGGCGGCCATCGATCCCTGTCCGACCCAGAGCTGATCGAGTAGCTTGAGCGCGCCCTGCCCCATCGTCATTGCCGTCTCGAGAACCTTGGACAAGCCCTGGAAGATGGCCGACGGGTCGAAGTCGGCGCCGGACAGGTTGCCGGTTCCGAATCCACCGAGCAAGTCGGTCAACGGCTTGAGCAGCATGCCGACGTCGATCACCGGCAGCGGCGGGAGCCCCGGGAGCGGTGGCATCGGCGGTAGCTGCGGCAGCGGCGGCAGGCCGAGGTCAGCCAGGATGTCGCCGACCGGGCGATCCAGGATGGGACCGAGCGGGGTCGCGTCGATCATCTCCTGCACCGTCATGTCGGTGAGCGCGGGCGGCGGCACCGGCCCGTCGGCGCCCGCTGGTGGTGCCGGGCTCACAGCGCCGAACGGAGGGTGGCGGCGCTGGCCGCGTCGCTGCCCTCGTACTGGGCGAGACCGGCGACCGCGGATGCCGCGGTGGACGCGTGCACCGCGGCCAGGTTGCCCACCGAGAACAGGTGATTGGCCTGGGCGCCGATGAACGCCGCCAGGAATTCCTGCCCGATCAGGCCGAACACCGGGATCATCACGGCCGTGTTGGCGGCGGCGTTGATCGAGCCCGCCGCACCGACGGCAGTTCCGATCGCGGCATTGGTCGCGGCGAACCCCTCCAGCACCTCGGGGGTGACGGTCACATTGTTCACAAGTTGCTCCCTGTGGTTCCGGTCGATGTGGTGGTGATCGATGTGGTTCTGACGATCGTCGTGGTAGCGAATGCGACGGCAGCGGTGGATGCGGTTGCGCCGTAGGTCGTTCCGGCGTCCCGATGGGTCCGTGCGTCCCGCCGGCGGGCGACGCGGGCGATCGGTGCGGCGGTCGTCACAACGCCCCCGGTCGCGACTCGAGTAGCTCGGCGAACGATGTCGTGAAGTCCTCGGTGATCGCCGCCCGTTGTGCGAAGGCGCGCTGCGCGGCGAGCGCCGCGGTGGCGACGATCTGCTCACCGAGCCGATCGCCGCCGAGTTCGTTGGCGCCGTCGGCGAGCCAGAGTCCGGTGAGGGCGCCGACCCCGTCTACCTCGACGGTCACCAAGTCGTCCGGCGAGGTCTCGCGCACCACGACGGCGCCGAGCTTCTCGTTGACCTCGTGCATCCGGTCGAGTTGCGCGTGTGCGCGCGCCTCGAGTTCGTCCATCCCCCAACTCATTCGGATCCCCTTCGCATGTCGGCGCCGTTATACAGACCGCAACCACGAGCCGGTCGCATCGGCCTCGTGATCGTCGAGGTGTTCGGCACGTGCCAGGTCGTCGGTCTGGGGTAGCTGTAGCGCGTCGATCACCTCGCTGGGTGTACCCGCCGCTGCCATTTGCTCCCGCAATCGGATACCGGCGGCCATCGCCGACTGTCGGCAGAGGCGCAGGATCTCGCTAGCGAGCACCTGCGGTTGTTTTGCCAGCTGCGAGTTGTCGATCCGGATCGACGTCGGCAACCCCTGGGGCGTGGTGACGACCGCCAGCGCTCCGGACCGAGACCGTGCCTGCGACAGCTGGAATGCCGCCGACATCGCCTCGCGGTCCGGCGCCGGACCGTCGGACCCGTCTCCATCGGATTGCCCTGCCGCGGGATACGAATCCGCCTCGCGCGACCACTGGTTGGCATTCATCCCCGGTCACCTCCTTCCGCACCTTTAGACGCACACGATCGCGGATCGGTTCCATCGAGTTTCGCCGGCCGATGTCGTCGTTCCGCCGTCATTCCGTCACCATTTCCCGGGTGTCGATTCCCGTTCCCTCGGTTCCCGTTCTGGTCGGCGACAATTTCGCCCAGCACGCACCGAATTGCGGCGTTCTCTGCTGGTCGAAACCCCCGGCCGATACCACCGACCGGTCGGGTCGACGGCGCATTTCCAGGAATGCTCCCGTCCTCCCACGGCCAGCGGAAATCCGCCAGCCGTGACACTTCGGTCGCGATGGTTACCGCTCACGTGATTGGTGATCATGCCATAACGGCCCCACCCCGTCGCGGCACTCATCCACAACCCTGGGAGCGGCTGCTTGCGGGCCCCTTTTCCGGGCCAGATACTGCCTGCTGAGCGGGGCAATCCAGGTACTTTCGGTGTGCTCACCGACGGCGCGGAGCGGTAGGGCACTGTCGCCACCGTGGCGAGGAAAGCACTTGGGTAAACTCCGCATCAGGCGACTATCTAATGAGGAACCCGAACCGGGTCACGTAGTCCCGTCAAGCACGTCTGAGCAGTTCAGGGGGCTTTCACCGCATATGACCTACGACGATTCCGAACGTCGGCCGGGGCCGGATACGCCCGCTCCGCCGCCCTGGCTGCAATTTCCACCGGCGACTGCGAACCCGACGGATGCTCCCGCGGCACCGAATCCGGTGCCTGGCGACTCGCCCACCCGCCCCTCGGACGCGGCACCGACCACCCCGTCGGCGCCGGTCGGCAACGCTAGCCCTCATCTAGAACGTCAGGGTTTGACCCGCGGCGCAGGCACCGACGCCGACCGGCCGTTGGATTCCGGGCCGGTCGCGCACGCGTCTCCGACCTCGGGCCCAGTACCGCCCGCACCACCGGGCTCCGGGCCGATGCCCGCCGTACCACCGGGCTCCGGGCCGATTCCAGCCGCACCACCGAGCCCCGGCCCGGGCGCCTCCGCGCCGCGTCACCAGGCGCCGACACCGCAGGAGCCGCCCCACCAACCTGCAGCGCACCAGCCCTACCCGCCCCAGCCGTCACACCAACCTCCACAGCAGTTCCCGCCCCAGCAGGACTACCAGCCACAGCAGCCGTATCCTCCTCAGCAACAACAGGCTTCCCACGCGGCACCGCCTCTCTCCGCACCGCCGGCACCGCCGGTCGGACACCCCGGGCAGCACGCCGGCCCGCCGATGCCCGGCACCGGAACCGGGGGCGTCCCTTCCGGGCCTGCTCCCGGAATCCCGATGGCTCCGCATCCTGGGCAGTCGTACACCGGCGATTTCCCGCCGCCGAACAGCTTCGTCGGCCCTCAGCAGGGTGGACCGGGTCTCGACGAGGTCGCGCTGCTGCGTAAGGCACGACGGGCGCCGTCGCGCGGCTGGCGGCGCGCCGTACACACCCTGTCCGGGGGCACCATCAATCCCGGCGAGTCGGCCAGCGATCTCGAATACCAACAACTGCTGGAGCGCGTCCAACGCCCGGTGCGGGGTGACTACCGAATCGCCGTGCTCTCACTCAAGGGCGGCGTCGGCAAGACCACCACCTCCGTCGGTCTTGGGTCGACCTTCGCATCGCTGCGCGGCGACCGGGTGATCGCCGTCGACGCCAACCCCGACCTCGGCACGCTGGCGCAACGCATTCCGCAGCAGACCCGATCGACGGTGCGCGACCTACTCGCCGACGAGGCGGTCTACCGATACAGCGATGTTCGAGCCCACACGTCACAGGCGCCCAGCCGTCTGGAAGTGCTTGCCTCCGAACGCGATCCGGCCATGGCCGAGGCGTTCAGCGAGGACGAGTACCGCGGCGTGATGCGCATCCTGCAGCGCTTCTACAACATCATCATCACCGACTGCGGCACCGGCCTGAGCCATTCGGCCATGCGGGGGGTGCTGGATCTCGCCAACGCCATCATTCTGGTGAGCTCCCCCGCGCTCGACGGCGCACGCAGCGCCGGCGCGACCCTCGACTGGCTCGAAGCACACGGTTTCGGACACCTGGTGTCGCGTGCGGTCGTGGTGCTGAGTTCGGCGCGTCCCGGTTCGTCGAGCATCGACACCGATCAGCTCGCCCAGCACTTCCTCACCAGATGTCGTGCGGTGCAAAAGATCCCGTTCGACGATCACCTCGCCGAAGGCGCCGACGTCGACCTGGACTTGATCGGCAAGCAGACCCGGCGGGCCCTCGTCGAGTTGGCCGCGACGATCGCCGACGATTTCGCGGGCACCACGATGCGGCGCGAGGAGCCGTACCTGACCTGACGCCTCACGAGTTGTCGGCGCGGGCGAGGGACATCCGCATCGGCTCAGGCGGCGTTGCGATCCCGACGGGCCGCATGCCAGCGCCGCGCCAGGTGGAGGAAGGTCGGCACCACGACGGTCAGCACGGACGCGATGATGAAGATCTCGATGTTGTCGCGGATGATCGGAATGTTGCCGAGAAAGTAGCCGAGCACGATGATGCCGGCCGCCCAGGCGAAGCTGCCCAGCACGCTGAAGAGCGTGAACATGCGGTGTGACATGCCACTGAAGCCGGCGACCACGGGTGTCAGGGTGCGGACGATGCCGATGAACCGCCCGAAGAACACGGTCAGCGCGCCGAACCGGTCGAAGTAGCGGCCGGTGCGTTCGAGGTACTCGGGACCGATGGTGCGCATCAGTCGACCCTCGACGACGCTCCGGCCCAGTCGCCGCCCGATGAAGTAGCCGCACTGGTCGCCCAGGATCGCCGACACCGGCACCGCGATACACAGCACCCACAGCGGTGCGAACGGATCGGGTTGCGCGGCAAAGACGCCCGCGGTGAACAAGATCGAGTCGCCGGGAAAGACGAACCCGATGAGCAGGCCGGTCTCGACGAAGATGAGGACGCACAGTCCGAGGAGTCCCCCGGTCGCGAGGAAGGTGTCGACATCGAACGGGTTCATCGTCACCCAGCGTAGCGACGCGCGGTCGCGGCGGCCGTCGGCGGCGACAGAACTCACCGCACGTTAACTCGATGCAACATGTTGGGCGCACACGCCACATCCGGGGTTTACTCATCGGTAGGAAATGCGGGATGCTGGCGCCGTCGGAGGCGCGCGCCGCGCCCCGTCGACAAGTGCCCGTTGGTGACGGCCGCGCCGATGCGGACGATCACGGTTAACCCGCCGAGGAGCCCGAGGTGTCCGGAATCGACAAGCCGCCCCGCGCGAGCGCCACCCGATCGGGCCATGGACAGGGCGCGAACCTCCGCTCGGTGTCGAACACGGACGTTCGCGTCGAATACCACATCATCCACGGTTATCGCCGCGCCTACCGGATCGCCGGGACCGGACCCGCGCTGCTGCTGATCCACGGCATCGGTGACAACTCGTCCACGTGGGATGACGTGATTCCGATGCTGGCCCAGCACTACACGGTGATCGCGCCGGATCTGCTCGGCCACGGGCGATCGGACAAACCGCGCGCCGACTATTCGGTGGCGGCATTCGCGAATGGGATGCGCGATCTGCTTGTCGTCCTGGGAATCAACAAGGCGACCGTCGTCGGGCATTCACTGGGCGGCGGGGTGGCGATGCAGTTCTGCTACCAGTTCCCGCGATTCGCCGAGCGTCTGGTGCTGGTGGCCGCGGGCGGCGTGACGCGCGAGGTGAATCCCGCGTTGCGCGTCGTGTCGATGCCGGTGGCGCATCAGCTTCTCACCCTGCTCCGGATTCCAGGGGTGATGCCCTCGGTGCGAACCGCTGCGCGGGTGCTCGCCGGCGCCCCGGAACTGCCCGGCGCCCTGGCGGCGGCCTCACCCGTGCGGATGCTGAACGATCACGAGGACCTGATGCGCGTGCTCGGCGACCTCACCGACCCGACCGCATCCGCGGCGTTTCTGCGCACCCTGCGGGCCGTCGTCGACTGGCGCGGCCAAATGGTGACGATGCTGGACCGGTGCTACCTCACCGAGCGGCTACCGGTGCTCTTCGTGTGGGGTGAGCACGACAGTGTGATCCCCTATTCGCACGCGCTGCTGGGACATTCGGCGATTCCGCACTCCGAGCTGGTCACCTTCGCCCGGGCCGGACACTTCCCCTTCCACGACGACCCGGAACGATTCGTCCAGGTTCTGATGGACTTCCTGGACCGCAATCAGCCGGTGGACTTCGACCCGATCAATTGGCGCCGGCTGATGTCCGAGGGGCAGCGGCCCGACGAGTTCGTCGGGTCGGAGGAGACCGTCGAGGCGGTACTGGACGCGATCGAGGACGAACGCAGCGCGACCTGAGCGAGTTGGCTGGTCGCATCCGCCCGTACTCTCCCTCAGGCGCGTCGTATCGCCCAGTCGGGGCTGGCTGGTCGACGTACTCCGGCCGTTGGTCTGATCCGCGCCGACCGGCGCCACCCACGGGATCGGCTCGTGCCGCACGTGGGTCGTGTCATTTCCGGAGTGGATGAGTTCTGCAGGGCACCGCGGTTGCGTGCCATGATGGTCCCCATGACGTCGCCGAACGACCCCAACGATCCGTACACATACGCGTCGTCGGATCCGTTCATTGCGCGGCACGACCCGAATGCACCCTACGGAGCCCCCGCCGAATACGGGCAGGGATTTCCGAATCAGGTTCCCGCGCAGCCGTTGGTCACCATCGGCGACATCACCTGCACGCAGTACGAGGTCATCACGCCGAGCGGCACCTTTCCGATCGCCGGCTCGCAGTGGGCGGTCACCGACATGTCGGTGACGACCGAACGCATGTCGCAGACCGGTCTCGTGCTGGCACTCGTCGGCTTCTTCCTGGTGTGCTTCCTGAGCCTGCTGTTCCTGCTGATGAAGGATCGGCAGACAACCGGATATATCCAGGTCAGCGTCCGTGGCCGCAACGGCGTCCAGCATGTCACGAACATCCCGGCATTCAGCCCGGCGACCATGATGGACGTCTCCGCGCGGGTGAATTACGCACGCGGCCTCGCCGCAATGGCCTGAGCCCGACCGGCACCCGACGCTGGGCTCGGGCGGTGTGCCCTGGCAGGTTGGTGCCCATCCGGAACCGAGCCCGGCCGAGCGCCGAGCGTCGCATGCCATGATGGTCGGCATGAGCGGTCCGCAGTACCCCTACAATTCCCAGCGCCCCGATCCCCAGGGGGTCGATCCGCAACGTCCGGACCCGCTGCGCAAGGAGCCGCAGCAGCACGATCCGCACCGTTCCGCGTCGTCGGATCCATTCGGTGCGCCGCCGAACTCGCCGGCGACCGGTGCGCCGGGGCCGGCCGGTCAGTACGGAGATCGCGGCTATCCGGCGGCATACCCGAGCCACGACCCGTTGCCTCCGGCGTATCCCGACACCGGCCAATCGGCGTATGACGCTCCGCCGCAACCATATTCGCCGAGCGCCTACCCGCCGCCTTACTCTCCGCAGCCGTACGGAGTGCAGCCCGGCTATGGTCCATCGGGCTATGGTCAATCGCCCTATGGCCCACCGAGCTACGGCCAGGTTGGCTACGGCGGGATAGGTTCGGCCGACCCCTACTACCCGCCGTACGGGCGCGATCCGGTCACCGGTGAACCGCTGTCGGACAAGTCGAAACTGACCGCGGGCCTGCTGCAGATCTTCCTCGGCACCTTCGGCGTCGGCCGGTTCTACATCGGCGATACGACGACCGGTGTCATCCAGCTCGTGTTGACCATCATCGGCTGGATTCTGTCGATCATTCTTGTCGGTCTCTTCCTCGTGTTCGGTGTCGCGATCTGGGCGCTCGTCGACGGCATCATGATGCTGTCCGGCAGTGTCCGGGACAAGAACGGCCTCAAGCTACGCGACTGACCCGGGCGGGCCGACATCGTCGCTGGGATTCGCGGTGTTCGTGCTACAAGCTCGTGCGTCAAGTTCGGTCAGTCGCCGCAGCATCCCGCCGAGCGCACGTCGCGGGTGAGGAGATTGCGGGCCGCGAGTTCGTCGTCGGCCGGGTAGTCGACACCGACCAGGCACAGGCCGCGGGCGTCGGCCACGGGCACCTGGCTGCTGCGGGACCGCTCGTCCAGCAGTCCTCGGCACCAGTCGACGTCGCGGCGTCCGTCGCCCACCGAGGCCACCGCTCCGACCAGGGATCGGACCATGGACCAGCAGAAGGCGTCGGCGGTCACCTCCCCGACCAGCACACCGTCGGCGTCCCGGGTCCAGGCGAACCGTTGTAGGTCCCGGATGGTGGTAGCACCCTCGCGGCGACGGCAGAATGCGGCAAAGTCGTTGAGCCCCAACAGCACCGACGACGCACGATTCATCGCGTCCAGGTCGAGCCGACCGCGCCAGGTGGCCGTCGTCCGGGCCGCGATCGGTTCGGCACCCCATCGCGCGTCGGTCAGTCGGTACCGGTAGTGCCGGCGCAGCGCGGAGAACCGGGCGTCGAAGTCGGCGCCCACGGTGGCGACGTTCTTGACGCGCACATCGTCGGGCAGCATCTTGGCGAGCCGACCGACCAGGGTCGAGGGATCGCCGCCGATCGAGCGGGTGTCCAGGGCGGCCGCGGGAATGTCGGTGTGGGCGACCTGGCCCGTCGCGTGCACGCCCGCATCGGTACGACCGGCGACGGTGAGCCGCGTCGGTACCCGCAGCACCGTCGACAGCGTGTCCTCGAGGGTCTGGCAGACGGTGCGCTGCCCAGTCTGGCGGGCCCATCCGGCGAAATCGGTTCCGTCGTAGGCGATGTCGAGTCGCAGGCGGATCAGTTCTGCCGGGTCCGATGCCGGACGACGAAGCCCGCCGTCACCGGTGGGGGTGGCGGCGGGCTCCGGCGATGCGGTATCGCTCAGTCGTCCGACTTCTTCGCGTCGGCCTTCTTCGCGCTGTCCTTCTTCGCGCTGTCGGCGTCCGTCGAACCGTCGACGTCGGCGCCGGCGGCCTCGGCCTCCGGGGCGGTCGCGGCGCTGGACTCGTCGTCGACGGCCTCGGCCACGGCGTCGGCCTTCTCGACGGCGGCCGCGGGGGCGTCGTCCTCGACGGCCTCGACCACGTTCTCGGCGTCGGTCGCCTCGTCGGCCTTCGCCTCGTCGGCATCGGCCTTCGCCGCGCCGGCCTTGGTGGTGTCGGCCTTCTTGGCGGCGGCCTTCTTCGACGCGGCCGCGCGGGTAGCGCGGTTCGCCTCGTTCGACGCGGTCGACTCACGCACCAGCTCGATCACGGCCATCGGGGCGTTGTCGCCCTTGCGCGGCAGCGTCTTGATGATGCGGGTGTACCCGCCATTGCGGTCGGCGAAGAACGGGCCGATCTCCGCGAACAGCACGTGCACGATGTCCTTGTCGCGGATGTCCTTCATCACCTGCCGGCGGTTGGCCAGCTTGCCGACCTTGGCGTGGGTGATCAGCTTCTCGGCGTACGGGCGCAGCCGCTTGGCCTTCGCTTCGGTGGTGGTGATCCGACCGTGTTCGAACAGCGAGGTGGCGAGGTTCGCCAGCATCGCCTTCTGGTGACTGGCCGACCCGCCGAGACGGGCACCCTTGGTGGGCTTGGGCATTGGTGTTCTCCTAGGAGGGACTTCCCATCACACGATGCGAAGTCGGGGGTTGGGTCAGCTCTACAGCTGTTCGGTCTCTGCGAAATCCTCACCGGAGTCGGCGTCGAACGACGCCTCGTCCGACCACGTTCCGGTCGCCGGGTCGTAGCCCGCCACCTGCGACGGATCGAAGCTGGCCGGGCTGTCCTTGAGCGACAGGCCGAGCGCGTGCAGCTTGACCTTGACCTCGTCGATCGACTTCTGGCCGAAGTTGCGGATGTCGAGCAGATCCGACTCGGTGCGGGCCACCAGCTCGCCGACGGTGTGCACACCCTCGCGCTTGAGGCAGTTGTACGACCGCACGGTGAGATCCAGATCCTCGATCGGCAGGCTGAACGACGCGATGTGATCGGCCTCCGCCGGCGACGGCCCGATCTCGATACCCTCGGCCTCGGTGTTGAGCTCGCGGGCCAGGCCGAACAGCTCGACCAGGGTCTTCCCCGCCGACGCCAGCGCGTCCCGCGCGGTGATCGAGTTCTTGGTCTCCACGTCGAGCACCAGACGGTCGAAGTCGGTGCGCTGCTCGACACGGGTGGCCTCGACCTTGTAGGTCACCTTCAGCACCGGCGAGTAGATGGAATCGACCGGGATACGGCCGATTTCGGCGCCGGACGCCTTGTTCTGCACGGCCGGCACGTAGCCGCGACCCCGCTCGACGACGAGCTCGATCTCGAGCTTGCCCTTGTCGTTGAGGGTGGCGATGTGCAGGTCCGGGTTGTGCACCGTGACACCGGCGGGCGGCACAATGTCGGCGCCGGTGACGGTGCCGGGGCCCTGCTTGCGCACGTACATGGTGACCGGCTCGTCCTCCTCGGAGCTCACCACGAGGCCCTTGAGGTTCAGGATGATGTCGGTGACGTCTTCCTTGACCCCGGGGACGGTGGTGAACTCGTGCAGGACACCGTCGATGCGGATGCTGGTAATCGCGGCACCCGGGATCGAGCTGAGCAGGGTGCGCCGCAGCGAGTTGCCGAGCGTGTACCCGAAGCCGGGCTCGAGCGGTTCGATGACGAACTTCGACCGGTCGTCGGCGATGACTTCCTCGGTGAGGGTGGGTCGCTGTGAGATGAGCATTCTTGTGCGTTCTCCTTGTGGCCGCCCGCTATATGACGGCCTCGAAGGTGGACCGAGACAGCTTGTGCTGCTCGGAATGTCGCGGACACATGGTCCGCACGGCGCGGGGACGCCGGGCGCCCCCGCGCGCGAGTCGGGCTACTTCGAGTAGAACTCGACGATGAGCTGCTCGGTGAGCGGCACGTCGATCTGGGCGCGCTCGGGCACGTTGTGCACGAGGATGCGCAGCGTCGACGGAACCACCTGCAGCCATCCCGGAACCGGACGTTCGCCGACGAGTTCCTTGGCGATCTGGAACGGCGTGGTCTGCAACGACTTCGGCCGGACGTCGATGATGTCGTACTGGCTGACCCGGTAGCTGGGCACGTCGACCTTCACACCGTTGACGGTGAAGTGGCCGTGGCTGACCATCTGACGGGCCTGGCGACGGGTCCGGGCGAGGCCGGCGCGGTACACGACGTTGTCGAGCCGGGTCTCCAGCAGCTTCAGCAACTCGTCACCGGTCTTGCCGGTACGACGGTTGGCCTCTTCGTAGTAGCGACGGAACTGCTTTTCCATCACTCCGTAGGTGAAGCGGGCCTTCTGCTTCTCCTGCAGCTGCAGCAGGTATTCGCTCTCCTTGATCCGCGAGCGGCCGTGCTGGCCGGGCGGGTAGGGGCGACGCTCGAACGCCTGGTCGCCGCCGATGAGATCGACGCGCAGACGACGGGACTTTTTGGTTGCGGGGCCGGTATAACGAGCCATTGTTCTAGTTCCTTACCTTCCCGCTAGACCCGACGCCGCTTGGGCGGACGGCAACCGTTGTGCGGCTGCGGGGTGACATCGGAGATGGTGCCGACCTCGAGGCCGGCGGCCTGCAGCGACCGGATCGCGGTCTCGCGACCCGAACCCGGTCCCTTGACGAACACGTCGACCTTCTTGACGCCGTGCTCGGCCGCCTTGCGAGCCGCGTTCTCGGCGGCGAGCTGTGCGGCGAACGGCGTCGACTTCCGCGAACCCTTGAAACCGACGTGGCCCGACGACGCCCAGCTGATGACGTTGCCGTTGGGATCGGTGATCGACACGATGGTGTTGTTGAACGTCGACTTGATGTGTGCGTTGCCGTGCGGGACGTTCTTTTTATCGCGACGGCGTGCGCCCTTCTTGGGGCCTGCGCTGCGTGACTTCGGAGGCATTACTTCTTCTTCCCGGCGATGGTCTTCTTCGGGCCCTTGCGAGTGCGGGCATTGGTCTTGGTGCGCTGTCCGCGGACGGGCAGGCCACGACGGTGGCGCAGACCCTGGTAGCTACCGATCTCGATCTTGCGACGGATGTCGGCCTGCACCTCGCGACGCAGGTCACCCTCGACCTTCACCGAGGCCTCGATGTACTCGCGCAGCTTGGCGACGTCGGCGTCGGTGAGATCCTTCGCTCGCAGGTCCGGGTTGAGCCCGGTGCCCTGGAGGATCTCCTTGGAGGTGGTGCGGCCCACCCCGTAGATGTAGGTCAGTGCGATCTCCAGCCGCTTCTCGCGGGGAAGATCCACACCAGCAACACGTGCCATGTGGCATTCCTTCTCGTTGTCAGAGGTCTGCTCCCGGTCCGTCCCGGACTCTTGCCGGGCTCCGGCCTCTGATCCGGAGGTGGGCGCCGACTCGTCTGTCGGCGCTGGTGCTGGGAGGGCTTCACAAAGTCTTTGTTCAGCTCTGGTGAGGTATTCGGTTGTCTTCGGTTGTCTTCAGTTGTTGCACCGGGCCGACGGCCGTCGGCTCCAGTGCGGTATTGCGTTGTGTGGTTCACCAAGCGATCTGGTGATTGGTGGGTGTCAGCCCTGACGCTGCTTGTGACGCAGGTTCTCGCAGATCACCATGACCCGGCCGTTGCGGCGGATCACCTTGCACTTCTCACAGATCGGCTTGACGCTCGGCTGGACCTTCACGTCAACTCTCCTGTTGTTGCCCGCGGCGCGACGCATGGCGGCGTCCGCGGGTGGTGGTTGTCCCGAACGGCTGCCCGGGAACTACTCGGTAGCGGCACACACTGAGCGCTCCCGAACGGGGTTCGGGAACTACTTGTAGCGGTAAACGATCCGCCCACGACCGAGGTCATAGGGCGACAGTTCCACGACGACCCGGTCCTCCGGCAGGATGCGGATGTAGTGCTGCCGCATCTTGCCGCTGATGTGGGCGAGAACCTTGTGTCCGTTCTCCAGCTCGATGCGAAACATCGCATTCGGCAGGGGTTCGATCACTCGACCCTCGACCTCGATGGCCCCGTCCTTCTTCGCCATGTCCTCCGCGATCCTGGCTGCGTACCGCCGTGTCGGGGACGACATGGTGGCAACGAAGCCCGGTTGAATCCGTGCGTATCCGTTACTGTGATGGCAATTGCGGCCGCTCCCCGCGGCGGGCGTGCTCCGCACCGAGATCGGTGACGGGGCAGTTGACACGCGGAAACCGGCACGCGCAAGCGCACCGACGTTTAATCGTACGCGAACTGCACGAACGGTCCAAATGCGTTCGATCCCCACCCCCGCGGGTTGAGTAGCCGCGAGGCGCGAGTCGTCCCGCAGGTTGAGTAGCCGCGAGGGACGGGCCGTCCCGCAGGTTGAGTAGCCGCGAGGGACGGGCCGTCCCGCTGGTTGAGTAGCCGCGAGGGACGAGCCGTCCCGCTGGTTGAGTAGCCGCGAGGAACGAGCGGCGTATCGAAACCAGCGCCTCGTTGATCCCCACCCCCGCTGGCTGAGTAGCACGAGGAACGAGCCTTTCCGCTGGTTGAGTAGCCGCGAGGAACGAGCGGCGTATCGAAACCAGCGCCACCCGTACAGAAACTTCACCGCTCAGCCCCGCCACGTGGATAGTGCACGCCGCTCCCGCGTGCGGGGAAGATTCTGGACGCCAATGCAGACGCCAGAACTCCCGGCGTACAGAAACTTCACCGCTCAGCCGCTCCACGTGGATAGTGCACACCACTCCCCCGTGCGGGGAAGATTCTGGACGCCACCGCAGACGCCAGAACTCTCGGCGTACAGAAACTTCACCGCTCAGCCCCGCAACGTGGATAACGCACACCACTCCCCCGTGCGGGGAAGATTCTGGACGACGCCGTCGTGCGCATCCTCGACAATGCCCACCACCTGGCACACTGTTGCGCATGCGCGCCTTCCTCATCCGAACGGCGTTGACCGCCGTCGCCCTGTGGGTCGCCAGCCTGATCGTGCCGGGCGTGGACTTCGTCGGCGGATCGAACACCGCGGAAAAGATCGGCATCGTCGTGGTCGTGGCGGTGATCTTCGGACTAGTGAACGCCTTCGTCAAACCGCTCGTGCAGTTCCTGGCGATACCGCTGTACATCCTGACGCTGGGGCTCGTCCACATCGTGATCAACGCGCTGATGCTCGAACTCACCTCGTGGATCACCCGCAACACCACCCACTGGGGTCTCCAGGTCGACAGCTTCTTCTGGTCGGCGATCCTCGGAGCCATCGTCGTATCGGTCGTCGGCTGGCTCCTCGCGCTGTTGATGAAGGAGCCGGTCGAATGACACGCACACGTCTCGTCGCCATCCTGGGCACGATCCTGCTCGGCGTCGGCCTGCTCGCGGGCTGCAGCGAGTCCGGCAACGGCGGCGATCCGCGCACCGTCACCGTCGTCGGCAATGGCAAGGTCACCGGGGTGCCGGACACGTTGCGCGCCACCGTCGGCGTCGAATCCTCCGGACCCGACGTGTCGACCGCGCTGAACACCGCCAACGGGAAGGTCAAGACGATCACCGACGCCGTCGTGAAAGCGGGGGTCGAGCGCAAGGATGTGCAGACCCAGCAGGTGTCGCTGACCCCGCGATACAACACGCCGGCGCCCGGCGGCACCAGCGTGATCAGTGGGTACCAGGCGACCAACACGCTGCAACTCACGATGCGCGACATGGCGAAGGCGTCGGAAGTCTTGGCCGCGGCGGCCAATGCTGGCGGTGACGACACCCGTGTCAGCGGCGTCTCGTTCGCCGTCGACGACGACTCGAAGCTTCTGGAGCAGGCCCGTAAGGCCGCCTTCGACGATGCCCGGACCCGTGCCGAGCAGTACGCATCGCTGGCCGGGGACTCGCTCGGCAAGGTCGTCACCATCAAGGAGACGACGGGCGGCGAGCAGCCGCCCGCACCGGCCGACGCGCGGAACGAGACACTGGCGTCCCCGGTGCCGATCGAGCCCGGGGAACAGACCGTGACGTTCACCGTGACCGTCACGTACGGCCTGAGCTGACGCGTAAACGCGGGGCTGGTTTCGATACGCCGCTCGTCCCTCACGGCTACTCAACCAGCGGGGAAAGCTCGTGCGCCGCGGCTACTCAACCAGCGGGACAACCGATTCCGCGCGGCGGTCTCAACCAGCGGGACAACCGATTCCGCGCGGCGGTCTCAACCAGCTGGCCGGGCAGATAGCCCGCGCGGCGCTCCCCCCTACGCCTTGATGATCGCGCCGAGTTCCTCGACCGGGGTGTCCGACCCGAGCACCTGGATCGCGACATGATTGGCGCCCGCCGCGAGGTGTTCGTCGATTTGGGCATGGATCTGGGCGGGATCGCCATGTGCCACCAGCGCGTCGATCAGAGCGTCGCTGCCGCCGTCGGCGATGTCGGCGTCGGTGTAGCCGAGTCGCTTCAGATTCGACACGTAGTTGCGCAGATGCAGATACGGCTTGTCCACCGGCGGTCGGCCGATGGCCCGCGCCGCGGCCGCATCGGTGTTCACCACGACCTTGTGCTCTGGCGCGAGCAGCGCATCGTCGCCGAGGATCGTGCGCGCTTCGGCGGTGTGGGCGGGCGTCGTCAAATACGGGTGTGCGCCCAGGGCCCGCTCGGCGGACAGCCGCAGCATCCGCGGGCCGAGGGCGGCCAGCAGCCGACGGTTCACCGGGACGTCGTGGTCGTCGAGCACGTCCAGGTACCGGCCGACCGCCTGGAACGGTGAGGTGTACTCCGCCGTCGCCTCCGGGTGCCCGGCGCCGATACCGAGAAAGAAGCGACCCGGGAAATCCCGCTCCAACTGGTGGAACTCGCCCGCGATGACCGCGGGATCGGTGTTCCAGATGTTGACGATGCCGGTCGCGACCGTGATGCGCTCGGTGGCCGCGAGCACCGTCCGCACCGGGCTCAGGTCCTTCGGCGAGCCGCCGAGCCAGATAGTGCCGTAGCCGAGCTGCTCGATCGCGCGAGCCTCGTCGGGGGAAAAGCCGGAATACCAGCTCCACGCGCCGTATCTGCCGAACCGGTCGATGTCTGCCGCCCTGCTGGTCGTTGCGCTCCCGGAAGCCGTCATATCGTTGCCAACCGGTCGCCACCGACGATCTATTCCCCTCCTCCCGCCGACAGTCCGGTTCGCGGAACATCGCGCGCCCAGGCACGGTTGCACCCGATATGGCATCCGAGGTTTCGCTGATGAATGTGTTCGCCTCCACCGAGCAGTCGGTCCTCGTCACCGTCAAGTCCGACGGCCGGCCGCAGATCTCCAACGTGCTGCACGGCTGGTATCCCGCCGAGCGGGTGGCCCGCATTTCCGTCACCGCCGACCGGGCCAAGACCCGCAATGCGCGCCGCGACGCACGGGTGTCGCTGTACGCGTCGTGGCCGAACTTCTGGAACTACGCGGTCATGGAGGGCGACGCCGAGTTCACGCCGGTGGCGACCGAACCGGGCGACGAGGCCGTCACCGCGCTGATCAACCTTTATCGCACCATCCGCGCCGAGGAACACCGCGACTGGGACGAGTACACCGCGGCGATGATCGCCGAACACCGACAGGTGCTGACCATCCGTCCGACCCACTTCTACGGCCAAGTCGGCGGATAACCCGATCACGGCGAGCGGCACCGCGTCTCGACCCAGGCGGCCACCGGGGCGTCCGCCCCGACGCGGAGTACCGGGCGCAGCAACGCGACGTGGCACCCTGGAGCCATGCGAGCGAGGCGATGCGAGTGAGCCGATGAGGGCGGTCATCCAGCGTGTGACGTCGGCGTCGGTGGTCGTCGACGGCGAGACGGTCGGCGCCCTGGATCTCGCGGACGGCAGGCAGGGCATCGTCGCGCTGGTCGGGGTCACCGGCGACGACACCCCGGAACGCGCGGCCGCACTCGCCGACAAGATCTGGCGGCTGCGCATCCTCGACGGCGCCGCCCACCGGAGCGCATCATCGGAACCCGACAACACCGCGCCGCGGGAGGTGTCGGCCGCCGACGTCGGCGCCCCGATCCTGGTCATCAGCCAGTTCACGCTGTACGCCAACACCGCGAAGGGCCGCCGCCCGTCGTGGAATGCCGCCGCACCCGCCGAGGTGGCGGAGCCGCTGGTGGATGCGGTCGTCGACGCGCTGCGGTCCGCGGGCGCCGACGTCGCGACCGGACGGTTCGGCGCCGACATGAGCGTGCTCCTGGTCAACGACGGCCCGGTCACACTCTGGCTCGAGGTCTGACGAATCGGGAGGGACTGACATGGGACGCATCACCGCGCGGCGCCGCGTACAGCGGGTCCGCCGCGACGCCGAACCGGCCACCGTCACCCGCGCCGACGTGCTCGCCGTCGAAGAACCGCTGGAGATCCGCGTCGACGGCCGTCCGCTGGTAGTCACCATGCGCACGCCCGGCAACGACGTCGAGCTGGCTGCCGGCTTCCTGGTGTCCGAGGGGGTCATCACCCGCGCCGACGAGCTGGCGACCGCCCGCTACTGCGCGGGTACCGACGACGCCGGAGCCAACACCTACAACGTGCTGGACGTGGCGCTGGCGCCCGGCGTCGCACCACCCGACCCGTCACTGGCGCGGAGTTTCACCACTACCAGTGCGTGCGGTGTGTGCGGCAAGGACAGCATCGACGCGGTGCGCACCCAGTCGCAGTTCGATATCGCCGGTGACGATCTCCGCGTCGACGCCGACGCGGTGCTGGATCTGCCGGATCGGCTCCGCGACGGACAGAAGGTGTTCGAGAAGACGGGCGGTCTGCACGCGGCGGGACTGTTCGGCCCGGATGGCGAACTGCTCGTGCTGCGTGAGGACGTCGGCAGGCACAACGCGGTGGACAAGGTCGTCGGCTGGGCGCTGACCCACGACCTGCTGCCGCTGCGCGGGCACATCCTGCAGGTGTCCGGCCGCGCCAGTTTCGAACTCGTACAGAAGGCCGTGATGGCCGGCATCCCGATGCTGTCGGCAGTGTCGGCGCCGTCGTCGCTGGCCGCCGACCTTGCCGAGGAGCAGGGACTCACCCTGGCCGGGTTCGTCCGCGGCGGCTCGATGGTGCTCTACAGCCGAGGAGACCGCGTCCGGACCGGGCCGGTAGCGCCGTCGGTGAGCGCCGCGACCGAGGCAGCGCGCACCTGACGCCCGGCTGGCGTCGCAACTCCCCGACCCGGGACCGGGCAGGGCACTCCGAATCAGGAACGGACAGTGAGGATCCGCGGTCCGTCGGCGGTGACGGCGACGGTGTGCTCCCAGTGCGCGGCACGGGTGCCGTCGTCGGTGACCACCGTCCAGCCGTCGTCGAGTTCGGTGGTGTCGCTGGTACCGAGCGTGAGCATCGGTTCGACGGCCAGCGTGGAGCCGACCACCAGCAGCGGTCCGCGGCCGGGCTCGCCTTCGTTGGGCAGGAACGGATCCAGATGCATCTCACGGCCGATGCCGTGGCCGCCATAGCCCGCGACGATGCCGAGTGAGCGTCCGAAGGTCCGTGCCGCCTGATGTGTGGCCTGCTCGATGGCGTGTGAGATGTCGGTCAGTCGCGCACCGTCGACCATCGCGGCGATGCCGGCCTCCATCGATAGCCGGGTGGCCTCCGACAGTTCGGCATCCGGGGTGGACAGCTCCCCCACGCCGTACGTCCACGCCGAGTCGCCGTGCCAGCCGTCCAGGATGGCGCCGCAGTCGATGGACACCAGATCGCCGTCGGCGAGGATGACGTCGGCCGACGGGATGCCATGCACCACAACGTCGTTCACCGATGAACAAATGGAACCGGGAAAGCCGTGATAGCCCTTGAACGAGGGGACCGCGCCGGCTTCCCGGATCACGGTCTCGGCGACCTCGTCGAGATCGAGGGTGCTGGCACCCGCGACCGACGCCTCGCGTACCGCGGTCAGTGCGGCGCCGACGACGGCGCCGGCGGCGGCCATCGCGTCGAGTTCACCCGCGCTGCGGAACGGGACGCGTTTGGGTTTGCGGAGTCGCATCGTCAGTCGACCTTCGGCCGGGCCCAGCCCCGGGAGGCCGGAGAGCCGACTCCCTCAGGCGACGGGATCAGGAGACACCCGCGCCGAGCGCGCTCAGCACCCGCTGATGCACGTCCTGGATGTCGCCGACGGCGTCGATGGTCTTCACCTGGTCGCCGTAGTAGGCAAGCAGCGGCGCCGTTTCCGACTCGTACACCGACAGCCGGTTGCGGATGACCTCTTCGGTGTCATCGGCGCGACCACGCGACAGCATCCGGTCGACGACGACGTCGGCGTCCACCACGAACGACAGCACCGCGTCGAGTTCGCTGTTCAGATCGGCGAGGATCTCCTTGAGTGCGTCCGCCTGTTCGACCGAGCGCGGAAAGCCGTCCAGGATAAATCCCTTGACCGCGTCCGGCTCGGCCAGCCGCGCGCGCACCATGTCGATGGTGATCTCGGACGGCACCAGGTCGCCCGCGTCGAGGTATCGCTTCGCCTCGACACCGACCGCGGTTCCCTGTGAGATGTTGGCGCGGAACAGGTCACCGGTGGAGATGTGCGGGATGCCCAGCGACTCGCTCAGCAGCTCTGCTTGGGTGCCCTTGCCTGCCCCGGGAGGGCCGAGAATGACGAGTCTCACTTCAGGAATCCTTCGTACTTGCGTTGCATCAACTGACTGTTGATCTGCTTCATCGTGTCCAGACCCACGCCGACCATAATCAGCACCGCCGTGCCGCCGAACGGCAAGTTCTGCACCCCACCGCTATTGCCGATCTCGAGGAACAGGTTCGGCAGTACGGCGATGATACCGAGGTAGATCGACCCCGGGAGGGTGATACGGCTGAGCACGTAGCCGAGATAATCGGCGGTCGGCTGGCCCGGCCGGATGCCCGGGATGAAGCCGCCGTACTTCTTCATGTCATCCGCGCGCTCCTCCGGATTGAACGTCACCGCCACGTAGAAGTACGTGAAGAAGATGATCATCAGGAAGTAGACGAGGATGTAGACGTAGTTACTCGGGTCGGCGAGATAGGTTTCCACCCACCGCTGCCAGCCGGACGGCGCGGCGGACGGATCCCGGGTGAGCTGCACGATGAGCTGCGGCAGATAGAGCAGCGAGGACGCGAAGATCACCGGGATGACGCCGGCCTGGTTGACCTTGAGCGGCAGGTATGTCGACGAGCCGCCGTACATCTTGCGGCCGACCATGCGCTTGGCGTACTGGACCGGGATGCGACGCTGGCCCTGCTCGATGAACACCACGCCGATCACGATGATCAGTGCGGCGACACACACCAGGGCGAACACCAGGCCACCACGGCTGGTCAGGATGGTGCGGCCCTCGGCCGGGATGCGCGCGGCGATGCCGGCGAAGATG
The DNA here is from genome assembly GCA_039527305.1 of Gordonia sinesedis. Lineage (GTDB taxonomy): Bacteria > Actinomycetota > Actinomycetes > Mycobacteriales > Mycobacteriaceae > Gordonia > Gordonia sinesedis. The sequence goes on along the minus strand of BAAAJU010000001.1, from coordinate 466,054 downwards.
AGGAGCGACATGCCGTTGCCGATGCCGCGCTCGGTGATCAGCTCACCGAACCACATCACCAGGCAGGCGCCCGCGGTCATCACCAGCACGATGATGGACATGCCGAAGATCGTCTGGTCACTGAGGACCTGACCGCACTCCTGCGGCAGCAGGTTGCCCCGGTCGGCAAGCGCCACGATGCCGGTGGACTGCAGCAGTGCCAGCGCCACCGTGAGGTAGCGGGTGTACTGCGTCATCTTGGCCTGGCCGGACTGGCCTTCCTTGCGGAGCTGCTCGAACCGCGGAATGACCACGGTGAGCAGCTGCACGATGATGCTCGCCGTGATGTACGGCATGATGCCGATCGCGAACACCGACAACTGCAGCAGCGCGCCGCCGGAGAACAGGTTGATCAGCGAGTAGACCTGGTTCCCGCCGCCACTGTTGATCCGGTCGATACAGGCGTTGACCACCTTGTAGTCCACCCCGGGCGACGGAACGGTCGCGCCCAGCCGGTAGAGCACGATGATGCCGACGACGAAGAGGATCTTCTTCCTCAGATCGGGCGTCCGAAAGGCCGCGATGAGGGGGGAAAGCACTAACTCCTCCTAGTAACAGCCGTAGTCAACCACGACCGGGCGCTGGGCGGCTCGGCCCGGCCTCGACGTGTTCGGCATTCGACAGATCGGGGTGCGGCGGGACAACGTGTGAAACTCTAACAGCCGTCGGGATCCGGCCTGGTCGCGCGGACCTTGTGTGCGCGGCCCGCTCGATGACACAGCGGACGGCTACCGGAGGGTCGCCGTCCGCTGCGTATCGGTCGGACTGCTGCGTCGGCCTCTACAGCTCGGTGACGCTGCCACCGGCAGCGGCGATCTTGTCCTTGGCCGACGCGGTGAACTTGTTGGCACTCACGTTGACCGCGACGCCGAGGTCACCGTCGCCGAGCACCTTCACCGGCTGGTTCTTGCGGACCGCGCCGGCGGCGACGAGTTCGTCGACGCCGATGGTGCCGCCCTGCGGGAACAGCCGGGCGATGTCGCCGACGTTCACGACCTGGTACTCGACCCGGTTGCGCGGCGTGAAGCCCTTGAGCTTCGGCAGCCGCATGTGGATCGGCATCTGGCCACCCTCGAACGCGGCGGGCACGTTCTTGCGGGCCTTGGTGCCCTTGGTGCCGCGACCGGCGGTCTTGCCCTTGGACGCCTCACCGCGACCGACGCGGGTCTTGTCCGTCTTCGCGCCCGGTGCGGGGCGAAGGTGATGGAGCTTGATGGTCATTTCCGGTTACACCTCTTCGACTGTCACGAGGTGGCGCACCACGTTGATGAGACCGCGGTTGGCCGGGGTGTCCTCGCGGGTGACGGTCTGCCGGATGCCCTTCAGGCCGAGGGTCCGCAGGCTGTCACGCTGATTGCTCTTGGCACCGATGGTGCTCTTGACCTGGGTGATCTTGAGTTCTGCCATGATCGATCTCCTACGCTCCCTGGCCGGCGCGCGCACGCAGCATGCCTGCGGGCGCGACATCCTCGATCGGCAGTCCGCGACGGGCGGCGACCTCCTCGGGCCGCTGCAGCATCTTCAGTGCGGCCACGGTCGCGTGCACGACGTTGATGGCGTTGTCGCTGCCGAGGCTCTTGGCGAGCACGTCGTGCACGCCCGCACACTCCAGCACCGCGCGCACCGCGCCACCGGCGATCACACCGGTACCGGGGCTGGCCGGACGCAGCATCACGACACCGGCGGCGGCTTCGCCCTGCACCGGGTGGGTGATGGTGCCCGCGATCAGCGGGACGCGGAAGAAGTTCTTGCGAGCCTCCTCGACACCCTTCTGGATCGCGGCCGGAACTTCCTTGGCCTTGCCGTAGCCGACACCGACCATGCCCTGGCCGTCGCCGACGACCACGAGAGCGGTGAACGAGAACCGCCGGCCGCCCTTGACGACCTTCGAGACACGGTTGATCTCGACGACCTTCTCGAGCTGGTTGCGGTCCGAGTCGCGGCCGCCGCGGTCCGACCGGCGATCACGACCGCCGCGACGGTCGCCGCCGCGCTGGTCGCCGCCGCCTGCGGGGTTGGTGTTGTCGTTACCGGCGGGTCCGTTTCCGCCGTCACGCTGACGTCCGGGCATCAGAGGGTCCCTCCGGTCTTGGTGAAACTAGTGGTGGTCATCAGAAGTTCAGGCCTCCCTCGCGGGCGGCGTCGGCGAGCGCCGCGATCCGGCCGTGGTATTCCTTACCGCCACGGTCGAAGACGACGGAGTCGATGCCGGCCGCCTTGGCGCGGGCGGCGATCAGCTCGCCGACCTTGCGTGCCTGGGCGGTCTTGTCGCCGCCTGCGTTACGCACGTCGGGCTCGATCGACGAGGCCGCGGCCAGCGTGTTGCCGGCCAGGTCGTCGATGACCTGGACGTGCACGTGCCGGCTGCTGCGCTTGACGGCCAAGCGCGGACGCTCCGGGGTGCCGCTGACCTTCTTGCGGAGCCGGAAGTGCCTGCGGCCGGTCGCGGTACGACGACGGGTCGAGACGTCCTTGCCCAGCGGGCGGCGGTCGGTGGAAGTTGCTGTGTCACTCATGGCTTACTTACCCGTCTTTCCGACCTTGCGGCGGATCTGCTCGCCTTCGTAGCGAATGCCCTTGCCCTTGTAGGGATCCGGGCGACGCAGGCGGCGGATGTTCGCCGAGATCTGGCCGACTTTCTGCTTGTCGATTCCCGACACCGAGAACTTGGTGGGCGACTCGACGGCGAAGGTGATGCCCTCTTCCGCCTTGATCGGCACGGGATGGCTGTAACCGAGCGCGAACTCGAGGTCCTGACCCTTGGCCTGGACGCGGTAGCCGACGCCGAAGATCTCCATCTTCGTCGTGTAGCCCTGTGTCACGCCGACGACCAGGTTGTTCACCAGCGACCGGCTCAGGCCGTGCAGCGCGCGGTTGCGGCGCTCGTCGTTGGGCCGGGTCACGACGATGGTGTTGTCTTCCTTGGCAACCACGATGGGCTCGGCCACGGTGAGCGACAGCTCGCCCTTGGGGCCCTTCACGGTGACGTCCTGACCATTGATGGTCACGTCCACGCCAGCGGGAATCTCGATGGGGTTCTTACCGATACGCGACATGTCGAGGCTCCCCTACCAGACGTAGGCGAGGACTTCGCCGCCCACGCCCTGGTTGGCTGCCTGGCGGTCGGTGAGCAGACCCGACGACGTGGAGATGATGGCCACGCCGAGGCCGCCCAGCACCTTGGGCAGGTTGGTGGACTTTGCATACACCCGCAGTCCCGGCTTGGAGACGCGGCGCAGGCCGGCGATGCTGCGCTCGCGGCTCGGGCCGTACTTGAGGGTGACGATGAGGTTCTTGCCGACCTCCGCATCTTCGGTGCGGTAGTCGGTGATGTAGCCCTCGCGCTTGAGGATCTCGGCGATGTTCACCTTGAGCTTCGACGACGGGAGGGTGACCTCGTCGTGATACGCCGAGTTGGCGTTGCGCAGACGAGTCAAGAAGTCTGCGATCGGGTCAGTCATGGTCATGGGTGACCGTCAACCTTTCTCGTAGCGGTTCCCATACAGCGCGGGTCGGGACGAATCCCCGTGCCCACGGTGGGCCTTCCACGAAGTGGATAGTTGTAGTGGTGATGACCGCGCCGGCCTCGCACAGGCGGGGCGGTCGTCCTTCGGTGCCCTCCGGCCTTGCGCCGGCACCGTCGGATATTCAATTGTGGGCGCCTGCCCCGGTGCGACCGACATCGGAATCGGCCACTGGGTGTCCAGGCAACCGCTCTAGTGTAGAGAATCCGCAGCCAGGACCCAAATCGGAGTTCCGGACGGCCCATCGTTCGATGCCGCTGCCGAGCGGACCCGGAAGCTATCCGCGGACCCAGCGGGTGAACGCGGACTCTGTACGGTCCGCGTTTACCTACACGGTCCGCGTTTACCTACGCGTACCTACGCACGGAGCCCCGATTGTGTGTCGCCCTCGTGATGGCCCCCGATTGCCTGCGGGGTCGCGGGCGGGTCGGGGCTCGGCGGACCGGACGATGGGCCGCGCGGAGCGCGACGGGCAAGCGTCCGTCGAGTCACCGACCGCACCGCCGCGGTGAGCACCGCCACGACGACCGTCACCGCAGCGGCCCCCAGCGCGATTGCGGTCCATCCGATATCCGGCGCCCAGATCAGCACCTCGCGCCACCCGGTACCGAGCAGTGCCGGGAGTGCGCCCGCCAGCACGGCCACCGCAACGGCGACGGCGATCGCGGCCACCGCTCCGAGAGCGCGAAAGCGAGTGTGGCGACGCCGGCGACGGGCGAGGCTCATCGCGAGGGCGGTCCACGCCGCGACCGCCGCGGCGAGCAAGAGCCACGGGGCGGCGAGCAACAGCCAGTTGCGCGCCGCCGGCCGATCAGGGTAACCGGCCAGATCTCGGGCCAGATTCCATCCGACTTGCGTGAACGTCGTCGCCCGGGCTTCCGAGTATGCGTCGGCGAGCACCACGACGACGTCCCCCGATTCCGGCAGCAACAGGACGTGCGCAAAGAATCCGGGCGTCGCCCCGGTGTGCTCGATGACCGTCGGTCCGTCGCCGTCGAGCGGCCCGACCCGCCAACCCATTGCGTAGCGACGTCCGCCGTCGATCGCGGGGCCGTCCGCCGTCAGCTGCCGCGCATGCTCCACGCCCAGCACGCCATCCAGCGACTGCGGATCGAGCATCCAGCGACCGAAACGCGCCAGATCCCCGGCGGTGCTGACCATATAGCCATACGGCGCACCGGTTTCCGGGTACGGCCGGGAGTATGTGCGCGCCGCACCGAACACGATGCGGTGACCGGCCCCGACTCCGCTCGCCGCGGCGCCTCGAGGGGTGGCCGTGCTCCGCGACATACCCAGCGGGGCGAATACCTCGGTCTCGATATACACACCAAATGGCACGCCGGTCACGTCCTGGACGAGCGCACCGAGGACCAGGTAGTTGGCGTCACTGTATTGATAAGTGCCACGGCGATTCCCGAGATCGTCGGCAGTCACTTCGTTCACCAGGTCGGTCAGCGCAGCGGGACCCGACTCGGTTCGGTCGGCCAACCGGAGGCCGGCGTTGCGGGTGAGACCGCTGGTGTGATGCAGAAGCTGACGTGGCGTGACCGCGCGGAGCGCCTGCGGTCTCCAGTCGCCCAGCGGACGGTCCAGCACGATCCTCCCGCGCTCGACCTGCTGCATCACCGCGATGGCGGTGAACGCCTTCGACAGCGACCCGATGAGGAATGGCGTCGCTTCGCCGGCTCCGACGGCGACGGTGCGCTGGCCGGTCGACACCACCGCCGCGGGGGCGGGTGACAACGCGTCCAGCGCGGCATCCGGCCGAGCGCGGGGAGCCGAGATCAGCACCCAGGCGGCGAGTAGCGCGACGACCAGTGCGGCCACGACCAGCGGGACAAGTCGTTTCATGAAATAACCATATACTCATATGGGAAAGCCCGCACGCGGCTACCCTGGCCAACATGGCCCGGACCGCCGACCACGCAGCACGCCGCCGCCAGATCTACGAAGCGGTCCGCGCCATCAGCGCCACCGACGGACTGGGCGCGGTGACCGTCGCCCGCACCGCCGACGCGGCCGGAATCTCGATCGGTCTTGTGCAGCACTATTTTCCGCGCAAACAAGGACTGCTGATCCACGCTCACTCGACACTGATCGGCGACATCGAGGCGCGTATCGGTGCGGCGGTCGCAGCGATGGAAGAGGCCCACGAGCGGATCGAGACGATTCTGCCGACCGTTCTCGGCGAGCTCCTCCCGATCGACGCGGACCGCCGGGCCGAGGCATATCTGCAGCTGGCGTTCGCCAGCGCCGCCCTCGACCATCCGGCCATCGGCGTGGAGTCGCGGAGATGGCAGCGCCGCATACGCCGACTCATCGAACGCGCGGTCGTCAACGGCAAGGAGTGTGGCGAAGTCGATGCCGACGCCGACGCCCGCCTCGCCGCCTGGGAGCTAAGCTCTGCCGTCCGCGGCCTCGTGTGGACGCTGTACGAGGAGGACACCGCCGCAGCGGCCGACCGAGCCCTCGAGGTCGTCGGGGACATCACCTCCCGCTGGTTCGCCGGCCCGTGCAACCGCAGCCCCACTGTCGGACCCCGATGATTCACTGACGACATCATTCGAACAAAGGAGCGAAGATGTCGGATCGAGCGAACTCGTCGGACCACGCCGAGGCCTACCGGGGTCTGCGCCGCTGGCACCCGAATCCGATGGTGCAGTCGGCGATCGACAGGATTCGCCGGCACGGCTGGGCGATCACGGCGGTCAGCGAACTGTGTGTGTACTGCGACTCCGCGGAGTGCCCGCCGCCGGACTGCCCGTTCGCCTACACCTCGGGGATGGGACTGCACGACATCCCGGAACTCGCCGTCTACGGGGTCGACGCGTACACCGGTGGGGCGTTGCTCGATGAGTTGGCCTGCCTGCTGCACGCGCACGACTGGCGGATTCTCGTCGACGACGGAGTGGAGGTGTCGGTGCGCGCGTTGGACCGCCCGGTGCGGCTGATCGAGATGGTGGATAAGTCGGATCTGACCGTCACCAACGAGCTCTTTCCCGATTCGCCTGCGCTGCAGGCTGTCTGGCCGGACGAGCTGGGCAGTTATCCGTGGGACGCCGGATACGCGCTGGAACACGACGACCAGCACGTCAAGGGCATCCACGACACCGGCGTCGGCGCCGGACGTGTGCGCGGACCGCGAGTCATCACGACGTCGACCGCACCCAATCGCGCCCAGCGCCGGCGCGCGCAGCGCACTCGCCGCCGCACCGAATGAGGGGCGCGCGAGGTGCGCCCGAGTAAGGTGGCGCGGTGCGACACGACGCTGAGTGAGGGGCACGGTACGGCGCGAGGGTGAGGCGAGGTACGACACGAGGCCGAGTGAGAGGCTCGGTACGGCACGACGCTGAGTGAGGTGTGACCTGGGCTGGACGAATGAACGGTGGATGACGGTCTCCCAGAACCGCGACGGAGTCGGCACAATGTTGGCGTGATGTCCGCATGAAGCAACTCGCGTCGGGCGAGAACGCTCCCCTCCCCTCGCCGACGGTGATCGTGTCGGTTCGGTCCGCGTCACCGGTCAACACCTCGGCCGTGTTGTTGACCGCCGAGGGCCGGGTCCGTACCGACGCCGATCTCATCTTCTACAACCAGCCGCGAGGTCCGGGGGTCGACTACCGGTCGGCGGGTGCGGTGGACGAAATCAGCGTCGACACCGCCCGATTGCCCGCCGACGTCGACCGGGTGGCGGTCGCGGCCAGCCTGGATGGCACCGGGCCGACGAGCTTCGCGACCGCGGGCGCGTTGGAGGCCACCGTGTCCTCGGCGCCCGGCGCGGCCGCCGATCTGATCTTCGTGCCCGCCGGGCTCACCAACGAGGCCGCGGTGATCTGCGTGGAGATCTACCGTCGCGGCGACGCGTGGAAGGTGCGTGCGATCGGCCAGGGGTATGCCGACGGCCTGGCCGGACTCGTGACCGCGTTCGGGATCGACGTCGAGGACGAGCCCGCGGCGCCGGGGTCCGGAGGGACCGGCGAGCCGCAGGCCATGCCCCCGACGCCGCCGCGGGTGACCGATCCGCAGCCGTGGCCACCTCAGCAGCAGCCGGGAGGTTTCGGTCCGGGCGCACCACCGCAGCAGCAGCCGGATGGGCCACCACACGGCGCGCCAGCGCCCGGCGCGCTCCCGCACGGGGCCCCGCAGCAGCCACCGATACCTCCCACGACCCCGCCACCGTCACCGTCACCGCAAGGAGTTCCCGTGCACAGCGAACTGTTCGCTCCCGTCCACGCCGAGGTCGACGGCCTCGGTCTGCAGAAACAGGGCAGCAAGATGTGTCGTGTCGGGCTGAACGGCGAGGTCATGGCCCGCAGCGGGTCGATGGTCGCCTACCAGGGCGACCTGCGCTTCGAGGCGCTCGGCGCCGGCGGCCTGGGGCGGATGATGCGGCAAGCGCTGACCGGCGAGGGCGTGCCGCTGATGAAGGTCAGCGGCCGCGGTGATCTGTTCCTCGCCAACGCCGCCGCCGACGTCCACCTCATCGATCTCGACGGCTCCGACGGGCTGACCATCAACGGGGCGAATGTGTTGGCGTTCGAGCCGACCCTGTCCTACGACATCTCCCGCGTGCAGGGCGCCGGCGCGATGGGCAATGCCGGCCTGTTCAACTGTGTGTTCTCCGGCCGCGGACGCATCGCGATCACCACCGAGGGCACGCCCGTCGTGCTCAACGTGGACGCGGCCACCTACGCCGACCCGCAGGCCGCCGTCGCGTGGTCGTCGAGTCTGCGCACGTCGGTGAAGAGCAACGACTCGTTCAATCTCGGCACCCTGATGGGGCGCAGCACCGGCGAGCGCTTCACCCTCGCCTTCAGCGGCCAGGGCTTCGTTATCGTGCAGCCGTCGGAGCTGCCGCCCGGCGGACTCGTCGCCGGCACCGGCAGCGGCGGGCAGTCGGGTACGGGCGGGATGCTCGGGGGCATGCTGGGCCGCTGATCGGAAATCCATCGACAAAGTGCCCGGTATCCGGGCACTTTGTCGATGGATTTCTCGGCAGACCACAACGGCCCCGCCTCCCAGTGGGAGACGGGGCCGTCGTGTGTGTTCTGTTGTGCCGGCGGTGATTTCGATACGCCCTCCGCTAGCGCTCCGGGCTACTCAACCACCGGGGAAACCGCCCGCCTCGGCGGCCACCGGTTCAACCACCGGGAAACGCGCGCACTGGCGGCCACCGGCCTACTCAGTCACCGGAGAATCTGCGCTCCCGGCGGCCACCGGCCTACTCAGTCACCGGGGAAACGCGCGCCCGGCAGAACCCGGGGGCTACCCGGTCACCGGGCCGGAGTCACCAGCTGGACTTCTGCACTCCGGGGAGTTCGCCGGCGTGCGCCATTTCGCGCAGGCACACGCGGCACAGGCCGAACTTGCGGTACACCGAGTGCGGACGACCGCACTTGTTGCACCGGGTGTAGGCCCGCACGGCAAACTTCGGCTTCTTGTTGGCTTTGTTGATCAGAGCCTTCTTGGCCATCTCAGTTGTCCTTCACGGAGTTGTCTTTGAACGGGAAGCCGAGCTGACGCAGCAGTGCGCGGCCTTCCTCGTCGGTGGTGGCCGACGTGACGACGGTGATGTCCATGCCACGGGGCCGGTCGATGTTGTCGATGTTGATCTCGTGGAACATCGACTGCTCGTTGAGACCGAAGGTGTAGTTGCCATTGCCGTCGAACTGACGATCCGACAGTCCGCGGAAGTCGCGGATACGCGGCAGTGCGATCGACACCAGCCGGTCGAGGAACTCCCACATCCGGTCGCCGCGCAGCGTGGCGCGCGCACCGATGGGCATGCCCTCGCGCAACTTGAACTGAGCGATCGACTTGCGGGCCCGACGGATCTCCGGCCGCTGACCGGTGATCTTCGCCAGGTCCTCGACGGCGCCGTTGATGAGCTTGGCGTCGCGGGCGGCATCGCCCACGCCCATGTTCACCACGACCTTGACGACGCCAGGGATCTGCATGACGTTGTCGTAGCTGAACTCCTTGTTCAGCGCGTCCTTGATCTCCTCGCGGTAGCGGGTCTTCAGCCGCGGGGTGACCTTGGTTTCGGTGGATTCGGTGCTGGTCATAATCAGATGTCCTTCCCGCTCTTGCGCGAGATCCGGACCTTCTTGCCGGTCTCGGCGTCGACGCGGTAGCCGACACGGGTCGGGTTGCCGTCGGAGTCCACCACCATCACGTTGGACACGTGAATGGGGGCTTCCTGGGTCACGATGCCGCCGGAGGCCGCACCGCGCTCATTCGCCGACGCTGCGGTGTGCTTCTTGATCCGGTTCACGCCCTCGACCAGGACTCGCTGATCCTTCGGGAAGGCCTGGATGACCTTGCCCTTGGCGCCCTTGTCCTTACCCGAAATGACGATCACGGTGTCGCCCTTGTGCACCTTCATGCTCAGATCACCTCCGGTGCCAACGACACGATCTTCATGAACCGCTTCTCCCGCAGCTCACGGCCGACCGGGCCGAAGATGCGGGTGCCGCGCGGGTCGCTCTCCCCGCGCAGGATGACGGCCGCGTTCTCGTCGAAGCGGATGTAGCTGCCGTCCGGGCGGCGGCGCTCCTTGTTGGTGCGCACGATGACCGCCTTGACGACCTCGCCCTTCTTGACGTTGCCGCCCGGAATGGCGTCCTTCACGGTGGCGACGATGACGTCGCCGATACCGGCGTATCGCCGCGAGGATCCGCCGAGCACGCGGATGCACAAGAGTTCCTTGGCACCGGTGTTGTCGGCGACTCGCAGGCGCGATTCCTGCTGAATCACTGGTGGTGTCTCCTTGACCTGGTTTGTCTGATTCGACGGCCGCGGCCGCCGGATCATGTGCGCCGGATTTCCGACCCGACGCACACGGCCTGTTGCCACCGGACACACGCCTGCTCGGGTTCGTCGAGACCGGTGCGATCGAAGTCGGCACCAGCTCAGCGCAGTCCCGATGGGTTCGCGAGCCGATTCGCAGCACAGACGTGCCGCGGGCAACCCGACAAGTGTAGGGGAAACCGCAGGTCGGATACAAATCCGGACGACGGATCCCCACCCGCTATCCGGCCTGCTGTGTCTATCGTCGTCCGCAGTAGGTATTTTCGCCTGCAGAGCGATTCTGATCGCTCCCGAGCCCTCGGCGTGAAGACCCCGCGCGAGGACTCCCTCCCGAGCCCTCGGCGTGAAGACCCCGCGCGAGGACTCCTTCCCGACCTCGGCGTGAAGACGTCCGCGCGAGGCTCGGCTCGACGCAGGTTCCCGCCCCGGTGTGGCGGGCCGCCTAACCGCCCCGCTCGCATCGGCGAGGTAGCCCGCCTCGTGATCCCGCGTGTAGCCCCCGCGCCGCGATCCGCGTGCAGCCACCCGCGCGATCCCTGCCACACGGACCGGTGTCGAAATTTTTCGCCGGTCGGACCCATCCGCGGGCCAGCCCCGTGCGAAACCCCGATAACCGCCGTGAGCGACGGTGACCGTCCCGTTCGGCGACCAGCCAGCTTCGGTGAAAACGACCGCCGACCAGCCGCACCCGATATCGAGGAGGCAGAGCGTGAGTATTCACGAACTGACCGCGGATGAATCTCGCACCGATGTGGCAATGCCGATGACCGCGGCCCAGCGCGGCATCTTCTACGCGCAGCAACTCGCTCCCGAGGTGCCGATGTCGGTTGTCGCATTTGCCGAGTTCCACGACCGCGTCGACGCCGACATCATGCAGCGCGCCATCGAAGCCACTTGTGCCGAAACCGAATCCGCGCTGCTCACGCTCGTCGCGACCGACGACGGCGAACCGCTGGTCATGGTCGATCACTCGCGGTCGGTGACTCTCGGGACGCGCGACTTCACCGACGCCGACGATCCGCGCGCGGCCGCCTTGGCCTGGATCGACGAACACCGCTCCAAGCACACCGACCTCTACTCCGACCCACTGCTGGAGACCTACCTGCTCACCGTCGGGCCGCGACACGTGATCTGGTACTGCTGGGGCCACCACCTGGCATTCGACGGCTGGGCGGCGATGTACATGATGTTGCGGGTCGCGGCGTACTACACCGCGATCAGCAACGGCACCGAGGCCGCGCCGGCGGAATCCGCGTCGATGGCGCGGATCGCCGAACTCGACAACGCCTTTCGCGAGTCCGACCGATTCACCGAAGCCAAGGACTACTGGCGTGACCGGCTGGTCGACTCCACCGGCCAGACCCCCGAGATCACCTCCCTGGCGAACCGCGACGCCGAGGCCGCCCCGCTGGCGACGGTGCGCTCGGCCGTGTTGGATTCCGATCTCGTCGGGCGCATCCGCACACTGGCCCGCGCGCACCGGGTGCGTCCGGCGTCGGTGAATTACCGCCGCGGTGGCCCTATACCTGGCCCGGTTGAACGACCGCGACGAGTCGATGCTGAGTCTCCCGGTCGCCTGCCGCGACAGCGACATGCTGCGGACCTCGGCCGGCCTGACGTCCAACGTCATCCCGATCCGGGTGGCGATCGGGTCGCCCTCCGATGCGCCGGTCACGGTGACCGAGCTGCTGCGTGCGGCCAACGACGAGATCAAGTCGGCGATCCGCCACCAGCGGTACCGGCACGAGGAGATCACCGGCGAGATCCTGGGCGGCGCCAACGGCCGCCGGGGATTCTTCGGCCCGATGGTCAACGTGATGCTGTTCTTCGAGCACATCGATTTCGGCCCGCTGCGCGGCGAACTCAACGTGCTGTCCACCGGGCCCGTCGAAGACGCCTCCATCAACGTCTACGACGGCTTCACCGGCGGCATGCGGCTGGATCTGGAGGCGAACCCGAATATCTACGCCGACTGGGAGATCGAGGCGCACCACGAACGCATCATCGACTTTCTGACTCGCTTCGTCGACGCCGATCCGGAGCAGTCGGTCGCCGACCTGCCGCTGCTCACCCCGACCGAGGAACCGGGCATCGACGCAGCGTCGAACGGACCGGTACTGCGGGCCGACGACATCACCCTGGCCGATCTCCTCGACGAGGCCGCCGCCCGGTACCGCAGCCGCGACGGACTTCTCGACGCGACCTCCGGCGTGACGCTCTCCTATGGCGAGTTCGCCGCCGCCACCGACCGTATCGCCGCCGCGCTGCGCGAGCGCGGTGTCGGACCCGAATCGGTTGTCGGCGTGGCACTTCCGCGCAGCATCGACCAGGTCATCGCCCTGCATGCGGTGATCGCCGCGGGTGGCGCGTATCTGCCCATCGACCCGGCCGAACCGGCGGAACGCCGTGCGCACATCGTCGCGACCGCGCGCCCCGACCTGATCATCGCCGAGGAGGCCGACGATGGCACCGGGCAGAGCACCGCCACCGGGCCCGTCGGCCCACGCGCGATCGTCACGATGGACGGTCTACGTGCCGCCGACGCAACGGCACCCGCGGCGGAGTTGGATCCGTCGCCGACCGGCCGGGTGGCTCGGGCACCTCGACCGCACCCCGATCACCCCGCCTACGTCCTGTTCACGTCCGGGTCCACCGGTCGCCCCAAGGGCGTGGTGATTACCCATCGCGCCATCGTCAACCGGCTGCGGTGGATGCAGTCGGCGTACCCGATCGGCCCCGACGACCGCGTGCTGCAGAAGACGCCGGCCACCTTCGACGTCTCGGTGTGGGAGTTCTTCTGGCCGCTGCTGACCGGCGCCGCGCTCGTGGTGCCCACCCCCGACGGCCACCGCGACCCCTGGTACCTGCGCCGGGTGATCGCCGAGAATGCGGTCACCACGGTGCATTTCGTGCCGTCGATGCTGGCCGCTTTCGCCGAAGCCCTGACCGCCGACGCCGCGACCGATGACGCCGCGACCGATGGTGACAACGCCGGCCCGGCCGACGCCTCCGAGGCGACCCCCGGCCACGATCCCGCGCTGCGTTCCCTGGCACGCATCGTCACCAGTGGTGAGGCGCTCACCCCGGCGACCGTCGCCGCCGCGGCCCGGCTGACCGCCGCGCCGATCCACAATCTGTACGGGCCCACCGAAGCCGCCGTCGACGTGACGCACCACGACAACTGCACCGCCGACACCATCGTCGTCCCGATCGGCCGGCCGATCACCAACACCACCGTGCACGTCCTGGACCGCCGGTTGGCGCCCCAGCCGGTCGGCGCGATCGGTGAGCTGTACCTCGGCGGCGTCCAACTCGCCCGCGGCTACGCCGGCCGCACCGATCTGACCGCCACGCGGTTCGTCGCCCACCCGGCAGGTAATGGTGAACGGCTGTACCGCACCGGCGATCTGGTGCGGTGGACGGTGACCGGGGAACTCGAATACCTCGGTCGTGCCGACTCTCAGGTGAAGATCCGCGGGCAACGCGTGGAACTCGGTGAGATCGAGTCCGCACTCGCCCGGCTAGCAGGCGTCCGCGCGGCCGGGGTGGTGCTCCGCGACGACGTCGTCGCCGGTGAACCCGCCGTCGTCGGTTACGTCTGCGGCACCGCTGATCTCGAATCCCGGGATATCCGTGACGAACTCGTCGAGAGCCTGCCGGCACACATGATTCCGACGAGGATCGTCGTCCTCGACGAGCTGCCCACCACCGCCAGCGGCAAACTGGACCGCCGCGCGCTCCCCGCGCCGGAACCGTCCTCCGGCACCGAAGCACACGTGGCTGCCCGCGACGCCGTGGAACGACTGGTGGCCGAGACCGTCGGAGCCGTCCTCGGCATCGACGCGGTGTCGATGACCGCGACCTTCGCGGTCCTGGGCGGCAACTCGTTGTCGGCGACGCGGGTGGCCGCCCGGCTGTCGCGGACCACGGGCCGACGCGTCGGCATCCGTGCGATCTTCGATGCCACCGACATCGCCGAGATCGCCCGCGCGCTGCGGGATCTCGGCGTCACCGACGACTCCGTCCCGTCGCCCACCTCCGGCACCGAATCCGACTCCTCCCCGAGGACCTCGCCCCAGGCGGTCAGCGTCGACCACTCGGCGCCGGGACCGGTCCCGCTGTCGCCCGCCCAGCACCGCCTGTGGGTCACCAACCGCATGGAGCCCGACCTCGCCGCCGCGTACCACATGCCGTTCACGGTCCGCCTGGTCGGCGACCTGAACATCGACGCGCTGCGCCAGGCGCTGAACGATGTCGTCGCCCGGCACGAACCGCTGCACAGCACCGTCGGCGACGACGACGGCACCGCGGTCATCGTTCCCGATCCGGCCGCCGCCCGAATCGACCTGCCGGTGCTGGACCGGTCGGGCGACGACTGGGCCCAGGCACCCAGCGACCTCGACTTCGCATCAACCCCGTTCGATCTCGCATCCGAACCGCCTATCCGAGCGCGCCTCGTGCGCAACGCCCCGGACGACCACCGGCTCACCATGGTCATCCACCACATCGCCGCGGACGGCTGGTCCCTCGGACCGCTGGCGGCCGACCTCGCCACCGCCTACCGGGACCGGGCAGCCGACCGCGAGCCGTCCTGGAATCCACTGCCCGCCACCTATTCCCAGGTATCGACGCGTCGGCACGAGTGGCTCGCGAACGAATCGGCCAGCGCGGGTGATCTGGCGTTCTGGACGGACGTCCTCGACGACGTGCCGGTCGAGGCCGAACTCCCGGTCGACCGGCACCGGGCCCGCACTCCCGACGCCGCGGGCACCGGTGCGGTGGTGCACACCCAGATCCCCGCGAGCAAGCATCGCGCCCTCGTCGACCTCGCCGCGGCCGCCGACGCGACCCCGTTCATGGCGGTGCATGCAGCGGTAGCCGCGCTGCTGCGGACACTGTCGCAGAGCTCCGACATCGTCGTCGGCACACCGGTCTCCGGCCGCGGCGACGCCGACGTGGACCCGCTGGTCGGCATGTTCGTCAACACGCTCGTGCTGCGCACCGCGGTCGACAAGCACGGGTCTTTCGCCGAACTCCTCGGCACCGTCCGGGACACCGACCTGGACGCCTTCGAGCACTCCGACCTGCCGTTCGACCGTCTCGTCGCCGAACTCAATCCGCAACGCGCGCATGGCACCCACCCGCTGTTCCAGGTGTCTGTCGCACTGGAAGACAACTCGGCGATCTCGCTGGACTTCGCCGGGTTGTCGGCGACCGCGGCGCGTATCGACACCGGGCATGCGAAGTTCGATCTGCAGTTCACCTTTACCGAGACCCACGACGACGACGGCCAGCCTGCCGGGCTGTCCGTCGAGATCGGTTATGCGACGGCACTGTTCGATCGCGCAACCATCGACGGACTGGCCGCCCGGCTCCGTCGGCTGATCGACGCGATCACCACCGACCCGACGCTGCCGATCGGCGACATCGTCGTTCTCGACCCGGCCGAACGCCTCGACCTGGTTCCCGCGGTCGGTGCGGCCGGCCGTCCGGTGGAACACCTGTCCCGCATTCTCGCTGCCGCGGTCGACGCCGAACCGGATCGGATCGCGGTCGCCGACGACACCACCGCGCTGACCTACCGCGACCTCGACGCCGCCGCCGAGTCGCTGGCCCGGCGTCTGACCGCCGCGGGTGCCGGACCCGAGCAGTTCGTGGCGATCGCCCTGCCGCGCAGCGTCACTTCGGTCATCGCCGTGTGGGCGGTGGTCCGCACCGGCGCCGCCTGGGTCCCGGTGGACCCCGACTACCCCGCGCAGCGCATCGCCTTCATGCTCGCCGACTCCGGGGCGCGCCTGATCCTCTCCGACCACGCCACCATCGGCCAGATCGCCCTCGGCAACGACGCACCACCGGTCATGCTCGTCGACGACGACGCCACCCGCAGCGACACGGGGCCCGAGTCGCGGGCGCCACTGTCGGTCGACCAGCCGGCGTACCTCATCTACACGTCCGGCACCACGGGCACCCCGAAGGGCGTCGTGGTCAGCCACCGCGGACTCGCCGACTTTGCCGCGCAACAGGTCACGCACTTCGGGCTGTCCCCCGACTCCCGTTCGCTGCACATGGCGTCACCCAGTTTCGACGCGTCGGTGTTGGAGATGCTGATGGCCGTCGCCGCGTCCGCGACACTGCACATCGTCCCGCCCGGTCTGGTCGGCGGCCGCGAACTGGTCGAGCTAATCAATGCGCGCCGGATCACCCACGCCTTCCTGACGCCGTCGCTGCTCACCACGATGTCGCCGGAGGACGTACCCGGGCTCCGCGCGCTGGTCATCGGCGGTGAACACCCGAACCCCGAAGTGGTACAACGCTGGTCGGCGTCGGTGCCGATGTACAACGCGTATGGGCCAACCGAGACGACGGTCGTAGCGACCATCTCGCGCGAGATCGCGCCGGACCACACACTCACCATCGGACGGCCGATCCGCGGCATCGCTGCGATGGTGCTCGACGAGCGGCTGCGCCCGGTGGTGCCCGGCGCGGTCGGCGAACTGTACATCGCCGGACCGCATCTCGCCCGCGGCTACCACGGCATCCGGCCGCTCACCTCGAAGCGCTTCATCGCCAACCCGTACGGCGAACCGGGCGAACGCATGTACCGCACCGGGGATCTGGTGCGCTGGACGGCCGATCGCGAACTTGAGTTCTACGGCCGGGCAGATCATCAGACGAAGATCCGCGGACATCGCATCGAGCTGGGTGAGATCGACGCCGCGCTGACCGCCGACGACGCGGTCACCGCCGCCGTCACGGTGGTGCACGGCGACGGCGAACGGGCCCGGCTCGTCGCCTACGTCACGCTGACCGCCGACGCGAACACCGACGATGCCGTCGCCGATGTCCGCGACCGTCTCACCGATCGCCTTCCGCGCCACATGATTCCGTCCGCGGTCGTCAAGCTCGACGAGATCCCGATCACCCCGATCGGCAAGATCGATCACCGCGCACTGCCCTCGCCCGACGACTCGGCGGCCGTCACCGACGACCCCGCCGAAGCTCCTCGCGGGGCGACCGAACGCGCGGTCGCCGACCTGATCGCGACCCGCCTCGGGCTCGACCCGGCGGGCATCGGACGCCACGACGACTTCTTCGACCTGGGCGGCAATTCGCTGCTGGCCACCCAGATCGCCGGGACCCTGGAGCAGGTCACCGGGACGCGAATCGCTATCCGCGACGTGTTCGATCACCCCACGGTCGCCGGCATCGCCCGGCTCGCCGGTGCCGGTGCAGTCCCGACACCGACCCGGACACCGATACCCGCCGGTCCCCGGACGACCACGACTACCGGCTCGCCACCCTGTCACACGACCCGCACGCGCGGGTGGCACCCGGTCCGGCGCAGCAGCAGATGTGGTTCCTCAACCGCCTCGACGCCGATCACACAACCCCTCCGGCCGGTGACTCGGCGGACACCACCGCGACAACCGACCACGCGCGGTACACGATCGCGTTCGCCCTCGACCTACGTGGCGATCTCGACGTCGACGCCCTGCGAATGGCGCTGCGGCACACCATTGATCGGCACGAGCCGCTGCGCACCGTGTATCCCGACGTCGACGGGCGGCCGGTGATCGAGCTCCGCACCGCCGAGGAGGCCTCTCCCGACCTACGGGTGCAGACGATCGACGCCGACTCATGGGCGGACGCAGCGCGCAGCCTCGCCCGAAGGCCGTTCGACCTGACCCGGGACGTCCCGGTGCGGGCGGTCCTGCACCGCATCGACGACGACACCGACACGCCGTGGCACATGCTGACGCTGGTGGTACACCATATCGCCGCCGACGGCTGGTCGATGGCGCCGCTGGCCCGCGACGTCGGATACGCCTACGCCGACCTGGCCGCCGGCCGGACACCGTCGCAGGAACCGCTTGCGGTGACCTACCGCGACTATCTCCGTTGGCAGGCAAGCAATCTCGGTGTCGATCCGGCTCGCGGGATCGGTCCGGACACGAGTGCCGCGTCCGGTACCGCGGCGAGCGGCTCTCGGCTGGACGAGCTGGCCCGCTGGTGGTCGGCCGACCTGGACGGAGTCGACCTGGCGCCACCGCTGCTGGCGGATGTACCTGCCGGTGGAGGTACCAGCGGGGCGGACGTCGTCGAGGTCACCCTCGACGAGGACCTGCGCGCCGAACTGGTCGCGCTCTCCGAGGGGCACGCCACCGAGTTCATGACCATGCATGCCGTGCTCGCGGTGCTGCTGCACAAGTTGCACGCCGACCCGGACGTGCAGATCGCCGGCGCCGCCTCCGACATCCTGATCGGCACTCCGGTCGCCGGCCGCACCGATCCACGGCTCGCCGACATGGTGGGCATGTTCGTGAACTCGGTGGTGCTGCGCACCGGTGTGCACCCGTCGACGACCTTCGCTGAGCTGCTCAGTGCCGTCCGGGAGCACGATCTGGAAGCGCTGTCCCAGTCGGATATGCCGTTCGAGCAGATCGTCGCCATGCTGAATCCGCCTCGCACGGGCCGGCATCCGATCTTCTCGGTCGCGCTGGCCTTCGATGCGGCGGTCTCCGGCCGTCCGGTGGACGCCGACATCGCCCTCGCCGGCGTCGACGCGTCGGTCGTGGAGGTCGATACCGGTGCCGCCCGGTTCGACCTCGAGGTGCGGCTGCGGGGCGACGCGCTGCGCTTCACCTTCGCCACCGATGTCTTCACCCGCGGCCGCGTGGTGGGCATCGCCGACGCATTCGTGCGGCTGGCCCGCTCGCTGGCCGCCGACCCACACCGTCCGATCGGTGACCACCGGATCGCCGACCTGCCGTCCAGCCCAGCGGTCGGCACCCGCGTCGACATCGATGGCGCTCCGGCCATTCCGGAGCCGATGCATCTGGCCGACATGCTGGCGCGCACCGTCGCCGCGTATCCGGAGATGACGGCGGTCGACGACGGTACCGCCACCATGACCTATCGCGACCTGGATGCCGTGTCCGAGCAATGGGCTCATCGCCTGACCTCGCTCGGCGTCGGCCCGGAGGACGTGATCGCCGTCGCAGTGGCCCGCTCGCTGGAATCGGTGGTGGCGACCTGGGCGGTCGCCAAGGCCGGCGCCGCGGTGCTGCCGATCGACCCCCGATACCCGGCGGAGCGCGTCGAACACATGCTCACCGACTCGGGAGCGATCCTCGGTATCACCTCGGCGCAGCTGATCGGCACCCTGCCACACCACATCTGGTGGCTGACGGTGGAGTCGCTGTCGAGTGGTGACGGCTATCGGGATCCGGCCGAGACGATCGATGACCGCGACCGGGTCGTCCGTGACCCGGCGACCGCCGCATACGTCATCTACACGTCGGGGTCGACGGGTGTGCCCAAGGGTGTCACCGTGTCGCACCTCGGCCTCGCCGCCTTCAGTGCCGCGCAGCGTGACCGCTACGACGTCGAACCCGGCAGCCGCACACTGCATTTCGCGTCTCCCAGTTTCGACGCCGCAATGCTCGAGTTCCTGCTGGCCTTCGACAGCGGCGCCACGATGGTGATCGCTCCCCCGAATATCTACGGCGGCGACGAACTCGTCGAGTTCCTCGACGACGCCGGTGTCAGCCATGCATTCATCACCCCGGCTGCGTTGCTCGCCGCTCGACCCCGGGAACTGCCCGCGCTGCGGGTACTCGGCGTCGGTGGCGAGGCGAACCCGCCCGAGCTCATCGCACGCTGGGCCCCTGGCCGCACCTACGTCAACTGCTACGGCCCCACCGAGACCACCATCGTCACGTCGATGGCGGCGCTGCAGCCGGGCGACCCCATCACGATCGGCCGGACCATCGACGGTTGCACCGCCCTGGTGCTCGATCACCGCCTGGCACCCGTTCCGGACGGAGTGCCCGGCGAGCTGTACCTGACCGGCCCCGGCCTGGCTCGCGGTTACCTGAACCGCGCGGCACTGAGCTCGGCCCGGTTCATCGCCTCCCCGATCGACCCCGGCACGCGCATGTACCGCACCGGCGACATCGTGCACCGCACCGATGACGGATCGCTGATGTACCACGGGCGCAGCGACAACCAGGTCAAGGTTCGCGGTTTCCGGATCGAACTCGACGAGGTCGCCGGTGCGCTGTCGGCGCACTCCGACGTCGATACCGCGACCGTCCTGGTCCACGGCACGGGCGCGGCGGCGACTCTCGTCGGCTACGTCACCCTCGTTCCCGGCGCGGACCCGGCGCCCGACGGAGCGACACTGGCAGCGGCCGCCGCCCAACAGCTGCCGCGGCACATGGTGCCGTCGGCGGTGATGATCCTCGATTCGATCCCCCTCACCGGCAACGGCAAGCTCGACCGTGCGGCACTGCCCGCGCCGTCGAGTGGACGAGGAACGGCCCAGGGCCGTCGGCCCACCAGCGGGCCCGAACGAGCGATCGCCGAGATCGTCGCCGATGTGCTGGGACTCGCCGACGCCGACATCGGCGCCGACGACGACTTCTTCCTCCTCGGCGGTACGTCGCTGCAAGCGACCACGCTGGTCAGTCGAATCAACCAGCGCCACACCGGACCCGGTCTGCGGGTACGGGATGTCTTCGACAACCCGAGCATCGCCGGGCTCGCCGGCCTGGCCCCGGGCCTGGACCCCGCCGGCGCGGATACCGCAACACCCGTCGCCGAGCACGACGCCCCCAGGCCACGCCGCGACAGCGTGCCGCTGGCACCCATCCAACGCCGACTGTGGTCGATCGCCCAGGCATCACCGGATGCAGGCGACTATCTGATGCCCTTCGTCCTTCGGTTGACCGGCACCCTGGACACCGTCGCCCTGCGGGATGCATTGGTGGACATCGTGTCTCGACACACCAGTCTTCGTACCGTCTATCCGGTGCGGAACGGATCGCCGGCCGCGGTCGTACTCGACGACCCGGCGGCCGTGGTCGGCGACCTCGTACCGACGGTGACGGCGACCGCCGGCGACCTCGACGACACGATCGCGTGGCTGTGCGGCGAACCCATCGACGTGACCGGTCAACCACCGCTGCGGGCGCACCTGCTGCGATCGGCCACCGACGACACCGCACACGTGCTTCTCCTGGTGGTACACCACATCGCCGCCGACGGTGCGTCGCTGCCGGTCATCGTGGGCGACCTAGTCACCGCGTATCGCGAGCGCACCGCCGGCCGGGCCGACCCGTGGCCGCCGGCCGCGCGCGACTACCGCGACTATGCACTCGCCGCGGCCACCGACGCCGAACGCGACTCCGCAGCATCGGACGACGCCCAGGCCGACGGGACCGCCGGAGCAGACCTCGAGTCCCACCCCGCGAGGACGGATGTCGACTTCTGGACGCGCGCACTGACCGATGCTCCCGCCGAGACCGTGCCGGCGTCGGTACACGGTCCGGATAGCGAGCCCACCGATAGGTCGGCGCGGATGGTCACCGCTGGTCTCGACGAGGACCTGCGGGATGAGGTGAACCGTTGGGCGCGTGCGCATTCCACCTCCACGTTCACGGTGCTGCACACCGCCCTGGCGGTGCTGCTGCATCGCCTCGGGGCCGGTGACCGCGGCCACGATCTGGTGATCGGCACTCCGGTCGCCAACCGCGCCGCTCCGCGGTCCGACGACCCGGGCGCCGACTACGAACGGACCGTCGGCATGTTCGTCAACACGCTCGCGCTGCGGACCCGCGTCGCGCCGTCGGATACCGTTGCCGATCTGATCGCGGCCGTCCGGGACGCCGACCTCGATGCTCTCGACCATGCCGGTGCCCCGTTCGACGACGTGGTCGCCGCACTCAACCCGGATCGGGAGTCGGGCCGGCATCCGCTGTTCCAGGTGGCATTGTCGGTACACGACTTCGCCGATGGTCTGCCCGGCGACGGGATCGCCGTGACCGACGAGCTGCGGGCCAGCGTCGCCGAAGCCCCGGTGGGCAGCGGCGTCGACGACACCGCGGCGGCAGGCACGCAGACCGCGAAGTTCGACCTGCAATTCACCGTGACCGGCATGAATCCGCGGTCACCTGCCGGTGCCGAGGTCAGTCTCACTTACGCCACCGCGCGGTACGGCCACGCCGACGCCACCGATCTGGTGACCCGATTCCTGCGCGTGCTGCGGGCGATCATCGCCGATCCGTACCGCGCCGCCGGTGACGTGCGGATCACCGACCCGCTGGAGGTCGATGAGGTCGCCCCGGCGACCGGTCCGGCGCCCGCCGCCCCGATGACGTTCGGGGCGTTGCTCGACGACGCGGTGCGCCGCAATCCCGACGGCATCGCCGCGATCGACGCACGCGGGTCGATCACCTACCGCGACCTGGACGAACGTGCCAACCGGCTGGCCCGGGTGCTACTCGGCCGAGGTGTCGACGTCGCCGCCGGCGCGGACTCCGACGGTCCGGATACGGTGACCGAACCCGTGGTGGCGATGGCGATCGGTCGGTCGGTCGACGCGCTGGTGGCAATCTGGGCGATCATCCGCTCGGGCGCCGCCTACGTACCGATCGACCCGACCTATCCCGCGGACCGGATCGCGCACATGCTCGCCGATAGCGGCGCACGGCTGGCCGTGACGACGACACAGTTCGCGGACACCCTCCCCGGTGACATCCCGACGTTGCGCATCGACGATCCGGGAGTGCAGGTGCGACTGAGTCATTCCTCGCCGACTCCGATCAGCGTCACCGAACGGGTACCGGCGCGGGTGAACCAACTGGCGTACATCATTTACACCTCCGGATCGACCGGTCGGCCCAAGGGTGTGCTGGTGCCGCACTCGGGCCTGCGGGCCGTCCACGACGAGTTGCGCAGCCGGCTCCGCCCCGGCACCTCGTCGCGGGTGCTGCATTTCGCGTCCCCGAGCTTCGATGCGTCGGTGCTGGAGTTCCTGCTGGCGGCCGCGGGGGCGGCCACCCTGGTGATCGCGCCGACGGATCTGTACGGCGGCGCTCCGCTGGCCCGATTCATCGCCGCTCACGGTGTGACCCATGCGTTTATCACTCCGGCGGCGGTCGCGACGATGGAACCGGACCAGGTGCCGTCGTTGACCGCCCTGGCGATCGGTGGCGAGGCCTTCGGCACCGATCTGGCTCGACGCTGGTCCCGGCGGCGCACGGTGGTCAACGTCTACGGTCCCACCGAGACCACCGTCATCACCACCGGCGACGAGTTCGACGGTGACGGCGAGGTGAGCATCGGCACCCCCAACAACGGCGTTGCCGCGCTGGTCCTCGACGAGCGGTTACACCCGGTACCCGCCGGGGTCACCGGTGATCTGTATCTACTCGGCGCCCAGGTGACCCGCGGCTACCATCGGCGCCCCGGCTTGACCGCCACCCGTTTCGTCCCGGCTCCAATGGTGACCGGATGGCGATACGCGGGAGACCGCATGTATCGCACCGGTGACTTGGTGCGCTGGACCGACGACGGCCGCATGGTGTACGTCGGCCGCAGCGACAACCAGGTACAGGTTCGCGGCTTCCGGATCGAACTCGGCGAGATCGACGACGCGCTCACCGCCGACGACGGTGTGGACTTCGCGGTCACCGTCGTCGCCGACGGCCCCGGTGGCCCGCAGCTCCATAGCTACGTCACGATATCTGGCGCGCACCAACCGAATCCGGCGGAGATTCGAGACCGGGCGGCCCACCGGCTACCCCGGCATATGGTGCCCGCTACGGTCACCGTGCTCGACGAGATTCCGCTGACCCCGGTCGGGAAGCTGGACCGCGCCGCACTGCCCGCCCCGGACCTCGGCCCCCGCGGACGGGCGCCCCGGCCGGGTCTGGAGACCGTCATCGCGACGTGCATCGCCGACGTGCTGCACCTCCCGACGGAGTCGGTCGGCGCCGACGACGGATTCTTCGATCTCGGCGGCAACTCGCTCCTCGCCGCGTCGCTCACTGCGGCACTGTCGGAGCAACTCGGCCGAGACATCACCGCACAGATCGTCTTCGGCGCGCCGACCGCCGCCGAGATGGCCGCCCATCTCGGCGGGCCGGTGACCGAATCCGACAGCGACACAGCCGACGCCCTCACGCCGGAGAGCCGCACCGGTTTCGCACCCGTCGTCACCCTGCGCCGGCCGGTCGGTGGCGGCAACGCGGCCACCGCAACCGGTCCCGAGACCGGCACGGCGGCACCGTTGTTCGTGATCCATCCGGCGATCGGGCTGTCCTGGAGCTTCGCCTCGCTACTGCCGCACCTGGCACCGGACCGTGCGGTGTACGGGCTGCAGAATCCGGCGCTCTCGGGCGAACCGGAGGCGTCCACCATCGAGGAGCTCGCCACCGATTACGTCGCCCGTATCCGGCGGATCTGCCCGGACGGGCCCTACCACTTGGTGGGGTGGTCGCTCGGCGGTCTCATCGCCCAGGAGATGGCGGTGCAGCTCGCCGCCGCCGGCTGCGAGGTGGCCCCGCTGGTCTTGCTCGACTCCTATGTGGTGGCCGCCCGGCCCGACCTCGACATCGAGCCGTCGATCGGGGAACTGCTGGCGGAGTTCGATATTCGAGCCACCGACGCACCGGGACGGGAGCCGACGGCGGACGAGGCATTCGCGGCGATCCGGTCGGTTCCGGGCCCGCTCTCCGGGATCACCCGCACCGACTTCGATCGGATCCATCGGGCGTTCCGGCAGTCGTCGCGACTGGCCGAGGGCTGGTTCCCGCGGGCCTACCACGGGGACACGGTATTCGTCAGCGCGGGCGTCGACCGCCCGGCCGGCCCGCCCGCGCTCGACGGGTGGTCACGGTATCTGCGCGGTCCGGTGCACGAGATCACCGTGGACTGCTCGCACGCCCGGATGCTGTTGCCGGAGAACGTCTCCGGTTTCGTCTCGGCGCTCGACCCGCTCGATGACGGCTCGGGTGCCGGCCGATAGCCCGCGCCGCACCGGCCCGCACCATCGGCCGGGTGGCAGATGACCGGTACTCGGACATCGGTGGAGCAGTCCGCCGCGATGCCCGCCCCGAATCACAACCGCGAACGCAAGCGCAGAGGAGAGATCATGACCAATCCGTTCGACAATACGGACGGCGTGTTCCTCGTCCTGGTGAACGACGAGAATCAGCATTCGCTGTGGCCGGAGTTCGCTCCGGTGCCCGATGGATGGACTCGCATGTTCGGTCCCGCCGGACACGACGAGTGCCTGGCCTATGTCGAGGAGAACTGGCGAGACATGCGACCGGCCAGCCTGATCCGTGCAATGGAGCAGAACGATGCATCGACGCCGGAGCCATCGACGGCGGCGACGGCAGGGCGAGCGCCCGCGACGGAAGGGAGTGGCGATGGGCCGACACAGCATGGCTGAGCCCGCGGACGGCGACCCTGCGAGCAGTTACCCGCTGAACGGCTACCCCACGGATGGCCCCACAGCGGATGCCCACAGGGCGGATGG
Source organism: Gordonia sinesedis (assembly GCA_039527305.1). GTDB lineage: Bacteria > Actinomycetota > Actinomycetes > Mycobacteriales > Mycobacteriaceae > Gordonia > Gordonia sinesedis. The sequence continues at coordinate 440,353 of BAAAJU010000001.1, read as the reverse complement.
CCACGCGGCGAGCGCTACCGGGACGCCGCCCGCAACGGATACCTCGGTTGCCACCCGTCCGGCACTCGAACTGCGGGGCCTGCGCAAGGTCTTCCGCTCCGGCCTCTTCGGTCGGGGCCCGCGCGTGGTAGCACTCAACGGCATCGATCTCACCGTCCCGGCGGGCAGCGTGCACGCACTGCTCGGCCCCAACGGGGCGGGTAAGACGACGACGGTCCGTGCGGTCGCGACCCTGATGCGACCCGACTCCGGGACGGTGACCGTCGACGGAGTGGACGCGTTGGCCGACCCGGACGCCGCGCGCCGGATCATCGGCGTGTCCGGGCAGTACGCCGCCGTCGACGGCAATCTCACCGGATTCGAGAACCTGCGGATGGTGGGGCAACTGTACGGGCATTCGCGCCGGGATGCCGCCGATCGCGCGCGATCACTGATCGCCGACCTCGACCTCACCGCCGCGGCCGACCGGCCGATGCGTACCTACTCCGGTGGCATGCGGCGCCGGCTCGACCTTGCCGGAGCGATCATCAACCGACCGAAGCTCGTCATTCTGGACGAGCCGACGACCGGCCTCGATCCGCGGGGCCGCCGACAGATGTGGGAGGTGATCGCCGCCCAGGTCGCCGAGGGCACCACGGTGCTGCTCACCACGCAATACCTCGAGGAGGCCGACACACTGGCCGACGAGATCACCGTGATCGACCACGGCACGATCCGCGCCCAGGGCACCGCGACCGATCTGAAACAGACCACCGCACAGTCGATCCTGACCGTCGAGGTCGTCGTGCCACGGCACGCGACGCCCGGCGTGGACGATTCCGGTCGAGACGTGCTCATCGCGACGACCTTGGCCGAGATCGGCTTGGGTATGCCGGACGCCGACGCGCCCGGCCGCTGGTCGGTGCCAGTCGCCGACGGCACCCGCGCGGGTGTCCGCGCGGTCCGCGAATTGGAAAGCCGTGGAATCGAAGTCGTCGACACCTCGGTGTCGGCGCCCACCCTCGACGACGTGTTCCTGCACCTGACCGGCCAGTCCGTCGACACGGCCGACCCGGGCACCGATCGCGCGACCCCCAGAGAGGAGAGCATCGATGCTCGCTGACACCGCGGTTCTCGTCGAACGCAACCTGCTGACGGTTCGCCGCATCCCCACCTTGCTGATGAGCGCGACCATCCAACCGCTGATGTTCGTGTTCCTGTTCGCCTACGTCTTCGGCGCGACCTTCGGCGGTGCCTCCTATCGTGAGTATCTGATGGCCGGCATCTTCACTCAGACAATGGTGTTCAATGCCGCGTTCACCACCGTCGGGCTGGCGAACGACATGGCCGACGGCATTGTCGACCGGTTGCGGTCGCTGCCGATGTCACGGCTCGGGGTGATCGCCGGCCGGGTGACCTCCGACATGCTTCTCGGCCTCATCGGCCTGGCGGTGATGGTGGCGTGCGGCCTGGCAATCGGGTGGCGGATCCGGGGCAGCGCAGGCGACGCCGCCATCGCCTTCGGGGTCATCGTGCTGTTCGGCCTCGCGATGGCGTGGATCGGTGCAGTCAGCGGCCTGGCCGCCCCGAACGTCGAGGTTGCGCAGAGCATCGGATTCCTGTGGATGTTCCCGGTCACCTTCCTGTCCAGCGCCTTCATCGCCGCGTCGTCGCTGCCCGGTCCGCTGCGGGTCATCGCGGAGTGGAATCCGGTGACCGCGGTGGCCACGATGGCGCGCGAACGATTCGGCAACCAGGCGCCACCGGATTTTCCCGCACCCACCGGATGGGTGGCAGAGCACGCCACGGCGTACTCGGTAGGCGCCAGTGTCCTGATCCTGGTGGTGTGCGTTCCGCTCTCGCTGCTGTTGTACCGGCGATCGGCAAACCGATGACCCCGGCGCAGTCCCGCTGCCGCCGAACGGGCGTTCGCCCGCGCGGGCGGGTCGATGGCACTAGCGTGAGATCATGACCGCTGGCGATCGGGGCACCGCCGGACGTGCTTCGGCGCGCTCCGGTGACGCTTCTCAACTCCAGGACCTTCTCGCCGCGTGTGCGCGCGGTGACCGTGGTGCGTTCGCCCAGCTCTACGATCTGACCTCCGCCCGCATCTACGGTCTGGCACTCCGCGTGATTCGGGACTCCGGGTACGCCGAGGAGATCGTGCAGGAGTCCTACCTCCAGTATTGGCAGAAGGCCGCAGACTATCACCCGGGTCGCGGGTCGGTGATCACGTGGATGATGACCATCGCGCATCGACGCGCGGTCGACCGGGTGCGTACCGAGGAACTGCACCGCCGCCGGTCGGTCGAATACGGAGCGTCGAATGCGTCGGTGCCGCACGCGATCCCGCTGGAGGTCGTGGTCGACCGGGAGGACCACCACGCGCTGCGTCGGTGTATGGACCGGCTCACCGATCTGCAGCGGCGCACCATCGAGATGTCGTACTTCAACGGTCTGACCTACCCCCAGGTCGCCGAGCAGACGGCGACTCCGCTGCCCACGATCAAGTCCCGCATCCGGGACGGATTGCGCAGTCTCCGAAGTTGTCTGGGGGGACGGACCGATGGCTGACACCGACTGGATCGACGAGCATCTCGAGCTCTATGCGATCGATGCGCTACCCCCGGACGAGGCTGCGCGGATGCGCGCAGAACTCGACGCATTGAGCCCGATGGAGCGCAGCATTTTTCACGGCCGCATCGTCGAAACCCAAACGGCGATGGTTGATGTCGCGAGCCGCTTCGCGGTCGAGGCACCCAGCGGACTGCGCGCCGAAGTCCTCGATCGACTCTCGGACATCTCGACCCCCCCGGGCGACGACATCGCGAGCACACCTGGGACACACCAGGCTTCGCACCGCGCGGACGCCGACGAACCCGGGGGTGACGGTCTCCACGCGGTGACTGGCGCTGGCACAGGCACAGAAACCGATCCCGGCACCGACACCGGTGAGGTCACCTCCCTGACCGATGCCCGCCGTCGCCGAGATGCATCGCGATCCCGACGGCTCCGGGTGCTCGGCGGCGTAGCGGCCGCGGCGGTCGTGGTCGCGGTCGCGCTGGCCGCCGGAGTCCTGGTGGGGCGCACCACCGCTCCCGACCCCGCGCAGCCATCACCCCCGCCGGTCGCCTCCTCCGATCAGCGGATCGTCGACGTCCTGTCGGCGCCGGACGCCCGGGTCACCACCGCGCGTCTCGCGGGCAACCGAGGCACCATGTCGGTGATCGCCTCGCGCGAGGCCAATCAGGCGGTCGCGGTTGTCCGCGACACCGACAATCGGCGCCTGCCCGACGACCGCACTTTCCAGCTGTGGCTGGTCGGCAAGGCGCCGACGCCGGTCTCCGCCGGGCTCACCGGGGCACAGGGCGCCGCGGACCCGGTTCTGGTCGACGGACTCGACTCCGCAGAAGGCATCGCCGTCACCATCGAACCGCGCGGTGGCTCTCCCCAGCCAACGACCGACATCCTGGCCAGGGTCACCCTGTAGCTGGGGCCGGCGACTGAGCGGCCCCCGGAGCTACCAGCTGTCGAGTTCGGTCAGGCCGTCTTGCAGGGCCCGCGCCAGCAGGTGCGTCTTGGTCGGGGCGGCGCGACCGACCGCGGCATACTTGGCCCGAATCCGCGCCAGATGGGTACTGACCGTCGACCCGGCAATGTACAGCCGGTCCGCCGCTCCCTTCTTGGAATCGCATTCCAGCCAGGCCAACAGCACCTCGATCTCCCGTCGGGAAAGATCGGGGCGGACCCGCGGCGCCCGGTGCGGGTCGTCGGCACGGTAGCCGGCCAGTTGCGTCACCGGGTTGCCTGGCTGGAGGACAGGCCGCGCCCCCAGGGGCGCCGATGCCAGGGTGGCAGCACCGGGCGAGGCCGCGCTCGGCTGTTCGGCGGCGGCCGCCTTCGCCCGGATTTCCTCTACGGCGGCAACGATTCTCGGCGCCGGGATGCTCGGGTGTCGGGTAGTCCTCCGGCCCGACGTTCTTGGATCGGCCACTCGCATGTCGGCAGGTGCCGGATTGACAGTCGTCACGTGTCCTCGCTCTTCCCCGGGCCCGTCCGCCGACCTCCGACGCACTGGGCCAACCCCCGCACCAATGACACTAAGGTTCTGCACAGAATTTCGTCAGTCCCAGAATGGGGACGCTCCGTTTTCGAGCGAGCGTGCGTTCACGCGGGCGCAATGCGTGCGCTTGTCCACGCATTTCGGCGAGCCCCCGTCGGGCCACGAGTAAACCCGATCCATGTCAATGCAGAACTTTGTCCACGTCAATATGGACTTTGCCCAATTAATACGGGACTTTGTCCGAGGCGTCGCCGAGTCGCGTCGTCGGCGAGTCCGGGGCGACGTCGATCCGCGACACCCGGTCGCCGACCCGGATCACCACCGTCGCGGGAGTGGCGCGGCCCTCCGGATGCACCCGTACCGTCACCGCGGCCCCCGCGGGCACATCGTCGAGGACCTCGGCGACCCGGATTCGCAGACCCGCGAGCATCTCCTCACGGTCGTGGGCCGCAGCCGCGTCGTCGAGCAGCGTCACCACGACGCCCCGCTGACGCGCGCGCCACACGTGTTCGGCGAGATCAGGATCGTCCAGACCGCGCGCCCGAATGCCGTCGCGCAGCCGGGCTTCCACGAGGTGGCAGCGCTCGACCTGGTCGTCGGTGAGTCGGCCGCCGTCGGCGATAACGTGCAGCAGGTCCCGCGCGCGGTCACCCAAGCGGGCGAGCTGAGCGTCGCGTTCGGCGAGCGCCGCCTGCGCCGCCGCCTCCTGCGCGGCCTCGATCGCGGTCTGTGTCCGCAACGCGTAGATCTCCCGAGCGGCCGGCCGCAGGATCGCCGAGATGAGCGTCGCCATCAGTAGCACGCCGACGTTGGGAAGCTGGCCGAAGAGCCACGGCGCGGGCCCATCGCCGACGAGGATGCCGATGACGGCGGACGTGACGAGTACGGCGCAGAAGGACAACCATGCAATGCGCGTCCGGCCACGGATACAGGCGAAGGCACTGAACGCAATCACACAGCCGCTAATGTGCCAGAACGCTCGCGTCGATTCACCGCCGACAGCGATGACCGCGAGTGCGGTCGCAGCAGGCCCGGTCACGGCAACGAGTGCTGTTGCCCACCCCGCCATGGGGTCTCCGGGCGCGTAACAGTCAAGAGCCCCCGCACCGGTGACCATGCAAAGGACAAGTGCAAAGATGGGCCAGTTGATCACACCGCCGTCGCGGTACGCGGCCGAGATTGTTGTCACCACAATGAAGCCGACGAGCACGACTAACGCGATCGGTCGCTGCAATCCAAGAATTGTCGACGCATCGTCTCGTGGAATGGGACGCCAGCCGAAAAGGGACCGGACACTGTCATCGACGGCGCCTGTGTCGCGACCGAGACTTAACCCAGCCGTCATCGAGTCCACCAGACCTGGACGGTGGTGCCGCGGCCAACCTCGCTGTGTACCCGCGACCCACCACCGGTCAGCGCGGCCATCCGTTGCCGGACGCTGACCTCGATGCCCAGTCGTTCGGGTGGCACCGCACCAACATCGAATCCGATGCCGTCATCGACAGCGGTCGCCCGAATCGCGTCCTCACCGATCTCGAGGAGAACCGCCCGATCGGCATCGAGGCCGGCGTGCCGGCCGCTGTTGCGCACCGCCTCGCCGAGCGCCTCGCCGAGTGCCGCGACGACGTCCGCGGGATAGTTCGGCTCCTCGACCGACGGGTCGCCGTGGCGCTGCACCATGACCTCGGTGTCGTCGTCGACCGCGGTCACCGTTGCGCGCAATCGAGCGACCACTTCGTCGGGTCCCATATCGGTGCCGTCCGGCGGCTGTGCCGCGGCGTCGAGTTCGGCCAGGGCCGTTCGCGCCTGCGCCCCCAGCCGGGGATCGTCGCGGCCCGACGATGCCGCCACCAGCGTCGCGATGACCCGGTCGTGGATCAACGCATCGAACCGAGCGCGTTCGGTCTCCCGCGCAGCTACCCCTGCGGTCGCGGCGGCGGCCGCAAATGCTCGCCGACGCGTCTCGTCCAGCGTCCGGCCGGTCCGCAGTCCGATGCCGGTGGCGATGACGTACATCGCACTGAACGCGACCGCCCAGAACACCTGGATCACGGGAACCCAGGCGACAGTTCCCGACTTGGCCGCCTCGTCGGCGCATCCGACCACGTACGCCAGGATCACCAACACGAGCAAGGCGACCCGCAACGGGGAAACGATCACCACCGCGAGTGCGGGGACCCCGACGAAGTTGGTTAACCAAATTCCCTGACCCGAGTCGGTTGTGCGCCCATCCCGGGCCACGAACCACAGCGCGCACGCCGCGAAATACCCGGCCGCGCACGCCCACACAATGGCGGTGAGCACCCGCTGGTCGAGTTCGCGGCGCAGACTGTAGGCGATCAGCACGAAGCCGGGCAGGAACGCGCACACCACGGCGACCGGCGTGTACCAGTCCTCAACCGCGCGGGCGCCATTGGCGAATTGCGGAACGGACACCAGGAAATACGCGACGTATCCGCCACCGACGAATCGCGCCATGATGCGCTGCAGCCGGCGTTCGCTGTCGCCCATCTCGGTCATGCCCGCGGCGTGCGGGTGCCCGGCAGGCCGGTGCCGCTGCCGCGCTCGGGAAACGGCAGCCACCCGTCCTCGATCGCGCGCTTGTACAGATCGACCTTGGTGCGCGTGGGTCTGCCCGCGTCGGCGTAGCGCTGGCGGATCCGCTTAAGGTAGACGCTCACGGTTTCCGGCGTGACACCGAGCGCGTCGCTCACGCTCGCCGCCGTCTCGCCCGAGGCATACAACGCCAGCACCCGCTGCAATTGGGGACTGAGATCGACCGCGGCCAGTTCGGGGTCGCTATCGACGGCCGCCGCCCACTCGGTGGTGATCACCGCGCGACCCATCGCAGCCGCGCGGATAGCGTCCAGGATCTCGGCCTCGGACGCCGATTTGAGCACCACCCCGAGGGTGCCGGCCTTGGCCGCGGACCGCAGCAGCGCCGGGTGTTCGCCGGACGTGTAGACGATCGTCTGGACACTCGCGTCCGAGAGGCGCATGACGTTCGCTCGCGGGGTGGTGCCGTCGTCCAGCCGCAGGTCCAGGAGCACCACATCCATCGGCACGCCGGCCGCGAGCAGTTCGTCGACCGTCGCCGCCGCACAGACCAGTTCCAGATCGGGCTCGGGGTCCAAGAGCCGTTCGATACCCCAGATCGGCGAGCGGTGGTCGTCGACCATGCCGACCCGGATCACCGGCCCGGGCTGCGCGCCGGGAGCGGTGCCGGACGCGCCGTCGCCGGATGAGGGGTCGCCGAACGTGGGGTCGTGATCGGCCACCCGCGCTCCCTTCGCCCCGGTAACGCGCCCAGTACACACCGGGGGCAACCCGCGAGCAGCCCGACGACGCCAAATTCATCCCTTCGGGCGACGGCAGCCTCGATCGGCGAGCACCCATCCCGTGAGGCGGGTTCCGCGCCGCCTCGGCGTGCCACCCGGCAGGCTACGAAGCGACCCGCGCTCTCGGGCTCGATCCGATCGCCTGAGCGGCGGTCCCTCCCCAGAGCTGCGCGCACCGGCGCCGGTACGCCCCGCCGAGGAGGTGCAGCATGACGAACCGCGGCACGGCCGGCACGAGTCGCCGCACGACCTCGACGCTCTCGGGGTCGGTGAGCCCGTCGACGATCCAGTGCCCGGTGAACGCGAGCTCCGACTGCGGTTTGTCCTGGTTCGCCCGGTCGTAGGTCGCCCACTCGCCCGCCGTGAGGTTGGCCTCGACGAGCGGCATCATCTCGTCCTCCTCGTGTTCCAGATGCGGAACGAGCACGTTCTGCAGCTCAGTCACGGCGGCACGCAGGTCGCTCGCCGTCGCGGCGGGGTCGCCCGACCCGACCCGGCGCGCGACGTCTTCGAGGGCCATCAGTGCGGGTCCGACGGCGACGTGCTCGGCGTCCATGGCGTCGAGTATCGGCGCGAGCTCCGGCACCTTGGCACGCAGCCGCGGGTAGAGCTCGTGGTCCTCGTTGTCGTGGTGGTGATGCAGGAAGTCGGCGACCCAGAGCAGGTGACTACCGAGGGCCTGGAGCCGGGCCGGCTCCGGCGAACCGTCGAGGACGCTCAGGGAGCGCTCGAGGTCCCGGCGCAGGGCCGCGTGGACGATGCCCATTATCCGGGTGTCGCAGGCGTCGTGCAGCCGGCGGCGCAGCAGTTCGGCACCTTCGCCGCCGAGCCGGTCAAGGCCGGCTGGCCGGCCGCTGACGAGCAGGAAGAGGTCGGTGACCGACCCCGAGACGACAGGTCCCGACCCGTGCTGCCAGTCGTGGTCGGAGGCCTCGAGCCGCAGGCCGCGGAGCGGAAGCCGACGGAACACCGTCGACTCGCGCCGTGTGCGGTAGCCGACGACCGTCGACGCCGCAGCCGCCACCGCTGCGTTGTCGAGTCCGGCGTCTCGACCCAGCGGCACGGTGATGTCGAGGGTGTGGGCGAGAACGTCGACGAGCATCTCGGCACTGGTGAGCCCGGGCATGGCGCGGTGCCGGCCGATGGTCGCCGCGACCTCCGCCGTCAGATGGGCGGTGTCCGCGGCGCCCAGGGAGCGGCCGACCTCACGGATGATGCGGTTCCTGCCGCCCGGATGGCGCGCGGCGAGCGCGAGCAGGGTCGGCCTGGACATGCCCAGCATGGTCAGGTGGCCGGCGACGTCGCGCACCGTCCAGCCGTCACAGAGCGAGTCCGTCGCCCATTCGCTCGGGCTAAGACTCTCCAGTAGCACGACGACGGCCGCGCGCTGCCGGTCGACCGCCGCCCAAGTCTCGTGTTCGTCCATGCCTGCACGCTACTACGTTCATAGTGGCAAGTCACTACTTTTCTAGTGCTGTTCTTATAGTGGTCCGCATGACTCCATCCGCGACCATCCGACTGCGCGCCCTCGACGCGGCCATCTCCCTGCTCGCCGCGGGTGGCGTCCGGGCCCTCACCCATGGCCGCGTCGACGAGCGGGCCGGGCTCCCGAAGGGGTCGACATCGAACTACTTCCGCACCCGCGCCTCCCTGGTCCAGGCCGTGATGGACCGCATCGTCGAGCTCGAGACACCGCGGGTCGGCGCCGGCGTCCTGCCCAGGGACGTCGACGGTCTCGTCGGAACCCTGACGGCACTCTTCGACGCCACCACCGGCCCCGGGCGCGAGCTCACCACCGCCCGGCTGGTGCTCTTCACCGAGGCCGTCCACGACCCCGAGGTACGCGAGAGCGTCAGCCGGGGCCGCGCGGCGCTCGAAACTATCGTCGTCCCGGCCTTCGCCGCCGCCGGCGCGCCGAATCCCGAACTCGCTGCGCAGACGGTCATGGCGACGATGGAGGGGCTCATCCTGCACCGGGTCGTGCGCGGTGACCCGAGCGATGCCACCCCGGTCATCGACCTCGTGGTCCGGGCCGCCCTGGACGCCTGACGGTGGGTCTGGTCGAGGTTTCCTTTCGCCGACGGCAGGCGGACAAGGCAGCGGCCATCTCGGTGCCGAGTACGGCACCGAAGCGTCGGCTCCGGGTTGCCCCACCGGTAACAATCCGGTCAGCGTGTCCGAATACACTGTGAGACCGCGTGCCGAGCACAGCGTCGGATATCGCACGCGTACGACAACGGTGGATAGTGCTAACAGATGAGGAGCACGAACGGATGAGCCTGCTCAGAGGATGGCGAGCCGCGGTCGTGGCTGCGCTCGGCGTGCTGGCGCTGCTGGTCACGGTGCCCGGCGTCGCATCGGCGACACCCTCGCCCGGGACGTCACGCATCGAGAAGGTCACCCAGGACGGACCGCAGCAGGTGACGCTGACCGTGTACTCCGCCTCGATGGGCAAATCGTTCCCGGTTCAGGTGCTCACCCCGAAGGACACCACCAAGGCCGCGCCGGTGCTCTACCTCCTGAACGGTGCGGGCGGCGGCGAGGATAAAGCCACCTGGGCCGCACGGACGGAGTACGTGAAGTACTTCGCCGACAAGAACGCTTACGTCGTCACGCCGGTCGGCGGGGCCTACTCGTACTACACCGACTGGGTGAAGGACGACCCGGCGCTCGGCCGCAACAAGTGGGAGACCTTCCTGACCAAGGAACTGCCGCCGCTGATCGACGCGCAGTTCCCGACCACCGGCCGGAACGCGCTCGCTGGCATCTCGATGGCCGGCACGTCGGTGTTCAATCTCGCGATCGCCGCGCCCGGTCTGTACCGGTCGATCGGCGCGTACAGCGGATGCGCCCGCACCAGCGACCCCGCCGGACAGGCCTACATCCGTCTCGTCGTCGAAAGCCGCGGTGACGCCAAGGTCGAGAATATGTGGGGCCCGACCAACGGAGGCATCTGGCGCGAGAAAGACCCGTTCATCAACGCGGAAAAGCTGCGCGGCACCAAGATCTACATGACCGCCGGTAACGGCCTACCCGGCAAGCACGAGCGGCTCGACGATCCGTCGGTGAAGGGTGACGTGCCGTGGCTGATCAACCAGACCGTCCTGGGCGGCATCATCGAGGCGGCCATCGGTGAATGCACCCGGCAGATGACCGTGCGGCTCGCCCAGCTCGGCATCCCGGCCGACATCAGCCGCAACGGCCCGGGAACACACTCCTGGGGCTACTGGCAGGACGACCTCTACTCGACCTGGCCGAAGATCGCCCGCGACCTGGCGTCCTAACCGGACGGAGCGCACTCGCGAGAATCGACTCGCCCCGTGACCACCGGCGATGCGGTATCCGCATCGCCGGACGGACACGGGGCGAGTTGCGTTCGGCCTAGACTGGGCGCCACGGTCCTCGGTCGGCCGTCGTCGGTGGCGCCCACTCAGCGTCCCGGACGTGGTACGGCCTCGCGATGACCGACAGCCCCCTGCCGACCGTGAGGCGGAAACGCGATGAGCAACATGGAAACCCAGCCGGCCGAGATCGAGTCGGTGCCGGAGCCGGAAGTCCCTGCCACCGAGTCAGCACCGGGCGGCGACGAGACCGTGACGGTGGAGCTGCTCACCGCACGCGACGTCCCCCTCGGAGGTCCGCGCGCGATGACCGTGCACCGCACCCTGCCGCAACGGCAGCGGTCCCTGATCGGTGCCTGGTGTTTCGCCGATCATTACGGGCCCGACGACGTGTCGGCGACCGGTGGCATGGACGTCCCGCCCCACCCGCACACCGGGTTGCAAACGGTGAGTTGGTTGTTCACCGGCGAGATCGAGCACCGCGACACGATGGGCAATCACGCGATGGTGCGCCCCGGGGAACTGAACCTGATGACCGCGGGTCACGGCATCGCGCATACCGAGGTGTCCACCCCGGACACGACGACCCTGCACGGGGTCCAGCTCTGGGTGGCGCTGCCTGCCGAATCGGCCGATGCGCCACGGGGATTCGATCACTATGTGCCGCCGGTACGCGTGGTCGGGGACGTCGAACTGCGGGTGTTCCTCGGCGAGTTGATGGGCGAACGGTCGCCGGTGACCACCTTCACCGAGCTGCTCGGCGCACAGGTCGATCTGCCGCCAGGGTCGTCAATCTCACTCGACGTCGATCCCCGGTATGAGCATGGCGCGCTGGTGGATACCGGCCGGGTGCGGATCGCGAACTCGACGGCGGCGCCGCTCGAACGCGCCCAGCTCGGCTATGTCGGGCTCGGCGCCCACCGGATCGTCCTCGCTAACGACGGGGACGATCCGGCACGAGTCGTCCTGCTCGGCGGCGTACCGCTGGACGAGGACATCATCATGTGGTGGAACTTCATCGGCCGCTCGCATGCCGAGATCGTCGAGTTCCGCGACGAATGGATGGCGCACAGCGAGCGGTTCGGTCAGGTACACGGCTACGAAGGCGAGGTTCAGCATCTCCCTGCGCCGGCGCTGCCGAACTCGCCGCTGCGTGCCCGCGAGAACGTGCCCGGCCGCGCGACTCCCGCGGCCGAGTAACAACTGGCAGCGAGCTGCCGGTTCCCTTGCGGGCGTGCTGGTTTCGATACGGCTGCTCGTTCCTCGCGGCCTACTCAACCAGCGGATAGACACTCAGTGCCCGGGCGCACCGCTGGACGCGCCGAGCAGGGTCGCGAAGTTGGCGATCCCCGCCGCCTCGGCGTCGTCGGTGGCCGAGGCGGGTCGGTCCCCCTCGGTGGATGCGACGGTCGGGCCTGGTCGCTTCGGCGCGGCCGCGAGCAGCCCGGCCAGTTCGCCTGCCGCACGCCGGATGCGATCCGACAGGGTTGCCGTGTCACCCGATCCGCCGGACCAATCCTCCGAGGCGGCGTACACGCCGGTGGGGACCACGATCGTGCGCAGGTAGGCGAACAGCGGCCGCAGCGCATGGTCGAGGACCATGGAGTGGCGTGGGCTGCCGCCGGTCGCGCCGATCAGGACCGGCTTGCCGACCGTCGTGGTCGGGTCGACGAGGTCGAAGAACGACTTGAACAGTCCCGAGTAGGACGCGTTGAACACCGGGCTGGCGACGATCAGGGCGTCGGCGTTCTCCACGTCGCGGACCGCGTCGCCGGCCGCGCCGGTGGCGAAGCCGGCGCCCAACGAGCGTCCGATGTCGACGGCGAGGTCGCGCAGGTCGACCACGCGCACGTCGACGTCCCGGCGGCGGGCGCCGAGTTCGTCGACGGTGGCGGCCACGAGCCGGTCGACCAGCAACCTGGTCGACGACGGCTCGCTGAGTCCGGCGTTCACCGCGACGAGGCGCAGCGGCGTCCGGCCGGTGGTGTCTACTGTCATGCCTGAGTCCTCTCCGCTTCCCGTGTGACGGTGTTGTTTTCGGTTGTCTCGGTGTCGGCGGTCTCGGTGGTGTTCGCGGCGTCGTGGGCGGCGGCGTCGCGAGCGGCGACGAGCGACGCATGCGTCGGCGCGTCCGGCACCTGCGCCGGTCGGCCCTCGGCGAAACCGGCCCGCAGGTCCGGGAGCACCTCGCCCAGCAGGTCGAGCTGCTCGAGCACCGTCTTGAGCGGCAACCCGGCGTGATCGACCAGGAACAGCTGGCGCTGGTAGTCGCCGAAGCTCTCCCGGAAGGTGAGCGTCTTGTCGACGAACTCCTGTGGGCTGCCGACGGTCAGCGGCGTCTCCGAGGTGAACTCCTCCAGCGACGGGCCGTGACCGTAGACGGGTGCGTTGTCGAAGTAGGGCCGGAACTCGCGCACCGCGTCCTGCGAGTTCTTCCGGATGAAGAACTGTCCGCCCAGCCCGACGATCGCCTGGTCGGCGGAGCCGTGGCCATAATGCTCGTACCGTTCGCGGTAGAACTGGATCAGCCGCTGGAAGTGCTCCTTGGGCCAGAAGATGTTGTTGGCGAAGAAGCCGTCACCGTAGTAGGCGGCCTGCTCGGCGATCTCCGGGCTGCGGATCGAGCCGTGCCACACGAACGGCGGCACGTCGTCCAGCGGGCGGGGCGTCGAGGTAAACGACATCAGCGGGGAGCGGAACTTGCCTTCCCAGTCGACGACGTCCTCGGTCCACAGTCGGTGCAGCAGGTGATAGTTCTCGATGGCCAGCGGGATGCCCTGCCGGATGTCCTGACCGAACCACGGGTACACCGGGCCGGTGTTACCGCGGCCGAGCATCAGGTCCACTCGCCCGTCGGCGAGATGCTGCAGCATCGCGAAGTCCTCGGCGATCTTCACCGGGTCGTTGGTCGTGATCAGGGTTGTCGCGGTAGAGAGCTGCAATGTCGAGGTCTGGGCGGCGATGTACGCCAGCGTCGTCGTCGGCGAGGACGAGAAGAACGGCGGATTGTGGTGCTCGCCCAGGGCGAAGACATCCAGGCCGATGTCTTCGGCCTTCTTCGCGATCTCGACGATCGCCTTGATCCGCTCGTGCTCGGTCGGCTCAACCCCGGTCGTGGGGTCGACCGTGATGTCGCTGACGCTGAAGAGTCCGAACTGCATGTTGTTCCTCCTGTTGGTCAACCGTGGTGGTGATACAGTCAGATTAACCGGACTGCGGTCCGTTTAATTCCCCATGGGTTCTGCGCGAGGATCGGCCGGTGGCACGGGGTGCGACGGAGCGGTCTGGCTGGCGGCCGACGAGTTGCGGTGAGTTAGTGTGGGCTCACCTGTCGACCTGGTGAACCTGATGAGGAGTCCCCATGAAGCTTCGTAAGTCCGTGGCCGCGGCCGCCCTGGCCGGTGCCGCCGTGTTCGTCGTCGCCGGCTGCTCGGGGGACAACACCGTCGGCGACGCGACGAGCAAGGTGTCGGCCGCTGCAGAGTCGGCCGCCGACAAGGCAGGATCGGCCGCGGACCGGGCCGAGGCCGCGATCGACGGCCTCAGCAACTCCGATGCGCAGAACATCATCCGTACCGCGGTGAATCCGGCGACGCCGTCGGCCGATCTGGACAAGGTCGTCGACACGACGAACCCGATGACCAAGGCGGCGATCCAGGGATTCGCCAAGGTGGCCGAGCCGGCGGGCTACGGGCCCGATGCGTACACGGTGTCGTCGGTGAAGAAGAACGGCGACAACAAGGCCGACGTGACCGTCGCGGTGAAGAGCCCGCACGCGCCAGCACCGGTCGACCTCACGCTCTCCTACGTCAAGGTCGACGGCAACTGGAAGCTCAGCGGCGATGCGATCAATCAGCTGACGGCGATGGGTCAGCAGCGCGGCGGCTGACCCGCTTGGTCGCTACGACGTGGTGAGCTGCTGGGGAGTCGGCGCGCGGACCGGGCGACGCTGTACAGAAAGTTCCCGCATAGCGCACACCACGTGCACTATCCACGCGACGACGCTGTGCGGGGAAGTTTCTGTACGATTCCCCAGCCACAGTCGCACCGAGCGCGGCGGCTGCTCGAGCAACGTCTCGTCGCCGCTTGAGCAGCCGCAGCAGCCGCCGACACGGCGACGGTGTACAGAAACTTCCCGCATAGCGCACACCACGTGCACTATCCACCCGGCAACGCCGTGCGGGGAAGTTCTGTACAAGTCCCCGTCGTCGCCATCGGTAGACTCGCGGCGTGCGCACCGATCACGTCACCAGCCCGATCGCTCCCACGGTGACCGATCGATATCAGCGCTGGCCCGCGGTCAACGACCTCGACGCTCCGCTGCCGGTCCCGGCTCATGTTCCGGACGACTACGCACCAGTCGCCGACTACGCGCCGGGCAGTGAGCCGCGTCGCCCGGTCCCCGACGCGTTCGAGCATCCACCGCTGCCTGCGGTCGCGGATCATGTCGTCGACCACCCCGACCGGCGCAGCGTGTTCGGTCCCGGGACCGCGACCGTCGCGGGGACCGGTGAGGTTGCGCCGCTGGCCCGCCGCGCGTTGCGGACAGCCGTCATCTCCCTGCCGCTGATCCTGCTGTTCGGTCTCGGCGGTCTGACCGGCCTCGTGGCAGTTGCGATGGGGGCGGTCGCGATCCGGCAGATACGCCGACGGCCGGGACTGCGCGGGAACGGGCGTGCGATCGGCGCGATCGTCGTGGGCACCTCCGCAGCCGTGGTCGGACTCCCGGTGTTGCTCCTCCTCCTGCTCGGCGTCGCCGGGGTAATCGCGCTCCTGTAGCCGCACTCGGCGCCGACCCTGTGGTCGTCCACTCTGCCGTCGTTCGCCCTGCCGCTGTCGCTGCTCGAGTAACGCTCCCCGCCGCTCGAGCAGACACGGAACGGGCGACGCTACAGAAACTTCCCCCATAGCCCACACCACGTGCACTATCCACGCGACAACGCCATGCGGGGAAGTTTCTGTACAACCTCCCCGAGCCACGGCCGCGCCAGCGCATCCCGCTGGCCGAGCAGAACCACACTGGCTGAACCGACGCCGGTCGAGCAGGCAGGACGAGCGCGGTATCGGCGCGGTATCGCCCACGCCAAGTACGATATTTATCGTAGCTTCGCGCAACCGCGAGACGAGGAGGCCAGGCCATGCCCGATTCCGACGGACACCCGTATCCGAATGAATACGACCTGTCCGCGGTGCTCAGGGCGCTGGCAGACGACAACCGCCGCCGGGTGATCGCGCAGCTGTACGCCGAGTCCGACGACACCGAGCAGTTCTGCAGTGTCTTCGGGATGCCGTGGGCACCCTCGACTCGTACCCACCACTTTCGGGTGCTCCGCCGCGCGGGGCTCATCCGACAGCGCGACGTCGGCAATGGACAGATGACGAAGCTGCGCCGCGACGACATGGAGCAGGCCTTCCCCGGCCTGCTCGACTCCATCCTCTCCGCCGATCAGGCACAACTCGCACGCGGCGACCAGGCGATCACCACCTGACCGGCAGAGTGATCGGACGGTGCACCAAAACGCCGGTCTCCCAACAAATCTCGGAACTCGGTACCGCAAGCTCCAAGGTAGGGAACTCCGCGACCAGACGCCGCACCACCTCGATGATCTCCATCCGCGCGAGCGCCGAGCCCATGCAGTGATGCATGCCGTAGCCGAACTGCAGATGCCGCCGCCCGCGGCGCGCCGTGTCGACCACGGCGGGCTCGGGGTACACGTCGGGATCACGGTTCGCGGAATGGGCATCGGCGTACACGACGTCACCCGCGTGCAACGTTCCGCCGGCCACCTGCACATCTCGGGTCGCTACCCGGGGGAACGTGGATATACGCCCCAGCGGCAGCAGCCGCAACAGTTCCTCGACGACGTCGGGAATCTCGTCGGGATGCTCGGCGAGATGCCGCCAGAGCTCGGGCCGCGCCAGCGCGACGTAGGCAATCTTCGTGATGACCGACAGGACGTTCTGGTCCCCGCGGACGATCGACCCCAGGAACAGGGCCGCATACTCACCGTCCGTGACGGGCGGTGATACCTCGTCCCGTGCGTCGAGCAATTCGCGGATGAGTCCCGGCTCGAGGTTTCGGCGCCCGGCGACGAGGTCCTCGATATACCCGTAGAGTTCCCAGAACGACTCCAATAGTTGCGGTACGTCGGAATCGTGCGCGAGCTGCATCTCTCGCGAAAGATGCCGGAAGACCGGGATATCCGACGTCGGAATGCCGAGCAAGTCGACGTTGACACCGATCGTCACCGGGTCCAGGAGTGCATCCCGCAGATCGGGCGTACCGCCACGACTCCGCAGATCGACGACCGCGCGGTCGAGTGCTCTCGACACCGCCGGCACCCGCCGGTTCATCGCTGCCGCACCATACGCGCCCGCAACAAAACCCTTGAGCCGCCCGTGATCCGGGTGATCCAGATTGAGCAACATCTCCGTCGGCATGATCGTCGGCAGAAACGTCGGCCCATCGTCGACGTTCGTCTCCGCCCGCGCGAACGTGAGATCGGTCAGCACCTGGTGCACATCCCGGAAGCCCGTCAGATGCACCGCCCGGTGGCCGCTGGGAAGCCGGACGAGGGGCAGACCCCCACGCGAGAGTTCGTCCAGCGGTGCGATCATCCGCGGGGGCGTGATCTCGGGCAGAGTGTCGACGTCGATGCGGACGCGTGTGGTGGCGGTCGTCATGTGCGTGATTCCTCCTGGAGGCGAACTGATTCGGTTTCCACACCGTCGATTTCGGTTGCCGGACCGTAGCTTTCGGTCGCCGAGACATCGATTTCGGCTGCGTGCCCATCGATTTCGGTCGCTGACACCGTGGAGCCGGCGCGCTCGGCCGACGCTGCACGGCGACGAATGACGATGATGGCCACGGTGAGCGCGATGAGCAACGCAACCAGGACGAGCACGGTCGTGGTGAAGGCAGCGCGATAGACGTCGGGGTGACCGGGCTGCCCGGCCGCGGTGTCCGCCGCAACCGACCCGTTGAGCCGGGTACCGACGACGGTGGCGAGCACGAGGGCGTAACCCGCCACGAAGATCGCCTCGCTCCCGATGCGGAAGAAGTTGAGAACACCGGCGGCGGTACCGCTTCGGTCCGCGGGCACCACCGCGAGCGCATGTCCGTCGACCAGCCCGATCGGCAAGCCGAAGCCGAGCCCGAGGAGCACCATCGGCACGATGATCCAACCGACCGACCGGTCCTCGGCGAGCAACAACACGCCCAGATTGCCGAGTATGAGCACGGCGAGACTCACGTAGACGACGACGCCCACGGTGACCTTCGGGAACCGGGTGACGATCTGCGCCACCGCCAATGGTGCGACGAGAACCGGAATGGTGAGCGCGAGCATCGTGACCCCGGCCGCTCCCGCGGAGATGCCCTTGATCCCCGACAGCGCCGACGGCAGGTACGTCAGCAAGGTGACGAAGCCGATCGAACCCGCTACGGGGACAAGGCACATCCCCAGGAACTCGCGGTTGCGCAGCAGACCGAGATCCAGAACGGGCCCGCGTGGCCCGGCCGCCGCGGGTGCTACCGCGGGCAGCGCCCGCGCCCCCACGGCCGCGACGAGAAGCACCACCGCATGGACGACGAAGACGCCACGCCAGTCGACCGCCGCGACAAGGGCGCCGGAGACGGTCGGACCGACGGCGAGGCCCAGCCCGTTGACCGTCCCGAAGACGGCGAAGGCTTGGGTGCGCTTGGCGCCCGTATAGGCGTTGGAGAGCAATGACGTCGCGCCGGTGAGGATTGCGGCGGCGCCGATGCCGGCCACGACGCGGGCGATGTCGAGGACGTACAGATTCGACGCGGCGGCACTGGCCGCACTGCCGGCGACGACGAGGCCGGCGCCGATGGCGAACGTGCGGCGGCTGCCGAAGCGGTCGCTCAGCGCCCCCCACACGAGAGTGAACACGGCGAACGAGATGTTGAAACCGTTGACGACCCACTGCAAGGCGGTCTGCTGCGAGCCGAGATCAGCGGAGATCCGCGGCAGCGCGATTGCCGTCCCGGCGATGGACATGGGCGTGACGAACTGTGCCGCGAGCACGATCGGCAGCGTCAGGCGCGACGGCGCCTCCGTCGCGACCGCTGCTGGCGCGGTGGTCGAGGTCATGGTCTCTCCCTAGTGGTCGGAACAGGTGGCCGTCGGCCACGACACGATGCACCCACACTGGGAACCAAACATGTCGTAGGTACGACTGTTATGGTATCTATCAGTCCCGGGGTGCCGCCGCAACCGATCGAGCCCCGCTGCGCCGAACCCCACCATCGCTGCACAACCAGTCCCCGACGGAGGAGTCGCCGATGACCACCGAGCGTTTCACCGCCCCGACCAGCGTCGATGTCGTCGTCGTCGGCGGTGGGCCAGTGGGCATGCTGGCGGCGGCCGAGATCGCACTGGGCGGCGTGTCGGTCGTCGTGATCGAATCGCGCACCAGCGTCGACACGCGACCCCGGGCCGGCACCGTGCACGCACGCTCGCTGTCGCTGCTCGCGCGGCGCGGCTATCTCCCCGCAGTCCCGGCCGCCGATCTCGCCGACCGCGCCGATGCCGTGCGCCGCGCCCCGTTCCAATTCGCCGCGCAACCGATCCTGTCGATTACGGCGCCGGCCACCGAAACCGCCCCCATCGCGGGTATCCCCCAGGCATCGCTGGAGGCGGCCTTCGAGGCCCGCGCACGCGAGTCCGGCGCGACGGTGCTGCGCGGCCACACCGCGCTCGCCCTCGAGCAGACCGCGACCGAGGTCCGGCTGCGCTACGCCGACCCCGCGGGCACGGAACACGAGTTGGTCGCCGCATACGCCGTCGGCGCGGACGGTGCCCGCAGTCTGGTTGCCGCGTCCGGTGATTTTCCCGAAACGACCTACCCCGCAACGATGCACGCGATTGCCGCCCTGGCCTCGGCGCCGGATGCCAACACACCCCCGCCCGGATGGCACCAGGCCGACGGCGGGTGGACGCTGCACAATCCGAACCCCGGCGGACCCGCACGGATCATCGCCATGGACTTCTCCGGACCTCGACACAACCGCGAGATCCCCACGGAACGAGAGTATTTCGACGCCTTGCGCGCGGTCCTTGGCGAAGCGCCGCAGTTGCGGGAGGTCCACGGACTGACTCGCTTCAGCGATTTCGGCCGCTACCGGGAGCGGCTCTGCGACGGTCGGCTGCTGCTCGCGGGCGACGCGGCGCACGTTCACTATCCCCTCGGTGGACAGGGACTCAACACCGGCATGCAGGACGCCTTCGCCCTCGGCTGGCGGCTTGCCCGGGTCGTCACGAGAGCGGACAACCCGACTGTGCTGGAGGATTATTCGCGCGAGCGCGTCACCGTCGCCGCAGTAGTGGTGGGCAATACCGTGCTGCAGTCCCGGATGATGGCACCCGACGGCACCGACCTCCGTGACGCAGTGGCTGCGATGCTCACCGTCCCCCAAGTGCATGATGCGCTGGCCGAGGTGATCAGTGGCCAGTTCCAACAGCGATTCCAGACCGATCTCGCGGTCCACGGCGCGCGGGGCACCCTCCGGAGCCTGACCGAACTGCTTGCCGCGGGACGGCATGTCGCACTGCGACCCGACGAGCACACCCCATTTCCGCCGTTGCCGTCCGGAACGGTCACCGCCACCGGGAAGCTCACGCCCGAACCCGCGTGGACGTCGGCGGTGATCCGCCCGGACGGCTACCTTGCCGACGTGTTGTGAGGGTCTGGGCAGCCCGCGCACGACGGTGCGGCCGTGCGCGGAACGGCGTCCGGTGTCATTGCCGGGCACCGGCCAGCACCCCGAGCCCTGCCAGGATGTCCCGCACGTCGCCGATCGCCTGTTCCGTGGATGTGAATCGCACGGTGTGCCACCCCACCTCGGATGCGGCGGCGCAATTCTCGGGTAGATCGTCGATGAGCACACTGCGACCGGGATCACTGGCCGTCCGCTCGGCGGCCAGCTCGAAGATCGCCCGATCGGGTTTCCGAACGCCGACCCGGCTCGAGTCGACCAGGTCGGTGAGCACGTGGTCGAGGTCGATCATGCTGCGCCAGTAGGGTTCCCACTCGACAACATTGTTGCTCAACACCCCGACACGCACTCCCGCGGCGGCGAGTTCGAGGGCAAAGTCCCGCATTCCACCGTTCACCTCGTGACCGGTGAACCACTGCCGGCCGAAGTCGAGTTCGCTGCGCGAGAGATCGATTCCCGGGTCCTCCGCGGAGAGAGCAGCATGCAACTCCCGCACCCAGGTGTGTTCGTCGATCAGCGCGAGTTCCACCGGGGCCAGGGTCGGCAGCCCGCGTGCCGTCGCGACACTCGCCATCGCCCGTTGCAGGGCGGCCACCCGGATGCCCGTCACCTCCTCGTACCGGGTGAACAGATCCTCGATCGGCGGTGACAGGACACCCCCGAAGTCGAACCACACGATGGGGTCGCCACCGCGCTGCGGCGCGGTCACTGGACCATCGTCCGCACGTCGACGGGCAGCGGATGCAGCTCTACCGTTCCCTGTGCGATCGGCAGGTCGTTCTGGGTGATGGTCACCGCGGCGGACGCGCCGGACTCACCGGATGGTGAGACCACCGCCCGGGCTTCGGTGTCGATCTCGAATTCGCCGAAGCGGGTGAACTCGATGACGAAGCGCGCCATGACCATCCGGTTGGTGTCGAGGCCGAGGCGGGCGTTCGCGGCCGCCATCGCCACCTGGCGGGCCGCCTCGAATTGCAGCATTCCGGGCACGTGGTCGAGGGCGTGGTCGAAGAGGGACGGGTGATCGGTGTCGATGACGGTGAGCGCCCGCAGTTCCTCTCCCACGACCGACGGATTCGCCAGGATCGCGTTGCGGGGGTTATGTCTGCCCACCGAGTTGGGCCGTAGCCGAGCGACGTGCGGGGGTTCGGGAATGCGATAGTCGGCGGGAAGATCGAGTGCCGCCCGTGCCCGTTCGCGGATTCGCGCCCACACGGCGGCCGGCATCCACTGGTAGACCATGGTTTCCCGCGCCGCCGGCCGCCCCTCGATCGATGCCACGAACTCGAGAGTGAGCCCGACTAATTCGCCCTCGCGGCGCTTCTCGCCGGCGACGGTGGCCTCGATGACGGCGTGTCCCGGGCAGCCGCCGATGCGGAGGGTCGCGGGGTCGAGAATCTCGAAGTCCGCGGAGACAAAGACGAACTTCTCCGAGGCGGCAACCCCGGCGAAGGAGTGCGCGTAGTAGATGGCGACCTGCCGGAAGACCTCGACCAGCAGCAGCGGATCGTAGGTGGTGGCGGTACCGCGATGATCGCTGAAGTAGGAGTGATTGCGCGGGAGCTGGGCGGCGAAGACCGCACCGCGGGACGTCTGTACCGCATCGGTGAGGAATACCTCGGCGATGGATTCGCGGTGGACGATCCCGCGCGGGATGCTCTGGTCGAAGGAGAGATCGTCGGAGACCGTGCGGTCGACCGGTACGGAGATAGTCATGGTGGGGCCGGGCCTTTCGTCGGTTGGCGGAGCGGCGGCAGGATCAGCTGTTCACCGCGATGTCGTAACCCCAGGCGTTGATGGTGTTGCGCGGGGCATCGAACAGGGTCCTGATGTTGTGCACAGTGGCCGCGGCGGCGACGCTGTTGCGATCGGTGAACAGCGGCAGCGCCACAGCGCGGTCGAGGATGTATCGGGTGATCTGGTCGAAGAGCGTCTTGCGGTTCGTGTCGTCGGTCTCCTTCGTCGCGCGCAACAACAGATCGTCGAGCTTGGGGTCGGCGATCTTGGAGCCTGCGACGATCGAGCCGAGTGTGATGCCGTCCACGTCTCCGTATTTCAGGTCCGGGGACGTGGAGCCGTAGGCGCGATTCAATTGCAGGGAGAGGTCCAGTCCCCCCACCTGACGAGGGAAGGCTTGATAGTCGTTGCGCGCCAACAAGTCGTAGACCTGAGCATTCGGCACGTACTGCAGCGACACTTCCGCACCCAGATTCTGACGAACCTCCGCCTGCCAGGCCTTGAGCACATCGTCCATCGGATAGCTGGGCGTCGTGGCGAGCAGTCTGATAGTCAGACGCCGGCCCTGCGCGTCGGTGCGGAAGCCGTCACCGTCACGCCCGGTGTAGCCAGCCTCGTCGAGCAGTTTCCCGGCGGCGGTCACGTCAGCGGGGTACCCACCGTTGTACTTGGCGTCGAAGTACTTACTGTCCGGGGACAGCAGGCTCCACGCCCGGTTCTGGGTACCCCTGGTTACACCCTCGACGACCGCGTTCAGGTCGACGCCACGGGTGAGCGCCCGCCGGACGCGGATATCGCGGGTGGCACCGCTCGTCAGGTTGAACATAATGACCGATGTCGATGCGGCGGAACCGGTTTGCGCGTACTGGAAACCGTCGACGCCCTTGAAGAGGCCGATGTCGGTGGCCGCCACCGTGCTGATGGCGTCGACCTCGCCGCTCTGCAGGAGTCCCGCCCGGGTGGAGGCCTCCGGCACGTAGCGAACGACTAGCTTGTCGATGTACGCGGGTCCCTGGTGCGCGGCTTTCGCTGGCCCCCAACGGTAATCCGGGTTCTTGCGAAACACGAGCTGCTGGCCCTTGACGTCCTTCTCCAGGATGAACGGGCCCGAGCCCACCAGTCTGGCCCCACTGGTCAGGGTGGCCTTGTCACCCGTGAGGGTGCTGGGGGCGACGATCGCGCCGCTGATACCGGCCAGCGTGGAGAGAAAGTCGGCTCGCGGGGTCGCCAGCCGGATCCGGACCTTGAGCGGGTCGAGCACCTCGACCGACGAGACGCTCGAATACTGCAGAACGCCGAGCGTCGTCCAAGCCGGATAGTCCTTGCTGGTCAACACATCCAGATTCCGCTTGACCGCCTGTGCGTCGAGTTTCTCGCCGTTGTGGAAACGGATGCCGTCCCGCAAGGTGAAGTCGTAGACCAGCCCGTCGGGCGAGATATTCCACGACGACGCGAGCCACGGATGGAACCGCTCCTGCGCATCCTCGGAGATCAGGCTGTCGTAGACGTTGCGCAGCACCTGGGAAGCGTCGAATGCGGACCCGTCGTGCGGATTGAGTCCACGCTCGGGGTACTGGTCAAGTGCGATCGTGAAGGTTCCGCCGTTCTTCGGTGGAGTCGTCGGCCCGCCACCCCCCGAGCCCGGTTCGGGATCGGCGGTGCACGCCGACACCAGCACGGCGAGCGCGGCGACGACGGTCAGGGTGAGCGCGCGCAGCGATCCATTGTGGCGCAGCCGATGTCGGCGTCGGGTGGGTCGATGGTTCACAGGGAATCTCCAATCGGTGCGGGGGCCTCGAGGGCCGGGATCGCCGCGAGCAGGCGCCGGGTGTGCGGTGAGGTCGGTGCGGCGAACACGTCCTCGGTGGGTCCGCGGTCGATGACGCGCCCGCGGTGCAGGACCAGCAGGGTGTGACAGAGCTGGCGGACCACCGCCAGGTCGTGCGAGATGAAGAGGAATGCGGTCTCCGAGCCGGCTGCCAGCTCGGCCAGGAGGTCGAGAATCTGTGCCTGGACGGAGATGTCGAGTGCCGACACCGGCTCGTCGCAGACCACCAGCCGCGGTCCGGATGCGAGGGCCCGCGCGATGTTGACCCGCTGCCGTTGCCCGCCGGAGAGTTCACGGGGATGGCGGTCGGCGCTCGCGTGCGGCAGATGTACCGCGTCGAGCAGGCGCCGTAGCTCCCTGTCCCGGGTGACTCGGCCCGCACGTCCCCGCCGTCCGACAGTCACGGCCTCGCCGATGATCTCGCCGACCCGATACCGCGGGTCGAAGGATGCGACCGAATCCTGGGCGACAAGGGCGATGCTGCCGGGTACCCGATTCCCACGGTGATGCGGGCGGCCGTCGAATCTCTGTGTGCCGGAGTCGGCGGCCGTGAATCCGGTGACGAGCCGCGCGATCGTGGACTTTCCCGAGCCCGATTCGCCGACAACACCAAGGATCTCGCCGGCATGCACGTCGAACGAGACGTCCGCCAGCGCATCGACCGGGCCGCCGGGGGTGCGGTACCGCTTGGCGAGTCCCTGCGCCGAGTAGACGACGGGCGTCTCGCTCGGGGGCGCCGCCGGTGCGGTGCCGCGCGGGACCGCCGCGAGTAGCTCTGTGGTGTACCGCGTCGCGGGCCGGTCGATGACGTCGCGGACAGGCCCCGACTCCACGACCCGCCCCGAGTTCATGACGAGCACCCGGTCGGCGATCGACGAGACGACGGCGAGGTCGTGACTGACGAGGATCAGGGAACGGCCCGCGCGCACCTGCTCGACGAGCAGGTCCAGGACCTTGGCCTGCACGGTGACATCGAGTGCGGTCGTCGGTTCGTCGGCGATCAGCACCTCCGGGTCGCGCGCGATCGCCGATGCGATCAGCGCACGCTGCCGCTGGCCGCCGGACAGAGCGAACGCATGCTGCCGCCGCTTGATCTCCGGATCGTCGATGCCGACCGACCGGAGCAAGTCCTCGACTCGTGCCTGTCGGGCACCGCGGTCACGGATCCGCGCGGCCTCGCCGACCTCGTCGCCGATCGTGCGGAGCGGGTCGAGTGCGGTGAGCGCGTCCTGGAGGACGAGACCGATCCGATCGCCGCGAATTGCTCGCCACGCGCGTTCGGTGCGTTCCGCGGCCGGTTCGCCGAGTATGTCGAAACGGTCGGCCCGCACCGATGCTCCCGGGCCGGCGAGCCCGACGAGCGCGCGGGTGGTCACCGACTTGCCGGACCCGGATTCGCCGACGATGCCGAGGATCTCGCCTCGGCGCAGTTCGAGATCCACTCCGGTGACCACCTCCGTGTCACCGAAACCGATGCGCAGATTCTCGACCTGGATGAGTGTCTCCCCGGGTGCCCGACCGGCGGGCCGGCGGATGTCGGGTGCCAGCGTCGCCGTCACCGCGCGACCCTCCGTTCGAACCGGCGCTGCGCACTCCGGCCGAGCACCATCGCGGCGATCACGGTCACGGTGATGGCGACACCGGGGAAGGTCACGGCCCACCAGGCGACCCGAAGGTCGCCGCGCGATTCCGCGAGCATCGACCCCCATTCGGGATCCGGTGGGCGCGGGCCGAATCCGAGAAAGCTGAGCGCCGCGGCACCCAGGATGCTCGTCCCCAGTCCGATCGTCACGAGCATCGGCAGGACGCCCAGCGCGTTGGGCACGACGTGCCGCCAGACGATGCGTGCCCTCGACGCCGTCGTCAGTTCCGCCTGGAAGACGTAGTCGCGGCTGGCGACGGCACGGGTTTCCGCGCGCATGACCCGCGCGAACCGGGGCACGGACGCAATACCCACGGCGAGAATGAGATTCGTCGTTCCCGGTCCGGTGAAGGCGATGAGGACCAGGGCCAACAGTAGTTCCGGGAAGGAGCCGAGCAGATCGAATAGCCGCGAGAGCGCGGCGTCGGCCACCCGACCCGCCAGCCCTGCGAGAAGCCCGAGGATCGCACCCACCGTCGCGGCGAGTGCGGTCGCCGCCACACCGAGGAGAAGCGACAGCCGCGCACCGTGCACCACCCGGCTCAACACATCACGGCCCAGCCGGTCGGTCCCGAACGGATGCTGCAGAGATGGGGCTTGCAGGGTGCGAATGAGGTCGGTGTGCAAGGGATCCGCGGGTGCCAGCAGCGCGGGCCATGCCACCGCGAGGGCGTAGATCACCAGCACCGCGACCGCGACGGCGCCGGCAATGGGCACGGTCGGGATCGAGACGCCGAGTCGACGGGGGACGAGGGCAGTCATGCGGACACCTCCCGGCGTCGCGGATCGATCCAGAGGTAGGCGATATCCACGGCCACGGACACGGTGAGAAAGACCGTCGCGGTGAGGATCGCGACGCCCAGGACCACCGGGAGGTCTTGGTAACTCACCGCTTCGACGGTCGCCCTGCCGATCCCGGCGCGGCCGAACACCTCCTCGACGACGCTGGTTCCGGTGAGCAGCGAGCTCACCGCCCATCCAGCGAGGGTCGCCGCCGGAATCAGTGAGTGCCGCAGCCCGTGCCGGACGCGGATCGCGGTGTCGCCGACCCCGCGGGAGCGCGCGGTCAGGACGAAGGGTTGCTCAAGCGCGCGTTCGATCCCCTCCCGGATGACCTGCGCGAGGACCGCCGCTATCGGCAGCGCGAGCGTCACAGCAGGCAGGATCAGACGTTGGAATCCGTTCCCGCTCGTGACCGGCAGGACTCGCAGCCAGAAGGCGAATATGGCGATGAGGACGAGTCCGACCCAGAACGCCGGGGCGGAGGCGAGGACGAGTTCGCCGCCCGAAACCAGCCGGGACACCACGCCGCGCCTGCCCGCGGTCGCCACCGCCAGCAGTGGCGCCAGCACGACCGCGATGAGGAGCGCGGCACCCGCGAGGGTCGCCGTCGCAAGGAGCTGATCACCGAAGAGCACGTCGGCGACCGGCTCGCCCCGCACATAGGAGTACCCGAAGTCCCCGTGCAGGAGCTTGCCCAGATAGGTGAAGTACTGGACCGCCAGCGGCTTGTCGAGGCCCCAATCGCGCGCCACCTGCGCGCGCAGGTCGGGGTTACTCGCGTCCCCCATGATGGCGGTGACGGGATCGCCGGGCGCGAGGCGCAGCGCGAGGAAGGCCACGGTGATCGCGGCCAGGAGCATGAACAGCGCAGACGCGACGACGGTTCCGATCTGGCGGACGACGAGTCCGCGTGCGGCGCTCACGACCCGACCGCCGCGGGGAGCTCGACCGGGTAGCCGACGATGCTGCCCCACTCGGTCCACGAACCGTCGTAGACGCGAACCCGCTGATCGCCCCCGATCTCCTCGATGACGAGCCAGGCCAGGGCGGCGCGATGGGACAGTCGGCAGTAGACGTACACCTCGCCCGAGTCGGCCAGCGGAGCGAGGCGATCACGCAGATGCACGTCGGGCAGCAGCCGACCGTACTCGTCGAGAAGGTCGCCGATGGGCAGGTTCACCGCCCCCGGAATGTGACCGTGGCGTTCCGCGCCGTGATCGATCGGCTCGGTGTCCGGCGCAACCCGCACGCCCTGGAACTCGGCCGGAGTTCGCACGTCCACCAAGGTGACCGGGGACCCGATGGCCGCACGCACCTGCGTGCGGCCGACCACGAGGTCAGGGCGCGGGGCGGTCAGCGGCACGGGGGGCACGGTCGCGCGCTCGGGAGTCACGGTCGGGGGCTCGGGGACCGCACCGGAGACCGCCCCGTCCGTGGGGAGTCCGTCGGCGATCCACCCGTCCACGCCGCCGTCGAGATAGGCGAAGTCGCCGCCGACACCGGCGAGGGCGTACACCCACAGCGCATAGGCGGCGAATTGCGTTGGAGCACCGGCCAACACGATGCGCGCATCTCCGCCGGCGCCGAGTCGGGCGAGCCGGTCCGCGAGAACCTCGGCGTCGGCGAATGCGCGGTCGGACGGGTGCCAGAGCAGCCACTTCCAGTACACGGCACGTGATCCGGCGATGGTCCCGGGACCGCCCCGGTCGTTCGGGTCGTTGGTCACCTCGATGACGACCGTGTCCGGGTCGCCGAGTAGCTGCACCAGGGCACGCGGATCGGCGATCCGTCGCCGGGATGCACTCGTCACGGGGATCTCCTCGGTCGTGGTCGGTTCATTGGGTCGGCCACCTGTTCGTGACGACGCACGAAAACATAATTTGATTGTTTGCGTTTTCCGACTCTATAAATCACGCCGAACACAAATATGTTTCCCCGGTCGGTCGGCGCCCTACCGTGTCAGCTGCTCATCCCGCCACTGACGAAGGACGCGCATGGCCACCCGCCGCGACGAACACACCATCTCTGCCGAAGAGCTCCGAGCTGGCCTGCGCGGCTCGCTCGTGCTCGACGTGCGAGTGGGCGCCGGCGGCCGGCCAGACCACGCCGCGGATGACCGAGCCCGCGTACCGGGCGCCCGTGTCGTGGATCTGGCCCGCGATCTCATCGGCCCCTCCACCGCCACGTCCGGCGACCGCCCACTCCCCGATCCGCACGCCGTCGGCGAGACTCTGGCGCGCTCGGGATTCTCCGGTGAGCACCCGATCGTCGTCTACGACGACACCGGTTCCGCAGCGGCCGCACGCGCCTGGTGGACGCTGCGGTGGGCCGGGCTCCGGTCCGTCCGCGTCTTGGACGGCGGACTGGCAGCCTGGATCGAGGCGGGGGGCGCGCTCGAGTCGAGTGCGTCGGCCGCGGCCGAGCACACCGCACCCCCCGTCGACATCGAACCCGGTGGCCTGCGGGTCGCGACCACTGCCGATGCATCGCGACTGGGCGAACGCGGCGGGCTTCTCGATGCCCGCCCCGCCGCGCTGCACGCCGCCGGCCACATTCCGGGCGCCCGCAGCACCCCGGTGGACCGGGACTTCGACGAGCACGGACGGCTGCGACCGCCCGCGGAGATCGCGGCTCGCTACCGTGCGGTCGGCGTTCGGCCGGGACTGCCGGTCGCGACGTACTGCGGCAGCGGGATGGCCGCAGCCCTGCAGGTTTACGTCCTCGCCACCATCGGCATCGACGCCGCCCTGTACGTGGGCTCCCTCTCGCAATGGCGGTCGGATCCCACCCGGCCGGTCGCCGTCGCGCCCACGGCGGCCCGCTTCGCCGAACCCGTCTGCTCGCTCCCGACCGCGTGACACCAACCGTGACACCAACAACGTCCCAACCCGATGCGCGTCAGCTCATCCTGAACGCCAATCTCATCCCGGGCGGCACTATCGGCAGTCCGTGGCGTCGCGCGCCCGAACCCGGCGCGCATTTCGTCGGCATCGAGCACTACGTCGACGTCGCCCGGGCCGCCGAACGCGGGCTGTTCGACGCGGTCTTTCTCGCCGACTCCCCGGACCTGCACGCCAAGGACTGGAACGCGCCCAGCCGGTTGCTGGACCCGATCGTCGCGCAGTCCGTGCTGGCCGCGCATACCGACACCATCGGGCTGATCGTGACGGCAACAACCTCGTACTCCGATCCCTATAACCTGGCCCGCCAGCTCGCCAGCCTGGCCGCCGTCTCCGGCGGGCGAGCAGGCTGGAATGTCGTCGTGACCGGCGGTGATACTGCGGCACAGAACTTCTCGCTGGCGCAGGCTCCTCCCAAGGAAGACCGTTACGCGCGGGCCGACGAGTTTCTAAGCGTGGTGGATGCGCTGTGGGACTCGTGGGAGTGCGGCGCGCTAGCCGCCGACAAATCCACGGGCCGGTATCTGGATCCCGCCCGCATCTCCCCCATCGGCCACGCCGGTGACTACTTTCAGGTGCGCGGTCCGCTCAAGGCGCCGCCCCTCGACGGCATTCGGCCGGTGATCGTGCAGGCGGGTGCGTCGACCCACGGGGTGGACCTCGCGGCCCGTCACGCCGATGCCGTGTACACCGCGCACGTCGACGCGGCATCCGCCGCCCAACGCCGGACGGAGGTGCGTGCCCAGGCCGCAGCCGCGGGCCGCGATCCGGACCGGGTCAAGCTACTGCCCGGACTGATCGTCGTCCTCGCCGATACCGAGGAGGCTGCGCTTGCCCGCGACGCCGCGCTCGCCGACCTCATTCCCGACGATGTGCAACGCCAGAACTTGGCGGCGCGGCTGGGGATGGACGCCGAGGATCTGCCGCTCGACGCGCCGCTTCCCTGGGAGCGGATCCCGGCCTCCGCCACGGCTGCCGGGGCCCGCGGTCAGCGGGAAGTGTTTCTCGAGCACGTCCGCCTCCAGGGACTCGACACCCGTGGCGCGGCACGGTTGCTGGCGGCTGGCAGCGGGCATGCCAAGGTGATCGGTGGCCCCGAACAGGTCGCCGACACCATCGAGGAGTGGTTCCGGTCCGGAGCGTGTGACGGCTTCAACCTCATGCTCGACGAATTGCCTTGCGGGCTCGATGATTTCGTCGACCATGTGCTCCCGATTCTGCGCCGCCGCGGTCTCTTTCGGAGCGAGTACACCGGCACGACGCTGCGCGACCACTACGGGTTATGACCTCGCTGCCCACCGCGTCGCTGTTCGTGCAGCTCCGCACCGGCGCGACGCCGGCCTCGGTGTACCGGCGGGCTCTCGAAATCACCGTGGCCGCCGAGGAACTCGGTTACGGCTCGGTGTGGTTCGCGACCCGGCACTTCGCCGCCCACCATGCGGCGCTGCCGTCGGTGTTCCCGTTCCTGGTGGCCGCCGCCGCGCGAACGCGGCGAATCCGGCTCGGCGCCGGCGTCGTCGCGCTCCCCTTCGAACATCCGGTCCGGGTCGCCGAGGATGCCGCGGTGACCGACGAACTGGCCGACGGCCGGCTGGAGTTGGGGGTGGGCAAGGGCCTCGGCTTCGGCCTCTCGGCCTCAGCCTTCGCCGCCTTCGGGGTGCCACCGGCCGAACGCGAGTCCCGATACCGCAGCCATCTCACCACTCTGCAGGAGATCCTCGGCTCGGGCCGGGTCGGACCGGACGCGGCGCTCTATCCGCCGCCGGGCACCCTGCGTCGCCGTATCTGGCAGTCCACCGGGAGCATCCCGTCGGCGTGCGCCGCCGCTCGCGCGGGCGACGGCTTACTGCCGCATGGCAATTCGGAGTCGCGCGGCGAGGGCGGCGTCGGTGAACTGGTGGACGCCTACCTATCGGCGTGGCGAGGGGCGGCCGCGCCCCGCATCGGTCTCACGGTGGCGGCGCTGCCCGGGCGTTCACCCGGCGACGCGATCGACCTGCTGCGCTCCGACGCCGCGCTGAGTCCCGCCTACTACGCGGGCGTCCCCGGCGACGGACTCGACGCCTTCGCATCCGAACGGGGTATCGACGTCGGCGGCGCGGACGGCCTGACCGACCGGATTCGGCGCGCGCCCGGATTCGGCTTCGCGACCGATCTCCTGGTCCACCTGCCTCTCGCGTTGGAACATCCGCGCTATCTCGAATGCCTCGAGCGCGCGGCGCGTCTCGTTCCCGCCCGGCTGACCGAGGTACGCAGAGCGTGCCTGAGTGGCGGCCCGGCTGGTTAGCGGAACGGTGCGGGCCACGATTCGTCGACTGGGCGCCAGAACTCGTTCACTGTGCGGGCGAACGCGTTCACTGTGCGGGCGAACGCGTTCACTGTGCGGGCAAACACGTTCACTGTGCGGGCGAACACGTTCACTGTGCGAGGTGCTGGCTTCGCTATCCCGCTCGTTCCTCGCGGCTACTCAACCCGCGGGAGGGGTGCGCCCCGCCGCAACCCCTCTCAACTCCAGTGTCTTCTCAACTCAGGTGTTGCGCCTAACCGGCCGTTGGTACGTCGCACGCGGGACTACTCGAGGAACTCGCGGTGCACACCAGTCGCCTCCGCCGCGATCGCGTCGGCCAGCGCCGCGAGCGTGACCGGATCGTCGGGTAGCTGCGGGACCGCGATCCGCAGCCGGGGCTGCCGGCCGGCACCGGGAAACGACCTACTGCCGGCGCCGACGAGGATGCCACGCTGCGCCAACGCGACGAGTGCACCCGTCTCGTCCTGCACGTCGGCCCATACCACCAGACTGTTGGGGCCCGCCGCCGCGGGCACCGCGCGTTCCCGCAGCGCCGCCACGAGACTCCGGCGCCGCGCCGCGTAACGCTCCCGCGCAACCTCGACGACGTCGTTGGCCGCATCGTCGGCGACCAGGTGGGCCAGCCCGTTCTGCAGAATCCGGCTGTTGGCGGCGATGCCGTGCACCCGGATGTGGATCGCGCGGTCGACGAGTTGCGCGCTCCCGCCGATGACGCACGTCTTGATGTCCATTCCGTACGCCTTGCAGTAGCTGCGGACTCGCACCGAACGGTCGGGAAACCACCGACCCAGTGACGGTGCCTGGCTCGTGGCCAGCGGGCCCACCGCGTCGTCCTCGACGATCCACGGACTGGTGGGCGCCGCGTCGAGGACCTCCGCCAGCTCCGCGGCGCGGTCGTCGGTCAGAGCGCCGAGATCCGAGTACGCACCCTCCGGCTGTAGCACCACGGCGGCCGGACCGTCGCGCACCACTTCGGCCAATGCGTCGGGACTCGCACCGCGCTCATCGGAGGCGATACCGACGACGCGGTAGCCGACTTCGGTGAGGGTGTCGAGGAAACCCGGGATGATGGGCTCCTCGACGGCGATCAGGGACCCGGCCGGTGCGGCGGCCTCGACGGCGAGCAGCAGTCCCTCCGACCCGCCGCCGGCGGCGACGAAGGCTTTGGCGTCGAAGGGCCAGCCGGCGACAACCGCCGAGCGCAGTCGGTCGGTGATGTAATCGCGGCCGGGGTGGTGCAGTTCGTCGGTGGCCAGGCCTGCGATCAGCGCTGCGGTGAGGTCCGGTTGCAGCTCATAGTCGGGGCTTCCGGTGAGCAGATCGCGGTCTTCGAGCCGGTCGGGCGCCGTTGCCTTGCGATCTGCCGGGTACGCCTGGGGGCGGGCACCGAGTACGACCGTGCCCCCGCGCCGATTGGTCTCCACGAGTCCGCTGCCACGCAATTCGGCCCACACCCCGACGACGGTCCGCGTGCTCAGTCCCGTCTTCTGCGACAGGGAGCGGATCGTCGGCAATCGGGTTCCGACCGGAAGGTCGCCGGACGTGATGAGCTCGGTCAGCACGGCCGCTGCCGCACCGGGTGAGCGGACCGCCGGATCCGACAGCGCGTCGATGAGTACCACTTCGGTCGCGTCGCCCGCCGTTGGGCCCGATCCATCGCGCACCGCACCATTATGAACTCGTTTGCACACTCGGGTCGAGTATTTGTACCCACACCGGCGATAACAATCGTCCCGTAGGGGTCGGACGTGCTCGAGCAGCCCGGGCTCACCCAGCCGACGAGATCTGACGCGCAGTCGACGGTGGGTATCGGGGTGGTGCTGCGCCGGCCAAGGTCTGTGTCGGCCAGTGCCTTGCCTAGCCGACGGCGCGGAGCAGCCAGTTCCAGCAGTGATTCCAGACCGATCTCGCGGTCTACGGGGCGGGAGGCACCCTCCAGAGCCTGGCGGAACTGCTCGCCGCGAGACGGCATGTGGCACTGCGCCCCGACGAATACACCCCTTCCCACCGCTGCCGTCCGGCACGGTCACCGCCACCGCGAAGCTCACCCCCGAACCCACCTGGATGTCGGCGGTGATCCCACCAGACGACTACCTTGCGATGGCCTAGCCATGTCCCGGACAGAGATGCAACGAATGGCTCCGATTTCCGCGGTACGCACATATTTGAATGAATTCAATAAGACGCCATTATCGACCGATATTGACCGGCACACGTCCGTCAAGAAGACGAGCAGCTGATCACTACAGTTGGCCACTCTTTCTGCTTGCAGCCAGCTAATACTAGCTCCCACTGTCGTTCCGCTACCCAGCGTCCCGGGAGGTCCTACTCTAGTCGAAACCGCACCTACAAGGAGGTCGTCTCGGTGAAGGTCATCGCATCCGTCGTCGCCGTGCTCATCGCACTCGGGCTAATCCTGACGTACTGGAAGGTGACTCTGTCGCTCGCAGTGATCGCGTTACTGGCATTCACCGTGCCCAAAGTGGTCCGCATGATCCGCAAGAACCGCTATTTCGCCAGCGAAGAATTCCTGGCACACAAACACCAAGTGGCTGCGATCGTCGCCGAGCACAACGAGGTTGCCTCCTACGCGGCAGAGATCCGAAACAATGGTACGTTCCAGCTCGGGTCGTCGATGACTGGCAGCCAGTCGCACCTAGCGTCGTTCGAGAACACCAGCAACCACAACTACCGCCGGGACCGCAACATCGCGAACTACCAGGCCCCGAACGTGCACAACTGCTCACTTCAGGTCGTGCGCAACGCCAGTGGGGACCCTCTCAAATACCTGATGAAGTACTTTGGCATCAAAGCGGACGAGGCTCACCTGGCCGACGTCGAGAGCCTGGGTGACGACATCTCCCGCCTCGAAGGAGCGGTAGCGAACCTCTGCGAGCGCGAAGCGAGCATCACGGCGTCATTCAATCCGCCGGCGTTCATCCTCAAGCACTACCCCGACGAGTTCATGGCCCAGGTCGGCGTAACGCTGTCGCCGATCGAAGTACCCTACCCTGTGTACGCATTCGAGTATGTCAGTGCTGGTGGCAACAGTTCACAACGGACGACCGTCACTCTCAATACGCAAACGATCGATGCACTTGTCGAAACACTGTCGCAGAGGATCCGGTTCCGCCAGAGTGTCGCTGGCCAGCGGGCGCTGATGACCGCGCGTCTACGCGAATCGATCAAAGCCCGCGACAACTACGCTTGTCGCCAGTGCTGCATCTCCGTGGCCGCCGAACCCCACCTCCTGCTCGAGGTCGATCACATCGTCCCTGTATCACGAGGCGGGCAGTCGACTCTGGAGAATCTGCAAACGCTGTGCTGGAAGTGCAACCGTTCGAAGTCAAACAGGATGCCCGCGGTCTAGGCACTCCGGGGCGGATGGACGCGAGGCGACCGACGGTCCACTGGATATCGACGCTCGACACCACAGAGATCTTTTCCCGCTGGTGGAGGCCCGCAATTGACACTCGACCGACCTGCTGGTTGGAGTAGGTAGCGAGCCATATCGAATCCGCAGCACTCCGCCATCCAATGAACGCTCTGCGGCGCACAGTGAACGAATTCTGGCGCACAGTGAACGGTCGGCGACGCACAGTGAACGAGTTCCGACGCACAGTGAACGAGTTCCGACGCACAGTGAACGTCTCGCGACGCACAGTGAACGACGGTGCTGGGTCGGGGTGGTGCTATTGCCGGGGTCAGCCGACGGCGCGGAGCGAACCGGAACCGGTGCCGGTATCGCCGATGTCGCGGCCGAGCCACTCCACGATGTCCGACATGGCGCGGGCGACGGATTCACCGTCGCCCGCGGCCACGCCCGGCATACAGTGCAGCACGCCGGCGGCGACCGCGGAGCCGACACCGAGTCCGTGCGCCCGGGCTACTCCCTCGTAGTTGCCGACCGACTGGGCCAGGTCGCGGTAGGTCGCAGATTCACCGCTGTGCCGCACGGCGGTCAGTGTCGGCGTAACGTCGGCGCGACGGCGTATGTGCTCGACGGTGGCCGCCAGTCGCTGAGGTCTCCACTGATGATGCGCACCATCTGCGTTCATGGCCATTTCCTCGCCCCGTTCATGTGTGAACCCCCCGGCCGGATGCCACGCGTGCCCCAACCGTCACTGCTTAGGTGCGCGTAAAGGACCGTTCGCCCAATAATTGCGGGGCTCGCGGCATCCGTCAACCCGCGTTACACAGCCGTCACGACCTCGATACCGCAGGTTCAGACTGGTGCCACCGGGACGCAGGAGACGGATGTTACGTCGTCGTCCCTGACTGTTCCGCGTCACGTTCCATCGCCTCAATGAGGCTCTTCGGGCGCAGGTCGGTCCAGTTCTGCTCGACGTACTCCAGGCACGCGGCGCGGCTGTCCTCGCCGAAGACCTTGGTCCAGCCGGCCGGGATGTCGGCGAAGGTGGGCCACAGGGAGTGCTGATTCTCGTCGTTGACCAGCACGAAGAAGCGGCCGTTCTCGTCGTCGAATGGATTTGTCATCGGTGGTGTTCCTCTCTTCGGGGGGGTCATGCGCTGGTACGAATGCGGGGCGGCGGCGGTCGGTTGCGGATCACTCGCCGATCTCCCGGTCGAGCCATGGACCGATAATGGCCAATGCGGCCGCATCGCCGAGACCCAGGTGGTGGGCGTCGACATCGATGTTGGCGATCGTACCGGTGGCGTAGGGTGCCCAGGATTCGCGGATGACCTCCGGTGTCTCCTTGTCCGCCGTCGCGGTAACCACCGTCACCGGTCCGTCGAAGACACCCGGTCGGTACGCACGGACCAGCTCGCCGGCGGAGTCGAACGAATCCATCACCCACTGGACCTGCTCGGCCCGCAGCAGGCCCATGGCCTCGATCTGTTCGCGCACGATCGCGGCGACCTCCTCCGGCGATTGGGCGTGGACGTCGTCTCCCAGGTCGAACAGGTCGCGCCAGCCGCCGAGGAGGTCGGAGATGACCGCTCCGCCCGTGCCCGACTCACCGGCGGCCGCCTCGACGGGCTCACCCACCGCAGCGTCCAGGCCGGCCGACGGTTCCGGAGCGTCCACCGCA
Organism: Gordonia sinesedis; assembly: GCA_039527305.1. GTDB lineage: Bacteria > Actinomycetota > Actinomycetes > Mycobacteriales > Mycobacteriaceae > Gordonia > Gordonia sinesedis. The sequence continues at coordinate 403,638 of BAAAJU010000001.1, read as the reverse complement.
TCCGGCACCTCCGACTCCGCGGCCGGCGACGGCGCGGCGGAGTCCATGATGCCGAGGAAGGCGACCTCGTCACCGTCCACCTGCAGCCGGGTCGCCATCGCGTGCGCCACCTGACCGCCCAGGGACCAGCCGAGCAGGTGATACGGACCGTGCGGCTGTACCCGCCGGATCTCCGCGAGGTATCGGTCGGCGAGGTCCTCGATGCTCTGCGCCGACGGCTCCCCGGACACCACGTGCGGGTCCTGCAGACCGTAGATCGGCCGGTCGGTGAGATGGGGCGCCAGCCCGCCGTAGAACCACGCCAGACCGCCGGCCGGGTGCACACAGAACAGCGGTGGCCGAGTCCCGTCGCGACGCAGCCCGATGAGCACGTCACCCGACGTCGCCGACCCGGCGCCGTCGATCCGCTCGGCCAGCCCGCGAACGGTCGGATCGCCGAACAACCAGGCGAGTTCGACGGCGTCGGACAGGTCTCGCAGCCGGGAGACGACCCGCGTCGCCGACAGCGAGTTGCCGCCCAGGTCGAAGAAGCTGTCGGTGGCACCCACGCTGTCCGGATCGGTGTCCAGTACGTCGGCGAATACCGCGGCCACCTGCCGCTCGGAATCGGTAGCGGGTGCGACGAAATCGGCCGACGACGTCACGATCGGTGCCGGTAGCGCCCGCTTGTCGAGCTTGCCCACCGGGGTCAGCGGCATCGCGTCGAGCACGGTGAACGACGCGGGCACCATGAACCGCGGCAGCCGCTCGGCGAGGTAGTCGCGGACCGCACCGACATCAAGACCCGGCTCGCCGACCAGGTAGGCCGCCAGAGCCGTGATCGGGTTGCCGACGCCGATGACGACGGCCGACCGCACGCCGGGGTGCCGGTCGAGGACGGCTTCGATCTCGCCCAGCTCGATCCGGAAGCCGCGCATCTTGACCTGATCGTCGCTACGGCCGACGAAGTCGACGGTGAGCCGACCGGCGTGGTCGGTCGCCCACCGGACGACGTCGCCGGTCCGGTACATCAGCTCGCCCGGCCCGCCGAACGGACTCGCCACGTATGTCGATGACGTCTGGCCGGGCCGGTCGAGGTAGCCGCGCGCCAGGGTGTCGCCGATGATGTACAGCTCGCCGTCCGTGCCGTGCGGCACCGGTCGCAGGCGCTCGTCGAGCACGACGTAGCGGACTCCGCGCATCGGCGGCCCGATGTACACCGGATCGCCCGCCCGCATCGGCGGGCTGAAGCTGCCACCGATCGTGGCCTCCGTCGGGCCGTAGCCGTTCACCACGGTGGCGTGCGCCGCCCAGTTGTCGACCAATGCCTGCGGTATCGGTTCGGCGCCGACAATCATCGACCGCAGGTCGGGCAGGCCCCCGACCGGCAGCGTCATCGCGACCGTCGGCGAGAAGACCGCATCGGTGATCCGCCGCTCGGCCATGAAGCGATGCAGCTCGTCGCCACCCACCGCGTCCGACGGCCGGTACACGAGGGTGCCGCCGTCCAGGCTCACCATCAGCAGGTCGGCGACCGAGACGTCGAAGCTCGGCGAAGCGAAGCCGAGGTGACGCGCGCCGTGGTCGGTACTGCTCACGGCGGCGAGCGCTGCCACGCCGAAGTTGTGCAGCGCGCGGTGGGTTACCGCGACACCCTTCGGCCGGCCGGTGGACCCCGACGTGAAGATCACGTAGGCGAGGTTGTTCGGACGCACGGTGCCGAGCCGTTCGGCGTCGGTGAGCGGCGCAACCGGCTCAGTGTCAGCGCCGGTCACCTCGGTGTCGACGTCCAGCCAGGTCAGCTCACCGCGCGGAAAGTCCCCCACCCACGAAGCGGTCAAGCCGACCACCGCCCGGCTGTCGTCGACCATCATCGCGACGCGGTCGGCGGGATAGTCCGGGTCGACCGGCACGAACGCACCACCGGCCCGCGACACCGCCCACACCGCGGTCAGCAGGTCGACCGATCGCGGGATGCCGACGACGACCCGCGTGTCGGGTCCGACGCCCAACCCGATGAGACGACGCGCCAGCAGGGTGGACCGACGGTCGAGTTCGGCGTAGGTGAGTGCGCCACCTGCGGCGTCCTCGACCGCGACCCGGTCGGGCCAGCGCTGGGCGGCACGATCGAAGATCTCGCCCAGCGGCACCGGCGGCGCGATCTCGCCACCGTTGACCGGCACCAGCCGGGCCCGTTCGGCGTCGTCGAGCAGGTCCACATCACCGACGACGGTGTCCGGGTCGGCGGTGACGACGTCGAGCAGACGGACCAGGCGATCGGCGATCCGCGCCACGGTCGACTCGTCGAACAGGTCGGTGGCGTACACGACGCTGCCGGTCCACGGCCCGTCGTCGTCGCCGGCCGACACCGCGATCGTCAGGTCCACCTTGGCCGACACCTCCGGCGGAGTCATCGGCTCGATGTGCAGGTCGCCGACATCGGCGCCGGGCATCGCCGTCGACGCGAAGTCGACCATCGTCGCCTGGTCGAACGTGAGCGATACCTGGGCGAGCGGGGCGAAGGCCTCCGACCGGACCGGGTTGAGGCGGTCCACCACGGCCTCGAAGGGCACATCGGCGTGCTCGAATGCGTCGACATCGGCCCGGCGCACCTCGGCGAGCAGCTCGGTGAACGACACCGCCCCGTCGATCGGCGTGCGCAGCACCAGGGTGTTGACGAACATGCCGACCAGGTGGTCGAGGACGCGTTGGCCGCGGCCGGCGACCGGGGTGGAGATGGCGATGTCGTCGGTGGCCGACAGCCGCGCCAGCAGTGCGGCGAGGGCGGCGTGCACGACCATGAACGGGGTGACGCCGTGGGTGCGGGCGAGCGCATGCACCTGCGCGCCGACACGGGCCGGAATCTCGAACGGCGCGCGCGCACCGCTGTTCGTCGCCACCGCCGGCCGCGGCCGGGCGGCCGGGAGGTCGAGCACATCCGGCAGACCGGCCAGGGCCCGCTCCCAGTGGTCGAGCTGGCGGCCGATGACCGAGTCGTGGTCGCCGATCGAGCCGAGTTCGCGACTCTGCCAGATCGCGTAGTCGGCGAATTGCACGGGCAGCGCTTCGAATTCGGTTGCCGCCGGGCCGCCATCGGCACCGGTGCGAGCCAGGTACGCCCGCGCGATGTCGGCGACGAGCACCGGCAGCGACTGACCGTCGGCGGCGATGTGATGCACGATCATGGCGAGCACATGCTCGTCGGCGCCCGAACGCCACAGCCGGATGCGCACCGGGCTCTGCCGGGTGACGTCGAAACCGGTCGACACGGCGCGCTCCAGATCGGCACGCTCGTCCACGACCGCCCAATCCGGTTGCCCGGGCGCCTCGTCGACCGGGTGGATCACCTGGCGGGCAACCCCGTCGACGTCCGGGTAGGTGGTGCGCAGCACCTCGTGCCGGTCGACCACGTCGGTCACCGCACCGCGCAGCGCGTCGATGTCGAGATGGCCGCGCAGGTGCAGCACCACCGGAATGTTGTAGGTGGGCGCCGCGGGATCGAACCGGTTGATAAACCACATCCGTTGCTGCGCAAGCGACAACGGAATCTCCGCCGGGCGCGGCGTGACCGGGACGATCGCGGCGGCATGCCGGCCCGAACCGGGTGACACCGCCGCGGCGAGCGCCCGCACCGACGGCGCCTCGAAGAGGACGCGCACCCCGAGATCGGTGTCCAGTGCCTCGGCGACGCGGGCGACGACACGGGTCGCCGACAGCGAGTTGCCGCCGAGATCGAAGAAGCTGTCGGTCACCGACACCTGCTCGACGCCGAGCACGTCGGCGAACACCTGCGCCACCGCCCGTTCGGCGTCGTCGGCGGGCGGCACGTAGGTGCCCGCGGTGAACTCTGGTGCGGGCAGCGCCCGGCGGTCGAGCTTGCCCGCGGTGTTCAGCGGGATGTCGTCGAGCACCATCCACACCGACGGCCGCATGTACTCGGGCAGCGACACGGCCACCGCCGCCTTGACCGCCGCCACGTCCGGGCGGACGTCCCCGCCACCGGCGAGATAGGCGACAAGGTGCTGTCCGCCGTCCGGCCCGTCGGCCACCGTCGCGGCGGCATGCACGACGTCGGGCGCACCGGCCAGGACGGCCTCGATCTCGCCCAGCTCGATCCGCTGACCACGCAGCTTCACCTGGAAGTCGGTGCGGCCCAGGTAATCCAGTGCACCGTTGGGCAGTCGGCGAACCAGGTCACCGGTGCGGTACATCCGGGCACCCGGTTCGGCGAAGGGATCGGGCACGAAACGTTCGGCGGTCAGGTCGGCGCGCGCGGCGTACCCGCGCGCCAGTTGCACACCGCCGACGTAGAGTTCACCGGACACGCCGTCGGGAACCGGCGCCAGCCGCGAATCCAGAACGTAGGCGCTCGAATTCCATACCGGCGATCCGATCGGCACCGAACCGGCGGCCTCGTCGACGGCGCCGATCCGGAACGCGGTGATCTCCACCGCCGCCTCGGTCGGACCGTACAGGTTGTAGAACAGCACCCGCGGCAGCAGGGCGCGCGTCTCGGCCGCGACGGCCGGCGGCAACGCCTCACCGGTGGTGGACACGATCCGCAGCGTGGTCAGTGCACGAATCCGTTCCGCGCCAGCGAGTTCCAGGAACACCGACAGCATCGACGGCACGAAGTGCACCATCGTCGCCCGGTGTTCGGCGATCTGGTCCGCGACGTAGATCGGGTCCAGATGCCCGTCCGGCTTGAGCACCAGCAGCCGCGCGCCGCCCATCAGCGGCGCGAAGATCTCCGCGACCGAGCAGTCGAAGGTGTACGGGGTCTTGAGGACCACGGTGTCGTCGGCGCCGATCGGCAGCTCGTCGAGTCCCCACCACAGCCGGTTGACGACCGCGTCGTGCGGCAGCGTGACGCCCTTGGGGCGGCCGGTCGAGCCGGACGTGAAGATGGTGTAGACGGCGTGCTCGGCACGCAGTGGCGCGAGCCGGTCGACGTCGCGCACCGGTGTGGTGTTCCCGGTGACCGGGCGTGTGCTGTCGACAACTAGGTGCTCGACGCCCAACGCGGCGATCGCGGGCGGCAGTTCACCGGGGCCGACGAGCACCCGATCGACCGACGCGGTGGACAGCATGTAGTCGACGCGGTCGGCGGGTGCGCCGACGTCAATCGGCACGTACTGGCCGCCGGCGACGACGACCGCGTGGATAGCCACGAGCATGTCGATCGACCGTGGAATGCACACGCCGACAGCGGTTTCCGGTCCGACGCCGAGCGAGATGAGCTCACGGGCGAGCGCGTTGACCCGGCCGGCGAGTTCGTCGTAGCGCAGGCTGCGTCCGTCGGTGACCACCGCCGTCGCCCGCGGCGTGCGCGCGGCCTGCGCGGCGAGTGCGTCGGCGACGGTGCCACCGGGCACCAAGACGTCGGCGCCGCGCGACCGTTCGGTGATCTCGGTGTGTTCGGCGGCTGTGAGGAGGTCGGGGGCGCCGACGGCCTGGCGCGGGTCGCGGGTGAGTCGATCCAGCAGGTCGACGAAGCGGCGGGCGAACTCCCGCATCGTCGGCGCGTCGAAGAGGTCGGCGGCGTAGAGAAGGTCCCCGCGCCACCCACCGTCGTCGCCGGCGCGCAGACCGACCGACAGGTCCAGCCGCGCGGGCGGCACCGCGGCCTCCCCCGCCGATTCGATGACCAGACCTCCGGACGCGTCGGCGTCGCCCATCGTCTGCAGGGTCGCCGCCGCGCGGGTCACGCTCTGATCGAGGGTGAACATCACCTGGGTGAGCGGCGCGAATGCCTCGGACCGGACCGGATGCAGTTCGTCCACCAGGTACTCGAACGGCACGTCCGCGTGCGCGAGGGCGTCGACGTCGGTGCCGCGCACCATCGCGAGAACGTCGTCGAAAGATGCGTGGGGGTCGATCTCGGTGCGCAACACCAGAGTGTTGACGAACATGCCGACCAGCGGGTCGAGTTCGGCGCGGCCACGACCGGCGACCGGGGTGCCGACGGCGATGTCGGAGGTGCCGGACAGCCGCGCCAGCAACACCGCGAGGGCGGCGTGGGCGACCATGAACTCGGTGGCACCGGCGGCTCGGGCTACCTCCCGGACGCGGTCGACGACGTCGGCGGGCACGTCGTAGTCGACCATGCCTCCCCGCATCGAGGCGACGGCAGGCCGGGGGTGATCGGTGGGCAGGTCCAGCACGTCCGGCAACCCGGCGAGTTGCCGTGTCCAGTAGTCCACCTGGCGGCCCATCGCGGATGCGGGATCACCGGCGGCGCCCAGTACGCGGTCCTGCCAGACCGCGAAGTCGGCGAATTGCACCGGCAGCGGCTCGAATTCGGGCTCCCGGTGTGCGGTGCGGGCCCAGTAGGCGGTGACCAGGTCGCCGACCAGCACCGGCAGCGACTCGCCGTCGGTGGCGATGTGGTGGAAGGTCAGCAGCAACAGATGCTCGGCGGGGCCGGCCTGTCCGGTGTCCGCGTCGGAGCCGGCCGCACGGGCGTCGGGGTCGCCGACCGGGAGAATGCGGACCCGCACCGGCAGGTCGGCGGTCACGTCGAATCCGGTGCGCGCGAACGCTTGCAGGGCGGCTTCGTCGTCGGCGGTCGCCCAGTCCAGGCGCGCCGCCGCCGCGTCGGCGGGGACGATCTGCTGGTGGGGCTCGCCGCCGATCTCCGGGTACACGGTGCGCAGCACCTCGTGCCGCGTCATCACGTCGGTGACGGCGGCGCGCAGCGCGTCGGTGTCGAGATCGCCGCGCAGTCGCAGCACGACCGGGATGTTGTAGGCGGCCGAGCCGGCGTCGAAGCGGTTGATGAACCACATGCGGCGCTGGGCGTGCGACAGCGGGATGACCGCCGGCCGCGGAGCCGCGGGCAGCAGCGGTTCGGTGACCTGTCCGGCGCTCGCCGCTCGCCCGGCCAGCGCACGGACAGACGGCGCGTCGAACAGGTCGCGGATCCGGAGATCCCGGCCGAGGAGGTCGCCGACGCGGGCGACCACCCGGGTCGCCGACAGCGAGTTGCCGCCCAGGTCGAAGAAACTCTCGGTCACCGACACCTCGTCCGCGCCGAGGCCGAGGACCTCGGCGAACACCGCCGCGATCGCCCGTTCGGTGTCGTCGGCGGCGGCCACGTGCTCGCCGGTGACGAGTTCGGGCTCCGGCAGCGCCCGCTTGTCGAGCTTGCCGACCGGGGTCAGCGGCAGCGACTCCAGTGCGGTGATCGTCGCGGGCACCATGTGCGCGGGCAGGTGGCGGGCCACGAACTCGCGCAGGTCCGCCGCCGACGGCGGCTCTCCCATGCCGGTGGCCGGCACCACGTATGCGGCGAGCGCGGACGCGACCGACCCGCCGACGCCGATCACGACGGCGGACTCGACGGCGGGATGGTCGGCGAGCACGTTCTCGATCTCGCCGAGTTCGATGCGCAGGCCGCGCAGCTTGATCTGGTCGTCGCTGCGGCCGGTGTATTCCAGGACCGGCCGGTCGCCGTCGAGACGCCAGCGGACGACGTCGCCGGTGCGGTACATCCGCTCGCCGGGCCGGCCGGCCGGATCGGCGATGAAGCGTTCGGCGGTGAGGCCCGGTCGTGCGAGATAGCCGCGGGACAGCGCGAGTCCGGTGACGTAGAGCTCACCGGAGACGCCGACGGGGACGGGCCGCAGCCGGTCGTCGAGGACGAGCAGCCCGACACCGTCGATCGGTCCGCCCAGCCGCACCGGCTCACCGGGACGCAGTACCCGCGACAGGGTCACGCCGATGGTGGTCTCGGTCGGGCCGTAGAGGTTGTGCACGTCGACGTGCTCGGACCAGGTGTCGACGAGGCTCTGCGGGACGGCCTCGCCGCCCGCCATCAGGGCCCGCAGGTCCGGCAGGCCGGCGGGCGTCAACGTGGACAGCACCGTCGGGGTGAGGAAGCCGTGGGTGACCTGCCGGTCGCGGAGGAAATCCTCCAGCACCCGGCCGCCGACCGCGTCCGTCGGGCGGTAGTGCAGTGCGCCGCCCGCGACGGCGGCGAGCAGGTACTCCAGGACCGATGCGTCGAAGCTGGGCGACGCGAAGCCGAGAACCTGTGGTGCGTCGACGGATTCGGCGTCGGTAGCGGCGGTCACGCCGAGGCGGCGCATCTCCTCGACACCGAAATTGTGCAGGCCGCGGTGGGTCACCGACACACCCTTGGGGCGGCCGGTGGAGCCCGACGTGTAGATGACGTACGCGACGTTGTCGGTGCGAACCGGTCCGAGACGGTCGCTGTCGGCGAGGGTGTCGGCCGACTGCGCCGCGATGTCGGCGGCGATGTCGTCGTCATCGACGGCGACCCACTCGAAGCCCTCGTCCGGCAAGGAGCCGGCATGCGCGGTCCGCAGCCCGAGGCGGGCGCCGGAGTCGGCGACCATCGACGCGACCCGCTCGGCGGGGTAGTCCGGGTCGATCGGGACGTAGCCGGCACCGGTCTTGGCGACCGCCCAGATGGCGGTCAGCAGCTCGAGCGAACGCGGAATCGCCAGGGCCACCAGCGATTCGGGACCCATACTGCGGGCTACGAGCCAGCGGGCGAGCCGGTTGGATGCGGCGTCGAGCTGCCCATACGTCGCCGCGCGACCGTTGCCATCGGTGACCGCGATCCGATCCGAGTGGCGCTGCGCCGCACGGGTGAACAGGTCGGCGAGCAACACCGGCTCGTGGCCGGCGCCGGCGGTCACCGGGGTGAGCCGGTCGGCCTCGGCGCCGATCATCAGGCTGACGTCGCCGACCGGTGTCTCGGGCCGAGCGGTGAGTTCGCCGAGGAGGGCGACGAGGCGGTCGGCCATCGCCTGCACGGTGCCGGCGTCGAAGAGGTCGGCGGCGTAGACGATGGAGCCGCGCCACGGCTGCTCGTCGTGTGCGGCCATGCCCACCAGCAGGTCGACCTTGGCGGGCACCGTGTCGGTGTCGACCGGGGTGACCCGCAGGCCGGCGACGTCGCCACCCAGGTCGTCGCCGGCGAACTCGGCCATCGACGACTGCTCGAACGTGAGCCATACCTGGGCGAGCGGCGCGAACGCCTCCGAGCGCACCGGGTCGAGCGCATCCACCAGCGATTCGAATGGGACGTCGGCGTGCGCGTAGGCCTCGAGGTCGGTGCCGCGGACCTCGTCGACGAGCGCGGTGAACGTCTGCGCCGGGTCGAACCGAGTGCGCAGCACCAGGGTGTTGACGAACATGCCGACGAGCCGGTCGAGGTCGCTGGCACCGCGCCCGGCGATCGGTGTGCCGATCGCGATGTCGTCGGTCGTCGACAGCCGGGCCAGCAGCACCGAGAGTGCCGCGTGCACCACCATGAATGCGGTGGCGCCCCGCTCCCGGGCGATCTCGTCGATCCGGTCGACGATGTCTCGCGGCACGTCGAAGGCGACCCGGTCGCCGCGCTGGCTCGCCACCGCCGGCCGCGGCCGGTCGGTGGGCAGGTCGAGGACCTCGGGCAGCCCGGCGAGTCGGGTGCGCCAGTAGTCGAGCTGGCGGCCGACGACCGAGTCGGCGTCGGTGACCTCACCCAGGACGTCCCGCTGCCAGAGCGCGACGTCGGCGACCTGGAGTGGCAGCGCCGGTAGCGCCTCCGGCGCACCGCTGCCCCCGGCGATCCTGTTCTGGTAGGCGGTGACGACGTCGGCGATCAGCGGGCGCAGAGATTCGCCGTCGGCGGCGATATGGTGCACCACGACCGCGAGGACGTGCTCGTCGTCGGCGACCGTCCACAGCCGCGCGCGCAGCGGCTGGTCGACGGTCACGTCGAATCCGGTGGTGACGGCCGACTCGATCTCGCCGCGGCCGGCGGCCGGCGCCCAGTCGAGGAGGTCGTCGACCTCGGCGGCCGGGTGGATCCGCTGATAGGGCTCGCCATCGACGGCCGGGAAGGTGGTGCGCAGCACCTCGTGCCGGACGACGACGTCGCCGATGGCCGCCCGCAGCGCCGCGGCGTCGAGGTCACCGGACAGCCGCAGCACCGCCGGGATGTTGTACGCGGGCGAGGCGGTGTCGAACTGGTTGATGAACCACATGCGTTGCTGCGCAAGGGTCAGCGGCACACGGTCGGGCCGGTCGGCGACCGCGACGATCGGCGCCAGGCCGCGTCCGGTGCCGGCGCCCGGCCGCAGCCGGCGGGCCAGTTCCCGCACCGACGGTGCCTCGAAGAGGGTGCGGACGGCGACGTCGACGTCGAGCGTGTCGGCGACTCGGGCCGCCACTCGGGTCGCCGACAGCGAGTTGCCGCCGAGGTCGAAGAAACTGTCGGTCACCGACACCCGATCCACCCCGAGGACGTCGGCGACGATGCCGGCGATGGTCGTCTCGGTGTCGTCTCCCGGCGCGACGAATTCGCCCGCACCGAACTCCGGGTCGGGCAGCGCCCGGCGGTCCAGCTTGCCCGCGGTGTTGAGCGGGATCTCGTCGAGCACCGTCCACACGGTCGGCCGCATGTACTCCGGCAGGTCGTGGGCGACGGCGGCCTTCACCGCATCCAGATCGACTGCCGGACCGGCGATATAGGCGACGAGATGTTCGCCGCCGGTGGGCGTGGACGCCACCGTGGCCGCGGCGTGCACCACGCCGGGCGCGGCGGCCAGCACGGCTTCGATCTCGCCGAGCTCGATCCGCTGGCCGCGCAGCTTGACCTGGAAGTCGGTGCGGCCCAGGTAATCCAGTTCTCCGGCACCGGTCCACCGGACCAGGTCGCCGGTGCGGTAGAGCCGCTCCCCCGGCGCACCGAACGGGTCGGCGACGAACCGTTCGGCGGTCAGGTCGGGGCGGGCGGCGTAGCCGCGGGCCAATTGCACGCCACCGAGATACAGTTCGCCGGGCACGCCGGCGGGCACCGGCCGCAGCCGGTCGTCGAGCACGTACGCCGTCGAGTTCGGTAGCGGCACACCGATCGGCACCGATCCCGCGGCCGCATCGACGGTGTCGATCCGCTGATGCGTGATCTCCACCGCGGCCTCGGTCGGCCCGTACAGGTTCGCGAAGTCGGCTCCGGGCAAGGCTTCCCGGGCGCCGGCGGCCACCGACGGGGGCAGCGCCTCGCCGGTCGTGGAGAGGTACTTGACCGAGCCGAGCCGGGCCAGCCGGTCGGCACCCGCGACGTCGAGGAACACCGACAGCACCGACGGCACGAAATGCACCATGGTGGCGCCGTGGTCGGCGATGAGGTCGGCCATGTACACCGGATCGGCGTGTCCGCCGGGCCGCGCGATGAGGAGCTGGGCACCGGTGGTCAACGGCGCGAACAGTTCCGGCACCGAGCAGTCGAAGGTGTACGGAGTCTTCTGCACGACGATGTCGTCGCCGGCGAGCGGGAACCGATCCAGGCCCCACCGCAGCCGGTTGACCACCGCCTGGTGCGGCAGCGTGACGCCCTTGGGCCGGCCGGTCGAGCCGGACGTGAAGATCGTGTACACCGCGTGCAGCGGGTGCAGCGGCGCGATCCGCTCGGCGTCGGTGACCGGCGGGGTGTCCAGGTCGACCGGGGTGCCGGCGTCGACGGTCAGAATGCCGATGCCCGCGGCATCGGCGGCGGCACGCACCGCGGCGGGACCGGCCGCGTCACCGGCTCCCGCGTCCCCGACCAGCAGCGCCGCGGCGCCCGCGGTGGTGAGCATGTACTCGGCGCGGTCGGTCGGTGCGTCGACGTCGATCGGCAGGTACTGCCCGCCGGCGGCGATAACCGCGTGGATCGCGACCATCATCTCCACCGATCGTGGGATGCACACGCCGACAGCGACATCCGGACCGACACCGCGCGCGATGAGGTCGCGGGCCAGGGTGGCGACGCGGGCGCCGAATTCCCGGTATGTCGGACGCGCGTCGTCGAACACGAGGGCGGTGGCATCGGGGGTCCGGGCGATCTGCGCGGCCAGCAGGTCGGCAACCGTCGTCGCCGGTACGTCGGCTGCCGGACCGGTCGAGCGCGCCAAGATCGCGGCGCGGCCGTCGCCGTCGAGCAGGTCGATGTCGGCGATGCGGCGGTCGCCGTGGTGCGCGATGTCGCCGAGAATGTGCCGGAGCGCGCCGGCGAATGCGGTGATCTCGTCGTCGTCGAAGGCGCTCGGCAGGTACTTCAGGTTGAGGTGGAGATCGTCGCCCGCCGGTGTACTGAACAGGTTCAGCGCGTAGTGAGTGGCGTCGGTGAAGTCGACACCGTCGATCTGTAGTCCGGCGAGCCGGCTGCCGTCGGCGACGGCGTCGGTGTCCACCGGATAGGACTCGAAGATGGTCAGCGTGTCGAAACCGACGTCACCCGCGGCACCCATGATCGCCGGCAGACCGATGTGCTGATGGCCGAGCAGGTTTGTCTTGCTGGACTGCAGGCGGTCGATCACGGAGCCGACGGTGTCGGCCGGATCGACGGTGACCGCGACCGGCAGCGTGTTGATGAACAGGCCGATCATCGCGTCGACGCCGTCGAGTTCCGGTGGACGGCCGGACACCGTCTCCCCGAAGGTGACCGTCTCGCGGCCGGTCAGCCTGCTCAGCAGCACCGCCCACGCGGACTGCAGCAGGGTGCTCAGCGTCGTGTTCCGTTCGGCGGCAACACCGCGCAGTGCCGCGGACAGCGACGAGCCGAGCAGCATGCCGTGTTCCCGGGGCAGCTCGTCGAGGGTTGCCGTCGCCCCGTTGCCGATCAGGGTGGGACCGTCCACCGCGGCGAGCTCACCCCGCCACACGTCGAGCGAATCGGCCGGGTTCTGCTCGTACACCCAGTCGAGGAAGTCGGCGTAATCGGTGGCCGGCGCGGCGGGCAGCGCCAAGGCGCCGTCGCCGGAATCGATGGCGTAGCCGCCGACGAGCTCGGCCAGGAGCAGCGGGCCGGACCAGCCGTCCAGCAGCAGGTGATGGTTGGTGACGATGAGCGCCGACGATTCCGCGCCGCCGGCACCGGCGGGCATGCGCACCAGCACGAACCGGATCAGCGGTGGTGCGGCGAGGTCGAAGGGTTCGGCGCGCTCGGCCGCGGCGATGTCCGTGAGCCGGGCATCGGCATCGGCGGTGGTGTCGGCGGTGAGATCGACGGTGCGCCAAGGCAGTCCGACGGCCGGGGGCACCACGGTCACCAGGGCGCCCGCGGCGGTCTGGACGAATCCCGACCGCAGTACCCGGTGTGTGGTGAACAGTCGCTCGGCAGCACGCGCCAACCGGGCGGCGTCGAAGTCGCCGGCGAGCCGGATCTGCGCCTGCGTGACGTAGACGTCGACGTCGCCGCCACCGGTGTGCCGTGCGGCCTCGACGTAGAGCCCCTGTTGCAGCGGGCTCATCGGCCAGAGGCTCGCTCCCGGATACCGCACCAGCAGCCGGTCGATCTCGGGCTGCGGCAGCCCAGTGTGCGGGATGTCCGACGGGGTGAGTCCGAGGTCGCCGCCCGCATCCGCCGCCGCGGTGGTCACCTCGGTGACCGCGCGCTCCCAGCCGTCGGCGATCGCTGCGGCGTCGTCGTCGTCGAGGACCGCGCGCGGGAACGCGAGGTCGGCGACGAGGATGCGTCGCCCGGTCTCGTCGAACCGGATGCGGACGTTCACGTTCAGCGCCGCCCACGCGGTCATCGCACCGGCCGGGCTACCGGAGAGCCGCGGGCCGTCGGCGGCATAGGTGAAGAACTCCCCACCGTCACCCGCGGCGGTGGCACCACCGTCGGCGACGTTGCCGAGGAAGTTGAACAGGATCGGCGGGAGCGGCTGCCGTGCCAGCGGCGCGTCGGTACCGAATCGCAGTGCGCCGAAACCGATCCCGGTGTCCGGGGCGGTGGCGCGACTCTCCTTGGCAGCCTTGACGGCCTCGACCGCGTCGGCCTCGGCGTTCTCGACGAGGACCGGCAGGAAGCCGGTGAACCAGCCGACCGTGCGGGACAGATCAGCGCCCGGGGCGATGTGTTCTTCCCGGCCGTGGGTTTCCAGCAGGATCGGTACCGCGTCACCTGCGGCGGCGTCCGGAGCGGTGGCCTGCCAGCGAGCGACGGCCGCGGCGAGCGTGCCGACCAGGACATCCTGCGTGGCGGCATGGAAGGCATCGGGCACCGCGCCGAGGATCGCTTCGGTGAGGTCGGCGTCGAGCGTCGCGGCGACCGACACCACGGTGTGTTCACGGTCGCGGGCGGGGACGAGCCGCCGTGACAGCACCGACCGGTCGGCGGGGAGCCGGTCGCGCCACAGGGCAACCTCGTCGCCGCGGCGATCCGCATCGTCGGTCAGCACGGCCGTCCAGCGGCGCACCGAGGTGCGCTCCGTCGGCAGCGAGATCGGCTGTCCCGCACGCAATTGGGCCCATGCGACGTTGATGTCGGTCACCAGGGTCTGCCAGGACACCGCGTCCACCGCGAGGTGGTGAATGGCGAGCAGCAACCGGCCCTGGCCGCTGCGCGGGCGCAGCGCGACGGCCTCGACGAGACGTCCGGCCGCCGGGTCGAGCCGGCCGACCGCGTCGGCATGCTCGGCGGCGATCCGCTCGGCGAGGGCGGCCGTGGCTTCCTCGGCGTCGCCGGTCTCGGCGTCGATGTCGACGAGCCGCACCGACGCATCGGGGTCGAACTCGGCGGCGCCGGCGTCCACCCAGCGGTCGCCGCCGGGGTTCGCGGCCCCGTCTGCGGGTCGCACCACCGAGGTGAGTGCCGGGTGGGCGGCGACGATGGCGGCGAGGATGGACCGCAGGGCGTAGGCATCCACGTCGGTCGGCAGCATCAGGACGGCCGCCTGGTTGAAGTCGGCGACGTCCGCGGGATCGTCGGCGTGGTCGTACATCCAGCCCATCGGCGGCGCGAGCGGCATCGGACCGGTCGGTCCGCCGTCGAGTTCGGCGAGCAGTTCGACCTCGCGACCGTCGACGGCGCGGGCGATAGCGCGCACGGTCTTGTGCTCGAAGATGTCGCGCGGGCTGACCGCGACACCTGCCGACCGCAGCGTCGATGACAGCCGGATCGACATGATCGAGTCACCGCCGAGCGCGAAGAACGATTGGGTGACGCCGACCCGGTCCACCCCGAGCACGGCGGCGACCGTATCGGCGATGAGCTGCTCGGTACGGGTTTCCGGGACGTCCTCGTCGGCGCCGCGGGGCTCGCCGAAGTCGGGTGCCGGCAGCGCGCGCCGGTCGATCTTGCCCGCGGTGTTGAGCGGCATATCGTCGAGCACCGACCACACGGTGGGTCGCATGTACACCGGCAGCGACTGCGCCGCAGCGGTTTCCGCGGCCGCGCTGTCGGCGTCCGGTCCGGCGAGATAGGCGACGAGATGCTGACCGCCACCGGGCGCGGTGACCACCGTGGCGGCCGCGTGGACGACGCCGGGCGCCGCCGCGAGAACCGCCTCGATCTCGCCGAGCTCGATGCGCTGGCCCCGCAGCTTCACCTGGAAGTCGGTGCGGCCCAGGTATTCCAGTTCGCCGGCTGCGTTCCAGCGCACCAGGTCGCCGGTGCGGTACAAGCGGGATCCGTCCGTGCCGAACGGATTCGCGACGAACCGGTCGGCGGTGAGGTCGGCGCGGCCGGCGTAGCCGCGGGCCAACTGGACGCCGCCGAGGTAGAGCTCACCCGGTTGCCCCGGCGCCGCGGGATGCAACCGACCGTCCAGCACATAGGTGTCGGTGTTCCAGATCGGCCGGCCGATCGGCACCACCGGCGCGGAGTCCACCTGCTGGTGGGTGACGTCGACCGCGGCTTCCGTTGGGCCGTACAGGTTGTGCAGTTGCGGTGTCAGCGCACCGCGCGCCGCGGCCGCAACTGCGGGCGGCAGCGCCTCACCGGAGGTGAATACGAAGCGGAGTGCGGTGGCCTCGGTGTCGGCATGCTCGGCCCACTGCAGGTAGGCGGCCAGCATCGACGGCACGAAGTGCACGGCCGTCACCCGGTGGCGGGCCATCTCGCGATTCAGGTATGCCGGGTCGGTGTGCCCACCGGGGCGTGCCACGACCAGACGAGCACCATGCAGCAACGGCCAGAACAGTTCCCACACCGACACGTCGAAGGTGTACGGGGTCTTCTGCACCAGTGTGTCGGCCGGCGACAGCGGGAACGCATCCTGCATCCACGCCACGCGGTTCGTGATCGCTGCGTGCGCGACGGTGACACCCTTGGGTCGTCCGGTCGATCCGGACGTGAAGATCGTGTACGCGGGGTGTGCGGGGCGCAGTGGTGCGGTCCGGTCGGCGTCGGTGACCGGAGCGACGTTCTCGGGGATGGGCCCGGAGGTGTCCACCGCGAGCATCGACACACCGGCGTCGGCGAGCCCGGACAGCGCCGGGGTACCGGCGACGGTGTCGGCGCCTGCCGGCGACGCCGTGGTCAGGACGAGTCCGGCGCCGGCGGTGGCCACCATGTACGCCACCCGGTCGGCGGGTGCCTCGGTGTCGAGCGGGACGTAGTGACCGCCGGCCGCGATGACCGCGTGGATCGCGACCATCATCTCCACCGATCGTGGGATGCACACGGCGACCGGCACTTCGGGCCCGACGCCGCGGGCGATGAGGTCGCGGGCGAGGACGGCGACGCGGGCGGCGAATTCCCGGTAGTCCATCGTGCGGTCGTCCGCGTCCGGGCGATCGATGACGAGTGCGGTGCGGTCGGCGTGGCGGTCGGCAGCGGTGGCGAGCGCGTCGGCCAGGGCGGTCGCGGGCACCTCGATCCGGGCACCGTGTGCGTAGTCGAGGACCCGGTCGATCTCGCCCGGAGCGGTCACGGCGAGGTCGCCGACTGCGCGATCCAGGATCGCCGGGTCGTCGACGCCCGAGGCGATCGCATCGACGATCCGGCCGAAAGCGTCGGCGATGCGTTGCGCGGACCCCGGCTCGAAAAGGTCGGCGGCGTAGATGATCTTGCCGGCGAGCCCGGCGGTCGAGTCGACGATGCCGAAGGTGAGGTCGAACTTCGCCGCGTCGGCGTCGGCGGATACCGGTTCGATCGTCAGACTGCCCGCGGTGACGCCGGCGCCGATCGCGCTGCCCTCGACCGCCTGTTCGTAGACGACCATGTGCTGTGCCAGCGGCTCGAACGATTCCGAGCGGACCGGATCAAGCGCCTCCACGACCTGCTCGAAGGGTGCGTCGGCGTGATCGAAGGCGTCCAAGTCCGCCCGTCGCACCCCGCGTAGCACATCGGCCAGGGTGGCGTCCGGGTCGATCTCGGTGCGCAGCACCAGGGTGTTGACGAACATGCCGACCAGGTCGTCGAGCGACCGGTGCCCGCGGCCGGCGACCGGTGTCGCGACGGCGATGTCGGTGCTCGCCGACAGGCGTGCCAGCACCAGCGCCGCCGCGGCGTGCACCGCCATGAACAGCGTGGCCCCGTGGCGCTGAGCGACCTCGGCGAGCCGGTCGGCGGTCGGCCGGTCGATGTCGAAGGTCACGGTGCCCGCCCGCATCGACGCGATCTCCGGGCGGGGACGGTCGGTCGGGAGGTCGAGCACGTCCGGCAGTCCGGCCAGTTCGGTGGTCCAGAATCCGAGCTGCCGGGCGATCTCAGACTCCGGATCGTCCGGGGCGCCGAGCCGGTGACGTTGCCAGAGCGCGTAATCGGCGTATTGCAGCGGGAGCGGGGACTCCTCCGGGACCGTCCCGCCCGCGCGCGCGAGGTAGGCGCCGACGATGTCACGCGCCAGCACCGGTGCGGACTGACCGTCCGACGCGATGTGGTGGGTAACGACGATCAGCAGGTGTTCGGCCTCTCCCGGCTCCCCCGCCGAGTCGACGGGCGCCAGACGCACGCGCACCGGTGGGTCGACGGCGACGTCGAAGCCGCGACCGAGCACCTGCCGTGCCGCATCGACATCGACCACCGCCCAGTCGATCTCGGGGTCGTCGAGGATGCGCTGGTGCGGTGTCCCGTCCGCGGTTGCCGGGTAGATGGTGCGCAGCACCTCGTGCCGGCGAATCACGTCACCGATCGCGGCTCGCAATACGTCGGGGTCGAGGTCGCCGCGCAGCCGCAGCACGATCGGAATGTTGTAGGCCGGTGAGCTGGTGTCGAATTGGTTGATGAACCACATCCGCTGCTGGGCGAACGACAGCGGGATGAGTTCTGGCCGCGGCTGCGGCGCCGGGGCGGCGGCGTCGGCGGTTCCGGCGGTGTCCAGTCGCTCGGCGAGGTCCCGCACGGTCGGGGCATCGAAGAGCGCCCGCACCCCGACATCGCGGCCGAGAGCGTCGGCGACCCGGGCTGAGACGCGGGTGGCCGACAGCGAGTTGCCGCCGAGGTCGAAGAAGCTGTCGGTGACCGACACTCGCTCGACGCCGAGGACGTCGGCGAACACCGCCGCGATCGCCGCCTCCCGCTCGGAGTCCGGCGCCACGTACTCGCCCGCGGTGAACTCCGGTGCGGGCAGCGCCCGACGGTCGAGTTTGCCCGCACTGTTGAGCGGGATATCGTTCAGGATCATCCACACCGACGGGCGCATGTACTCCGGAAGCGCCTGTGCCACCGTCCGATTCAGTGCGTCCCGATCGACAGCGTCCCCCGGTGCGCCGGCGACGTAGGCCACTAGGTGCTGGCCGCCGTCGGGTCCGTCGACCACGGCCGCCGCGGCGTGCACCACGCCGTCGGTCTCGGCGATCGCCGCCTCGATCTCGCCGAGCTCGATCCGCTGACCGCGCAGCTTCACCTGGAAGTCGGTGCGGCCCAGGTACTCCAGACGACCGTCGGGGTTGCGATGCACCAGGTCGCCGGTGCGGTACAGCCGGTCTCCGGGTTCGCCGTACGGGTCGGCCACGAAGCGCTCCGCGGTGAGATCGGGTCGCGCCGCGTACCCGCGGGCCAGTTGCACGCCGCCCAGGTACAGCTCGCCGGGCACTCCGTCGGGCACCGGCTGCAACCGGGCGTCGAGCACGTGCGCGGTCGAATTCCACACCGGCAGGCCGATCGGCATCGACCCTGCGGCGCTGGTCGCGTCGACCGCACCGATCGGCTCGTAGGTGATCTCGACCGCCGCCTCGGTCGGCCCGTACAGGTTGTAGAACAGCACGTCCGGCAGCAGTTCCCGGGTATGCGCGGCCACCGCCGGCGGCAGCGCCTCACCGGTCGTGGACACGATGCGCAACGAGTCGAGGGCCCGGATACGTTCCGCGCCGGCGACTTCCAGGAACACCGACAGCATCGACGGCACGAAATGCACCATCGTCGCGCCGGTTCGTGCGATCTCCGTGGCGACGTACACCGGATCCAGGTGGCCGTCCGCGGCGAGCACCACCGTGCGGGCGCCGACCATCAGCGGTGCGAAGATTTCCGGCACCGAGCAGTCGAAGGTGTACGGCGTCTTGAGCATCACCGCATCGGAGCCGTCGATCGGCAATGCGTCGAGCCCCCAGCGCAGCCGGTTGACGACCGCTTCGTGGGTGAGGGTGACGCCCTTGGGCCGGCCGGTCGACCCGGAGGTGAAGATGGTGTAGACCGCGTGATCGCCCCGCAGCGGCGCGATCCGGTCGTCGTCGGTGACCTCGGCCGCATCGGCGGCGGTGGGGTCGGCGGCGTCGGCGGTGTCGACCCGCAGCACCCGCGCGTCGGATGCGGTCACCGCGTCGGGGGTCTCCCCCGGTCCGACGAGGATCAGTCCGGCGTTCGCGGTGGTGACCATGTAGACAAGCCGGTCCGCGGGGGCTCCCGGATCGATCGGCACATAGGCACCGCCCGCGGCGACGATCGCGTGGATCGCGACGACCATCTCCACCGACCGCGGAATACACACGCCGACAGCCACATCGGGGCCCACACCCTGGGCGATCAGCTCGCGGGCGAGCCGGTTGACGCGGGCGGTGAACTCGGCATACGACAGTTCGCGATCGCCGGCCACCAGCGCAGGCTCCGCCGGCGTGAGCCGCGCCTGGCGGGCCAGCGCGTCGGCGACCGTCTCGGCGGCGACCCCGACCGCCCGGCCCTGGGCGGCTCGCTCGATCCGGCTCCGGTCCGCAGTAGTCAGCAGGGCGGCATCGCCGACCGCTGCGGACGGACGCGCAGTGAGTTCCTCGACCAGCCGGACGAAGCGGTCGGTCATCGACCGTGCGGTGTCCGCGTCGAACATATCGGTGGCATAGGTGACGGTGCCGCGGATGGAACCGTTCTCGGTGCTCGACGTGATGTCCAGGGTGAGATCGACTTGGGCCGAGGCGGATCCGGAGTCGGCCGGGGTGATCGTCAGACCGGGCAGGTCGATCTCGGTGAGGCCACCCTGCTCGTAGGCGATCAGCACCTGCGCGAGCGGAGCGAACGCCTCGGAGCGCACCGGGTTGATCTCGTCCACCAGGTATTCGAACGGGACGTCGGCGTTGGCGAAGGCGTCGAGGTCGGTCTCCCGGACGTCGCGGAGCAGGTCGTCGAAGGACGTACCGGGATCGACCTCGGTGCGCAGCACGAGGGTGTTGACGAACATGCCGACGAGATCGTCGAGTTCGGCACGGCCCCGTCCGCCGACCGGGGTGGCGACCGCGATGTCGGTAGTCCCGGACAGCCGCGCGAGCAACACCGCCAGGGCGGCGTGCAGGATCATAAACGGCGTCGCACCGCGCTCCTGGGCCAGCCGCGCCACGCGTTCGGCGACGACCGGGGCGATCTCGAAGGTGAGCTTGCCGCCGGCCAGCGAGGCAACCCGCGGCCGCGGCCGGTCGGCGGGCAGCTCCAATACGTCGGGCAGACCGCGCAACTGGCCGGTCCAGTAGCCGAGTTGCCTGCCGAGCACCGAGTCGGCGTCGCCGACGTCGCCGAGTACCTGCTGCTGCCAGATGGCTACGTCGGCGAATTGCACGGTGAGCGGATCGAAGTGAGGTGCGCGACCCTCGCTGCGCGCGACGTATGCGGTGACGATGTCGCGCAGCAGCGGGCCGAACGACTGGCCGTCGCCGGCGATGTGGTGGATGACGAACAGCAGCGCGTGCGTGGTGTCCGCACCGTCGGCCGGTTCGGTCAGCAGCCGGGCCCGCACCGGGGGTGCTGCGGTGACGTCGAACCCGGTTCGTGCGGCCGCGACGAGATCGTCCGCGTCGCCGACGACGGCCCAGTCGAGCTCCGCGGCAGCGGTGTCCGCGGGCAGGATCTCCTGGCGCGGCACTCCGTCGGCCGCCGGATAGCGGGTACGCAGGATTTCGTGCCGGGTCACGACGTCGACGAGTGCCGCGCGCAGTGCGGCGATGTCGAGGTCGCCGGTGATCCGCAGGGCGACGGGGATGTTGTACGCCGGGGTCGCGGGATCGAGTCGGTTGATAAACCACATCCGCTGCTGGGCGTAGGACAGCGGGACGACCTCGGGTCGGGGCCCGGCGGTCAGCGGGGCAAGCGCCTGCTGCGGGCCGTCGGCGAGGGCTGCGGCGAGCGCGCGGACGGTCGGCGCCTCGAACAGGGCGCGGACCGCGACGTCGCGGCCGAGGGCCTCACCCACGCGAGCGGACACCCGGGTCGCCGACAGCGAGTTGCCGCCGAGGTCGAAGAAGCTGTCGGTGACCGACACTCGTTCCGCGCCGAGGACGTCGGCGAAGATGTCGGCGATCGTCTGCTCCCGCTCGGAGTCCGGCGCGACGTAGTCGCCCGCGGTGAACTCCGGCGCGGGCAGAGCGTTGCGGTCGATCTTGCCTGCGGTATTCAGCGGGATGTCGTCGAGCACCATCCACACCGACGGCCGCATGTACTCCGGAAGCGCCTGCGCGACCAGCTCGTTGACCGCGTCGAGATCGACCGCCTGGCCGGGCGCGGGCGCCACGTAGGCGACCAGATGCTGGCTGCCGTCGGACGCTTCGACCACGGTGGCGGCGGCGTGCACGACGCTCTCGGCCTCGGCGATGGCCGCCTCGATCTCCCCCAGCTCGATCCGCTGACCGCGCAGCTTCACCTGGAAGTCGGTGCGGCCCAGGTACTCCAGCTCACCGTCGGTATTCCACCGGACGAGGTCGCCGGTACGGTACAGCCGCGCACCCGGTTCCCCGAAGGGGTCGGCGATGAACCGGTCCGCGGTCAGGTCCGGCCGGTTGGCGTAGCCGCGGGCCACCTGGATACCGCCGACGTACAGTTCGCCCGCGACGCCCACCGGGGCCGGGCGCAGACGGCCGTCGAGCACATATGCCGTCGAGTTCCACACCGGCACACCGATCGGCACCGACCCGGCCGCGGCGTCGACCGTCTCGATGTGCTGGTAGGTGATTTCCACCGCCGCCTCGGTCGGGCCGTACAGGTTGTACAGCACCGCGTCCGGGAGCAGTTCGCGGGTGGCGGCGGCCGCCGCAGGTGGCAGTGCTTCACCGGTGGTGGAGACGATCCGGACACTGTCGAGCGTCGACAACCGTTCGGGCCCGGCCACTTCCAGGAACACCGACAGCATGGACGGCACGAAGTGCACCATCGTCGCTCCGGTCCGGACGATCAAGTCGCACAGGTAGATCGGGTCGAGGTGCCCGTTCGGCCGCGCGATCACCATCGACGCCCCGACCATCAACGGCGCGAACAGCTCCGGCACGGAGACGTCGAAGGTGTACGGCGTCTTGAGCACCACGCCGTCGGTGCCGTCGATCGGCAGCTCGTCGAGACCCCACCGCAACCGGTTCATCACCGCTGCGTGCGACAGCGTGACGCCCTTGGGACGGCCGGTCGACCCGGAGGTGAAGATCGTGTATGCGGCGTCGTCGGCGCGCAGCGGGCGTACCCGGTCGGCGTCGGCGACCGGCGGCTGGTCGGCATCGACCAGTGTCGACGCGTCGATCGGCACGACGCGATACGTCGGATCCAAGTCGGCGACGGCGTCCGGCCGGTCGGCGGACGCTCCGACGAGGACCAGCGACACGTCGGCCGTCGAGAGCATGTACTCGACACGGTCCGCCGGTGCCGAGGTATCCACCGGGACGTACTGGCCACCCGCGGCGAGCACCGCATGGATCGCCACGACCATCTCCACCGATCGCGGAATGCACACCGCCACCGCCACATCCGGTCCGACGCCGAGGTCGATCAGGTCACGGGCCACCGCGGCCACCCGGGCGCCGAACTCGGCGTAGGTCACCGACCGGTCGTCGTCGACCAGTGCGGTCGCGTCCGGGGTGCGGGCGATCTGTGCCGCCACCGCATCCGGGACCGACTCGGCGGTGACCGCAACGACGGCACCGCGGGAGAGTTCCGTCACCCGCGCCCGGTCGGCCGCATCCAGCACGTCGACGTCCCCGATCGGCATCGTCGGCTGCGTCGCGATGGTCCGCAGGATGCGCAGCAGCCAGGTGCCGAGTCGGTCCACCTGGGCGGCGTCGAACGCCTCGGGCAGGTATTTCAGCACCAGCGCCAGTGCGTTGTCCCGCGGTGCGGCAACCAGATTCAGCGGGTAGTGGGTGGCATCGGAGGTGACGATGTTCTCCACGTCGAGCCCGGCCGACCGGCTACCGGTGGCGAGGGCGTCGGCGTCCACCGGGTACGACTCGTAGATCACGAGGGTGTCGAACAGATTCGACAGTCCGGTCGCGGACGTGATCTCGGCCAGGCCGAGGTGCTGGTGGTCGAGCAGCGCGGTCTTGCCCGACTGGAGATCGACCAGCGCGGTGTCGATCGGGGTGTCCGGGTCGCAGGTGACGGCGACCGGCAGGGTGTTGATGAACAGTCCGACCATGCTCTGCGAGCCGTCGAGTTCGGGCGGTCGGCCGGAGACGGTCTCGCCGAAGGTCACGGTGCGCTGACCGGTCAACCGGGACAGCAGGATCGCCCACGCGAACTGGACGATGGTGGACACGGTGACACCGCGACTGCGTGAGAATGCCTCCAGTTCGGCCAGCGTGTCGCGGTCGACGTCAAGCCGGTGTTGAGCGGGCGGCAGACCACCGGCGCTGACCCCGCCCGGCACCAGCACGGTCGGCTCGTCGACCCCGGCGAGCGCATCGGCCCAAGCCTGCAGCCCGGCCTCGCGGTCCCGTGCGCCGAGCCAGGTGAGGAACGACTCGAAGTCGGCGGCGTCCGGCTCGGTGACCGTCGTGCCGCGCAGGTAGGCGCTGAACAGGTCGGACATGACGAGCGGCGTCGACCATCCGTCGAGCAGGATGTGGTGGTTGGTGACAACCAGCCGGTGTCCACCGCCGGGCTTGCGCAGCAGCACGAAACGGATGAGGCCCGGCTCGGACATGACGAACGGGCGCAGGCGTTCTTCCTCGACGATGCCGTCGATGACCGCCGTCGCCTCGGTGTCGTCGGCGGCGCGGAGGTCGATCACCCGCCAGTGGGGTTCCACCCGTGGCGGGATGACGGCGACCGCGGTGCCGGAGTCGGTGCGCAGGTAGGCGCTGCGCAGAATGCGGTGCCGCTCGAGCAGGGTCCGTGCGGCGGTGTGTAGCCGGTCGATGTCGAGATCTCCGACAAGGTCGACGACCGCCTGCGCGACATAGACGTCGACGTCGGTGTCGTGGGGCGCTGCCGCGGTGCGGGCGGCAAGGTCGGCCTGGAACAGGAATCCGGCCTGCAGCGGCGAGAGCGGCCACAGGTCCGCGCCGGGGTACCGGCGTTCGATGTCGTCGATCTCGCGCTGACCGAGGTCGAGGCCCGGCAGGTCGGAGGGGCTGTGCCCGGGATCGCCGACGGCCGCGACGTGGCGTGCGATCGCCGCCAGGGATGACTCCCACCGGGCGGCGATGTCGCGCAGGTCGGCTGCGTCGAAGGCGTCGGCCGGGGCGCTGAGGTCGGCGACCAGGCGGCGTTGCGGGCCGGTAGAACCGTCCACCGAGATGTTGACGACGAGCGCGTTGGTCGGCGCCATCCGGCCGGTCACGGTCGACGGCAGCAGGTGTCGTTCCGGGGCCGGTGACATGCCGAGCGCCTCGTCGGGTTGGTCGGCACGCCCCGCTCCCCCACCCAGGTAGTTGAAGCTGACGGCGGGCAGCGCACGTCCGGCGAGCGGTGACTCGTCGAGGTGATACCGCAACGCGCCGAACGCAATACCCTTGTCCGGCATCGCGGCGACGGCTTCCTTGACCGACTTGACGGCGGCGGCGATGCGCCGGTCCGCGGGGTCCGTATCGACGACGGAGTCGACCGTGACGGTCAGCGGCGCCAGCGACGTGAACCAGCCGACACTGCGCCCCAGGTCGGCTCCCGGCGCGATGTCCTCCTCGCGGCCGTGGCCCTCCAGCAGGACCGGGATCGCCCGTCCGGCGGATGGGGCGCCGTCCGGTGTGCGGCCGGTGGCCGCGCGCCGGTCGGCGAGCGCCGCGGCCAGCGCGGTGAGCAAGATGTCGGCGGCACCGGTGCGGAAGGCGGCCGGGACGGTGTCGAGGACGTTCTCGGCGAGATCGCCGCCCATCCGGTGCACCACTCGATGCTCGTCGTGGGTGTGCCGGCGGAGTGGGTCATACGGGCGGCCGACCTGATTGCCGTCGGCCGGGAGCTGCGCCGCCCAGTAGTCGAGTTCGGCGCGCCGCGAGGTCGCGAGGTCGGCAAGCACGGCGGCCCACCGTCGCAGCGATGTTCCGTTGCGCTGCAGTGCGATCGGCTGACCCGCGCGGTGCTGCGCCCATGCGGTGACGAGGTCGGTGACCAGGGTCTGCCAGCTGACCGCGTCGACCGCCAGGTGATGCACCGCGAGCACCAGGCGGCCTAGGCCGTCCGGTGTCCCGGCGAGTGCGGCGGGTATGACGACTGCGGCGATCTGGGCGCCGGTGGCCGGGTCGAGTGCGGCGAGGGCCCGCCGGTGGGTGGCCGCGACCACCGCGGCATGTTCGCCGGGGTCGACGCCGGACAGGTCGGCGATATCCAGGACGGAAACCAGCGCGTCCGGGTCGGGATCGACTGAACCGGAGACGAATTCGATGTCACGGAGACCGGACGGGTCGTCGGTGGCGGTGAACCGGGCCCGCAGCATCGGGTGGTGGGCGGCCACGGCGGCGACGACGGTGCGCACCTCGTCGGGTGCGGCGTCGGCCGGTAGCCGCAGCACGACCGACTGGGAGAAGTCGCGGATGTCGGCGACCGACGCGGTCTGGTCGGCGAGCCACGCAACGGTCGGCGGTAGCGCGATCGGCCCGTCGGCGCCGCCGTCGAGTTCGTCGAGTGAGGCCGCCTGGTCACCCGCGATGCCCGCGGCGGCCAGCGCGCGGACTGTTTTCAGTTCGAAGATGTCGCGCGGCCGGACCATGATGCCCGCGGTGCGCAGCGCCGACGACAGTTGGATCGAGGAGATCGAGTCGCCGCCGAGCGCGAAGAACGATTCGGTGACGCTGACCCGATCGGCCCCGAGAACGGTGGCGAAGATCTCGGCGACGAGCTCCTCGGTCGCCGATTCCGGTGCGACGTAACCGTGTTCGGGTTCGACGGCCGGCGCCGGCAGTGCGCGCTTGTCGAGTTTGCCCGCAGGGGTCAGCGGCAGCGCGTCGACAGTCTGGATGGACCCGGGGACCATGTGGTCGGGCAGTCGGTCCCGGAGGTGGGCGCGGAGCGCGGCGATATCGACGCCGTGCTCGGTATCGGCGGGGACGACGTAGGCGGCCAGGGATGTCGCGATCGACGCTCCGGGTCCGTCCGGGCCGAATCCGACGACGACCGCGGACGCGACGTCGGGGTGGGCGGCGAGCGAGGTTTCGATCTCGCCGAGCTCGATGCGCAGACCGCGGAGCTTGACCTGGTCGTCGCTGCGGCCAGTGTATTCGAGGACCGGTTCGCCGGTGTCGGCGCCGACCCAGCGCACCACGTCGCCGGTGCGGTACATCCGGTCACCGCTGGGGCCGTACGGGTTCGCCACGAACCGGTCCGCGGTGAGCGCGGCGCGGTTGAGGTAACCGCGCGCCAATCCCTCACCGGCGATGTACAACTCGCCGGTCACCCCGACCGGGACCGGCCGCAATCGATCGTCGAGGACGAGGAGCCCCGTACCGTCGATCGGTCCGCCGAGGTTGACCGGCACCCCGGGGCTGAGACGGTCGGAGATGGCCGCCGCCACCGACGCCTCGGTCGGGCCATACGCGTTGTACATCGGCACCCGCGTCGCCCACCGGTCGATCAGTGCCTGCGGCACCGCCTCACCGCCCGCCATCAGGGCTTGCAGGCCACCGGCGGCGGCTGGATCGAGGGTCGCCAGCACCGTCGGTGTCAGGAAGAGGTGGGTGATGGCGTGCGTGCGCAGGTAGTCACCGAGCAGGTCGCCACCGACCGCGTCGGCCGACCGGTAGACCAGGGTGCCGCCGCCGTGCAGCGCGAGCATGGCTTCCAGGATCGACGCGTCGAAGCTGGGCGAGGCGAAGCCGAGGATGCGGGAGTGCTCGTCGACACCGAACCGGCGGGTCTCTTCCACGGCGAAGTTGTGCAGGCCGCGGTGCGTGGTCGCCACACCCTTCGGCATGCCCGTCGTGCCCGACGTGTAGATCACGTATGCGGTCGAGTCGACGTGGCGGCCCCGGTCGTCGACCGGGGTGTCCGGCAGAGCGTCCACGTCGGCGCGCAGGTCGTCGATGCGATGCCACTCGATCACGGCCGGTAGCTCGCCGGCATCCTCCGACGTCAGACCGACCACCGCACCGGAGTCGCGCGCCATGTGCTCGATCCGGTCGGCGGGATAGTCCGGGTCGACGGGGACGAATGCGGCGCCCGCCTTGCCGACGGCCCACTGCGCGACCATCAGGTCGACCGACCGCCGCATGGCGAGCGCGACCACCGTCTCGGGTCCTACACCACGGCCGATCAGCCAGTGGGCCAACCGATTCGAGGCACTGTCGAGTTCCGCGTAGGTCAACGACGCGCCGGTGGCATCGATCACCGCGGTCTGCTCGGCGTGCTCGGCGACCCGGGCGGCGTAGACCTCCGGCAAGGTGCGCGGCTCGGTCCGCGGGTCGGTACGACGGCCGGTCAGCGACGCCCGTTCGTCCGGATCGAGGAGCGAGGCATCACCGACGGCCGTGTCCGGGCTGGCCACCGCGGCAGTGAGCAGCCGGACGAACCGGCCCGCGAGATCGTCGGCGGCGGCGGGGTCGAAGAGGTCGGTGGCGTAGATGATCGAGGCGCGCCAGTCCTCCCCCGGCTCCGCGGTGCGGATACCGACGGTGAGGTCGACCTTGGCCGAATCCTCGCCGGCACCGGCGTCGGCGATGTGAAGTCCGTCGAGGTCGACGGCGGGTAGCTCGCCCTGCTCGAACGACAGCAGCACCTGGGTGAGCGGGGCGAACGCCTGGGAGCGCACCGGGTCGAGCCGTTCGACGAGGTACTCGAACGGGACGTCGGCGTGTGCGAAGGCGTCCAGGTCGGTGGTGCGGATGCCGTCGAGGAGGTCGGCGAAGGACGCACCCGGATCGACCTGGCTGCGCAGCACCAGGGTGTTGACGAACATGCCGACGAGGCCGTCGAGTTCGGCGTGGCCGCGTCCGGCGATCGGGGTGCCGATGGCGATGTCCCGCGACGCGGACAGCCGTGCGAGCAGCGCCGCGAGCGCGGCGTGCACCACCATGAACGGCGTCGTCCCGGTCGACTCGGCCAGCGCGGTGATCGCGGCGGCGGTGTCCGCGGGCACGCGGAAGTCGTGACGGCCACCGCGCATCGAGAGCACCGCGGGCCGTGGGTGCGACGTGGGCAGCGGCAGCGAATCGGGCAGCCCGGCAAGGTTGTCGGTCCAGTACGCGACTTGGCGGCCGACCACCGAATCGGCGTCGGTGACGTCACCGAGGACGGCTCGCTGCCACAGCGCGAAGTCCGCGTACTGCACCGGCAGCGGCGTGAACTCGGGTGCGGCACCGCGGTGTCGCGCCCGGTAGGCGGTGACGACGTCGGTGACCATCGGGATGCGGGACACGCCGTCGGCGGCGATGTGGTGGGCGATGACGAGCAGCAGCCAGGAGCCGTCGGCGTCGCGGGCCAGCCGGACCCGCAGGGGCACCTCGACGGTGACGTCGAAGCCCGTCCGGGCGGTGTCCTCCAGGGCGGCAGCCGAATCCACCACTGCCCAGTCGAGATTCTCTGCCGCCCAGCCGGTGTCGTGGACGAGTTGGTACGGGCGGCCGTTCTCGTCGGCCGGGAAGGTGGTGCGCAGCACCTCGTGGCGGGCCACGATGTCGGCGAAGGCGGCCCGCAGCGCGGCCACGTCCAGGTCTCCGGTCAGCCGGAGCGCGGTCGGAATGTTGTAGGCCGGCGAGCTGGTGTCGAACTGGTTGATGAACCACATCCGCACCTGCGCATTGGACAGCGGGATGCGGTCCGGGCGGGGTTGCGGAACCAGCGGTGCGGTGCTGCCGCTGCCGGGTGACGCGGCCGCGGCCAGTTCTCGTGCGCTGGGCGATTCGAAGACGGTGCGCACACCGATCTCGGTGTCGAGGGCGCGGCCGACGCGGGCCGCGAGCCGGGTCGCCGACAGCGAGTTGCCGCCCAGGTCGAAGAAGCTGTCGGTCACCGACACGTCGTCGACGCCGACACCGAGGACATCGGCGAACACCGCGACGACCGCCCGCTCGGCGTCGGTCGCGGGCGCAATGACGGCCCGTGGGGCGACCGTCGGTTCGGGCAGCGACCGGCGATCGACCTTGCCCGAGGGGTTGAGCGGCATCTCGTCGAGCACGACCCATGACGTCGGGCGCATGTACTCCAGGAGATGCGCCGCAGCGTAGTCGGCGACGTCGTCGACGTTGAGGTCGTCGCCGGGACGGCCGGCGAGGTAGCCGACCAGTCGTGCACCGCCGGATACGGGGACCACAGCCGCAGCCGCGTGCAGCACGCCCGGTGCGCTGGCGAGAACGGTCTCGATCTCGCCGAGCTCGAGGCGCTGACCGCGGAGTTTGACCTGGAAGTCGGTGCGGCCCAAGTAATCCAACTCGCCGTCGTCGGTCCAGCGCACCAGATCGCCGGTGCGGTACAGGCGCTCCCCGGGGGCGCCAAGCGGATCGGCGACGAAACGCTCGGCGGTGAGACTGGGTGCGGCTGCATACCCACGGGCCAGTTGGACGCCACCCAGATAGAGTTCGCCGGCAACGCCGGCCGGAACCGGATGTAGGCGCGAATCCAAGACGCGCACAAGAACATTAGCGAGGGGTGAACCGATCGGAACATCGGCGTCGGCGGGTGCCACGCGGTGGCGGGTGACGACGATCGTGGTTTCGGTTGGACCGTACTGGTTATGCAGTGTCGTACCGGGCAGCGCCTCGAGCGTCCGCTGCGCCACCGACGGGG
This sequence comes from Gordonia sinesedis, assembly GCA_039527305.1. Taxonomy (GTDB): domain Bacteria; phylum Actinomycetota; class Actinomycetes; order Mycobacteriales; family Mycobacteriaceae; genus Gordonia; species Gordonia sinesedis. The sequence continues at coordinate 373,607 of BAAAJU010000001.1, read as the reverse complement.
TCAGAGCTTCACCACCGCTGAGCAGGTTCCGGAGCGACGGCAGCGGACCGTCACCGGCGGTGGCGAGAGCGTCGACGAAGACGGCGAGCATGGGCGGAACAAAGTGCGTCAGCGTGACCGCACGCGACCGGATCAGCTCGGCGAGATAGGCCGGGTCGCGGTGACCACCCGGTTCGGCCACCACCAGCCGCGCACCCACCGCGGCAGGCCAGAACATCTCGCGAACCGAGGCGTCGAACACGATGGGCGTCTTCGCCAAGACCACATCGGCGCTGTCGAGGGCGAACAACTCGACATCGGCACGCATCCGCGCAGCCACCGACCGCCGAGTCACCGTCACACCCTTGGGCCTACCCGTGGAGCCGGACGTGAAGATGGTGTACGCGGTGTGATCCGGGTGTACGGGGGCACGACGGTCGGCGTCGGTCACCGGGGCCACATCGGCGGGGACGGAATCGTCGGCGTTCACGGTGTACACCGCGACGACAGGGTCGAGACCGGTCAATGCCGCGGGTGGCTCGCCGGCCGCCACCAGAATGCCGGTGATGCCGGCGGTCTCGATCATGTACTCGACCCGGCCGGCGGGCGACTCGGTGTCGATCGGCACGTACTGCCCGCCGGCGGCGACGACCGCATGCACGGCGACGAGCAGTTCCACCGACCGTTCGATGCACACGCCGACGGCGACGTCGGGTCCAACACCCGCGGCGATAAGGTCACGCGCCAGCATCGCCACCCGCGCGGCGAACTCGGCGTAGTCGACGACGCGGTCGCCGACGATCAGGGCGGGCGCCGACGGGTCACGATCGGCCGCGTCGGCGACCATTCCGGCCAGTGTCTCGGTGGGCACGTCGACGACGGGGCCGGCCGACCATTCGGCGATCCGGGCACGTTCGGTCCCAGTGGTGAGTTCGACGGCGTCCACCGCCACGTCGGGATCGCTGGTGACGACGTCGAGAAGACGCAACAGGCGATCCGCGATCGCCTCGACGGTGCCGCGGTCGAACAGATCCGTCGCGTAGACGATGCCGCCGGGCCAACCCTCGTCGGCATCGTGCGCAGTGACGGCGACCGTGAGGTCGACCTTGGCGGGCAACTCGGCCGGGACGACCGGTGTGACGTCCAGGTCGCCGATGCGGGTGCCGCCCAACCCGTCGCCGGCGAACTCGGCGACGGCACTCTGGTCGAAGGTCAACATCACCTGCGCGAGCGGCGCGAAGGCTTCGGAGCGAACGGGATTCAGCGCCTCGACCAGGGATTCGAACGGCAGGTCGGCGTGACCGTAGGCGTCGAGGTCGGTGCGCCGGACCTGATCGAGCAGATCGGTGAAACTGATGCCCGGCTCGGTGCGGGTACGCAACACCAGGGTGTTGACGAACATGCCGACCAGCGGATCGAGGGCCGCCTGCCCCCGGCCGGCGACCGGGGTCGCGACGGCGATGTCGTCGGTGGCGGCAAGCCGGCCGAGCAGCACCGAGAGAGCCGCGTGCACCACCATGAACGGGGTCGCGCCGGCCGCGTGCGCCAGGTCGCTGATCCGACGGGCCACCGTGGGCGGGATCTCGAATGCCACCCGGGCACCGTTCTGCGAGGCCGCCGCGGGTCGCGGCCGGTCGGTCGGCAGATCGAGAACGTCAGGCAGAGAAGCGAGTTGGTCGCGCCAGTAGCCGAGCTGTGCGTTGAGCACCGAACCCGGGTCGTCCACCTCGCCGAGGACGCGGTGCTGCCACAGCGCGACGTCGGCGAACTGCACCGGCAGCGGCGCGAAGTCCGGTGCGGTACCGCCCCGCCGGGCCTGATAGGCGGTCATCACGTCGGTGACCAACGGCGCCAGCGACTCGCCGTCGGCGGCGATGTGGTGCAGCGCCAGCGCGAAGACATGCTCGTCCGGCCCGGTCGCGGCGAGCCGAGCCCGGATCGGCCACACCGTCGCGACGTCGAAGCCGGTGGACAGTGCCGCGAGAACCTCGTCCGGTTCGGCCTGTGCCCAGTCGAGCGCGTCGAGCACCGCCTCGGCCGACTCGACCGGGTCGATCTGCTGATAGGGCACGCCGTCCTCGGCCGGGTAGCGGGTGCGCAGGATCTCGTGCCGCACAACGACGTCGGCGACCGCCGCCCGGAGTGCGTCGACGTCCAGTGGACCGTCGAGACGCAGGGCGATCCGGATGTTGTAGGCCGGTGACGCGGGATCGAACCGGTTGATGAACCACATCCGCTGTTGCGCGGGCGACAGCGGAATGCGAGCCGGTCGCTCACCGGCAACCAGCGCCGGCCGGGTCCCGCTGCCCGGACGAACACGACCGATCAGGCCCCGCACCGTGGGTGCCTCGAAGACGTCGCGAACACCGACCGGCGCGTCGAGCGCCTCACCGATTCGCGCGGCCAGTCGCGTCGCCGACAGCGAGTTGCCGCCGAGATCGAAGAAGCCGTCGGTGACCGACACCGCGTCGGTACCCAGGACGTCGGCGAAGACGGCCGCCACCGCACGTTCCGTGTCGGTCGCCGGGGCAACGAATTCGCCTGCGGCAAGGTCGGGTTCGGGGAGCCCACGCCGGTCCACCTTGCCCGCCGTGTTCAGTGGCATCTCGTCCAGGACGTTCCAGACGGTCGGCCGCATATAGTCCGGCAGGGCCCGGTCGGCGACCGCGCGCACGGCGTCGACATCGGGCCGCGCCGAACCCGACCCGCCCGCGACATAGGCGAGCAGGAATTCGCCGCCGCCCGGGATGGCGACCACGGTCGCCGCGGCGTGCACCACACCCGGTGCGGACGCGAGGACCGACTCGATCTCGCCGAGTTCGATGCGCTGGCCGCGCAACTTCACCTGGAAGTCGGTACGGCCCAAGTACTCCAGCTCACCCGTGGCCGTGTAGCGAACCAGGTCTCCGGTGCGGTACAGCCGCTCCCCCGGGACACCGAACGGATCGGCGACGAAACGTTCCGCGGTCAGGTCGCTGCGGGTGGCGTAACCGCGGGCGAGCTGGACACCGCCCAGGTAGAGCTCACCGGCCTCGCCCGGCCCGACCGGCCGCAGCCGGCCGTCCAGGACCCGGGTGTCGGTATTCGGCACCGGTCGGCCGATCGGCACCGTCGCATCCCCGGCATGCACCTCGTACGCGGTGACGTCGACGGCCGCCTCGGTGGGGCCGTACAGGTTGTGCAGTCGCGCGTCCGGCCATGCGGCGAGCGCGGCGGCGGCGACGGTCGGTGCCAGCGCCTCACCGGAGGTGAACACCTGGCGGGGCGATGCAGCGGCCGCAGCGCTCTCGCCGGTGACGTCCAAGAAGGCCGAGAGCATGGACGGCACGAAGTGCACGGTCGTGACGCCCGCATCCGCCATCGTTTCGGCCAGGTACACCGGATCCCGGTGCCCGTCCGGCCGCGCGATGGCGAGCGTGGCCCCGGTGATCAACGGCCAGAACAACTCCCACACCGACACGTCGAAGGTGACGGGTGTCTTCTGCAGCACCGTGTCGGTGGCGTCGATCGGATAGTCGGCCTGCATCCACCGCAGCCGGTTGACGATCGCCCGGTGGCTGACGGTGACGCCCTTGGGGCGACCGGTCGAGCCGGAGGTGAACAGGGTGTAGGCGGCATGGTCGGGGCGTAGGCCGGGAACGCGAACGGGGTTGGGGTCCACCGGCATCGGTGTGCCGGCGTCGACGGCGAGGTGATCGACGCCCGCAGTGGCCACCGCGGCCGGCGGCCCGTCCGGCCCGGTGAGGACGAGTTCGGCGCCCGCGGTAGCGAGCATGTAGGCGATCCGGTCGCCGGGCGCTTCGGTATCGAGGGGCACGTAGCTGCCGCCGGCCGCGACGATCGCGTGGATGGCGACGAGCAGCTCCACCGACCTGTCGATGGCGACCGCCACGGCGGTATCCGGTCCGACTCCGTTGTCGCGCAGGGTATTCGCCAGTTGGTCGCGGCGTGCACCGAATTCGGCGAAGGTGACGTCGCGGCCGTCGAAGCTCAGCGCCACCGCCTGTGGGGTGGCCGCGATCTGCGCGGTGACCGCATCGGCCAGGGTGGTCTCGCCGACCTCGACGCGCTCGCCGGCCGACCAGCCGTCGACGAGTGCGCGGTCGTCGGCATCGAGGAGGTCGACCTCACCCGCCCGCAGATCGGGCGTGGCGACCAGCGCGGTGAGTGCGGTCCGCAGGTGGCGGCCCAGCCGGGCGACGTCGTCCGCGCCGAGGACGCTGGGCAGATATTTCAGTGCCAGCCGCATGCCGTCACCGTGCGGCGCCGCGATCAGGTTCAGCGGGTAGTGGGTGGCGTCGGCGGAGTCGACCGCGCCCACGTCGAGGCCGGCGGCGCGGCTGCCGTCGGCGAGCGCGTCGGCGTCTACCGGGTAGGACTCGTAGACGGTGAGGGTGTCGAACAGCGTCGGGAACCCGGTCGGACCGACGATGTCGGTCAGACTGAGGTGCTGGTGGTCGAGGAGCCGGGTCTTGGTGGCCTGCAAGGCTTCCGCGGTGTCCGCGAGGGTCCGGTCGGAAGCACAGTCGACGACCACCGGGATGGTGTTGATGAACAGGCCGACCGCGGCCTCGACCCCGTCGATGTCGGCGGGCCGGCCGGCGACGGTCTCGCCGAAGGTCACGATGTCCCGGCCGGTCATCCGGGACAGCACGAGTGCCCAGGTAACCTGCAGCGCGGTCGACGGCGTGACCGCATTGTCCCGGGAGAACCGGTGCAGGTCCGCGACGAGGTCGGCGTCCACGTCGACGGCCAGTTCGCTCGGCGGTTCCCCGATCTCGGGCGACGCCCCCGGCGCGACGAGCGTGGGCCCGTCGACCGCGGCGAGCGCGTCGCTCCAAGCGGCGACGGCGGCACCGTGATCGCGTCGCGCGAGCCACGCCAGGAACTCGCGGTAGTCGGCCGCCACGACGTCGGTGGGCGCGTCGGCACCGGCGACGTAGGCGGCGAACAGCTTGCCGATGACCAGTGGACCGGACCAGCCGTCGAGCAGGATGTGGTGGTTGGTGATGACGAGGCGGGTGACGTCGCCGGGCATCCGCACCAAAATAAAGCGGATCAGTCCGGGCACCGACATGTCGAAACGCGTCGTCCGCTCGGCGTGTAGCAGCTCGGTGAGCGCGCCGTCCGGATCGTCGGCGTCGCTCAGATCGACCGTCCGCCAGTCGGGTTCGACCGTGGGCGGGATCACCGCGACCGCCGTTCCGGCCGCGGTGCGGACATAGGACGACCGCAGCACCGGCACCTGGTCGAGCAGGGTGGCCGCGGCGGTGCGCATCTTCTCGGCGTCGACCCCGCCGCGGATCTCGATACTCACCTGAGTGAGGTAGACGTCGATCTCGCCGGGTGCCGCACTGATCTCCGACTGGAACAGCAAGCCCTGCTGCAGCGGCGACAGCGGCCACAGGTCGGCGGTCGGGTACCGCCGCTCCAGCTCGTCGATCTCGGCTTGGCTTAGTCCGGTGTCGGCGACGTCGGCGCGACTGCGCCCGGGGTTGCCGACGGCCGCGAGGTCGTCGACGATGCGGGTCAGCTCGCCCTGCCACCGGCGGGCGATCTCGGCGACCTGCGTCTCGTCGAAAATCCCTGCCGGATAGCTGAAGTCGGCACGCAGGGTGCGCCCGTCCGGCCCGGCGACGGTGGTGACGTTGACGGCGAGGGACGCGAGTGCGGTCATCTGACCCCGAACCGTCGGCGGCAACGGCGGTGCGTCCGCGGCGGGCAGGAAGGGCGCCTGTGGTCCGGAGCCGGCGACGTTGCCGAAGTAGTTGAAGCTGATCGCCGGCAGCGGCGCAGTGCGCAGCGGCGACCCGTCGCGCAGGTAGCGCAGCGATCCGAACGCCAGCCCGCGGTCGGGCATGGCGGCCAGCGTGTCCTTGACGGACTTGACCGTGGCGATGGTGTCGGCGGCGGGGTCGGCGAGCACCTTGATCGGGGCGAAGCTGGTGAACCAGCCCACGGTGCGGGCCAGGTCGGCGCCGGGGGCGACGTGTTCTTCGCGGCCGTGGCCTTCGAGCAGGATCGGCAGGCCGATCGCGGTGTCGTCGGCGCCGGCGGCGCGGGCGAGCGCCGCGATCAGGGCGGTATCCGCGGTGGTGCGGTAGGCGTCCGGCACGGTGGTCAGCACGGCTTCGGTGATCGCCGCGGGCACCTGCCAGCTCAGCGTGTCGACATCGGACTGCCGGTCACGGCTGCGGTCCAGGGCCGGTACCCGGCCGCCGCTCGGTGCGGTGAGCTGGTCTGCCCAGAAGTCGAGCTCGTCGGTGCGGTCGGCGAGGTCGGCGAGGACACCGGCCCAGCGGCGCATCGACGTTCCGGTGGGCTGCAGCGAGATTGGCTGGTCGGTCGAGTGTTGCGTCCATGCGGTGGCGAGGTCGGTGATCACCGTCGACCAGGACACGGCGTCCACGGCCAGGTGGTGGATGGCGACGACCAGCCGGCCGTCGCCGGACGGCGACCGCACGGCCGCGCATGTGATGACGTGTCCGGTGGTGGGGTCGAGTCGCCGCAGTGCGTCGGCGTGCGCGGCGATGACCGCATCATCGAATTCGGGAGTGCCTGCGGGGTGTTCGGCGGTGACGGTCGCGATCGGCGCGATGGCCGCCCCGGCGGCGGGCTCACCCGCGGTCAGGCGCCATCCGCCGTCGGCCTCCCGGGTCAGCCGGGCGCTGAGCATCGGGTGATGCTCGACGAGGGCCCCGATCATGGTGGCGAGGTCGTCGTCGGTGGCTTCCGACGGCAGCGTCAGCACGCTGGCCTGCGAGAAGTCGGCGAAATCCGTTGGTTCGCTGGCGTGCTCGAGCATCCAGGCGACGGCGGGGGTGATCGCAACGTCGCCGGTGCCGCCGCCCGGGTACTCCTCGAGTTCGGCGCCGGCGGTACCGCCGGTGGCCGCGGCCAGCGCCCGGACCGTGCGATGTTCGAAGATGTCGCGCGGGCTGACGGTCACTCCCGCAGAACGCAGCATCGACGCGACCCGAATCGACATGATCGAGTCACCGCCGAGGGCGAAGAACGACTCGGTGACCGACACGCGGTCGGCTCCGAGGGCCGCCGCGAAGATGTCGGCGATCAGTCGTTCATCGTCTGATTCCGGTGCGACGTAGTCGGTTTCGACGAAGTGCGGCGCCGGCAGGGCACGCCGGTCGAGTTTGCCCGCGCTGCCGAGCGGAATGTCGTCGAGCACCATCCACACGGTGGGGCGCATGTACTCCGGCAACGCCTCGGCGACCGCGGCGCGCGCCGTATCGGCATCGGTGATGTCACCGGCGAGGTAGGCAACCAGGTGATCGGTGCCGCCCGGTCCGGTGGCCACGGTCGCCGCCGCGTGTACCACGCCGGGCACCGCAGTCAGGACCGTCTCGATCTCGCCGAGTTCGATGCGCTGGCCGCGCAACTTGACCTGGAAGTCGGTGCGGCCCAGGTATTCCAGCTCGCCGTCCGCGTTCCACCGGACCAGGTCGCCGGTGCGGTACAGGCGGTCGCCGGGCGCGCCGAACGGGTCGGCGACGAATCGTTCGGCGGTCAGATCCTCCCGGGCGGCGTAGCCGCGGGCGATCTGGACGCCGCCGAGGTAGAGCTCGCCGGGCACACCGGCCGGCACCGGCCGCAGCCGCGCGTCGAGCACCCAGGTGGAGGTGTTCCAGGTCGGCCGGCCGATCGGCACCACCGCGCCGACGGTGTGCAAATCCTGGTGGGCGACTTCCACGGCCGCCTCGGTCGGACCGAACAGGTCGTGCAGTCCCGCCCACGGCAGCGCGGCACGGGTGGCGGCCGCGACCGACGGGGGCAGCGCCTCGCCGGAGGCGAACACGTAGCGCAGGGACGTCAGGCGGGACAGGCGTTCGGCGCCGATCACGTCGATGAAGACCGACAGCATCGACGGGACGAAGTGCACGGAGGTGATCCGGTTGCCCTCGATGACGTCGGCGAGATATCCGGGGTCGGTGTGGCCGCCGGGACGCGCGACGAACAGCCGGGCGCCGGCCATCAGGGGCGCGAACAGCTCCGGCACCGACACGTCGAAGGTGTACGGAGTCTTGAGGATAACGGTGTCGCCAGAACCGATCGGGAAGGTCGACAGCCCCCAGCGCAGCCGGTTGAGCACGGACCGGTGGGAGACGGTGACACCCTTGGGCCGGCCGGTCGATCCGGAGGTGAAGATGGTGTATGCCGCGTGATCCGGCCGCAACGGCGACCGTCGCTCGGCGTCGATGACCGGTGGCGTGTCCGGGTCCACCGCGGAGGTGGAATCCACGGTGAGCGTGGGCAGTTCGATCCCGGCCACCGCATCCTGAGCACCGTCCGGCCCGACCAGGAGCAGGGTCAGTCCGGCGGTGTCGGCCATATATCCGGCACGGTCGGCCGGCGCTTCGGTGTCGATCGGTACGTACTGTCCACCCGCCGCGAGGATCGCGTGGACGGCGACCACCAGCTCGACCGACCGCGGCATGCAGATGCCAACCGCGACATCGGGTCCCACGCCACGCTCGATGAGAGCACGGGCCAGGACCGCGACGCGCGCGTCGAACTCGCGGCGACCGACCTCGCGGTCGCCGACGACCAACGCGGGCGCATCGGTCGCGGCATCCGCCGGGGCACCGAGTCGTGTGGCGTCGTAGATGTTCTCGTCGGCCACCTCGATGACGGCGCCGACCGAGCGGGCACCCACCTCGTCGCGCTCGGCCGCGGTGAGGAGGGGCGCGTCCCCGACCGCGGTCTGCGGCGCGGCGACCAGCGCGGTGAGCACGCCGACGAAGGCGTCGGCAAAGCGGGCGGCGGTCCCGGCGTCGAAGAGATCGGTCGCGAAGGTGACGGTGCCGGGCCAGTCGCCGGTGTGTCCCGCTCCGCCGGTGCGTACCTCGACGGTGAGGTCCACCTTGGCCGACGGTGCGGCCGCGGTCACCGGTTCGATGGTCAGGCCGGGCGCGTCGATGCGGCGCTCGGGCTGGTCGTCGACGCTGAGCAACACCTGCGACAGCGGCGCGAAGGCCTCCGAACGGGTGGGCGCGAGCGCGTCGACCAGGTACTCGAACGGGACGTCGGCGTTCGCGTAGGCGTCCAGGTCGACCCGGCGCACCGTGTCGAGGAGATCGGCGAACGAGCTCGCCGGGTCAACCTCGGTGCGCAGCACCAGCGTGTTGACGAACATGCCGACGAGAGCGTCGAATTCGGCGGCACCGCGCCCGGCGATGGGGGTACTGACGGCGATGTCACCGGTACCTGACAGGCGCGCGAGCACGACCGCGAGCGCGGCGTGGACGACCATGAACGGGGTGGTTCCGGTGGCCGCGGCGAGCGCACCAATCTGCGTGGCGACGTCGGCCGGCACGGCGAAACCGACGGTGTCGCCGCGCATCGAGGCGACCGCGGGCCGCGGCCGGTCGGCGGGCAGGTCGAGGACGTCCGGCAGGGCGGCGAGCGTGTCGACCCAGTACCGGGTCTGGGCGGCGATCGCCGACGACGGATCGGCCGGGTCGCCGAGCACGGCGCGCTGCCAGATAGCGAAGTCGGCGAACTGAACCGGCAGCGGCGTCCACTGCGGCGCCTGCCCGGTGCGGCGGGCGGCGTAGGCGGTGAGTACGTCGGCGATGAGCGGTCCCAGCGATTCACCGTCGGCCGCGATGTGGTGGGCGACAAGGGCGACGATGTGATCGCCGTCGGCCAGCGTGGCGAGGCGCACCCGCAGCGGCAGACCGGTGGATACGTCGAAGCCGGAGCCGACCGCGGCGGTGACGGCAGCGTGGATCTCGTCGTCGGTGCCGGTGACGGTGGCGATGTCGAGGAGGTCGGCGACGTCGGCGGCCGGGTGGATGACCTGGACCGGGCCGTCCGGTTGCGTCGACCGGGCGCCAGGATTCGTCGACTGGGCACCAGAATTCGCCGACCGGGCGCCGATATCGACGAAGGTGCTGCGCAACACCTCGTGGCGGGCGACGACGTCGATGACGGCGGCGTGCAGCGCGTCGGTGTCGACCTCGCCGCCGATGCGCAGCACCAGCGGAATGTTGTATGCCGGTGAGTCCGTGTCGAACTGGTTGATGAACCAGATGCGTTGCTGCGAGTAGGACAGCGGCGGTGTGTCCGGCCGCGTCAGTTCGCCGGGCCGGAGGGTGTCGGCATCGCCGCGACGACCGGCCACGACGGCGGCGAGATCACGGACGGTCGGCGCGTCGAAGATGTCCCGGACGGTCACGCGTGCGCCGGTCTCGGCCGACAGCCGGGACGCGAGACGGGTGGCCGACAGCGAGTTCCCGCCGAGGTCGAAGAAGGACACGTCGGCGGCGACGTGATCGACGCCGAGGACGGTCGCGACGATGCCGGCGACCGCGATCTCGTCGGCGGTGGCCGGTTCCGCGCCCCCGCCGGCCGCCATGTCCGGCACGGGTAGCGCACGCCGGTCGAGCTTGCCGCTGGGGGTGAGCGGAAGCTCGTCGAGCACGATCACCGTGGACGGGACCATGTATCGGGCCAGCCGGCCGCCCAGCGCATCGATGAGCGTGTCCGGGTCCGGTGCGGCGTCTGCCGCGCGATCGGCGACGGCGTAGCCGACCAACCGGGTGGAACCGTCCGGCGCCTCGACCCCGAGGGTGACCGCCGCCGCGACCCCCGGCTGGTCGGTCAGCGCCGCGTCGATCTCGCCGAGTTCGACGCGCTGCCCGTTGATCTTGACCTGGAAGTCGGCGCGGCCGGCGAACTCGAGGCTGCCGTCGGCGGTCCAGCGCACCAGGTCGCCGGTGCGGTACATGCGTGCGCCGTTGTCCGCGAACGGATTCGGGACGAAGGCGGTCGCGGTCTGGGTCGGCCGGTGCAGGTAGCCGAGCGCGACGGCATCGCCGGCCAGGTAGAGCTCGCCCACCGCACCGACGGGCACCGGATGCAGCCGTTCGTCGAGGACGGCGACGGCGAAGCCGGGGATCGGCCGGCCGATGGTGACCGGCTCGCCCGGCAGCACCCGCCCCGCGGTCGCCCACACCGTCGTCTCCGACGGTCCGTACAGGTTGTACATCTCGCGCCCCGGCGCCCACGCGGCGACGACGTCCGGCGGGCAGGCTTCGCCGGCCGTCGTCAGATGCCGGAGTGCGCTGACACCGGCCGGATTCATTGTCGCCAGGACGGCCGGGGTGATGACCGCGTCGGTGACCCGGCCACCGATCAGCACATCGACCAGTCCGTCGCCGCCGTACACGTCGGCGGGCGAGATCACTAGCGTGGCACCGGAACCGACGGCCCACAGCATCTCGAAGAAGGCTGCGTCGAAGCTCGGTGAGGCGACGTGCAGGACTCGCACGTCGTCGGTGCCGGAGATCGCCTGCTGGGCCGCGAGTAGATCGGCCACACCGCGGTGGGACACGGCGACGGCCTTCGGACGCCCGGTCGACCCCGAGGTGAAGATCAGGTAGGCGATGTCGTCGAGGCGGGCGGCGCGGATGCGGTCGGCGTCGGTGACGGCCGCAGCCGACCGCGCGGCGATGCGTTCGACAATCTCGGGGTCGTCGACGGCAAGCCAGTGGGTGTCGGTGCCCGTGGCACCGTCGCCGGTGATGTCGCGCGCGGTGTCGGTGCGCACGGTGTGGTCGCCGTCGGCGGCGAGCGCGGCGAGGTGGGCGGTGCGGGTGAGGCCGATCCGGACACCCGCGTCGGCCAGCATGTGGTCGATCCGTTCGGCGGGCAGCGCTGGGTCGATCGGCACATAGGCGGCGCCGGTGCGCAGCACGGCCCAGACCGCGATGACCGCGTCGACGGACCGCTCGATGGCGACGGCGATCACCGATCCCGGCCCGACTCCCGCCGCGATGAGCTCGCGCGCCAGCCGGTTGGTCCGTGCCTCGAACTCCCGGTGGGTCAGGACCTCGTCGCCGTAGGTGAGCGCGGGCGCCTCGTCGTCGACGACGCGGGCGGCGAGGATCTGCGGAATCGTCGCCGGCGCCACGGCGGCCGTCGCCCGTTGCGGTGCCAGGCGCGCACGTTCGTCCGCCGGGATCGTCTCGATGTCGCCGACCGCCGCCTCGGGCGCGTCGACAAACCCGCGCAGCAGCGCGGTGTACAGCGCTGCGGCACGGTCGATCTCGTCGTCGGTGAAGGCCGACGGCAGATACTTGAACACCAGCGACAGGCCGTCGGGCGTCGGGGTGGCGGCGAGGTTGAGCGGGTAATGGGTCGCGTCGGTCAGGGACACGTCGCGCAGTTCCAGACCGGCAGCGGCGCCGCCCGAGGTGACGGCCGCGGCGTCCACCGGATAGGACTCGTACACCGTCAGTGTGTCGAACAGCGTGGGCAGCCCGGTCGCCGCGGCGATGTCCGGCAGGCCGAGGTGCTGATGGTCCAGAAGCCCGGTCTTGGTGTGCTGCAGCGCCGTCAGACCGTCACGCACCGACTGTGCCGGGTCGGCGTCGACCACCACCGGCAACGTGTTGATGAACAGGCCGATCATCGATTCGATGCCGGGGATCTCGGCCGGCCGGCCGGACACCGTCTCACCGAAGGTGATCGTGGTGCGCCCGGTGAGCTTGGCGAGCATCTGTGCCCAGGCGAACTGCAGCACCGTCGGGACGGTCGTGTCGAGACTGCGAGCGAGCGCTTCGATCTCGCCGCTCAGCGACCCGTCGAGACGGATCTGCCGGTCGCGTGGCAGGTCGTCGGCGGTGGCGATGTGCCCGGGCCGCACCAGCGTTGGGCCGTCGACGTCGGCGAGCGCGGCGCGCCACGCGGCACGGGCGGCGGCATCGTCGCGGTGGCCGAGCCAGGTGAGGAAGTCACGGTAGTCGGCGTGTCCGGGTTCGGTCGGCAGCTCGGTTCCCGCGTAATGCGCCAGGAGTTGCGCCAGCACCAGCGGATTCGACCAGCCGTCGAGCAGCAGGTGGTGGATCGACACGATCAGCCGGTGGACGTCGCCGGCCAGTCGCACCAGCCGGAATCGCAGCAGCGGCGGCCGCGCGAGGTCGAAGGGCGTGACCCGGTCGCGGTCGGCGAGCTCGGTGACCCGTTCCGCCGCCACGACCGGGTCGAGGTCGGCGAGATCGTCGGTCTCCCAGTCGATGTCGACAGCGGGTGGGATCACGGTGACCGGTGTGCCCGCGTCGGTGCGGACGAATCCGGAGCGCAGTACCCGGTGGTCGGTGAGGAGCCGCACGGCCGCGTCGCGCAGGCGGGCACCGTCGACGTCGCCGCCGAGGTCGACCACGCCCTGGGTGACGTACACGTCGATCTCGTCACCCATGGCGGTCAGTTCGGACTGGAACAACAGTCCGCGCTGCAGCGGCGCGAGCGGCCACAGCTCGGCGCCCGGGTAGCCGGCGACGACGTCGTCGATCTCGTTCTGGCTCAACCCGATATCGGCGACGTCGGACGGGCTGGGTCCCGGATCGCCCACCTCGTCGACATAGGCGACGATCTGCGCCAGTCGACGGCCGAATGCGTCGGCGACGGCGGTGATCTCGCTGCCGGTCAGCACGGCGGGAAGGTGGCCGAACTCGACGTCGAGTTCGCGGCCCTCGGGCGTGACGGCGGTGTTGATGTTGACCGCCAGCGCCGGTGCGGCCAGTGCGCCGCTGATCGAGCCGGGCAGGCGTGGTGCGTCGGCGACCGGGGCGAATGCGACGACGTCGCCCGCGTGACCGGTACTGGTGCCCGCGCCGGCACCGAGGAAGTTGAAGGTGATCGACGGCAGCGGCCGGTCGGCCAAGGGCGACCCCGGGGCATAGCGCAGCGGCCCGAAACCGATTCCGCGGTCGGGACGTTCGGCGATCGCCTCCTTGACGCTCTTTACCGCGCTGCCCACGTCGGTGCCGGCATCGACGGCGACGGTCAGCGGCGACACGCTGGTGAACCAGCCGACGGTGCGGGCGAGATCGGCGCCGGGGGCGATCTGCTCCTCCCGGCCGTGACCCTCGACGAGCAGCGTGACCGGTGACGTCGACGCGCCGTCGTCGACGCTGGATCGCACGTCGCCGATGGCGAGGATCAGTGCGGCGATCATCAGGTCGTCCGCGCCGGTGCGGAACGCGGTCGCGGCACGGGTGAGGACCGCCTCGCTGACGTCGGCGGGGATGCGGCGCGTCGTGGTGGTCACGGTGTGCCGCCGGTCGCGGGCACGGTCGATCGGCGCCCCGAACGTCTGTGGTTCGGCGGGCAGATGACGTTCCCACAGTGGAAGTTCGCCGGTGCGCTGTGCGGCCGACTCGGACAGTGCGTGCGCCCAGCGCCGCATCGACGTTCCGGTGGCGGGCACCGTGATCGGCTCCCCGGCCTGTCGTTGTGTCCAAGCGACCACCAGGTCGTTCACGATCACCCGCCAGGACACGGCATCCACCACCGAGTGATGGACGGCGAGCACGAGCCGCCCGTCGCCGCCCGCGGCGGGCCGCACCGCTACGGCTCGCACCATCCCGCCGTGGCGCGGGTCGAGGGCGGCCAGCGCGTCTCGATGCGCCGCGAGTAGTTCGTCGGCGCCGACCTCGTCGACGATCCGGCTGGACACTGCTGCGGTGGCGTCGAACTCGCCGGTCGCCGTCATCGTCCAGTCGCCGCCCTCGCCGGCTAGGCGGGCGGTCAGCATCGGGTGCCGGTTCGCCACCGCATCCAGGACCGCGGCCACGTCGTCGTCGGCGACCGCGGACGGCAAGCCGAGGACGACCGCCTGCGAGTAGTCGTCGATATCGGTCGGGTCGTCGGCATGCTCCAGCATCCACCGAACGGTCGGGGTGAGGTCGACCTTCCCCACGGCGCCGCCGTCGAGCTCGTCGAGGCCCGCCTCGGGCAGATGGCCGACGGCCGCCGCCAGTCCCCGAACGGTCTTGTGCTCGAAGATGTCCCGCGGTCCGAGTGGTAGCTCCGCGGCACGCAGCAGCGAGGCGAGCTGGATCGACATGATCGAGTCGCCGCCGAGCGCGAAGAACGAGTCGGTGACACTGACGCGGTCGAGGCCCAGCACACCGGCGACGATGTCGGCGATGCGCTGTTCCAGCGCGGTCTGCGGTTCGGCGAGGGGACCCGCGCCGAGTTGGCCGAAGTCAGGTTCGGGGAGCGCGCGGCGGTCGAGTTTGCCCGCACTGTTGAGCGGCGCGTCGCCGATCACCTGCCACACGGTGGGTCGCATGTACTCCGGCAGCGACTGTGCGGCAGCGGTTTCGGCGGCCGCGACGTCGACGTCCGGTCCGGCGAGATAGGCCACCAGATGCTGCCCGCCACCCGGCGCGACCGCGACTGTCGCCGCCGCGTGCACCACACCGGGTACGGCGGCCAGCACCGATTCGATCTCGCCGAGCTCGATCCGCTGACCGCGCAGCTTCACCTGGAAGTCGGTGCGGCCCAGGTATTCCAGGTCCCCGGCGGCGTTCCAGCGGACCAGGTCACCGGTACGGTACAGCCGCTCCCCCGGCGCGCCGAACGGATCGGCGACGAACCGCTCGGCGGTCAGGTCGGCCCGCGTCGCGTATCCGCGGGCCAACTGCACGCCACCGAGGTACAGCTCGCCGGGCACGCCGGCCGGGGTCGGCCGCAGCCGCGCGTCGAGCACGTAGCTCGTGCTGTTCCAGATGGGCCGGCCGATCCCGACGACGTCACCGACGGCATCCAGGCGTTGCTGGGTGATCTCGACGGCGGCCTCGGTGGGACCGTACAGATTGTGCAATTCGGCCTGGGGCAATGCTTCTCGCGTTGCCGCCGCCACCGCCGGCGGGAGTGCCTCGCCGGTCGTCGAGACGTAGCGCACCGAGGTCAGCCGTGCGACGCGTTCGTGACCGACCACGTCGAGGAACACCGACAGCATCGACGGCACGAAGTGCACCATCGTGACTCCGTGCGACTCGATGGTATCGGCCAGATAGGCCGGATCGGTGTGGCCGCCGGCGCGGGCGACCAGCATCCGTGCCCCGGCCATGAGCGGCGCGAAGAGCTCGGGCACCGAGACGTCGAAGGTGTACGGCGTCTTCAACATGACGGTGTCATCCGGTCCGATCGGCAGTGCCGCGAGGCCCCACCGCAGCCGGTTCACCACCGCTCGGTGCGGGAGGGTGACACCCTTGGGCCGACCGGTCGACCCGGACGTGAAGATCGTGTACACCGCATCGTCCGGACGCAGTGGCGTGATGCGGTCGGCGTCGGTGACGGCGGCGATCGCCGGGTCCACCTCGGCGTCGCAGTCCACGACCAGCAACTCGGTGCCGCTGTCGGTGACCGACCGCGGTGGTACCCCGGGTGCGACCAGGACCAGCCGGACGCCCGCGGTGTCGAGCATGTATTGGACACGATCGGCCGGAGCGCCGGCGTCGATCGGCACGTACTGCCCGCCCGCGGCGACCACCGCGTGGATCGCGACGACCATCTCCGCCGACCGTTCGATGCAGACGCCGACCGCGACGTCGGGTCCGACACCACGTGAAATCAGTTCGTGGGCAAGAGAGTTCACTCGCCGAGTGAATTCGCGGTGGTCGATGGACCGGTCGCCGACGACGAGGGCGACGCTGTCCGGGCGGGCGGCAGACGCCTCGCGGAGCACGTCGGCGAGAGTGTCGTCGGGCAACTCGACCGCGGGGCCGACGGCCGCAGCGAGCTGCGCCTGCGTCTCGTCCGGCCCGAGCACGTCGAGATCGCCGACGGCGAGCGCGCCGTCGCTTGTGGCGACAGCGGCGAGAATCCGGGTGAAGGCCGCGGTGAATCGTTCCGCCGTGTGGTGGTCGAAAAGATCGGCGGCATAGACGATCTTGCCTGCGAGCCGGTCGTCGTCGGTTTCCGTGACCCCGATGGTGAGATCGAACTTCGCGGCGTCGACACCCGGATCCTCCGGCGCGATCTCCACGTCGCCGACCACGGTGCTGCCCAGTCCGCTCTGGTCGAAGACCAGCATGACCTGTGCGAGCGGCTCGAATGCTTCGGACCGGACCGGGTCGAGTTCTTCGACGAGCCGCTCGAACGGCACGTCGGAGTGCGCGAAGGCGTCCAGGTCCACCCGGCGAACCTGGTCCAGCAGATCGGTGAACGCCATGCCGGGTTCGACCTCGGTGCGCAGCACCAGGGTGTTGACGAACATGCCGACCAGGTCGTCCAGCGATGGATGGCCCCGGCCGGCGACCGGCGTCGCGATGGCGATGTCGGAGGTCGCGGACAGCCGGGCGAGCAAGGTGGCGGCGACCGCGTGCACGACCATGAACGTGGTGACACCGTGCGCCTGGGCAAGCCGTTCCAGGCCGTGCCGCACGTCGGTGGGAACCGTGTAATCGACCGCGCCGCTGCGCATGCTGGCAACTGCCGGGCGGGCGTGGTCGGCAGGTAGCTCCAGCACGTCGGGCAGCCCGGCGAGTTGGGTGGCCCAGTAACCGAGTTGCCGGGACAGTTCGGAGTCGGGGTCCCGGTCGTCACCGAGGAGATCCCGCTGCCAGAGCGCGTAGTCCGCGTACTGCAGCGGTAGCGGCGGCCACGCGGGAGCCGCACCCTGCGCGCGTGCGGCGTAGGCGACGGCGAGGTCGCGGGCCAGCACCGGCCCGGACTCGCCGTCGGCGGCGATGTGGTGGGCGACGACGAGCAGTAGGTGTTCGTCGGGATCGGCGATCTCACCGGACCCATCCGGGCCGGACGTCGGTGCCGGCGCCAGACGCGCCCGGATGGGCAGTTCCCGTGCGACGTCGAATCCGCGGAGCAGCTCGTCGCGCAGGTCGGTCTCGGTGCCGACCTTCCAGTCCAGCAGGCCCGCCACCGACTCGGGCGTCATGATCTCCTGGTGCGGAATGCCGTCGGCGCCCGCGGGATACAGCGTGCGTAGCACCTCGTGACGCGCAATGACATCGGCAAAGGCGCGGCCCATCGCGTCGGCGTCGACGGTGCCGCGCAGCCGCAGCACGACGGGGATGTTGTAGGCCGGCGACGTCGGGTCGAACTGGTTGATGAACCACATCCGCCGCTGCGCGAACGACAGCGGCATCGGCTCCGGCCGGGGCCGCGGAGCCGGTGCGCCGACGGTAGCGGCGCTCGCGGTGGCGTCGGCGAGCAGCGCAGCGAGTTCGCGGGCGGTGGCCGCGTCGAACAGCGACCGGACCGGGACGTCCACGCCGAGTGCCTCGGCCACCCGCGCCGCGACCCGGGTCGCCGACAGCGAGTTGCCACCCAGGTCGAAGAAGCTGTCGGTCACCGATACGCGCTCGACACCGAGCACATCGGCGAAGACGCCCGCGACGACGGCCTCCCGGTCGGTGGCCGGCGCCACGAACTCGCCCGCGGCGAAGACCGGCGCGGGCAGCGCGCGCCGGTCGAGCTTGCCTGCCGTATTGAGGGTGATGTCGTCCAGCGCCATCCACACCGACGGCACCATGTACTCCGGAAGCGCCTCGGCGGCAACGGCCTTCACCGCATCCACGTCGAGCGACTCGCCCGGCGCGGGCGCCAGGTAGGCGACGAGATGCTCGCCACCGGCGGGCGCGGTCGCGACGGTCACCGCGGCGTGCACGACGCCCGGCGCGCCGGCCAGGATCGCTTCGATCTCCCCCAGTTCGATGCGCTGGCCCCGCAGCTTCACCTGGAAGTCGGTGCGGCCCAGGTAGTCCAGCGAGCCGTCGGGCAGGCGGCGAACCAAGTCACCGGTGCGGTAGAGCCGGCGTCCCGGTGCGCCGAACGGGTCGGCGACGAAGCGTTCCGCGGTCAGATCGGCACGGGAGGCGTACCCGCGCGCGAGCTGGACGCCGCCGACGTACAGCTCACCGGCGACGCCGTCGGCCACCGGATGCAGCCGACCGTCCAGAACGTGGGCCGTCGAATTCCACACCGGCGCACCGATGGGCACCGATCCGGTCGCCTCGTCCACGGTGTCGATGCGCTGAGCGGTGATCTCCACCGCGGCCTCGGTGGGACCGTAGAGGTTGTAGAACAGCACCTCCGGCAGCAGCTCGCGCGTCTCGGCCGCGACCGCGGGCGGCAGCGCCTCGCCGGTGGTGGACACGATGCGCAGCGAATCGAGAGCGCGAATCCGTTCCGCCCCGGCGACTTCTAGGAACACCGACAGCATCGACGGCACGAAGTGCACCATCGTCGCCCGGTGTTCGGCGATCTGGCCGGCGACGTAGATCGGGTCCAGATGGCCGTCCGGGCTGAGCACCAGCAGCCGCGCGCCGGCCATCACCGGCGCGAACAGCTCGGCGACCGAGCAGTCGAAGGTGTACGGAGTCTTCAGGACAACGGTGTCCGAGGCGTCGATCGGCAGCTCGTCGAGCCCCCAGCGCAGCCGGTTGACGACGGCCTCGTGGGTCAGCGTCACCCCCTTGGGGCGACCGGTCGAACCGGACGTGAAGATGGTGTAGACGGCGTGATCGGTCCGCAGCGGAGCACGGCGGTCCGTGTCGTCGATGGGTTCGGCGTCCGTATCCGGGTCGATAGCCGTGCTCGCGTCGACGGCGAGGGTGTCGACGCCCACCTCGGTGAGCGCCGCGGGAACGGTGTCGGTGCCGACCAGCACCAGGTCGACGTCGGCGGTGTCGAGCATGTACCGGACGCGGTCGGCCGGTGCGGCAACGTCGATCGGCACATACGCACCACCGGCGGCGACGATCGCGTGGATCGCGAGCACCATCTCCACCGACCGGGCGATGGACACGCCCACCGCCACTTCGGGGCCGACACCGCGGCCGATGAGGTGCCGCGCCAGCACGTTCACGCGCTCGGCGAACTCGGCGTAGGTCACCGTGGTGTCGCCGGCGACCAGTGCCACCGCATCGGGCGTCGCCGCCGCCTGCCGCGCCACCGCGTCGGCAACGGTTTCCGCGGCGACGGGGACGTGGGGTCCGGCGGCCAGGGCCGCCTGCCGGTCGCGGGTGCCGGTATCGAGAATCTCGACGTCGCCGACCGGCAGCGCCGGATCGGCGATCACCTCGGCGACCACCCGCCGGAACATGGAGATCAGCCCGGTGATCGTCTCGTCGTCGAAAAGGTCTGCCGCGTACTCGATCACGCCGGACAGCGTGGGTTCCGGCGGCGGCTGCCCGGTGCGGTGATCGCCGTCGAAGAGCCCTGCGCCGCCCTCGATGAAGGTGATGGCGAGGTCGTAGTCGGTCAGGTCGCGGTACTGCTCGAGGAGTTCGGCGGTCACGCCGGACAGGTCGAAGCGGGCGTTCTGCGCGTCCTGGAGCAGCAGCAGCACCTGGAAGATCGGCGCATGTGCGGCACTACGCGTGGGCCGGACCTTGTCCACGATCATGTCGAATGGCACGTCGGCATGTTCCAGTGCGGTGAGATCGCGGTCGCGGACGTCCTCGACCAGGTGGGCGAATCCCGCCGTGGGGTCGACGGTGGTCCGGAGCACCACCGTGTTCATGAACATGCCGACCAGGTCGTCCAGTGCGCGTTCGCCGCGCCCGGCGTACGGGGTGCCGACGACCACGTCCCGGTCGCCGGTGAGGCGGTGCAGGACCAGCGCCCACGCCGCGTGCAACACCATGAACAGCGACACATTGTGTTCCCGGGCGAATCCGCGCATCGCCGCGAAGAGATCGTCGTCGATGTCGAAGCTGACCGCACCGGCGCGGTGGCTCTGCACCGGAGGTCGCGGCCGGTCGGTCGGCAGTGCGATCAGTTCCGGTGCGCCGGAGAGTGTTTCGGTCCAGAAGTCGAGCTGGCGACCGGCCAGCGAGCCGGCGTCGTCCGGATCGCCGAGCAGTGCGCGCTGCCAGAGCGTGTAGTCGGCGTACTGGACGTCCAGGTCGGACCAGCCGGGACGGTCCCCGTTGATGCGAGCGGCGTAGGCACCCATCAAGTCGCGCGCCAGCGGCGTGAGTGAGCCGCCGTCGCTGATCAC
This sequence comes from Gordonia sinesedis, assembly GCA_039527305.1. GTDB lineage: Bacteria > Actinomycetota > Actinomycetes > Mycobacteriales > Mycobacteriaceae > Gordonia > Gordonia sinesedis. Next base: position 352,852 of record BAAAJU010000001.1, on the reverse strand, counting down.
GTGGTGGGCCACCAGCACGAAGATGAAGTCGTAGTCGTCGACACGGAACAGCCTGGCGCGCAACGGCGGCGCCGCCTTCAGGTCGAAACCGACGCCGATGGTCGCGGCCAGTGCGGCGGCGACCGCGGTCTCGTCGCCACCGGCCAGCGAGGTCGGCACGGCGATCTCGATGTCCGGCCGGTAGCTGCCGTCGGCGAGGATCTGCTGTTCGGGAACGCCGTCGGTCGCCGGGAAGCGGGTGCGCAGGATCTCGTGGCGGGCGATGAGGTCGCGGACCGCGGCGTCGAGCGCCGCCGGATCGAGGTCACCGCGGAAGCGCAGCACCAGCGGAATGTTGTAGACGTGACTGCCCGGGTCGAGTTCGGCCAGGAACCAGATCCGGCGTTGGGCGTGCGCGAGCGGTATCGGCGCCGGCCGGTGTGCCGGTACGAGTTCGGGGCGGTGCACCCGGTGGCGGTCGCTTACCCGCTCAGCGAGCTCGCGCACCGTCGGCGCCTCGAAGATGTCCCGGACGCTGACGTCCAGGTCGCTGTCCTCGGCACAGCGGGCCGAGATCTGCGCGGCGACAAGCGAATTACCGCCCATCGAGAACAACGACTCGACAACACTGACCCGCTCCAGATCGAGCACCGCCGCGAAGATGTCGGCGAGCTGCTGTTCGGTCGGAGTGGCCGGCGGCTCGTAGGCGGCGGTCGTCACCGGCGCCGGGGTCGGTAGCGCGGCACGGTCCAGCTTGCCGTTGACGTTCAACGGCAACTGGTCGAGGACCACGATGACGTCGGGAACCATGTAGTCGGGGACGCGGGCGGCGGCTGCGGCGCGGACCTCGGCGACGTCGAGTTCGCCTCCGTCGGCGCCGGTTCCGACGACATAGCCGACCATCTGCTCGGGCTGGTTGTCGCGCTGCTTGATCGCGGCGGCCGCGGCGTCGACGCCCGGCGCCGACAGCAACGCGGCCTCGACCTCACCGAGCTCGATGCGGAAACCGCGGAGTTTGACCTGCCCGTCGCTGCGGCCCAGGTATTCGATGCTGCCCGCCCGGGGAATCGCGAGGTCGCCGGTGGCGTACATGCGCCCGCCCGCGCTGTCGAACGGGTCGGCCACGAATCGGGTGGCGTTCAGCTCGAACCGGCCGAGGTAGCCACGCGCCACCTGGTCGCCGGCGATGTACAGCTCGCCGGGCACACCGTCGGGCACCGGCGCGAGCCGCCGGTCGAGGATATAGGTACGCGTGCCGGGAATGGGGCCGCCGACATCGGAAGCCGTTGTGCGGCTGACGAAGTCGACGTCCAGAATGCGACGCGTCATGTACACGGTGGCCTCGGTCGGCCCGTACATATTGTTCAGTTGCGGACCGTCGTCGCCGTCGGCCGTCTGTCGGTCGGCGTGCCACCGGCGGACCTGCGCGAAGTCGAGTGCCTCGCCGACGAAGATCATGTACCGGATCGACGGCGACAGCCGCCGTTGCGCCGGCGGCCGCACCGCCGCGGCGAGCTGATAGAACGCCGACGGCGTCAGGTTGACCACGGTCACCTGTTCGCGGTCCAGCACGGCGGCGAAGTCGTCCGGCGACCGGGTCGTCAGATAGTCGAGCACCACCAGGCGGCCACCGAAAGCCAGCGATACCCAGATTTCGCCGACGGACACGTCGAAGGCGTACGACTGGAACATCGTCCATACGTCGTTCTCCGACATGTCGTACATATCGCCCATCGCGGCCAGCAGCGAGACGACGTCGTCGTGGGTGACGACGACACCTTTGGGCTTGCCGGTGGAACCGGACGTGTACATGACGTAGGCCGGGTGCCGGGGGTCGACCCGGTCCGGTAGCCCGGTGACGTCGTCGTCTTCGATCGCCGCGACCGTGGAGCGCGGGGCGCCGATGTCCGACCACTCGTCCACGGTGGTGGCATCGGTGAGGATCATCACCGGCTCGGCGTCGGCGACGATGGTCTGCAGGCGTTCGATCGGGTGCGAACGATCGAGCGGCAGATAGGCGGCGCCGGCGCGGATCACGCCGAGCAGCGCGACGATGAGTTCGGCGTTGCGTGGCAGCGCAACGCCGACCAGCCGCTCGGGACCCGCACCCGCGGCGATCAGTCCGGCGGCGACCCGGCCGGACCGTTCGTCGAGTTCGGCATAGGTCAGCGAGGCGCCCTCGAGGTCGGTGACGGCGACCCGGTCGGCAAAGCGGGCGGCCGCCGACCGGAAGAGCCCGGCCAGGGACCCGAAGTCGGAGGTGCCCGCGACGCTGGCCGCGTCGGACCGGATCGCGGCGACCGCATCGTGCAGCGCGGCCGCGATCTCCGTCGGCGAGCGGTCCTGCCCGGGGAGCAGGCCGGTGATCACCGCACCGACCGCGGCTTCGGTGTCGATACCCTGCGCGGCCAGCACCCCGGCCATGGGGCCGATCTGCGCGTGCAGGCCGGCATAGGTGACCGGGGACGCCGAGTCGACGGGCACGATCCGCTCGGGATCGGCGGCGGCGACGATCGAGATCAGATCGGGCGTGGACGGTTCCCTACCCCAGGTGCGCCAGATCTCGATGGCGCCGGGACCGACAGCAGTCACCGGTGATCGCTGCCGTCCGTCGACATCGTCCGGCCGGAGTCTTGACCAAGAACGCGCACCGCATTCGCCCGCAGCGAGTTCAGCGCTTCCTCCAAGGCGTCCGGGCCGGCCACGGCCAGACCCGGAATGCCGCTCATCAGCGCGGTGGTGAGCGCCGCGTCCGCGTCACCCATCGCCGCCATCGCCGAGCAGAGCAGTTGCAGTTGACCGAAGGTCATCGAGGCCCCGTCCCGGGCGAGCGCCTGCGCCGCGGCGTCGACGTCGGCGGCCATCGCCACCAGCGCCGGGAGCGGCACCGCGGTCGAATCGGGGGCCTGCGATGTGGTGTCGAGATCGTCGACGGCCAACTCGTCAACAGTGTGAATCACAATGTCGCCCACGATACAGGCCGGATCGACCGCGATGCCATCAAGCACGCGCAGCAGCCGAGCCGCGATCGTCTCCACGGTCTCGGCGTCGAACAGGTCGGTGGCATAGACGAATTGGCCCTTGATCGCACCGTCGGACAGGCCGGGGGTGCCGGTCGGATCGTCCGGGAAAAGGGTGAGCTGCAGGTCGACCTTGGCCGAGATGAGTTGCTCGGATACCGGCGCCACCCGCAGTCCGGCGAAGTCCAGTGCCGGGAACTCGATGTTCTGGAACGCGAACATCACCTGGAACAGCGGGTTGTACGACGTGGGCGGGCTCGGCAATAGCCGCGAGACGATGCTCTCGAACGAGACATCGGTGTTGGCCATGTCCGCGAGGTCCTCGCCGCGGACGCGTTCGAGCAGCACGTGGAATGGCTCGTCGGCGGCCACGTGGGTACGCAGGGCGAGCGTGTTGACGAACATGCCGACGACGTTTTCCAGCACGGCGTCACCGCGGCCGGCGTACGGCGTGCCGATCACCAGCTCGTCGCGTCCGCTGATCCGCGAGAGCAAGACCGCGAAGGCGGCGTGCGCGACCATGAACAGCGTCGTATTGTGCACGCGCGCGACCGATTCCAGCGACCGCACGAGTTCGGCGGGGATCTCGAAGTCGACCGCGCCGCCGGCGAACGACGGCGACTTCGGCCGCGGCCGGTCGGTCGGCAGGTCGATGCGTTCGGGTGCACCGGCCAGTCGCTGCGCCCAATAGTCGAGCTGGCGCTGCTCCTCGGCCCGGCCGTCCGGGTCGGCCATGGACAGCTTCTCCTGCTGCCACAGCGTGTAGTCGGCGTACTGCACCGGCATCGGCGGCCAGATCGGTTCGGTACCCGCCTTGCGCGCGGCATAGGCGGTCATCAGGTCGCGGGCCAGCGGCGCCATCGACGCACCGTCGGCGCTGATGTGATGCACGACGAACACCAGCACGTGTTCGTCGTCCGCGACCCGGAGCACGGCGAGGCGCATCGGCGCGCTGGCGGTGATGTCGAAACCGCGGCCGGTCACCGCGGCGATCGCATCCTCCAGCGGGCCGTCGACGTCGACCGCCGTCACGTCGACATCGCGCGTGATGACATCGGCGGGGATGATCACCTGGATCGGTTCCCCGTTGATCATGGGATAGCTGGTCCGCAGCGACTCGTGGCGGCGGACGATGTCCACGATCGCGTCGTGCAGCGCGGTGAAGTCCAGCGGACCGGTCATCCGCAGCGCCAACGCCACGTTGTAGGCCGCCGATTCCGGATCGGCGCGGTTGAGCAGCCACATGCCGCGCTGCACCGACGACACCGGCACCATCTCGGCGCGACTGCGCGCGATCAGCGGCGGCGCGGCATGCCCGGTCATCGACGTTGCCAGCCGTTCGGCGAGCTTGGCGACCGTGGGCGCCTCGAAGATGTCGGCGACCGGCACCTGCCGGTCCAGCGCCGCCGACAGCCTGCTGGTCACCTTCGTCGCCGACAGCGAGTTACCGCCGAGCTCGAAGAATCCGTCGGTGACGCTGATGCGTTCCAGACCGAGCACCGCGACGAAGATGTCGGAGACGAGCGCCTCGAGCTGGCTGCGCGGCGGCACGAAGTCGTGGGTCATGGTGAACTCGACCGGCGGCAGCGACGACCGGTCGATCTTGCCCGCCGGGGTCAGCGAGAACTCGTCGACGATCATCACGGTGTGCGGGACCATGTACCCGGGCAGTCGCGCGGACGCGTAGTCGATCACCTGCTCGGGCAGCAGGGTGTGCCCGCCGGTGCCACTGACGTAACTCACCAGCACCGACTCGCCGCTGGGTCCGGGGACCCCGAGGCTGAGCGCCTGGGCGATCGCCGGATGCGACATCAACACGCCGTCGACCTCCCCCGGCTCGATCCGCAGACCGCGGATCTTGAGCTGGAAGTCGTTGCGGCCGTGGTAGATCAACTCGCCCGACGGAGTGCGCTCGACCCGGTCGCCGGTCCGGTACATCCGGGTGCCCGAATCGTACGGGTTGGCGACGAACCGGGCGGCGGTCAGCGCCGAGCGCTCGTGGTACCCCAGCGCGACCTGGGCGCCGGTCAGGTACAGCTCGCCGATGACCCCGTCGGGAACCGGGCGCAGCCCGCGGTCGAGGACGAGTGCACCGACGCCGGGCACGGCGGTGCCGATGGTGATGTCGGTGTCCGGGGCGATCGGGCCGGCCGCGGTGGCCCAGATGGTCGACTCGGTGGGGCCGTAGAGGTTGAAGAAGCGCCTGCCCGCCCAGCGGCCGACGAGGTCGGGTGGGCAGGCCTCGCCGACGCTGATGACGGTGGTCAGCGACGGCACCGCGGACGGTTCCAGGGTGCCGAGCGCGGACGGGGTCATCACCGCGTGGGTGGCGCCGAAACGGTCGATGACGGCGTCGAGTTCACTGCCCGCGTAGACGTCCGAGGGGCTGACCACGAGTTCGGCACCGGTCGCCAGCGCCATGGTGATCTCGAAGACCGACGCGTCGAAGCTCGGCGACGCGACGTGCAGGATCGTGGACTCGGGGGTGATGCCCAGCAGTCGTTGCTGATTGGCGACCATATTCGCCAGTCCGCGGTGCCCGACCGCGGCCGCCTTCGGCCGGCCGGTGGACCCGGACGTGTAGATCAGGTAGGCGACGTCGTCGATGTGGATGGGCCGGATCAGTTCCGCGTCGGCGATGGGGTCGCCGGAGTGCCCGGCCGCCTCGATCTCGGCGGCGGTGTCGTCGATCACTAGCCACTCGACGTCCACCGACTCGCCGCGCGGGGCGTCGTCGGCGACGGCCGCGGTGGTCAGGCCGATCCGGGCGTGGCTGTCGTCGAGCATCGCCGCGCGGCGGTCGGCCGGGTAGCGGGGATCGATGCTGACGAACGCGGCCCCGGTCTTGGCGACGGCGACGGTGGCGACGACCGAGTGGTGCGATCGCGGGATGCCGATCGCGACGACGTCGCCCGGGCCGATACCGCGGCCGATCAGGTCGCGGGCCAACTGGTTGGTGCGTGCCTCGAAGACCTCCCAGGTCACCACGAGTTCGCCGGACAGGGCGCGGGCCGCCGGGTCGGCGATGCGGGCGCCCGCGGCCAGCAGGTCGCGCATGGTGCGCGGCGGTTCCGCCTGCGGCGTCCCGGTGAGTTCGGTGACACGGTCGGCGGGCAGCAGATCGATGGTGCCGAGCGTGCCGTCGGTCTGCTCGACCATCGCGTGCAGCACCCGGCGCAGCCGAGCGCCGAGCTGTTCGATCGTCGCGTGGTCGAACAGGTCGGTGGCGTAGGCGATCTCGATGTCGTACGTGATGTCGCCGCGCTGCGTGACCGTCAGCGACAGGTCGTATTTGGCGGCCGGCACCCGGGCGTCGAGGAGTTCCAGACCGGCCCCCGCGGACAGCCCGTCCACCTGGTCGGCCTGCATCGTGAGCCCGACCTGGAACAGCGGCGAATGCGACAGTGACCGGTGCGGTGCCACCGTCTCCACGACCCGCTCGAAGGGCGCCAGGGAGTGCTCCATCGCCCGCGCCCGGCTGTGGTGCGCGTCGGCGAGGAAGTCGTCGACCCGGCGCGCCGGATCGACGTGACTGCGCAGCACCACGGTGTTGACGAACATGCCGACCAGATCGTCGAGCCGGCCGTCGTCGCGTCCCGCGATCGCGATGCCGATCGCCACGTCGTCGGTGTCGCCGAGCCGGGCCAGCACCAGTGCGAGTGCGGCGTGGACGACGGTGAACGGCGTGATCGACCGACGCTGCGCCAGGTCGCGGATGGCTGCCACGAGGCCGGTGTCGAGGGTCAGGTCGACGTAACCGCCCTGCCCGCTGGGCACGCGCGGGCGGGGGCGGTCGGTCGGCAGCGTGAGCAGTTCCGGCACCCCGGCCAGTTCACTCCGCCAGTAGTCGAGCTGCTCGGCGAGCAGCGGTGACGGGTCGTCGGTCTCGCCGAGCGCCTGCCGCTGCCAGAGCGCGAAGTCGGTGTATTGCACGGCCAGCGGCTCGAACTGGGGAGCCTCGCCGTTGCGGCGGGCGGCATAGGCGAGGAAGAGATCGGTGATCAGCGGACGCAGCGAGGCACCGTCGGCGGCGATGTGATGCAGCACCAGCACCAGCACGTGTCCCGACGAGTGAGCCAGCAACCGGTAGCGGAAGCCGGTCTGGTTGACCAGGTCGAAACCCGCCTCGGCCGCCGCGCGGACGGCGTCGGTGAGCGGTCCGTCCACCGGCACCGGGGTGAGGTCGACGGTGTCGGCGACGTCGGCGAGCGGCAGAACCTCCTGGACCGGTTCGCCGTCGACCGACGGGTATCGGGTGCGCAGGCTTTCGTGCCGGCCAAGCACGTCGAGCACGGCGGCGGTGAGCGCCTCGACGTTGACGTCGTCACCCAGCCGGACGGCGCCCGGCATGTTGTAGGTGGGCGCCTGTGGGTTCATTCGGTTGACGAACCACAGCCGAGTCTGCGCGTAGGACAACGGGATCTGGTCCGGACGCTCGGTGACGGGCGCGAGTTCGGGTAGCCGGGAACGCTCGTCGAGCCGGGATCGGCGCGCGAGTTCGGCGATGTCGTCGCTGTCGAAGACGTCGGTGAGGCGCACGTGCAGCGCATGGTCCGACCGGGCCCGCGAGACCAGCCGGGCGGCGGTGAGCGAATCGGCGCCGAGCGCGAAGACGTTGTCGCGCATGCCGACCCGGTCGGTGCCGACGAGTTCGCCGATCAGTTTTGCCAGCGCCCGCTCGACGTCGGACTGCGGTGCGACGAAGGAGATCTCGTGGTCGATGACCGGTGCGGGCAGCGCGGACCGATCGAGCTTGCCGGTCGCGTTGACCGGGAAGTGGTCGAGCAGGACGACCGCGGACGGCACCATATGCGACGGCAGCCGACGGCGGCACCAGGCGAGGATCTCGTTCGGCTCCAGCGTCGGCGTCTCGGCCCCGTCGGTCCGCTTGTCCGGGTCTGCGGCATCCGGGCGGACGTAGGCCACCACCGTTGCCGGGCCGGCGTCGGCGCGTGCCACCGCAACCGTGCCACCCACGCCAGGGACGGCCGCGATCACGGCTTCGATCTCGCCCAGCTCGACCCGCTGGCCGCGGATCTTGATCTGGAAGTCGGTGCGCCCCAGGTACTCCAGAGCGGGGCCGCCGTCGGTGGTGTCGGTGTCGGCGCTCCACCGCACGAGATCCCCGGTGCGGTACATCCGGTCGCCGCGGGTCTGGGCGTACGGGTTGGCGATGAACCGGTCGGCCGTGAGGTCGGGTCGGCCGACGTAGCCGTCGGCGAGCTGCGATCCGGCGAGATAGAGCTCGCCGGCGACCCCGACCGGCACCGGCCGCAGCCGGTCGTCGAGAACGTAGACGTCGGTGTTGGCGACCGGCCGGCCGATCGGGACCACCGGCCGGCCGTGCTCGACGCGCTGGCCGGTGACGTCGACCGCCGCCTCGGTAGGTCCGTAGAGGTTGATCAGCTCGACCGACGATGCGGACAGCAACCGGTCGGTGAGCGAACTGGCAAGTGCCTCACCGGAAGTGAACACGCGCCGCGCCGACGGTGGCAGCACCCGCTCGTGTCCGTCGGCGAGGACGACGTCGACGAAGACGTCGAGCATCGACGGCACGAAGTGCATGGTGGTCACCGCGGCCCGCTCGATCAGCGCGAACAGATACTCCGGATCGCGGTGGCCGCCGGGTGCGGCGATCACCATCCGGGCGCCGGTCTGCAACGGCCACAACAGTTCCCACACCGACACGTCGAAGGTGATCGGCGTCTTGTACAGCACGGCGTCGGCGGCGTCGATCGGGTAATCGCGCTGCATCCAGTCGAGCCGGTTGACGATGGCGCCGTGGCTGACCTGGACGCCCTTCGGGGTGCCGGTGGAGCCGGAGGTGAAGATGACGTAGGCGGCGTCGCCGGAACCGACTCGGGGCAGCGGGGCGCGCTCGGCGTCGGGGGGTGTGCCGGCGGGCTCGGCCAGATAGGCGTCGTCGATCACCACGCGCGGCGAGACGGCCCGCTCGATGGCGTGCCTGCGCTCGGCCGGCTGGTCGGGATCGACCGGGACGTAGGCCGCGCCGGCGCCGAGCACCGCGTACACCGCACACACCTGCTCGATACCGCGGTCGAGGGCGATCACCACGCGGTCGCGCGGCGCGACGCCGTCGGCGATCAGCCGCCGGGCCAGCGCGGTCCGCTTCGCGTCGAACTGCGCGTAGGTGAGCTGCTCGCCCTCGAACTCGACGGCGACCGCGTCTGGGGTGCGCCGGGCCTGTGCCTCGAAACGGTCGAGCACCGTCTCGTCGTCGGGTCCGGCGATTTGCCGCGGCCCCCGGCCGGTCGACAAGAGGTCGTCCGACTCGCCGTCGAGCAGCACGTCGACGTCGCCGACGACGACATCGATGCCGGCGACGAGACGCTCCATGAACAGCATGAACCGCTGCAGATGGGAGTCCAGGTACTCCTGGCCGTACAGGTGGTAGTTGCCGTGCAGGTCGACGATGATGTCGGAGTCCGGCCCGGGCCGGTACAGGTTGATCCGAAGGTCCTCCAGGATGCCCGAGGACAGAATCTGGTAGTCGACGACGGCGCCGGCGATCTCGATCGGCTTGTCGAAGAACACCATATTGACGATCGGGCCGAACGAGGCGGTGTTGGCGTCGCGCATGCCCGCGTCGATCCGGATGTCCTCGAAGCGGTACCGCTGGTGGCGCAGCGCCCCGGTCAGCTCGATCCGCAGCTGGTCGATGAGTTCGCGCAGCGACAGCGTCGACGTGTCGTGGGTGCGCACCGGCAGCATATTGGACAGCATTCCGCCGGCCCGCTTGATCCGCGCCGACGCCCGCCCGGTCACCGGCAGGCTGAGCACGACGTCGTCGGTGCCGGTCATCCGGGACAGGTAGGCGGCGAACGCGCCGGTCAGGATCACCGCGGGTGAGGTGTGCAGCTCGGCGGCAAGCGCGTCGAGGCGGTTGCGGGTGGCGTCGCTCATCCGACCCCGCGCCACGATGTTCTCCGGGTGCAGCGGTGCGGTGTTGGCGTGCTGCGCGAGCGTGACCCGCTCGGGAAGTTCGCGGGCCGTCTCGGTCCAGTACTCCCGGTCGGCCGCCCGGCGGGTGCTCTGCCGATAGGTGGCGTCGTCGGCGACGATCTCGGCCATGTCCGCAGCTGGCTTCGGTGCGTACGTCTCACCGGCGATCGCGGCGTTGTAGCGGTCGCACACCTGGGTCATCGCGGTCAGCGCGGCGTATCCGTCGATGGTGATGTGGTGTGCCCGCAGGTACCAGAGCAGGTGGTCGTCGGCCACCCGGATCAGGGCCGAGATGGCCAGCGGCGGGCTCAGCAGGTCGACCGGCCGGCGGTAGTCGCGGTTCATCCACGCCTGAGCGGCGGCGAGCGGATCGGCGACGTGCCGGAAGTCGACCTCCTCGACCGTGAACGGCACGGAGCGGTCGATGACCTGGTGGGGCGCGCCGTCGACCTCGACCAGTCGGACGAACGGCAGACCCAGGACGTGTCCGGTGTCCAGGATGCACCGATGGAACAGGTCGTAATCCAACGGCCGGGTGTCGTCGCGAATCTCCAGGTATTGCGCGATGGTGACCGAATAGTCGGGGGACAAATTCTCCGCGAACCACATTCCCCGTTGGGCAGCGGTCAGCGGCAGTGGGTTGGTTTCGTCGCCGGCACCGCGAACTGCACGGTCGTCGGTCGAGTTCATTGGTACGCTCTCGTTTCGCTGCAGGGACGGGTCTCCGGCGGCGCTACCTACGATCGTGCGTCGTTGCACGTCACGCCCAACATCGGCACGCGGACGAGGCCCGCTGCCGGTTCGGTCTGCCATTCGTGGAGTCCATCTAACCGCACCCCGACCACCAACATCGCATCAACCGCCTTCCCCGTGAACTCGGCCCGAGTGATATGTCGTCACTCACATTCGCAACGTTACGACCGGGTAGGGACAGCCTCACCGATCGGCGGGCCAGTTTGACCATTCGCCGCGAGCCGTTCATCCGGAGAAACGACACAGCGGGTGTGGTCGATATCGGACATGGGCATCGAGATCAGGGATTGCGACACCGTCGATCGCCGATGGCCGGGACGCGATGCCGCGGCGGGTCATCCGCCGCGCCACCGGCTGTGCTCGTCGCGTCCCGGTGCCCGACTGCGTATCTTGAGGATCTGAGCGCCGCGTCACCCATGACCGCATTCCGGAAGAGGAGCCCGATGTCAGAGGAGCCACGGGGCCGCCACGCGGCACCCGACCCGGCTGATCGGGGTCGTCGCGACGCCCGGCATCGCAGCATCGACAGCCCGGGAAGCGACATCGTGGACGGCCGCGTCTCGGTGGACGCAGGCGCACTCGCCACGACGGAACCGGCCGGACCATCGGCGCGCCATCGGCTGAGCGGCAGCGACACCGGCGACGTCGCGCACCTGTCGCACCGCGCGCCCGGCGTCGACCAATCCCCTATCGGCACAGAGACTTTCCCCGTGACGCCCGCTGTGTCGACGACCGGCGTGCACGACTCGCCGGCGGCATTGTCGGAACCGGCGCGACCCGGGCCGAGCGCCGCCGAATCGGACGCCGCCGACGCCACGGCCGGCAGCCCCAGACAGTGGGATCCACTGTCGGATCCGATCGATCCGGCCGACCTGATCCCGCTCGATCAGCCCGATATTCCCCCGGTTGACGCACTCGGCTTCGCACCACTGGACGTGCCGTTCGGTGGGCTCGGCGAGCCCGCGTTCGGGACGGCCGGTGAGTCGCCGTCCGGCGTGTGGGATGTCGCCGGATGGGTCGCCGACCACCCATCGTCCGACGTGCGCGGCACTCCCCGTCACCGCCTCCCCGCCGAGGGCGTGCCGCAGCCGGATGAGGACTCCTACCTCGTGCGCACTGGTCGCGCCGAACCGGCACCGACGCCGTCGGCGTATCGCTCGTCCGATATGTCCGACGGCGGCTTCCGGACGGTGCCAAGCCGACCGGACGAGGCGTCGTCGCGGGACGGGAACGTCATCGACACGACCGGAGATGTGCGATGGGACGTCCGCCGGCCGATGTGGGCCGACGAGCGACCGGTCCCCCGCCCGGCCGACGCATCGGCTCGTCCGACCGACGACTCCACGGCATTTGTCTGGGACGCCACTCATCGCACGACCACATCTCCGGCATTCCCGACCGGGTGGTCGGATCTGTCGAATCGGTCGAACCCCGATCGGTCGATCGACGGGAGCGCACGCGGGCAGCGCACGAACTCGGTGCTAGACCCGCTGTCGGTGCCGGCGCCCGACCGGCCGCAGGCGGCCGCACCGCCGTGGGAGTTTCATCGGCCGACGAATGGTGTCGACGTCTCGGCGCTGGCGGGCCCGTCGGGACCGACGCGGACGTCACCGGCCATCGGCCACCCGCCGGGGCGGCCGGCCACGGTGCCGCGAGAACGTCCGACGAGCGTCCCGGATGTCCCGGGTGACGCCGCGATCGAAGCGGTCGACCTCCGCAAGAGTTTCGGCGACCATGTCGCGGTCGACGGGGTGAGCCTGCGGGCCGAGCGCGGGTCGATCTTCGCGCTCCTCGGACCGAACGGGGCCGGCAAGACGACGACCGTCAACATGCTCTGCACACTGTTGCGTCCCGATTCCGGGCAGGCGCGGGTGGCCGGCCACGACGTCGTGCGCGACCCGTCCGGTGTGCGGCGGTCGATCATGCTGACCGGGCAGTTCGCCGCTCTCGACGAGTCGCTGACCGGCCGGGAGAATCTCGTGCTGTTCGGCCGCCTGCTGGGCCTGCGCAAGCGGGCGGCGACCCGCCGTGCCGAGGAATTGCTGACCGCATTCGGACTGTCGGCCGCCGCCGAACGTCGGGTCGGTCAGTACTCCGGCGGCATGCGGCGCCGCATCGACATCGCCTGCGGACTGGTGACCTCGCCGCAGGTGGTGTTCCTCGATGAGCCGACGACCGGGCTTGACCCGCGCAGCAGGCAGGAGGTGTGGCGCCTCGTCGAGGACCTGCGCGATCAGGGCGTCACCACGCTGCTGACCACGCAGTACCTGGAGGAGGCCGACGCGCTCAGCGACCGCATCGTCGTCATCGACCACGGCCGGGTGATCGCCGAGGGGACCGCGGACGACCTGAAGTCGCGGATCGGCACGTCGGCCTACGAGGTCACCCCCGCCGATCCGGCGCAGCTCGAGGAGGTCCGCGGCCTGCTGGCGCACCTGATGCCCCGGGCGTCGCAGGCGGGCGTCGGCACCGACGCGGACGCCGCCGACGGCATCGACCGGGTGTCGCTGACGGTCCCGGCCCCCGACGGCGCGGACACCCTCGTCGAGATCGTCCGGCTGACCAGCTCCGCCGGAGTCCGACTGTCCGATGTGTCGTTGCGGCGCCCCTCGCTGGACGAGGTGTTCCTGACCCTGACCGGCCCGGATGCGGCCCGCGCCACCCGCGAGCACGAGGGAGTAGTGCGCTGACCACCACGGACACCTCCGAGGAGATTGCGCTCAGCGCGAGTAGACAGTGGTGGGCGTTGACCACCCGAGGACTCGGCGGGCTGGTGCGCAACGGCGAGGTCATCTTCGCGTTCGTCTCACCGGTGTTCCTGGCCATCTGCTTCTACCTGCCGCTGCGGTCGATCATGAATCAATACCCGGGCATGGACTACGCCCAGTACCTGATGCCGATCATCGCGTTGCAGTCCGTGGGCTTCGTGGCGTCGTCGGCGGCCATCCGGTCGTCGCTGGACGGGACCAAGGGCATCAACACACGGTTCCGGACGCTGCCGATGCCGCATCTCGTCCCGCCGCTGGCCCGGCTCAGTGCGAACGTCACCCTGCTCGTCATCTCACTGATCTGCGCGACGATCGCCAGTCTGGTCATCGGCTGGCGGCCGCACGGCGGGGTCGTCGGAACCATCGGGTTGTACGCGATCGCGCTCATCGTCGGCACGCTGATCGCGCTCATCGCCGACGCCATCGGCATCCTGGCCAACAGCCCGGCGGCTACCAGCCAGATCCTGGGTTTGCCGATCCTGATCCTCGGCATGATGTCCACCGGATTCGTGCCCGCCGAACGGTTCCCCGATTGGATCGCGCCGTTCGTCCGCAACCAGCCGATCTCCCAGTTCGCCGACGCCATGCGGGCGTTCAACGATGGGACGGCGACGTTCCGGATCGTGGCGCCGACCGTGTGGTGGTGCCTCGGTATGGCGGCCTTCGCGTTCGCCCTGCTGTGGATCGCGCAACGGAGGCTGAGCCGATGACCGCCGAACCGATGCGGGCCTCGGCCGCTGCCGGCGACGAGTCGGCGCCGGCACTGCCACCGGAATGGTCGTTCCGTGCGTGGCTGACCCAGTCCGGCCATCTCGCCGTCCGGCAGTTGCTGGTGTGGGTGCGCGACCCGGCCACGATGATGCAGAGCCTGCTCATGCCGGCGCTGGCGATGGTCATGTTCAAGGTGGTGCTCGGCGACGCCGTCGGCCAGGCGACCGGGCAGAACAGCGCGTACGGCACCGTGCCGCTGGTGATCCTGCTCGGGGCGATGTTCGGGTCGATGGCGGCTGCGGTCAAGCTCAACGTCGAGCGCGGCACCGGCCTGCTGGCACGTCTCTACGTGCTGCCCATCCACCGCGGCGCCGACCTGACCTCACGGATCCTCGCCGAACTCCTGCGCATCCTGCTGACCACCGTGATCCTGCTGTTCGCCGGTTTGCTGATCGGGTTCCGGTTCACGCAGGGACCCTGGGCCGCGGTCGGCATCGTCGCCGTGGCGCTGCTGTACGGTGCCGCATTCTCGATGATGGTGCTCGCGCTGGCGGTGAACGCCAAACCCGCCGCCCCGATCGTGCCGCTGTTGTCGCTGGTGTCGAGCCTGCTGATGTTCTTCAACCCGGGTTTCGCGCCGCTGGATTCGTATCCGGGATGGCTGCAGTGGGTGGTCGCCAACCAGCCGATGAGCCCGGCGATCGAGGTCATGCGGTCGCTGGCGCTCGGCGGGCCGATCACCGAGAACCTGCTCAAGACGATCGCGTGGGCGGTGGCGTTGCTGGCGATCTTCACCTACCCGGCGCTGCGCGGCTATCGCAAGGCGGCCGTCGACCGGTAGTTCGTGCCGCTGGCATGCGCGTTGGTGCCTGGCTCTGGGGCGGGGTTGGCCTGGGGTGAGGTTGGTGTGGGCGCCGCTGTCGGTCCGGGCACCGTTGGCGGGGGGCGAGCCTGCTGGCCGACGCCGACGTCGCCCGTTGTCGTCACGCGGCACGTAAGTGTCGGAGATTCCCTGACACATCGTTAAGCTGCCGGCATTTGTCGGCGGCTCGTTATCGATATTGGGCTGACCTCGATCGATGATTCGATTCCTCCCCACCGGGCCAGGGCGTGGCATTGTCGACAAATCCGACATCCCACCGGCTGTGACGCAGGCCACATCGTTATCGGGAGGTTATCTGACCTCGCCGCCACTATCCTCAAGATCGGATCTCGACGGCGTGTGACACATTGCTCGCATTTCTCGTTGCCGACATTCGTTGCACCTTGCGGAGCGTCCCGCCGATGTGTACGACCCCGGTGACGCGCTGCCATCGAGTGGGCCCCGGGGATCGCGCGCGACGAACGGAGACAGTCCAGTGACAACCCTGTCGGTTGTGGTTCCCGCTTACAACGAAGAGGCGTACCTGCCGGCGTGCCTCGACAGCTTGCTCCGCCAGACCCGGCCGATCGACGAGATCATCGTCGTGGACAACGATTCCTCCGACGCCACCGGCGACGTGGCCCGGCGCTACGCGCGCGACTACCCGAACATTCGCGTCGTTCACGAGTCGCGACCGGGGGTCGCATCCGCGCGTCGATGCGGCTTCGACCAGGCCACATCGGGAATCATCGCCAAGATCGACGCCGACTCTCTCCCGGCGCCGTCCTGGGCGGCTGAGGTCGTCGGGTTCTTCGACAGCGAGCGCGGGCGCGAGTATGCCGCGATGTCCGGCCTAGTGCTCATCTCGGATGGGCCGGCACCCCGCTTCGAGCGGTGGTTCGCCGAGCTGGGCGCCCGGAAGTATCCCGACGGCGCACCCCTCGGCGGTGGCCTGCACGGACCGAACTACGCGCTCCGCGCCAGCGCGTGGGTCACGGTGCGCGACACGACCATCGACGACGATGCGGTCTGGGAGGACTTCGACATCGGGTTGGCGCTGAGCGACCATGGGCTGACGAAATACTACGTACCGGGCGCCGAGGTGTTCTCGTCCTGCCGACGGCTTCGACATTCTCCGTGGAGCAACTGGCACTATCTCCGGGGAGGCATTCGCACGGCGCGTGCACGCAATCACGAGCGGGCGATCACGGTAATGTCCAGGGATTTTCCGGTGCGTCTTCTGACGTTTACCGGAATGTGGCTGTTATTTCGCCCATGGGACAACGAGAAGAAGAATTGGCGGCCCCATCGGCTGTTCACGAGACTGGATCGCGCACGTCCGCTGGATGCCGATCGGCACGCCGCCGCCGAGTCGGAGCTGCGAACCGCGTGAGCCTCGGCGGCACCGGACTCCCGAATACGATCGGCCCGATGACACCCGGGACATCCCCTACCCTGTGACCTATGACCACCGACAAATCCGGCGCCGAGGCAACCGTCACCCAGAACAGCCAGCTCGAACGCTACGAGGTCAGCGTCGACGACGGCCAACTGGCGGGCTTCACCCAGTACCGAGATCGGGACCACAACGGTTCCGCGGAGCGGATTTTCTACCACACCGAGGTCGCCGACGAGTTCGGCGGCCGGGGTCTGGCGACCATCCTCATCACCGAGGCTCTGGACGACACCAAGGCCCAGGATCGGTTCATCGTCGGCGTGTGCCCGCTGGTGGCGGCGTTCCTGAAGAAGCACCCCGAGTACGAACCGGCCACTCACCCGGTCACCCCGGAAGTGCTTAACTGGCTCAAGACGGGCTAGCGCCCGCCCGTGGTGGCGGCGGTTCTGTTGCGGGACCGACCCTCCCGCCGCGGTCGGCGTTACCCCGCGCTGTGTACCGGCTGCGCCTGACCACGGCGTGCGTCGTCCCGCCGGGCGGACTCCGCCACCGGCGGCCGACCGGTCCCTCTAAGCTCGACCCATGCCGCTGATCGAGGGCCAGGAGTTCGCCGGATACCGGATCGTCCGGCGCGTCGGAGCTGGCGGTATGGGCGAGGTCTACCTCGCGCAGCACCCCCGGCTCCCGCGGCGCGATGCACTCAAGGTCCTGCCGACCGCGATGTCGGCGGACGACAACTTTCGGCGTCGATTTATCCGCGAGGCCGATCTCGCGGCGAGCTTGGATCACCCGAACGTCGTCAGCGTGTACGACCGCGGCGAGAACGACGGCCAGCTCTGGCTGACGATGAAGTATGTCGAGGGCACCGATGCGTCGGAGGCGGTGCGTCGCTCCCCGTCGGGGTTGCCCGCCGCCGACGTCGACCACATCGTCGGCGCGGTGGCGGATGCGCTGGATCACGCGCACGCGCAGGGCCTGCTCCACCGGGATGTGAAGCCGGCCAACATTCTGCTGGCCGACCGGAGCGGGTCGGGCCGGCGCCGTGTGCTGCTCGCGGACTTCGGCATCGCCCGCCCGATCCAGGACAACGCACACCTGACCGCGACCAGTCTGGCCGTCGGGTCCGTCGCGTACTCGTCGCCCGAACAGTTGTCGGATGCCGATCTTGACGGTCGCGCCGACCAGTATTCGCTCGCCTGCACCGCCTACCAACTACTCAGCGGTGCAACACCGTTCGCCAACAGCAGTGCTGCCGTTCTGATTCATCAGCATCTGGCGGTCACCCCGCCGCCGCTCACCGGCCGGCGCCCCGACCTCTCGCCCCAGGTCGACCGCGTGCTCGGCCGGGCCCTGTCCAAGGAGCCCGGCCGCCGCTACTCAAGCTGCGAGCAGTTCGCCGCCGCTCTCGGCGCGGCCCTCCGCGCGTCCGGTGATGCCGCGATGCAGCAGACCCGTGTTCCGACGCCGCCGACCGTCGGGGTGACGCCGCCACCGGCCCCGTCATCGCTCCCGGGTGTTGCGGGTTCGTCGCCACGTGCCGCGTCGCCGGCCGGATACTCGTCACAGCCCGGCTACTCGTCACAACCCGGCTCCTCGTCGGGTCCGGGCTACACGTCGGGGCCGGGGTACACGTCGGGGCCGAGCTACTCGCCACGATCCGGACCGTCCTCGGGGCGCGGCCACCCGCCGCAATCCGGGCAGTCCTCGGGCCCGGGTTACCGGCCGCGATCGGGGCAGCCCTCGGGGTCCGGCTACTCGCCGCCCTCCGGAGAGTCCTCGCAACCGACCTACGTGGCTCGGCCCGGACAGCAGGTGCCGCCCGCATATCCACGACCTCCGGCGGCACCCTACGTCACGCCCTATGCGCAGTCCGCAGGGAGCAATTCGAGAGCGACATGGTCGATGGTGACCGGCCTCGTGTCGCTGCCTACGAGCTGCTTCGTGGTCGGAGGCCTGCTGGCGATCGCGGCGATCTACCTCGGCGTCGCCGGCCTACGGCGGTCCGACGAGTTGCCCGGCCGGCTCGGTCGTGGCCCGGCGATCACCGGCCTGGTGACCGGTGCCATCGGAATCACCGTCGTGATCGTGATGATCATCGCGATCATCGCGGATGTCGGCAACGGCTGATTCGACGGTGTGCCCGACGTTCGCACCGTCGACCGGGTGGCAGAATCCGCCGACTGGGCGTCGATCCCACCCGCCCGTGTAAACGCGGACCGTACAGGCAAATCCCCCGGGACAGGCCATCAGTCGAGTCGGATATCGAGCAGGAGACCGGCATCGCGCCGCCAGACCCCATCGTCCGGCGGAGTTGGCGGCGCCATTCGCAGGCCGTTGCCGTCGATGGTCATGCTTCCAAACATGTTGGTGTCGAACCCCACTCGCGGTACCCGTACGTCCGTGAACTCCAACGTCGGTCGATCGCGGACGTCGTTCCGACGCAGCTCCGTCATCATCCGGCGTCGAGTGACGGTGCCGCGCAGGCGCCTCACCGTCGACACGAACATCTCGTACTCGACGGACAACTCTCCCCTGACCTCGATCGTTCCCTCCGCGGGCTCGTCGAGACGGGTCACCGCATCGAATGAAGGAAAGTGCAGCACAGTCCGCTTGTCTCCGTCTCCGGCAGTCGGCGTGGCCACCACGGTCGACGACACGATCGTCTCCGAGCCCTCCTCACTGAGGACGGGGGTGAAGGCGACTGCGTAGCTGATCTGCTCGCCGTCGGCGGGAAATGGGACCGCCCCGTCGCCGATGATCCACGCGGGCACGATCACGGGGACTGTCACGACGGCATTGTCGCACCCACCTCAGGACTCACCGGCAGGGAACACCGCCCGGGGCGTCAGCCTCCGTCCGTCCGGCGCGGACTAAACGCGGACCGTACAGGTAAACGCGGACCCTACAGACTCCGCGTTCACCTGCAGGGTCCGCGTTTACCTCGCCGGGGCCCGGGAACCGGGCGACCCGTTCACTGTGCGTCGGATTCCGTCCACTGTGCGTTCCGCGCTGGCTTCGATCAGGCTCCTCGCTCCGCTCGTCGCCCACTCAACCAGCGGGAATGCTGTCAACCAGCGGGAATGCCCGGTCCACCTACGCCACCACTCAACCAGCGGGAATGCTGCCGGTGCACTAACGCACCCACTCAACCAGCGGGAATGCTGCCGGCGCAGCGACGCCACCAGACAACCAGCGGGAATGCTGGTGCACTTGCGCAACACTCAACCAGCGGGACTGCCACCGGTCCACTCAGCGGGACCACCGAACCCACGACAACGACCCGCCCCCCGAAGGGGACGGGCCGTCGTGGCTAATCCGTGGCGAGAGGCCTTACTTGGCCTTCTCCAGCACCTCGACCAGGCGCCACCGCTTGGTCGCCGACAGCGGACGGGTCTCCATGAGCCGCACGCGGTCGCCGACACCGGCGGTCTCGTTCTCGTCGTGTGCCTTGACCTTGCTCGTGGTCCGGATGATCTTGCCGTAGAGCGGGTGCTTCACCCGGTCCTCGAGCTCGACCACGATGGTCTTCTGCATCTTGTCGCTGACCACGTAGCCGATCCGCTCCTTGCGGCTGCCGCGCTCCTTGGTCTGCGACGTCTTGGACGTCGACGTTTCGGTCACCTTCTGGTCCTCACTCATGCGTCATCACCGTCCGGTCCGGCGGCCAGGCCGAGCTCGCGTTCCCGCATCACGGTGTAGATACGCGCGATCTCCCGGCGCACCGTCCGCAGCCGGCGGTTGTTGTCGAGCTGGCCGGTGGCCATCTGGAACCGAAGGTTGAACAGCTCTTCCTTCGACTCGCGGAGGCGATCGACCAGATCGGTGTCGTTGAGCTCACGCAGCTCGTTCGCGGCGACTCCGAGTGCCATCAGAACTGCTCCTCTCTGGTCACGATCCTCGTCTTGATCGGAAGCTTGTGCTGCGCGCGGCGCAGGGCCTCGCGAGCGACTTCCTCGTTCGGGTAGGTCATCTCGAACAGCACGCGACCCGGCTTGACGGGGGCGACCCACCACTCCGGCGAACCCTTACCGGAACCCATGCGGGTTTCGGCGGGCTTCTTGGTCAGCGGGCGGTCCGGGAAGATGTTGATCCACACCTTGCCGCCACGCTTGATGTGCCGGTTGATGGCGATACGCGCGGACTCGATCTGACGGTTGGTGATGTACGCGCCCTCCAGTGCCTGGATGCCGAAATCACCGAACGTCACCTTGGTGCCGCCCGTGGCCTGACCCTTCAGGCTGGGATGGTGCTGCTTGCGGTGCTTGACCCGGCGAGGGATCAACATGGCTCAGCCCTCCTGCTTCTCGGTGGCCGCCCCAGCGGTCGCCGTCGCAGCCTCGGCCGGAGCGTCCGCGGCCCGACCGGCCTCGGTGCTCGTGGCGGTGGTGCCCGAGGCACCGCTGCGACGCGGCCGGCTGGGCCGGCGCGGACGACGGTCCTCGGCGGCCGGCGCGGCTGCGGACAGCTCGCGCTTGCCACCGACGATGTCGCCCTTGTAGATCCACACCTTCACGCCGATGCGGCCGAAGGTGGTCTTGGCTTCGTAGAGTCCGTAGTCGATGTCGGCGCGCAGCGTGTGCAGCGGCACCCGACCCTCGCGGTAGAACTCACTGCGGCTCATCTCGGCGCCGCCCAGACGACCCGAGCACTGCACCCGGATGCCCTTCACGTTCGGCTGACGCATCGCCGACTGGATCGCCTTGCGCATCGCGCGACGGAACGCCACGCGGTTGCTCAGCTGCTCGGCGACACCCTGGGCCACCAGCTGCGCCTCCGACTCGGGGTTCTTGACCTCGAGGATGTTCAGCTGCACCTGCTTACCGGTCAGCTTCTCCAGGTCGCCCCGGATGCGCTCGGCCTCGGCGCCGCGGCGGCCGATGACGATGCCCGGCCGCGCGGTGTGGATATCGACGCGAACCCGGTCCCGGGTGCGCTCGATCTCCACCTTGGCGATGCCCGCCCGCTCCAGTCCGGTGGACAGGAGCTTGCGGATGGCGACGTCCTCTTTCACGTACTCCGCGTACTGCTTGTCGGCGTACCACCGCGAGTTCCAGTCGGTGGTGATGCCCAGCCGGAAGCCGTGCGGGTTGATTTTCTGGCCCACTATCAGGCTCCCTTCTTCTTCGGCTGACGCGAACGGGCGCGAGGTGCGCTCGCCTTCTCCGGCAGGCTCTCCACGACCACGGTGATGTGGCTGGTGCGCTTGCGGATACGGAAGGCGCGACCCTGCGCACGCGGCTGGAACCGCTTCAGCGTGGGGCCCTCGTCGGCGAACGCCTCGGCGACCACCAGGGTCCGGCGATCCAGATCCTGGTTGTTCTCCGCATTGGCGACCGCGCTGGCGAGCACCTTGTACACCGGCTCGGATGCCGACTGCGGCGCGAACCGCAGGATGTCCAGGGCCTCGTCGACGTTCTTGCCGCGGATCAGGTCGATGACACGACGCGCCTTCATCGGCGTCACGCGCACGAAGCGCGCGGTCGCCTTGGCGGTGGGGTTCTCGGTCTTAGTAGTCATGATTACCGGCGCTTCGCTTTCCGGTCGTCCTTGATATGACCCTTGAAGGTGCGGGTGGGGGCGAACTCGCCCAGCTTGTGCCCGACCATCGACTCCGAGATGAACACCGGCACGTGCTTGCGGCCGTCGTGGACGGCGAAGGTGTGGCCGATGAAGTCGGGGATGATGGTCGAACGGCGCGACCAGGTCTTGATGACCTGCTTGGTGCCCTTCTCGTTCTGCGTGTCCACCTTGGCAAGCAGGTGGTCGTCGACGAACGGGCCCTTCTTGAGGCTGCGTGGCATGTTGAAAACTCCCTCCTGTGCTTATCGCTTGTTCTTGCCGGTGCGACGGCGCCGGACGATCAGCTTGTCGCTGGCCTTGTTCTTGCGGGTACGGCCCTCGGGCTGGCCCCACGGGCTGACCGGGTGGCGACCACCGGAGGTCTTGCCCTCGCCGCCACCGTGCGGGTGGTCGACCGGGTTCATCACGACACCGCGGACGGTCGGGCGCTTGCCCTTCCAGCGCATGCGGCCAGCCTTGCCCCAGTTGATATTCGACTGCTCGGCATTGCCGACCTCACCGACGGTGGCGCGGCAGCGCACGTCGACGCGACGGATCTCGCCGGACGGCATGCGCAGGGTCGCGTAGGCGCCCTCCTTGCCGAGCAGCTGGATCGACGAGCCGGCACTGCGCGCCATCTTGGCTCCGCCGCCCGGGCGCAGCTCCACGGCGTGCACCTGGGTACCGGTCGGGATGTTGCGCAGCGGCAGGTTGTTGCCGGGCTTGATGTCGGCGGTGGCGCCGCTCTCCACCACATCGCCCTGGGACAGGCCCCGGGGCGCGATGATGTAGCGCTTCTCGCCGTCCACGTAGTGCAGCAACGCGATCCGCGCGGTGCGGTTCGGGTCGTACTCGATGTGGGCGACCTTGGCGTTGACGCCGTCCTTGTCGTTGCGACGGAAGTCGATGACGCGGTACGCGCGCTTGTGACCGCCACCCTTGTGCCGGGTGGTGATCCGACCGTGCGCGTTGCGTCCGCCGCGGCCGTGCAGCGGCCGGACGAGCGACTTCTCCGGATGATCGCGGGTGACCTCGGCGAAGTCGGCGCCACTGGAGCCGCGACGACCCGGGGTCGTCGGCTTGTACTTACGAATAGCCATGTCTGTAGTCCCTCAGTTCTGCGAGCCCCGGTCAGCCGACCGGGCCTCCGAAGATCTCGATGGGCTTGCTGCCGTCGGCGAGCGTCACAATCGCGCGCTTGGTGTCCTTGCGCTTGCCGTAGCCGAAGCGGGTGCGCTTGCGCTTGCCCTGCCGGTTGGCGGTGTTCACGCTGGAGACCTTGACGTCGAAGATCTTCTCGATCGCGATCTTGATCTGCGTCTTGTTCGAGTCCGGGTGCACCAGGAAGGTGTACACGTTGTCCTCGATCAGTCCGTAGGACTTCTCCGAGATCACCGGCGCCAGGATGATGTCACGCGGGTCTGCCTGCGTAGCCATGCTCACGCCTCCTCTGCTGTGGTCGTGTTCTGCTCGATGAACGCGTTGAGCGTCTCCACGCTGAACACCACGTCGTCCGAGTCGAGGACGTCGTAGGTGTTGAGCTGATCGGCCGCGATCGGCAGCACGTTGCCCAGGTTGGCGACGCTGCGCCACGCGGTCAGATCCTCACGGCCCAGCACCACCAGGAACTTGCGGCGGTCGGACAGGCTCTCCAGGAACGTCCGCGCCTCCTTGGTCGACGGAACCTGCCCGGAGACCAGTTCGGTGATGACGTGGATGCGCTCGTTGCGCGCCCGGTCGCTCAGCGCGCCGCGCAGGGCGGCGGCCTTCATCTTCTTGGGCACCCGCTGGGTGTAGTCACGCGGCTGCGGACCGTGCACGGTGCCACCGCCGGCGTACTGCGGGGCGCGCGTCGAACCCTGGCGGGCCCGACCGGTTCCCTTCTGCCGGTACGGCTTCGCGCCACCGCCGCGGACCTCGCCGCGAGTCTTGGTGGCGTGCGTGCCCTGGCGTGCAGCGGCCTGCTGGGCCACCACGACCTGGTGCAGCAGCGCGATATTGGCCGGTGCGTCGAACAGTTCCGCCGGCAGGTCGACGGTGCCGTTGGTCTTGCCGTCCGCGGTCTTGACATCCAGCGTCAGCTTGGTCGTCTTCGTGGTCTCGGTGCTCACTTGATCGCACCACCCTTCACTGCGTCGCGAACCACCACGACGCCGCCCTTGCGACCCGGGATCGCTCCCTTGATCAGCAGCAGGCCGGCCTCGGGGTCCACCTTGTGGACGGTGAGGTTCTGCGTGGTCACGGTGTCATTGCCCATCCGGCCGGCCATCCGCATGCCCTTGAACACGCGTCCGGGGGTGGCGCAGCCACCGATCGAACCGGGGGCGCGGTGCACGCGGTGCGCACCGTGGCTGGCACCCAGGCCGGCGAAGCCGTGGCGCTTCATGACGCCGGCGAAGCCCTTGCCCTTGGAGGTGCCGGTGACGTCGACCTTGGCGCCGTCGGCGAACAGGTCGGCGCCCAGCTCCTGGCCGATCTCGAACTCGCCGGCATCGGCGACCCGGATCTCGGCCAGGTGACGGCGCGGGGTGACCCCGGCCTTGGCGTACTGCCCGGCGACCGGCTTGGTCACCTTGCGCGGGTCGATCGCCCCGTAGGCGACCTGCACGGCGCTGTAGCCATCCTTGTCCGGCGTCCGGAGCTGGGTGATGACGTTCGGTCCCGCCTGGATGACGGTGACCGGAACGACGCGGTTGTTCTCGTCGAAGACCTGGGTCATGCCGAGCTTGGTGCCCAGCAGACCCTTGGTCGAGCTCTGCTTGCTCATGTCTGTTTCGCCCCCGCCCTACTGGATGTTGACGTCGACACTCGCCGGCAGGTCGATGCGCATGAGCGCGTCGACCGTCTTCGGCGTCGGGTCGAGGATGTCGATGAGTCGCTTGTGGGTGCGCATCTCGAAGTGTTCGCGGCTGTCCTTGTACTTGTGCGGCGAACGGATGACGCAGTAGACGTTCTTCTCGGTGGGCAACGGCACCGGGCCGACCACGCGTGCCCCGGTCCGGGTCACGGTCTCCACGATCTTGCGCGCCGAAGCGTCGATCGCCTCATGGTCGTAGGCCTTGAGCCTGATGCGGATCTTCTGTCCCGCCACGCTGTGTCCTCTTCCGTCAGTTGTTCTCGACAGACAAACACCGCGTGACCTGGGCCGACACACCGGCTGGGCACATGATCCCGGCGCGTGAGATTCGCCGGATCGACGCTGTTCATCTGTCGTTGTACGTTTGGCTCGCACGGTGGCGAGCCGCAATGGTTCGTCGGGTCGGACGAACCGGTTGCTCCGGCACCCGCGGTCGGGCGTGTCTGCTGGGTGGGCCGTCTCCGGCGCACACGGAACACGCCCAGTCCCCGTAAACCGGGCCTGGGAGTCTTTCGCCCGATCGAGGCCGCAACAATTCCCGCGTCCCCCGGTCAAGGCAACCCGACAAGTATGCACCAGGTCGGGGAGGTAACTCAAATCCGGGCGGCCGCAGTCGGCACGCGAGCCCTCCCGCCGCCGTTCCGAGGCACGTCCACCCCGAACTGACTCGTGAGTAAGATAGCCGCATGAGTTCCAGCCCCACCTATGCGCTGCGCAAGCGCCTCCCCGACAACATCGTCGGGAACACGCTCTTCTCCCTCGGCATGGTCGCCCGCGTCCCCTACTTCGGCACGGTGCTGCCACTGGTCCGGGAGATGGAGCCGGGCTACTGCAAGGTCACCGCGCCCAACTGGTTCGGCGTGCACAACCACATCGGCACATTTCACGCCATCGCCGCGTGCAACCTGGCCGAGGCGGCGATGGGCATGCTGATGGAGGCCACCACCCCGACGACGCACCGCTGGATCCCGAAGGCGATGAACACTCAGTACCTGGCGAAAGCCACCACGCGGCTCACCGCGGAGGCCACTCTCGCCGAAGCCGTCGACTTCGATGCGCTCACCGAGGGCACCGAGGTCGTCGTCGCCGTGCGGATCACCGATACGCGTGGCGACGAAGTCGTCCACTGCGACATCACTACCTGGGTTACTCCGGCGAACTGACCGGGGCCGCGGCGCCGATCCGATCGATGCCCAATAGGCGGGCGGCGGTGGCGGCGCCGACGGGTCGCGTGTGCACGGCATGCGCCGACGACCAGTCCGCGGCGAAGCCGCCGAGTTGAATGTCGCACCATACGGTGGCGGCGGCCCGGTCGGACGCGTCGATCTCGGTACTGCGCACGACCCGGTCCCGCCAGTCGTCCAGCGGCACCACCGGCACCTCCCCGATCGCGTGCCGCAGCACCTCGACGACGGGGACCGGCTCCGGCGAATACACGTCGCGGATCGCGGCGTGCGCACCGCCACTCGCGAACGCGGCGTCGGCGAGTATCGCGGCGACGTCGTCGACGCGCGACATCGGCTCGGTGAGTGCGGTGTCGGGTAGGGCACCGACCCGGGCCACCACCTGCGCCAGCCGCACCAGGAAGTCGCCGGAGCGGACCTCTCCCGCCGCCGCGGGCAGCACCCGCGGCAGCCGGACGATCGCCGGGTCGGCACCCAGGGCCCCAGCGGCCGACACCACGTGTTCGGCAACACTTTTCGACTGGGCGTAACCATTCGGCAGCGTTTCCGGGTCGGGATGCGGGCCACCACCCGGTCCGGCCGCGGTGACGGTCGACGCGTACACCATGCGCGCGCGGTCCGCGGCGGCCGCGCGCGCGAGCGCCGCGGTGACCGCCACATTGGCGGCCCGCAGCTCCGAGTACGGCGCGATCGCCCGGATCTCGGCGGCGACATGGATGACGTGGCTGCACGTTCCGGCGCGCTCGACACCCTCGACGAGGTCGGCGCACGCCAACACGGTCAGCCGTCCGTCGCGGCGGGCGGCGTCGATCAGCGCCACCATTCGGGGATCACCGGTGGCGGCGAGGCGTCGCCATGCCGCGGCTTCGTCCGACGCCCGAATCGGCAGCACGACGGCGGTCGTCGTGCTCCGCAGCAGGCGATCGAGCACCGCGCCGCCGACGAATCCGGTTGCGCCGGTGAGCAGTACACGCGGATCCGGTGACCGCGGAGGCTTCGCTACGGCGCCCGGCAGCAGCGCCGCGACCTCGCCGGCCAGATCAATACGCTGCTCGGGTTGCGCGGCTCGCTCCGCGATCGCGGCGACGGTGGCCGCGTCGAGAATGTCGTCCACCCGGAGGGTCCGGCCCGCGGCCGCACCGACTCGACCGGCGATCGCGACCGCCTGCAGGCTCGTGATGCCGGCGGCGAAGATGCTGTCGTCGTCGGCGGGCGGCCTGCCGAGGATGTCGGCGACGACGTGACGAACGGCGTCGCGCAACGGACCGGGCGGCGGTGAGCGCAACACGGTGCGGTCGAGTTTTCCCGTTGCGGTGCGCGGCAACGCGTCGACCACCGTGATCCGCGCCGGAACCCAGGCGGGGGGCAGCACGGCGGCGAGGTCGGTGCGCATCGCGTCCTCCGACGCTCGGTCGAGCGCGCCGGTGACGAGGGCCTCCAGTGCATAGGCACCGCAGCGGCGGACCATCGCCGACGTCACGCCGGGCAGCCGACCGACCGCATCCTCGATGGTGCGCAGGTGAACTCGTCCGCCGGACATCTTGAGCACGCCGTCGGTCCGGTCCAGGTAGTCGATCGCGCCGTCGGCGTGGACGCGGACCACATCGCCGGTGGCGAAGACACGAACTGGTCCACCGCCCAGGTCGAGCACCCCGAAACCCGAGCCTGCCTCGGCGCCGCCGTACCCCTCGGCGAGGATGGGACCGAAGAGCACGAGCTCCCCGATTCCGCTGTGCGAGTGATCGTCCCACCGGTGCTGCGGGTCGGCATCCTCGACGCGCAGCGCGGCGCCGGTGTGCGGCAGGAGGGTACCGAGCGGCACCGGCCGATCGGTGGACGCTGTCGTCGACCGCAGCGGGCCGGCGATCGCCACGACCGCCGCCTCGCTCGGGCCGTAACTGTTGATCACCTCGACGCCGGTCGACGCCAGCCACCGGGCGGTCAGGTCCGGCGACGCCTCTTCCCCACCGATGACGATCTGCCGCAACGTCGGCGGCGTCGTGCGCGCCTCGGCGCCGGTCACCAGCACCAGTTCGTGAAAGAGTGCGGTCGGCAGGTCGAGCACGGTGATGCCCAGATGCCCGGCGAGGTCTAGGATTTCGCCTGCGGTGCGCGGCGCCGAGTCGTCCGGGACGGCGAGCGCCGCACCGGACGCGAGTGTCACAAAGATTTCCTCGATGCTGGTGTCGGCGTCCAGCGGTCCGAGTTGTGCCACGACGTCGCCCGGTCCCCAGCGGTAGCGGCCGACGGCGTCGGAAACGAAAGCGGCCAGAGCGTGGCCACCGACGCGCACGGTCTTCGGTGTTCCGGTGCTGCCCGAGGTCGTCACGACGTAGCCGCCGGGTATCGGCGCACCGGTCGCGTCGGCGGCGGCATCGTTCTCGCCTGGCCGGGTGGCGGCGTGTGCCGCGCCGAGTCGCTGGGCGGCGAGGATGGTGACGATGTCGGCGACGCGGTCACCGGGGACCACGGGCACCACACTGCCGGCCGTGACTCCGTGAGCACTCAATTCCCTTGCCCGGTCTCCGATCATCTCGCGGAGCTCACCGCGGCTCACGACACCACCTGCGGCGGTCACCAGCGCGGCGGCGGCAGGGTTTTCATCGGCCAGGGCATCGAGGATCCGCATCGGGTCCGCGGCGGGCGCGGTCGACGGGGTTGCGAGCACCCGGTGATCGCGCCCGAGTGCGTCGACCGGGGTCGTGCCGTCGGTGGCGGCGCGGGCCACCAGTGCGATCACCGCGTCCAGGTGCGCGGCCACCTCGTCCGGCCGGTATCGGGAGGGCTCCGCGTCGAGGCATACCTGCACCTCGCCGCGACGCAGGTATACGTGAAAAGCTATGTCTTCCACGGGTCCCGCGGTCACGTTGTGCGCACCGACGTCGACGTCGGGTACGGGCCACTCGTAGTCGAACGCCATGATGTTCACGAGCGGCCCGAACAGGGCGCGGCCGCCGCCGACCCGGGACAGGTCACGGCGCAACCATTCGTGGCGGTAGCGCGCGTGACGCCGGTGTCGCCGCAGGTCCCGCCCGATACGACGGGCAAGGGTCGCGACCGTGTCGGCACTGTCGATATGGACCGGCACGGCGATCGCGTTGACGATCATGCCGGGGACCCGGGCCGCGACCGACCCGAGGCGGTTCATCATCGGCATGCCGATCACCACATCGCGCCGGCGCAAGGCGCGCGACAAGTGAATGGCGACGACCGCGGTGATCAGCTCGGGGTAGGGCAGATCCGGTCGGGCCGGCCACGTCGTCACCGTGCGCCGCACCCGCAGTGGGGTGCGGCCGCGGTCGGCCGGACCGGCTGTTGTTCCGGCGGCGAAGCTGTGCACCGGCCTCTCCCCCAGCAACTCCCGCCAATATGCGCCGTCGGTGTCGCATTCCTGGCTCGACCGGTACGCGGTGTCGGCCGCGATCAGCTCCCGATACGCATCGGTCGGCTCGCCTGCCCGTACCGCCGGATCCACGTCGGGCGCCGCGCCACTCAGGCGCCGATAGTGATCGGCCACTCGCTGTGCACAGAGCGAGAATCCGTAACCGTCCAGCGCGACGTGGTGGGCACGGTGATACCAGCGCAGGTGGCCTGCGCCGAGGCGCAGCACGAGATGTCGGGTGGTGACCTCGACGAACGGGTCCGCACCGGTCGTGGCGTCCGCGTCGGTGATCTCGGCGGCTCGTTGCTCGGGGTCCGGGTGGGTGGTGAGGTCGACCACGTCGATCGGCACCCACGACGGTTGGTCGACGACTTGCACGACGTCGCCGCGAGCGTTGTGGGTCAACCGGATTCGTTGCGCCGAGGTCTCGGCGACCATGGCCTCGATCGCGGCCGCCAAGAGGTCGGCGTCGACCTCGCCGTCGAAATCGAGGCATTCGGCGAGGATATGGACCGGGCTCCGCGGCCACAGCACCATCGCGTCGACGATGCCCTGTTGTGCCGCGGTGAGCGGTAGCGACCCCGCCGCGGTCCGGTCCGTGTCGGTCGCGTCGGTGTCGGTCCCGTCGGTGTCGGTCCCGTCGGTCGCGTCGGAATCGGTGTCGGCGGAATCGGTACCGGTGAAGGCGGTGTCGGCGCCGGTCATTGGGGTGCGTCGGCGGTCAGCACGGCGACCCAGGCCCCCACCGTGGTGATCTCGGCCAGATCGGAGAATCGGACCCGGGCGCCGTCGGCCCGCCATCGGTCGACGACCGTTGCCATCCGAATCGAATCGAGTCCGAGGTCGAGCAGATCGGTGTCATCGGTGAGTTCGGCGACGTCGGCGAACAGCACCTCGGCCAGGTCGCCGACGATGCGCTGCCGGTCGAGCGGTACCGGTGCCCGACCGCTCATCGGATCGCTCCGCCTCGGCCCGCGGCATAGGTGTCACGCAGCTCGCGGCGCAGGACCTTGCCGCTGACATTGCGGGGGATTTCGGTCACCAGTCGGTAGCGCATGGGTGACTTGAACGCCGCGAGACGGCCGCGGAGAAAGCGGGCGACGTCGCCCGGCTGTAGTCCCGAGGTGCGGGGCACGACGTAGGCGAGGACGCTCTCTCCCCAGATGTCATCGGGCACACCGATGACCGCGCAGTCCCACACACCAGGGTGCGCGTTGATGACCTTCTCGACCTCGGCCGGATAGACGTTTTCGGCGCCGACCAGGATCATGTCGTCGACACGATCGTGGATCACCAGGTAGCCGTCCGCGTCGACATATCCCGCGTCGCCGGTACGTATCCAGCCGTCGGCGAGTCGGTCGGCGGTGGCCGCCGCGTCCTCGTGATAGCCGACCATGTGCGCCGGAGTCGCCAGGTACACCTCACCGGTCTCGCCATCGGGCAGCGGCACACCGTCGGACCGCCGGATCTGCACCCGCACACCGGGGTACGGTCGCCCGGTGGCATGCAACGCCGGCCGCTCACCCCGGTGAGCATCCGGCGGCAGGCAGACGGCGGTATTCCCCGTCTCGGTGAGCCCGTAGATCTGGGCGAAGTCGCAGTCCATGATCTCGATGGCCCGCTGCAGGAGTCCGGCATCGATCGGTGACCCGCCGTACACGACCTTGCGCAGGGTCGCGAAATCTCCTGTACCGGTGCCGATGTCCGCGTCCGGTGGGGTGTCGGCTTCGTCGAGGATCGCCCGGATCATGGCGGGCGCCATGCAGGTCGTGGTGATGCCGTGATCGCGGATCGCGGCGAGTGCGGCCGCCGGGCCGAACACCGGCACCACCACCGAGGTGACACCGGCGTTCAGCGCCTGCGCTGCCCACCACATTCCGCCGATGTGGAAGGCGGACATGCCGGCCAGGCTGCGATCACCGGGATGCCAATCGATCCAGTCCACGCCCGCGGCATCCATCAGGTCACGGACCGCGGTGAAGGTGCGGTGCGCGAGGACCACGCCCTTCGGTCGCCCGGTAGTGCCGCTGGTGTACATCTGCACGATCGGCGTATCGGGTGTGGGTTCGGCGGTCGCCGCCGGCGACTCGGCGGCGTCGCGCCATGCGTCGAAGTCGGCGGTGGGGATGATCCGAGCGGGCGACGCGAGCATCCGTTCCGGATCGTCGGCGATGATCACCTGCGCACCGCACCGGCCGGCGATGTCGGCGACCTCGGGATCGCTGAGACGCCAGTTCACCGGCACCAGAACGGATTCGGTCAGCGCACACCCGTAGAGCAGCTCGTAGACACGATGCGAGTCGACACCGAGGTACAGGACGCGGTCACCCGCCCCGACGACCACACCGGCACCGATCAGCGCGCCCGCCACCCGGCGGGCGCGGTCGAGCAGTTCCGGGTAGTCCAGGACGGTGTCGCCGTCGATCACCGCTGACACATCCGAGGATTCGACGGCGTGCGCCCGTAGCCGGTCGAGCAGTGTCGGCAACACACGGGCGATCTCAGCGGTCGGCATCGGTACTCCAGGAGGTCAGAGGCGGGTCGGTGAGGGCGATCTCCACGTCGCCGAAGGCCGCTCCGCCGTGGTCGTCGGTGAAGGTGATCGTCGTCTGCAGCCCGATGACCGGCTGGGACCGGTTCCGGAATGCGGTGTCGGTGACCACGAGTCGGCCGCGGTAGGCACTCGGCTCGATGGGCCGGCGAAAACGGGTGGTCATCCGCGTAATCAACACATTGGGCAGTTGCCGCCGCCAGTAGTCGTCCATCGTCCACCCGGCCAGTTCGGGGATGAGGCGATCGCGGACCGCCGTGGCCAGCGTCAGATAGATCATCTGGTTGTACGAGATGACGAACTCGGCGGCATTGAAATGTCCGGTGTCATCGATGTAGCAGGATTCGGCGATGCCGAGACTGCCCTCGGTCACCACCTCGCCGTCGACCGAATTCACCTGCGCCGCCGTCAGATACACCGCCCCCTTGGCGGCGTAGGGCCGCACCGTCCGGGCCAGCAGAGCGGCGTCGTCCAGGTACGACTCGTCACCGGTTGCGGGCGTAGCGGTCATCGCAGAGAGGTTCACGGGGCGACCTCCAGGCCCAGCGGATACTCGTCGGCGAGCGTGACCCGGAACGATTCCGACGGTTCGTCGTTGGGGTTGTGCAACGCCCGGTGAATGAGAGTCCGGTTGTCCCACAACACGATGTCTCCGGGCTCATAGGTCTGCAGGAAGATATTGGGGTGCGTGCAGTCGGGGTCGAGCTGCCCGGTTTCGGCCAGGACCTCGACCAGCAAGTCACCCAGGTCGTCACCGGCCTCGTCCATCATCGCGTAGGTAAACGCCTCGGAGAGATACAGTTGCCGCTTCCTGGTGACCGGATGGGTGAGGACGGTGGGGAATGTCTGCGGTGGCGTGCGACGCTCCACCTCGTCGATCACCGCGCCGAGCGGCCGGTATACGTCGTCCGGCCGGATCTTGACGTAGCGACGCACGCTGTGCCGGCATCGGGTGTGCTCGACGGCGGCGCGCAGCCGGTCATCGAGCCGGGCGTACGCCTGTGCCATGTCGATGAAGTAGGTGCCGCGTCCGGCGGACGGTAGCAGTTGCGGGTAGAAGGCGGTGATGGCAAAGGGTTTCGGCATGAACTGGTAGTCGGCGTGCCAGAACGCACCGGTCTTCGGTACGCCGATACGGCGACCGGAGCCGGACTCCGATGCCCGGTTGGAGGAGACGAAGACCAGCGGCTCGTCCGGGTGCTGGTACATCGGTTCGTAATAGGGCACCGGTGTACCGAACAGTGCTCCGAGGGCGGCGAATTCGCTCGGGTTGAGCCGTTGGTCGCGGAGGACGACGATCTTGTTGGTGTAGATGTGGCTCGTGATCTGGGCGATGTCGTCGGCGGTTGCGGTGTCGGGCCGGAAGCCGGTGATCTCGACGGCGGCGCTGGTCATGGAACTCCTCGTGCCTGACTGTCGGTGTCGGTCGGGGCGGTGGGTGTCGGTCGGGAACGCACGGCGGCTCGGTCGTGAGCCGTTGCGTCACAACAGTGGTCGTTGATCGTCCCGGTTCGGTTCCCGAAGGGTGAACCGCCGGTTACCGCCGACACTCACCGGCGCTCACCGCCGCCGGCCGGGTCCGGTGTCGCCGGATCGGCGACACCGCCGAAGACGACGTGCGGGCCGTCGGTGAGCGGGTTGGTCACGATGCCCGCGCGGACTCCGAAGACCTCGCGCAACAACGCGGGCGTGACGGTGTCCGTGGGCGGGCCGGCCGCGCGGAGTCGTCCGTCCGACATCACCACCACGTGATCGGCGTAGCGCAGGGCCTGGTTGATGTCGTGCAGTGCGACCAACACCGTCGCGTCCAGGGTGCGCAGGAGCTCCATCAACGACAACTGCGCATGCACGTCCAGGTGATTCGTCGGCTCGTCGAGCAGGATCACCGGTGCTCGTTGGGCGAGTGCCCGGGCCAACAGGACCCGTTGTCGTTCGCCGCCGGAGAGATCCCGGAATCCGCGCGGTGCGGCCTCGGCCATGCCGACCCGGGCCAGCGACTCGTCGACGATGGTTCGATCGGCGCTCCCGTAGCCGGTGAGCAAGCCCTTGTGCGGGGACCGGCCCATCAGCACGATCTCGGCAACGGTGAAATCTGCTGTGTCGCTCTGATTCTGGGTCAGCACGGCACGTAATCGCGCATTGTCCCTTGCCCGCATGCCCCAGACGTCGTGGCCGCCGATGAGGACCGCGCCACGTGCCGGGCGCTGGGCGCGGTAGATCGCCCGCAGCAGCGTCGACTTGCCCGATCCGTTCGGCCCGATCACCGCGCTGACCGACCCTGGCGCGGCGGTGAGATCGACGTCGTCGATGATGGTCGCCCCGTCGATGTCGACGCCGACGGCACGGACGTCGATACCGACCGGAGCTTCGGCGGCCGGATCGTTCGCCGGTGGACGCTGGCCCGTCACACCGCACCTCCGGTGCGGCTGCGGCGCAGTAACCACAGGAAGAACGGGCCGCCGACGGCCGCGGTGATGATGGTCAGCGGATACTCGTTGGGCGCATCGACCGTGCGGGCCACGGTGTCCACCAGCACCACGAATCCCGCCGACAGCACGGCGGCGACCGGGAGCACCCGCCGGTGGTCGGCGCCGACCAGGAATCGGGCGACGTGCGGTGCCATCAGTCCGACGAAGCCGACTCCGCCCGCCACGCTGACCGCCATTCCGGTCAGCACCGCTGCGATCACGATCATCTGCACGCGAAAGGCGTTGACATGCACGCCGAGTGCCACCGCGTCGTCGTCCCCGAGGGCGAGCGCGTTGAGGCTCCGGGTGCTGCCGAACAAGACTGCCGCGCACGCTGTGACGCCGATGGCTGGCACCAGCAGGGGGGCGAGTGCGTCCACGCCGGCGACCGACCCCATCATCCAGAACAGCATGCCGCGGATCTCCGCGGGTTCGGCGTGCAATTGCACCAGGGCGGTCGCGGCGGCGGCGACCTGACCGACACCCACCCCGGCCAGCACGATGCGCGACCCGGTGAAGGTGCCCCGACGGTGGGCGAAGACGAGCACCAGCAGCAGGGCGCCGAGCGCGCCGACGAAGGCGGCGCTCGGTACCCCGGCATTGCGTATCCACACCGCCGACGCCGACGACATCACCAGCGCCGCGGTCAGCGACGCACCCGAGGACACACCGAGCACATACGGGTCGGCCAGCGGGTTGCGCACCATCGCCTGCAGGACGGTTCCGGCTAATCCCAGCGCGACCCCGACGATCGCGGCGGCCAGCGTCCGCGGTACCCGCAGCCGCCAGACGATCATGTCGGACAACGAATCCGGCGGCGCCACCACCGACGGCAGGTGAATCCCGATGCGCCCCAGTATGTCGGCGACTCCGGACGTCAGATGATGGCCCAGCGATGCCAGGACGTCGGTGACCGGCACCGTCGACGACCCCAGCCCTATCCCGCCGATCACCGCCCCCGCCAGGGCGAGCATCCCGGCCGTCAGCACCAGGCGGTACCGGCGAGCCGGGTCGGTCGCCACCGGGCCGGGCCGGCCGGGCGCGGGCGGCGGCGCGGTGACGAGCGAGTCAGCGGACGTGCGAGTCACCGGCTCAGAACGCGTCGGGGTGGGCGACGCGGGCGATCTTCTCGACCGCATCGGCGTTGGCCGGGCCGTAGTAGACGCCGTCGGACACGGTCACATAGCTGCGGGTCTTCGACGCATTCCACTGCGGATATCGAGCGAACAGCTCGCGCGCGCGTGCGTCGAGGTCCTCCCCCGCTCGTGAGCCACCGACGACCAGCACGTCGACTTCGGCGCCGGCGAGTCGTTCGGCACTCAGGCTGCTCGTCAGGTCGGCGCCACCGTCGGGGAAGCTGGGTTCGCCACCGGCGGCGCGCACGACCGAGTCGTAGATGCTGCCGGACATGACGGCAGGCAAGCCCGCCGCGTTCATCGCACTCATGCCGGGGAAGACGACGAGCATCCGCTTGACCGGCCGCCCTTCGACCCGCTGGCCGACCGCCCGAATCCGGTCGCGCAGCCGGTTCGCGGCCGCCGTGCCACGGTCGGGTCGCCCGTAGATCTTGCCGAGCAGTTCGAGGAACTCGGCGGATGATTCGGTCGACCCGTTGCGGTAGGCGGCGCGCTCGGCGGCGCTGACCTGGCCGGGTTTGCCGTAGGCACAGTTGACCGGTGTGACCAGGGTGCGGATCCCGGCCTGGCCGAGGGTCGCCCGGGTCGCCGACCCGTACTTCGGGTCGAAGCCGCCGGACCAGGTGGAGATCACCAGATCCGGGCGGAGCGCGAGGATCTGCTCCGCGGACACGTCGCCGGAGTCGGCGAGCGTCAGCCCGCCGGTCGGCACCGCGTCGACACGCTCGGCCATCCCGGGGATATCGGACACGCCGTAGTTCTGGGTATTCGCGATGATCGAGTCCTGCACACCGAGTTCGATGAGGCTCTCCACCTCACCGACCGACGCACCCCGCATCACCAGCACCCGGGACGGCGGCTCGGTAAACGTCTGGGTGGTGCCGCAGTTGTCGATCGTGACCGGAAAACCCGTGGCCGGCGCGGCCGACGACCCCGAGACCGCATCGTCGGCCGGCGCGCACGCGGTCAGCGTCACCCCCACGGCGAGCACTGCCGCGGCCGCCACTGCCATTCGGGCGCGTACACCCGACTGCCGGCTCATCGGTCGGCACCTATCCCCACGCACGTTCACTCCTGTTCTCGGCCAGCGCATTCCGGCGGCCGGTAGCCACCGGCACGATCGGCCCGTCCGACTGACAGGTCGTTGGGAAGGCCCGCCGAGTTCCCGATCGACCGGTACGTGAGGATCACCACGCCTTCGACGACGACACGTGCCGCGATAGGGTGACCACCATGACCGCGCCTGACCGTGACGACGAAGTGACCCACGCCGCGGTCGCCGCTGCCGCCGGCGACGAGGGCGCATTGGAGTTCTTCATCCGGTCGACGCAGAAGGATGTGTGGCGGTTCATCACCCACCTGGGTCATGGCCCGACCGCCGACGACCTCACGCAGGAGACCTTTCTGCGCGCGATCACCAGCCTGCCGCGGTTCAACGCGCATTCGACCGCACGTACCTGGCTGCTGTCGATCGCGCGCCGCGTCTGTGCCGACGAAGTGCGGCGCAGCATGGCACGGCCGCGGATCGCCTCCGGTGTGGATTGGGTCAATGCCGCCGACGCCGCCCGGCCGCCCACCCGGTGGGAAGACATGGTGGAGGCGAATCTCCTGCTCGACGAGCTCCCGCCGGAGCGCCGCGAAGCCTTGGTCCTGACCCAATTGCTCGGGCTCTCGTACCAGGAAGCCGCCGAGGTGACCGGCTGTCCGATCGGTACCGTCCGGTCCCGGGTCGCCCGCGGCCGGGAGGCGCTCGTCGAAGCCGCCGCCGACCGTTCGCGCCGGATCGGCTGACGTCCCGGCCGGCGGGTACGCAGGACGGGGTCGGCAGTCCACGGCACGCTCACATCGGTTTCACAGCATGGGTTGCGTACCCTGGTGACGCGCCCGGGAGGCCCGACACCCCGCTTCGGGGAGTGTCGAGCCGCCGGCGCGGTGTTGTGTGAGCCGACGAGAACGACGTCGGGTGAGCCGAGACAGTGAGGACAACCGTGGCCGACAAGCGCCGGAAACCGATCGTTGACCCGCGTGCTGCCGAGAGGCGCCGCTCGCTGATGATGAAGGTCGGCGCGGCCGTGCTTCTGGTCGCCATCGCCGCCGCGGTCGGCATCTGGGTGGTGGTGTCCAACAAGTCGTCGACCGGCTCGTCGGAGACGCCGTCGGTCGCGACCGGTGACGCCTACCGCGTCTCCGCCGCGCCCGCGGGCACCGAGCCCAAGGTCGTTGTCACGCTGGTCGAGGACTTCCAGTGCCCGGCGTGTAAGGCCTTCGAGACCCAGTTCGCCGGCGCGCTGGAGCAGCTGCGGTCGAATCCCGACGTCGCGATCGACTACCGGCCGATCACCTTCCTGGACGGCCAGTCCACCACCCAGTACTCGACGCGCGCGGCCAATGCCGCGGCGTGTGTCGCCCAGTCGACGGCCGGCAACGGGGACTGGTCGACCTGGCTGAAGTTCAAGGACGCGCTCTACGCTCAGCAGCCGCCGGAGGGCGGTTCGGGATTGCCCGACGACCAGCTCGCCTCGATTGCGCAGCAGGCGGGTGCGCAGAACGTCTCACAGTGCATCCGGGACCGGCAGTTCGAGTCCTGGGTGTCCGAGGGCACCAAGAAGGCGCTGAACAGCGGCATCGACTCCACTCCGACCGTGCAGATCGACGGCGAGAAGTACCAGCTCACCACTCCGGATGCACTGGTGCAGGCCGTGCAGGATGCTGTATCGAAGAAGCAGTGACCACGCAGCAGTCACGCTGCACTCACGACCACGCGGCAGTGACCCGAACCGGATCGGCGAGACGATGAGCACCAGCACCGAGCACACCCCCGACACCGCAGCGGTTGCCGACGGCCCCCGTGCCACCGAGCATGACGTCGTCGAGCCGGCCGGCGACCGCGGCGGTCTACTAGGGCGCCCCGCCGTCGGCCGCGGCGTCGGGGTGACGCTGCTAGCGGCGGGCATCATCGGCTTCGTCGCCTCGGCCACCCTCACCGTCGAGCGGTTCAATCTGCTGATCGACCCGTCGTACCGGCCGAGTTGCAGCATCAACCCGATCCTCTCGTGCGGCTCGGTGATGACCCAGCCGCAGGCCGCGATCTTCGGGTTCCCCAACCCGCTCATCGGAATCGCGTCGTTCGCGGTGATCATCGTCACCGGTGTGCTGGCGACCGCCCGGGTCGACCTGCCCCGTTGGTACTGGCTCGGCCAAACCCTCTGTACCGCCGCCGGTTTCGTCATGGTCAACTGGCTCGCCTTCCAGAGCCTGTACCGCATCAACGCGCTCTGCCCGTACTGCATGGTGGTGTGGGTGGTGACCCCGATCGTGCTGATCCTCAGCGCCGGCCGGTTGTTCAACGACGCATCGCCGCGCGCGCAGGAGATCCGTGGATGGCTCTGGGTGCTGCTGCCGGTGTGGTACGCGATCGTGATCGTCGCGATCGGCGTCCAGTTCTGGGACTACTGGTCGACGCTGATCTGACCGGCGCACCCACCGGCACCGCGCGCGGTGGGACTGGCGTGGATTCACCGATGCCGCCCCTCGGGTAGCGGTACGGCCTACCCGGGAACTTTCCGTCCGTCGCGCACGACATACTGGAGAGACATCGCGCAGTAGCGACGTCCCGACGCGGGTGCGTCGGGATGTCGGGAGATCGAGGACCGACGTGACCACCCTGGAGACCCGCACCAGCACCGGTGAACCGATGGGTGCCGCCGAGGCGCCCACCGCCCATCGGCGTGTCCAGTTGGACGTCTCCGGCATGACGTGCGGCGCCTGCGCCGCACGGGTGGAACGCAAGCTCAACAAGAGCGACGGCGTCCACGCGTCGGTCAACTACGCCACCCGGATCGCCACCATCGACGCCGAACCGGACGTCACCGACGAGGGCCTGGTCGAGATCGTGGACAAGGCGGGCTACGGCGCGCAGGTCCGGGCGAATACCCCGCAGCCGATCCCGGATACCGACGGCGACCAGGCGCGGCTGCTCTTCCGCCGGCTGGCGGTCGCGGTCGTCGCATTCATCCCGCTCGCCGATCTGTCGATCATGTTCGCGGTGGTCCCGAGCACCCGATTCACCGGCTGGCAGTGGGTGCTGATCGCGCTGGCCGCCCCCATCCTCACCTGGTGCGCGTGGCCGTTCTACCGGATCGCCGCCAAGAATCTGCGCGCCCGGACCGCATCGATGGAGACATTGGTCACGCTGGGTGTGCTCTCGGCGACCGGCTGGTCGCTGTACTCGATGTTCGGCGCGTCGCAGCCGGAGGACGCCGCACCCGGGGTGTGGTCGGCGATCTGGGCCAGCGATGCCATCTACCTGGAGGTGGCCACCGGCGTCACCGTGCTGGTCCTGGCGGGCCGCTATTTCGAGGCGCGCGCTCGGTCCCGGGCCGGCGGCGCTCTGCGCGCGCTCGCCGCGATCGGCGCGAAAGACGTGTCGGTGCTGCTGCGCGACGGCACCGAGATGCGTATCCCGGCGGGTGAGATCTCCGAGGAGCAACGCTTCGTGGTGCGGCCCGGCGAGACCATCGGCACCGACGGTCTGGTGATCGACGGCACCGCTGCCATCGATATGAGCGCGATGACCGGCGAGTCGCGGCCGGTCGAGGCCGAACCCGGCGAGCCGGTGATCGGCGGCACAACCGTGCTGAACGGTCGGTTGGTGGTCGAGGCCGCCGCGGTCGGCCCGGACACCGCATTCGCCGGGATGATGCGCCTCGTCGAGGAGGCACAGTCGGGCAAAGCCCGCGCGCAGCGGCTCGCCGACCGGGTGGCCGGTGTGTTCGTGCCGGTGGTGATCGTCATCGCGCTGCTCACCGTGCTGGTGTGGCTGGTGTCCGGTGGAGCGGTCGGCAGTGCGGTCGGTGCGGGGCTGGCGGTGCTGGTCATCGCGTGTCCGTGCGCGCTGGGGCTGGCGACACCGATCGCGGTCATGGTGGCCACCGGCCGCGGCGCCCAGTTGGGCATCTTCCTCAAGGGCTATCAGGCCCTCGACACGTCGCGGTTCGTCGACACCGTCGTCTTCGACAAGACCGGCACGGTCACCGAGGGCACATTGTCGGTGACCGACGTGTACGCAGTCGGCGGTGACGGGGATACCGACCGCGCTGCCGAGACCGGTGCGGACACCGCTCGCGATGCCGCCGCCGACGAACTACTGAGGCTGGCGGCCACCGTCGAGAACGCGTCGGAGCACGCGGTCGGATCGGCGATCGTCGCGGCAGTCGCCACCGACCGGTTCGACGACGTCGACGACTTCCAAGTCGAGCCCGGGCGGGGTGTCGCCGGACGTGTCGACGGGGTCGAGGTTCGCGTCGGTTCCCCGCGGTGGGTGGCTGCCTCGACGGTGGTGCCCACCGAGATCGCCCGGCGCAGGCGGGACGCGGAGGCCAATGGCCAGACGGTCGTCTATGTCGCTGTCGACGGCCAGTTGCGCGGCCTGATCGCAGTAGCCGACACCGTCAAAGCCAGTGCGGCGCCGGCGATTGCGGCGCTACACGCCGCGGGCATGCGCACCCTGCTGCTGACCGGCGACAACCAGGGCGCCGCCGACCACGTCGCCGGGCAGGTCGGCATCGACGAGGTCGTGGCGCAGGTGCTGCCGGACCAGAAGGTGGACACCATCCGTCGGCTGCAGGAGGAGGGGCGGTCGGTCGCGATGGTCGGCGACGGCATCAACGACGGCCCCGCGCTGGCCACCGCGGACCTCGGTCTGGCGATCGGCCGCGGCACCGACGTGGCGATCGGCGCGGCCGACGTCATTCTGGTGCGCGACGACGTGCGGTCGGTTCCCGCAGCGCTGAGCCTGGCGCGCGCGACGCAGCGCACCATCCGCACCAATCTGGTGTGGGCATTCGGGTACAACGTGGCCGCGATTCCGATCGCCGCGGTCGGGTTGCTGAATCCGTTGATCGCGGGCGCAGCGATGGCACTGTCGTCGCTATTCGTGGTGTCCAACAGCCTTCGGCTGCAACGTTTCGGCGAGCGCTGAACGCGATCACCGGTGCCGCCGGTCGCTTACCGGCGGCCGGGTGGGCCACCGCCCGGTAGGTCGGGCACAGCGCGGAGTGCGGTGCCCGCGGGTGGCGCCGGCGAACGGTCCGGCGCGGGAGCATTCCGCCGCCACCCGCACGCCAGGACCGCTGCGGCGACCGCCAGCACGACCACGCCGTGGGCGATGGGATACCACAGCGACGGCGACCAGACCGGGTAGCCGATCATCGGAATCAGCACCGCCAACGCGACGATTGCCGCAGCGACCGGACCCCGGCACCACTGCCGGCGCCGTCCCGTCGGCACCGACCGGGCGGCACCCGGGCCGCGCCCGGCCGACCCTGCCGAACCGGTGGCTGGTTGCTCCCTCGCCGTCGCTCCCCGACCGCGCCCGGGCTCCGAGGGGTCACCTCCGCCGTCGGCCGGGGTGGTCCCGCGTGCGGCCGCCAGGATTCGGCTGGTCAGGTCCGGCTGGACGTCGGGTGCGCGGAATCGCAGCCGGCGGGCCGCCGCACACCAGGCGGCGCATTCGGGGCAGGTCGCGAGATGCTCGTCGACACGCGACGCGGGAACGGCCTCCCGTTCCCCGTCGAGTCGCGCAGACAGCGCCTCCCGCGCGACTTCACACCGCATTCACCTATTGTCGCCCAACCGGTCAAATCGCGCGTAGCTGATCAGTGCCGAGAGCGGGACAGTTCTTCCAGCATCTTGTTGTAGGCGTCGAGTTCGGTGTCCTCGTAGGTGTCGGCGTGACGATCGGCTCGGCGGCCCGCCCTCCGGTCCGAGCGGGCCCACTGCGTCACGATCGCCACGACGACCAGCACGATCGGCACCTCGCTGGCGCCCCAGGCGATCGCCCCGCCGAGCCATTGGTCGTCGAGCAGATCGGAGATCCACGGCAGACTGAGCTCTCGGTAGAACCGGTCGGCGACCACCGTGGACATGGTCATCAGCGCGATACCGAAGAACGCGTGGAACGGCATCACCGCGAACAGCAGACCGATCCGACCCAGATACGGCACCCGGCGTGGCCCGGGGTCGATGCCGATGATGACCCAGAAGAACAGATATCCGACGATCAGGAAGTGCAGGGTGAGCAGGATGTGCCCCCAGTGGTACCGCACCAGAGTGTCGAAGATCGACGTGAAGTAGACGGCGTACAGCGATCCGACGAACAGTGCCAGCGCCACGATCGGGTTCGACAGCACACGCGTCACCCGGGAATGCACCAGCCACGACACCCAGTCGCGGGGGCCGGGCTGCCCGTCGCCGGTCGTCGGGAAGGCGCGCAGCGCCAGCGTCGCCGGCGCACCCAGCACCAGCAGCACCGGCGCGAACATGTTGAGCGCCATGTGCTCGGCCATATGCACGCTGAACATCGCCGACCCGTAGGCGCGCACGCCGGAGCCCGTCACCACGACCACGGTGACGCATCCGGCGAGCCAGGCGACGGTCCGGCCGACCGGCCAGTGATCGCCACGGCGGCGCAACCGCCGGACGCCGACGAGGTAGCCGATCGCCGCGACAATGGCTGCGCTGCCGATCAGAAAATCGAAACGCCACACGGTGAGCAGCCGCCAGAACGTCGGCGGACCGGTGAGTTCGTAGCCGAGGAAGACGTCCCAGGCGGTGAAGGGATGGGCCAGCAGACCCGGGGCGACCCGGGTGTCCGACGCGGCCCAGCACGCCAGCACCAGGACCAGGAGCGCCGCACCGGCAACGCCCGCCCACCCGACGGCGTCGCCGGCCCGGGCGCGGCGCAGCACCCGTACGTCCACCGCGACGACCGCGACCTGAAGCACGAACATCCCGATGGCGATCACGCCGAACGGCGTGCTGAACAGGTACCGCAGCGGCAGCAGGAAGGCCATCAGCGAGGTCGTCGCCACGAGGGCGACCACGTCGGTCACCAGCACGGTGACCGCGACGCGGCGCGCCACAATGCGGGCGTTGTCCGCCGACTCCGGCTCCGGTGCGGTCAGTGCCGCGACGCGCAGTCCCGCCGACAGCGCGATCGTGACGGCCACCAGGACGCCGAGGCTCGTCATGTAGTCGTGGTTGGGCCCCTGCCCGGCATTGCCCGCCATCACCGGCGCGACGACCGCGATGACCGCGGTCAACGCCAGCAGCACGTACACCATCCAGCGCAGGGTGAATCGGATGACCAGCGCGACGACCGTGGCGCAGACGGCCACCACCAGCCACGCGACCGCGGCCTCGCTGACCTCCAGTGCTTGCCCGAGGTATCCCTCGCCGACCAGCCGCAGCGGGGTGATGCCGGAGGCGTCGGCTCCGGCCACGGTCACCATGATCCAGGCGAGCACCGCCCACACCGGGGAGGCGGCCGCCACGAACCGGTGTGCCCGGTATGCGGTGACGTCGATGGTGCCGGTCTGGTCCGGGCGTGAACAGATGACGATGAAGACGAGCGCACCGAAGCACAGGGCCCCGAGTCCCGCGGTCAGGAAGTAGCCGACGACGTCCATCGTCGCGGTGACCGCGCCGGGGTAGGGATCGCCGCTCTCCACGTGCCGCGCATCGGCGGTGCGCAGGGCATACACCAGCAGTGCTGCGGCGGCCACCCCGATCGTCCCGATCAGCGGCCGCGTCACCTGCTGCACTGCGTTCTTGCCGGCGATCACCACCTGCGCCTCCTCGCCCGCCGACCCACGGCGTCGGTCCAGTCTACGACGTGACGTAGGACCC
Organism: Gordonia sinesedis; assembly: GCA_039527305.1. Classification (GTDB taxonomy): domain Bacteria; phylum Actinomycetota; class Actinomycetes; order Mycobacteriales; family Mycobacteriaceae; genus Gordonia; species Gordonia sinesedis. The sequence goes on along the minus strand of BAAAJU010000001.1, from coordinate 308,575 downwards.
CCGGTTTTCGGTGGGCGACGATTCCGGGTAGATGCGACGACGCTAGAACACGGTCGCAGAGTTCGGCGTGCACTCGTCACGTATGGCCATGCCCGCGCCGCACCGCCAATCGCACACCAGCAACGGCTCCGCCCGCAGTCACCAGAGGCGATGCCGCGATCCTTCTCGCGTCGCGAGTGACATGCTCGCGATCCCGCTCACTCGTTGTCGATTGGTTGTGTGTCAGGTCGCCAGCGAACATCCAGGATGTCCTGCAGTGCGGCTGAGTTCAGTCCTGTTGCAATCCTGGTGAGGAACAGTTGTGCAGGCAGTGCTGAGGATCCCGAATTGTAAACGATTGTTAGGCAGTCTGCGACGGCAGCGCGGTGTGGCCCACCCGGGACGAGGTCGAGTATGTCGTCCCACGCAATCACAGTGGGCTTGCCCAGATTTTTTTCGATGGAAATATGCTCGTCGTCGAGGGTCAATTTCAAGAACGAATGGTGTCGCGAAAACACTATCATCGTCAATCCCCAGACAAGATATGCGCCAAAGACGATGACGGCAGCCGAGCCAACACCTAGTGCGAATATCGGGGACAACCGACCAGACGTCGATTCGGCGAACCCGGCGCTGCGACTCAGTAGGACCAGCCACAGTCCACCGAGGACAAATGAGCCGCAACCCGACACGAACGCAATTAATGTCCTGCGCGGCGTTTGAATTGTCCAGGTGTCGTCGAACGCCGCGGCTGTATCCTGTTTGGCGGGGCGGGATATCAGCAGCATGGCGAGCCCGAACACGAGGGCCATGCTGATGCCGAGCGCCGGATAAGGCACCGGGGTGTCGAGGTTCCACATCACGATCTCAGTCTCACCCGAACAGCTTGTTCCACGTCGTCCGGCCCTGGTGACCGATCCGCGCTCCGTACCGAGAACCAATGAATGCTCCCAGCCTCGCACCGACCGCGCACCCAAGATAGTTCCGACGATTGGGACAGCCGAGCCAGCCGTGCTCCCCATCAGCAGCGTGCCAACGGACCCGCACCCGCATACGCGCCACCTCACAGAATTGATAGTTCACTACAGCAAACTCTGCGTAGATCATTACACACCTCGGACGCACGCGCATCCGGAAGAGCCTCGCCATTGCAGACCCGCCCGAAGCACTCCGTTTTCGCACCCGCAAGTTCGCTAATGCACTGAAGCGACACTGCCCGGCCGGTCATTGGAACAGGTCAGCGCCGCGAACGACAATGCAGCAACGGAATCGTGCGAACGGCTACGACCGCGCCGACAGCCTCGAGCCATCGCGCTGCTGCAACAACGTCGTGACCAACGTCACTCGACAATTCGCGGGCATCCTACGATTACGATCGTCATCCGGCTCGAGCGAAAAGTAGCACCGCCGACGCCGGCAGTTTTCGGCTCGGCGATATGTCGAAGTCGAGGAGCCCGGGCTCAGGCCATCGCGAAGAACATGATCGACATGCCGGTGGCCATCAACACCTGGCACAGCTCGCCGGAGCGGGTCAGCAGAGCGGACGCCTCCGACTGCGCGACGGCCTCGGACTGGGCCGCCGCGTCCGACTGACGCCGCGCGAAGTACAGGTAGAGCCAGACCACCGCGGCCACCGCGAAAAACACGCCGAGCACCACATGCACCGGCGTCAGATAGCCGGGCTCGGCGCCCCCACCGTGCGACATTCCGGGCATCATCCCCGGCATCGACGACATGTCGCCGTGGGACATCCCCGGCATCGACCCCGACGGCATCGACCCCGACATCGGGGACCCGTCCGCTGACTCATTCGCCGAACTGCCCGGCAGGAGCGACCCGTTCATCACTGCGTACATCCACGCCATCGCGGCCATCATCACCGCGTGGTACCCGTCGGCGATGCGTGCCGCACGATCGCCGGCGAAGACCGCCGCTGCGACCACGAACCACCCAGCGGCGAGCAGGAAGACGATCATCGGGGCAATGGTGGGCCAGTCCATGGTCGCGGGCCACGCCATGGCGCCCATCGCCGCCGCCATGACCAGGTGCAGACCGTGCCCGACGGCACCGGGCCAGCGCATCCGGTGTGCCAGCAGCGAATACAGGCATTCGGCAACGGCTAGCACCGACAGCACGGTGACCACCCACCGCAGGGTGAGGTCGCCGATCATCGCGTCACGTGTTCCCTTCGGTGCGGCTTCCCGTCAGTGTCCCGCCGGGTCCTGTCTGCCGGTCGGCGTCCCGCCGGCCCCGGCCCCCGTTGTTTGAGCCGGCGTACCGCCGGCCCTGCCGGCCGACGACGATACCTCGCGCGGTGTCGATCAACAGAAACGCCGCGAGCGGAATCCCCAGTAGCGGCACCACCATCCCGAGACCGGCGACCACGACGACCAGTGCCACCGCCTCCACCGGCCGCAGTCGAGCCAACGCGCCGGCGGGCGGCGCCGCGGGCAGCTTACGCCGCGAGGCGGCCGTGCGGGCCGAGGAGGGCCGACGCCGCCACCACATCAGATATCCGCGGACGATCACGGTGATCAATCCCAGCGCGAGCACAGCGAGCACGATCTGGTTGACCAGACCGAACAGAACTCCCATGTGCGCGTTGATGATCCATTCGGTCAGCTTGGCGGTCAACGGCCACTGCGCGAAGTCGACTCGGTCCACCACCCGGCCGGTGTCCGGATCGACGGCGACCGAGTCGTAGCGGGTGGGAGCGTCACGCTTGTTCTCCGTCGCCGACCACGCGTCGCCCGCAGCGGCCGGTGGCACCAGGTTCATCGGGTCGGCCAAGCCCGCCGCCCGGGCCGCCGCGTAGGCCCGGTCGATGCCGGCGAGTGCCTGCGTTTCCGGCAGCGCCGCCGCCGGAGACGGTGCGCCGTGCCCGACGTGTCCGCCGGCGGCCGCGGCGGCCGCGGGGTCGGCAGCCGTCGTCACCGATGGTGTCGACCAGGACATCGCCGCGCGAAGCTCGGCGATATTGTCCCCGGCATAGCGCGACCAGCTCAACCCGGAGGCGGCAAGCGCAAAGAGGCCGACCGCGATCCAGATACCCACCGCACCATGCCAACTCAGGGTGCGCTGGCGTCGCTGGGCATCGCGGTCGGGCACCAGGAGCCGGCGGGCCTTGCCGGTGCGGCGACGATGACCGATCCACAAGACGAGACCACCGAGGGCGATTACCCACAGCCAGCTCGCCGCGAGTTCGCTGTAGTTGCGACCGATGTCGCCCAGGTGCAGATTGCGGTGCAGTTCGTCGAACCACGCCCGGACCGGCAGCCACTGTCCGTACGTGGTGAGCGCACCACGAACCTCCCCCGAATACGGGTCGACGAAGACGGTTCGGCCGTAGCCCTCGGGGACGTCGTCGACGGCCAGTGCCACCCGCGTGGTGGCGTCGGCGGCATCGGCCGGGGTAACGGACGTCACGGTGCCCTCGGGGTGGGTGGCACGGGCCGCCGCGACCTGCTGCGCGAGCGGCACACGTTCGCTGCCGACGCGATCCACGGTCAGCTCGTGCCGGTACACCGCACTGTCGATCTGCGGCACGACCGCGTACAACAGTCCGGTGACTGCGGCCAGCAGCAGGAACGGCCCGACGAGCAGCCCGGCGTAGAAGTGCCATCTCAGCAACAGAGGCCGCCACCGCTGCCATGCCGCACTCGACGGCCGGGGGTGCTCGGGCGCCGCGTCCCGCTTAGTGGTCGAGCCGGACTCGGCGACGACGTCGGGGCCGCGATCGGCGTCGGCGTCCACATCGCCGTCGGCGGTGTCGGCACGACCGGCGGGGGCCGGCGCGGACGACTCGGTGGTGCTCACTCGGGTACTCCAGGGGCTGTGCGGGTTGATCCGGGGTCGCATCGGGCCGCGCTACCGATGGGCCGGCGACGGCGACGATGCGTTCCTTGATCAGTAGTCGCACGGAATGGGCGGATAGTTCCCGCGATGTTCCGAGAGGTCCGGGCGGTGCCGGTGTGGTGCCCGCCGTGCAGCCCGGGTGTTCGGTCGTCGGTCGCCGCGGCTCGGGGCCTGTGATCGATGATTCGCGGCTCAGCGGCTGACGATGGTCGCCGATCCGACCGGAGCGGCTGCTACCGGCCCCGACCAGGCGCGTGTCGGTGCGCCAGGCCGGACGCCATCGTGGTGTCCCGCGCCGCGAATGACGCGGCGATCGCCTGCGGCACGACCGCGATGGCGAGCACGGCCATCGCCGCGGTCCACGAACCGGTGGCATCGTGCACCGCGCCGATCACGATCGGTCCGGCGGCGGCCAGCACGTAACCCACCGATTGCGCCATGCCGGACACCTGCCCGGTCTGCGTGGCCGACCCGCTGCGCAGCACCATGAACAACAGCGCCAGACTGATTCCCGCACCGGGGCCGACCATGATCGCGGACGCCCACAGCGGCACCCACCCGTCGACGGTCAGCAGGCCGACGAACCCGGCGGCGCAGACCGCGAGAAAGCCGAAGGTGACGATGCGCTGATCGGCGAAGCGGCCGGCGATGATCGGTGCCACCAGCGACATCACCAGCGCCACCGTCTGTCCCAGCGCGAGCACGTTGCCCGCGTGCGCGGGTGTGGCGCCACCGTCGATCAGGTACTGGGGTAGCCATGCACTGAAGGTGTAGAAGATGAGCGACTGCGCACCCATGTAGACGGTGATCGACCACGCGAGTGGGTCTCGCCAGACGGCGGGAGTCGTCTCGCCGACCGTCAGCGTGTGGACCCGGCTCAACTGCGGAATCCACACCAGCAGGGCGATCGCCGCGAGCACCGCCCAACTGCCCAGTGTCATCCGCCAATTGCCATCCAGCGCAGTGTCAATGGGCACGGTCAGTGCTGCGGCGACCGCTGCGCCGCCGGAGAGCGTCATCGAGTACAGACCGGTCATCAGACCGGATCGATGCGCGAAGTCGCGTTTGATCAGCGCGGGCAGCACGACGTTGCACACCCCGATCGCCACGCCGATGAACACCGACCCGGCGAACAACGCGACCGGAGAAGGTATGAGCCGCACGAAGATCGCCGCCATCAACAGGATCAGCGACCCGAAGATGGTGCGTTCGATGCCGTACCGCGCGGCGAGGCGCGGCGCAATCGGCGCCGCGACGCCGAAGAACAGCACCGGCAGAGCGGTCAGCAGACCGGCGGTGGCGCTGCTGAATCCCTGATCGGTCGAGATGACGTCGATCAGTGGTGCCACCGACACCACCGGCGGCCGTAGATTGGCCGCAACCAGCATGATGCCGACCGCGGTGACCACGAGACCGATGCCGCGCGGCGCCGCCGACCGATCGTCGACGGCGCGTGGGGCGGCGGATCGTGTTGTCACCGTGTGTCCTTCACATCATGGGGCTGATGCGCCGGATCATCCAGATAGTCGTAGACCGCTGCGCGGGCGGCGGCGGGATCACCGCGTTCGATCGCGTCCACCATGTCGCGATGACCCGCCGGCGCCTGCGCCGCGGTCAGCGTGACACGCGCCAGGATGACGTGGGTGCGGTACATCGCTTCGACGACGCCGTCGTAGATCTCGATGAGCAGAGGGTTGCCCGACGCCGCGACGACGGCAGTGTGAAGGGCGATGTCGGCGTTGGCATACCGGTCGGCATCGCCGGTCGCGAAGGCCGCTTCGGCCGTCCGGAGTTCCTCGCGCAAGCCGGCGACCACGTCGGGTGAGGCGCGCAGGGCCGCGGTCGCGGCCGCTTCCGCTTCCAGGGCACCGCGCACACTGCGCAGATCCGCCAGTTCCGTACTGGCGCACCGGGACATGGCCGCCGCCAATGCGTTCCGACTGCGCACGTAGGTACCGTCACCGCGCCGGGGCACCAGCATCCCGGAGTACTCCAGCGCGCGAACGGCCTCGCGAATCGTATTGCGGCCCACACCGAACTGGTCCACCAGCTCGGGTTCGGCGGGGATGCGGTCGCCGACCGGCCAGCGGCCGTCGCGGATCAGCTCCTCCATCCGCGCGACGACGAGTTCGCTGGTTCGCCGCGGCGGGGCGATCGGTTCGGCCTCAGTCACCGGAAGATCCTAACATCCCATGTTTGGGCGGTCGGTCGGTCCCGGTCGGCACGCGATCGGCCTCCAGCCGGCCTCCGCAGGCTTGCTCGGCGTCCGCCGCTACCGCCCGCCGGTGCCGGCGAGCACGGAACCAATCACGACGGCAAGCATCATGATCGTGGCGTGCGGGCCGCTATGGCCACCGGCGGGGAGAATCGATCCGTCGACGATCCGTAACCCGCGAACACCGGGCACCGCTCCGAGCCAGTCGGTACGCTCCCCCATCGGCATCGTTCCCCAGGCATGCTGCGAGATGTCCGGTTCGTCGCCGACGGAGACCGAGCCCGGTTCCACGATGCTGGTGAAATCCGCGGATTCCAGCATGTCGGCGACCTGCTCGACCGCCGCATCCACCGGTGCGGGCATGGCGAACGGGTCCACCGTCACCCGTACCGCGTTCAGCTCGTCATCCAGGGTGAGACGCACCGGAGCGGCCCCCATCCAGGTCGCCGAGATCAGCGGTTCGGTCGGAACCCCGTCGGGTGTCGAGATGTCGGGTAGGTAGCTGGCAAAGTCATCTCGGTAGCAACGGATTTCGACGTCGCCGTGATGGACGACGCTGGGTAGCAGCACACCCGGTCCGGCCGGTCGGCGTCGCCGGTAGCCGACGGTGCGTCCGCGGTGTTCCCCGGCGACCAACCCGGCGGCGGGGTCCGCCAGTCCCGACCGCAGCAGGATTGCCGCGGTGCCGAGCGTGCCCGCACACAGGATGACCTCGCCGGCGGAGACGGCACCCGCACCGGTGAGCACCCCGGTCACCGTGCCGCCGCACCAGCCGAGTTCGAGGGCCTCGACCTCGGGCACCACGCGCAGGTTGGCACGGCCGACTGCGGGCCGCAGATAGGCCTCGGCGGCGGTCGACCGCAACCAGCCGTCCCGATTGGTGAGCACCCGGTTGACCCCGTCGATCGGCCACCGCTCGGCGGGATCCCGCGTCGGCAGCCGCCGTCCCCAATACGACTCGAACGCCGCTGCCGCGTCACCGATCTCGGCGTCGTCGACGGGCATCACCCCCATCGTGCCGCCAGGCGCGTCGAGTTCGGCATAGGCGGCGTCGACCGTATCGGGGTCCCACGGGTCGGGCCAGCCGGCGACGTCGTCGCGATGCCAGCGCAGAAAGTAGCCGCCATTGATCACCGACGATCCGCCGAGCCCACGACCGCGGACGATCTGGAACGGCGCCGTGGCCGGATGCGTGGAGGCGTGGCGGGACGTCGCGCCGATCGGCATCCCCCGCAGATCGCGGCTCGCGGGCTCCGGCCACCTTCGCTCGCCCCGCTCGATCACGACGACGGTGCGTCCGGTATCGGCCGAAAGCTTCTCCGCCAGCACGCATCCTGCGCTGCCCGCGCCGACGATGACGGTGTCGGCGGTACGCGGCAGGGATGCGAACGGCATCGCTCAGCGCGGGTCGGTGTGTGACGGTCGACCGATCACGGCGTCAACCGCGGCCGCAGCGCGCCGAGGTTTCGCTCGGACACCACGCCTTGCCACAGACCCAGACCGTAGGCGAGGTCGTCGAGGCGATGCACGGCGATGTAGCCGAGCGGGCCGAGCGGAGGTGCCATCGTCGGATCGGCGATCACCGACCGAAACCACGACACGAAGCCCTCGGCGACCACGACCTCGACGGCCAGTCGCCGGAAACGGGCGGAGACGACAGCCAGCACCAGCGCGACCGGCCAATAGTGCCGACAGATCGCCCCCGCCGCCTGCAACAGTCCGAATCCCGCGGCGCGGCTGGTCAACTGGGTAGCCACCGTGGCCGACGCGGGAAGGTCGCCGAGCCGGGCACGCAGCCGGTACGCGATCTGGGAGAGCACCAGCAGTGCGATCGCCAGTCCGACCTTGGTTCGGGTCATCAGCGCGGCCACCGCGATCGCCATCGGGATAGACATCACCATCGGGGCCGCCCGGTGCCCGTGCCTACGGGCGAGCAGGGCCGCGCCGGTGCCGTAGAACCGGCGGCGGGAGAGTACCGACACCATGCTGGTGCGATGGTCGTGGGCGACCCGCGCGAGCGGGTCGTACCGGATGCGCCATCCGTCCGCGTGCATCCGCCAGCAGGCGTCGACATCCTCGGCCACCCGCAGGCTCTCGTCGAACCCACCGAAAGCACTGCGCCGCACCACCATTGCGGCGCTCGGCACGTACGCGACCGGGGTGGACGGCACGACCGCGGCTTCCTGCGGCCCCATGTCGAGCGACGACCAGCCGTGCTCGTAACGCTGGGCGAGCGAACCGCGGAATCCGGTGGCGCCGAGCCCGACGATCCGCGGTGCCACCATGCCGACCGCCGGGTCGGAGAAGTGTGCGAGCAGCACGGTCAGCCAGTCCGGGCGCGGCACGACGTCGGAGTCGAGGAAGGCGACGAAGTCGGTCGAGGCGGCGGCCAGGCCGCGGTTACGCGCGGCCGCGGGCCCGACGTTCTGGTCGAGGCGGAGCACGGTGACGCCGGGGCGGTCGAGCCGGATCGGCGTCGGCGACGCGTCGTCGACCACGACCACCCGCATCGAGCCGCCCAGTGCATCGATGAGCCGGTGGACCCCGGCCTGGTTGTCGTGCACCGGGATCACCACGGTCACGTCGTCGGCGGACGGCCCGAACATCGGCCGCGGGTTGGCGATCCCGGCATCCATCAGCGTCCGGGCGAGTCGCCGGGTTGCGCTGTCGCACACCGCTATCCGGCCGTCGGCGGATGTCATGCCGAGCGCCGTATCGGACAGTCGCAGCAGTCTGGCGGGCGATCCGCCGACGAGATGGCGTAGATCGCCGCCGCGGGCACAGCGCATGTCGATCTGCACCTGGAAACCGTCGGGTAGGTCGTCGGGTGCCGCGCACACCGTGACCGGGTCGCGCTGGTGATCCACGGCGGTCACGTCAGCAGACCCCGGGCGTCGACGATCCACCCACCGACCCGATCGGCGAGTCGCCCGACGAGGTCGTCGAACAGCCGTTCACCGTCGGCCGCGGTCGCCGTGGTGGGATCACCGAGGATCCCGGTCGGGCCTGCGGCCGCGACGCCGCCGGAGCGGAGCGCGGGCAGCAGTTCGGCGATGGGCGCCCGATTGCCCGCAACGATCCGGTCGGCGCGTACCAAGTCGGGCGAAAGATGCAGCAGCACCGATGTTTCGGTATGTCCCGCATGCGCATCGGCATCGGCGAAGGTACACGGGAACCAGGCGACGTCCCGGCCTTCGTCACGTAGCTGGGTCACCGCGGACCGCACGGTCTCGGCGTTGCCGCCGTGCCCGTTGACGAACAGCACGCGATGCGCCCACCGGCATGCGCTGCGTCCGTACTCGACCAGAATCCGGCCGAGCGCGTCGTGCCCTACCGACACCGTGCCGGCGAAGCCTTCATGCTCGCCGCTGGCTCCGTAGCTCAGTTCCGGCGCGGACAGCAGGTCGGGATCACCTCGGCGGGCCAACGCGGCGGCGACCACGCTCGTCGCGATCCGGGTGTCGGTGTCCAACGGGAGGTGCGGACCGTGCTGTTCGACCGCCCCGACGGGCACCAGCGCGGTGATCGATCGTCCCTCTAGCTCCGGCCAGCTGCGCTGTCCCAATGCCTCCGGACGTGTCATTCGGACCATGCTACTGACGCGACCGAAGCGTGGTAACCGTCTGAGCCCAATTTCTCCCACCGTCCGACGCGGGAACGGCACACGCCGCGTCATCACCGGGACCGACATGCCGCACCCCGACGCCGGGGAGCCGCCCTGACGAGCGTTCGGTCGGTTGTGCGATGCTGGTGCCATCTCTGTGACGCCCGACACGGGGGCATCCGCACACATCTGGAGGAGCACATGGCCATGCCGGCGGCGACCGAGCGTCCAAACAGCGGACCACTCAGCGCAATCCGCGTGATCGAGTTCGCCGGTATCGGCCCCGGGCCGCATGCGGCGATGCTCCTGGCAGATCTGGGCGCCGACGTGATCCGGGTGCAGCGCCCGGGCACCCTGCCAACGGAGGGGCGGGCGGCGGACGCGTTGCTTCGTGGTCGCCGGGTTGTCGAGGCGAACTTGAAGGATCCCGCGGACCGCGAGACGATCCTCGGCCTGGTCGCCAAGGCTGACGTCGTGATCGAGGGTTTCCGGCCGGGCGTGATGGAGCGTCTCGGATTCGGACCGGACGACTTGGCCGCGGTGAACCCTCGGTTGGTCTACGGCCGGATGACCGGCTGGGGACAGGACGGTCCGCGGGCCGATCGCGCCGGACACGACATCAACTACATCTCGTTGACCGGGCTGCTGCACGCCATCGGCCGCCGGGGTGAGCGGCCGGTGCCGCCGCTGAATCTCGCCGGAGACTTCGGCGGTGGCTCGATGTTCCTTGCCCTCGGCGTCCTCGCCGCGCTGCTCGAACGTCAGACGTCGGGCACCGGGCAGGTGGTCGACACGGCGATGGTGGACGGCGCTTCTGTTCTGGGACAGATGATGTGGGCGTTCCGCGGTACCGGCCTGTGGAGTGATGAGCGGGGCGTCAACTTGCTCGATACCGGCGCGCCCTACTACGAGGTGTACGAGACCGCCGACGGCAAGTACATGGCGGTCGGTGCCATCGAACCGCAGTTCTACGCCGAGATGATCGCCGGACTCGGTCTCGCCGACGCCGATCTGCCCGAGCAGAACGACATCGCGAACTGGCCTCGCCTGAAGGAGGTGTTCACCCAGACGTTCGCCAGCCGGACCCGCGACGAATGGACCGCGGTCTTCGACGGCACCGACGCCTGCGTGTCGCCGGTGTTGACGTTCGCCGAAGCGCCCAGCGACCCGCACATGGCCGCGCGAGCCAATCTGGTGGAGATCGACGGCGTGATGCAGGCGCAGGCGGCGCCGCGCTTCTCCCGGTCGGCGACCGACACGCCGACCCCGCCGGCCCGCGAGGCGACCGACCCGACGACGATCTGGACGGACTGAATCGCCGTCGTGCACTCGGCGCGACGGGCGACCGCCGACGCGTGCGTGCCTCACACCTTGGAGTGACCCATATCGAGCTGGAACACCGATCCGGTGATGGCCCGTGCGGCGTCCGAAGCCAGGAAGAGTACCGCGTCGCTCACCTCGTCGAGCGACGCCACCGGATAGTCGTCGAGCATCGAGATGAAGTGCCGGGTGTACTCGGGCATATTCGAGAAGACGTTCATCGCCGCGCTGTCCCCGACGCCCATCGGCGTGTTCACCGCGTAGGGATGCACCGAATTGACCCGAATATGGCGGGGGGCAAGCTCTTTGGCCACGGTCTGGGCTAGACCGGTGAGCCCGAACTTCGACGCCGAATAGGACGCCTGCACCGGCATCGCCTTGAGCCCGGCGACCGAGCTGATGATCACGATGGAGCCGGGGCCCTCGGTGGCCAAGAGCGCTGGGATGGTGGCGCGCAACGTCTTCCACGTGCCGGTGAGGTTCACGTCGATGACGTCGGTGAACTGGTCTTCGGTGAGTTCCCAACTCAGCCCCCAGGTGAGGATGCCAGCGTTGGCGACCACACCGTGCAAACCGCCGAAGCGTTCGACGCCGTCGGCGACCAGTTGCTCCTGGGCGGCGAGGTCGCGGATATCGACCTGGCGCGCCAGAATCTCGCCGCCCTCCGCCTTGACCAGTCGCTCGGTCTCGGCGAGATCGTCGGGCCCGGCGGCCGGGTATGTGGTGTGCTCGGCGACCGGCCCGGCGATATCGAGGCCGACGATCGACGCACCTTCACGGGCGAACCGCACCGCGTGGTTGCGCCCCTGTCCGCGGGCGATGCCGGTGATATAGACGACCTTGCCGTCGAACGAACCCATGGCAGAACTGTAACACGTTCTAGTTAGCCGTCCGGGGGTGTGACGGGGACACTCCGCACCGTGTGCGCCGGCGCGCGAACTGTCCGCCGTCCCGGCTAGCCGGCGGCGCCGAAGGAGCGTTCGAATCCTGCCGGAATGACCAGGTCATCCGGCGACAGATCCTGAATACTCTTGTGCCCCAAGCCCATCAACACCCCGTCCAGGCCCATCCGCAACAAGTCGAGCACGTTCTCGACCCCGGTCTGACCGTTCGCCGCGAGACCCCACAGGTAGGCGCGCCCGATCATCACCGCCCGGGCGCCCAGCGCGAGCGCCTTGGCGACGTCGCTCCCGCGGCGGATACCGCCGTCCAGCAGAACCTCGACCTCACCACCAACCGCGGCGGCGATCGGTCCCAGCATCCGGATCGAGGCGGGGGTGCCGTCCAGGTTGTTACCGCCGTGGTTGGACACCGAGATGGCCGACGCCCCGATGTCGACGGCACGCCGTGCGTCGTCGAGTCGGGTGATGCCCTTGACCATGAACGGCCCGTCCCACTGTTCCCGCAGCCACGCGAGGTCCTCCCAGGTGGGTGGCGGGGTACCCATCCACTGACCGTAGGCACCGAAGAAGGTCGGTCCCGGTTGGCCTTTCGGCGTCAGGTTGGGTGCGGTGAGGTCGGGGATGACCACCTTGCCGCCCCGCACCCAGTCCAGCGCGTACCGCGGCTTGACCGCGATCTCCGGGGCGAGCCGAAGGAGTGCGGAGAAGTCCACCTTCTCCGGGATCTCCGGGCTCCCCCAATCGCGGCCGATGTTGAACACCCAGTCGGTGGTGACGATGAGCCCCTTGGCACCCGCCGCCTTGGCGCGCTCGACGCGCGCGAGAATCTCGTCGCGCGTGCCGAGCCAATAGATCTGGAAGAAGATCTGGTCGTTGACGGCGGTGACCTCTTCGATGGGATGACTGGCGAAGCTCGACAGTCCCATCGCGGTACCTCGGGCCGCTGCGGCGCGGGCCACGGCGACCTCGCCGTCCGGATCGACCGCTTGCACACCGGTCGGCGAGATGATCACCGGGAAGGAGATGTCCTGACCCATCACGGAGGTAGCGAGTTCACGATCCGGGATCGCACCGACAACATGTGGCGCAAAGCCCAACTCGGAGAAGGCGGCAGTGTTGTCGGTGACGGTGACGCCCGCTTGCGTGCCCGCGATCAGAGACGAGTACACCGACTTCGGCAGCCGCTTGCGCGCCCGACGTTGCGCCTCGGCGACCGTCTCGAACCAGGGGTTGCGCGCCCAGGGATTGGCCATTGTTCTTCCTATCTCACTTGATGTGTCGGCCACGCGGGTGGCCGTGCCGGATCACACCTGCGCGGTATCGCGCGTGGATGCTCGGCCGGCGGTGGTGCTTGTGGTCGCGGTACGGGTGGTCGGTGGACTGGTCGCCGCGCGACCCGGGGTGCGGGCCCGTCCGGTCGGCTACAGCGAGACCGGCGTGAAGCCCGCGAGGGGATTCTCGTCACAGCCCTTGGCGGGCGGGGCGGCCGGCCCGTCGCCGGACGTCCGGGTCATCAGCGTCAACGGCACGCCGCGTGAATGATCCTTGTTGGCAGTGGGTTTCGTGCGTTCACCGGCGAGCAACGATTCGCCGTAGCCTTGCACGCACTCGGGATCGGGTCCGGCCAGCGGCAGTCCGGTGAAGAACTTGGCCGCCATGCAGCCACCGCGACAGGCGTCGAAGTGGGCGCACTGGGTGCAGGCGCCCGCGTTCTGTGGTTCGCGGAGTTCGGTGAACAGGTCCGAGTGCTGCCAGATTTCCCGGAATCCGCCGTCGGACAAGATGTTCCCGGCGAGGAAGTTCTCGTGGATGGCGAACGGGCAGGCGTAGACGTCGCCCACCGGGTCGATCAGGCAGACCACCCGGCCGGCGCCGCACAGGTTCAGGCCCGGCAGCGCACCACCGCTGCCACCCCCGCCGAATGCGGAGAGGTGAAAGAACGAGTCACCGGTGAGCACGTTGTCGCCGTGGGCGATCAGCCACTCGTACAGGTCGCGCTGTTGTTCGGGGAGCGGGTGCAGGTCGTCCCAGACGTCGGCGCCGCGGCCCGACGGACGCAGCCGGGTGATGCGCAGCGTTGCGTTGTACCGGTCGGCAAGCGCCTTGAACTCATCGAGCTGGGCGACGTTCTCCCGGGTCATCACGACACTGATCTTGGCGTCGGCGAAGCCCGCTTCATGCAGGTTCTCGAGTGCCCGCACCGCCATGTCGAACGAGCCGGGACCCCGGACAGCGTCGTTGACCTCGGCGGTGGCGCCGTCGAGCGAGATTTGGACGTCGACGTAGTCGGAGGCCGCGAGACGGGCGGCGACCTCGGCGTCGATGCGTAATCCGTTGGTGGAGAACTTGACTCCGACCTGATGGCTGGTGGCGTAGTCGACGAGTTCCCAGAAGTCGGGGCGCACGGTCGGTTCGCCGCCGCCGATATTGACGTAGAACACCTGCATGCGCTGCAGCTCGTCGATGATCGCCTTGCACTGCTCGGTGGACAGTTCACGGGGGTCGCGCTTACCCGACGACGACAAACAGTGCACGCACGCGAGGTTGCAGGCGTACGTCAGCTCCCAGGTGAGGCAGATCGGCGCGTCCAGGCCGCGCTCGAACTGATCGACCAGGCGGCCGACCTTCGGTGGCCGATCGCCCGACGGCGCGAGCGCGGACCCCGCGGACAGCTCGGCCGCGGTCGGTGGCAACTCGAGTGTGGTCATCGGTGGTGCTCCTCGGTGATCTGATGGTGGCTGGTGATCGGGCGGTGTCGGATCGGCGGTGGTGCGTCCGGCGGTCAGCGCCGGATGACCATCCCGGAATCGGCGAGCGCGCCGAGCGCCTGCAGGTAGAGCGATCGTTCGGTGTCGGGAATACCCGCGGCGTCGATCGCGGCGGTCGCGCTGTCGTGATCGCCGAGGGACTCGACGATGCCGACCACGGTCAGGTTCTTCAGGAACGACAGCTTGCGGGTGCCGAAGTGATACAGCAACGCACCGAAGGGCTCGGGCCGCAGGGCGACCTTGGGATTGAGCGTCCACGCGCCGTCGGCGTCAAAGCCGCCGGCGGCGTGCGCGGCGGAGGATTGCCGGTCCCCGGCGGCCGCGGACGTGCGACCGCCGGAGGCCGGAATCGATGCCGGAGCGGACATCAGTAGACCCCGCACATCCCGTCGATCGACACCTCTTCGACGAGCGACTCGCCGACGAGTTTGGTGTCGGCCTCCGCCGGCACCGAGGCGACTTCGTGCGACTGAGCTGACTGATCGGCCATGATCCAGACCTCCTGTTATTCGGGTAGTGATGTGGATCACCGAATACTATAATGGCACTCGGTGCAGAAAAACAGCTCACGCCGAAAACTACCCATCCGGACAGGTGGCCGATGACCCGACAAGACGGTGCCGCGACGGTGCGCGACTCCCGGACACACGGCGGCCGCAGCGACGGACGCACCGCCCGATCGGCGCCCGGTCGCCGCCCCGTCACCACCCGTGCACTGATCAGCACGGTCGCGATCGACATGTTCGCCACCAACGGATTCGACGAGACCAGCGTCGACGACATCGCGGATGCGGCCGGAATATCGCGGCGCACCCTGTTCCGCTACTACCCGTCGAAGAATGCCGTCCCATGGGGCGACTTCGACGCCCACCTGGACGACATGCGAGCACTGCTCGCCGAGATCCCGGACGACCTCCCCATCGGCGAGGCGCTGGTCCGGGCGCTCGTCTCGTTCAACGACGTCGGCCCGCACGACGCGGAATCGCACCGGAGACGGATGTCGCTACTCCTGGGTGTTCCTGCGTTGCAAGCACATTCGATGTTGATGTATGCCGATTGGCGACAGGTCATCGCCGAGTTCTGCGCCCACCGCCTCGGTGTCGACGAGACCGACCACCTCCCGCAGACGATCGGCTGGTTGTGCCTCGGCACCGCGCTCGCGGCGTACGAACAATGGCTTGCCGACCCGGACGCCGACCTCCAGCAACTCATCGTCGACGGCAGTCGCACACTCCTCGACGGCATCGCATCGTTGCACTGAACCCGGTGCCGTCGGCAGTCAGAGTCTCGGCACACGACGACGCCTTGACGACGGCGAACCGCACGGTAGCGCGCGTGTGGCCCACTCCCCGCCGCGGCGACTACCCTGGTCGGGACGATCCTGGCCTGACCGGCGCAACCGCGCTAGGCTGGCAGAAGTAGAACGTGTTCTAGTTTTACCGCGTCGCTCGCCGAGCGGTGCCGACGAAGGACCATGACCGCGGAGACCCGAGACCCATGCCCGACCTGACCCCGCACGGATCGCGCAGCGTGATCCTGACCGTCGCCGACGTGATCGATGAGACCGCGGACGCCCGGTCGATCGTGTTCGAGGTCCCGGACAACGCGAAGGAGGCGTTCACCGACTACCGGCCGGGACAGTTCCTCACCCTGCGTATCCCCAGCGACCGGACCGGGTCGGTGGCCCGCTGCTACTCGCTGGCGTCGGCGCCGGCCATCGACGACCTGCCGAAGGTGACGGTGAAGCGCACGGTCGACGGTTACGGGTCGAATTGGGTCTGCGACAACCTGGCGGCGGGTACTCAGATCGAGGTATTGCCGCCGTCCGGAGTGTTCACCCCGAAGAACATCGACGTGCCGCTGTTACTCATCGCGGGCGGCAGCGGCGTGACTCCGGTGATGTCGATCCTCAAGGCGGCGCTGGCCACCGGGACCGAACGTGTCGTCTTCTTCTACGCCAACCGGAGCGCCGCCGACGTCATCTTCGCCGCCGAACTGCGCGACTTGATCCAGGCGCATCCGGATCGGCTCACCGTGGTGCATTGGCTGGAGGACCTGCAGGGTCTGCCGAGCGCACGCGCTCTGGCCACCGCGTTCGCCCCCTACCGGGGCTACGCGGCCTACCTGTGTGGCCCCGGCCCGTTCATGGACGCGGTCCATCGGGCCTTGGCGGACGCCGGTTTCGATCATCACGACGTCCACACCGAGGTGTACAACTCGCTGTCGGGAGACCCGTTCGCCGATGTGGAACTCGACGAGGTGTCCCCCGACGAAGCGGCCGAGGCCGCATCGGTCGAGGTGGAACTCGACGGCGAAATGCACACGCTGAGCTGGCCGCGGAAGCGCTCCCTCGTCGACATCATGCTGGCCGCCGGCCTGGATGCGCCATACTCGTGCCAGGAAGGCGAATGTGGTTCGTGCGCATGCACCCTCGTGGAAGGAACGGTGGAGATGGATAATTCCGGTGCCCTCGATCCGGAAGACATCGAGGACGGTTACATCCTCGGCTGCCAGGCCCACCCGACGTCCGACACGCTTCGGATCGAGTTCTGATGGCTCACCGGTTACCGAAGCAGGCATCGCGTCGTTCTGCCCTGTCGACCGAGCGGCTGGCGCAGGGGCTGGGGGCGACGTTGCTGACCACCGGTGCCCTGCACTTCCTCGTGCCCAAGCCGTACGACCAGATCATCCCGGAGGAGATTCCCGGTGACCCGCGGGTCCTGACCTATGTGTCGGGTGCGGCCGAGATCGCCATTGGTGCGGGGCTTCTCGCGCCGCAGACTCGGCGGGCCTCGGGCGGTTTGGCGACCGCGCTGTTCGTCGCGGTCTATCCGGCGAATATCAACATGGTTCGCTTGTGGTGGCGCAAACCGGTCATCTACCGGGCCATCGCGATCGGCCGGCTGCCACTGCAAATTCCACTCGTCTGGGCCGGGCTACGCATCTGGCGAGAAGCCTGATCGCGGTACGCGACTCAGCGACAACCTCAGAGCAGATCGCCGATCGGGGTGCGCGCCAACAGTTTCGGCCGTAGCTTCAGCACCGCCCCGGCCTTGCCCGCGCCCGCGACGGCCGTGAGGACACCGTCGCGGGAGAAGTAGGCCACGAACTTCTCTCCGTCACGAGTGACGAGGTGCACGTCGTCGGTGGGCCGCGGGTCGCCCAGCACCTGGATCTTCAGGTCGAACTGATCGCTCCAGAAGTACGGGACGGTCGGCGCGGGCGGCGCGCCACCGCCGATCGCGCTCGCCACGATCGACGCCTGATCGACCACGTGATTCCAGTGTTCGACGCGGCGGTGGCGACCGTCGGCGTCCGCCCAGTTGGCGACGTCACCGACCGCATATACCCCGGGCGCGCTGGCGGCTCCGGATGCGTCGCACGCTACTCCCCCGCCGTCTTCCGGTGGGGCCAGGGCGATTCCGGAGCCGTCGAGATAGTCGACGACGGGCCGCGATCCGATGCCGACGACGACGAGGTCCGCGGGCACCTCGGTGCCGTCCGTCAGCCGCACGGCGCGGACCGCCCTGTCGGCGCCGTCGATCGACGCGACCCCGGTCCCGGTCCGCACGTCGACGCCGCGGCCGATGTGCATGTCCGCCACCATGCCGCCGATCTGCGGACCGAGCGCGGCTGCCAGCGGCGTGTCCGCAGGCTCGACCAGCGTCACGCGCACACCGCGGCTCGTCAGGCTCGCCGCCACCTCACATCCGATGAACCCGGCGCCGACGACGACACCGGTTCGCGCATGGTCGATCTCGGCACGCAGCGACTCGGCGTCGTCGAAGGTGCGCAGGGTGTGCAGCCCGGTCAGTGGCTCGACCCCGGGGAATGGGCGTGGCACCAATCCGGTTGCCAGCACCAGGGTGTCGTAGCCGACGGTCTCTCCGGGTGTCGCACCACCGTCGCCGACACCGGTCACGCTGACCGTTTTGGCGGCGGTCGAGACCGCGGTCACCCGTTGCGACAGCCGTAGGTCGATGGCCGTATCCCGGTAGAAGTCGGCCGGTTTGAGGTCGACACGATCGTCCTTGCCCTGCAGCACCGTCTTGGACAGCGGCGGCCGGTCGTACGGCGGGTGCGGTTCCGCGCCGATGACGGTGATCGGGGCGTCGAACCCGTTGGCGCGCAGCTTTTCGGCCACACGGACCGCTCCCAGACCAGCTCCGGCGATCACGACTCCGTGCATCGAGCGTCCTCCATCGCCCGGTAGTGACCCAGGCCGTCGTCGAGCGGTCGTCGAGCCGACCGCTCGACCGCTGAGGCTGTCAACGGGTGACGTCACCGACCGGCAGTAGGTCGGCCATCAACCACTTGTCCTCGACCTTACGCATCACCGCCCAGCGGGCGATAGGGGTGCGCTGCGCGTCTTCTCGCTGTGCCGGGCCGGGCGGTGCATCCGGGCCGGCAGGTGCCGGCCGCGTGTTCACCGTCTGATCCACGAACGCCAGTACTCGCGTTCCCGCCGGATCGACGTGGTCGATGCCGGTGCCGATCACGCGTGCGCTCATCGAGGCGCCGAGCGCTGCCGCGCCGGGCAAGACGAGATCGCGGCCGACGGTGCGGTATCGAGTCGCCAGCGGGTCGGTGAGTAGCGTCGGCACCGAGTCAGGTTGGGGCTCCTGGTCGGTGAACGTCATCAGCGCGGTGAGGGCCGCGACCGCGGCGGTCTGGATGTCTGCCCGGGTTCCGGCGTCGCGGTGGGGGTTGTGCCGATCCGCGACGACCACGGCGGTCGCGGCGACGAGCAGTGCGACGACGATGGTAACGACCGCGCCGAGCACGATGCGGCGTTGCGGACGGGTCAGGCTATACCGCTTCATGATTGGACCGCCCGCGCGATCTTCCAGCGACCGTCGGCGCGGCTCATGGTGAGCGTGACCGTGACCCGCTCGGCATCGGCGGTAGCGCCGAGGAGTGCCGGGTTGGATGCCGCGGCTACTAGCAAGACGTCGGCGGTGGCGCCGTTGTCGACGCCGGTCGGATCCGTGACCAGTCCGGCCGCGAGCACCTGGCCGTCGCTGGGCGCGGATTGCGCCGCGACCGCGGCACGGAGCTCACCGCGGGAACGCTCGAGCCGGTCACGCTGATCACCGGTACTGACGTCGAGCGCGGACGCGACATACCGATCCGCCTGTGCCGGATCGGAAGTCAGCAGGGTGATCGTGGCGGCACGCGCGGACTCGATGACGTCGCTTCGGGTCTGCACCCGACCCTCGGCACGGTCGTTGACGATGCCCAGCACCGCGACGGTCACCAGAAGCGCAACCGCCACTAGCGCGGCGCCCGCGAGTACGCGACGGAACCAGCGCGATCGACGACCGGCGCGCGCCCGCAACTCGGATGCCGCGGCGACCCTCGCCAGCCGGGCGGCGCGACGAGCGTCGGCGACCCGCTGGCGGGCTCGACCGACCGCGGCCGGGACCTGCTCCCGGTCCGGCTGTCGTGACGACAGGTGCTCTCCGGTCACGACAACACGTCCAGACCGTCGAGCAACCACCGATCGTCGACGTAGCGGAAGTGGGCGCTGACGGTGCGGTCGTCGGTGCGGGGCGCGACACCGTCGGATTCGGTGACGACGGAGACCGCGAGGACCGCCGTACCGGTGTCTGCGGTGACGTCGCCGAGGGCGACGGTGCGGGTACGCCACCCGACACTGCTCGTGCCAGCGGCCGGTGCGCGGTCGAGTTCGGCGGCGAACCGGGCGGCGAAGTCGGCGGTGACCTGCGTCCGGGCGCGCGCTCGATCGGCCCTCCAGGAGGCCGTTCGGACGGTGAAGACCTGAGCCACAATGGTTCCCGCATCTGTGCGCAGTGCGGACCGCCGGTCGGCAACCGTGGCATCGTCGGCGACGCCACGGGCTTGCACGACGACGGCGGCGGTCAGCGCGCCGATCACGATCACGGCGACCAGCGCCGTCACGACCGCGACACGCACGTCGACGACGGGCGCGGCCAGCCGGTGGACGAGGTGCCGCGAGATCATGCGTCGGCGGGAGCCGGAACGTGCTGGGTCGGCGGCGATCATGGCAGGTACTGCACCGCCCCGACCTTGAGTCGGCCATCGTCGGGGGTCACGAAGACGCGCAGCCGGAACTGCCGGGTGTCGGGGGCAGCGTTGGTCCCCCGGTCAGTGTTGGTCTCGGGGCCAGTGGTGGTCTCCCGGTCAGCGCTGGTCTCGCCGTCGGAACTGGCCGATGCGCCCGGCGGCCGATACTCGACAGTCGCGGCGACGAGTACGACGGCGTCGTCCCCATCCCGCCGGGATAGGCCGGTGCCGTCGATGCTGGCGCCGGCGATGGTGCCATTGCGCCGGACGAAGGCGGTGTAGCTGTCCGCGGATTGTGCGAATTCGTCGTAGAAACCGCCGGTCGCGCCGTCCAGGATGCGGCGGACCTGCTGCGGCTCGGTGTGATTCGGACTCAACAGGAGTCGCATCTCCGCGGCGGCCGCGCGGCGGTAATCGGCATCGGTGTAACCGCGCACCGAACGGGTCGCCGCTCCGACGCTGACCCCGGCGACGACCAGAGCACCGACGACCGCCACGGCCAGCGCGAGCCACCAGATCCGGCGAACCGGACGACGTAGGCCTGCGGCGTGCTCGGCGACAACGAGATCGTCGATAGCGCGGCGCAGTTCGGCACGTGCCGCCCGCTCGTCGGCGAGCACCCCGCTCCGTCGCGTCGGCCGCACCCGGCATCACCGCACCCTTCATGCCCCTCGAACCGCCACCCTGCCATTCGTTTCCCACCTTAGTGATTCGCCACGTCAAGCCCGGGGAAGCCGCGGCACCGACCCTCCGCCGCAGCATCGGCTGCTCGCGATGGATTAGCCGGTTCGAGCGGCACGCGGGAAGGTCCCGGCGCACAATCGATGAACACTTCAGGAGGTGCAGATGACCCGACCGCAGCCGCCGACCGGCTCGGTGTTCAGGCGCAAACCCGTCGAAGGCCGCGGCGCCCCGGGCGCCGACGCGGACGAACCCCAGCTCAAACGCAGTATCGGCACGTTCGCGCTCACCCTGTTCGGGGTCGGCGCCACCGTCGGCACCGGCATCTTCTACATCCTTCCGGATGCGGTGCCCGAGGCAGGTCCCGCGGTCGTCCTGTCGTTCCTCGTTGCCGGGTTGGCCGCGGGCCTGGCGGCGATCTGTTACGCCGAGATGGCCGCTGCGGTACCGGTGTCGGGGTCGAGTTATTCCTACGCCTATGCCACCCTCGGGGAGATCGTCGCCAACGGGGTCGGTGCGTGTCTGCTGCTGGAGTACGGCGTCTCGGCATCGGCGACCGCGGTGGGCTGGGCGCAGTACGTCAATCAGTTGCTGAACAACGTCTTCGACGTCCAGCTGCCGTCGTATCTCACCGCCGGACCGTGGGACGAGACCGCGCCCGGCTGGTTCAATCTGCCGGCGGTGATCCTGGTCCTGCTGTGCTGTCTGCTGCTGATCCGTGGCGCCAGCGAGTCGGCGCGGACCAACACGATCATGGTCATCGTCAAACTGTCGGTGCTGCTGTTGTTCGCCGCCATTGCGTTTACCGCGTTCAACGCCGACCGTTTCGCCGATTTCGCGCCGTTCGAGATGCACGGCGTCACGGTGGCGGCGGCGACGATCTTCTTCACCTTCATCGGTCTGGACGCCGTGTCCACGGCGGGTGACGAGGTCAAGGATCCGCAACGCGCCATGCCTCGCGCGATCGTCGCTGCCCTCATCGTCGTCGTCACGATCTATCTGTTGACCGCGGTGGCGGCGCTCGGTGCGCAACGGTGGCAGGAGTTCGGATCCGCCGAGCAGAAGGATGCGGGCCTGGCCAAGATCGTCGAAAACGTCGTCGGCGCAACATGGCCGGGCACGCTCCTGTCGATCGGCGCGGTGATCTCGATTTTCTCGGTCACCCTCGTCGTCATCTACGGGCAGACCCGCATCCTGTTCGCCATGGCTCGAGACGGGTTGCTACCGAAGACCTTTGCCAAGGTGAGTCCGCGGACGATGACCCCGGTGAATAACACCATCGTCGTGGCGTTCATCATCGGTCTGCTGGCGGCGATCGTCCCGCTGGACAAGCTCATCGACCTCGTCTCGATCGGCACGCTGGTCGCCTTCATCGTGGTCTCGCTCGGCGTCATCATCCTGCGGCAGCGGATGCCAAACCTGCACCGCCCGTTCAAGGTTCCGCTCTACCCGATCACCCCGATCGCCGCCGTGCTGGCGTGCCTGTGGATCCTGTCCGGGCTGCACTGGTTCACGTTCGTCTGGTTTGCCGTCTGGGTGTCGATCGCGTTGGTGTTCTACCTGCTGTGGGGACGCAGGCACAGTCGATTGAATGCGATGCCGCCCGACGCGGAGTCGTCACCGTCGCCGTCGCGGGGTGACTCATGACGATTCTGGTCGGATACGTCCAAGGCGAGGGCGGTGCGGGCGGAGTGCAATTGGGCGCCATGCTGGCCGAGACCGCACACACCGACCTGGTGGTCGCGACGGTAGTGCCGCGCCCGTGGACGACCCCGTCGTTGGGACGGGTCGACGCCGAGTTCACCGCGTGGACCGACCAGGTCGCCGAGGCGGCGCACGGCGAGGTCGCGGAGTATATGGAGATCTATCCGCCGGAGCTGCGGTGGTCGTTCCGCCGACTCGACCACCGGACGGCGGCGACGGCGCTGATCCGCTGCGCCGACGAGGTGTCGGCGGACATCCTGGTGGTCAATTCCGGCGGCGACGGTCGGCTCGGGCAGATCGTCGTCGGGTCGACCGCGGATGCGCTGATGCATCGGTCGCCGGTACCCGTCGGGATCAGCCCGCGCGGGTACCGGTCGCCGCGCGACGGACTGCTGACCCGGGTCAGTGTCGCGGTGGCCGGCGACGACGAGGAGTCCCTGCGCGTGGTGCGCCGTGCGCGCGAACTCGCCGACGACATGGATGCACCGTTGCGCGTCGTCACATTCGCGGTGCGGGGCAGCGCGATGTACCCGCCATTGGTCGGGTTGAGCACCGAGGACGAAGTATTCGACGAATGGCAGTCGCAGTCGGCGCGGGCGCAGCGGGCGCTCAAGGAGGTCGGCGCGATCACCCCCGACACCGAGTGCGTCGTAGCGGCGGGTCGCGGCTGGCGCGAGGCATTCGACTCGATCGACTGGCTCGACGGCGAGGTACTCTTCGTCGGCAGCACCCGCGAAGGTGTTCTCGCGCAGGTGTTCATCGGCTCGCGGGCCACCAAGATCATCCGCCATTCGCCGGTGCCGGTGGTCGTGTTGCCGCGGTAGGTGACCACACCCCCGCCGGCCAGGCGCCAGATTTTCCCCGCTATTCCGCTGGGTTGAGTAGGCCGGAGCGCCAGCGGAAGTGTAAGCGCGCAAGCACATCCCGCTGGTTGAGTAGGCCGGAGCGCCAGCGGAGGCCTATCCCGCTGGTTGAGTAGGCCGAAGCGCCAGCGGAGACCTATCCCGCTGGTTGAGTAGGCCGAAGCGCCAGCGGAGGCCGTATCGAAACCAGCACCGGTCACCAGCGCGTGCGGGCTGGCTTCGATACGCCGCTCGTACCTCACGGCTACTCAACCAGCGAAACCTCACGCCACTCGCCACCGACCCGACAGCGGAAAGTGTAAGCGCGCGAGCCCATTCCGCTGGTTGAGTAGGCCGGAGCGCCAGCGGAGGCCTATCCCGCTGGTTGAGTAGGCCGAAGCGCCAGCGGAGACCTATCCCGCTGGTTGAGTAGGCCGAAGCGCCAGCGGAGGCCGTATCGAAACCAGCACCGGTCACCAGCGCGTGCGGGCTGGCTTCGATACGCCGCTCGTACCTCACGGCTACTCAACCAGCGAAACCTCACGCCACTCGCCACCGACCCGACAGCGGAAAGTGCACGCGCGCACGCCTATTCCGCTGGTTGAGTAGGCCGGAGCGCTAGCGGAGGCCGTATCGAAACCAGCACTTGTCACCAGTGCGTGCGAGCTGGCTTCGATACGCCGCTCGTACCTCACGGCTACTCAACCAGCGAAGCCTCACGCCGCTCGTACCTCGCGGCTACTCAACCAGCGGGAACGAAGCATCGGCCAGCAGCACGAGCGGCGCCGGTCGGACGTCGCTCGCGGTCAGCGTGCACTCCCGCGCATGCGAGCGGCATACTCGGCGCGCTGCGCATGGTCGTAGTCGAGGAAGATCGTATCGAGGTCGGTGATCCGGCGGGTGAGCCGCTTGATACCTTGCGGGACAGTGGTGTTCGCGTCGACCCAACGCATAGCCCTGGGCGCGAACACCCGGGTGCGGGGCCGGACGATGACCCCGACGACCGCCGCGGCCACCTGTTCCGGCTCAGTCACCTGGATGAACCGGTTGGTCTTCAGGCCGGCGATCAGACCGGTTCGGGTAAAGGTGGGCATCACCGTCGACACCCGCACGCCGGCCGGGGTCAGTTCGGCGTCGAGTGCTTCGGAGAATTCGATGACACCGGCCTTGGCGGCGTTGTAGACCGCAAGCCCCGGCATCGGCAACCGCCCGGCGATAGACGCGACGTTGACGATCTGACCGTGCCCACGGTCCACCATGCGCCGCGCAGCCGCCCTGCTGCCGACGATCACTCCGAACAGGTCGATATCGAGGGTGCTTCGAATCATGGTGTCGTCAAAGGCCAGAAAGGATCCGACCGGCATGATGCCTGCGTTGTTGACGAGCACGTCGATCGGTCCGAGCCTCGATTCGACAGCACTCAGAAAAGCCTCAATACTGTTCGAGTCGGTCACATCGAGTTCGAGTCCGTCGATGCCGAGATCGGCCGCTGCCTTACCGACCGCCTCGCCGTCGATATCACCGATAGCGACGCGAGCACCAGCCTCGGTGAGCTGAAACGCGGTTTCGTATCCGATGCCGCGGGCACCACCGGTCAGCGCGATCACCTTGCCCGACAATACTTCTCGGGATCTGTTACGGTCGGATGCTGCTCGATTGCCGATCAGCCTGTCACGCAACGTCATGGGACTCCTCGGTAGTCACAAACTCGGTAATCACGATGGTGCGCCAGGCGGCGTCCACCCTCTGCTCATCGACACGAACTCACCAGATCATCGGCGCGAGGAACTTAGCGACGAACTCCCGCGCGTTCTCCGGATCCTGCCGCGACTCGTCCGACGCTGGCGTCTCCAGGAAGGAAATAACCAGCCGCACATGAATTTCCACAGCTTGGAGCAGATCGTCGGTCGGCATCTCGGCACCCGCTTCACGCAGCGTCGCGGCCACCCGGTCGGTGACCACGTCGATGAATAGCGCGGTCACCGACGCGGTAATCGGCCGCATCTCATGATCGGTGAGCACTAAGCGCCGCATCAACGGATCGTCGGAGATCATCGCGGCGCCGACCGCGAACGCCTCGACGAGTGCCTCCCGCGGCGACAGCCCGATCACCGCCTCCTCGAGTCTGGTCATCCCCCGCTCGTAGAGGTCGTTGGCCACGGCCAGCAGCAGCTTCTCCTTGTTGGGGAACCGCCGATACAGCGTGCTGCGGCTGACTCCGGCACGGGACGCCACCTCGTCGACATTGGCGCGACGGACCCCGACCTCGGTGAACTCCGCGGCGGCGGCGGCGAGGATCGCGGATTCCTGGTCGGCCGCGCTGGCCGTGTTCCGCACCTTGCGCGACCGCGTTCGGCCGGCGGGACGCGTCGGGCCCTTCGTTGCCAATGCGGTCACCGCCGCGCGACCGTGACCGGCAGCCGGTCCTTGGGCACCGGCAACGCGCTGTAGTCCATCGGCATGTCGTAGCCGGCGGGCACCGACCACTCATATCCGCGCAACAAGTGATGCATGATCGTCTTGATCTCCATCTGTCCAAAATAGAGGCCGATGCACTTGTGCACGCCTCCACCGAACGGCATCCACGCCATCCGGTGCCCCTTGTCCTCCGCGCGGTCGGGGCCGAATCGCTCGGGATCGAATATGTCGGGGTTGCTGTAATACACCGGGTCTCGATGATTGGTCAGCTGCGGCACCGACACCATCGTCCCCTCCGGAATGTAGTACCCCTGTACCGATGTGTCCTTGACCGCCATGCGGGGCTGCGCGGGTACCGGTGGGCACATTCGTAGTGACTCTCGCATCACCAGGTCGAGGACCTCGAGCCGAGTTAGGTCGTCGTAGCCCAACTCGGGATTGAGCTCCATCGACTGCGCTCGCGCCTTGTCTTGCCACTCAGGCGATTTCGCCATTCGGTAGGCCATTTGGGTCATCGTGATCGTCGACGTGTCGTGTGCGGCCATCAACACGAAGATCATGTGATTCACCACGTCCTCGTCGGTAAACCGATGCCCCTCCTCACTTTCCGCATGACACAGCACCGAGAACAGGTCCGGTGTCTCGCGGGCCCGCTTCGCATCGATGTTGGCGTAGAAGAACTCTTCGAGCACCTTCCGGGATCGCAGCCCTTTCCACCAGCGGCCACCCGGGACCGGCTTGCGCACGTAGGCAACCCCGGCGCGTACTGTCTCGATGAACGCCTTGTTGAGTCGAGCCGCCTCGTCTTCCGGCAGTTCGACACCCAGGAACACCTCGAGCGCGACATCGAGGGTGAGCGCCTTGAATTCGTTGAACAGCTTGATATTTCCGGTCGGGAAGCGTGTCATACGGTCGGCGATCATCGGCTGCATTTCCTGCATGTAGCCCTTGAGGACGGTCGGCGCGAACGCGTGCTGCAGGATGTGCCGGTGGTGGCGGTGTTCGTCGAAGTCGAGCAGCATGACACCACGATTGAAGAAGGGGCCGATGAAGTAGCTCCACGCGGGGCCGTTGGCGAATGCGCGGTCCTTGTTCATCAGGATCTCGTTCGCGGCCGGTGCGCCAGAGGCGACGACGAGTTTGATGCCGAGCGCGTTGAGCCCGGAGATCGGGCCGTAGTCGGCGGTGCGGCGGTCGGAGAACCCGAAGGGGTCGCGCCGCATCGACATCATTTCCAGGATTCCATTGCGGTCCGACGTCGGCACCGACCGCAATCCGCTGCCTTCCGGTGCCTGCGCGAGCGTGGCCATCGGCTGCTCCCTCCACTCTGTCGGGCGTGGTGTGATCCCCGCCTCACCATCCATTGGAACAGATTGCGGAGAATGTTTCTAGAGGGCCGTGCCGTTGCTGCCGTGATCGACGGCTGTGCCCGGCGCGAACTGCGGTCGGGGCGAAGCACGGTCGAGATGCGCCTACCCGCGACCGGCGAGCACCTGGTGGCAGCGGGTCAGGCGGTCCCGCCACCACCGGTCGCGATGCGGTGGCGCCAGGACGGCGCCGGTCGGCAACGCCACACCCGGGCCGAACCAACGCAGCGCCAGCGACCCGCCGACCGGGGTGAACGGCTCGGCAACATCCGCATCGAACATCGATCCGGTCCCAAGCCCGCAGGCGAGGTCGAGGTGCGGCAGCGCGGCAGCGGCCGCAACACCCGCGGCGATCCCGACCGCGCTGTCCAAGGCACTCGACACCACGACGGGTAGGCCGATCCGGTCGGCGAGCGCGAGCACGGCACGCATGCCGCCAAGTGGCGCGACCTTGAGGACCGCGACGTCGGCCGCGTCTGCCGCGATCACCCGCATCGGGTCGTCGGCACGACGGATCGACTCGTCGGCCGCTATCGGGACGTCGACGGCGCGGCGCACCTCGGCGAGTTCCTCGACGGTGGCGCAGGGCTGCTCGACGTACTCCACGTCGCCGATCGCCCGGATAGCGGTAATCGCTTGTGCTGGTGTCCATTTGCCGTTCGCATCGACGCGAACCCGGTCGATGACGGTGCGTGCGGCGGCCACCCGCGCGACGTCGTCGTCCAGTGTCTGACCCGGTTCGGCGACCTTGACCTTGGCGGTCCGGGCACCCGGGTAGCGCGCGATGATGTCGGCGACACGGTCGGCGGGGACCGCGGGCACCGTGGCGTTGACCGCGACCAGGTCGCGGTGTGCGGGAGGCGGCCCGAGATAGGCGGCTTCGATACCTGCGGCAAGCCACGTCGCCGCCTCTGCGTCGTCGTATTCGACGAATGCACCGAACTCGCCCCAGCCGGCGGGTCCGGCGAAGATCATCGTTTCGCGTTCGGTGAGCCCGCGGAATTTGGTGCGCATCGGCAGCTGCACCGTGACCGCGGTGTCGAGGATGTCGGCGACGTCGGGGAGGTCCATGTCGCTGCTATCGTCTCACGCCGAAATCCATCGACATTGTGCCCGGTAAGCGGGCACAATGTCGATGGATTTCGGTGTCGGTCGCAGGGTTAGGGACGCTGTCGCAGGAAGTCGGTGACCGTCGCCTCGAACTCGCGCCTGCGGTCGCGGTGCACGCTGTGCCCGGCGTCGATGACCGCGAACGACGCTGAGTCGATGGTGTCGGCGAGGGCACGCAGGTGCCGCGGCGGTAGGAAGCTGCGCTCGCCGCCGGAGATGACGAGCGTGCGGGCGGTGACGTCGCCGAGTCTCGCCCACCAGTCGGGGTCGGCGACGTCGAACTGGGCGCTGACCCGGTCGGCCAGTGTGCGATCGAAGCGGAACAGCGGCGTCGGGTTCGCCAGCAACCAGCCGATGCCGCGCAGCCGCTCGCCGAGTCCCGAGCCGACCGTGATCTGTTCGTCGAGATCCGCCTGGTCGCGCGGCATCGGCGGAACCTCTTCCAGCACTACGGAATCCACGAGATCGGGCCGCGTCATAGCGAGCCGCAGAGCGGTGTGTGCGCCGAGCGAGTGCCCGATGATGTCGGCCCGCGCGACGTCGAGATTGTCGAGGACGGCTGCGGCATCGGCGGCGAAGTCGGCGAGCGCATAGTCGGGGACGTGGCTGCTGCGACCGTGACCGCGGAGATCGAATGAGATGACCGAGCGTCCAGTGCGTCGCAGGGTCGCGGCCATCGACCGCCAGGTTGTGTGATCGCCACCCATTCCGTGGATCAGCAGGACTGGCGGCGCCTCGTCGGCGGGCCCGGACGTCCGGACCGCGAGCCGTAGGCCGTCGGATGGGTGAACGAAACGCATCAACCGCCAGGGTAACTCTCGGTCGAACGCCGCTGGCCGAGGGATCTGGTCACTCTGGCCGAGGCCCGGACCCGGCTGCCTGAGCAGACCATCCCCGCTGGTCACATCCGCTTGTTGAGTAGACGACCCCCGCTGATCGACGCGACCCCGCTACTCAAGCAGACCCATCCCGCTGATTGAGGCGACCCCCGCTACTCAAGCAGACCCATCCCGCTGATCGAGGCGACCCCGCCACTCAAAGGAGACCCGTCCCGCTGGTTGAGTAGGCACCGAGCGCAGCGAGGAGCCGTATCGAAACCAGCGCCCGCGCACAGTGG
The DNA here is from genome assembly GCA_039527305.1 of Gordonia sinesedis. GTDB lineage: Bacteria > Actinomycetota > Actinomycetes > Mycobacteriales > Mycobacteriaceae > Gordonia > Gordonia sinesedis. The sequence continues at coordinate 278,645 of BAAAJU010000001.1, read as the reverse complement.
ACGGAATCTGACGCACACCGAACGATTTTTGCCGCACAGTGGACGGAATCTGACGCACACTGAACGATTTTTGCCGCACAGTGAACGGAATCTGCCCCCCGGTCGACGGGGACGCTACCGACAGGGTGGGTCGTACGGCACGGCCGGGAGGTAGGTGCGCCATTCCGCGTCGGTGATCGGACCACCACCCGGGCGTCGGCACGCATCCGCGATGAGCCTGTCCGGATCCATCCGCCACGAGTCGATGGCGCCATTCCCACCGGAGGCGAGCAGGACGTCGTCGGCGGCGAACCGGACATCGAAGACGGTGCCGGCGAATCCTTGGACGATCGCCTCGACCTCGGGCTTCGACCCATCGATCCGCCAGACCCAGACCTGCGAGTCGCCGCCACCCGCGACGACGCGGGCACCGTCCGCGGAGAACCCGACGCTGTAGAGCTGCCCGGCGGGCCCCGACATTTCCGCGACCGTCCGTGGCTGTGGCGTCGACACGTCCACGATGGCTACCGCTTTCGAGTCCGAGCTGACCGCGATCCGCTGTCCATCCGGACTGAACCGCACACATAGCGCCGACCCGCCGAACCGGTACGCGTCCAGCGTCATCCGCGGTGCCGACGGGACCGACAGATCGATCATCCGGACCTGACCGGTGGTCGTGGCCACCGCCGCTCGCCGACCGTCCGGGCTCAGCGACACCCACGTCACTCCGCTGCCGACGTCGACGCGGCCCACCACTCGCGGCGCCGCTCGGTCGGCTGCGTCTATCACGACGACGGAGCGCGAGTCGGTAGCACCGGTCACCGCGAAACCGGTGCGCTCGTTGAAATCGACCGTCTCGTTCAGCGTCGACAACGCAGGTGCCGCACCCATCAGGCGCGGCTGGGACGGTTCCGCGTAGTCGGCGAAGAACACCCGGCCGCTCACCGTGCCGAGGGTGGCGGTGCGCCCCGATGTCGACATCACGACGGCTCCGGAGTATGCGTCGTCCGGCGGCGGGGGGAGGTTGGGTCCGGCTCGCTCGATACCGCCGCTGGCCAGTCGCCACTGTGTCATCGATCCAGTGACATTGTCGGATGCCAAGATTCGCCGCCCCGAGCCGTCGGCCGGAATCTGGTAGACGTTGTCCGAGCCGACGCGCGCGGTCGAGGTGTCGGGGGGCCAATCCTGCACCCGGCCGTCGACGGTGGCGACGATCAGGTGTGACCCGGCGAATTGCACCCCGGATGCGCTCGTCGGGCTCGGCAGCACCAGCGGCGGCGCGGTCGGGTCGGTCAGGTCGAAGATGCGGGTGGCATTGTCGGCGCCACCGCCGGCCACCCGCGTGCCGTCCGCGCTCACCGCGACCGAATTGGCGTAGCTGGTGTAGCCGCCGAATTGCTGTGTCATCCGCGGGTTTCGCGGATCCGACACGTCGAAGACATCGAGGGTCCGCGTACGCTGCCCCGCGATCAGTCGCCGACCGTCCGGTGTGAACGTCAGTGCCTGGGCAAGCGCGTTGTCCCGACCTGCGGTCAACGCGATCTCCCCGACGGCGTCGATCCGGCCCGGCCCGACACTCCACAGGTCGATCCGACGCGTGGCGCTACTCGTCGCCGCCAGCGTGCCATCCGGCGAGAACACGACGTCACCGGAGGTACCCATCACCTTGGCGGGTAACGGAATCTGCTGCCAGCCACCAGGAACCGCCGTCCACGCCTGCACACCGGTCCCGGTCACGGCGGCGAGCACCGTCCGCCCGTCCGGGCTGAACGCGACGTTGTTGACGTCGCCGCCCGCGCCAGGCAGATCGGCTCCGCGGACCGGTCGCGTCGGGTCGGTGATGTCCCAGGCGGTCAATCGATCTCGGCCACCGACAAGCAGCGTGGCACCGTCCGGCGAGATCGCTCCCCCGCCGACGGTTCCGCCCGGCTCGGCGCCCCGAAAGTCGGTGATCTGCGCGGTGACGCCGTGCTCACCGATCCGGAACAGCCGGATCTGCCCGCCCGACCCGAGCGCGGCCAGTATCGACCCACCGCCCTTGGCGAAGAGGGTGCCGCCACCTTCGCCGCGATAGCGTGTCGGTACTGGACCGGCCATGGTGTCGATCAACGCCGACCGCGCCTCGACGGTCGGCGCCTGCCGGTAGCCGATCATCGCCAACTGTGCCGCGAGCATCGGGTCACGCTTGTCGAGTTCGCGGGCCTCGACCGCGAGCTGTCGGCTCAACGCCTCGTTGCGGACGTTCTCGGCACGTTCCCGCTGTGCCACCGCGTTCAACCCGGCCACCACCGCGGCGACGGCGGCGAGCAACGCCACGACGCCGAAGATGCCCGCGACGAGGGCAACGCGACGCAATTGTCGTGCGCCGCGCCGTTTCCGGGCGACCTCGGCGTCGTGCCGGGCCACGCTGGCTGCCAGGTAATCGCGGCTGGACAGGTCGATCGGAGGTTCGTCACCGGGGGTGTCGCCCGTCTCGCCGAGCGGCCGAAACATCGCGAGACGTTCGGGCCCGAGGAGTAGGTCGTCGGGTCGGCCATCGGCTGCCCACGGGTCGCTGAAGGTGCGCAGCCTGCGTTGCAGCAGCAGCCGTTCCCGGTCGGCGTCGATCCATTCGATGAGCCGGGGCCATGCGGTCAGTAGCGCCTCGTGGGCGATCTGTGCGTGTGAGGTCCACACGGTCACCAGGCGGGCGGTGGCGAACCGTTCCAGGACCCGAGTTGCGGTTGTCTCGGTGGGCTCGGTGGGCTCGGTGGGCTCGGTGTCGGCACCGACATCGAGACCGGCACCGGCGGTCGCGGGTGTCGGTTCCGAATCGATCCCGAGGTCGGTGAGACGCACCGTCCGACGGTTCACCGTGTCCTCGTCGACATTGATCATCGCCAGCAGCATCCGGCGCGCGACCGCCCGCTCGTCGTCCGACAGTGACGCGTACACCGCCTCCGCGGTCTGTTCCACAGCACCGCCGATCCGGCCGGTGGCGAGGTAGTCGCGGACGGTGAGACGACGGCCGTCGGATTGCTCCCAGGTCGCCCGCAAGGCGTGGGACAACATCGGCAATACGCCCGGTTCGACGACGCCGAGTAGCCCGGCCCGCGGGGCGAGGTCGTCCAGCAACATCTCGACGAGTTCGGGTTCGACGGCCACTCCGGCGACCTCGGCGGGCCCTTCGATCACCGACCGGAGCTGGTCGAAGCGCATCGGTGCGACGATCACCTGCGCCGCCTCCAGGATGGTCGCGAGCCATGGCACTCCGGCGACTCGTCCGTAGAAGTCGGCGCGCAGCACCCCGACCGGCACGATGTCGCCGCGGCGGGCGACGTCGGCTGCCGCGCGGCTGAACGCCTCGCGCGTCTCGGCGTCGTTCTGTGTCCAGAGCTCTTCGAGCTGGTCGATGACGAGGATGGCCGGGCCTCGATCGCCGCGAGCCCGGGTGCCGGCCTCGGTGTCCGCAGCCTCGGTATCCGCAGCCTCGGTATCCGCAGCCTCGGTGTCCGCACCGTCTGCCCGGGAGACGTCGCCGTCACCGCCGTCTCCCGATGAATCCGGCGCCCCGCTCAGCCGTTCCTGATGCCCGCCGAGTTCGGCCAACGCGGCCGCAAGCGCCGCGATCGGATCGTCGCCGGGCATCATGACGGCATACCGCCAGCCGGCGAGCCGGTGGCCGTCGGCGGCTTCCCCGAGCATCCCCGCCCGCACCAGCGACGACTTCCCGACGCCGGACATGCCCACCACCATCACGCCGCGTACGGCCGTCGGCTGGACCCGGTCGGGCACCTCATACCCCTCGGGACCATCGCCGTCGCCGTCCGGCCCGAAGCGCTGCGAACGGATCAGCTCGATGAGGCGGGACACCAGGTCGTCGCGACCGAAGAACCACGGACCGTCACACGGGCCGAAGGCGGCGAACCCGCGGTAGGGGGATTCCGCCCGGGGCCGCCGGCCGGCGCCACTGCGCACGCGCTCGACGGCATCCCACCAGGCGGCGCGATCGGCCGGATCCCCGACCCCGCACGCTCGGAGCATTCGCTCGAACATCGTCCGGCTGCTGCGGGTCGGGGCGTGCTGTCCCGCGAACCAGCCCGCAACCGTGCCGAGGAGTGCATCGGCGTCGGCGGCGACATCGCGGACGCTGAGTCCGGCACGCAGCCGCAACTCGGTCAGCGCGCGGCCGAGGTCCTCCCGGGTGTACACCGCATCGGGGCCCATATTCCGTGTTCGATTCTCTCGGGCGCGGCCGCTCTCGGACCACGTCGATGCAGGTCAGCGTATCGGAACCGTATCGACTTCGCCGACCACCACGAGTTGAACCGCACGCGTCGACGGCCGGGCAGACAATCACCTCACCGTCGCTGCAGTCCCCGCCCATGGCCTACAGCGCTTCCATACCATCCCGACGTCCCGAGCCGTCGACGACCGCCGCACCCCCCACACCGCAACCGTCACCGCCGTGCACCGCCCGCCCGGCGATGCACCCGGAGCTTCCGACACTCAGGCCCCGAAGGAGGACGTCATCAACAACACCGACCTCACCGGACCGGACAGGCCCACCGCCGCCGATTCCCGGAATTCCGACGCCACCGGCCAACCGCGACCGCTCTCCGTCCGGCCGCCCCGACAGCCGACGCCCCGGCAACACCGCCCGACGACCGGTCCGCCGCACCGACACCTCCACACGGTCGTCCGCGCACAGCTCACCCGGCCCACCCTGTCCGAGCGGGAGGTCGAAGTCCTCATCGCGTGGCTGCACGCGGAGTCCAAGCAGGAGGCCGCCGGCGCGCTGTTCATCACTGCCGCGACGGTCAGTACCCATATCGCGCGCATTCGCGCCAAGTACGAGGCGGTCGCGCGCCCCGCACCGTCCAAGGCGAGCCTGTTCGCCCGGGCTATCCAGGACGGCTACGTCAGTCTCGACGACTGGTAATCGGCGGCCGGGAGGTGGCCCGCCGGATCGGACGCCCAATCGACGAACGCCGACGCCCATTCGACCCCCCGAAATGCACAACGCCCCAGCCGCTTTCGCGACTGGGGCGTTGCAGACGACCCGAGGGTCAGGGTGTCACTTGTTGATCTTGGTGACGCGACCCGCACCCACGGTGCGGCCACCCTCACGGATGGCGAACCGCAGGCCCTCGTCCATGGCGACGGGCTGGATGAGCTTGACGCTCATCTCGGTGTTGTCGCCCGGCATGACCATCTCGGTGCCCTCGGGGAGGGTCACGACGCCGGTCACGTCGGTGGTACGGAAGTAGAACTGCGGACGGTAGTTGTTGAAGAACGGGGTGTGACGCCCGCCCTCGTCCTTGCTCAGGATGTAGGCCTGGCCCTCGAACTCCGTGTGCGGAGTCGTGGTGCCCGGCTTCACGATGACCTGACCACGCTCGACGTCCTCACGCTTGAGGCCGCGCAGCAGCAGACCGGCGTTGTCGCCCGCCTGCGCCGAGTCGAGCAGCTTGTGGAACATCTCGATGCCGGTGACGGTGGTCTTCTGCGACTTGTCGCGGATGCCGACGATCTCGACTTCCTCGTTCACGTTGACCTCGCCGCGCTCCACACGACCGGTGACCACGGTGCCGCGGCCGGTAATGGTGAAGACGTCCTCGACGGGCATCAGGAACGGCTTCTCGGTCTCGCGGACCGGGTCCGGGATCGAGTCGTCGACGGCCTGCATGAGTTCCTCGACCGACTTGACCCACTCGGCGTCGCCCTCGAGAGCCTTGAGCGCCGACACCTTGACGACCGGAGCCTCTTCGTCGAAGTCCTGGGCGGCCAGCAGTTCGCGGACCTCCATCTCGACGAGCTCGATGATCTCGTCGTCATCGACCATGTCGGCCTTGTTCAGCGCGACCAGGATGTAGGGCACACCGACCTGGCGGGCCAGCAGCACGTGCTCGCGGGTCTGCGGCATCGGACCGTCGGTGGCCGCCACGACCAGGATCGCGCCGTCCATCTGAGCCGCACCGGTGATCATGTTCTTGATGTAGTCGGCGTGGCCGGGAGCGTCGACGTGCGCGTAGTGACGCTTGTCGGTCTCGTACTCGACGTGGGAGATGTTGATCGTGATACCACGAGCCTTCTCCTCCGGCGCCTTGTCGATCTGATCGAACGCGAAGCTCTGGTTGAGCTCCGGGTACTTGTCGTGCAACACCTTGGTGATGGCCGCGGTGAGGGTGGTCTTGCCGTGGTCGACGTGACCGATGGTGCCGATGTTCACGTGCGGCTTGGTCCGCTCGAACTTCGCCTTCGCCACTTGTTGGTCCTCCTGGACTGTTCAGAGCTACCGGGTGGTTCCCGGCAGCGGGTTATCTATTTACGTTGGTCGCGCCGCGGCGCGGGTGCCACGACGACTGGCCGAGTTGGGTTACTCGCCGGTCGCCTTGGCGATGATCTCCTTCGAGACGTTCGCCGGAACCTCGGCGTACGAATCGAACACCATGGAGTAGTTTGCCCGGCCCTGGGTCCGCGACCGGAGGTCGCCGATGTAGCCGAACATCTCCGACAGCGGAACCTGCGCCTTGACGACACGGGCACCGCTGCGCTCCTCCATGGCCTGGATCTGGCCACGGCGGGAGTTCAGGTCGCCGATCACGTCACCCATGTAATCCTCCGGAGTCGTGACCTCGACGGCCATGATCGGTTCCAGGATCACCGGGTTCGCCATCTTCGCGGCCTCCTTGAGAGCCTGCGAACCGGCGATCTTGAAGGCCATTTCCGACGAGTCGACGTCGTGGTACTGACCGTCGAGCAGCGTCACCTTCAAGTTGACCAGCGGGTAACCGGCGAGCACACCGTACTGCATCGCGTCCTGCGCACCGGCATCCACCGATGGGATGTACTCGCGCGGGACGCGGCCGCCGGTGACCTCGTTGACGAACTCGTAGGTCGCGCCGTCTTCGGCGTCGACCAACGGCTCGAGCTTGATGATCACCTTGGCGAACTGGCCGGAGCCACCGGTCTGCTTCTTGTGCGTGTACTCGTGCTTCTCGACCGGCCGGCGAATCGTCTCGCGGTAGGCCACCTGGGGCTTGCCCACGTTGGCCTCGACCTTGAACTCTCGCTTCATCCGGTCGACCAGCACATCCAGGTGCAGCTCGCCCATACCGCCGATGACGGTCTGCCCGGTCTCGTCGTCCAGCTGGACGGTGAAGGTCGGGTCCTCTTCGGCGAGCTTCTGGATCGCGGTGCCGAGCTTCTCCTGGTCGGACTTGGTCTTCGGCTCGATCGAGACGTTGATGACCGGGTCCGGGAAGCTCATCGACTCCAGCACGATGGGCGCGTTGGGGTCGCACAGGGTGTCACCGGTGGTGGTGTCCTTGAGCCCGATCATCGCGTAGATGTGTCCGGCCCAGGCCTCATCGACCGGGTTCTCCTTGTTGGCGTGCATCTGGAACAGCTTGCCGACGCGCTCCTTCTTGCCCTTCGTCGCGTTGAGCACCTGGGTGCCCGGCGTGACGTGGCCCGAGTAGACCCGCACGAAGGTGAGCTTGCCGAAGAACGGGTGCACCGCGATCTTGAACGCCAGAGCCGAGAACGGCTCGTCCGCCGACGGCTTGCGAGTGAGGATCTCCTCCTCGTCGCCCACGGCGTGGCCCTCGACGCTCGGCACGTCCAGCGGGGACGGCAGGTAGTCGATGACCGCGTCCAGCATCGGCTGCACGCCCTTGTTCTTGAAGGCCGAGCCGCACAGCACCGGGTAGTACTCGCGCGCGATGGTCAGCTTGCGGATGGCGCCCTTGATCTCGTCGACGGTGAGTTCCTCGCCACCGAAGTATTTCTCCAGCAGCGCCTCGTCGCTTTCGGCCACCGTCTCCAGCAGCTTCTCGCGATACTCGGCGGCCTTGTCGGCCAGGTCGGCCGGGATCTCCTCGATAGTCGGCTCGGCACCGATCTCGACGGTGCCCCGCCAGGTGATCGCCTTCTGCTCGATCAGGTCGACGACGCCGTCGAAGTCGTCCTCGGCACCGATCGGCAGCTGCAGCACCAGCGGCTTGGCGCCGAGGCGCTCCTCGATGGTGCGCACCGTGAAGTAGAAGTCGGCGCCCAGCTTGTCCATCTTGTTGACGAAGCAGATACGCGGGACGTCGTACTTCTCGGCCTGCCGCCACACCTGCTCGGACTGCGGCTCGACGCCTTCCTTGCCGTCGAAGACGGCCACGGCACCGTCGAGCACACGCAGGCTGCGCTCCACCTCGACGGTGAAGTCGACGTGCCCGGGGGTGTCGATGATGTTGATCTGGTTGCCGTTCCAGAAGCAGGTCACGGCCGCGGAGGTGATGGTGATCCCCCGCTCCTTCTCCTGCTCCATCCAGTCGGTGGTCGACGCGCCGTCGTGGGTTTCACCGATCTTGTAGTTGACACCGGTGTAGTAGAGGATTCGCTCGGTCGTGGTGGTCTTACCGGCATCGATGTGCGCCATGATGCCGATGTTGCGAACCTTCTTCAGGTCGCTGAGCACTTCCTGTGCCATCAAATTCCCTTCGTTCCCGTCGGGAGGGTTACTCCCGGTGGGAAGAGTTCTGAATAAGGCTGTTCATTCTGTTCGGGTGGCGAGCGGGCCACCCGGCCGGAGCGAACTCCGGCAGGTCACATCACCAGCGGTAGTGCGCGAACGCCCGGTTGGCCTCGGCCATCTTGTGGGTGTCCTCGCGGCGCTTCACCGACGCACCGAGACCGTTCGACGCATCGAGCAGCTCGTTGGCGAGGCGCTCGACCATCGTCTTCTCGCGACGCTGCCGGCTGAAGGTCACCAGCCAGCGCAGCGCCAGGGTGTTGGCGCGGCCGGGCTTGACCTCAACGGGCACCTGGTAGGTGGCGCCACCGACGCGACGGCTCTTGACCTCGAGGGTGGGCTTGACGTTGTCCAGCGCACGCTTGAGGGTGACGACCGGATCGGTGCCGGTCTTGTCGCGGGCCTGCTCGAGGGCCTGATAGACGATGCGCTCGGCGGTCGACTTCTTGCCGTCCAGCAGGATCTTGTTGATCAGCTGGGTGACCAGCGGCGACCCGTAGACCGGGTCGTTGATCAGCGGGCGCTTAGGGGCGGGTCCCTTACGTGGCATCGGTATCAGCTCCCCTTCTTCGCGCCGTAGCGGCTGCGAGCCTGCTTGCGGTCCTTGACGCCCTGGGTGTCCAGCGAGCCGCGGACGATGCGGTAGCGCACACCCGGCAGGTCCTTCACACGACCGCCGCGCACGAGCACCATCGAGTGCTCCTGCAGGTTGTGACCCTCACCGGGGATGTAGGCGGTGACCTCGACGCCGCTCGTCAGGCGCACACGGGCGACCTTGCGGAGCGCGGAGTTCGGCTTCTTGGGGGTGGTGGTGTAGACGCGGGTGCAGACGCCACGACGCTGGGGGCTGCCCTTCAGCGCGGCCGTCTTCTTCTTCGCGGCCTTATCGTGGCGGCCCTTGCGGACCAGCTGGTTAATGGTTGGCACTAGGTGACTTTCTTCCTCGTCGTGTTGTGTCGTGCTGTGGTTTGTGCTCCGGGCAAGCAGTCGGATCACGGACGTCGTCAGACGAAGAGTCCGCCCGATCCGAGTGCATCCACAACTCGCCCCACCAGCGCGAAAACGCTGGTCAGTCTTGGATTATGTATCCCGAGGTCGGGCGTGTCATACGTCCGACAGCGGGCCTGCTTGCCTGACCACGGGTGAGTCCGGAACCCGATTCACACCGTGGGATTCACACCGTGGACTGACATGCTGATTCGGCCCGCCTACTGCTCCGGGCACCGACGGTCCACTCTACCCATCGAGTTTGCACAGGTCAAAAATCGGATCCAGTGTCCCTACGCAGGGAAAATCGTCGATGAACGGGACACGATCACGGTGGTTGTAACGCACGGTGTGCGGGGGTTGTTCCCGGACGGTCCCGGCGTCCTCGACCGCGCGACCGTGCGCTCCGACCGGCCCCGACTCCGTGGTCAGCGCGGTCACGCATGCGCACCGGTCAGCGTGGTCGCGGCGGTCAGCATAGTCGCAGCGGTCAGCGCGATCGCAGCGGTCAGCGTGGTCGCGCGATATACGCCCCGGGCGCCACCCCGACCAATCGGCGGAAGTCGCGGGTGAAGTGCGACTGGTCGTACCAGCCGTGCCGAACCGCCAGGTCGGCGAGCGATCCCCGAAAACCGGCGTCGAGTTCGACGACCGCGTCGTGCATCCGAAACCGCGCGAGCACCCACTTCGGGGACACTCCGACGTACCGCGCGAACAACCGCTGCAGTTGCCGGGTGCCCAGACCGTGCCGTCGCTCGACCTGTCCAACACCGACCAGCGTGTGGTCGTCGAGCATGTCCCGCACGACGCGCAGGACCTGCGCGTACCCGCCCTCCGTTGCCGCGCTGTCCGGCGCCGAGGCGACCGCGGCGCGCAGTACCTCGTCGAAGCGCTGCGCGCATTGCTCGCTGTTGTCGAGTGGATCGAGGTCGCGGAGCGGGGCCAGCAGGCTCGCGGGGAAGATGTCGACGGCGGCGAACGTCGCGTCGCGCCAGGCCGAAGCGGTGCCGCTGGTCAGCGCGGCCAGCCCGCCGGGCCGGAACTTCGCCGCGAACACGCGGCCGGTGCCGGCGAGCTCGACGTCGAAACGGCGGGTCGCGACCCCGGTGACCACCACCGGATCGGCACCGACCTCGGGGCGGGTATCGCCCCACTCGACGCTGAGCGTGCACGCCGGATGCGGCAGCACCGAACTCGTCTGGGTGACGCCCGCGGGTAGCTCCCACCGCAGGGTCCAATAGTTCTCGACATAGTCGGCCAGGTCGGACGCACACGGAAGGCGGTCCAGGACGGCGACCCGGCCCAGCGCTCCGGGTGGAGGATGCCGGCACCGGTCGTCGTCGCATTCGTCCTATCCGGCATGGATCGATCGTAGGAAGGTGTGGCCGGTACCGCGAGTACGCGCGGACCGTGACTTCAGCGCCAACGAAGGGATCGTTCACCCATGTCGACCACCGCTACCGAACCCGCCGTCGCTCGTCTGGCCATGGTGACCATCGATTGCGCCGACGCGGAGGCATCCGCGCGCTTCTGGTCCGCCGTCCTGGGCTGGCCGATCACGGCGTCGGGTGACGGCTACGCGATGCTGCAAGGCCCGGACCATGCGCTCGGATTCGGCAGCGTCGAGGACTACGCGCCGCCGGCGTGGCCGAATACACAGGGCAGCAAGCAGTTCCACTTCGACCTGGCCGTCGACGATCTCGCCGCCACCCGCGATCGCTGCGTCGCGCTGGGCGCCACCGTCCCGGCCGACCAGCCCGGCGACGGCTGGATCGTGGTCCTCGACCCCGCCGGACACCCGTTCTGCCTGACCCGCGCGGAGAACTGGGGCTGAGGCCGCTGGTTGGCGCGAGTCCGCTGCTCACCCGCTGGTTGAGCAGGCGCGAGGCACGAGCGCCGTGTCGAAGCCGGCGCCGCTGGGCTGGCCCCGCTGGTTGAGCAGGGTCAAGGCCCGAGCGCCGTGTCGAAGCCAGCCACCCCGCGCGCACCGCAATGCGTACCGAAACTTCACGCATACCGCCCACCGCGTGCACTATCCGCCCGACAGCACCCACACGGGAAGTTCCTGTACGAACAGCCCCCGCTGGTTGAGCAGGCGCGAGGCACGAGCGCCGTGTCGAAGCCAGCGACCACAACTCCACGCCGCACAGTGAACGCTCCGCGCCGCACAGTGAACGCTGCACGCCGCACAGTGAACGTCCCGCGCCGCACAGTGAACGCTGCACGACGCACAGTGAACGGTCCGCGCCGCACAGTGAACGACCTACTTATGCACCCCGACGTCGACGCGCCCGACCCGGGGCGTCTGGAAGTCGTACGCGGACTCCGCGTGCTGACCGTCGTCGATGCCGTCGAGTTCGTGCTGCCGGTCCGCGCGCAGGCCGATCGTGTACTTGAGGATCCCGCCGATAATGGCGGTGACCACCATCGCGTACACGAGCACCGCCACGACGGCCACCGCCTGCCGCCAGAGTTGGTCCAGCCCACCGCCGTAGAGCAGGCCGTCGACGCCGGCGGGCGCCGACGAGCTCGCGACCAACCCGATCATCAGCATCCCCACCACGCCGCTGACAAAGTGGACGCCCACGACGTCGAGGGAGTCGTCGTAGCCCCAGCGGAACTTGAGCTCGATGGCGTAGGAGGCGACCGCGCCGGCGACGAGCCCGATCGCCAGTGCCCCGATCGGTGTCACCGCCGAACACGACGGCGTGATCGCCACCAGACCGGCAACCACGCCCGACGCCGCGCCGAACGACGTCGGCCGCCCGTGCCGGATGCGTTCCACGATCAGCCACGCGACCATCGACATGGCACCGGCGCCGAGCGTGTTGGCGACGATGAGCGCGGCAGATCCGTTGGCCGCCAACGTCGATCCGGCGTTGAATCCGAACCAGCCGAACCACAGTAAGCCGGCACCGAGCATCACGAACGGCAGGTTGTGCGGCCGCATCGGATCCTTCGGCCAGCCGCGACGTCGCCCGAGGAGCAGCGCGATCACCAATGCCGATGCGCCCGAGTTGATCTCCACGACCGTGCCGCCGGCGAGATCGATCGCCTTGAGTCGCTCGGCGATCCAGCCGCCGTGTTCGGCGGTCAGCCCCGGCGTGCTGAATACCCAGTGCGCCACCGGGACGTAGACCAGCAGTGCCCAGAGGGTCGCGAACACGACCCAGGACGTGAAGCGCATCCGGTCGGCCACCGCACCGGCGATGAGCGCGACGGTCACCATCGCGAACCCGGCCTGGAAGACGACGAACAACATCGCCGGGATGGTGCCGACGAGTGCCATCTGCTCGGAGTCGGTTCCACCGGCCCCGTAGTCGCCGAACAGGCTCCGCAGCCCGGCGAAGGTCGTCGGGTCGCCGATGAGTCCGCCGCGGTCGGGACCGAACGCCATCGAGTACCCGACAACCAGCCACACGACCCACACGATCGGGACCGCCGACAGGCACATCATCATCATGTTCAGCACGCTCTTGGAGCGCACCATGCCGCCGTAGAACAGACCGAGCGCCGGAGTCATCAGCAGCACCAGGGCAAAGGCCACGAGCACCCACGCGGTGTTCGCGCCGTCCGGAGCGCCCAGGGTCGGGAAGGTCGTCGTCACGCGAACACACTACGAGGCATGACGCCCCACGACGAGACCTGCCACCGACCGCTGCCGGAAGTGTCCGATTCGCCTCAGCCCAGGTCGACGCCGTCGAAGTCCTCCGGCGTGTAGTCGCGGTGTTCGACCAGGACCATCCAGTTGCCCGAGTTGTCCCGCATGAGGGCCTCGACGCCGTACGGCCGGTCCTCCGGCGGCTGGATGAACTCGACTCCCTTGGCGCGCAGGTCGTCGTAGGTGGCCCGGCAGTCGTCGACGGCGAGGCCGAGGCCGGGCAGCCCGCCCTCCCGCTGTGCCCGCTGCATCGCCGCGATCAGGTCGTCCGACAGCGGCTTACTCGGCGTGGTCAGGTGAACCTGTAGCTCCGGCTGGGTCGGATGTGCGACCGTGCACCAGCGAAAGTCGTCGCCGAGTGTCAGATCGTCCTTGGGCTCGAAACCCAGGACCTCGGTGTAGAACTTCTTGGATTCGTCGATGTCGGAAACCCACACGGAGACAAGCGAGATGTTGGTGATCATGGACCGACGGTAGCGACCGCTCCGGCCGCATCGCTTCTCCTGGATTGCGGATCTCGGGCGGCGCGGAAGTCAACGGGTGTCGCGGTCGTCGTCGACGTATCGCTCGGCCAGTCCAGCCATGAAGATGTAGCAGCCCGGAATGCGCGGTGCGCCGTCGGCGTAGCGCAGCCGGAACTCCGACGGTGATTCACCGACCAGTTCCCGGAAGCGGCTGCTGAACGAGCCCAGGCTGGCGAACCCGACCGCGACACAGATCTCGGTGATCGTCAGGTTGGTGGCGCGCAACAGATCCTGGGCACGTTCGATGCGCCGTCGGGACAGATGTTGGGCCGGCGAGACGCCATAGGTCACCGTGAACAGACGCTGAAAGTGGTACTTGCTGATTCCCGCGACCGCGGCCAGTTCACCCAGGGTGAGCGGCTCGTCGAAGTTCCGGTCGGCATGGTCGCGAGCACGTCGCAGACCCGCCAGCACGTCATCGGGCGCTCGGGAGACCATGACCGGATTATCGCGAAGGTCAGTCGGACGACTGCGGCAGTTTCACCGATCGGCCACCGCGACCCGCCGGATTCGACGGCGGCGGCACCATCGGACCGATGTCGCCGTCCGGTGCGTCGTCGAGATCGACGATGACCGGCGCGTGGTCGCTGGGTTTGGTGCCCTTGCGGGCGGCGCGGTCGACCCAGGCGGCGGCCACCCGGTCGGCGATCGGGGGCCCGGCCAGGATCAGGTCGATCCGCATGCCCAGATCCTTGTGGAACATGCCCGCGCGATAGTCCCAGTAACTGAACACCCGCGCCTCCGGCCATCGAGTGCGCACCACGTCGGTCAGGCCGAGCCCTTCCAGATCGGCCAGCGCCGCCCGCTCGGGTTCGGTGACGTGGGTATGCCCCACGTAGGCGGCCGGATCGAAGACGTCGTTGTCGGCGGGCGCGATGTTGATATCGCCGCACAGCATCGTCGTATCGGTCTCGGGGCGAACGGCGTCGCGCAACCGGGCCAGCCACTCCAGCTTGTAGCGGTAGTGGTCGGAGTCGGGTTCCCGACCGTTCGGCACGTACAGCGAGTAGACGCGCACTCCCGCGCAGACCGCCGACACCGCCCGCGCTTCCGGCGCCGACGCCGGATCGGGATATCCGGGTGCGCCGTCGAAGCCGCGCCGGACGTCGTCCAGCCCCACCTTGGACAGGATCGCGACGCCATTCCACTGGCCCTGCCCCACGTGCGTGAATTCGTATCCGCGGTCGGTGAATTCGGGTCCGAGCACGGTGTAGAAGGTGTCGTCGGAGAGTTTGGTTTCCTGCAGGCACACCACGTCGGGGCGACGCTCGTCCAGCCACGGCAGCAGCCGCGGGATCCGCTGCTTGACCGAGTTCACGTTCCAGGTCGCCACGCGCATAGCTCCTACGGTAGCCCGCGCCGCCGGGCGGCCATCGATTCAGGCTGATCCCAAGTCTTGAAGGACACCCCACGCGGTCACAGACTCGGCGTCATGCCTCACTCGAATGCCAATCACCGGAGCAACTTCCATGTCTGACACGCAACTCGATTCCGTGACCGTCGGTGCGGACACACAGGACCCGATCGACGAACCCATCCGGTTCGCCTACTGGGTGCCCAACGTCAGTGGCGGCCTCGTCGTCAGCAAGATCGAACAGCGCACCGACTGGGGTTACGACTACAACCGCAAGCTCGCGGTTCTCGCCGAGAACAACGGCTTCGACTACGCGCTCAGCCAGGTTCGCTATATCGCGTCCTATGGTGCTGCCTACCAACACGAATCGACCTCGTTCAGTCTCGCGTTGCTGCTGGCCACCGAGCGGTTGAAGGTGATCGCCGCGGTGCATCCCGGACTGTGGCATCCGGGGGTCCTCGCGAAATTCCTCGCCTCCGCCGATCAGTTGTCCGGCGGCCGCGCGGCGGTCAATGTGGTCAGCGGCTGGTTCAAGGACGAGTTCACCAAGCTCGGCGAACCGTGGCTCGAACACGACGAGCGCTACCGCCGGTCCGAGGAGTTCATCCGTGTGCTGCGGGAGATCTGGACGAGCGATCACGCCGAGTTCTCCGGCGACTTCTACCGGCTGCACGACTTCGACCTCAAACCCAAGCCGGTCGACGTCCCGTCGCGGCCGCACCCGGAGATCTTCCAGGGCGGCAATTCGACCGCAGCGCGGGCCATGGCCGGACGGGTCTCGGACTGGTATTTCAGCAACGGCAAAGACTTCGACGGAGTGACCGAGCAGATCGCCGACGTCAACGCCGAAGCCGCACTCCACGGCCGCACAGTGAAGTTCGGGCTGAATGGATTTCTCATCGGTCGCGACTCGGAGAACGAGGCCCGCGAGGTGCTCCGGGAGATCATCGCCAAGGCCGACACCGAAGCGGTGCGCGGCTTCGGCTCGGCGGTCAAGCAGGCCGGTCAGTCCGCCGCTGACAAGAAGGGCATGTGGCAAGACTCCGAGTTCGCCGACCTCGTCCAGTACAACGACGGATTCCGCACCGGGCTCGTCGGTACGCCGGAACAGATCGCCGAACGCATCATCGGCTACAAGCAGCGCGGCGTGAACCTCCTCCTGCTCGGCTTCCTGCACTACCACGAGGACGTCGTCTATTTCGGCGAGAAGATCCTGCCGCTCGTGCGGGAACTCGAAGCGGATCTCGCGCGCACCCGCTTCCGCGCCGCCGTCTCAATCTGACACCGAAGGGCACCACCATGACCATCGCACCAGAGACCACCACACCCGACACCGCCGGCACGCCGGTAACCGCCACTGCCAGCACCACACGCTTCGACGACGCGCTGCGGCGCGCCGATCTCGTCGCCGCCGAACTTCGCGCGACCGCCGCCGAGCGCGATCGTGCCAACGAAACACCCCGCGCCGAAGTCGAATTGCTGCGCGAACACGACCTACTCCAGGTGCAGGAGCCGGTCGAGTACGGCGGGTCGGGCCTCAATTATGCACAGGCGTCCCAGATTACTCGGCGGATCGCCCGCGGCGACACCTCCATCGCGCATCTCATCGGCTATCACTTCGCGCAGACCCGGATCGCGCGGCTGTTCGGCACACCGGAGCAGGCGGACGCCCAGTCGCGGCGCAACGCCGAACAGAAGCTGTTCTGGGGTGGCGTGCAGAATCCGCGCGGCGGGTCGGCCGTCGAACTGACCCGCGACGGCGACGGTTTCCGGCTCAACGGGCGACGCACCTTCGCGTCGGGATCGAGCGTCGGGGACTACATCCAGGTTGCCGCCGTCTTCGAGGGCGACCTCGTCTTCGTGAACATTCCCTCCGACCGGGACGGCTATCGGCCACAGGGCGATTGGGACAACATCGGGCAGCGGCTCACTGATTCGGGCGGCATCGTGCTCGACAACGTCCGCGTGGAACGGTCGGAGATCCTTGGCGACGATCCGCTGACCGGCAAGGTGCCGTCGCCGTGGCAGACCCTGGTGACGCCGCACTGGCAACTGGCGTTCGTCAACTTCTACATCGGCACCGCCGAGGGTGCGCTGGCGGAGGCCCTCGACTGGACCCGCCAGTACGCATCCCCGTGGGAGACCTCCGGCGTCGACACCGCCACCGACGACGCGTACATCTTGCACGCCGTCGGCGAGGTACAGAGCGAGATCCGGGGCGCCGCACTGCTCGCCGACCGGGCGGGCGACGCATTGCAACACGCCCTCGACATCGGCGACGCGCTGACCGCCGACCAGCGGGCCGAGGCTGCGGTGGCGGTGTACGAGGCGAAGTACCTGACCACCAAGGTGTCGCTGGCCGCCGCATCCCGGCTGTTCGAGATCCAGGGTGCGCGCGCCACCACGAGCGCGTACGGATTCGACCGGCATTGGCGCAATCTGCGCACGCACACCGTGCACGATCCGGTCGCCTACAAGGCACGCGAGGTCGGCGACTGGGCGCTCAATCGCCGTGCGCCCGAGTTCTCGCTCTATCGCTGATCGTCGTGACCAGCCTCATCCACGACGAAACCGACACCGGCAGAACACGTCCCGACCCGATTCGGACCGACGCGCAGGCGCGCGAGGTGGCGACCGTGCTGGCCGCCGACTTCGCGGTGACCGCGGCCGACCGGGACCGCGATCGCCGCCTCCCCCATACCGAACTCGACGCGTTGTCGCGGTCCGGACTGCTCGGGATATCGGTACCCGCGCGGTTCGGCGGCGTCGACCTGCCGGTCGGCACGATCGCCGAAGTGATCCGGCTGCTGGCCACCGCGGACGCCAGCATCGCGCAGATCCCGCACAGTCACTTCGTGTTTCTCGACGCGCTGCGCCGCCGGGGCACCGACCGGCAACAGGGTCGGGTGTTCACCGACATCTTGGACGGCGCCCGGCTGGCCAACGCGCAGAGCGAACGTGGCGGCGCAACCGTCACCGACGACGCCACCACCCTGCGCCGACTCCCCGGTGGCGATCTCGAACTGACCGGCACCAAGTACTACAGCACCGGCGCACTGTTCGCCGACATCCTCGCGGTACGTGCCGTGCACGAGGGCCGCAAGGTCCTGGTCTACCTGCCCCGCGAGACCCCGGGCATCACCGTCGTCGACGACTGGGACGGCCTCGGTCAGCGCACCACCGCCAGCGGCACGGTGACCCTGGAGCGGGTTCCGGTGACCGCCGAGCAGGTCGTCGACTTTTCGTCGCTGTTCGACGCGCCGGCTACCTTCGGTGCCCGCGCGCAGCTATTGCACGCGGCCATCGACACCGGGATCGCGCGCGGCGCGTTGGCGGCCGCGACCGACGCGGTCCGCGGTGCCCGCCCCTGGTTCGAGGCGAATGTCGCTCGCGCCAGCGACGATCCGCTCGTCATCCAACAGGCGGGCGAGCTCGACGTCGTCGTTCGTGGTGCCGAGGCCCTGCTGCGGGACGCGGCCGCCGCCATCGAGTCGGCCGAGCAGGCACCGACCGCAGACGCCACCGCACGCGCGTCCATCGCCACGGCAACGGCCAAGGTCGCGGCCGGCCGGGCCGGCGTGGACGTGTCGTCGGCGCTCTTCGAGATCGGCGGAACCCGTTCTGCGGCAGCCAAACACAACTTGTCGCGGTACTGGCGCGACGCCCGCACGCACACCCTGCACGACCCCGAACGCTGGAAGATCCAGCACATCGGCCGATGGGTGCTGACCGGTACCCCGCCACCACGACACGGACAGATCTGATGACACTCACGCTGCACTGGTTCTTGCCCACATACGGCGACTCGCGGTTCATCGTCGGCGGCGGCCACGGGTTGCCCGCCGGCACGGCGCACGGTGACCGCGACGCGTCGATCGGCTATCTCACGTCGATCGTGCGCGCGGCCGAAGCGTTCGGTTTCACCGGCGCCCTCACCCCTACCGGCGCGTGGTGCGAGGATGCGTGGCTGACCACCGCGATGCTCGCCCGGGAGAGCGAACACCTCGGCTTTCTCGTCGCGTTCCGCCCGGGGTTGGTGAGCCCCACCCTGGCCGCGCAGATGGCGGCGACCTTCGCCCGGCACGCCCCGGGACGGTTATTGCTCAACGTCGTCACCGGCGGCGAAGCGCACGAACAACGGGCGTACGGCGATCATCTCGACAAGGCGGCCCGGTACGCACGGTGCGACGAGTTCCTGACGATCGTGCGAGCCCTCTGGCGCGGCGAAACGGTCACCTACCGCGGCAAACATCTACAGGTGGACGAGGCGCGCCTGCAGACACTGCCGTTCCCGCAGCTACCGCTCTACTTCGGTGGGTCGTCGCCGGAGGCCGGTCCGGTCGCGGCCGAGCACAGCGACGTCTACCTCACCTGGGGGGAGCCGGTGGACGCGGTGCGCACCAAGATCGAATGGATCCGCGGCCTCGCCGCCGAACGAGGCCGCACACTGCGCTACGGCATCCGCTTGCATGTCATCACTCGGGACACCGCCGACGAGGCGTGGGCGCAGGCGGCCAAACTGCTCGGAGCGCTCGACGACGCGACCGTCGCCAGCGCTCAGGCGGGTCTCGCACGCAGCGAGTCGGCCGGGCAGGCACGGATGCGCGAGTTGCACGCGACACATCGCGGGGACGGAAGTTGGCGGGACCCACGGGCACTGGAGATCGCCCCCAACTTGTGGGCCGGTGTCGGCCTGGTCCGCGGCGGCGCGGGCACCGCCCTCGTCGGCAGTCACGCCGAGGTCGCCGAACGGATCGCCGAATACGCCGCGGCCGGCATCGACGAGTTCGTCCTGTCCGGCTACCCACACCTGGAGGAGCTGTACTGGTTCGGCGAGGGAGTGCTGCCCCACCTGGCTGCCCGCGGCCTGGCCACCGGGCCGATCGCCGCGTCCGCCGGCCAGTCCCCGTTCCTGCCCACCCCCGCGGCGACGAGCTAGGAGCCAGACCATGACCACCACCGTTGTTGTCGGCAACCCGAAACGCCGCTCCCGCACCTACGCCACCGCGGTCGAACTCACCCAGCGCCTGACCGGCGCCCCCGCCGACGCCACCATCGATCTCGCCGACGTCGGGCCGGCATTACTGGACTGGTCGGATCCCACGGTCGCCGACCTCGTCTCGACCGTGGAGTCGAGTTCGTTACTGATCGTCGCCAGTCCGACCTACAAGGCGACCTACACCGGGCTGCTGAAACTTTTCCTCGACCGCTTCGCGGCGGGCCAGCTCGCCGGTAGCGTCGCGATCCCGGTGATGCTCGGTGCCGATTGGCGACACTCCCTCGCCGGCGAGGTGCACCTCAAGCCCGTGCTGGCCGAACTCGGCGCCAGCACTCCGACCAGTGCGCTGTACCTGCTGGACAGCGAACTGCTGGACGGTGCGACCTTCCCCGCGTGGCTCGACGCGGCACGCACCCAGCTAGCACCCCACGCCACACCGATTCCGGAGGTGCAGCGGTGAGTACCGACGTTCTCGATCGGCAGGCGTTGCGCCGCGCGTTCGGCACCTTTCCCACCGGCGTGGTGGCGGTCGCGGCGGCCACACCTGGCGGCCCGATCGGCCTGGCCGCCAGCTCGTTCACTCCGGTATCCCTCGACCCGCCGATCGTGTCGGTAAATATCGCCCACACGTCGACGACCCTGCCCGGGTTGCGCGACAAGGGGCGGTGGGGCATCAGCGTGCTCGCCGAGAGTCACGACTGGCTCGGCCGCCAGCTCAGCGCGCCGGGCACCGACCGGTTCGCCGGCGTCGACTGGTGGGCGACGAGCGACGGTGCGGTGCTCATCGAGGGCGCGGCCGCCCATTTCACCGTCCGAGTGGAGAACTTCGTCACCGCGGGCGATCACGAGATCGTGCTGCTCGGTGTCGAGTCGCTCGCGTTCGACGCCGACGCCGCTCCCCTGGTCTTCCAGGCCAGCCGATTCCGGCAACTCGGCGTTCCCACCGTCGTGCGGTGACTCCAGTCCGCCCCGCGCCGGCGGCTTTCCCACAGCGAGAATCTGTGCCATTTTGTGATCGTGGACACATCGTCGTCGCCCGTCGGTTCTGGTGCGACACCGGCACGTGAGGTCATCGCCCAGTCGTGGCGACGTTCGGAGGTCAACGGGGTGTCGGCGGCGGCTATGCCGGATCCCCGCATCGACGAGGACCTGTCCAGCTCTGAGCCCCTACTCCGCGCCGCGCGGCCGATCCTGGACCGCGCCAACGACCAGCTCGCCGACTCCGGGACCGCGCTGCTGCTCACCGACGGGGATTCGCGCCTGATCACCTGTGTCTTCGGCGACGCCCAGATCGAGCGCAGCCTCGGCCGGCTGGGGGCCATTCGCGGGTCGGTGATGGGTGAAGATGCCGTCGGCACGACCGCATTGGGTACTCCGGTGGAGACCCGGCGTCCGCTCGCGGTCAACGGCGAGGAACACTTCGTCGACGCCTATAAGCAGCTCAGTTGCTTCGGTCAGCCGATCCTGCACCCGACGACCCGCCGCTTGGCGGGCATCCTGTGCATGACATCAGTGTCCGACCGGGCGCATCCCCTCTTCGTGCCGGTGGTTCGCCAAGTCGTCGCCGACATCGAGGCCAGGCTCCTCGACCATGCACGCCATTCGGATCAGGCGGTGCTCGACGCATTTCATCGGACGTCGGCGCGGCACGGTGCCGCGACGGTCGCGGTCGCCGACGGCATCCAGCTCACCGACACGATGGCGGCCAATCTGCTGGACCCCGCGGACATCGGCATGTTGCGCGCACTGATCCACGCGGGACGGGCATTTCCCGAGTCGCTGACCCTCGCGTCGGGGGTGACGGTGGCGCTCACCGGCGAGCGGATCGTCGGCGCGAATCGGGCTGCGGTGTTCGCGCTGCGACCGGAGAGCACTGCGCCGCAACCGGTTCCGCGCGGCGCGTCGATCACGGCGACCGGTGTCGACCTCTTCCCGGCCCCGTCGCCGGCCCGCGGCGCACGGTCGGTGGCGGTGGTCGGCGAACCCGGCAGCGGTCGCACCACACATGCCGAGGAGTTGGCCGGTGACCGTGGCATCGTCCGACTGGACATCGCCGAGCACTTGGCCGCCGGCCGGCCGGTGGATCTGGTGGGCACGCTTCGGCGAGCGCGAGACCGCGACGCGATGCTGATCGTGGACGGTGTCGAGCTGCTGACCGACCGCGATCTCGGCACGCTGCGGCATATCGTCACCGACGATGTGGTGCCCCAGCCGGTGACGGTCATCGCGGCGACCTCCGCGGCCGAGCGCCCGGAGGTCGCGGCGGTGCTGGCGGTCTGCGACGAGCAGGTCACGCTGCCGGCGTTGCGACACCGCACCCAGCGGATCGCCGCATTGTCTCGGCATTTCCTGCACCGGCATGCGCCGGACGCACGGCTGACGGCCGCCGCGACCGAGGCGCTCGTCGCCCACGACTGGCCGGCGAATCTCACCGAACTGGACCGTGCCATGGCCTCGGCGGCCGCACAGGCCGCGCACCGGGACTCCCGCCTGATCGAATTGGACGATCTGCCGGAACGGTATCGGCACCACGGTCGCACCGTCGGGCTGTCGGTGGCCGACCGCGTCGAACGGCAGTCGATCGTCGACGCCCTCGCCGACTGTCGGGGCAACAAGGTGCACGCCGCGAGACTGCTCGGCATCAGCCGGAGCACGCTCTACTCCCGGATGCGGTCCTACGGGATCGACGGGCGGTAGACGTCGGGAGGCTCGGCTCCCGACTGACCGAGCGGCCGCCCCCGCTGGTTGAGGGGTTCCCCAGCCGAGCGGCCGTCCCCGCTGGTTGAGTAGCCGCCCGGGCCGAGCAGCCTCCCCCGCTGGTTGACCGCCCAGCCGAGCAGGCATCCCCCGCTGGTTGAGTAGCCGCGAGGAACGAGCGGCGAATCGAAGCCAGCGACCCCCACCCGACAGATCCCGGCGCCCGATCGCCGGATCAGATCCATCGTCGATCAATCGACCGAGGTTCGTTCTAGATGACCGCGAGGTGTCCGGAAGTCGGACAGTTGGCGCTCTCGACTCGGTGTGACCATAGGCGGCGACACCACTAGCAGTGACCGCCGCCACAGCGGTCGCCGGAAGGACCGAGAGCCGAAATGAGTACCACCACCGTCGAGACCGCCGCCCACAACCGTCTGCTGATCGGCGGCGAATGGCGAGACCCGCAGGGCGGTGGCGAGATCGCCGTCGTCTCCCCGAATACCGGTGAGGAGATCGGCCGTGTCGCCGAGGCTGGTACCGCCGACATCGACGGTGCCGTCGGCGCCGCCCGCGCCGCCTTCGACGATCCGTCGGTATGGTCCGGGCTTCCGGCAGCGGAGCGCGCCGCTCACCTGCGCAGGCTCGCCGACGAGATCGACGCCCGCAAGGATCGGATCGCGGCGCTGGTGTCGGCGCAGAACGGGATGCCCATCTCGGTCGCGCTCCAGCTCGAGGCCGCCTACCCGGGAACGCTGCTGCGCTACTACGCCGACCTCATCGAAGGCCAGACCGAGGATGTCCGCGACGGTATGTTCGGCGGCCAGATCGAGGTTCGCCGCGAGCCCATCGGCGTCGTCGGCGCCATCGTGCCGTGGAACTTCCCGCAGACGCTCGCTGCCTTCAAGTACGCACCGGCCCTCGCCGCGGGCTGCACCATCGTGATGAAGCCGTCGCCGGAGACCGTGCTCGACTCGATGCTCCTCGGCGAGGCGATCGAGGCGTCCGGCATCCCCGCCGGCGTGTTCAACATCGTGCCCGGCGGCCGTGAGGCAGGCGCACATCTCGTCTCCCATCCCGGAATCGACAAGGTCGCCTTCACCGGCTCCACCGCCGCGGGCCGCTCCATCGCCGAGACCTGCGGGCGACTGCTGCGGCCGGTGACCCTGGAACTCGGCGGCAAGTCGGCGACCATCGTGCTCGACGACGCCGACCTCGACCTGGGCACGATCGGCAACGAGTTGTTCGTCGCGACCCTCGCGAATAACGGCCAGACCTGCTTCCTGGGTACGCGAGTGCTGGCGCCGCGGTCCCGCTACGGCGAGGTGGTCGACGTGCTCACCGCCTTCGCCGGGTCGATGGCCGTCGGCGACTCGCTCGATCCGCAGACGCAGATCGGACCGATGGCCACCCGGCAGCATCGCGACCGGGTCGAAGGATACATCGAGAAGGGGCGCGCCGAAGGCGGCCGGATCACCACCGGTGGCGGCCGGCCCGATGGCCTCGATCGCGGATGGTTCGTCAGCCCAACGGTATTCGCCGACGTCGACAACACCGCGACCGTCGCCCGCGAGGAGATCTTCGGACCGGTGCTGTCGGTGATCGCCTACGACTCGGACGACGACGCGGTGGCGATCGCCAACGATTCCGAGTACGGACTCGGTGGCACGGTGTGGAGCACCGATCCCGAGCGCGCGCGCCGCGTCGCGTCCCGGGTAAGCACCGGCACCATCGGCATCAACCGCTATATCCCCGACCCGGTCGCTCCGTTCGGCGGGGTGAAGAGCAGCGGGATGGGCCGCGAACTCGGCCCGGAGGGACTGGCCGCCTACCAGAACCTGAAGTCGGTCTACCGCTGACCGGGACTCACGGGCGCCGTTCCAGCACAACGCAACACATAAAAACGCGTGCATGGGAGCCGGTCTCGCTGCACGATCGACACCGTATCCGTTCGCGGAATCACTACCGAAGGAGCCACCCGAATGAAGACCAAAGCCGCCGTCCTACTCGACGTGGGTAAGCCGTTCGAGATCATGGAACTCGACCTCGACGGCCCGAAGGAGGGCGAGGTCCTCATCAAGTACACCGCCGCCGGCTTGTGTCACTCGGACCTGCATCTCACCGACGGCGACCTGCCGCCGCGGTTCCCGATGGTCGGCGGCCACGAAGGCTCCGGCGTGATCGAGGAGATCGGCCCCGGCGTGACGAAGGTCAAACCGGGCGATCATGTCGTGTGTAGCTTCGTTCCGAGTTGTGGTGTGTGCCGGTACTGTTCGACCGGACGCCAGTCGCTGTGCGACATGGGGGCGACCATCCTGGAGGGATCACTGCCGGACGGAACCTTCCGATTCCACGGCGACGGAATGGATTTCGGCGGCATGTGCATGCTCGGCACCTTCTCCGAGCGCGCCACGATTTCCGAGCATTCGGTGGTCAAGGTCGATGATTGGCTGCCGCTGGATAAAGCCGTGCTGGTGGGCTGCGGTGTGCCGACTGGATGGGGTTCGGCGGTCTACACCGGCAACGTCCGTGCGGGTGACATCGTGGTGATCTTCGGCATCGGCGGCATCGGCATCAATTCGGTGCAGGGCGCGGTGCATGCCGGCGCCAAGTACGTGATCGTCGTCGATCCGGTCGACTTCAAGCGAGACACCGCCGTGAAGTTCGGTGCCACACACGCTTTCGCCGATCCGACCGAGGCACTGGCGAAGATTGCCGAACTCTCCTGGGGCCAGGGGGCCGACGCCGCGATCGTCACCGTGGGCACCGTCGACGAGGACGTGGTCTCGGCCGCGATCGGCTCGGTAGGCAAGGGCGGCACGGTCGTCATCACCGGCCTGGCGAGCCCGGAGAAGTTCACCGTCCACTGGCCGGGAATTGACCTAACTCTCAACGAGAAGTCGATCAAGGGCAGTCTATTCGGTTCGGCCAACCCGCAATACGACATCGTCCGGCTGCTTCGGCTCTACGACGCAGGCCAACTCAAGCTCGACGAACTGGTCACCCAGACCTACACGCTGGAGCAGGTCAACGAGGGCTACCAGGATCTACGGGACGGCAAGAACATTCGCGGCGTCATCATCCACGACGAGTGAAACCGCCTTGGTGGTGACGTCCGCTACGCGGCGACCATCTAAGCGGATCACGTCTATGAGGCTCGCTTCGCCGACCCGGCGGGCGCACGGCTGCGCCGCCGGGTTGGCTGCTTCATCGAGTGGGTGGCAGGTGTCGGCGGCTCGGCAGATTGTGTTAGGTCTGCGGAAGGTGTCGTCGAGTGGGCAGATTGTGTCGGATGTGGCACCGATTCCGTCGACGGTGCGTCGAAGAGCGTTCATTCACTGTGCGTCAGATTCCATCCACTGTGCGTCAGATTCCATCCACTGTGCGTCGGAGAGCGTTCACTGTGCGTCGAAAAGCGTCCACTGTGCATCGCGAGATGTTGGCTCCCGTGTGCGCGAGTGGGGGTCGGCGGGTAAACGCGGACCCAACCGGTAAACGCGGACCTTACAGAGTCCGCGTTTGCTTGCAGGGTCCGCGTTTGCGTCCAAGACTGTTCACTGTGCGTCAGATTTCATCCACTGTGCGTCAGATTCCGTCCACTGTGCGTCAGATTCCATCCACTGTGCACTGCACTGTGACTTCTGTTCACTGAAGTGGCTCGTGATGAAACATGCTGCGCGGCGGTGAGATTCGTTGCCAGAATCTCTTGAATCGAACGTGTGTACGAGTACAGTGGAGGTATGAACCTTCCCGACCTCGTCGACCCGCTCACCGAGCACACGGTCGACGATGCTGCCTCCGGGCGGGAGGTGTTCGAGGCAACCCAAGCCTTGCTGATGCTGCGGAACCTGGTCGATCACCAACTATCGGCGCATGTGGCGGCGCTGGATCGACTCGGGGTCGCCACCCAGCACGGACGAAGCCTGCGGGAGTTGTTGATCGTGATGGGCTGCGCGCCGGTGGTGGCGCAACGCCTGCTGCGGATCGCCGGGTCGCTCGATGCCTTTCCGATGGTTGCACGCCACGCAGCGGATGGGGCGATGTCGGCGGAGCATCACGACGCCGTAGCGCGCGGGATGGCGCAGATTGATCGGCGAACGGTGGAACCGATCGACGACGAGGTGCGTCGAAAGTGTATGACCAGCCTTATCGCCCAAGTCATGTCCGGCGCTTCCCCGGCCGAGGTGCAACAGCATGCCCGCACCCTCGGGAACGAGCTCGCGGCCGCTAGTGATGGGTCGGTGCTGCCTGCTGCCGAGGATCGACGAATGAATTCCGTGACCGTCGCCCAGGATGGGCACGGCCGGGTGCAGGTGCGGGCGGATGTGGACGTGGTGACCGGGGAGAAACTGTCCGCCGCCATCGATAACCTGTCCGCGCCGCGGCCGGAACCGGATGGTTCCCGGGATGCGCGTTCGGCCGAGCAGCGTCGCGCCGACGCCCTCGACCACATCCTCGATGTCGCCGCCCGCGGCGGTGGCCTCGACGGAACCGGGACAGCAACGGCACCCACAACGCAGGTGGCGCTCACCATCCCGGCCGATACGCCGAGTTTGGCGGGGTTGGAGTTCACGGGTTCGGTCACCCGCGAGACCGCGCGGCTGTTGTCGTGTGATGCAACAGTGACGGTGATGATCGTCGACGGCGAAGAAGTCCCGATGGACGTCGGCCGACAGCACCGCTTGTTCACTGCAGCGATGCGCACAGCGCTGCACCTACGCGATCGAGGCTGCATCAAATGTGGGGCACCCGCCTCCTGGACGCACGCCCACCACATGAGGCACTGGGCCGACGGGGGTGAAACGTGCCTGGACAACGGGTGTTTGCTGTGCCCGGGCTGTCACGACGACATTCACCACCACGGATGGGAGGTATTCCTCGGCCACGACCGCCACCCCTGGCTGATACCGCCCGAAACGGTGGACCCACGACGCAGACCGATCCCCGCTCACAACAGACGAAGACCCCACCTCGACGACCTACCCGCCGCAGCCTGACCCGAATCGCCGCAACGAACAGCCAGAACCACAGCCGCCAGAGCCGACATAGCCAGCGCCGAGATTGCCAGAGCCGATTTAGCCAGCGCTGAAATAGCCGTAACGCCAGAGACATTCACGACTTCCCACGCACCCGACGACACCCGTCGGGACCGCATCCGTACCTTGATAACTCCACAGTGACAACGCGACAACGCGATCGGGACACTCCCCGACGCGGGCCCGACGGCCATTCCGCTTCTCGATTCCAAGGACGGATGGTGCGCTACCCGCGCGATGGGAGTCGCGTGCCCGGGTGCTCCGTGCTCCGTGCTCCGTGCTCCGTGCTCCGTGCTCCGTGCTCCGTGCTCCGTGCTCCGTGCTCCGACGCAGTCGAAGTGTCAGCCAAGGTCGCGCGCAACCAATTCGGTCCAGGTCGCCACCACCTGGGCGCGTCGTTTCGAGTCGTCCGACAGCGTGTCCGCCAGGCCGAGGCCGCGGGCGAGGTCGAGCGTGACTTGGGCGACGCGGTGGGCATTCGGGTTGGCGCCTTCTGGGTCCAGCACACCAACGATGAACCGGTGTGCGGCGCGCGCGAACTTGGCCTCGAGCGGCAGAATCAGCTCACGCAACGCCGGGTCCGATGCGGCGGCAGCCCACACCTGCAGGGCGGCTTTGAACTCGGTTCCGGTGTAGAGAGTGACCGCCCGGTCGACCGCGGCTGCGGCGCGCCGTCTGGTCACGCCATCGCCCTGGGCCGACGGAGTACCGGCACCATCGTCACCGGCCTCGCGTAGCGAGCGCAGGTCGGGCTCCCGGTGCGCGGCACTCATGGCGACCGTCATGTCGTCGAAGACCTGCTCAAGGACTGCGGTGATCAGGTCCTCACGGGTCGGGAAGTGATGTTGCGCCGCCCCGCGCGAGACGCCTGCCCGCTCGGCGACGGCGGCGACCGTCGCGGCCGCCCAACCATCCGACGCCAATGCGTCAATCGCCGCCCGCAACAGCCGTTCCCGAGTCAGCCGCGACCGTTCCTGCCGCGGTTCGCGGGTACCTGCCGTACGGGCGGTGGCGGTCATGTCGGTGCCTGTTCGGTGAGATCCCACGAGGGTCGGCTACGGGACAGGAACGCCGTCATCCCCTCGCGGGCCTCGGCGGAACCGAACAGAGCCGCGGATTCGGCGGCCAGCCGGTCGGCGTCCCGATCGAGTCCGGCGCGAATTCCAGCGGTGGTCAAGGCTTTCGACGCGGCTAGCCCCTGCGGCGACGCCCGCCGGATACCGTCCAAGACACCGTCTCGCACGCCATCGAGCTCCCCGGCGCCAGCGGCCACGGTTATCAGCCCGGCGTCGACAGCGGCTGGCGCGTCGAATGTTTCGCCGGTGACGAAGTAGCGACCCGCGGCCCGCGCGGTCATTTTTGGGACCAGTACCGCCGAAATGATCGACGGCGCAAGCCCGAGCCGCGCTTCGGTCAGCGCGAAGGTACTGTCGGGGCCCGCCAGCGCGATGTCGGCGGCACCGATCAGACCGAGGCCACCCGCCCGCGCGTTGCCGTCGATCACCGCGATCACCGGTTTAGGCAGTTCGAGGATCGTGCGGAGCAGGCCGACCATCGACGCGGTACCGGCCGCGCTGGCCTCTTCGATGCTCAGTCCGCGAGCCAACGCCTCAGTGAGATCGGCTCCGGCACAGAATGTTCGGCCAGTGTGGGTCAGGACTACCGCACGCACCGACGCATCGTCGGCCGCCCGCGCCAGCCCGGCCATGAGCTGCTCGACCAGGGCGGTGCCGAGCGCATTGCGGTTAGACGGCGAATCGAGCGTGAGGGTGAGTACACCTCCGGCCAGGTCGCTGTGCACGACCTCGCTGGCGGCGTCACCCCCGGCGGCAGCGGTCGCATCCCCCGCTGCAGCGGTCGCATCCCCCGCTGCAGCGGTCGCATCTCCCGCTGCAGCGGCCTCGCCCTCCGAGGCGCCAGTAGCACCCTCGGCGGCTGCGTCCTCCCCCGCAGCGGC
The DNA here is from genome assembly GCA_039527305.1 of Gordonia sinesedis. Taxonomy (GTDB): domain Bacteria; phylum Actinomycetota; class Actinomycetes; order Mycobacteriales; family Mycobacteriaceae; genus Gordonia; species Gordonia sinesedis. Next base: position 248,948 of record BAAAJU010000001.1, on the reverse strand, counting down.
GTCACCCGCGGAATCGGCGTCACCATTGGGTCTCGTCGGATCGGTCATGTCGGCCTCCTTCTCCGTTCCCGGTTCCCCGGTCTCGATGCACGCGACGTTTCGGGGGCCCAGCGCGTGGCCCGATGCCCCCGGGCCACCCGGAACACAGCGCTCCGATGCGACTGCTACCGGCTCAGTACGACTTCGGCAGACCGAGGCTGGTCTGGGCGACGAAGTTGAGGATCATTTCACGGCTCACCGGGGCGATCCGTGCGATCCGTGCGAGGCTCAACAACGGGGCCAAGCCGTACTCGCTGGTGAGCCCGTTGCCGCCGAGCGAGTGAACCGCCTGGTCGACGATCTTCACGCAGGCCTCCGCGGCGGCGTACTTCGCCATATTGGCAGGTTCCGCAGCGGCCCAGTCGTCACCCGCGTCGTACAGAGTGGCGGCCTTCTGCATCATCAGCTTGGCCATCTCAAGCTCGATCTTGCCCTGCGCCAACGGATGTGCGATGGCCTGATGCGCCCCGATCGGGGTCTTCCACACGGTCCGGTCGGAGACGTAGTCCACCGCCCGGCCGAGCGCGAAGCGGCCCATCCCCACCGCCGACGCCGCGGCCATGATCCGCTCCGGATTCAGCCCGGCGAACAACTGGCTCAGCGCCGCATCCTCGGAACCGACCAAGGCGTCACCGGGTAGCCGCACGTCGTCGAGGTAGAGCAGAAACTGCTTCTCCGGATTCTGCAACTCCATGTCGATCATCGAGTACTCGAAGCCGGGCGCATCCGTGGGCACGATGAACAGCGCCGGCTTGAGCTTGCCGGTCTTCGCATCCTCCGTGCGGCCAACGATCAGGACCGCCTGGGCCTGGTCGACGCCGGAGATATAGATCTTGCGGCCGTTCAGGATCCAGTCCGAACCGTCCCGGCGCGCGGTCGTGGTGATGTTGTGCGAGTTGGACCCGGCATCCGGCTCGGTGATGCCGAAGGCCATCGTGATCGTCCCGTCGGCCAGGCCGGGCAGCCAACGCTGCTTCTGCTCGTCGGTGCCGAAGCGCGCGATGATATTGCCGCAGATGGCCGGGGACACGACCAGCATCAGCAACCCGGTGCCGGCGGCGGCGATCTCTTCCATCACGATGGACAGCTCGTACATGCCGGCGCCCCCGCCGCCGTACTCCTCCGGCAGGTTGACGCCGATGAATCCGAGTTTGCCTGCCTCCAGCCACATTTCGTCGGTTTTGCGACCTTGGCGCGCGCACTCGCGGAAGTACTCCTGGCCGTACTTGTTGGCCAGCGCGGCCACCGATGCTCGTAATTCGGCGCGTTCGGGTGTTTCGACAAAGCTCATGCGACGGTCTCCTCTGCATCGTTGGGGGAATCACTCGGATCGGCGCCCGCCGATTCGTCCTCGCCGATCACGGCGAGCACGTCACCCACGGCCAGTTGCTGTCCGGGCTGCACGCTCAGCGAGGTCACCACACCGTCGGCCGGCGCGGCAACCGTATGCTCCATCTTCATCGCCTCCAGCCAGATCAGCGGCTGTCCGGCGACGACCCGGTCACCCTCGGCGACCCCGACGCGGATCACCGAGCCGGGCATCGGGGCCAGCAGCGAACCGGGTCGCTGGACGGCCGCGGGATCGACGAATCGTGGTGCGCGGCGCAGGGTTACCGACGTTCCTGGGCCGTCGACGTAACGCAGGTCGCCGTAGCGAGCGACGTTCACCGTCTGTTGCACCCCATTGGATTCGACGACAACCCGGTCCGGGCTCGCGGAGATCACGGTCAGATCGGGCAGATCCGGCAGTTCCACGCCGTGCCGAGTCGGGCGGTACCGGACCTCGATGTCCTCGTCGTCCGCCGTCAGATAGGTCTTACGCAGCGGGCCGGACGCCAGATTGCGCCAGCCCGAAGGCAACGCCGACTGCACGGTAGCCTCCGCGCGGTTGACCGCGGCATCGGCGATCGTCGCCGCGACGGCCGCCATCCGCACGTCGTCGTCATCGGCGAGCGGTCGGCTCAGCACGTCGAGCCCGACACTGTCGATGAATCCGGTGTCGGTGTCGCCGGATCGGAACACGGTGTTGCGCAACGTGTTCACCAGCATGTCCCGGTTGGTCACCGGACCGTGGATACGCGCGTCGGCCAGTGCCCGCGCCAGCATCGCAGCAGCTCGCTGCCGGTCCGGCGCCCAACTGATGACCTTCGCCAGCATCGGGTCGTAGAACGTGGAGATCTCCGAACCGTCGGTGACGCCGGAGTCGACGCGGATGCCGCCGTTCCCGGACCGGTCGAGGTTGGTGAACTCCGCGCGCGCCGGTAGGTCGATGTGGTGCACCGTTCCCGACTGCGGTTGCCACTCCGCAGCAGGGTCCTCGGCGTACAGCCGCACCTCGATGGCATGACCGACGGCCGGCGGCGGCGCCACGTCCAGGTGCTCGCCCATCGCGATCCGCAACTGCCACGCCACCAGATCTGTGCCCGTCGTCAGCTCGGTAACCGGATGTTCCACCTGCAGGCGGGTATTGGTCTCCAGGAAGTAGAAGCGGCCGGTGTCGTCGGCGAGGAACTCGACGGTGCCCGCGCCGGTGTAGTCGATCGCGGCGGCGGCCGCCCGCGCGGCCGCGTACAGCCGCTCGCGCAGGTTCTCACCGATCCGCTCCACCAGCGGAGCCGGAGCCTCCTCCACCACCTTCTGGTGGCGTCGCTGGATGGAGCATTCCCGCTCGCCGACCGCCCACACCGCACCGTGCGTGTCGGCGAGAACCTGGACCTCGATGTGATGTCCGCGTTCGACATACGGTTCGCAGAACACGGTCGGATCACCGAAGGCGGACTCGGCCTCGCGGCGTGCCGCCGCCACCTGGTCGTCCAGTTCGGTCAGGTCACGCACGATGCGCATACCGCGTCCACCGCCACCCGCGGACGCCTTGATCAGCAGGGGCAGGTCGTCGGCGGTGACCGAGGCGGGATCGATGTCACCGAGGACCGGCACGTCGGCGTCGGCCATCAGCTTCTTGGCGTTGACCTTGGAGCCCATCGCGGTGATCGCCGACGGCGGCGGCCCGATCCACACCATCCCAGCATCGAGCACCGCTTGGGCGAATTCGGCGTTCTCCGAGAGGAATCCGTACCCGGGATGGATGGCGTCGGCACCGGCCGCCTGTGCGGCGGCGATGATCTTGTCGCCACGCAGGTACGTGTCGGCGGAGGTGTCGCCGGGGAGCCGCACCGCGCGGTCGGCGGCGTCGACATGCGGGGCGTCGGCGTCGGGGTCCGAATAGACAGCGACCGTACCGATTCCCATGTCGCGGCAGGTGGCGAAGACTCGCCGGGCGATCTCGCCGCGATTCGCGACGAGTACCGAGGTGATCAGCGGCGCGGCCGCGGCGACCTCGCCCGCGGCGCGGTCGGCGTCGGTGGTGGTGTTCACGTTCATCTCCCTCGTCACATCCGGAAGACGCCGAAGTTCGACGCCCCCTCGACCGGTGCGGAATGGATCGCCGACAGGCACACGCCCAAGACGCTTCTGGTGTCGCGCGGGTCGATAACACCGTCGTCGTAGAGCATTCCGGACAGGAACGCCGGCACCGACTCGGCCTCGATCTGGTTCTCGATCATCTCGCGCATCGCGGCGTCCGCCGACTCGTCGACAGTTCCGCCGCGTGCCTCGGTGGCCGCACGGGAGACCAGGGAGATGACGCCGGCGAGTTGGGCGGCCCCCATCACCGCCGACTTCGCGCTCGGCCAGGCGAACAGGAACCGCGGGTCGTAGGCACGCCCACACATGCCGTAATGCCCGGCGCCGTAGCTGGCGCCCATCAGCACCGAGATGTGCGGCACCGTCGAGTTCGACACGGCGTTGATCATCATCGCGCCGTGCTTGATGATGCCCTTCTGCTCGTACTCCTTACCGACCATGTAGCCGGTGGTGTTGTGCAGGAACAGCAATGGGGTGTTGCTGCGGTTGGCGAGCTGAATGAACTGGGTCGCCTTCTGCGCCTCCTCGCTGAACAGCACGCCCTGGGCGTTGGCGAGGATGCCGACCGGATACCCGTGGATGCGGGCCCAGCCGGTACACAGCGAATTGCCGTATTCCGGCTTGAACTCGTCGAAGTCACTGTCATCGACGATGCGGGCGATCACCTCCCGCGGGTCGAACGGAACCTTCAGGTCGGACGGCACGATGCCCAGCAGCTCCTCCGCGTCGTAGCGGGGCTCCACGACCGGTGCCGGGCTCGGTCCCTTCTTGTCCCAGTTCAGTCGGGCCACGATGCGGCGGCCGATGCGGATCGCGTCCTGTTCGTCGGCGGCGTAGTAGTCCGCGAGGCCGGACTGACGGGCGTGCATCTGTGCACCGCCGAGGGATTCGTCGTCGCTGTCCTCGCCGGTGGCCATCTTCACCAACGGCGGGCCGCCGAGAAAGACCTTGGACTGGTTGTCGATCATCACCACGTGATCGCTCATACCGGGGATATAGGCACCGCCCGCGGTGGAGTTGCCGAACACCAGCGCGATGGTGGGAATGCCTTCGGCCGAGGCCCGGGTGAGGTCACGGAAGATGCGCCCGCCCGGGACGAAGACCTCTTTCTGGGTCGGCAGGTCGGCGCCGCCGGACTCCACCAACGAGATCACCGGCAGCCGGTTCTGCACCGCAATATCGTTGGCCCGCAGGCTCTTGCGCAGCGTCCACGGGTTGGACGTGCCGCCCTTGACCGTCGGGTCGTTGGCGACGATGAGGCATTCGACGCCTTCCACGACGCCGATGCCGACCACTACCGACGCGCCCACCTGAAAGTTGGAACCGTAGGCCGCCAGCGGGCACAGTTCGAGGAAGGCGGTGTCCTCGTCGATCAGCATCTCGATGCGTTCGCGGGCGAGCATCTTGCCGCGCTTGTGATGTCGGTCGACGTACTTCTCACCGCCGCCGGCCAGCGCCTTGTCGAGTTCGGCCTGTAGGTCCTCGAGCTTGGCGACCATGGCGTCGCTGCTGGCGCGGAACTCGTCGGATGCGGGGTCGAGGGTGGATCGGATCGCAGTCATCGGCCGTTCCTCCTTGCCGCGGAATACACGGCCGTCGTAGGTGGTGCCGGATGATGTCCGGCGGTCGTATAGGTCATGGCGGTACCTATGCCTGGTATCCGAGTCGCTTTGCGGCGAGCCCGGTCAGAATCTCGGTGGTACCGCCGCCGATGCCGATGATCCGCATGTCCCGGTACTGCCGCTCGACCTCCGTGCCGGTCATATAACCGAGACCGCCGAAGAGCTGAACGGCCTTGTCGGCCACCCACTCCCCGGCCTCGACTGCGGTGTTCTTGGCGAAGCAGACCTCGGCAATCAGGTCGTCATCGGAAGTGACCTTGCGTTCCACCACCGCCCGGGTATAGGTGCGGGCGACGTCGATGCGGCGCGCCATCTCGGTAATGGTGTCCTGCACCGACTGTCGGGCGATCAGCGGTTTGCCGAAGGTCTCACGGTCGCGGGCCCACGCAAGGGTGAGGTCCAGGCATCGTTGCGCCCCGGCATACGCCTGGACCGCCAGCGCGGAGCGTTCGGTAACGAAAGCGGTAGCGATCTGAGCGAAGCCACTGTTCTCCGGACCCACCAGGTTCGCGACCGGCACCCGGGCATCGACGAAGGACAGTTCCGCGGTGTCCGAGGACCGCCAGCCCATCTTGTCCAGTCGACGTGTCACGGTGAATCCCGGTGTGTCCTTGTCGATCACGAGCAGCGACACCCCGGAGGCACCCTGGCCGCCGGTCCGGACCGCGGTGACGACGAAGTCCGCCCGGTAGCCGGACGTGATGTAGGTCTTGGCGCCGTTGACGACGTACTCGTCCCCGTCGCGGTCGGCGCGGGTGCGCAGGTGACCGACGTCGCTGCCACCGCCAGGTTCGGTGATGGCGAGGCTGCCGATTTTCTCCCCGGCAAGCGTGGGACGCACCCATCGGTCAATCTGGTCCGGATCGCCGGCCGCGATCAGATGAGGCAGTGCGATGCCGTGGGTGAACACGGAGGCGAAGACACCACCGGCCACCCCGGCGTAATGCAGTTCCTCACCAAGGATCGACGCATCGACCAGATCGCCGCCGCTACCGCCGACCTCCTCGTCGACACCGAGCCCGAACAGACCGAGCTTGGCGGCTTCGCGATGCACGTCGCGCGGAATCAGCCCGTCGCGCTCCCACTCGTCCTGGAACGGCAGGATGTGGCGCTCGGCGAAGCCGCGCACGGTCTCCCGCAACGCCTGTCGTTCGGGACTGTCCCACACGGGATTCGGGATAGGCATGCTACTTCGTGTCTCCGCTGGTCGGTTCTGCGCTGTTCTGGCCTGGGCTGTTCTGGCCTGCGCTGTTCTGGTCTGGGCTGGTCGGTCCCGCGCTGTTCTCGTCACCGTGGTCACCGTCGGCCCCGCCGCTGTCACGGCCACCCTGATCGAGATAGCTCAGTGGGATGGGCACCGGACGCGACCGCAACCACTCGCCCATGCCCTTGGCCTGCGGGTCGAACCGTACGTTGTCGGCGACCCCGTGGCCGAGGACGCCTTCGATGACGAAGTTCAGTGCCGACAGGTTGGGCAGCCGGTACCGGCGCACGGTCAGGTCGGCGACCTCCGGCAGCAGTTCGGCGAGCAGGGTCGTGTCGAGCGTCTCGTCGAGCCAGGCGAAGTGTTCCGGATTCCGCACCCACACACCGATATTGGCGCTGCCGCCCTTGTCGCCGGAACGAGCACCGGCAATCAGGCCGAGCGGGGCCAGTGTGGTCGGGCCGCGGTCGGGCGAGCCGCCCGTCGACGTATTCTCCGGTTCGTCGGCCTCGACGGTGGTGCCCAACGGACTCGGTTCGATGTGCCGCACCACGCCGTCGGCGAGCGCGACCCGCTGGTCGACGACGGACGCGTCGACGTAGCCGGGTTCGAAGATGCCGAACGGCGCACCATTGCCGGGAGGGGCGGTCAGCGTGAACCCCGGGAAGCTGGCGAGCGCGAGCTGGACCGCGGTGTTGGAGAATGCGCGGCCGGCCTTCTTCGGGTCGGAATCGCGGGCGACGCACCGCAACAACGCGCTGGCCTGTTCCTCGGTGGTCGCGTCGGCGCGGTCGAGTCGGGAGAGCTCCCAGGTGATCTCGGCCGGCTCGGTCGGCAGTGCGGCGAGGAACTGCTGCTTGAACAGTTCCGCCTTCTCCTCGATATCGAGCCCGGTCAGCACGACGGTGATCTCGTTACGCACGCCGGCAAGGTGATTCAGCGACACCTTGGTGGTGTTCGGTGGTGCCTCGCCGCGGACACCGGAGATCGCTACCCGGTCCGTGCCGTCCGGTCGGAGCGAGATGGTGTCCAGCCGGGTCGTCACGTCCGGTCCGAGGTATCGCGGCCCGCTCACCTCGTAGAGCAGTTGCGCGGTCACCGTGCCGACGGTCACCGCGCCACCGGTGCCTGCGTGTTTGGTGATGACCGACGATCCGTCGGCGGCGATCTCGGCGATGGGGAATCCGAGGTGAGCGCGCTCCGGCGACTCGGTCAGACCGAGTTCGGTGAAGAACGAGTAATTGCCGCCGGTGGCCTGCGCTCCGCATTCGATCACGTGCCCGGCGACGACGGCGCCGGCCAAGGCGTCGAGATCGGAGTAACCCCAGTCGAATGCGCTCGCCGCGGGTCCGACGGTGAGCGAGGCGTCGGTGATCCGGCCGGTGACGACGATGTCGGCACCGCTGTCGAGCGCCTCCTTGATGCCGAAGGCTCCGAGGTAGGCGTTCGCGGTCAGCGGGCTGCCCAGTCCGAGGTCGGCGGCCCGGTCGACGAGATCGTCACCGGCGACGAAGGCGATATTGGCGTCGACGCCGAGTGTGGCCGCGAGTTCACGCAGCGCGACGGCCAGCCCGTGCGGGTTGAGGCCGCCCGCATTACTGACGATGCGAACACCGGAATCCATTGCCAGGCCCAGGCATTCCTCCATCTGCCGCAGAAAGGTCTTGGCGTAGCCCAGGTTTGGATCCTTCAGCCGGTCACGGCCGAGGATGAGCATGGTCAGCTCGGCGAGGTAGTCGCCGGTCAGGTAGTCGAGTTCGCCACCGTCGAGCATCTCCCGCATCGCCGAGAAGCGATCACCGTAGAAACCCGAGGCATTGCCGATCCGCACGGTGTCCGGAGCCATACCTATCGTTGTCCTTCGTCACTGGTCGGGGTGCTGCTCGCCGGGGCTCTGCCAGCCGGAGTGGCGCTGGTCGGGGTGGCGCCGGTCGGGGCACCGACCTCGCCGGTCGCGATGCCGAGGTCACCACCATCGGCACCGGAGACGTTCTGCGGTCCCGACGAGGGCGCTCGGCCCGGTCCGGGCGGTCCGGCGAAACACTGTGCAATGCCCGACCATTCGCGGGCATCGTCGCCGATGAACGTCAGTGCGAGGTCGTCGGGGGCGCGTCGCTGGGTCACCAGCAGGCAGAAGTCGACCGCCGGACCGCGCACCACGTCGGTGGCGTCCTCCGGCCCCCAGGTCCACAAGTCCCCCGACGGAGAGGTGAGTTCGTAGCGGAAGGCGTTGTCCGGCGGGGTCTTCCCGTTGACGTGATAGGCGTAATCGCGGGTGCGGACGCCGATGTGGGCGACGGGCTTGATGCGATCGGTCGGCGGCAGCGTGACCCCGAGCGCATCGGCGACATCGAGCCCGTGCGCCCAGGTCTCCATCAGCCGCGCGGTCGCCATCGAGGCCGCCGACATCGGCGGCCCGAACCACGGGATCTTCACGCCCTCGGGAACGTCGACGAGCGCGTCGGCCAACCGCGCCCGTGCCGACCGCCACCGGTCGAGGATCTCGGCGGGCGGCGCGGTAGCTCCCTGCTCCGCGGCCGCGTCAACGAATCCGAGCGGATCGGAGCTCGCGGTGGTGACGAGGTCACCGAAGGCGGCCGGATCGGTCGCCGCGATGCCGGCGACGTCATCGGTCCACCTCAGGTGGGCGATCTGGTGGGCAATTGTCCACCCGACGGCCGGCGTCGGGGTGGCCCAGCCGGCGTCGTCCAAGCCGGCGACCAATTCGTCGAGTTCTTCGGATACGGCGGTCAGGTCGGCAACGACCTCCTGCACCAGTGGCATGCGGCCAGCTTCACACGAGCCAACAGGAAAAGCAAGCACGCATGCTTGTTTTTCTGCGGGCTCCGGGTCGGACCTGTTCACCGACGATGCCGATGCCCGGCCGAGATCGAGCGAGTCAGCGTCGTGGGCGTGAGTGAGTCAGCTCGTCGAGATCGAGCGAGTCAGCGTCCTGGACGTGAGCGAGTCGGCGTCGTCTGGGACGACTCAGCCGTAATGGATGTCGGCGACGCCCTCGGCCAGCAGCGTGCCTTCCCGATCCGCCATCGTGGCGCGCAGCGAAGCGATCCGGCGCCCCACCTTCACCGCGGAGACATCGACGACGACGGTGGCACCGTGCACGGCGGGCGACCGGTAGAAGCCCGCGGACAGATCTCCGACGGCGTAGTCGGCCCCCGCCGCGGCCATCTGCTGTCCGGCCAGCGAGCACGCCTGACCGATGATCGTCATGATCACGCCGCCGTGCATGGTGCCGAATGCATTTCCCATCCACGGTGCGGTGTCGACGACGAACCGGAGCGCGGGGCCATCGGAGGCGTCGAGGGCGTCGCCGACGGGAACCTCGACCCGGCCACCCAGGAGATCGACGATCGCTCCCGCCGGTCGGACCTGGGCAGCAATCTCGGCGACGATGTCGCGCCCGCTCAGCGAACTCGGGATCACTGCGGGCGGTCGGATGTCGTGGGCGTCGGCGCAGTCGGGAACCCCGAGGGCATCCAGCCGGTGCGGGTCGATGTCGGCGGACCTGCCGACCCGCATGCTGCGGGCGGTCCCCACACAGCACACGCGCCCGGTGCCGGTCCGGATCTCCACCCGCGTGACCCCCGACCGGTCGTCGTGCATCGCCAGTTCGGCGGTGGCGGACAGGCGGGCGTCGACGTCGATATGTCCGAGCGACGACATGGTCAGCCGGGCCTGCAGGCTGGATCCCGAAGGACCGTCGCCGCTTACCCCCGCGCCGCCGGCCAACGCGAACGGGTAGCCGCCGATGTGATCGAAGAGCACCCCGAGCGCCGGGAGGTCGATGCGCCCGCGGTGATCGGCGAACCGTCCACAGAGTTGTTGTTCGGCCGTCACGGTGGTGCCGTCGACCGTAAAGTTGCCCACGTGGAACACCACCAGCGGTTCGCTGCCGGGGTGTGCCGACGCTCCGTCCTCCGAATTCCCACCATCCACCGCGACAGTCATGCCCACAGTCCTACCAAGGCGGTTCCCCGAGCCGCCGAGGCGCTGCTATGGTGTGTGACGAAAGGGGCAGAATTATGCTTATGAGGCAGATGAGACTCAATGTGCGATCGACGGATCACCGTCGGGCCACCCGGTTCGGCGCCGTCGCGGCGCTCGCCGGAGCATCGGCCGCCGCCGCGTCCGTGCTGGCCGCGCCCGCCGGCGCCGCCCCGGCCGACCAGGTGCGGACCATCAATGTCAGCCAGACGCCCGCCGTCGGCGTGAACCTTGCCAACGCAACACCCACCGGTGGTTTCGTGGCGCCCCTCGCCGCCGCGGCGACCGAACCGGGCGTCACCCGGGTGTGGCTGGAACCGATCCCGGGCAATGCCTGCGCCACCGGCCTGCGCGCCACGCGCGTCGGACTGACCTGGAAGAACACCACGACCGGCCGCACCGGTGACGAGGTCTTCGCCAGTTGCACCGCGGGCAAGCCGACGGTGAGCCCGGCGCTGCGCACCGGATCGGGTCGCGTGGAGATCGTCACCACGATTCTCGGCCGCGGCAATCAGACCTTCTCCGTCGCTCCCGGCAACGCCACCATCATTCGCTAGTCGGCATCCCGAGCAATACCTCGCGCCGCGAGCTGCGCGCACCGACGCGTCCCCGACGGGCCTCAGCGAAGCATGTCCGCGAGTTCGGCCAGGCTATACGGCGCAGAGGACCGGTGATCGCGGTAGGCGATGAAGGTCGGCTGTTGGGGTTCGTAACGGCCGATGAATCCACCTGCTGCGCTGAAGATCTGACCGGTGATCTCCGCCGCGGGATCGCTGGCGAGGAAGACGTACAGCGGTGCGACGTATTCGGGCGGCGCAGGGTCCAGAGCGGCGTCGCGCAGCCCGTCGTCGAGGATGCCGCGTTCGTGCAGCGAGCGGATGTGCGCCACGTAGTCGTCGCCGCTCGACAGTCGTGAGCGTGCGCCGGGCATGACGACGTTGAGCCGCACGCCGGCCGCCGCAAGGTCGACCGCCGCGGCCAGCGCCAGCGCGTTCACCCCTCCCTTGGCGGCCGGATAGCCGCTCCCGCCGAACATTCCGAGGGATGCCGCCGAGCCGGTGAGCACGATCGCCCCGGACCGCTGCTCGACGAAGACCCGGCCGGCGGCCCGGATGATCTGGAAGGCGCTCATCAGGTGCGCGTCGAGCTGGCTACGGAACTCGCCGCTGGTCATACTCAGCACCGTCGACCCGGGTGGCTCGGCGATGCCTGCGCAGTTGATCGCGATGTCCAGCGCCCCGAACTCGTCGAGAGCGGCATCCACCATCCTCCGGGCCACTCCGTCACTGCCGGCGGACCCGACCACACCGACCGAATAGCCTCCACCACCGACGATTTCGTCGACCGTCGCATCCACCGCCGCTTCGTCGCGGCCATTGACGACGAGCGATACCCCGCGACCGGCGAGCGCGTAGGCGACCGCCAGGCCGATACCGCGAGTGGCCCCGGCGATCATCGCTACCCGCCCCGACAGCTGCGCATCCACCGGTTCTCGCGAGAGACCGCTGTCGGTCGCGGGATGGACGGGCATCAGGTGCCGGTGCCGGTCCCGGTCGGCGTAATCGGGATGGGTCGCCGGGGCTCGAAGTCGAAAGTCGAGCCGCTGCTCACCCGCGCGATCGCCACCTCGTCGGATTCGGTGAGCGGGGTGTCGGCGTGGGTCACCCACACCTGAAGTCCCGCACCGTAATCCCGCACGTCCGACACCGACCAGCGCGGGTCGACCGCCGTCGCGATCGCCTGCAGCGGTTCGGTGTGATCGACATCCAGCAGCGCCAGCCAGCCGTCGTCACGCATCGCGTCCGACGTCGCGGGAATGCGCACGCGCACCGCATCCGGCGACGCCTCGACGGTCACCCCGGTGTACTGGACGGGACCGAGAACCGGATGCACCGCGAGCACTCGGGCCAAGCCATCGGCGTCGCTCGCCACCCCCAGCGCTCGCCGCAATCGGCCGGCGGTCAGACCCGCGATACCGATGAGCTGCTTGCGGAAGATGCCGTCCCGTTGCGCCCCATCCTGCGCGCGCCGCGCGAGGCCGAGCCGGAAACCCAACGCCAACAGATGGTGTTGCAACGCAACCTCTTCGGCGATCCGAATCAGCGCCGACCGCGACCACTCGGCGAAGTCGAGGTCCGCGACCAACGGGCCACGATAGTCGCTGTGCCCGTCCGCTGCGTCGGGATCGATCGGGCTCAGCGTCGCCTGCGCGGCTCGGGTACCGAACATCAGCTCCGCGCCGGCGGGCAGCGGCAATTCCTCCCGCGCGGGGTCGATCGTGACGGTCCACGCACAGTGCGGATGCCGGTCGGCGGGGCGGCGCGGCGGCCGGTGGATCGGCCGAATCCGGGCGCGCCGGTTGGTCGCGATCGCGGTCGCATCGAAGGTCGGATCCTCGATGTCGTGGCACATCGCCGTGACGTACTCGTCGCCGAGGGGTTCCACGTCCATCAGTGCGCCGCAGTGATTCAGCACGAAGGCGCCGTGATCGTGATCGGTGACCTCGTACCGGAAGTCCATGAACTGGGGCGGCGCACCGATGTCGAGTTGCAGACACTTGAACATGTCCGCCACGCCGTCACCGTCGATGCCCAGGGCGGCGCGCATCCGGCTGGTGTACACCGGGCTCGCCGCCATCCACTCCTCGATGGCGATCCGGGTCATCGTGTCGCGGCCGAACGCGCCGATGAGATGCGCCATGCCGCTGCGGTCGATCATCTGACCGGATAACAGCAGCTCCGGTACCAAGATCGCGAGGTCTGCACGGCTGAGTCCGGGGTAGGCCGGGGCGGTCGAGGTGCGTGCCGACCCGGGCTCGCCGGGTGCGTCGGAGTGGGGTGCCATCGGGTCACCAGAACGGTACGGGCGTCTCACCGCGCGGATACCAGCCGGGCAGATCACCGGACGCGGACTTCTCGATGCGGCGCAGCATGCCGTCGCTCATCGCCTGCGCGCCGAGCATCTCGACAAAGAGTGCGGAGACATTGCCGAAGTCGAAGAAGTCACGCTGCCAGGAGAACTGAAAGTTCCCGGCGTACCGGAACCACGACCCTTGGATACCATCCAGAGCGTAATGGCTGCCGTCCGGGCGCGTTCGGTCGTACACCTGCTGCCACAACCCCATCATGTCGCCGGTCGTGTCGTCGACCACCCATGCGCGATACGGGTAGGTCCATCCCTGCAGCCCTTCCATCTCCTGACCGAGTGCGAGATCCCGAATCTCGTCGCGGCCGACCGCCATGAAGTCCTTCTCCGGCCCGTAGTTCCAGCCGTAGGTGGCGTCCTCGGTATAGAAGTCGGCCAGTGGCCGCCAGTCCCCCGCCGCCTCACAGTCGGCGTTGGCGGCCAACCAGCGCTGCTTCATCTCGTCCAGCTCGGCACGCTCAAAAGCCATGGTGCTCCTCAGTCGTCATCGGTGAGACTCAACGCCTGTGTCGGGCAGTACTCCACCGCCGCACGCACCCCGTCGCGCAGGTCGTCGCCCGGTGTCCGATCAAGGATCTCGACGTGATCGGAGTGTGCGGCGAAGACCTGCGGGGCTTCCATCTCGCACATTCCGTGCCCCTGGCAGAGGTCGAGGTCGACGTGAACGCGCATCAGTCTTCCCCCGCGCGATCGCTGCCGGCGCTGCGGGCATTCGCACCGGTGTGCGCGCGTTTCCGATAACGCACGCGGCATGGTTGTTGCAACTGCACGACCATCTTCGAGTGGTCGTTGCGGTACGACTCGGCCGGTTGCAGCATCTCGAACTCGTAGTTGCAGAACAGGACCGAGAAGATCGCCTTCAGTTGCATCACGGCGAACTGTGCACCGACACAGCGATGGCGGCCCGCGCCGAACGGAATCCAGGTCCAGCGATTGGCCAAATCCTCCTGGCGGGGCTTGGCGTACCGGTCCGGGTCGAAAACATCCGGGTTCGGGAAGTCCTCGGGCAGCCGATTGGATACCGCGGGCGACACCGCGATCGACTGACCTGCCCGTATCTCGACGTCCCCCACCTGGAAGTCGTTCTGCACCACCCGCATCAGAATGATCAGTGGCGGATGTAACCGCAACGCCTCCTTGATCGCCGCCTCCAGCCGGGGAATCTGTCGCATGGCGGCGAAGCTGTACTCGGTTCGCCCACTGCCGGTGTCGGCGTAGATCTCGTCGAGTTCGTCGTACACCGTCCGCATCCACTCCGGGTTGCGGAGCAGTTCGATCAAGGTCCAGGCCGCGGTTCCCGACGTGGTGTGGTGACCGGCGAACATCATCGAGATAAACATGCCGGTGATGGTGTCGGCGTCGAAGCCGACCTGCACCAGCACGTCCATCAGGTCCCGATCATCCTTGTCCGCAGTCGGATTCGCCACCCGGTCGGCCATCACGTCGTTGATGAAGTCGACCAGCTCGGCCCGTGCCGCGTCGCGTTGACGGAAGCTCTCGATGTCGGCGCGGTAGTCGACGTAGGCGATGGGATCGGTGCCCTTCTCCAGGTCGTGGAAGAGGTGAGCGATGTGGCCGTCGAGCCGTTCTCGGAAGCGGCGGCCGATCAGGCAGGCCGAACTGGTGTACAGGGTCAGCTCGGCAAAGAATTCCAGCAGGTCGATCTCGCCCTCGTCGCCCCAGTCGGCGATGATGCGTTCGGCCTCCCCGGGAATCGTGACCGCATGCTGCTTCATGTGCGGGCCCTTGAGAGCCGCATTGTGGATCGCCTTCGACCGTTCCTCGGGGCTGGAGTCGAAGACGACGCCCTCACCGAAAATCGGTGTCATGAACGGATATGCGGCCGCCTGATCGAGGTCCTCCTCGGGTGCGCGGAAGAACTCCTCGTTCGCCGCGGCCCCGGATACCAGCACCACCTCACGGTCGGCGAGCTGGAACATGCCGACGTCGCCGCACTCCGCACGGACGCGCCGAAACAGCCCGATCGGGTCGGTGGCGAGCTCGTCGAGGTGCCCGTGGTCACCGTCACCGCCGGATACCCGGCGCGGTGTCGTCAGGGTTGTCATCCATGTCCTCCTGAGCGGTCGGTCGGGTCGGTCGCCTCGGACTCGGCGATGCGGCCGGCTTCGGGGTTCTCGGCGGGCTCCCCGGATGCCGCCAGCGCACCTTCGGCCTCCACCTCGACGACTCGCATGTGCGCCCCGCGCGGCATTGCGACCATCGCGGCCACCGCCTGCGCGATGTGCTCGGGCGCAAGGAAATTGCCGTGTCGGGCCAGACCGTGCCGAATCCAGTCGTTGAGCATGCCTTCGACGGTGGCCTGGTCGAGGTTCATTCCCATGCCGGTCAGGGTCTGTCCCGGCCGGACGACACCCGCTCGCACTCCGGTTCCCTCCAGTTCGAGCTGGATGGTGGCGACGAGTCCGTCGATACCCGACTTGGCGGCCACGTACGCCGACGACCACGGCCGGGGGCGCTGCGTGACGTCGGACCCGATGAAGACGATGTCGCCGCGCCCACGGTCGACCATGTCGCCGATCGCCGCACGGTAGATGCGATAGGCGCCGGTCAGGTGGATGTCGACCTGATCGGCGAACTGCTCCGGGGTCGTCTCGTACGACAGGCCGACCGCCAGATCGCCGGCACCGATGACGACGACCTCGAGCGGCCCGATCGCCGCTTGCGCCTTGGCGATTCCCTCGGTCACCGACTGTGGGTCGGTGACGTCGACGGGTACCGCCACGGCCTCGCCGCCGGCTGCCGCGATCGTGTCCGCCAACTCCTGCAGCTTGTCCATTCGACGCGCGGCGAGGGCCACCGGATAGCCAGCGGCGGCGAGATATTCGGCTGTCGCGGCGCCGATGCCGGACGAGGCGCCGGCGATCAGGGCCGGCCGCCGAGCCGGATGTGCCGGGAACGCCATCAGCACGACCCCGTCGCTCGGGGCGCAATCCGGACCGGCAGCCGCGCAAAGCCGCGGACGTTGACCGAATGCACCCGCTGCGCATTGTCGATGTCGATGTCGACCGACCGGATCGACCGGGCGACCTCGCCGAGCCCGATATTGGTTTCCAACCGTGCCAGATGCGCGCCGAGACAGAAGTGCGTGCCCATGCCGAAACTCATCAGCGCACGCCCACAGTCGCGACCGATGCGATAGTCATCCGCACCGGCGAACACCCCCTCGTCGCGGTTGGCGGAACCGAGGAGGAGTAGAACTCGCTCGCCGGCCGGGATGGTGTGACCGCCGTACTCGACGTCGGATACGACCCGGCGCAACAACAGTTGGGTCGACGTGTCGTACCGCAGCGTTTCCTCCGTCCAATCCGGCACCGCGTCCGGTTCGGCGAGCGGCTTGGCCAGCTCGTCAGGATTCCGCCAACCCCAATACAGGGCATTGGCAAGGAGTTTCGTGGTGGTCTCGTTACCGGCGACCACCATCAGCACCATGAATCCGATGATCTCGTCGTCGCTCAGAGTGGTGGTGCCGCCGGTCTCGTCCTCGACCTCCGCGGCGATCAGCGCCGACACCAGGTCGTCGCCGGGATGTCGTCGACGATCGGCGATCAGATCCGCATAGTAGTTGTGCACTTCGAGATAGGCGTAGACGGCGGCCTCCGGGAGGTCGAGGACACCGTCCTCGCGATGCACCAGCACATCCGACTGCCGCCGCAAGCGGGCGCGATCGGCCTGCGGCACGCCGAGCAGCTCGGACACCACATCCATCGGGAGCAGTCCCGCGAAGTCGGCGATGTAGTCGAACTCGCGCATGTCGAGGCAGCGGCTCCAGTGCTGATGAGTCAGGGCGGTGATCCGTCCACTCAGTTCGTTGACCCGTCGCGGGGTGAATCCCTTGGACACCAGCTTGCGGATCCGCAGATGCTTCGGGTCGTCCATCGCGAGAAAGGACATCGCCTTGTGCGCATCCGGCCCGTAGGAGGCCGGATCCATCGACACGCCCCAGGAATTCGACAGGGTGGCGGCGTCGCGTAGTCCCGCTCGGACGTCGGCGTGTCGCGACAGCGCCCAGAAGTCCAGATCGGAGTTGTAGTAGACGGGTGCCTCGGCGCGCAGCCGGGCATAGGTCGGATACGGATCCTCGTGGAAGCCATAGGCATACGGATCGAACGGAATCAGGTCCTGCATGCCGTCCCGAGCTGGCGCGCCGGCCGCGCGATCGACGGCCATCAGCTGTGCCGTTCCATCAGCAGATGCGCGGCGGCCACGAGACGTTCGGAGGTTTGCTCGTAGGTCAGATGCCCCATGCCCGCGTGAACCAACGCACCGGCGTACAGCATCTCCAGCGCGTCGACCACCGGACCCGGCGCCTCCGGGTCGACATCGAGCGCCTCGGCCAGCCGGACCCTGATGAAGCCGCCGATCCGCAACCGCAGGTGCTCGACGTCGGGGTCGGCGCCGAGCAGTGCGACGGTCACCGCACCGCCCAGTTGGCCTTCACCGGCGACCACGAGCGACACCGCGCGCAGCACGTCGGCCACGCGTTCACCGGGCGGCAGGGTGCGGTCGGGTTCGGGGACGCCGTCGGCGAGCCGACGCCAGAAGACTTCGGCCACAAGGTGACTCTTCGAGGAGAAGTAGGTGTATGCCGTCGCCGGGGCGACCCCGGCACGTTTGGCGACTCCGCGCACGGTCAGACCGTCGAAGCCTTCGGCATTGAGTAGATCCACGGCGGCGTCCGTCAGCCGGGACACCGTCTCGGCCTGCTGGTGGGTGAGGCGCCGTCGGGTCGATTCCTGCGACACGGGACTGGACATGTGAGCGACGCTACACTAGCTTTGAACTTGAGTCCAGACACGTGTCCAGATGGAGTTCTCGCCCATGTCATTGCGCCCCACCGCCGCGTCGGAATTACTGATCGACGGCAAGCTCGTGCCCGGTTCGGGTGGCACGTTCGACGTCATCAATCCGGCCACCGAGGAGCGCATCGGCGCTGCCGCCGACGGGACCGGCGTCGACACGGATGCCGCAATCACTGCCGCCCGGCGCGCCTTCGACACCACCGACTGGGCCCGCGATCACGCGTTCCGGGCACACTGCCTGCGCCAGCTCCGCGACGCTCTGCTCGGTCACGTCGACGAACTACGTGAGCTCACCGTCGCCGAGGTCGGCTGCCCGGTGTTTCTCACACACGGACCCCAATTGGAACGGCCGATCCGTGATCTCGACTACTTCGCGGACCTGGCCGAAAACTATTCGTGGACTACCGATCTCGGTGTCGCGTCGCCGATGGGCCTGAAGAACCATCGGGAGCTGCGGGCGGAGGCGGCGGGCGTGGTCGGCGCTATTACGCCGTGGAACTTCCCCCACCAGATCAACTTCGCCAAGATCGGGCCGGCGCTGGCTGCGGGCTGCACCGTGGTCGTGAAGCCGGCCCCGGACACCCCGTGGTGCGCCGCCCTGGTCGGCCAGGTGATCGCCGAGGAGACCGACCTGCCGCCGGGCGTGATCAATATCGTCACCTCGAGCGACCATGCGCTCGGCGCTCAGTTGGCCGCCGATCCACGCATCGACATCGTGTCGTTCACCGGCTCCACCGCGACCGGCCGATCGGTCATGTCCACCGCCGCGGCCTCGCTCACCAAGGTGTTCCTGGAACTCGGCGGCAAATCGGCGTTCATCGTCCTCGACGATGCGGACCTGGCGGCGGCCTGCTCGATGGCCGCATTCGCGGTCGTCACCCACGCCGGCCAAGGATGCGCGATCACCACCCGCCTGGTGGTCCCGCGCAGCCGACTGGACGAGGCCATCGCCGTGACCCGGGACGCGCTCGCCGGACTACCCGCCGGCGATCCGACGGATCCGGGCACGGTGTGTGGTCCGCTGATCTCGGCACACCAGCGCGACCGCGTCGAATCCTATCTGGCACTGGCGAAGTCGGAGGGCGGGGTGATCGAGGTCGGTGGTGGTCGGCCCGCCGGGCGGGGTGCCGGGTTCTATGTCGAGCCGACGCTCATCTCCGGCCTGGACAATTCCGCACGAGTCGCCCAGGAGGAGATCTTCGGTCCGGTACTCGTCATCCTCGGCCACGACGGTGACGCCGACGCGATCCGCATCGCCAACGACTCGCCGTACGGATTGTCGGGTCAGGTGTGGGGCACCGACCCGGAGCGGATCGACGCCGTCGTCAATCGGGTGCGGACCGGCACGATGGCCATCAACGGTGGCATTTGGTACTCCGCCGACGTGCCATTCGGCGGGTATAAGCAGTCCGGCATCGGGCGAGAGATGGGGCTGGCCGGCTTCGAGGAATACCTGGAGACCAAGGCCGTCGCGAGGCCTGCGTGACCGGCCCGCCACGACGCGCAGCGCCCGTCCTGTCGTTCACCGATATCCCGCCCACATCGAAAGTAGCGCAATGACTTCCGCACGTTTTGCAGACCAGACCGCCATCGTCACCGGTGCCGCCGGCGGTATCGGCGAGGCCTATGCCCGGGCGCTCGCCGCCGAAGGCGCCCGTGTCGTGGTCGCCGATATTTCCGACGACGCCGGACAGCGGGTCGCCGAGGAGATCGGTGGCCGCTACGTGCACACCGATGTGGCCGACGAGGATTCCGCGCGCGACCTCGCGGCCGCGACGGTCGATGCCTACGGCGGCATCGACCTCCTGGTCAACAACGCGGCGATCTACGGCGGCATGAAACTGGACTTCCTGATCACAGTGCCGTGGGACTACTACAAGAAGTTCATGAGCGTCAATCTCGATGGCGCACTGAATGTCACGCGCGCGGTCTATCCACAGATGACCGACGGTGGCGCCATCGTCAACCAATCCTCGACCGCGGCGTGGCTGTACAGCGGTTTCTACGGGCTCGCCAAGGTCGGCATCAACGGGCTGACCCAGCAACTCGCGACCGAACTCGGGGGGCAGGGTATCCGGGTCAATGCGATCGCGCCCGGTCCGATCGACACCGAGGCGACCCGGTCCACGACACCGAAGGAGATGGTCGCCGACATCGTCGACCGCCTCCCGCTCAAGCGTTTCGGCACACCGGCCGACCTCGTCGGTATGTGCCTGTTCCTACTGTCCGACGAGGCACGATGGATCACCGGGCAGATCTTCAACGTCGACGGTGGGCAGGTCATCCGGTCATGACCGGCATCGAGAGCGCCGCTTCCGATTCGGAGCCGACCCGGTTGGGTTTTGTCGGCCTGGGCAATATCGGCGGCCCGATGGCCGGTCGGTTGGCGGCCTGGCCGGACGGACTGGCGGTCTTCGACCTTTCCGCCGACGCGGTGACCGGTCTCGCCGCGCAGGGTGCGACTCCCGCCGGCTCGCTCGCCGACCTCGCCGCGCGTTCCGACGTCGTCGGCGTCTGCGTAGTGAACGATGACCAGGTCCGGTCGGTGATCGCCGGCACCGCGAGTAGCGGTGCTGGGGGCACTGAGGGCACTGGGGACGGCCTGCTCGCCGGGGCCGCACCGGGAACGGTTATCGCGGTACATTCCACGATCTCGCCGGACACGGCTCTCGACCTGGCGGCTCGGTGTGCCGAGGCAGGGGTGACGCTCGTCGATGCGCCGATCTCCGGTGGTGCTCCCGGCGCCGAACAGGGCAGGCTCGCGGTGATGGTCGGCGGCCCGCCGGATGCCTACCGTCGGTTGGTACGGCCGTACGCACTGACCGCCGACCTCATGGTGCACGCGGGTGACGAGGTCGGCGCGGGAACTCGAATGAAGCTGGCACGCAATCTCCTTCATTTCGTCTCGTTCGCGGCGACGACGGAAGCGGCCCGCCTCGCCGAGGCCGCAGGCCTCGACCTCGCGCAACTCGGCAAGGTGGTCCGGCACACCGATGCGATCACCGGTGGCGCCGGTGCGATCATGCTGCGCGACACCACCGCACCCATCGAGCCGGACGATTTCTGGTACGGCATCTTTACCCATGTGCGAACGTTGGGCGAAAAGGACCTTCGGCTGGCGGTCGACCTGGGACGCGACCTCGGGGTGGATCTCCCGCTGGCGCAGAACGCCTTACGCGATCTCGCGACGGGTCTCGGGGTACCCCATCGAGAAGGAGAGCCCGCATGAACGAAGCCGACGATCGGTCCGGCCAGGCGGATGCGCAGAGCGCCCGGCGCAGGCGCGGACTCGACATGATGTCCCAGGTGTACGGCTGGACCGCGGCAGACGGCCCGGGTGACTACTTCGCGCACACCGCCGACCACCTGTTCGGCGAGGTGTGGACCCGCGACGGACTCTCGATTCGCGACCGCCGGCTCCTGCTGTTCGGGGCGCTCGCCGCATCCGGTCAGATCGACGTCGCCGAAATCCAGGCGTCGGCCGCACTCACCAACGCCGAACTGACTCCCGAACAGCTCGAAGAGATCTCGTTGTTCTTGTGCTACTACGTCGGGTGGCCGGCCGGAACCAAGTTGCACTTCATGTTTGGCGACGCGATCGCGAAATACCGCAAGGCGCACTCTGGTGGGACCGACGAATGACCGAGGTCACGTTTACCGAGCTGACCGGAGGTGCGGGTGTCCACCTGCTGAGTGCCCAACCCGGTCCCGACCTCGCCGCCCACGGATACGTCGAGTCCGAATATGCCGCACGGGGCATCACGCGACGATTCGTCGCCGATCCCGACAATGCCGGCCCGATCACCGAGGACGGCTCGGCCGAGTTCGTCACCCGCATCGTCGTACGCCGCCCAGCCGACCCGGCGGCCTTCAACGGATGCGTCGTCGCCGAATGGCTCAACGTCAGTGGCGGCGCCGACACCGCTCCCGAATACACCTATCTCGCCGAGGAACTGGTGCGCGGCGGGTATGCATGGGTCGGCGTTTCGGCGCAGTACACCGGGGTCATGGGCGGCACGGACTCGGTGGATCTGGCCACGACCGGCACGATGGATGCGGCCGGCGACGACGCACCGTCCGGCGCCGAACAAGTCGGTACCGGAAAGGCTTTGGGCGCGGTCGATCCGGCGCGGTACGCCTCACTGTCGCATCCCGGCGATGCCTACTGCTACGACATATTCGGGCTGATCGGTGCATCCCTGGGCACCACTCCCCGCACCGACGTCGCGGCCGCCGGGCGTCCGCTGGATGGCCTGGCAGTGCGTCACCTCCTCGCGGTGGGCGAGTCACAGGCGGCGATGGCCCTCACCACCTATGTCAACCGATTCGCTCACCTGCACAACGCTTTCGACGGGATGTTGATCCACAGTCGCGCGGTCGGCGAGCTTCCGCTCGGCGAATTCGGCGGTCCGGTCGACATCACCCGCGCCTACCGGAGTGAGCCCGTTCGGCTCAGGGATGACGCCACGGCGGAAGTCATCGTCGTGCAGACCGAGACGGATGTGCTCGGCGATCTCGACTATTTCCGTGCACGCCAACCGGATACCGAGCGACTCCGCATCTGGGAGGTCGCGGGAACTTCGCACGCCGATCGGTTTCAGATCGGCGAGTACGAGGAGCTACTCGGGTGTCCGCTGCCGGTGAACCGGGGACAGCAGCGGTTCGTGTTGCGCGCGGCGCTGCGGCATCTGCGTGCCTGGGTGGCCGAGGGCACGCCGCCACCGGCCGCGCCGCCGCTGGAGGTAGACGCCGCGGCGGATGGTCCGCGATACGTCGTCGACGATGCTGGCAACGTGCGCGGCGGGGTGCGCACGCCCTGCGTCGACGCACCGACCCAGACGCTCAGCGGGCTCGTCGACGGAACCGGCGTATCGCGGATCTGCGTGCTGTTCGGCTCGACCACCGCTGCGCCGCCCGACGCGCTCGCCCGACGGTATCGAGACGCCGACGACTATCTCGCTCGCTATCGCGTCGCCACCGACGCTGCGATCGACGCGGGCTTCGTGCTCGCCGACGATCGTGACCACGTGCTCGATGACGCCCGTCCGGACCTGGTGCCGAACCAACGCCCACGGTCGGAGGAGGTGAAGCAGTACAATGGAATTCGTCCGTGAAGACATTTCCGAGGATGAGGTCGTGCGCCGCCGCGCGGCGATCGAACCGCTCACCGATACGGTCCGCGATCTCATCGACGCGGTGATCCGCACCGAGGTGGGCGACGACGTCCTCGCCACTGCGCAGCAGCGGATCGCGGCCGTGGTCGACGATCTGCGAGCACGGCAGATCGACGGCGCATTTGGGGTGCGGTATACACCGGCGCTGACCGGGATGGCCTGGGGTAACGCGGTCGTCGGCGCTCGCAACGCGATCGCGCCGCCGCTGCGGACGCGTCGGGACGGGGACGCGGTCGTCGCCGACTTCACCCTGGGTGCCGCATACGAGGGACCCCCGGGACACGTACACGGCGGCGTGTGCGCACTGATCCTGGACCAGATGCTGGGCGAGGGTGCCAGCGTCGACGATGCGCCGTGTTTCACCGGCACCATCTCGGTGCGCTATCTGCGGCCGACACGGCTCGGAGAACTCTCCGCGCGAGCGGCGATCGCCAGTCGCGAGGGTCGCAAGCGCATCGTCCGCGGCACGATCGCCGATGCCGACGGAGTGACCTGCGAAGCAGAGGGCACCTTCGTCATTCCGCGCCGATTCACTAGTGACGGCGACCCAGCAAGTCAGGGGTGATTCGGACGCCTACCCGGGGGTAACGTGGTGGGGATGACCGAAGATGTCGCCATCCACGGCCTGCCGGATGCCGCCGAGTCGCCCGTCGGCGAACGACCGTTTACCGAGGCGGAGGCGGCAGCAGTGCGAGAGGTATGGACCTCGCTTGGCCTGCCCGGTGTGATCGACGTGCACACCCACTTCATGCCCCATCCGGTCATGGACAAGGTGTGGGCGTACTTCGATTCGGCCGGTCCGATGATCGGCCGGGAATGGCCCATCACCTATCGCGCGAACGAGGACGTGCGGGTGTCGACGCTGGAGTCGTTCGGGGTGCGAGCGTATTCGTCGCTGGTGTATCCGCACAAGCCGGACATGGCCGAGTGGCTGGATGGCTGGGCGTCGGATTTCGCCCGGCATCATCCGGACTGTCTGCACACAGCCACGTTCTATCCGGAACCGGAGGCACCGACCTACGTCGCGCGGGCGATCGCCGACGGCGCACAGGTCTTCAAGTGCCACATCCAAGTCGGGGACTTCTCGCCCTTGGATTCGATGCTCGACAGCGTGTGGTCGCAGCTTGCCGATGCGCAGGTGCCGATCATTATCCATTGCGGATCCGGACCGGCGCCCGGCCGCTACACCGGCCCCGAGCCGATCGAGGCGCTGCTGCATCGATTCCCCTCGCTGCCCCTCGTCGTGGCGCACATGGGCACTCCGGAGTACGCCGAGTTCCTCGAACTCGCCGAGCGTTTCGAGAATGTCCGCCTGGATACCACCATGACGTTCACCGACTTCTCCGAGGCCGACGCACCGTACCCGGTCGAATTGAAGCCCCGACTGCGCGACCTCGGCGACAAGATCCTGTTTGGCAGCGACTTCCCCAACATCCCGTACAGCTACCGGCACGCGCTGGATGCCGTCGCCCGCCTCGACCTCGGCAACGACTGGCTGCGCGGCGTGTTCTACCAGAACGCGGCGCGGCTGTTCAGCGTCGGTTAGCGGTCTGCCGGTGTCATTCGCCGCGAGCTGTCGGCCAGCCGGGGTACGACGGGCCGGGGGCGGTTAGATCGCCCATGTCGCCGCATTCGGCGCGGGGGTTGGGAGCTGTCGGGTCGCCTTTGGGCCAGGACTCTCTATACTCCGTCATATACCATCCGCCAAAGACATTCGCTGTTGGTCTTGCAGCAGGCCCACGCTGCATCGCGGGGGGCTCTGATCCGTCCTTGTAGAAGCTGACTACCACCATCGCGGGGTCTAGTTCTGCGGCGACGGGCGGTTTCGATGACGAAAGCAGCCACTCCCCTGGTGTGCCACCCAAGTGACTCCGACCCTGATAACAGATTCTCGCCACATGCAGTCCATTACCAGCGACGTCGATTCGACTGATCTTTATACGTTCGTCCAGGGTGTAATGTGTGTAACGTCCGTGCCCAAACTGTTGTCGCTCTGGATCTCTGTTCGCATTGCCAAATCCAGGGAAAGAAGCTCCGACATCCCTGGCAGCCGAAGCTAATTGGACAGAATCATATATTGCACGAATGAAGGTTCCAGTAGGTGAGTACAAATCCACCACGCTGTCGGCCGACCACCGCGCCCGGTAAGTCACATCATCCGGAACGCCGGATACACTCGACACCATCGAGGCGGATGACGGGGTGGACACAACATCGTCAGCCTGAGTGGCACAGCCCGTCAGCGGCAAGATCAGCGCTGCTACGCCACCAAACCATCTGATCGCATTAGTGGGGGCCATCATGAGGTGTCGCCCCACGGGGCCGTTCCGCAGCCGAGGGAACCGGCGGGAACCTACGACGCTCATCAAGAGTTGTGTCACGGGACCCTTTTGAATAATCGGTTTCAAATTCGTCATCCAGATCACTAATCCCAACCCGAGATATGAACGTTTCAAACTTTTTAGGATTCTCCACTATGGCGCTCCAGATTGGATCTCCCGCCGAGTTGAAGAACGTAACAGGTCGTCCATGATCGCCCGTTTGAGGAACGCCCCACCACTCCGGATGTCGCTCAGACACTCCATCCGCAATGTAGTATAGCCGCGCATTTCCTTGGGTAAGCTGGTTATGCGTTTGAAGGAGCTCATCGAGACTATTTATAGCAGGTATCTTGGAATCACGAGGGTCGTTTTGGAGGCCAAGGATGTCAGCCTTGATCTCGGGCGAGAGGGTAGCGCCAAGTACACCGTAAGCATCGCCGGCGACTCCTGGGAGCGGTATTGCTGAAAGAAGTCCCAGCACCTGGTCAAGCCGGGTAGCACGTTCCGTCGAACTGATCTGCTCGACCCAGTCGTGATTCTTGACGAGCACTTCCTTACCGTCCTCCAGCCCACCGACCAGCGCGCTATTGAGCTGCCCCGAGTGCGTCCCTATATCCGAGCCCGGACTCAAGCCGTATTGGTGGGCCAATACGGCCTCCCAGCGGGCCGACCCGTGAACCAGAGTTTCTGCCGCCACCGGGTCCGTGCCAAGTATTCCCACCAGCGATGACAGTTCCGATGTAGTACCTAGCGGTCCGGCCGTATGATTGATGAGGAGTTCCGAAGGGAGGTTTGCGAGATTCCCCCAGTAGGGGACCAAATTCTTTGCGAACATTTGGGCTAATTCCGGATTCCGAGTACCGAAAGCCTCGGTGGGCGATCCGGGTGCCGACTCGCCGATATACGCGAGCTCGTCGTGGTGACGAACAAACGCCTTGGCAATCTCCTCCGCCGCGCGGCCGCCCATCCTCCCTTCGAGGCCACCGTCATCCGCGGCGGACCCGGTCCAGTCGAACGCTGCTTTCATTCCGGAGTTGTCGTCGCCCCACTTCGCCTTGAGGAGATCAAGAAAATGGCGGTCCGCGTTGAAGGTGTTTCCTTGAGTGACGGTGACGTCCATATTTTCCCCCGTGAGGAAGTCGGTAATCGCCTGATGATCCCCGCCTGATGTCGTCAGCATTCCATTCACCACTCGACGAATATCGTCGATATTAGCAGGCGAACCATATGGCTCGCCCGCTGACGTAGTCATCCGAGGTCCGAATATGCGCGACATCTCAGACGCCTGCTTAACTAGACCTCGATCGATATCTGTGCCCAGCCGAAGGTCGGTGCCACCACTCGGATTTCTTGAAGCAAGCAGCTTGTTCAAGGCTTCAAATTCGTCCAGTCGCGGCACATACAGCCACATTCGACGATTTACTTCTGTCCCGCCATAAGTGGCGTTGAAAGTTCCGTTCGTCTTTAGTGGCGAATCACGCAACAGCGATTGGACTTGAGGAGGGAGTTGTTTCATGCCACCGCGGTCGCCGGACTCGGTGCCGAGCTTGGGATTAGAAGCGAGCCTCATCGCATCACCCAGGAGCCCCGGCGCGCGTTCGTTCATCTTGAGCATCTCTTGCATGCTGACGCCGTCGAGGTCCTTCATCATCCCGGTGAGGTAGTCAAACTGACCCTGCGTGAGAGCGATTCGCCGTCCCTCGCGGAGTGCTTGCACCTGCTCATCGCTCAGGCGGGTAGCCATCCGGAGCCGGGCAAGCTGAGCCGGGGTCGCCGTGCCGTTCCGAAGCGCGTCGACATCACGGTCGGCTTGCTTTGCACTCATGCCGGCCGCGACCGGCGCCATCGCAGCAATCGCCCCTGAGGCACTTCGGATCTGCGCTGCTGTAGCAGTATCGGCGTCCTCCAATTCCTGGGCGAGACGCTGCAGACGGACTGTCTGGTTGACCGCCTCGTCCGCTCGCTCACGCTTAATCGCGGCTATGCGCTGGAGCTTCGCGCTGTTCCCAGCAGCGAAGGCCTCCGCCATCCCGTAGTCCCAACCGTCGGTGACCCGCCAGTTGTCGGCGACCCGGAAACCGGCCCCTTCTAGGTTGGATGCGGATGACCGCAACGACGCAACCATCGGCGCCATGACCGACCGCCCGCGCTTAAACGAGTTCGCCAGGCGATCTGCGGCGTCGGCCACCCGGATCATCTGAGTTCGCTCGTCGTCGACCCGTCCAACCGCTGAGGCACGCGCGTCACCAGTCCAGTCAAGATCGGTGACTGTCCGGTGCATCTTCACTGCATTCTGTTCGATCATGCGGCTGACCGGTTCCAGTGACTCGGCGGCGGGTCCGAGTAATTCCGGGTGTGCCTTTTCCACGACTCCGCGCGTCATGCGTGTCATTGGCTCAACGGCGTCCGGTGTTCAGATCACCCATGGCGCGGAGGTGCTTTCCGGCAATCTCATCGGCCTGCTCGAAGTTGTTGCCGCCAGATCGGAGAGCTGCGCTGATCTGCTCCATACGTCCAGACACGGTGGCCAACGCCTGCTTGACCGCGGCGTCGGCTGCCGTAGCGGCGGTGGCGGTCTCAAATCCCGCCAACGCATTAGCGACCGCTCCGAAGGTCGGCGATTGCATGGTGCGGATCGCCGAGCCCAGAGACTCGACCTGGGAGGCGGCACCGGCCAAGTCGCCCGGGGTCACTGTGACGGTCGGCGGTGCCATTCAGTCCTCCACGTGTCGGACCCCCACCCATTCTGGTCAGGAGGTTGTACCACGTCGAGAGCCTATCGCCAGCGCAGCACGTCGGCAGGAACTAGGTCATCCAACCTGTGGATAGCTCCGTGGCGCTGTTATCCGCGAGCCGCGATCCGTGCCTGTACCTCCGGTCGCCGGAGGGGTGGCACCGTCTTCGGCGGTTGTCGCCGCTCGGGCAGCGCGTCGAGCAGACGATGGGTGGCCTCGGTGACCGTGGCGACGGCCGCCTCGAAGGCATCGACATTGGCCGCCGACGGCTGCCGGACGCCGCTCACCTTGCGGATGTACTGTCGCGCTGCGGCCTCGATCTCCTCGTCGGTGGCTGGCGGTTCCAGGCCACGCAGTTCGGTGATGTTGCGGCACATGGAGAATTCCTTTCGCCGATAACGATCGAGGGCTGGCGACGGCGTTGCTCCGCAGTCAGTCCGCGATGTGGATGACGGCCTTACCCAGAATCCGCCCCTCGGCCAGGTCCGTCAACGCCTGCGGCAGGTCGGCGAGCGCGTAGGTGGCGTTCACCGGTGGCCGCAGACCGGCGGCGATCATCTCGGTCAGCTCGTCGTGCAGCAGCTGTGGAACTCCGGGGTGGGTGCGGACGTATTCGCCCCACGCGGCACCGACGACGGCGATATTGCGGAACAGCACGCGGTTCAGTTTCACGGAGGGAATGCCGCCGGCGGCAAAGCCGATAACGACGTACCGCCCGTCGGGTGCGACCTGCCGCAACGCGTCGTCGAAGACGTCGCCGCCCACCGGATCGACCATGACGTCGACGCCCTCGTCGGCGATCTCCTTGAGGCGATCGCCCCAGCCGTCGGTGAGTTGGACGACGTGGTCGGCACCGAGGTCACGCAGCAGATCCTCGGCACCGGTGCGGTGAACGATGGCAATTACGGTGGCGCCCATGGCTTTCGCCACCAGAATGGACGCCACGCCCACTCCCCCGGCGGCACCGAGAACGCCCACGATCTCGCCGGGCGCGGTCTGCGCACGGAGCTTGAGCGCGAACAGCGCGGTCTGAAAGTTGATGCCCAATGCTGCGCCTTCGTCGAACGTCAGCTCGTCGGGCAACGGCAGCAACTGCTCCGGCGCGGCGACGACCTGCTCGGCGAAACCACCCAGGATCGATGCCACCAGAACCCGGTCGCCAGGGCTGAATCCTGACCCGTCGGGCGCCGATCCCACCACGCCGGCAACCTCGGTGCCCGGGGTGAACGGTGTCGGCACACGCAACTGGTACTTGCCTTGGCTCATCAGCAGATCCGGGAAGCAGACCCCACACGACTTCACATCGACGAGGACCTGGCCGTCGGCGGGTACCGGGTCGGGAACGTCGGCCAGCGACAAGCCAGCCGGCCCGGTCTCGGCGGTGAGCACCTGAGCTTTCATAGGTGCCACCCTACGCGGGCAGCCATCGGACCCGGATAGGATTCCGGCATGACTGCTGTATCGGAATCGCAGCCGAATTCCGGGCTGTCGGCGAAACGTCGACGGGCCGCCGCAGAGGCTCCCGGGTTCATGCCGGACGACGAAGCGCTCGCGCTGCATGCGATTGCCGAAGAATATCTGGGACAACCGAATTCGGTCGGTATCGGTATCGAGATCGGCACCTATTGCGGCAAGTCGACGGTGTACCTCGGGGCCGCTGCCGAGCCGCTGGGGGCCGTCGTCGTGACCGTCGATCACCATCGCGGATCCGAGGAACACCAGCCCGGGTGGGACTACCACGATCCCGGCCTGGTGGACTCGCACACCGGAACGCTCGACACCTCGACTCGGTTCCGCCGCACCATGTTTGACGCCGAGCTGGAGCGGACCGTCGTCGGTGTGCTCGCCCCGTCGGCACTGGCGGCGCGGACATGGCGGTCACCGGCCGACTTCGTGTTCATCGACGGCGGGCACAGCATGCAAGCAGCACAGGACGACCTCGACGGTTGGGCACCGTGGGTGCGCATCGGTGGTGCATTGCTGATCCACGATGTGTTTCCCGACCCGGCCGACGGAGGTCGTCCGCCGTACGAGATCTACCGTCAGGCGTTGGACTCCGGTCAGTTCACAGAGGTCCGGGCCGACGGGTCCCTGCGGGTGCTCCGCCGGGACGGCGGCAAGGTCGGAGAGCCGCTGGCGGATCGGGGCTGACTTCACCGCGTTGACGGCGCGCAGTCAACGGACCGCGCCCTTCCCGCGGACTCTGCAGGTAAACGCGAACCCTACCGAGTCCGCGTTTACCTGCACGGTCCGCGTTTACGAGGTGGACATTCTCGGAGCCAGTTGACGGGGCAGGGCCACTGGCTGAGCGGCGAGCGCCGAAGGACGCCCCGCCCCCTGGCTGAGGAGCGAGCGCCTAGAACATCCGCCCGCTGGCAGCCCCCGCCCGCTGGCTGAGGAGCGAGCGCCGAAGGACGGCCCCCGCTGGTTGAGTAGGCGACGAGCGCAGCGAGGATCCGTATCGAAGCCAGCGCCACCGCACAGTGAACGAATTCCGGCGCCCAGTCAACGGAATCTGGCGCCCAGTCAACGAATTTCGGCGCACAGTCAACGGAATCTGGCGCACAGTGAACGAATTTCAGCGCACAGTGAACGCATTCCGCCGCACAGTGAACGGGATCGAGGGGTCGGTCATGTGAGCGCCGCAGCGACCCCGAGCTTGGCGGCGAGTTTCGCGAGATAGCCTCGCGCACGGTCGATATCGTCATCGGGTACGCCATAGAGCACGGTACTCACGCCCAGCTGGCGCCAGCCGTCGAGCCGCTCCGGGTCCGGTCGGGTATCGAGCACCACGATCTGCGGATCACCATCCCGGCCCGATTCCGACCAGATGCTTCGCAGCGTGCGGACCGATCCGTCGATGTCGGCCTCGCCGGGAGTGGTAATCCACCCGTCCGCGCTGCGGGCGATCCAGCGAAAATTCTTCTCCGTCCCGGCGGCCCCCAGCAACACCGGAATCCGTTGCTGCGTCGACTTCGGCCACGCCCAACTCGACCCGAAATCCACGAATTCGCCGTGGTATTCGGCCTCCTCCTGCGACCACAGCGCCCGCATCGCCTCCAGGTACTCGCGCAGCATCGTGCGCCGACGCTGCGGCGGCACCCGATGATCCGCCAATTCGTCGAGATTCCAGCCGAATCCGACGCCGACCGTCACCCGACCGCCGGACAGATGATCGAGCGTCGCGATCGTCTTGGCCAACGTCAACGGGTCCGACTGCACCGGCAACGCCACCGCCGTCGCAAGCCGGATCCGACTGGTCACCGCGGCGGCCGCGGCCAGCGACGTCCACGGATCCAGGGTGCGCATGTAGCGGTCGTCGGGCAGCGACGCGTCACCGGTGCGCGGGTGGGCGGCGTCGCGGCGGGTCGGAATGTGACTGTGCTCGGGCACGAAGTACGCGGCGAAACCGGCCTCCTCGATGAGCGGCGCAATCCGCTGCGGCGCAAGACCGCGGTCGCTGGTGAACTGGACGATCCCGAAATCCATGAGCGCTCCTCCCGGACCGCACCGCGATCCACCGATCCCCGATCCGACCCCACCAGCATAGACACCCGGCTGGACACTAGTCCAGGATGCTGTCCAGCTTGCTCGCCTACGACCCGACGGAGACCAACGTCCCGGCATCGCGGAACACGCCGTTGCCCGCGGTCGTGCGGCTCACTGCGTCGGCCGCCAGCACGACGGCGGCCGAGGTCCAGCAACTCTTCTCCACCGGCCAGCGTTTGCCGTCGGCGAACACCAGTCCCGTCCAGTACGAACCGTCCGGGTCGCGGAGATGCTGGATGGACGCGATGAGGTCGACCGCGTCGGCGGTGTCGCCGAGCGCATCCAGCGCCAGGGCGAGTTCACTGGTTTCCGCGCCGGTCACCCAGGGCCGATGATCGACGCAACGCACCCCGTAACCCGGCACCACGAAATCGTCCCACCGGCGGGCGATCGCTTCCTGTCCGGCGCGCCCGCGCACCGCCCCGCCGAGCACCGGGTAGTACCAATCCATCGAATGCTCCGATGGCGCCTCGAAGGCGTTCGGGCTGCGCCGCAGCGCATCTCCAAGCGCGGCATGCGCGCGCAGCCAGCGGTCGTCGGGCTGGCGGAGGTGCGCCGCGATGCGGAGCGCCGCGTCCAGCGAATGAAAGATGCTGGCATTACCGGTAATCAGTGCTTCGTCGAACATGGCGCGGGTGTGATGGTCGCCGCCCCACCGGAAGGCACCGTCGGGTCGCTGGAAGTCGAGCACTCGATCGATGGCCGACCACACCGTCGGCCACATGCGTTCCACGAACCGCGCGTCCTCGGTGATCAGAAAGTGGTGCCACACACCGACCGCGATGTAGGCGCAGAAATTGCTGTCGATGCCGGCGTCGGTGACGGTCCCGGAATCGAACCTGATCGGCCACGACCCGTCCGCGCGCTGATGGCGGCGCGACCACTCGTAGGCAGCTTCGGCTTCTGCCCGGAATCCAGTGGCCGACAACGCCATCGCCGACTCCACGTGATCCCACGGGTCGGTGCGGCCGCCGGGAAACCAGGGCAGCGCACCGGAATTCTCCTGCATGGCAGCAATCGCGGCGCCGGTGTCGTGCACCTGGGCCGCGGTGAGGACACCGGGAACGGACGGGACGGCCGTCATCGACGAGCGGACGCGTCGTCCTCCGGCTTACGCAGGTACAGCGCCACCGACTTACCGATCACCGGATTGAGCAGACGTTCGCCGACACGGGTCAGCGGCGGCGCCGACATCATGTCCCACACCAGCATCCGGTGATAGGCACGGACCAGCGGATGGCGGTCGTTGTCCACGCCGACAGCGCATTTGAGCCACCAGTACGGCGCGTGCAGAGCGTGCGCGTGCCCCGAGCCGGTGACCTCGAGTCCCGCATCGGCGAGCTTGCCGGCGAGCTCGGTCGCCCGGTAGATGCGGACGTGCCCGCCCTCCACCTCGTGGTAAGCGTCCGACAGCGCCCAGCAGACCCGCTCCGGCCAGTACCGCGGGACGGTGACCGCGGCCAGTCCGCCGGGGCGCAATACCCGCGCCATCTCGGCGATCGCCGCGTCGTCACCGACCACATGCTCCAAGATCTCCGACATTACGACGACGTCGAAGCTGTTGTCGGCGTAGGGAAGCCGGAGAGCGTCGCCGACCTCGGCACGAGCCTTGGCGTCGATCGGGACCTCCCCCTGCGCCATCATCGCGTCGAACATCGCACCGACATCGGTCATGTCGGATTCGGACTGGTCGAAGGCGA
This sequence comes from Gordonia sinesedis, assembly GCA_039527305.1. Lineage (GTDB taxonomy): Bacteria > Actinomycetota > Actinomycetes > Mycobacteriales > Mycobacteriaceae > Gordonia > Gordonia sinesedis. The sequence goes on along the minus strand of BAAAJU010000001.1, from coordinate 215,431 downwards.
TGACGTTCGCGCCACGACGGAACATCTCGAACGAATGCCGCCCCTGCCCGGCGCCGATGTCGATCGCGCGTGTGTGCGGGCCGACCTCGAGACGGTCGAAATCCACTGTCAGCACGTATGCGTTCCCTTCCTCTCGGCCGCCGCAAGGCCGGCCTTCGCGCCGCCTCGCCGGTCGGGTGCCGACGATGCCGGCACGGACCGCGCGACCGACTTCTCGATCACCGTCCGGTAGTGCTCCGCGGTACGGGCCGCTACCGCGGCCCAGCTATATCGCTCCTCGGCACGACGGCGTCCGGCCTGGCCCATCACCGACCGCGCGCGCGGGTCGTCGAGTAGCCGGCCGATGCCGTCGGCAAGTGCCCCGGCATCGCGCGGCGGTACCAGCAGAGCAGCACTGCCATCGGTGCCGACGACCTCCGGGATGGCACCCGCGCGGGTGGCCACCAGTGGCGTGCCACAGCTCATCGCCTCCACCGCCGGCAGCGAGAATCCCTCATATAGGGATGGGACACAAGCGACATCGGCCGACGCCAGGAGTTCGGCCATGTCGTCGTCACCGAGACCCGAGACCACGCGGACGCGGTCGGCGATACCGAGGTTCTCGATCATCCGCGCCGACGGGCCGGTCGGGTCGAGTTTGGACACCAGCGTCAGCTCGACGTCCCGTTCGACCGCCAGCTTCGCGATCGCCTCCAGCAGATAGGACACCCCCTTGAGCGGTGCGTCGGCGCTGGCGACGCACACCACTCGACCGGCGACCCGCTCGCCGCGGGGGCGGAACACGTCGGTGTCCACGCCGAGCGGCACGGTGGTGATCCGCCCGGACGGGATGTCGAACGCCTTGCGGATGTCGACCTCGCTGCTGCGAGACACGGTGAGTAGCTCGGGGATTCGGCGGGCAACCCGACCCTGCATGCGCAGGAAGGAATGCCAGCGCCACGCGGTGACCTTGCGCCAGCCTTTCGCGGCGCGCACCGCCAGGGTGCGGTCGCGAGTGATGGGGTGATGGATCGTCGCGATCAGCGGCAAGCCCGCGTTCTGGATCTGCAGGAGCCCGTAGCCGAGACATTGGTTGTCGTGCACGATGTCGAAGTCGTCCCGCCGGTCGGCGAGCAGGCGCGCGGCACGCAGACTGAACGTCAGCGGTTCACCGAACGAGGCCGTCCACATCGCCGCGACCTCGAGAACGTCGATCCAGTCCCGATACTCGCCGATGCCCGGCGTGCGGAACGGATCCGGTTCGTCGTACAGCGCGAGGCTCGGCACCTGGGTGACGGTGACGCCGGCGTCGATCGCGGCCTGGTCGAGTTCGGGATAGGGCTGACCGGAAAAGATCTCCACGTGGTGGCCGAGCAGCGCCAGTTCGCGGCTGAGGTGGCGGACGTAGACCCCTTGCCCCCCGCAGTGCGGCTTGCTGCGATAGGACAGCAGTGCGATCCGCACGTTTCAGTTCCCCGCTTCCGACTCGTCCGACACACCGGAGGCCGCTTCCAGGTCGGCGACCGCCACCATCTTCACACGGCTGCGTCCGACGGCGCGGCCCGCATCCCGCTCGGCGGTGTCGATGCGACGCCAGCCGGCGAGGTCGATGCGGCGGGCACCGCGATCGGCCACCAGGCCAGCGACATCCTCCCGTCCGGCCGACGGGGACGGCAGTGTGCCGGCCGCGAAGTCGGCGAGTACCGCCTCGGCGGTTTCCTGTCCGCACAGCCGGTTTCGGCCGATGCCGCCGGTGGCTCCGCGTTTGATCCAGCCGGTCACGTACAGGCCGGAGACCCGGTCACCGTCGGGTGCGTCGAGGACCCGGCCGCCGTCGTTCGGCACCACGGCCCGTCCCTCGTCGAAGGGAAGCGCGTCGATTGGCTCACCGCGGTAGCCGACGGCGCGCAACACGAGTCCGGTGTCGAGGTCGATGTGCTCGTCGGTGGGCGTGACCGAGACGGTGTCGCCATTGGTGACGTATGCGTTGCGGACACACCTGAGGCGTTCGACCGACGCGTTCCCGACGATGTCGACGGGCGACGTGAGGAATCGGAAGACGATACGGCGGTTACCGTCGGTCGTCGGGCGTGCGGCGAGTTCGCGGGCCAGCCGGATCTTGGTCGCAACGGTCGAGTCGAGGGTGCCGTCGTCGAGCGCGGCCTCGGTGGCCGGGTCGAGCACGAGGTCGTCGGCTTCGATGACGATGTCGACACCGGCCAGGTCACCGAGGGCGAGGAACTCGCTGTTGGTGTAGGCGCCCTGGGCGACACCGCGCCGGCCTAGCAGGACGACCTCCCGCACCTGCGAGGCACGCAGCGCGTCGAGGGCATGTTCGGCGATGTCGGTGGTGGCGAGCTCCTCGGGGTCGGTCACCAGGATGCGCGCGACGTCGAGCGCGACGTTGCCGTTGCCGACGACCACGGCCCGTTCGGTGGACAGATCGATGGTCTCGCCGGTGAAGTCGGGGTGCCCGTTGTACCAGGCGACGAACGCGGTGGCGGAGATGGACCCGGGCAGATCCTCGCCGGGAATGCCCAGCCGCTTGTCCGTCGGGGCGCCGACGGCGTAGATCACCGCGTGGTACCGATCGGCGAGTTCGTCGTGGGTGATGTGCTTGCCGACCTCGACGTTGAGGAAGTACTCGAAGTTGCGTCTGGCAGCGGTCGCGGCGAACGTCTTCTCGACCCCCTTGGTGGCCGCGTGGTCGGGTGCGACCCCGGCACGCACGAGGCCGTACGGCGTCGGGAGCCGGTCGTACATGTCGACGGTGACCTGCGACCGCCGAACCAGCTCTTCGGCGGCGTAGAAGGCCGCGGGGCCGGCGCCGACGATCGCCACGTGCAGTGCGCCGTCGGGCAGTGAGGGAGCCTTCTTCGGCGGCACCAGGCCGCCCTCGACGTCGTGATCCTTGTAGTAGTCGGCGTTGATCTGCAGGTACGGCTCGTCGCGCTGCAGGAGCTGGTCATCGGGGACGATGGCCTCGACCGGGCACTCGTCGATGCATGCGCCACAGTCGATGCACGTCTCCGGATCGATGTACAGCATCTCCGCGGTCGCGAACTCGGGCTCGTCGGGAGTCGGGTGGATGCAGTTGACCGGACACACGGCGACGCAGCTACCGTCGTTGCAACACGGCCGGGTAATCACATGCGTCATCTGGTGGTTCCTCGGAGGTCGACACGTGGAACGTGTTCTAGTTTTGGGGCTCACTGTATCTTAACCGCAAACGAATTCCGGCGACATGAAGGAGCTCAGTGAGCAGCACGCCACCGCCCGCAGCCATGCTCGCCGACCGAAAATCCGGGGCGCGCTTCTTCGAGGCCACCTATCGGGTGCGGACCGGCGACGTCGATCAGGACATGCGGGTACGACTCGACGCCGTCGCGCGCTACCTGCAGGACATCGCCAACGACAACATCGAGGCGACCGAGTTCGGCGACACCGACCCGTTCTGGATCGTTCGCCGCACCGTCATCGACGTCATTCGGCCGTTCACCTGGCCGGCAGAGATCACCGCCCAGCGCTGGTGCGGCGCACTGTCGACCCGGTGGACCAACATGCGTGTGCGGCTCACCGCCGAGCACGAGACCAATCGCTTCAATCCGACCGAGCGGGCGCCGGGGCTGATCGAGACCGAGGCGTTCTGGATCAACGTGAACGAACAGGGAATGCCGTCGCGGCTGACCGACGAGGCGTTCGAGATGCTGTCGTCGATGACCGACGAACATCGGCTGCGCTGGAAGTCGATGAACCCGGAGAAGGCACCCGCGGCGGCCGACACCGCGCTCCCCGATCGCGAACATGTGTTGCGCAGCACCGACTTCGACCCGTTCAAACACCTCAACAATGCGGCCTATCTGGAGGCCATCGAGGACGAGTTGCTCGAGCACACCGACCTGGTCGACGGACCGCACCGGGCGGTGATCGAATACCTGCGGCCGATCGTGCCGGGCACGCCGATCACGCTGCGGCGCGTCCGCGAACCGGATCGGCTGCTGGTGTGGATGCTGATCCCGGGGGAGGACACGCCGGACGGCACCGGTGAGCAGGTCGCCGCGACGGTGTCGGTGGCGCGTCGGGAGTTCGGCTGAGTGGGCTGCCCGCGTGCCCGGTCGGGCGACGCTGCCGCGCGCACCGACCGGCGGTTGCCACTGGCCGGCAGGCGTCACTGGCCGCCGGTCAGTAGCAACTCCATCAGCTTGGTCGGCGCTGCGCACGGATCGGCGGCCGCCGCGCCGACCGGCTCCACCCACCAGGTATAGACACCGCGGCTGGGTGCGCGGGTGGTGACACCGCACACCGCGGGTCGCTTGGGATCCCGCTGGGTGAACGCGGCCTGGCTGGCCACCCGGATGTTCTCGGTGGTGTAACCGAGCTTCTTGGCGGTGTCCTTCTCGACGTTGAGGTTGCCCCATTCGAACCAGTTGAAGGTGACGTTCGCGGCGGCCGGTCCGTCGACCAGCCACCGGCAGATGGCACCGTTGAAGGTGCCCTCGGCCGCCGTGCCGCCGACGATCTTCGCGATCTGCGCCGTACTGACGACCTGACATTCCAGGGTGAGCTTGTCGAACTGGTCGGTGTCGACGTTGCCTTCCTGGTCGCTGTCGGCAGCCCCGACCGCCACCGCCTCGCCGTCCACGGTGCGAGCACACCCCGCGAGGGCCACGGCGAGGAGCAGGAGCGCGGCCAGCATCGCCGGTGCGCGGCGGCGGGCGGTCATGTCGCCTTCTCGATCGTCATCCGGGACAGCTCGCGGACGGCGTCGCAGATCTTCTCGGTGTCCTGCGTCGGTTGTCCGGTAATCGAGCCGATGCCCGCGCTGGCCGACCACTCGAAGAAGTCGGCGCCGAACTGAATACCGATTTCGCAGATGCCGATGTCGGAGGCGATGAATCCCTTGTGGCCGTTGATGTCGATGTCCTTCGTCGACTCGCGGGAGAGTTGCTCGGTCGCCCGCTCCCGGCCGATCGGCGAGCCGCGGTACCAGTTGAACGAGGCGACCGGGCCGGTCCGGTTGCCGGTGGTCCCCCACTCGCACGCCGACGGGTTGTTCACGGTATTGGTCATTGCGCCGAATCCGGTGAGCCGGACGACATCTTCGGTGCTGACCCCGCCGCAAGCGCCGAAAAACGGTCCCGCACCGGCCTTTCCGGGTGCTTCGGGGGTGTTCGGCCTGGCCGGGTCGTTATCGTCGGAACCCGACGAGCACGCGCTGAGGATGACCGTGACGATGGCGATGAAGGTGACCAGCATCGAACCGGCGCGGAACCGATCGAGTTCGCGCCGTTCACGTTTCGTCGGCCGCCCGGCGCCACGATCGCGTCGTGGCTGGCTGGCGAGGATCTCCCGCGACGGTGGCGGCGGGCTGCGGTCGATGAGGCATTCGGCGGCTGCCGGGGCGGAGACGCGTTTGCTGATGAGCTTGGTGACCTCGACGATGCGTTCGCGCCCGGCCAGGCGCACGCGCACCTCGTCACCAACGACGACCGGTTGCGCGGGCTTGGCGGTGACCCCGTTGACTCGCACGTGTCCACCGCGGCAGGCAGCGCCGGCGGCCGACCGGGTCTTGGTGATCCGGACGGCCCAGATCCAGCTATCGACGCGGGTGGACATGGATCAGGCCTTTGCGACGTGGTGCCGGTGCCTACGGTGCGGGACGTCGGTCACGGGTCGGTTACCGCTGTCGGGTGAGCAGGTAGTAGCCGCCGCCCGCGGCGAGCAGGCCGAGGATGATGGCCAGCGGCCAATTCGCCAGGATTCCGACCGCGAGGAACACCACGATGCCGGGCGACACGGCCGCCAGGCTCATGCCGGGATGCTGCCGGACTACCTCGCCGACGGCCTTCTTCTTCTCCGGGTCGATCGCCATGACGCCTCCGTTCGTATGCCGCCTACCGGCAGCCCCAGATCGGCGGAGTCGCGGTGTGGCGGATGCGACCTCCACTGTAACGAACCCGACCGGGTGACCGTGGTTCTCGAAATCCGGGCCTTCCTTTCTTCGAACCGACCCGTTGGGGAGTCCGGTCAGCGCCCGGTTAGTCGGCTGGGGCCGATTGGACTGGGGCCGATTGGACTGGGGCCGATTGCGCGATCCGTCGGGCGGCGGTGGTGGTGCCCACGGAGACGGATTCGGCGCCGACCGCCTCGGCCAGTCCCCATGGTGGCATCCCCTCGCTCACCGTCTCGTGTTCACCGATGACGTAGGTCTCGTGCCAGATCCCCACCGAGTCGGTGCCGGCGAGTCGTCGCACGTATCGGCGCCAGGCGGGCAGGTGGGGTGCGTCCGGATCGGCGGCGAATCGACGCAGGTCGTCGGCGGACCGCCAGTACGACACGACCAGAAACGAACCCCCGGCGTAGACCCGCGCCGAGAGCATCCCGGCGTCACGGTGCCGACGCAGGTGCACGAGCATGCCCGGCATCGCGACATATACCGACAGCCAGGCCCGCAGTCGCCAGGGTTTCGTCGGGCGCATGCCGATCAGGAACAGTGCGGTGCCCGCGGGCGGACGCCGGTTGGTCATCCGGGTCTTCGTCGTGCTGGGCATGGCGGTGCCTCCAAGAAGTCGTCGGGAACGTCGGCGATCAGTTTCGTAACGACGTTACAAAACGATGTTATGAAATACTCCAGACCGTGGCAAGACCCAAGGCACACACCGATGATCTGCGCACGAGACTGCTCGACGAAGCCGTCCGTGTGGTGACCACCGAGGGCATCGCGGGCTTGTCGGTGCGCCGGATCGCGCAGGCGGCTCAGACGTCGACGACCGCGGTGTACTCGTTATTCGGCGGCAAAGAGGAGTTGCAGCGCGGCGTCATCGTGCGAGCGTTCTCCAGCTTCGCCCAGTCGCAAGAGTCCATTCCGGCGACCGACGATCCCGTCACCGACGCCGCCGGGCTCGGTGTGATGTACCTGCAATGGGCGCTGGACAATCCGCGCCTGTACCAGGTGATGTTCGGCCAGGAGCTGGCCGGCGTGGCGCCCAGCGCCGAGGTCGATCAGGCGTCGGCGCGCGCGATCGCCCCGTTGACCGATGCCGTCCGGCGCGCCATCGATACGGGCGCCTTCCGCGCCGAGCATCCGGCGACCATCGTCGCCTCCCTCTGGTCGACGGTGCACGGACTGACCGAACTGTTGCTGACGGGTCGGCTGCCCGACGGCGCCGATCCGGCCAAGGCCGCGATGGCGACGCTGGACGGATGGCGCACGTCGGACCAGCGCCGCAGCTAGGCTGATGACATGGCCGGTCGCAGTATGCGTTTCGACCCCATCGCCGAGGCGAAATCCAACTGGACGTCGGCCGGTTGGGGCGATGTCGCCGACGGAATGGTCGCGGTGACGTCGGTGATGCGCGCCCACCAAATTCTGCTCGCCCGCGTCGAAGCAGCCCTACGCGCTTACGATCTGAGCTTCTCCCGCTTCGAACTGCTTCGGCTGCTGGCCTTTTCGCGCAACGGATCGCTACCGATCACCAAGGCGAGCGATCGGCTGCAGGTGCACGTCACCAGCGTCACGCACGCCATCCGGCGCCTCGAGGCGTCGGGATTAGTGCGTCGGGTGCCGCATCCGACGGACGGTCGGACCACCCTCGTCGAGATCACCCCGCTGGGACGGTCCACCGTCGAAGATGCGACGACGACGCTCAATCGCGAGGTCTTCGCCGACGTCGGCATGGACGACGAGGAGATCGCCGTGCTCGTCGGCGCGATCCAGTCGCTCCGCAAACACGCGGGCGACTTCTGACGGCGGTGTCCGACGAAGGTCCGGACGTGAGCGCCATCGAAACCGCGGACGCGGTGCACAGTGAACGGGTGCGGCCGCACAGTGAACGAAATGCGCCGCACAGTGAACGGGTTCGGCCGCACAGTGAACGGGGCGCTCCCCCGTCAGCCGTTCCCCGTCAGCGCAGCGTCGTGATGATCGCGCTGAAGTCGAGGTCGCCGTGCCGTTCGGCGAAGGCCCGGTAGAGCTGCGCCGCGTGAGTGCCGAGGGGTGCGCTCGCCCCGGTGTCGGCGATCGCGTCCATCGCGAGGCCGAGGTCCTTGTTCATCAGTGCGGCCGCGAATCCGGGCTTGAAGTCGTTGTTCGCCGGCGATGTCGGTACCGGGCCGGGCACCGGGCAGTTGGTCTCGATCGACCAGCAGTTGCCGGTGGCGCCGGTCACGACGTCATAGAGAGCTTGATCGTCCAGACCCAGCTTCTCGGCGAGCCGGAACGCCTCGGCGACGGCGATCTGCTCCACCGCGAGCAGCATGTTGTTGCACAGTTTGGCCGCCTGGCCGGCGCCGGCGTCGCCGCAGTGAATGATCTTGCCCGCCATGGGCTCCAGCGTGCCGCGCGCGGCGACGAAGGCGTCTTCGGTACCGCCGATCATGAACGCGAGCGTGCCCGCGGTCGCCCCCTTGACCCCGCCGGACACCGGCGCATCGAGTTGAGCGAAGCCATGGTCGGCGGCGCGCTGGTGGACCTCGCGTGCGTCGGCGACCGAGATGGTCGAGCTGTCGATGAACAGTGCGCCGGTCGGCGTGGCCGGCAGGATCTCGTCGTAGGCCTTCTTGACGATGTCGCCGTTGGGCAGCATGGTGATCACCACCTCGGCGGCACCGACGGCCTCCACCGCGGCGGGAAACATGGTGATCCCGTTCGCCTGTGCGACCTCGCCCGCGGCGGGTACCGGGTCGAATCCGTGCACCGTGTGTCCGGCGGCGGCCAGGTTCGCCGCCATCGGGCCGCCCATGTGTCCGAGGCCCAGGAACGCGATCGTCGTCATCGTCGAATCTCCCGTTGTGGTGTCGAGGTAGGTGGTCGTGCTGTCGAGGTGGGTGCTAATCCGCTTGGGGAATCTGGCCGTTCGGCTGGTGCCGATCGGCATGGTCGGGGTGGCACGCTCACGGCGTTGCCGCGTCGGCGTAGCGGGAGGCGACCGCCCGGCCGACCACCACCCGCATGATTTCGTTGGTCCCCTCCAGGATGCGGTGCACGCGGAGGTCGCGGACGATTTTCTCGATTCCGTACTCGGTCAGATATCCGTAGCCGCCGTGCAGTTGTAGTGCTTGGTCGGCCACCGTGTAGCAACTGTCGGTGACGTAACGCTTGGCCATCGCGCACTGCTCGACCTTGTCCGGCGCGCCGTCGTCGAGCGCGGTCGCCGCGTGCCACAGCATCAGTCGCGACGTCTGCAGCGACGTCGCCATGTCGGCGAGGGTGAATCGGATCGTGGGTTCGTCCAGCAGCGCACCCCCGAATGCCCGCCGGGACGCGACATACGTTGCGGCCTTGTCGAACGCCGACTGCGCTCCACCGAGTGACGATGCGGCGATGTTCAGCCGTCCACCGTTGAGCCCGTTCATCGCGATGCCGAATCCGATTCCCTCGGTCCCGCCCAGCAGGTTCGACGCCGGAACTCGCACCTGATCGAGGATGACCTGCGCGGTGGGCTGCGCATGCCAGCCCATCTTGCGTTCCTGCGCACCGAAACTCAGTCCGGGCGTGTCCCGGTCGACCAGGAAAGTCGAGATCCCCTTCGGTCCCGCTCCCCCGGTGCGCGCCATCACCACATACAGATCCGACGATCCGGCGCCGGAGATGAACTGCTTGACCCCGGTGAGCACGTAGTCGTCCCCGACCCGCTCGGCGCGGGTGGCCAGCGCGGCGGCATCCGACCCGGCTCCCGGCTCGGTGAGACAGTAACTGGCGATGGTCTCCATCGACGCCAGCCGCGGAATCCATTCGGTGCGTTGCTCGTCGGTACCGTATGCATCGATCATCCACGCACACATGTTGTGGATCGAGAGGAACGCCGCGACCGCCGGATCGGCGTAGGCGAGTTGCTCAAAGATCCGGACGCCGTCGAGCCGGCGCAGCCCACTGCCGCCGACGTCGTCCGAGCAGTAGATGGCGCCCATGCCGAGCTCGGCCGCCGCCCGCAGTTCGTCGACCGGGAAGTGCCCGTTCGCATCCCAGTCGAGCGCGAATGGCGCCAGCTTCTTGGCGGCAAAGGCGGCGGCGGTCTCGGAGATCACCCGTTCCTCGTCGTCCAGTCCGGTGTCGGCGAAGGTTGCGGTCACCAGGGACCTCCTCAGTCCATCGTCGGGATGACGAACTCGGCACCGTCCTTGATGCCCGACGGCCACCGCGACGTGACGGTCTTGGTCTTCGTGTAGAACTGGATCGACGCCGGGCCGTGCTGGTTGAGATCACCGAACCCGGACCGCTTCCAGCCGCCAAAGGTGTAGTACGCCACCGGAACCGGAATCGGCACGTTCACCCCGACCATGCCGGTGTCGACGCGCGAGGTGAAGTCGCGGGCGGCGTCGCCGTCGCGGGTGAAGATCGCCACCCCGTTGCCGTACTGGTGATCCGATGCGAGCGCCAGGGCCTCCTCGTAGTCGCCGGCGCGGACGATCGACAGCACCGGACCGAAGATTTCGTCGGTGTAGATGGACATGTCCTTGGTGACGTGATCGAACAGGGTCGGTCCGATGAAGAAGCCCTCGGACAGTTCCTCGTCGCCGAATGTCTGCTCGTCGCTGGCACGTTCGCGACCGTCGATGACGAGTTCGGCGCCTTCCTCGGCCCCCTTGCCGATGTAGCCACGCACCCGCTCCAGTGCCGCGGCGGTGACCAACGGGCCGTAGTCGGCCTTCGGGTCGAGGCTGTGCCCGACGCGCAGCGCGTTGACCTTGTCGACCAGCTTGGCGCGCAGGCGTTCTGCGGTCTGCTCCCCCACCGGGACCGCGACGCTGATGGCCATACAGCGCTCACCCGCACTGCCGTAACCGGAACCGATGAGGGCGTCGACGGCCTGGTCCAGGTCCGCGTCGGGCAGGATGATCATGTGGTTCTTCGCACCGCCGAAGCACTGCGACCGTTTGCCGTTGGCGGCGGCGGTGGAATAGATGTACTGCGCGATGTCGGAGCTGCCGACGAAGCCGAGCGCCTTGACGTCCGGATTATTCAGCAACGCGTCCACGGCCTCCTTGTCGCCGTGCACCACCTGGAATACGCCGTCGGGAAGTCCTGCCTCACTGAACAATTCGGCTAGCCGAACCGGGACCGAGGGATCGCGTTCGCTCGGCTTGAGAATGAAGGCGTTACCGCAGGCCAGCGCGGGGCCGGCCTTCCACAGCGGGATCATGGCCGGGAAGTTGAACGGCGTGATGCCGGCGACGACGCCGAGCGGCTGACGCAGCGAATGCACGTCGATACCGGCTCCGGCCCCCTCGGTGAACTCGCCCTTGAGGAGATGCGGGATACCGATCGCGAACTCGATGACCTCGACGCCGCGCTGGATGTCACCCAGGGCGTCGGCGTGGGTCTTGCCGTGCTCCAGCGACAACATCGTCGCGAGCTCGTCGGCGTTCTGGTTCACCAGGTCGACGAATCGCATCATCACCCGGGCCCGGCGTTGCGGGTTCCATGCCGCCCATTCGCGCTGCGCGGCAACGGCGGTCGCCACCGCATCGTCGACCTCGGCGGTCGACGCGAGTGGCACCTGGGCGGAGACGGCGCCGGTGCTCGGATTGAAGACATCGGCGAACCGGCCGCCGTCGGCGGGGACCCGGGCGCCGTTGAGGTAGTGCGGGATTGCGGGGGTCTCGGAGCCGGTGGCAGAAGAAACGGACACGGTAGATCACCTGGACTTCGGGTCGGGAGTGTTAGCCGGACAACTCATATACTAGGACATCCAACTAAATTGTGGCAAGGCCGCGGCCTCCGCGAATCCGGCCGAAGGAGCGGCCGACGGGAGGATTCGATCGAAAGTTAGGGTAGCCTATGCTACTACTAGTCGCGTGTCGCCGCCGACCCGAAGGGAGTTCCAGATGTCGGTCGTCATCCTGTACGGCACGGAGACCGGGACGTGTGAGAGCGTCGCGGACGCGATCGCCGACGTCCTGGCCGCGGGATTCGATCCGTCCGTGTACGACATGACCGAGTTCGCCGTCGAGGATCTTGATCCGGCGGACTTCGTCATCGTGGTCTGCTCGACCTACGGTGAGGGCGAATTGCCTACCGGTGCAGAACCTTTTGCCGAGTCGCTGACCGAACTCGCCCCCGACCTGACCGGGCTGCGGTTCGCCGTGTTCGGACTGGGCGACACGGTCTACGAGGAGACGTTCAACCGCGGCGGGGAGATCATCGCCGACATGCTGACCGCACGCGGTGCCGAGCAGGTCGGCGAGCACGGCCGCCACGACTACTCGTCGAGCGTCACACCGGTGACCCAGGCCGTCGAGTGGGCCGGCGACCTGCGGCCGGTGATCGGTGGTTCAGCGGTTCGCGACTCGGCGGTCGAGGGTTCCGCGGTCGGCGAAACCTCGATGTCGGCCTAGCTTCTCCCCGACCCCGCTGCCCGCCGGGCCGGTTACGACGTCGCGGTGCGGTTGGCCCGTCGGCCCAGCCGTTCCCCGCGGACTGCCGACAGTTTGGCCAGTTCGATGACCGACCGGATCATGATGGCCAACACGATTCCGAGGAACAGCGCGGTCGGCACCGACACCTTGAGGTTCTCTCCCAGCAGCACCACCCCGAGCACCATCGCGACGGCCGGTTCCATCACATTCATCGCCGGGAAGGACGTCTGAAGGTCACCCGCCCCGAACCCGCGTTGCTGGGCGACGATCGCGCCGACCGCGACCACCACGAACAGGTAGATCTCCGGCTGACCGAATGTCTGCCAATGCCGGTGCGTGAGCTGGTAAATCACGGTCTTGACGAGCAGGGCGGAGACTCCGAACAGGGTGCCCGCGGCGAGACCGTAGAACAGCGCCTTGTAATGCGGGCTGGACCGTTCGGCGCAGAACACACACAGCACGATGACGCCGATCACCGCCAGCACCGCCGCCCACACGACCAGGTCTTGCGGTCGGCGCAACGATGGTTCGGGACGGGCGACCAGCAGGAAAGTAGTCACGCACGCGACCAGGAGGCCACCCCACGCCCACTCACGACGGCGTACCCTACGGTGCTCGGCCCACGCCTCGAGCGGCAGCGCGAACAGGACCGCCAGCACCACCAGCGGCTGGACGAGCAGAATCGACCCCAGTCCGAGTGCCGAGGCCTGCAAGGCAAACCCGCTGAGTGCCACGCCCGCTCCGAGCCACCAGCCCGCGGTAATCGCACCGGACTGCCTCGACGCACGCTGCCGCAGTACGGTGCCGACCGCGATCAGCAATGCGGCGAGGATCGCCAGCAGTGCGGGGAGCCAGGTGTGCACCGAATCAGGCTAACGGTCGTCGGCGGCGGTGGCCGACATCCCCGTCGCGCATGTGCCGAGACGCCGCGTCGGGCGAACATCCGGCGCGCCGGAGCCCCGCACAACGACCACGTTCCCTAACCGGCGCCGCGCTCGGTGTGGGACCCACACCGGCGAGCTTCGTCGTCGTACGTTGGAGACATGCGGTACCGGTCCGATCTCGAACGCCTCGCCACGCTGGACGCCGACACGATCGTGCTGGCCTGCACCGAGCGGTCGGTGGTGGCCGATCTCGTCACCCGCTGCCTCGACGAATCCTTGGAGCTCGACGAGCTGGCCGAGCATGCCGACGGCGCCGGCGACGACGATCGCGCCGCGTATTACCGGCAGGAGGCCGCCGCTTGGCGTGCCACGGTGACCGTGCTCCGGGCGATCGGCGCCGACCCGGCTGGTCACGGCGTTCGCGGCAACCCAGGCGGCGACGACCGTCGGCGATCCCGGCGAGGTGTGGCATGAGCGCAGCGAAGGGCACCGCCGCCGAGCCCGGACGACGCCGGCTGGTGCTGATGCGGCACGGGAAGTCCGGCTACCCGCCCGGGGTCGGCGACCACGACCGGCCGCTGGCCGACCGCGGCCGACGCGAGGCCGCACTCGCCGGTCGGTGGATGGCCGACGAGGGAATCGCGGTCGACGCCGTACTCTGCTCGACGTCGACAAGGACGCGGGAGACCTTGGCCCGCACCGGCATCGACGCCCCGACGACTTATGTCGACGAGATCTACGGTGGCTCGCCGGACGATGTTCTCGAGGCGATCCGGCTGCATGCCCCGGCCGACGCGGACACGCTCCTCGTGGTGGGTCACGAGCCTGGCATGCCGACGACCGCCCTGACCCTGGATCCGGACGGCACCATCGACCGGTTCCCGACGTCGGCGTACGCGGTGCTCGAGATCGGTGCACCGTGGGCCGATGCCGGCCTCGCCCCCGATCCGGCCGCCCGGCTGGTCGGCGTCCGGGTACCGCGCGCCGAGAGCTGAACCTGACGGCTCCGGTACGTCACGCCCCGGTGACCGGCGGGACCGCGACGCACGGCACCCGCACCGCACGCGCGGGATCGAGCGCCGCAAGCACCAGGGCGGCGCTCCGCCGGTTGGCCACGACCGACAGATGGTCGGAACGGTCGGCCGGACAACCGCGTTGGACGACGATATTGCGCACCGAGGTACCGGGCGGACCGGTGAGGATGCCGGCACTGTACGGCGTGACGATCGCGTCGTAGCGGGTCACGATGTTGGTGTACCGGACGCCGGGTACGTACGGTGTCGGTTGCCGGACGGCCCGGTTGAAATCCGTATTCGCCGGTGGCGCCGTGCATTCGGCGCAGGATCGCGGCGTCGGGTCGGGAATGCCGAGGGCGCGCCGGAATGCGGCCAGCGCCTCACCGCGAGCATCGTCGTCGTCCGGCCCTTGACGCCAGTAGGGTGCCAGCGACACGTAGTTTCCGACGCGGCCGCGTCCACCCAGGTACTTGAGCCAGTAGGTGGGGATCTCGGTGCCCTGCGAATGACCGACGATGTCGACCCGGCTCGCGCCGGTCGCGGCGAGTACCCGGTCGACGAATGTCTTGACCTGCCAGGCGCTGTCGATCTTGGGCCCCAGTCCGCCGAGCGCGGACGCTGGCCACGCCGTCGACACCGCGCCATAGGTCAGCGCGAAGACGCAGTAGCCGGCGTTGGCGAGGACCGGTGCCAGCGCCACCCAATTCGTCTGCTGCCCACCACCGGTGCCGTGCACGAGAACCACCGGCCGCGGGTGCGACGCGGTCGGTCGGCACCGAAAGTTGTTGGTCCCGGGCAGTGATCCGCCCGGGTGACCGAGCTCGGCACGGATGCCGTCGAGAAAGTTGTACGACACCGGCAGCGGTCGTGTCGTCGTCGACGGTGCCGTGAAGTGTGACGGTGCCGTCGGTGAGGTTGTACGGGGTGCTGCGGTGCTGGTCGCCGGTGCAGCGGCGAGCGCGGCGACCGCGACGACCAGTACCGTTGCGGCGGTGCCGATGCGGCTGCGGCAGGCAGTGTGGACCATCGTGCGCTTCCGTCTCAGGATTCGGTCGTGGTGTGCGGGGTGTCCGCGATCGGTTGCGGGTCGTCGGCAATCTGTTGCGGCGGCTCGGTTCCCTGTGCCGCCGGGTCGTCGAGGGGGACGAGGTCCAGCCGGACGCCGAGCAGGCGTACCGGGCGGTCGGTCTCGAACTTGCCGAGCAGGTCGACGACGACCGGGACGATGATCTCCGGATCGACGGTCGGTGCGGCGAGCTTGCGGGACTTGGTCCGCGTATAGAACGTCGAGGTGCGCACGGTGACTGCCACCCGGAAGGCGACCCGTCCCTCGCGGATGACCTGGTCGATGAGCTCCCTCGCGAGTTCGGTTGCCGCAGCCGACTTCTCGTCCGGGTCGGTGAGATCCCGGGGATAGGTGCGGGATTTGGAGTGTGATCTCGCCTCCCACGGTTCGACGGTGATCGTCGAGTCGCCGCCGCCGCGACAGAGGACGTACAGCCAATTACCCTGGTGTGGGCCGAATGTCGCGATCAGGTCGTCTCGTGGCGTGGCGATCAGTCGCTCGACCGTGTCGATGCCGAGTCCGGCCAGCTTCGCCGCGGTCTTGGGCCCGACACTCCACAGATCGCGTGGCGGGCGCTGCCCCATCAGCGGCAACCAGTTGCGGTCATCGAGGAGGAAGACCTTGTCCGGCAGTTCGATATCGAGTCCACCGGCGTCAGCGGACATCGCGTCCTTGGCGAATCCGGTCGCCATCTTGGCGCGCTGTTTGTTGTCGCTGATACCGATGCTGCACCGCAGCCCCTCCCGATCCGCCACCGCCGCACGGAGTTCCGCGGCGAGACCGCGGATGTCGGTGTCGTCGAACGCGGTGTCGTCGGCGACGGTGTCGGTGACTCCCGGCCCGACCCGCAAGTCATTCAGGGCGTGAACCCCGAGGTACGCCTCGTCCCAGCCCCAGATCTCGACCGGGTGACCGAAGTCGCGGAGGGTGGACATCACTCGGGAGGACGCGGCGTCGTACGCGTCCATGTCGAGCGGCAGGTAGACCGCGTCGGGGAGTTTGCGATGCGCGGTGCGCAATGGCATCCCGGCTCGGACACCCGCCGTCCGCGCCTCGTACGACGCACAGGTCACGACCTTGCGTGCCTCGGTGGGATCGCCACTGCCACCGACGATCACGGGTACCCCGATGAGATCCGGGCTGCGTAGACGCTCCACCGAGACCTGGAACTGGTCCAGATCGACATGCAGGAGCCATCGGTACCGGTGCGGAGACGGCTGGCTCACGGTTCCAGGATACGGCGCGGACTCTCGTCGGCATGGTCCACCGGGCACACGTCGGGTGCACGCTGCCCGGCTCCCCCGTGCTGCGGCACGGATTTCGGTGTCCCGGACGACAAGAAACTGGGGTGCCGCGCCCCTCCCCTGCGCGGCACCCCAGTCCGATTGCCGGGAGACCCGGCGGCTCAGTCGGCCGTGTCGGCCTGCTCGATGGGTGAGTCGGTGATGCGAAGCATGTTGCCGGTGAGCTCGACGCGTTCGCACGCGGCTCGCAGGGCGTGCTCGTTATAGGCGACGAGCGACGACAGCGCGAACTCCGCGGCAGCCGGGTCGGTCACCCATTCGGGCAATGTCCAGCGTTCCCGGTCGGGGGTGGCGAAGAAGGCACTCGCCTTGCTCACCGACACCGCGAGGAACTCCCGGTGGGTGCGCGACAATCGCGGAATAATCTGCGCCAGAATGCTTTCCACTAGCGCACGGTCGCGATGCAGCGGTGGCGGCATGAGGTTCAGCGACGGTGACGCCGTCGCACAGTCGGTCGGGTCGGTCAGTGTGTAGACAGCGACGAACAGGAACGCCAGACGTACCAGCCGCTCACGCTCGGGCTCACCGGATTCGAGCGCATCGGCGGCGAGCGACCGCATGGCACGCACCGGCAACGCGGCGGGCGCCTCCCGGAGGTACTCTGCCGCGCGGACGCAGTCGGTCAGCGACTCGAACAGCATGCCGGTCAGGACATCCGACGCACGATCGTGCCGGGTGATCGACCGATGGAGCGCGGTGAGCGTGGAGGCATCGAGTGCGGGCTCCGAAAGCGACAGGAGATCAACGAGTTCCGGCATGACGAGTCCGCGCTCGAGGTCGATCGCCTCCAATACGCCCGGTGCCGCGAGGACCGCGCGAGCCTTACGGTTTCGCCGTCGCGACGGACGACTCCGAGCGGTCGTGGCTCGCTCGACGGACGGCATCTGGCCGGTGCGAGGCCGTTCCCGGTCCGTCATGTATCCGACACGTGCACCGACCGCGGCGGCACCTTGGGCTGGATCATTGCGGGCCGCGACACCGTTCGGCCGCGGCCGTCGCGCACCGGCTCCGCGATGCAGCGCACCACCATTCGGCGCCGCCCGACGGGTTTCCGCCGTGTAGTCGCGCATCAACCATCCCCCTGACTCGCCCGACACGAGACCTCCGACTCCCACTATCGCCGCGGCCCACACCTCCCCACGGTGAACCGCACATCATCGACGCTGGTCGTCGTCGCCGCTGATCTTACCGCGGCGTAAGTTACGCTACCGTACGCGCCGGATCGATGTCCAGGATCCGACGTGATCCACCCCCATATGCCGACGGTGTTGTGGCGATGGCCACAGTCCCGTACAGGTCGGATAGCCGTGTCGACGGCTACCGGCGCCCGATCGACGGAACGTGGCCCGGTCGACGGAATGTGGCCCGGTCGACGGAATGTGGCGCCCGGTCGACGGGCGAACCGCGCAGCGGACGGAGAACGTCGGACGACACCGTGCAATTGCGGACCGAAGCCGTCCGCGATCCGCGCGATGCTCGATGCGTTCCATCCGACGCGGGCAACCGCCACGCGCCGACCGCGCACCACGATCGACCGCGCACCCGACCCACGAAAGGCACCACCATGGACTGGACCCTGGAAGTCGCGACGCTCCCCGTCTCCGACGTCGACCGCGCCAAGGAGTTCTACAGCCGGGTCGGCTTCCACGCCGACCACGACCACGTCGTCTCCGACGAGATTCGCTTCGTGCAGATGACGCCGCCGGGTTCGAACTGCTCGATCGCCTTCGGCAAGGGCATCGTCGAGGGCGAACCGCCCGCCACCGGCGGCCACATGCTGTGCGTCAGCGACATCGAGGCAGCTCACCAGCACCTGGTGGACCAAGGCATCGACGTCAGCGACATCGATATCCAATCCTGGGGGCACTTCGTCTACTTCGACGATCCGGACGGCAATCACTGGAGCGTGCAATATCTGCCGTATCGCTACGAGAACTGACCCCGCCGGCCTGCCCGCACACGCTGCGATCTAGCCCATGGCTTCAGGCTCTGTAATCAAGTAATCTTGTAAGCATGAGCAGTGATGGGACGGGTACCGACACCCAACAGCGCGTGGCGGGCTGGTTCACCGGCCGCCTTCCCGAGGCCTGGCAAGAAGCACCACCGGAGGTCACGGTCGACCGGGAGGAGATCACCGTCCGGCTGACCATCCCCGACGTCGACCTCCCCGACGACACCGGCGACGTCGCTCGCGCCGAGGCACGGGCCGGTCGGGCGAAGGGGTTCCGGGAGGACACCCGCGACGATCGGATGGAGATCGCGCGGGAGGCCCAGCACCGATTCGGCGCGAAGGTGTCGTGGGGAGTGACCGTCGGCGATCACGCCGAACTGTGGACGCATGTCGCCGCACCGGTGATGACCCGACTACGCCAGCCACAACGCATGGTGCTCGACACCCTGGTCGACGCCGGGGTGGCGCGGTCGCGGGCGGACGCGCTGGCCTGGTGCGTGCGCCTGGTCGGGCAGCACGAACACGATTGGCTCGCCGAACTGCGTGACGCGATGCAGTCCGTCGCCGACGTCCGCGATAAAGGGCCGGCGGCGTAACGCGCCGCCGACCCAACGCCCGACCGGGAGATCCATCGACGTTGTGCCCGCTTACCGGGCACAACGTCGATGGATTTCTGTCGTTGCGCCGCCCCGGACATACTGATCTGCGAGGGATGGGCGGGACGGGTGAGAGGAACGGGTGGTGCGGACGACGGAGGTGACCACGCCGTTGTGGGCGACAGCCACGGCGCTAGTGGCGATCCTGGTGCTCGCGTGGGTCTTCGGTGCGTTCGCCCGCTGGCTGCTCCGCGGTCGCGCCCGCCTCGACAACGCCACCTGCATCGTGCTCGCGATCCTCGGCTCCGCGATCGGCCTCTACATCGTCGGGGCCGTCGACCGGCGCCTCCAGGTGTGGAGCCCCCTGACCGTCGTGGTCGCGCTGATCGGGAGCGTGCTCGCGGTCGCCGCCTACGGGGCGGTCGCGACGCGGATCCAGGGCGGCCGCCGGGATCCGATCGGCGACCTGCTGCGCGACGGCGAGTCGGCGCGAGTCGAGTTCAAATCCACCGCCCGGATCAATCTCCGTACCGGAGAGAAGGATTCGCGGATGGAGCAGGTCATCGCCAAGACCGTGGCCGCCTTTCTCAACGCCGACGGCGGCACACTGTTGATCGGGGTCGACGACGAGGGCACCCCGCTGGGACTCGACCCCGACTACGCCACCCTCAAGACGCCCGATGCCGACCGGTTCGAACTGTGGTTGCGCGACCTGTTCGGCAGCACGCTCGGCCAGAACGCCGCCGCGTCGGTCGACGTCTCGGTGGAGAGCATCGTCACCGACGACGGGCCGCGCGAGGTCTGCCGCGTCATCAGCTCACCGTCACCCCGCCCGGTCTATCTGCGTCCGGGCAAGAACGCCGCGCCCGAGTTCTGGGTACGCAGCGGCAATTCCACCCGGCAGTTGCCGGTCGACACCGCCAGCGAGTACATCGCGCACCGCTGGCCGCTTCCGTTCGGTGCCGCGATCGCCGCGCAGGCCAAGTCGGCGGTGCGGTTCTCCGCCGAACGGTAGCGGTCGGAGACACAGGCCGGAGGAGGCTCCTGGTCAGGCGGCGCTGAGCCGGAAGATGCGCGGTGCGCGGTCGGCGCGGCCCAGATAGGTCTGGTACACCTGCACCATGTCGGTGAAGCCGCGGAGGATACGGTCGCGTTCGTCGCCGTCGAGAAGCGTAGCGGTGACCGGGATTTCGTCACCGATGAGCACCGACGCGGGGCCGCCGGCGAGGAGGTTGTGACACCATCCGGAATCCGTCGACGTTGTGCCCGCTTACCGGGCACAACGTCGATGGATGTCCCGCAGAAACGACCCGGCCCCCGCACCGAAGTGGTGCGGGGGCCGGGTGTTACTCGATCACGGACCGACTAGCGGTAGTCGCCGCCGAATCCGTAGTCGTCCAGCGGAACCGCAGCGCCGGCGGGGGCACCGAAGGTGCCGTCCGGGCTGTAGTAGGTGTCGTCGTAGGCGGGCATCGCGTAGGCCGCGGCGCGCGCCTCCTCGGTCGGCTGAACCTGGATGTTGCGGTACCGGTTGATGCCGGTACCGGCCGGGATCAGCTTGCCGATGATCACGTTCTCCTTCAGACCGATCAGCTTGTCGCTGCGGCTGTTGATGGCCGCGTCGGTCAGGACCCGGGTGGTCTCCTGGAACGACGCCGCACTCAGCCACGAGTCGGTCGCCAGCGACGCCTTGGTGATACCCATCAGCACCGGGCGGCCGGCCGCGGGCTCGCCGCCCTCGGCGACGACCCGACGGTTCTCCGACTCGAACTCGGCGCGCTCGGTGAGCGAACCGGGCAGGAACTCGGTCGCCCCGGAGTCGATGATGGTCACCCGACGCAGCATCTGCCGGACGATCGTCTCGATGTGCTTGTCGTGGATCGACACACCCTGGCTGCGGTAGACCTCCTGGACCTCGTTGACCAGGTGCACCTGCACCTGACGCGGGCCCATCACGCGCAGCACCTCGTGCGGGTTGGCCGAGCCCTCCATGAGCTGCTGGCCCACCTCCACGTGGTCGCCGTCGGAGAGCAGACGCTCGCTGCCGTCGTCGTGCTTGAACACACGCAGCCGCTGGCGCTTGGAGATCTTGTCGTAGACCACCTCTTCGGATCCGTCATCGGGGATGATCGTGATCTTGTAGAAGCGGTCGTCGTCCTCCAGCCGCACGCGACCGGACACCTCGGCGATCGGGGCGACGCCCTTGGGGACGCGCGCCTCGAACAGCTCCTGCACACGCGGCAGACCACCGGTGATGTCGTCACCGACGCCACCCTGGTGGAAGGTACGCATGGTCAGCTGGGTACCGGGCTCACCGATCGACTGGGCGGCGATGATGCCGACGGCCTCGCCGATGTCGACCAGCTTGCCGGTCGCCATGGACCGTCCGTAGCACATCGCGCACACCCCGGTGCCGGTGGCACAGGTGAGCACCGACCGCACCTTGACCTCGGTGATCCCGGCATTCAGCAACGCCTCGATCGCTGGGTCGCCCAGGTCGTGGCCACGCTCGACGATGACGTTGCCGTCCGCGTCGACCGCGTCCGCGGCCAGCGTCCGGGCGTACGCCGAGGTCTCGACGTGCGGATCCCGGATGAGCGTGCCGTCCGGCTGCCGCTCGGCGAGCGGCACCACGATGCCCCGCTCGGTGCCGCAGTCGGTCTCGCGCACGATGACGTCCTGCGACACGTCCACCAGACGTCGGGTCAGGTAACCCGAGTCGGCGGTACGCAGCGCGGTGTCGGCCAGACCCTTGCGGGCGCCGTGCGTGTTGATGAAGTACTCCGCCACCGTCAGGCCCTCGCGGAACGAGGACTTGATCGGACGCGGGATGAACTCACCCTTCGGGTTGGTCACCAGACCCTTCATGCCCGACAGGTTGCGGACCTGGGTCATATTGCCCGTCGCACCCGACCGCGGGATCATCGTGATCGGGTTGTCCTCGGGGTAATAGTCCTCCATCGCCTTACCGACCTCTTCGGTGGCCTGCTTCCAGATCTCGACCAGCGCGTCGCGCCGCTCCTCCGGGGTCAGGGCACCGCGCTGGAACTTGCGCTCCAGCCCGTCGGCACGCTCCTCGTAGCGCTCCAGGATCTCCGCCTTCTGCGGCGGCACCAGCACGTCCGACATCGCGACCGTGACACCCGAGCGGGTGGCCCAGTAGAAGCCGACGTCCTTGAGCTTGTCCACGGTCTGCGCCACCACGATCATCGGGTACCGCTCGGCCAGATCGTTGATGATCGCGGCCTGCCGCTTCTTCGGCATCTGCTCGTTGACGAACGGGTACTCCACCGGCAGCAGCTCGTTGAACAGCACGCGGCCCAGCGTGGTCTCCGCGGTCCACGGCTGCCCGTAGGCCCAGCCGTCGGGGAACTCCGCCGCCTCGATGTCGGCCGGCGGACGCTGATCGGTCAGCCGCACCTTGATCTTGGCCTGCACGCTCAGCGCGCCGCGGTCGACGGCCATGATGGCCTCGGCCGGGCTGGAGTACACGCCCCGCTCCGGCTCGTCGTCGGTGGCCGGGCTGTATTCGCCGGTCTCGCCGTCCTTCTCGGTGGTCAGGTAGTACAGACCGGTGACCATGTCCAGACGCGGCATGGCCAGCGGGCGACCCGACGCGGGCGACAGGATGTTGTTCGAGGACAGCATCAGGATGCGGGCCTCGGCCTGCGCCTCCGCGCTCAGCGGCAGGTGCACGGCCATCTGGTCGCCGTCGAAGTCGGCGTTGAACGCCTCACACACCAGCGGGTGCAGCTGGATCGCCTTACCCTCGACGAGCTGCGGCTCGAACGCCTGGATGCCCAGGCGGTGCAGCGTCGGGGCACGGTTGAGCAGCACCGGGTGCTCGGCGATGACCTCTTCGAGGACGTCCCACACCTGCGGCCGCTGCCGCTCCACCATCCGCTTGGCGGACTTGATGTTCTGCGCCAGGTTCAGGTCGACCAGTCGCTTCATCACGAACGGCTTGAACAGCTCCAGCGCCATCAGCTTCGGCAGGCCGGCCTGGTGCAGCTTGAGCTGCGGGCCGACCACGATGACCGAACGGCCGGAGTAGTCCACGCGCTTGCCGAGCAGGTTCTGGCGGAACCGGCCCTGCTTGCCCTTGAGCAGATCGCTCAGCGACTTCAGCGGACGGTTGCCCGGTCCGGTGACCGGGCGGCCGCGCCGGCCGTTGTCGAACAGCGCGTCCACCGACTCCTGCAGCATCCGCTTCTCGTTGTTGACGATGATCTCGGGCGCACCCAGATCGATCAGTCGCTTGAGGCGGTTGTTGCGGTTGATGACGCGGCGGTACAGGTCGTTCAGGTCCGACGTGGCGAACCGGCCACCGTCGAGCTGCACCATCGGACGCAGCTCCGGCGGAATCACCGGCACCGCGTCGAGCACCATGCCCAGCGGCGAGTTGCCCGACTGCTGGAACGCGGCGACGACCTTGAGTCGCTTGAGCGCACGCAGCTTCTTCTGGCCCTTGCCGGAACGGATGGTCTCGCGCAGCGATTCGGCCTCGGCGTCGATGTCGAAGTTCTCCAGGAGCTTCTTGATCGCCTCGGCACCCATCGCACCGGTGAAGTACTCGCCGTAGCGGTCCTGCAACTGGTGGTAGAGCTTCTCGTCGATGATGAGGTCGCCGGGAGCGAGCTTGACGAACTTGTCCCACAGCTCCTCGAGTGCGTCGAGTTCACGCTGCGCGGCGTCGCGCATGCGCTTCATCTCGCGCTCGGCACCGTCGCGCACCTTGCGCCGCACGTCGGCCTTGGCGCCCTCGGCCTCCAGCTCGGCCAGGTCGGCCTCGAGCTTCTGCTGCCGCTCGGCGAGGTCGGCGTCGCGCTGGTCGGCGATGCCCTTCTTCTCGACCTCCATCTCCGCCTCGAGGGTGGAGAGTTCGTTGTGCCGCAGCTCGTCGTCGACCGACGTGATCACGTAGGCGGCGAAGTAGATGATCTTCTCGAGATCCTTCGGCGCCAGGTCGAGCAGGTAGCCCAACCGGCTCGGCACACCCTTGAAGTACCAGATGTGCGTGACCGGCGCGGCCAGCTCGATGTGCCCCATCCGCTCGCGGCGGACCTTGGCCTTGGTGACCTCGACGCCGCAGCGCTCGCAGATGATGCCCTTGAAGCGGACGCGCTTGTACTTGCCGCAGTAGCACTCCCAGTCGCGAGTCGGTCCGAAGATCTTCTCGCAGAACAGGCCGTCCTTCTCCGGCTTCAGGGTTCGGTAGTTGATGGTCTCCGGCTTCTTGACCTCACCGTACGACCAGTTATGGATGTCATCGGCCGTGGCCAGGCCGATCTTCAGTTCGTCGAAGTAGTTGACGTCGAGCACTTGTTACCTTTCCAGAGCTCTGCGGGCACCGACTGCGTCAGCGTTGCGGGCCCGTTCGTCGTTGGAGAATCTTCTGTGGTCGATGGCCACCGGCCGGGGGCGAACCCCGCGGCCGGCGGCCGGTGAGTTAGTTGGCGAGGTCGTCGACGGTCGCCGACTCGTTGCGCGACAGGTTGATGCCGAGGTTGGCAGCGGCGCGCTCCAGGTCCTCGTCGTCGGTGTCGTGCATCTCGATCGCGGCGCCGTCGGAGCTGAGCACCTCGACGTTGAGGCACAGCGACTGCAGCTCCTTGAGCAGCACCTTGAACGACTCCGGGATGCCGGGCTCGGGGATGTTCTCGCCCTTGACGATCGCCTCGTACACCTTGACGCGGCCGACGACGTCGTCGGACTTGATCGTCAGCAGCTCCTGCAGCGTGTATGCGGCGCCGTAGGCCTGCATCGCCCAGCACTCCATCTCACCGAAACGCTGACCACCGAACTGCGCCTTACCGCCCAGCGGCTGCTGGGTGATCATCGAGTACGGGCCGGTCGAGCGCGCGTGGATCTTGTCGTCCACCAGGTGGTGCAGCTTGAGCATGTACATGTAGCCCACCGACACCGGGTACGGGAACGGCTCGCCGGAGCGACCGTCGAACAGCGTCGCCTTGCCGTCACCGTTGACCATGACCTCGCCGTCGCGGTTGGGCAGCGTCGAGGACAGCAGTCCGGTCAGCTCCTCTTCCCGCGCGCCGTCGAACACCGGGGTCGCGGTGTTGGTGTTCGGCTCCGCCGACATCATGTCCTCGGGCAGCTTCGACGCCCAGTCGGGTACGCCCGCGGCGACGTCGATGTTCCAGCCGGCCTTGGCCACCCACCCGAGGTGGGTTTCCAGGATCTGGCCGATGTTCATCCGTCGCGGCACACCGTGCGTGTTCAGGATGATGTCGACCGGGGTGCCGTCGGGCAGGAACGGCATGTCCTCCTGCGGGAGGATCTTGCCGATGACGCCCTTGTTGCCGTGCCGGCCGGCGAGCTTGTCGCCATCCTGGATCTTGCGCTTCTGCGCCACGTACACGCGGACCAGCTCGTTGACACCCGGCGGCAGGTCGTCGTCGTCCTCGCGGCTGAACACGCGCACACCGATGACCTTGCCGGTCTCGCCGTGCGGCACCTTCAGCGAGGTGTCGCGGACCTCGCGGGCCTTCTCGCCGAAGATGGCGCGCAGCAGCCGCTCCTCCGGGGTCAGCTCGGTCTCACCCTTCGGGGTGACCTTGCCGACCAGGATGTCGCCGTCGCGGACCTCGGCACCGATGCGGACGATGCCGCGCTCGTCGAGATCGGCGAGCACCTCGTCGGAGACGTTCGGGATGTCCCGGGTGATCTCCTCGGCACCGAGCTTGGTGTCGCGAGCGTCGATCTCGTGCTCCTCGATGTGGATCGAGGTGAGCGTGTCCTCCTCCACGAGCCGCTGGCTCAGGATGATGGCGTCCTCGTAGTTGTGGCCCTCCCACGGCATGATCGCCACGAGCAGGTTCTTGCCCAGTGCCATCTCGCCGTCGTCGGTGCACGGACCGTCGGCCAGCACCTGGCCGGCCTCCACCCGCTGGCCCTCGTCCACGATCGGACGCTGGTTGGCGCAGGTGCCGTGGTTGGACCGGGCGAACTTGCGCATCCGGTATGTGTCCCGGGTGCCGTCGTCGGCCATCACGGTGATGTAGTCGGCGGAGACCTCCTCGACCGCACCGGTCTTGGCGGACACCACGACGTCACCGGCGTCGACGGCGGCACGCAGCTCCATGCCGGTACCGACCAGCGGCGACTCGTTGCGCACCAGCGGCACGGCCTGACGCTGCATGTTCGCGCCCATCAGGGCGCGGTTGGCGTCGTCGTGCTCGAGGAACGGGATCATCGCGGTCGCCACCGACACCATCTGGCGCGGCGACACGTCGAGGTACTCGACCTCGTCGGCGCCGACGAACTCGACCTCCGAGCCCTTCTTCCGGACCAGGACGCGCTCGTCGGTGATGCGGCCGTCACCGTCGAAGTTGGTGTTGGCCTGACCGATGAGGTAGCGATCCTCCTCGTCGGCGGTCATGTACTCGAGATCGTCGGAGACCACGCCGTCGACGACCTTGCGGTAGGGCGTCTCGATGAAGCCGAACGGGTTGACCCGCGCGTACACCGACAGCGAACCGATCAGACCGATGTTCGGGCCTTCCGGCGTCTCGATCGGACACATGCGGCCGTAGTGCGACGGGTGCACGTCACGCACCTCGAGGCCGGCGCGCTCACGGCTCAGACCACCCGGGCCGAGCGCCGACAGGCGACGCTTGTGGGTCAGACCCGACAGCGGGTTGTTCTGGTCCATGAACTGCGACAGCTGGCTGGTGCCGAAGAACTCCTTGATCGCGGCCACCACGGGGCGGATGTTGATCAGGGTCTGCGGCGTGATCGCCTCGACGTCCTGGGTGGTCATCCGCTCGCGCACGACGCGCTCCATCCGGGACAGTCCGACCCGGATCTGGTTCTGGATCAGCTCGCCGACGGTGCGCAGGCGACGGTTGCCGAAGTGGTCGATGTCGTCGACCTCGACGGGCACCTCGACACCACCGGGCACGGTCATGTTCGTGGTGGTGTTCGGGTCCGCCTCGTGCAGCCGCACCAGGTACTCGACGGTGGCGATGATGTCCTCATTGGTGAGGACCGACTCGCCCGACATCGGGTTGTCGGTGAGACCGAGCTTCTTGTTGATCTTGTACCGGCCGACGCGGGCCAGGTCGTAGCGCTTCTCCTTGAAGAACAGGTTCTCCAGCAGGTTCTCCGCGGACTCCTTGGTCGGCGGCTCACCCGGACGCAGCTTGCGGTAGACCTCGAGCAGCGCCTCGTCCTGGTTGGCGGTGTTGTCCTTCTCCAGTGTGGACATCATGATCTCGGAGAACCCGAACCGCTCGGTGATCTCCTCGGTGGTCATGCCCAGCGCCTTGAGCAGCACGGTGACCGGCTGACGCCGCTTGCGGTCGATCCGGACGCCGACGGTGTCGCGCTTGTCGACGTCGAACTCCAGCCATGCGCCGCGGCCCGGGATGACCTTGACGGTGTGCAGGGTCTTCTCGGTGGCCTTGTCGATGGCGGCGTCGAAGTAGACGCCGGGGCTGCGGACGAGCTGGCTGACCACGACACGCTCGGTGCCGTTGATGATGAAGCTGCCCTTGTCGGTCATGATCGGGAAGTCGCCCATGAACACGGTCTGCGACTTGATCTCACCGGTGTTGTTGTTGATGAACTCGGCGGTGACGAACAGCGGGGCGGCGTACGTCATGTCCTTGTCCTTGCACTCCTCGACGGAGGCCTTGACCTCGTCGAAGTGCGGGTCGGAGAAGGACAGCGACATCGAGCCGGAGAAGTCCTCGATCGGGGACAGCTCACGCAGGATGTCTTCCAGGCCGCCGGTCGGGTTCTCCTCGCCGCGGGCGATGGCCTTGGCACGCCACTCGGGGGATCCGACCAGCCATTCGAAGGAGTCGAGCTGGACGTCCAGGAGGCCGGGAACCTCCAGGGGTTCGCTGATCTTGGCGAACGAGGCGCGATGCGGGGCGCCGGGGATTGTTGCGGTAGTGGCGCTGTCCTCCGCGCCGGGGGTGGTTGATGTGGACTGGCGGTCGACTGCCAAGGTGCGTCCTTCCAACACGAAGTTTCTGCTCTAGCGATGCATGGCTTGATGGGCCGTTCGCTGGTGACAACCTGAATCGGCGATCACCGCAGCACACACTTCGACAGAGTGGCCGGAAGGAGGATCGTGAGATAGACAGGAGGCAGCCAGCGCAACGTCCAACTATAGCAGAAAATAGACGCACTATGTCAAGTGACGTCTGGAAGCAATTCGCACCGGTGGCTGCCTGCGCGTGATCACTGGTCACAGATTGGCCCGACATCGCCCCCACGTCAAGCGCTACGCGCAATTTTGTGGAAGAAAAGTGGCGTCCGACCTGCATAGGGCGCCGAACGGCCGGGTGGTTTGCGGCGGCGCGTCGGCCGCCGCGGGGCACCCTCGCGACGCCGCCGATGCCCGGGCCTGGCTCGCTCGGATACCTGCTCGGTCGGCGGCCCGCTCGGTCAGACAGCTACTCCGTCAGATAGCTACTCGGTCAGATCGTGCTCGGTCGGATAGCTACTCGGTCGGATCGTTGGTCGGTCAGATGTCCGACAGATTCGCGATCAGCCACTGGTCGCCGCGCTTGACCATCGACACCTGGTAGCGCGGGGTCACCGACTGCGTCGGCACGCCGTCGACCGTCCCCGACACGACCATGCTGACCAGCACCGACGCCTTGGCGCCCTCACCGGTCCCGGTCAGGTTGTTCACCCCGATCGCGTCGATCTTGCAGTCGTTGGCGGTCTTGCGCTGGCTGAACTGGTCTCGGAACGTCGGTACGGCCTGGTTGAACCAGTCGAGCGCCTCGCCGGTCATCGAACTGCGGACGCCGTTCACCCATTCCTCGAAGCCGTCGCTGCGCGCGGAGTTCGCGTTGCACACCTTGGTCTGGGCCTGGGCGACCAGTTCGGTGGTCGCGCTCTGTTCGACGAAGGCCTTGTTGGCGCTGAGATTGGCGCCCGGGTGCAGGGCCGCGATGAGCGCGAACAAGCCCAGCACGGCGGCGACAATCCACAGCGCTGCGATCGCCGGCACACTCAGCAGCGCCCGACGGCGAGCCGGCCGGTTCCGCTTCTTCTCCGACTTCTTCTGTCCCGCCTTCGTTCCGGCGGTTGCCGGTCCGGTGCTGGAGTCCTGGTCGGCCTTGGGCCGCAGGGTCGACACCCGAGACACCGGGCGTGCCTTCCCGGTCGGCCGCGCCTTGTCGAGGTCGACGGCGGTCTCGGCGTCGGCGTCGGAAACGTCCGAGTCGGCGTCGGAGTCGTTCGCCGCGGCGGAGTCCACCGTGGTGCCGGAGTCCCCGGACTCGGCGGCCGGAGGTTCATCGGCATCCGCGACGGGCTCGTCCACCGTCGGCCCGCTGGCATCCGCGACAACCGCGTCATCGGTCACAGAGTTGGCAGCCCCCGAATCCTCGTCGACCGGCTGCCACGAGTCGGTAGCGGATTCGGTCACCGTCTCGGATGCGACCTCGGTCTCGGTCCCCGACCCGTCGGTCACCTCGGTGCGCTCGACGGTATCGGTGACGTCCACCTCGGGTGCCTGCGTCTCCCGTGTCTGCGGCTCGCGTGCCTGCGGCTCCCGTGTCTGGGTCTCCGGCGTCTGGACCTCCGGCGCGTGCGGCTCGCCCGGCGACTGCGCCGCTGACGTTTGGGCCTCGTTCGTCTGGGCCTCGTTCGTCTGGGCCTCGTTCGTCTGGGCCTGGTTCGAAGTCTGCGGCCGCGTCGGCCGGCCGGCGACGCGGGGCCGGTAGCCGGGCTGGCGGTTCGGCTTCGGGGTGCGGGCCATCAGTTCCCCCCGCCCGGGTTCTGCTCCGGAGCCGGGCTCGGTGCCGGAGCGGCCCCGCCACCCGTACCGGCGGCGCCGGTTTCGGTGTATTCGATCGCGTCCAGGGAGTCGATCTTGCTGGCCTTCCACCGATCCTGGTCGTCGCGGGTCATCGTGACCAAGAAGCCCATTGTCTGAGTCTGGCCGGCCTGATTCTCCCGCTTCGACGTGGCGTCGACGTACACGAGCACCTTCGCCTCGCCGCCCTCCGCGTC
Organism: Gordonia sinesedis; assembly: GCA_039527305.1. GTDB lineage: Bacteria > Actinomycetota > Actinomycetes > Mycobacteriales > Mycobacteriaceae > Gordonia > Gordonia sinesedis. The sequence continues at coordinate 185,280 of BAAAJU010000001.1, read as the reverse complement.
GACCTCGGTCGGGGCGCTGCGCTTGAGCCGCGACGTCAGCGTCGCCGCCTGGCCGTTGGATTGCTCCACCATCTTGGTGAGGTTGCCGTAGTCCTGCTGGCTCACCTGCTTGAGCGCGTCACCGGTCAGCGACGCGTTGAGCCGACGCTTCCAGTCGTTGAGGTTCTTCGGATCGATGGTGGTGACGTTGAGCATCGCCTGTTCGGCGGCACCCACCGACTCGTCGCGGGCCTGCTGGACCGGGTAGTCGACGAAGTACGCCTGGTAAGCCCGGTAGCCGAAGAAGACCGCGCAGGCCAGTGCCGCCGTCACGGCAACGACCGCGGCCGCCCCGGCGATATCCCGCCACACCGCGGTGCCGTCGTTCTTATCCGGTGCACCGGCTGCCCCGCGGGGTGAGCCGGATCCACGCCGGTCGGTTGAAGTGTCTGTCGTCATCGGCCGTCACTGTAACGATCGCACCTGAGACTCACCAATGTCCCCGCCCGGTACCGGACGGCGGATCGGCGGCCCGCTGCGATCTATTTGGGTCGGATTCCCATCAACCCGGCGATCTGCGTCGCGATCGGGTTGAGGTTGAGCTTGTCGGGATCCTTCTTCGGAATGTTGTCCCACGGCTGCGGGGTCGCCGGGTTCGCGTACTTCACCCGCTCGGCACTACGGACACCGGTCGGATTGCCGAACGGGGTCTTGCACGCCGCCTGCATATTGAACGGGAAGTCGTCGTAGTTGATGTCGAAGGTCGGGTTCTTGCGCTTGATCTCGTTGATCATCGCCTCCGTGCTCTCGTAGCCACGGGTACAGGCGGGCGGGTTGTTGACCTCCAGGATCAGGCCGAAGTGAATCTGACCGTCGCCCGGCGCCGCCGAGTGGGCCCCCGCCGAGAGAGCGGACAGCATTGCGAATGTCGCCTGCGTGGTGTAGGTGGCCGGCTTGATCGTGCGCGCGACCTCCGACAACTGGCCCACGACCTTGCCGAGGTCCCCGCCGTTGCGCTGGATCAGGTTGGAAATCTGCGTCGCCGACGTGGTGCCGGTGGTCAGCAGTCGCCGCACGTCCGGGTCGGCCGACGCCAGCGTCGCGGTGATCAGGTTCAGACTCCGCGACCACGCGAGGATCTGATCGGACTGTGCCTCCTGCGTGGCCAGCACGACATTGGAGTTCTTGATCAGCGACAGGGTCTCCGGCAGGTTGTCGGCACCCGCCTGCGACAGCTTGTCCAGCGAGGTCACCAGGCGGCTCAGGTTGTCGGCCTGACCGTTGAACGCCTTACCCAGTTCGGTGACGACCGTGCTCAGGTCGTTCAACGGGATCGACTGGGTGAAGTCGATCGTCGACGCCAGCACGTCCTGCAATGGCGGTGGCACCGTGTACTTCTCGATGGTCGAGCCGTCCTTGAGGTACGGCGCACCGGTCTGGATCGGCTGCAGGTCGACGTACTGCTCACCAATGGCCGACCGGGACGCGACGACGGCGGTGACCGCCTCCGGGATATCCGGGCCGCCCGAATTGAGGGTCAGCGCGACATTGATGCCGTCCTTGGTCAGCGACATGTCGCCGACCTCCCCGATCGGGATGCCCATGTAGGTGACTTCGGCGTTGCTGAAGATGCCGCCCGAGTCCTTCATCGGCACATTGACGGTGTAGGTGCCGATGCCCACGAGCCGGTCCAGCCGGGCGTACTTGGCGCCGACATAGACCACGGCCAGCACACCGATCACCACGAACACGATGAGCTGGATCTTGACGAACCTGGTGATCACTCCGCCACCCCCAGCATGCTCAGTGGACCGTCGATGAATCGCTGTCCCTCGGCCGGCGCCAGCGGATAGCTGGCCGGGTTCGCCACGCCATTACCCGTGCCGGGGGTCGTGTCCGCCGACGCGGGCGACCGCGGGCTCGACGAGCGGGGCGCGGGCGACCGGGGTGCGGTCGACGGCGCGGACGCTCCCCGCCTCGGCGAATCCGACGTGGTGTCGCTGGGCGCGGGCGCGGAGCCCGCCGCCGGGTATCGCCCGCCGGACGGCGGGGTGTTCGGCCCCGGCCGCCAGTTCGGGCCCGGCGGGAGCAGGGTGATCGTCGGGAAGCCGTAGCGCGGTCCGTTGCCGTTGTAGTACGGGTTACGCGGATTCACGGGCACGTTCTTGCGCGCGGGCGGCGAGTAGACCGGGGTGCCCTGGCCGACGCCGAGCGCCTCGAGCTGGTTGAGCGTGCGCAGGTTCACCGTCAGGAACAGGTTGATCGAATCACCCTTGACGCCCGGCAGCAACGAATCCGGGAACGGGAACGTCGGCAGCAGGGGCAGTGCGGTGACCAGGTCCGGGGTCGCCTTGGTCAGTTCGGTGAGCACCGGACGCAGGGCCTTGAGGTCGGTGATCAGCGACTCCCGGGCACGGCCGAGCACGTCGGTACCGACCTGGCCCAGCCGATCCAGCTTGGTCAGCAGGTCGACGAACTCGGGTCGCTGCTCCTCGAGGACCGACACCGCGCCGGGGATCTCGTCGAGGATGCGCTCGATCTGGTCGGTCTGCGCATTGGCGCGGTTGGACAGCCGGTTCAGCCCCTCGATGGCCGAGACGATGTCGTCGCGCTGCCGATCGAGGCCGGTGATCAGCTTGTTGGCATTCTTCAGCAACGTGCCGAGACGCTGCGCGCCCGAACCCTCCAGCGCCTTGTTCAGCTCGGTGACGATCGGCTGCAACTGGTTGATGCCGCCGCCGTTGAGCAGCATCGCCAACGCGCCGAGCACCTGCTCGATGTCGGTGGCCGTCCGGGTGCGGGCCACCGGGATCGGTGTCGCGGTGTTCTGCCGCGGCAGCGAGGCACTGTTCGCCGGCTCGTTGAGCGCGACGAACTTCTCGCCGAGCAGCGACGTCTGCTGGACCGCGGCGGTCGCCTTGTCGGAGAGGTTGATCTCCCGCTTCACCCGCACCGTGAGCTGGGCATACCACTGGTTCTCCGGCACCTCGATCTTGGTGACGCGACCGACCGGAATACCGTCCTTCTTCACCACCGAGTTGGGCACCAGATCCAGCACGTCGTCGAACTGGATGTTGTAGGTGCGGGCCCCGTCACCGGTGTCGACGCCGCCGGGCAGCGGCATCGACGACACTCCGCTGAAGCCGCATCCGGCGACGGTCACCACCGACGCCAGCGACATCGCCGCGACGGCGAGCTTCGGCCGGGCGGGCCGAGCGCCGCCCCGGAGCGCCGCCATTGCGGCGCGCACGCGCTGCTGCATCAGTTACCACCTCTTCCGGCGGGCGCCGACGGCTGCGCCGGTGCCCGGTTCCCGGGCTGCTGCTGATTCGGCGGCACGGTGCCCGGAACCGGCAACTGCTGCAGCTTGTTGCCGCTCATGATGCCGAACGGCAGCACCGGCAGCAGCGGCTCCAGCACGCCGCGCTCGATCTGCTTCGCGACGCCCTCGCACTGGTTGATCAGCGGCTTGAGCCGATCGCTGAACTGGTCGAACGCGGGATTGCCCGGCAGCAGCTTGCCGAGGTCGAGGAATCGGCAGCCGGCCCCGAGCGGATCCTGTAGATCCGGCAGGGTCAGATGCATGCCGATGGTGCCCGACTCGGCGTCGTAGGAGTTGATCAGGTTGTTGATCGTCAGCGGCAGGACCATCAGGACTTCCTTCAGGCTCGCCCTCGTGTCGACCAGTGCCTGGGTCGTCGGCTGCAGATCCTTGAGGGTCTGGCCGATGTTCTCCCGGTTGTCGGCGATGAAGGTCGCGACATCACCGAGCGCGATCGACAACTTGTTCAGCGCCTGACCGAGCTGTTCGCGTTCGTCCGCCAGGAACGTCGTGAACGACGCCATCTGGGCGTTGAACTTCCGGACCTGGGCGTCGTTCTCCTCCAGCGCACCGACGAAAACGTCGAGGTTCTTGATCGTGTCGACCAGGTTGCCCCGGGAATCCGACAGCGTGGTGGACGCCTTGGACAACTGCTCGAACGCCTGCCCGAGCTTCTCACCGTTGCCGTCGAGGTTGTCGGCGCTGACGCTGATCAGTTCGCTGACCGCACCGTCCTTGTTGGCGCCCGTCGGGCCGAGCGCGGTAGACAGCTTCTGCAGGCTGCGATAGAGCTGGTCGACCTCGACCGGCTCCATCGTCTGATCCAGCGAGAGGTTGATGTTCTTGGGCGCCTTGGGCCCACCGCTGTAGGCGGGCGTCAGTTGCACGTAGCGGTCGGCGACCACCGACGGCGTGATCTGCACGGCGCGCACGTCGGCGGGCAGGTCGATGCCGCGGTCGACGGTCATGGTGATCTTGACCGCCTTGCCGGCCGGCTCGACGGAATCGACCTTGCCGACACCGACACCCAGCAGCCGCACGTCGGAGCCCGAGTAGATGCCGACGCTGCGCTCGAACATGGCGGTGATCTTGGTCCGGCCCATGGAGTTGAACACCCACCACAGCGCTCCGGCGACGATGAGCGCCAGGATCAGGCCGATCGCCAGCATCACGATGTGGCGCGGCGTGAACCACCGGCCGGGGCCGCTGGTCCTGGTCAGGTCCGGGGCGGTCATCGGCCTCCTCCCGTGCCAGCGTTGGTCAGGTTCTCCTGCATATTCGGCGGCCGCGTGGTGTTCTGCTGCGGCAACGCGGGCGGCAGCAGGTTGGTCACCACGGCATCGAACCAGCGGCCGTTACCCAGCACGTTGGCGTACAGCCGGTAGAACGGCGCCATATTGGTGATCGCCTTCCGCAGGTTGTCGTTCTGCCGCTTGAGCAGATCGGTGACGCCGCGGAACGCGTCCAGTGCCGGGCCAAGCTGCTCACGGTTGTCGGCGACGATGCCGGACAGCGCATTCGACAGCGAGGTGGTGCTCGCGAGCAGAGCCGAGATGTTCTTCTGCCGGCGGTTGAGTTCGTCGAGCAGTTGGCCCGCACCGCCGATCAGCCGCACGAACTCCTCGTTGCGGTCGGCCAGGATCTGGGACGTGTCTTTCGTCGCCGCCAGCAGCCGCTGCACCTGTTGGTCACGGCTGGCGATGGTCTGCGACAGCCGGGACACACCGTCCAGCGCCGGTCCGAGGTCACCCGCGGTCCCGGAAAATGCGTTCGACAGCTTGTTGATCGACTCGGCAACCTGGGTGGTGTCGAGTTCTTCGATCTGGGTGGTCGCATCCGAGAACGCCTCGATGACGTCGTACGGCGCCACCGTGTCGGTGATCGGATCGCTCGGGTTCAGCGGCTTGTCACCACGCGGCTTGAGTTCCAAATACTTCTGGCCGAGCACCGTCTTGATCTGGATCGACGCCTGCGTCTGATTACCGACCCAGGTGTTGTTCACCTTGAACCGCACGTCCACGCGGTCGCCGTTGAGCTTCACGTCGTCGACCTGGCCGACCTTGACACCCGCGACGCGGACCTCGTTGCCGCTGACCAGGCCGGCGGCCTCGGTGAACTTCGCGACATACCGCGGTGCGGCACCCACCAGCGGCATCTGTCCCAGATAGAACGACGACACGGTCAGCATCAGGATGATCAGGATGCCGATGCCGCCGACGGTGACCGGGCTCCGTCGGCCCCCGAACCGGCGGTGCGGGTGGGCTGCCGGCTGGTCTTGCTTGGCGTCGGCCGCCTCGTCGGCCGACCGCGCGTCTCCCCCGGCGCCGGCCGCCTGCGGGTGCTCGGCGGTGGGATCGTACTGTCCCGGCCCACCCTGCTGAGCACCGTACTGCTGGTCGCCGTACTGCTGGTCGCCGTAGCGGGGATCCTGATATTGGGGATCTCCGTACTGGCCGTCGCCGTACCGTGGGTCGTTCTGGTTCGGACCGTACTGATTCGGATCGTTCCGATTGGGATCGTTGCGGTTGGGATCGTTCCGGTTCGGATCATTGTTGTCGGCCATGCTCAACCCCCTGGCCTTCCGTCTTTCCAGCAGCGGGTCGCAGCACTGGTGTAGAGCACGTGATTGATGTCGGGCAGCGGGATCACCGGCTGGGTGAGGAGTTCCGACTTGCCGTTGCCTGCGACGACGTCGATGCCGCACAGATAGAACTGGAACCACGAGCCGAATGTCGCGGCGCGACCGACCTTGGACAGCTTGACGGGCAGGTTGGTCAGCGTCTTCTCGATCTCGTCGTCGCGGGCGTTGAGCTGATCCGACAGCGACTTCAGGCCGGCGATGTCACCCTGGATCGACGGTCGGGTCTGGCCGAGGATGTTGGCGGTCACCGACGTCAGGTTGGACACCGACGTGATGGCCGATCCCACCGAGCCACGCTGCGCGGCCAAGCCGGTCACGAGCTGTTCGGTGTTGTCCAGTAGGGACTTGAACTGATCGTCGTTGCGGTTGACGGTGTCCAGTACTCGGGTGAGGTTGGTGATCAGTTCGCCGATCACCCGGTCGCGGTCGGCGAGCGAATTTGTCAACGACGACGTGCTACTCACCAGTTGGGTGATGTCGGTGCTGGACGCGCCGTTCTCCCCACCCTGGAACACCTGGATGATCTCGTTGGCGAGCTTGTTGACGTCGTCGGCTGACAGTTGCTGGAACAGCGGCCGGAAACCGTTGAACAGTTCGTTCAGGTTCACCGACGGGTGGGTGTCCTGCCGCTGCGGATTGGTGCCGAAGGTGTAGTCCGGCCCGACGGTCTGCTCCGGATCGCCCGCACCCTTCTCCAAGGCGAGGTAACGCAGTCCCGTCAGGTTCCGGTATCGGATGTAGAGCTGAGTGCCCTCCGGCAGCCGGTCGCGGCCGACATTGAACTCGACCAGCGCCTTGTCGCGACCGTAGACCTTGACGCTGGTGACCTGACCGACCTTGACGCCGGCGATCCGGACGTCGTCACCCGAATTGAGCAGGCTGGCGTCGGTGAACACGGCCTTGTAGTTGGAGTCGCCGCTGCCGCCGGCGTTGGCGATGGTCAGCGCCAGCAACGCGGTCACGACGACGGTGATGAACGCGAACGTGACCAGCTTGATCAGGGGTGCGAGTAGCCCTCTCACTTGATGTGCACCTCCGCACCCTGCAAGGACGAGCCTCCGATCATGGTGATCCAGGTCGGCACCTCGGACGGCCGCACGCCGACCGAACTGCCGTAGATCATTTTCAACTGCGTGCGGTAGTTGGGATTGTCGAACGCATTCGGCGTGATCACCCCGGCTCCGGCGGGGGTGCGCGCGAACTGCGGCTTCGGCAGGTTCGGCAGGTCACGAGGACCGGGGTTGCGCGACGGCGGCTGGTAGGAGCCGTCGGCGAGGCCGCCGCCCGGATACTGCGGGAACGGCCGGCCGTTGGTGGCCGGTTCGTAGCAGCGGGCCGGCGGGTTCAGGTCGAAGAACCGCGGCTCGTCCTGGTTCGGCAGATACCGGCCGCGCGGGTTGATGAAGTTGACGTTCACCCGCACGCCCGGGTTGGCCGTGCCCTCGCCGACGATCGGCGACACCTTCGGCACGAGGTCGGCGAAGTTCTTGAAGGTGCACTGGAAGACCGGGGACTGCTTGGCCAGGCCCTCGATCAACTCCTGCGAATCCACCACGAGGTCGACCAGATTGTCGCCGTTGCGGTCCAGCCAGCCGCTGGTGTCGGTGGCCGCGACCCCGAGGGTCGAGATCAGCGTCCGCAGGTCGCCCTGGCGTTCCACCACCGTATTGCCGGTGGTGCGCAAGGTATCCAGCGCGTCGATGACGTCGGGCAGCGCCGTGGAGTAGGTCTGCGAGAACGACGACAGGCCACGCAGCGTGCCCTGCAGCTCCGGCATCACGCCACTGATCCCGGACACGACCTCGTTCAGATTGTCGATGGTGCGGGCGAGGTCCTCGCCGCGCCCGGACAACGCCTGGGAGATCGACGTCAGAGTGACGTTCAAGTCTTGCGGCGGGATCGCCTGCAACACCGGCAGCAGCTTGTCGAGCAGCTCCTGCACCTCCTTGGCGTTGCCGCTGGTGTCGGTCTGGATCACCGCACCGTCACGCAGGCCGCCCTGGGGTCCGGTGTCGGGCACCTGCAGCGCGACGTACCGCTCGCCGAACAGGGTCTTCGGCAGGATGCGCGCGGTGGTTTCCGGCGGGATCTGCCGGGCCATGTCGGGGGTCAGCCCGAGCGTCACGTCGACGGTGCCATTCGAGCCCTGTTCGATGTTGCGCACCTCGCCGACCAGCACACCGCGAGCCTTGACATCGGCGTTCTGCGGCAACGCATTTCCCGCGGAGTCGGTCTTCAGGGTGACCTCGGTGAAGGTGGTGAAGCCCTTGTTGAACTTGGTGATGGTGACCGCGAAGAAGAGCACCACGACGACGAGGAAGGCGAGACCGAGGAGTCGCCGGCGGAGTGTAGCCATCGCCTAGCCCCCCACTCGAATGGTCGTGGTGGTGCCCCAGATCGCCAGGCCGAGGAAGAAGTCGAGGACCGCGATGAGCACCAAGGCCGCTCGGACCGCGTACCCGACCGCCACGCCCACACCCGCGGGGCCGCCGCTGGCGTAGTAGCCGTAGTAGCAGTGCACCAGGATGATGACGAAGGCGAAGATGAGCACCTTGCCGAACGACCACAAGACGTCGACCGGAGGTAAGAACAGGTTGAAGTAGTGGTCGTAGGAGCCGCCGGACTGTCCGTTGAACAGCGTGGTCACCAACCGCGACGCCAGATAGGCCGACAGCAGGCCGATCACGTACAGCGGGATCACCGCCACGAAGCCGGCGATCACCCGCGTGGTGACCAGGAACGGCACCGACGGCACCGCCATCGTTTCGAGCGCGTCGATCTCCTCGGAGATGCGCATGGCGCCCAGCTGTGCGGTGAAACCACAGCCGACCGTCGCCGACAGCGACAGGCCGGCGATCAGCGGGGCGACCTCACGGGTGTTGATGTAAGCGTTGAGGAAGCCGGTGAGGGCTTGCGAGCCAAGGGTATTCAGAGCGGCGAACGCCTGCAGGCCGACCACGACGCCGGTGAAGGCCGTCATCAAGACCATGATGCCGACCGTGCCGCCGATGACCGCAAGACCACCGACACCGAAGGTCACCTCGGCCAGGATCCGGAGCACTTCCTTGGTGTAGTGCGTGATCGTGCGCGGAATCCACAGCACCGCACGGCCGTAGAACGACATCTGCTCGCCGGCACCGTCGAGCACCTTGAGCGGCTTGCCGAGTTGCTTACGCGCCTCGTACGCCAGGTATTCCGGGCGGCTCTTGGAGATGGTGACGCCGCCACCGCTGTCGCTCATCGCGTCAACTCCCCTTCGCCGGAACGATCTGCAGGTACACGGCGGTGATGATCAGGTTCGCGAAGAACAGCAGCAGGAACGAGATCACCACGCTCTGGTTCACCGCGTCGCCCACACCCTTCGGTCCGCCCCCGGGGTTGAGTCCCTTGTAGGCCGCGATGATCGCCGCGAGGAAACCGAAGATGGCCGCCTTGAAGGTCGAGACATAGAGGTCGGGCAACTGTGCCAACGAACCGAAGGACGCCAGGTAGGCACCCGGGGTACCACCCTGGACCACCACGTTGAAGAAGTAACCGCCGGCGATACCGATGAACGCCACCAAACCGTTGAGCAGCACCGCCACCAGCATCATCGCCAGCACGCGGGGCACCACGAGGCGCTGGATCGGGTTGATGCCCAGCACCTCCATCGCGTCGATCTCCTCGCGAATGGTCCGCGAACCCAGGTCGGCGGCCACTGCCGCGCCGGCGGCACCGGCGACGAGGAGCACCGTGATGATCGGCGACGCCTGTTGGACGACGATCAACACGCTGGCCGCACCCGTGTACGACTCGGCGCCGATCTGCTTGATCAGCGAACCGGTCTGCAGCGAGACCACCGCGCCGAACGGGATGGAGATCAGTGCGGTCGGCAGGATCGTGACGCTCGCGATGAACCACGCCTGCTGGATGAATTCCCGGAACTGGAAGGGCCGAACGAAGGTCTGTCGGGCGCCGTCGATCGCAAGCTGGACAATGTTGCCGGCCTGAGCGAGTGCGCCCGTGACCCCTTTCGCGATCTTGTCCGCGACCTTGTCGACGCCACTCGTGGTGGCTGTACTCATTCCCGCGTGCCCCGGTCCTGGTGCCGACCGCGGTCGGCCTTACTGACGTCGATCGGGCCGGTCTGACTGTCGTCGGCCGGCGGCGTGGTCCACTGCTGGGTCGGTGCGTCGTCGCCGCCGTAGTCGTTACCGCCGTAACCGCCTCCGCCGGTGGCGGTCTGGGTCTTGGGGTCGGCGACCGCTACTCCGCCCTTGGTGGCCGTGGTCCACTCGTCGTCGGTGCCGCCCTCGATGACCGTCTCGGCGGCCTGTGCGCGATTCTCCGACCGGATGCGATCCTCGGTCTCCATCGATTCGCGAATGGCGCGCTGCGCGTTGGGCGGCAGGGTCGGCAGCAGCTCCAGGACACGTTCGCGGTGCCGTCCGATCGCTTTGCGTTCGGGCATACCGGGATTGGGCTGCACCTGCGGGATGATCTCGGTGAAGTCGTCCTTGGTGCCGCCACCGGAGATACCCGCGGCCTGCATGGCCGCCTCCTGCGCGGCGACCGCCTCGTCCTTCTCCTCCGACATGCCGATCGGGCCGAACCGGTCGCCGGACAGGAACTGCTTGACCACCGGCTGCTCCGAAGTGAGGAGCTGTTCGCGCGGGCCGAACATCACCAGTTCCTTACGGAACAGCATGCCGATGTTGTCCGGGATGGTGCGGGCGATGTTGATGTTGTGCGTCACGATCAGGATGGTCGCGTCGATCTGGGCGTTGATGTCGATGAGCAGCTGCGAGATGTAGGCCGTGCGCACCGGGTCGAGGCCGGAGTCCGGCTCGTCGCACAGGATGATCTGGGGATCGAGCACGAGGGCGCGGGCCAGGCCGGCGCGCTTGCGCATACCGCCGGAGATCTCGCCGGGCAGCTTGTCCTCCGCACCGGCCAGACCGACCAGGTCGATCTTCTCCATCACGATGTTGCGGATCTCCGACTCGCCCTTCTTGGTGTGCTCACGCAGCGGGAAGGCGATGTTGTCGTACAGCGTCATCGAGCCGAACAGTGCACCGTCCTGGAACAGGACGCCGAACAGCTTGCGGACCTCGTAGAGTTCCTTGGCCGACGACTGGGTGATGTCGGTGCCGTCGATAATCACCGACCCCTGCTCCGGATGCAGTAGGCCAATGAGAGTCTTCAAGAAAACGGATTTGCCGGTGCCGGACGGTCCGAGCAGCGCGGACACCTCCCCGGACGGCAGAGTGAGGGTGACGTCGCGCCAGATATTCTGTGACCCAAAGGATTTGGTGAGCCCCTCGACGCTTACCTCTACACCCACAGCATCCTCCAGACATTGGCCGAGTGTCCCCATCGAACGATCCCGGAGCGACCATTCACAATCGGCAGCATTTGTGGTCGTCGTCACTGTAGCCGAACCGGCACCACAACTAGGCGTAACCCGGCCACATTCCCCCGGCATCAAACCCCCGGGCGGCTACCTCTCGGTAACCCGACTTCCTGAGCCAAGAGAGTATCCCATGCCACCAACGGCACAAAAGTGAGATGGCGCCCACTGGGTGAAACCCCAAACATGCCCTCTCAGCAGGCATTTCACCCCTCGGCGGCGGCAGCCGACGAGCGCGTGAAACCGTTATCGGACCGTGATAGTCGGTGTCCACGGGCTTGACATCGGTACCGATTTCCGGGGCGCCGGCGACACTGCGAGCGCTCCCTTTGTCCACGGCATGGACACTGCCGCGCAGTGTCGGACAACCGGGGTGCCGATGTCCATCGTCGAGACGCCCATTGCGCCGGAGGGGCGGCCCCATTCCGGAAGGCTCCCACCCTTCCGGAAACGGCTTCCACCCTTCCGGAAACGGCAACGAGCCCGGGACAGCGAACTGTCCCGGGCTCGTGTGCGTCGCTGTGCTGCGGCCGGCGAACCGGCCACCAGACGCGGCCTCTTACTTGACGGTGACCTTGGCGCCGGCCTCTTCCAGCTTCGCCTTGGCGGCGTCGGCGGCTTCCTTGTCGACCTTCTCCAGCAGCGGCTTCGGAGCGCTCTCGACGAGGTCCTTGGCCTCCTTCAGGCCCAGGCCGGACACGATCTCGCGGACAACCTTGATGACCTGGATCTTCTTGTCGCCGGCCGCATCCAGCACGACGTCGAACTCGTCCTGCTCGGCAGCGGCGGCACCGGCGTCGGCACCGGCGGCCGGCGCACCGGCAGCGGCGACCGCGACCGGCGCAGCGGCGGTGACCTCGAAGACCTCTTCGAACTTCTTCACGAAATCGCTGAGCTCCAGCAGGGTCAGTTCCTTGAACTGGTCGATGAGCTCGTCAGCGGTGAGCTTCGCCATGGTGGCGTCCTTCCTGTCTGTCCCCGATGCGGGGGTCTGTCATCCCGGTCGGGATTGGTGTGTGGTGGCGTGCGGTCCCGGCCGGGATCACTCGCCGGCTTCTGCTTGCTGCTTGTCCTGCAGGGCCGCGGCGAGCCGCGCCACCTGCGATGCCGGCTGGTTGAACAGTCCGGCGGCCTTTGCCAAGTTGCCCTTCATGGCACCGGCGAGCTTGGCCAACAGCACCTCGCGCGTCTCAAGGTCGGCGATCGCTTCGATCTCGGACACGGACAGCGGCTTGCCGTCCATGTACCCGCCCTTGATGACGAGAGCCTTGTTGTCCTTGGCGAAGTTCTTGATCGCCTTCGCGGCCAGCACGGGTTCGCCGTCGATAAAGGCGATCGCGGTCGGGCCGGTGAACAGCTCGTCGAGTCCCTCAATGCCCGCCTGCTCGGCGGCGCGCTTGACCAGGGTGTTCTTGGCGACGGAGTAGGTCGCGCCCTCGCCCAGGGAACGCCGCAGATCGGTGATCTGCCCCACGGACAGACCGCGGTACTCGGTGATCACCGTCGCGGTGGAACCGGAAAACTGCTCGGCGATCTCCGCAACAGCGGCAACCTTGTCGGACTTGGCCATACTTCGCCTCCTTCCTCATCACTCGAATTGGTCGGGGTACAACCCGGGACCGCTCGCCGCACGGGGGGCGAGCCGAAGGAAGGTGCGAGTGCGACGGCCATCAGGCCCTCACATGACGAACGCCCCGGCGCAGAAAGGCACGGGGCGTAGCGATACGGTGCGCACACGACGCACCCACTCTCCTCGTTCTCCCTGCGTGGGTCGCCGACTCTCGTCGTCCTTCGGTCGGGATCGCTCCCGACGACCAACGGTCTCTGGTTGAACCGGTGCGACGCGCTGAGCCCGTCGCACCAACGCAATAGGCTACCGGATCATGGAGATCGCAACCAAATCCGACGACGCGACCGACGCCACCGATCCCAACGAACGAGCCGCCATCGCCGCCGACGCGGTCGTCGGCCGACACCTGCGCCCCCTCTGGTTCCTCCCCGGCACCCGCGTCGCCGACGTCGCGTGGCCGGTCGGGTCGCTGCCCATGGATGTGCTGCGCAGCCGGTTCGGCATGTGGCACTACTGGTGGCACGCCCACCTGGTCGACCTGCTGGTGGACGCGGCGATCCACCGGCCCGACGGAGCGATCGCCACGCCGGCGGCCGACGGGCGTGCGGCAGTTACCCGCCCCGAGATGGCCGTCATCGTCAAACGCCTGTTGCGCGGCATTCGGATCCGCAACCTCGGCAAGTGGACCAACAACTACTACGACGACATGGCGTGGCTCGGGCTGGCGATCGAGCGCGCCGACCGGCACCTCGGGCTCCACCATCCGCGCGCGTTGGCCACCCTCGCGGGCCGGATGCACAACGCGTGGGAACCGCAGCGCGGCGGCGGCATCCCGTGGCGCACCACCGATACCTTCTTTAATGCACCCGCGAACGGCCCGGCGACGATTCTGCTCGCGCGCACCGGCGATACCCGCCGGGCACTGGCGATGGAGGACTGGATGGACGCCACTCTGATCGACCCGGAATCGCATCTGGTGATCGACGGAGTGAAGCCGACGCGCACACCGGGCGAGATGGAACGGGTCACCGCGATTTATACCTACTGTCAGGGCGTCGTGCTGGGGTCGGAGGTGGAGGCGCTGCGTCTGACCGGCGACCGTATCCATCTGGACCGCATCGACCGGTTGCTGAGCGCGGTGGAACAGCATGAAGCGCCGGATGGCGTGATCCGCGGGGCCGGCGGCGGCGACGGGGGGCTGTTCATGGGCATCCTGGCCCGCTACCTGGCGCTGGTTGCCACCGACGTCCCCGTCGAGCTGCCTGGCGCCGACGAGATCCGACGGCGGGCCGCCGCCCTGGTGACCGACAGCGCCGACGCCGCGTGGCGCACCCGCGCGGTGCTCGGCGGTCGCAGCGGGCAACGAGGCGTGGTCTTCAGCGCCGACTGGCATCAGCCGGCCACCGTTCCGTCGACGCGGGACAAGGACGCGGTGTTCGTCGAAGGGGCGGTGCGTTCGTCCCAGACGCCGGAGCGCGACCTGTCGGTTCAGTTGTCCGGATGGATGGTCCAGGAGGCCGCCGCTGCCATTGACCTGCAGCGCAGCGAGCATGCGTCAAAATGACGCCCCCTAGTTAGCGATCCGATATCTGCCGTGAGCTATCCTCGGCGTCCGGGGTGACATAGGCCACATAGATCGTGCGAAACGGCACGTCGCCCCCACCGACACGACGGGGTGACGGGGTAGCGCCTGCAGGTCAACACCGGTGCGACCGCCATCCCAGGCAGGGCGATGCACCATGACGTACCAGTTGGATTCCGACGGCAGCCGGTCTGGACGGTCGGCGCATGCACGTGCGACGACGCGCGTGCGCCGTGGCCGCGCCACGACGGTCGGGACGCCCCGGTTCGGCGCGATGCCACTGGGCGATCCGACCGGCGGCGCCGACGGCATCCGCTGGCGCGAGCAGGTCGACGGTGCGCAACTGTATCCGCGCGTGTCCATCGACCGTGGCGTGACGATCACCATGAGCGACGGGGTTACCCTGCGCGCCACCGTGATTCGGCCAGCCAACCGATTCGGTCAGACGGTGCTCACGCCGTATCCGGCGATCGTCAACATCAATCCGTACAACCGGGCCGCCATCGACTTCCTCGACGCCAGCATCCACGCCCCCGTGCTGGGTCGCGCCTTGCGGACCGCGTCCCGGTCGATCGACGCCAGCGGCACCGGCCTGGAGGGACTGACGACTCTCACCGGCACCCTCGCCGGCGGCGTCCTCGACGTCTTCGGCATCAACCGCACGCTGGTCCGCAGCGGATATACCCAGGTCATCGTCGACGTCCGCGGCACCGGCGCCAGCCGCGGCAAGTGGCAGATCCTCGGCCCGCGCGAACAACAGGATTCAGTGGAGATCATCGACTGGGTCGCTGGCCAGGACTGGTGCGACGGGAACATCGGGCTGGTCGGCTGGTCGTATTCGGCGATCAACTCGCTGCAGGCCGCCGACAAGCGTCCGGCGCAGCTCGGCGCGGTGTTCGCGGTCGAGGGTTGTGACGACATCGTCCGGGACATCTACATCACCGGCGGCATGCCGTCGGCGTTCATTCCCGCCTGGCTGTCGGCGGTCAACGTGCTCAAGTGGGTGCCCAATCCGGCGACGGCCCTGCGCGACGTATTGCACGGCGAGGCGCTCGGCTGGTTGCGCGACCGGCTGCGGTCACCGGCCACCGAGATGACGTCGCTGCTGTGGGGTTTCCTGACCGCCCGCGACGACCGCATCTTCGACGATCCGTACTTCGACGAGCGTGACCCGCAGGTGGACCGGATCGACTGCCCGACGTTCACCGTCGGCGCCTGGCACGACCTGTTCGGGCGGAGCGCCACCGGCATCTACGAACGGCTGCAGATGGAACCCGGCCGCAAGCAGATGCTGGTCGGCAACGGCTACCACGTCGACGCCGGCTCCGGCTTCGGCGGCAAGTTCGCGCCGCCACGGCTGGACGTGCTGGAACGCGCCTGGTTCGACCGATGGCTCAAGGGGCACCGCAACGGGATCGAGTTCTACGGGCCGGTCACCATGCGTCAACAGGGCGGGTCGTGGACGTCCGGGGACGCCTTCCCGCGTCCCGGTGTGCGGTCGCAGCGGCTCTATCTAACCGACGCCCCGTCGGGCACCGCCGCGCATGCGGTCCACGACGGGGCACTGCGGACCGAGCCAGCCGACCGGGAGACCTCGCTGCACGTTCGGCCGGATACCCGCGGCATGGTGTCGCGAGACATGACCCAGGTGACCGCGGGCGCGACGATGGCATTCGGCCGGCAGTTCACCACCGACGCCCGCTATCAGGAGCGCGGGGCGCTGTCGTTCACCACCGAACCGGTGGACGAGGCGACCCCCATCAGCGGCGGAATGAACCTGCGGCTCAACGTCGCAACGACCGCGCACGAGGCGATCTGGGCGGTGACGGTCAACGACGTCGCGCCGGACGGCACCTCGACGGTGCTGACCAATGGTGCACTGTCGGCGTCCAACCGGGCCCTCGATCCGAGCAAGTCGGTTTACGCCGAGGACGGCAGCCTGATCGGTGCGCACCACTACCTGTCGCGCAAGCGCAAGCTGCCGGTCCCCGCCGACGTGCCGCTGCGCATCGATATCGACCTGGTACCCACCGACGCGGTGCTGCAACCCGGCCATCGGCTGCGGGTCGACGTGTACGCGGCCAGCTTCCCGCGCTACCTGACCGTGGTCCCCGACCTGATCAAAGCGCGCGGCCGCCGCCAGCGGCTCGTCCTCGACCCGGATCATCCGAGCTACCTCACGTTCCTCGGCGGTGACGGGCTCGACTGAGGTCACCCGGTTCGCCGAGCGGCGTCGCGGGGGTGAGTCGGGTCGTCGTGCGCGCCGATCGCCGGGGCGTCACCCAACCGGCCCCGATGCGTAAACGCGGCCCCTGCAGGTAAACGCGGACTCTGCAGGGTCCGCGTTTACCTGTAGGGTCCGCGTTTAGACGCCGAACGACCGTACGGTCCACGCGCGCAGCGCTCGACCCTCGAATCGACGCCACGCCTGAACGATGGAACGCACTGCACAGCCCACGTCACAGGGTGTTCTCGGCAGGGTCCGGATGACGAACGCACGGCGATGCCGACACAACATCTATCCTCAACTGTCGATTCGGCGATTCTTCGAAATAGACACTTACGCTAAATCCGCGAGAATCGGTTGCCGACACATCCCGAGGATCGCGACGCTCGATATTCTCCTTTATCCTGAATCCTCGATCGGTAAGTGACCGAACAGCCGAGATCAAGCGATCGGCCTCATTCGTCGTCGGCATGACGTACTCCTCCGTTTCCCGATACCGCCACGGGGGTCCGTCCGGCATCCACGACTCAGGGTTCGTCGCGCAACCAAAACGGTGTACAAGATTTGGATTTTTCGGATACGGAGTAACCGCAACGTTCGGGTCGACCGCATGCAGATTCTCTCGCAAGATGCGCCAAACTTCAGATCGCGGCAACGACATGGCGGTGATGTCGTCGGGATCTCCTGCGCATCCCACCACGCTGAATGCCGCAACAGCAAGCGTTGCGCTGGCGACCGCCGTCCGCACGCATCGCACATGACGACTCATCGCGGAAATGGAAGGCGTTGATGGCGTGGTCAAGCCTTCTCCTCTGCGTACTACATAACGCTCAAGAGGCGCGTAGCGGTCGCGTAGTTGGGAAGAATATCAGCATGGCCTGAATGCAGGCGACGCGGTCAGGGCGACCGGTGAATCCGCCCTCTCGCAAATAGGCCAGCCGAACCGTCGCGCAGAGGGAAGTGAGTGCGGCGAATGTCGCCAGAAGCCGATGCCCTACCGAATCCCGCTGTCCGCCAGGATCACTCGATAAACGAAGCCTGCCTCCGGACCGAGCACGACGCCGACGAGCTCGGTCAGCGTCAGCACAAAACCCCGACCGTGTGCCGCGCCGCGCGAGTCGTCGAGATGGTGAGCTAACTCGTGCAGCACCACGAGTTCACGCAGCGCCCATCGGCCGTCCACCGAGTCGGGAATGGCGATCTCCGGGACTTCGGTTGCACCGGAACGATATTCGGCCGACCGGTAACCACCCCGCGCCCGCACCGACACCGGTTCGCCCGCCCGCGGGAACCGCGCGACGACTGCGGGCATCGTCAGCACCCGGTTGGCGTAGTCGCGGACCGCGTCGATAGAACCGAAGCGCGCCTCCGCAGGCAGAGTCAGCTCGGTACCGGCCAGTTGCACCGCCCGCGACGAACCGGCACGGTCGAACATCCGGAACACCAGTCGTTCCGCCTCGTAAAACCGGCTGCGGCCGGTATCGCGGGGAGTCATTGCCGCCCCGTCGATTCGGCACCATCCGCGCTGGCGACAACGGCCACCAGCACCGCCGCGATAGCCAACCCACCGCCGACGAAAACCAACACCCCACGCCAGCCGGCCGCCGCGAACGCGAGCCCGCCCGCGGCACCCAGCACGGAGCTGCCCAGGTAGTAGGCGAACAGGTACAGCGACGACGCCTCCGCGCGCCCAGTCACCGCGAGACGGCCGACCCAGCCACTGGCCACCGAGTGTGCGCCGAAGAAGCCCGCGGTGAACAGCAGCATGCCGGCGACGACGGCCACTAGCATGTCGGGGATGGTAATGGCCAGGCCGATCCCGGCGACGACCACCGCGGCGGACATGATGCGTCCGCGGCCCCACCGGTCGGCCCAGCGCCCGGCCAGCGCCGACGACATCGTGCCCGCCAGATACATCAGGAAGACCGCTCCGGCAACGGATTCCGACAGACCGAAGGGTTGCGACAGCAGTCGGTAGCCGAGGTAGTTGTAGGCGGTGACGAAGCCGCCCATGAGCACGAAGGCGCATCCGAACAGCGCCAGGAGCCGGCGGTCACGCAGATGTGCAGCAAGCTGAGCAGCGGTTGACGACAGCGCCACCGCCCGCGGCGTGAAGTTGCGTGACGCCGGCAGGCGCAGCACGAAATACGCGGTCAGCACCACCGTCACCGCGGCGAGCACGGCCAGCGCCCACCGCCAGCTCGCGACGTCGAGGACCGCCGACGGCACCACCCGACCCAACAGTCCGCCGACCGTCGTGCCCGCGACGTAGCGACCCATCGCTTCGCCCAGCGCCCACGGTGCGATCTCCTCGGCGAGATAGGCCATCGCGACCGCGGGTACCCCGGCGAGCGCGATCCCCTGCACCGCGCGACCGGCCAGCAGAGCACCCAGGGTCGGGCTGAGCGGCAACAGCACCCCGATCACCGTGAACGCGATCGACGAGGCGATCATCAGCCGCGTTCGGCCGAACCGCTCCGACGCCACCCCGAGCGGGATAATCGCCAGCGCGATCGCACCGGTCGTCACCGACACCGACAGCGCCGCCATCGCCGGGGACACCCGGAAGTCGTCGGAGAGTTCCGGCAGCAGCGCCTGGGTGCAGTACATCGCGGCAAACGTGGTGAGCCCGGCGACGAACACCGTCCGCGTGATCCGCCGGTACGCCGGCCGTCCACGCCGGGCGTGATCGACGGGTTCTGGGCGCACCAGCCCGATCCTAGTGGCGGATGGGCTGGCCCCCTTCACCGTCGTGAACGGCGGGCACGTCGAGCTGCGCCCCGTCGGCGAATCTGGTTGCGGCCCTTGACGTGTTGGGCCTGCCGGTGGAGCTGGACATGAATGAGTGGCCGCGCGCCATCCAGCGACGGCCGCCGGCACCCGTCATACCGAACCAGCATCGCCTGTCATCCGCGTCCTTGACTTCAACATAACTTCAACTTCTACGGTCGGCGCATGACCGAAACCGCCACCCTTCGAGACACTCCGCCGACCGATACCGAACAGCTCGTCATTGCGGTCATCGTCGGCAGCGTTCGCCCGGGACGGATCGCGGACGCGATCATGCCGTGGCTCGACACTCGACTGGCCGCGCACCCCGACCTGACGATCACCGTCATCGACGCCGCCGCCCTCGACCTCCCACTCGCCGGCGTCGGCACCAAGCACGATCCGTCGCACGCGGCCGCATCGCTCGACGCGGCCGACGGATTCATCGTGCTAACCCCCGAGTACAACCACAGCATCCCGGCCGCACTGAAGAATCTCATCGACTGGCACACCACGGAATGGGCGCGCAAACCCGTCATGGCCGTCTCCTACGGCGCCCGGTCCGGTGGAGCTCGTGCGATAGAACACCTCCGGTTGATCTTTCCGGAACTCCAGGCACTGACCACTCGCAACGTGGTGTCCATCGTCGCGCCCTGGGAGCATCTCGACGCCGACGGTCGGTTCGCACCGACCGCCGAGCACAATGCCGCACTCGACGCGTCGATCGGTGAACTTCGTTGGTGGGCAACGGCTCTGCGTCCTTCTCGGATCACGGCGCGGTGAGCTCCCATGATTACTGATCGCGTTCGCTCCGACGTGACTCAGCACCGCATGGCCGTCGGCGAGATTGCGGAGATGGCCGATGTCTCGTCGTCGGCGGTCCGCTTCTACGAAGCGCACGGACTTATCGAATCCATTCGCACATCGACCAATCAGCGCCGGTTCGCCCCGGAGGCGTCGTGTCGTATTCGGGTGGCCCGAGTCGCCCAACGAGTCGGACTGACCGTCCGCGAGATCGCCGATGTGTTCGCGACCTTGCCGCAGCATCCCGAACCTGCCGACTGGGATTCGGTGAGCGCGACACTCGTAGCCGAAGCTCACCGTCGCATCGATGCACTCAGCCACACCTTGGCCGACCTCGACTCGGCCACACCACTGTGCCAGCTGCCGCGGGACGCGTGACCTACGCCTCCAACGTGCCACGGGCGGAACCGAATTCCGGATTGGCACCGATCCTCGCGCGACGCCCGGCACGGTCGCCGGCACGATGGGCCGCCTCCGAGGAGCCGGCCGACGCACTCGCCGGCCACGTCAGGGGCGACCGTGTGTGGGCTGCTCGAACGGGAGCGGCGGCTCGGGCAAAGACAGTCCCATCAGCGAGCTGATGTCACTCTCGCTGACGCCGAAGCTGCGCAGAACGTGCGCCGTGACCGCGTCGGTGGCCTCGGCGTCGTCACGCTCGGGCTCGGCGAGCAGCAGCGCGGCCAGCGACAGCGCGGCACCCGCGGCGACGGTGAGCGCGAGTTCGGGGTCGCTGACGCGGAAGCGGCCAGCGGCCACGGCTGCCGTGATGTCGCGACCCGCGCGCGGAAGCAGACCGGTGCCGGTGGTGAGCAGTCGAGGACCGGAGTTCACCACGATCCGGCTCATCTCCGGCAATCGTCGGTGCAGCCTCCCGGTCAGGCGGAAGCTCTGGGTGAACGCCTCTGCCGGGTCGACGATGCCTTCGGTCAGCCTGTCCATCGCGTCGCCGTAATCGTCGATGACGGCCATCACCGCGGCATCGAACAACTCGTCCTTCGTCGCGAAGTGGTTGTAGAACGAGCCATTGCCCACGTCGGCGAGGGTGGTGATGTCGAGCACCGATGCTGCCGTTCGCCCCTCGGACAACAAGTGCTGGGCAGCCCGCAGCAACGACTGACGGGTGCGCTGCTTGCGCCGCTCCGTCCGACTGAGCGTCTCGTGCTCGGTCACCGCCCCGCTCCTTCCGTGAGGCTTCATGGTCGCACATGCCCAACTCTGACGAAAACATCAGAACCTCTTGACTGACGATACTGTCGTGAGTGACGATATCGTCACTCAACGTTGTCGACGGAGTTCAGGAGTGGCGATGTCCATCACCCACGACGTGCACGACGGGTTGCATGCCGACGAGGGCGCGTTGCCGGGCGAGCATCCCGGCCGCCATCCGAATCCCGTGATCAAGGTGCACGACATCGCGTGGCTCGAGTTCGACAAGCCGGACCTGGTGCGGACGGCGGCGTTCGCCGTCGACTTCGGACTCACCCCGACCCTGCAGACTCGCGATGAGCTGCATCTGCGCGGCGCGCTCGCGGGATCACCCTGCGTAATCGTGCGACGCGCCCCGCGAACCGCGTTGACCGCCATAGCGTTTCGCATCGCCGACCGGTCGGACCTCACCACGATCGCGAGCGCGTGGGGGCAGTCGGTCGAACCGCTGGACGACGCGCTCGGCGGCTCCGCGGTGACCACCCGGGATCCGAGCGGCTGTCGTGTGCGGGTGGTCTCCGACGTGACCGAATGGCCTGCCCTGCCGGTGCAGTCCGTGCGCGCCCCGTTCAATTTCGCCAGGTCGCAGCACCGCGCGAACACGGCCCAACGGCCCCCCAGGGCCCCGGCGGTCGTCGAGCGACTCGGCCATGTCGTGCTGCAATCCAACCGGTACCTGGAGTCGGTGAACTGGTACCTGCATCACCTGGGGCTCATCGTCAGCGACTTCCTCTACTACCCCGGCCAGCGTGATCGCGGTCCGGTCATGAGCTTCATCCGGTGCGACCGCGGCACGGCAGTGTCCGATCACCACACCCTGGCGATGGCGCTCGGTCCGTCGAACCGCTACGTGCACTCCGCGTACCAGGTGTGCGATCTGGACGCACTCTCCGCCGGCGGCGAGTTCCTCGTCGACCGGGGCTATCACCGCTCGTGGGGCGTCGGGCGCCACATTCAGGGCAGCCAGATATTCGACTACTGGCGTGACCCCGACGGACTCCTCGTCGAACACTTCACCGACGGAGACCAGTTCGACCACACCGTTCCCGTGGGCTGGGCCCCGATGACCGCGTCGGGACTCAACCAGTGGGGACCGCCCGCGACCGCGGACTTCCTCGGTGCCGCGCCCGGACGCGCCGCGCTGCGAGAGTTCGCCTCCATCCTCACCTCGTTGCGGGAGTCCGACAACGAATTCGATGTCCAACGCCTTCTCGGCCTACTGAAAGTTGCACGCTCATGAGCTTTTCCGTCCTTCGCACCGCCGACGCCTGGTGGGTCTCGGTCCCCGCCGGTGCTCGCCGCATCGACACCACCGCGACCACCACCGCCGAATTGCTGGCCGACACCCCGGCGGTGGCCGCAGCCGCCGCCTCCGACGCTGCCGTGGTCGACCCGGCGACCCTGCCGCTGGTGTCACCCGTGACCGCACCCTGCCGAGTGATCGCGCAGATGACGAATTACGGTTCCCACGTTCAGGATTCGGGGATGCGCCCGGACAAGGTCCCGCTCACTTTCTTCCGCAAGTCGTCGGGGTCGATCTCCGGGCCGTTCGACGACATCGTGAAGCCCGCACATGTGTCGCTGCTCGACTACGAGGTCGAGATCGGGATCGTCTTCGGCACGACCGTCCCGGTCGGGTCATCGATCGACGCCGACGGTCTCGCCCGGGCCGCCGCGGGCATCGTCGTCACCAACGATGTGTCCGCACGCGATGTGCAGCTACCGAAAACACAGTTCTACGAGTCGAAGTCGTACCCCACCTTCACACCCGTCGGACCGGTCCTCGTCCTCCTCGAACCGGCGGAGTGGGAGAAGTTCGCAACCCTCACCCTCGAGTTGCGGGTGAATGGCGTGACGCGACAGAACAGCACCGTCGCCGACATGATCTACAGCCCGCTCGAGGCGCTGCGAACGCTGACCCGCTTCCAGCGGGTCGATCCCGGCGATCTGCTGCTCACCGGGACGCCGGGCGGCACGGCATTGACCGCGCCGCCGAAGCCCGTCGAGATCATCGGCTCCTCGCTGCCGTCACACGTCAAGTGGCAGACGTTCTTCAAACGCCAGGCAAGAAATCCGAAGTACCTCCGCGACGGTGACGTGGTGACGGCCACCATCCGGTCGGGTGACGGCACCGTGGACCTGGGCACGCAACGCACGGTGGTGCGGTACGCATGACCGCCGCGCCGCCACCCGTCATCATCGTCGGCGCCGGGCCCACCGGCCTGACGGCCGCAGCGCTGCTCGCCGACCACGGCGTGCCATCGGTGATCCTCGAACGTTGGGCGGACATCTATCCCCAGCCCCGCGCCGTACACCTCGACGATGAGGTCTACCGGGTGCTCGCCCGTCTCGGCCTCGCCGAGGAGTTCGCGCGGATCTCGCGCCCGGCACGCGGTCTGCGACTCGTCACCGACACCCTCGACCTCATTGCCGAGTTTCCGCGCGACGCCGAGGTCGGAGTGCACGGTTTCCCGACGGCGTCGATGTTCGACCAGCCCGAACTCGAGCGGCTCCTGCGGGATGCCGTGGCACGGCGCAGCGGCTTGGTGACGCTGCATGGTGGCGCGGAGGTCGACACCATCACCCAGGGCGACACCTCGGTGACCGTCCACGCCGTGGACCGCGCCACCGGGGCACGCTTCGCCGTCGAGGGCGCCTACCTCCTCGGCTGCGACGGCGCGGGCAGCATCACCCGGGCGGCCGTCGGCACGCGCTGGCACGACCTCGGATTCAGTCAACGGTGGCTGGTCATCGACATCGACACCACCGCGGATCTCCGGCACTGGGAGGGTGTGCAGCAAGTTTGCGACAGCCGGCGCGCGGCCACCTACATGCGGATCGGGAACACTCGGCACCGGTGGGAGTTCCAACTCCTCGACGGCGAGACCGCTTCGGATTTCGCCGATCTCGCCGCGGTGCTCCCGCTGATGCGTCCGTGGCTCGGACACCTCGTCGACCCCGACCTTCGGCTGATCCGCTGCGCGGAGTACACCTTCAACGCCCGCGTGGCGCAGCGGTGGCGCGATCGGCGCATCTTCCTGCTCGGCGATGCCGCGCATCTGACGCCGCCGTTCATCGGCCAGGGAATGGGCGCCGGTATTCGAGACGCGGCGAACCTGAGTTGGAAACTCGCCGCCGTCCTCGCCGGAGGTGTGCCGCCGGTAAGCCTCGATAGCTACCAGGACGAGCGGAAACCACACGCCGTCGGGCTGATCCGGCTGGCGATGACCACCGGCGCGCTGATGACCGGCGGCGGACGCGGGGCCGACCGGATGCGCGGCGTCGTCGCCCCGATCCTTGCGCGTATACCCGCCGTCGTGTCCCGCCTCGGCGACAGCGCTACGCCGCCGCTGTCGGGCTCCTACTACGTCCGCGGCGGCGCCGTTGCGGGTCGTCTTCCCGCTGCACTCCGCGCGGCAACGGGCGGGAGCGCATTGGTGGGAACGCTCGCCCCGAATGCTCTGGTTCACGCGGACGACCGTCGCCTCGACCGCCACTCAACAGGGTTCGTGCTGGTCAGCCTGCACGAACCGACCGCCGAGCAGCGATTCGAGATTTCCCGTCGCGGGGCGCGGGTCCTCGTCGATTCCGCGGGCGAGCTCGGTGACTGGCTGGCCGGCCACCATGCCGCAGCCGCACTGGTGCGACCCGACGGCACCGTCATGGCCGCCGGCCGCTCGGTCCACGAGATCTATACGCACATACCGACCATGCCGTCCGCAACCGCGCCCGCGTGCGCCGATGTTCCGGTTCCGCACGGCTAGCGTCGTCGGCCGCGAGGCGGTTTCAGGGGTACTCAGGCGCCGGTCACGCCTCCAACGAGCCACGGGCGGAACCGAATTCCGGGTCGGCACCGATCTTCGCGCGACGCCCGGCGCGGTCGCCGGCACGCCGGGCCGCCTCCGAGTAGCCGGCCGACGCGCTTGCCGGCCGCCAGGTGCCCCGAGCGGTCGACGCGGTCCGATAGAAGTCGGACACTTCGATCTCCTTGTTGCGCAAGGCAAGTGCTGTGGAGGCGCCGCTCTGCGTATCGCCTGCCGCCGATTCGGCGGCGATCGCCTCGGCACGTGCGGTGTCGCGCGCCTCCGACAGGCGCGCACCGATCCGCTCGGCGAAGGCGGACTGGAAGTTCAGCCGTGCGGTGATCGGTGCCAGCGGTTTGCGCTCCACCACCCGTCGCGACGCCCAGCCACTCCCCCGTCGCACCACCCGGGCCGACGTCTCGCGCTTATAGTCGCCCGCGCGGAGGTACGCGTCGCTGGCCGCGACCATCTGCACCACTAGCGACGTGTACAGCGCCTCGGAGGTGTCGATGTCG
Source organism: Gordonia sinesedis (assembly GCA_039527305.1). Lineage (GTDB taxonomy): Bacteria > Actinomycetota > Actinomycetes > Mycobacteriales > Mycobacteriaceae > Gordonia > Gordonia sinesedis. Next base: position 159,473 of record BAAAJU010000001.1, on the reverse strand, counting down.
CCTTCGTAGCCGTAGGCCAGCACGAAGGTGGAGTTGCCCGCGACGTCGACGGTGATGTCGTTGGCGGCCGCGATCGCCACGAACAGCTGCACATAGGTGCGCAGGCCCCGCCGGCCCGCCTCCCCGATCGCGATTTGTCGGGAGATCGGCGTCGCCTTGCGGCGTGCTGCCGGGTCGTGCGCGCGGGCGACCGCGAGGTCGATCGACGATGCGGTGGCCAGCCGCTGCGCGGCCGCCATGAAGGTCTCCGCCTCGTGCGGATTGTCGGTGTTCTCGGCCTGCCGCAGCAGGCCGGCGATCCGGGTGAGCAGTTTGTCGTCACGCATACCACTGAGACTAGATTCGGGCCGGTTTGGTTCCCGCGGACCCCAACCCGTTCACTGTGCGGCAAAACCCGTTCACTGTGCGGCCGAACACGTTCACTGTGCGGCCGAACACGTTCACTGTGCACTCGGCGCTGGTTTCGATACGCCGCTCGTCCCTCGCGGCTACTCAACCAGCGGGAGGGAACTCACCCCCGGTGGTTGAGTAGCGACGAGCGCAGCGAGTCGCGTATCGAAATCACCGCCATACACGCGAACGCCGGTTTCGATACGCCGCTCGTTCCTCACGGCTACTCAACCAGCGGGAGGACCCGCACGTTCATCGACCGGGCGCCCGATTCCGTCGATCGCGCGCTGGTTTCGATACGCCGCTCGTGCCTCGCGGCTACTCAACCAGCGGGCGGCTACTCAACCAGCGGGCTACCCGGCCGGGCAGTCAACGCCGCGACATCGTCCATACGGCAGAGCCCCCGACCGCGCAACACGGTCGAGGGCTCTGCCGGACTGGTTCGCTCTTACGCCTGCGGCTCTTCGGCGAAGTTGCGGGTGACCTGCGGGTCGACCGGGATACCCGGGCCCGTGGTGGTCGAGACGGTCACCTTCTTGATGTAGCGACCCTTCGCGGCGGACGGCTTGGCGCGCATGATCTCGTCGTAGGCGGCGCCGTAGTTCTCGGCGAGCTGCGACGCACCGAACGACGCCTTGCCGATGACGAAGTGCAGGTTCGCGGCCTTGTCAACGCGGAAGTTGATCTTGCCGCCCTTGATGTCGTTGACGGCCTTGGTCACGTCGGGGGTGACGGTGCCGGTCTTCGGGTTCGGCATCAGGCCACGCGGGCCCAGGATGCGGGCGATCCGGCCGACCTTGGCCATCTGATCGGGGGTGGCGATCGCGGCGTCGAAGTCGAGCCAGCCGCCCTGGATGCGCTCGATCAAATCCTCGGCACCGACCTCGTCGGCACCGGCGGCGGTCGCCTCGGCGGCCTTGTCGCCGACCGCGAACACGATCACGCGGGCGGTCTTACCCGTTCCGTGCGGCAGGTTGACGGTGCCTCGAACCATCTGATCCGCCTTGCGGGGGTCGACGCCCAGCCGGACCGCGACCTCGACGGTCGAGTCGGTGTTCTTCGACGACGTGTCCTTGGCGAGCTGCGCGGCCTCCAGCGGGCTGTACAGCTTGCTCTTGTCGATCTTCTCCGCGGACTCGCGGTAGGCCTTGCTCTTATGTGACATTGCTCTGTTCCTTACTCCGCCGCATTGTCGACGGGTTAGTGGTGCGGGCCGAGCCGGCCCTCCCACGGTGGTGGATCTCGATCAGTACGAGGTCACTCGACGGTGATCCCCATGGACCGTGCGGTCCCGGCGATGATCTTCGCCGCCTGATCGATGTCGTTGGCGTTGAGGTCTTCCTGCTTGGTCTTGGCGATCTCGCGGACCTGGTCCATCGAGACCTTGCCGACCTTGTTGGAGTGCGGCTCGCCGGAGCCCTTCTGCAGACCTGCGGCCTTCAGCAGCAGCTTGGCGGCGGGCGGCGTCTTCAGCTTGAAGTCGAACGACCGATCTTCGTACACCGAGATCTCGACCGGCACGACGTTGCCACGCTGCGACTCGGTCGCGGCGTTGTACGCCTTGCAGAACTCCATGATGTTCACGCCGTGCTGACCGAGCGCCGGACCCACCGGCGGCGCCGGGTTGGCCTGGCCCGCCTGGATCTGGAGCTTGATGATGCCGGCGAGCTTCTTCTTCTTGGGAGGCATCCTTGTTTCCTTGCTTGTTCTTTGGTGATCCACGCCCGCTGGAGACGTGGAAGTCTGGGGGTTCGCGTCGTCGCCGACGCGTCGGGTCAGATCTTTTCGACCTGATTGAAGCCGAGTTCCACCGGCGTCTCGCGACCGAAGATCGACACCAGCACCTTGACCTTGCGCTGTTCGGCGTTGACCTCGCTGATCGACGCCGGCAACGTCGCGAACGGTCCGTCCATGACGGTGACCGATTCGCCGACCTCGAAGTCCACCTCGACGACCGAAGTGGCTGCGGCCGCTGCGGCCTCGACGCCCTCGGCACCGCCCTTGGACGACGCCGGCTTCTTGGCCTCGGCCCGCGGCATCAGGAATTGCAACACTTCGTTGAGCGACAACGGCGAGGGCTTGCTGGTCATTCCCACGAACCCGGTGACGCCCGGGGTGTTGCGCACCGCGCCCCACGACTCGTCGTTGAGATCCATCCGGACCAGGATGTAGCCGGGGAGCACCTTGCGGTTGACCTTCTTCGGCTGACCGTTCTTGATCTCGGTGACCTCTTCGGTTGGCACCTCGACCTGGAAGATGTAGTCGCCGACGTCGAGATTCTGCACACGCGTCTCGAGGTTGGCCTTCACCTTGTTCTCGTAGCCGGCGTAGCTGTGGATGACGTACCAGTCGCCGGGCGCACGACGCAGTTGCTTGCGCAGCTCCTCGACCGGATCGACCTCGTCCTCGACCTCGTCCTGTGCTGCATCCGCGGCCGGCTCGTCCCCGACCGGCGCGACGGCGTCGACGGCCTCCGTGGCGGCGACCTCGGCGTCCACCGCATCCGCGTCGGGTGCATCGACCGCATCGTCGGCGGCCTGCGCGGCCTCATCCGCCTCGACCGCGGCTTCGCCGCCTTCGACCGCGTCGATCTGGTCCTCGGCGGCGGCGACCTGGGCCGCTACGCCGGGATCAGTCGTCTCGTCGGTCTGCGCCGACGCCACGTCGGTCTCGGCCGACTCGTCGGGAGTCGGGTCGATGTCGTTGTCCGGGGTGCTCACTGCAGCCCACGCTCCTCTTTCGTTTCCGGCCGTTGCTGGCGATGCGGTACTGAACCTCTGTCGACCGATCGGCTCACCGAGGTGAGTCGGTCAGCTGAACACCCACAGCACGGCCTTGGCGAAGGCGAGGTCGATACCGAAGATGAAGGCGGTCGAGACGATCACGAACACCAGCACGACGATCGTGTACGTGATCATCTCCCGGCGGGTCGGCCAGATGACCTTCTTCAGTTCGGCGACGACCTGCTGCAGGAAGACCCAGATCCGGACGAACGGATTCCGGCTCTCCGCGGCAGGTACCTTCTTTTTCTTCTTGCGTTCCTTGACCGCGACCGCGGACCCGTCACCGGTGTCCGTGTCGCCGTCGGTGGTGTCGACGGCACTCGCCGACGATCGGCGGCCTCGACCCGAGCGCTTACCGGTGGGACGCCGCTCGCCGGAGTCGGCGGCCTCGTCGTCCACGGTGTCGGCGACGAGCTCGTCGGCCTCGGTCCCCGCGGTCTCGTCCGCGGCGTCCTTGGCACGGGCGGCTCGATCTCGCTTGCTCACCTTCGAGTCCTCTCGTCAACGGATGCCCTTACCAGGGCAGGGGCGACAGGACTTGAACCTGCAACCTGCGGTTTTGGAGACCGCTGCTCTGCCAGTTGAGCTACGCCCCTTTGCGACTGTCCCGCCAGTGTCGGCGGATCAGTGGCCATCAGGTCCACCGTACGGAAGCGCCCGGCGCACCTGCGACGGAATAAGCCTCCGACAAAACCAACGCGCCACCCTAATGGGCGGCGCGCAAGTCAAGGATAAACCTAGACACTTCACTGTAGAGCACTGCACGTCCGAACCCCAAAAGCGTCGCCACCGGCAGACGACGGTCGTGGGGCCGGAACTCGACGGTGCGGCGTTCGACCCGGTGAGCGCTCAGGCGAGCGAGATGTCGACCGGCACGCGCTCGGCCAGGGTGTGCCCGACCGGTGACGACGCGAGCACCTTGGCGTGCAGGTCGGCGATCTGGTCGTCGGTGGCATCGGCGTCGATGCGGACACTGGCCCGGATCGTCTCGAAGCCGGCATGGCCTTCGTCGAGACCCAGGAAGACGCTCAGGTCGAGGTCGCCCGACACATCGACGCGCAGGTCACGGAGTTCGATGCCGGCGAGCGTCGCATTCGCCGCGTAGCCGACGGCGAGGCAGTTACCCAGCGCACCCAGCAACTGTTCGACGGGATTCGGCGCGGTGTCGCCACCCCCGAGGGCCGCCGGCTCGTCCGACGGGACCGGCTCGAAGCGACGAATCCGGGCCTGCGAGGTGAAGGCTCCGGTCCAGCCGACGTGCGCCGCCCAGGTCGTCTTCGCCGCCGACGGATCGTCCCGGATGGCGCCGACGAGACCGGCGACGGCGTCGATGTTGACGTCGTTGAGGCGCACCTCGGCCGCGGGTGCGGCATCCGAGTCGGTGGTGGACTCGGTGACGGTGGTGGGGTCGGAGACGGTGTCGGTCATGGCTACTCCCTCAGAGTGGGCACGGCTCCGCGCTAGGCGGTCGCGGGTGGATGTCACGTGGTCGTCGCGCCCGACGCTAGCCCGCGCAGCCGTGTCCGACACCGTTCAGAGTCGGCGTGCGCGCAACCCTGGCCGGGGCGTCGGCCGCCGGTCAGCGCGCGGTGCTGAGCGAGCCGGCGAGGATCTGCGCCGCGTCGCGGTAGCGATCGGTCGACACCGCCGCATAGCTCAGCCGCAGATATGGCCCGGTCGGTTCTGCCGGAAACCACTCGGCGCCCGGCGAGACCGCCAGTCCGGCCGTCAACGCCCGCGCGGCGACGTCGGCCGATTCCACCGGCGCACCGGTGGGTCCGATGTCGGGCAACCGCACCCAGAGATGCAGCCCGCCCGCGGGGCGGCGTAGCTGGATGCCGTCGACCGTCCGCATCGCATCGGCCAGCGCGTCCCGCCGCTCCTGCAGCAGCCTCGGCAACCGCTGGCGATGGGTACGCCATGCGGCCCGGCTGACCACGTCCAGCGCCGCCGTCTGCAGGACCGGTGACACGTAGAGATCCGAGTGCACGAGCGCGCCCTCGATGCGGCGCCGTGCCGGGCCGCGGGCGAGCACGCCGGCGACCCGCAGCGTCGGCGACAGGCTCTTGGTGAGCGACCGGACGTAGACGACGTGACCGTCGGTGTCGGCGGTGGCCAGTGGCGGCACCTGATCGGTGTCGATGGCGAAGTCGTGCGCCCAGTCGTCCTCGACCAGGAATGCTCCGTGCGCGACCGCCACGTCGAGGATGTCGCGGCGCTGTGCCGGCGACCACACGTCGCCGGTCGGGTTGGCAAAGGTCGGTTGCACGTAGCAGAGTCGGGCGCCGGTCGTGGCGAGCGCGGTGTCCAGGTCGGCCGCCGACGGAGCGCCGTCGACCCGCGGGACCGGCACGATCGTCAGTCCGGCCTGTCGCGCGGCGCCGATGGCGCCCCAGTAGGTCGGCGATTCCATGACGATCCGATCACCCGGAGCGGCCAGCCCGCGGAATGCCGCCGTGAGTGCCGCCTGCCCACCTGCGGCGATCAGCACGTCGGGTTCGCTCCAGCCTCCGGTGCCGCCGGCCGACGGACCGGCACCGAGTTCGTCAGCGAACCAGCGGCGCAGCTCCGGGCTGCCCGCGACGGGCGGTCGGGGGCCGCCATCCACGGCGCGGACCGCGCGAGTCAGTGCCGACCGCACCAGGTGGACCGGCAGCAGGTCGGCGTCGGGGTAGCCCATGTTCATGGCAATCGTGTCGCCGGGAGTCTCCCGCAACGAGGCGCCGATCGGCGGGACACCCCGCACCGGCCCCAGCGCCGCGGTTTGCCATCCCACGTCGCCACGCGCATCGGACGATGCCCGACGCCGCACGAAAGTGCCTTCGCCGGGCCGGGTTTCGACCGTCCCGTCGGCGACGAGCCGGGCGAGTGCCCGCTGCACGGTCGCCGGACCGGCGCCGAACTCCCTCGCCAGGGCACGGGTCGACGGGAGTCGTGCGCCCGGTCCGACGGTGGTGGCCAGCGAACGCAGATGACGAGCAATTCGCACACTGCTATCGTCGGACATGAGAACTGATAGTAGCGCTATCGCCACGTCGTCGCCGCCGCTATCCACCGGTCTCGGCTGGGGATTCGTCGGGGTGCTGGCGTTCTCGTTCACCGTGCCGCTGACCCGCATCGCCGTCGGCGGCGGTAACGGCGGCGGCCTCGACCCGCTCGTCGTCGGCTCGGGGCGAGCCGTCGTCGCCGCCGCGCTCGCTGCGGTCGCGTTGGCGTGTACTCGGTCGGCACTGCCCACCGTGCGGCAGTGGCTACGTCTCGTCCCGGTGTCCGTGGGGGTCGTCGCCGGCTTTCCGATCTTGACCTCGCTGGCGTTGCGGCACACCGACTCCGGGCATGCGGCAGTGGTCATCGGAATGCTGCCGGCGACGACCGCGGTCGCCGCAGTGCTGATGGTCGGGGAACGACCCGGACGACGCTTCTGGGTCGGCGCCGGGTGCGGTGTCGTCGCGACGGCGGTGTTCAGCGTCGCCGCGTACGGCAGTGTCGCCGCGCCGGGGATTGCCGACGTCTACCTGTTCGGCGCGGTCGCGCTCGCCGCGGTCGGCTATGCACAGGGTGGGCGGATGGCGCGCGAACTCGGCGCGTGGCAGACGGTGAGCTGGGCGCTGCTGCTGGCGCTACCGGCGATGGCGATACTGAGCGCCTGGTCGGTGTCGGTGCACCCGCCGTCCGCCTCGCCGGGTCAGTGGGCGGCATTCGGATATCTGTGCGCGGTCAGCATGTACCTCGGCTTCTTCGCCTGGTATCGCGGCCTGGCGATCGGCCCGATGACGACGGTCAGCCAGGTACAGCTCGTGCAGCCGGTGCTGTCGGTGATCTGGGGAGTGCTACTGCTCGGCGAGCGGCTCAGCGCGCCGTTGGTGGTCGGCGCGATCGGGGTGATCGGCTGCGCCGCGTTCACGGTGCGCAGCCGGTCCAGGATTGCCCATCGCCCCGGCACAGGCGACCAAGTGCGGCGACGTGATCGTGGTGCCGAGTCGCCACATGGGCGCCACACCCGCTCGGCAAGCAATCGGAGTACGCTGAATGTCCACATCGATTCCGGGTAGCTAACTCGACCAACCAGAGAGAACTCTGCCGTGCCTAAACTGACCGCTAGCCACCCCTCGTCGCCAGCACTGATCAGCGAAAACGCGGCGGCGGCTGCACATTTGATGCTGAAGGTCGGTTCCTTCGCCGAACTAGTTCGACTCGTTTCATCGAGCGATGAGGCGGGGATCGACCTCACACAATTCGATGACGCCGTTAAGCGTCTCGCCGACTACGGCGTCGGCGACCACCTCGTGCGAGTGCACGAGGGCGTTGGACGTCGCAGTGCGGAGGACCTGTACTCGCACGCAGACGCCTTGCTATCCGCGATTGCCGACTCACCGCTTCCTACTCTGGAGTGGGGGCCGGTCAGCGAACTCATCGGCGACGATTTGCTTGCGTCCCTCGTCGAAATCTCGCCGAGCTCACTGGTCCGGTACCGGTCGGGCCAACGCACAACTCCCGATCCGATAGCCCAGCGACTGCATACCGTCACCCTGATCGTCGCCGACCTGCGCGGCTCCTACAACGAGTTCGGCATCCGCCGTTGGTTCACCCGCCCGCGAACGACACTCGGCGGTGTTGCCCCGGCCGATATCTTGACGGGTGATTGGTCTCCCGACAGTCCCGAGGTCCACCAGGTTCGCAGGCTGGCGGCCGCGCTGTTGGGCGCGTCGCTGGGATGATCGTCTTTCGCAACTGTGATCGTCGCTGGCCGTTCCTTTGGGAATCTTCCACACAGCCTGCCGCGCGTTGGCATGCCGATGGTAGTGGTCCGGCACAGTACTTTGCCGATACCCCCGACGGCGCGTGGGCAGAATTCTTGCGTCACGAAGAGATCTCTGACCCGATCGACCTCGTCGGCGTGGAGCGGGGCCTGTGGTGCGTCGACATCACCGAGGACCCCACCACGGTGGAGCCGCGCCTCGACCGCGACACGATGGTCGGGGATGAATCGACGTACCCGGCCTGTCAAGCCGAGGCGGCGCGACTGCGAGATGTCGGTCATCGCGCACTCCGTGCACCATCGGCTGCGCTCAAGCCGGGCGACGCCAGCGGATACCGGGTCGAGCGTGGCTTTCGATCTGGTCCGCCCCGGGACGGCCTCATCTTTGTCTACTTTGGTGCGCGACCCCGCGCCGTGGGCTGGCTTGTCGTCGACCGCGGCAGGCCCCCTGCCGAGCTGCTCGCCCGCATTCGTCCGATGATCGCCACATCCGAATGAGGGGTGAACCGACACGGTCGGATCATCGCGCCCCCAGCTAGTCCTAGTGGCACCGACCGGGTCCGACCCGGCTCGGCCGCCGCGGCGCTAGTTGAACTGGATGCGTGCCTGCGCGCGGCCGAAGATCTTCCGGTCGCCCTGCTTGGCGACCAGGGCGATGACTCCGGTCCGGGTCTCCGGATCGAGCGACTTGACCTTACCGGTGAAGTCGACCGAGGCGCTGTCGTCGGCGGGCACGTACACCGGGCTGGTGAACCGGACGTTGTACTCGCAGAAGGCGGCCGGATCGCCGATGGACTCGGAGATGAAGCTGGCCCCGAGCCCCATCGTCTGCATGCCGTGCGCGACCACGTCGTCCATTCCCGCCGCCTTCACCAGGTGATCAGAGAAGTGGATCGGGTTGGGGTCGCCCGCGACGCCCGCGTAATTGGTGAGGTTGCCGCGGGTGAGCAGGAAGGTCTTCGGCTCGAGTTCCTGTCCGGTGGTGAGCGAGTCGAAGTCGATAGCGCCGTAGGCGCCGGGCGTCTGCGTCGGGTCGGGCAGGTCGTAGCGGCCCGGTTCGGGTTCGACGGTGCGTCCGGTCTGTCCGGTCTTGTCGACCTTCATCATCACGTGGTCGAGGGACTCGGCGAGCTGCGGGTCGACCTCGAGGCCGGGTCGCGCCGCGAGCGAGGTGTAGGTGGTCATCACCGGCTCGCCGTGCTGATTCCAGATGACGTTCTTGGTGACCATCAGGTCGATCGTCTCGGGGCTGGTGACGTGCCGGAACGAGTCCAGCGACACGTCGCAGATCAGCCGGTCGCCGACCTTCATCGGCTGGTGGTAGATCAGCCGCTGGTCGGTCTGCATGATCTGCCACAGGTCGTATCCGGTGACGACGTCTTCGAACAGTTTGCGCTGGGCAACGATGCCGAGCACCGACACGAACGTCGGGGCGGCGATCAGCGTGTCGTGCCCCATCGCGCGGGCCGCGTCCTCACTCCAGTGCGTCGGATGGGCGTCCTGCACCGCGAGCGCGTGCTTGCGGACTTCCTCGCGCCCGACCTCGTAGTAGTCGTCGACGGTGTAGTTGAAACCCACCATCTCCTGGGTGTGGGCGGCGATCTCCTCGGGAGTCAGCTTGGCGCCGTTGCGGAGCGCCGCGATCCGTTCCTGCAACTCGGCCTCGGTCACTGACATTTCGGGTACTGCTCCTTCGATCGGCCTCGTCGTTGAGGCCGGCATCACGTGCGGACGGATGGGCTGGTCCTGGGGGTCACCGTCACCCTGGGGTGCCGGTGCCCACGGGCAACTTTACTGACTGATGGTCGCCGAGAGCCGGAACCCGACGGGGTGCGGCCCAAGGAGTTGTCGCCGCAGCGGCTTCTCGGGCCGGGCGCCGGGGCGAGCAGTTCGGCGATCCCCGAGCTATCAACGGCGACGGGCCGCCTCGGTGAGGCGGCCCGCATGGTCGCGCGTTTCGGGATGGGCGGTGCTGCTGACCGGCGCCGCCGGGCGGCGGCACACCAACCGACGGCGAGCGCGTGCCGGCATCGTCGCCGGCGACCCGGTCGTAGGCGTCGGCCGACCCGACGTCACCTGGTTTCTTTGTGCGCCTGGTGCTTGCCGCAGTTCGGGCAGAACTTCTTGATCTCGAGCCGGTCGGGATCGTTGCGACGGTTCTTCTTGGTGATGTAGTTGCGGTGCTTGCACACCTCGCACGCCAAGGTGATCTTGGGCCGCACGTCGGTTGAGGAAGCCACTGTGTTTCGCCTTCTTTCGCGGGTGATGCCTCTGGAGTCCCGCTCGCTCGGTGCGGGCCGCCTGCGACGGGTTCCGATGTGTAGCGGTGGAGGGGCTCGATCCCTCGACCTCACGATTATGAGTCGTGCGCTCTAACCAGCTGAGCTACACCGCCTTGGCGGCCCGACGTTCCGGGGAACGCGGGTCCAGCGAGCCCCCTGACGGAATCGAACCGTCGACCTTTTCCTTACCATGGAAACGCTCTGCCGACTGAGCTAAGGGGGCGTGCCCGCGCCACCCCAACGGGCGGCTCGAGAGCCTTAACGAGGTTACACACCACGACGGCGGCGCACCAAATCACCGGATTACCGGTCGTCGGTGGCCGCTGCACGCGTGGTGGGAGACCTCGTCGTGGCAGGTATAGGATTCGAACCTATGTAGCTTGCGCGACGGATTTACAGTCCGCTCCCTTTGGCCGCTCGGGCAACCTGCCGTGCCGCTCCGCGGGCGTCGACCGACCGCGAGAACAACGCCGAGAAGAATACAACGAACACCTTTGGTGCGCACAAATCCGCTGGTCGGCGACGAGGTGAACGGGTCGCAGCGGCCCATCCCCGGTCAAGGGGGAACCTCGGTCCTCCGGCGGCTACCCTGTCGCCCATGGCTGATTCATCGTTCGACGTCGTGAGCAAGGTCGACCGCCAGGAGGTCGACAACGCACTGAACCAGGCGGCCAAGGAGTTGTCGCAGCGCTACGACTTCCGGGGCACCAACACCGGGATCGACTGGTCCGGCGAGGAGGCGATCGTAATCACCTCCGACGCCGAGGAGCGTGCCTGTGCCGCCCTCGACGTGTTCAAGGAGAAGTTGATTCGCCGCGACATCTCGCTGAAGGCCTTCGACGCCGGCGACCCCGTCGCGTCGGGCAAGCAGTTCAAGATCTCCGGCTCGCTGGTGCAGGGCATCGACTCCGAGCACGCCAAGAAGATCTCCAAGAAGATCCGCGACGAGGGACCCAAGGGCGTCAAGGCACAGATCCAGGGCGACGAACTGCGGGTGTCGTCGAAGAAGCGGGACGACCTGCAGGCGGTCATCGCGCTCCTCAAGGGCGAGGACTTCGGTATCGCACTGCAATTCGTCAATTACCGGTAGGCAGACCAAGGCGCCGTCTACCTTTCGATAGGCGGCGTGGGCCCCTGCCGGTACCGGAGGGGATGCGGCCGTGTGCGGTGTCGGTGTTCGCCCACGGCGACACCGGAGTCCGAATAGTCTGGCGCCATGACTCAGACACAGCCCACTAAGTCATCAGCCCAGTCCTCTTCTGCTTCCGGCTCGGACGCGTCGTCCGGCTCGCTGCCCGTGTCCGAGGTCGCCCTCGACACCGAACCTCAGTACGTCGACGCCCCGATGACCCGGGCGGCCGCATTCCTGGTTCTCACCGTCAACGACGGTGACGACGCGATCGCCACCGCGCGGTCGGTGGTGGCCAGCACCGACGACCTCATCAAGGACATCACGGTCCGCTCCGGCACCCAGCCGTTCACCTGCAATGTCGGTATCGGACACCGCATCTGGGACAAGCTCACCGGCAAGCCACAGCCGGCCGAGCTGAAGACCTTCCAGGAAATCAAGGGCGAGACGCACACCGCCGTCTCCACACCCGGCGACCTGCTGTACCACATCCGCGCCGAAACCACCGATCTCATCATCGAATTCGAGAAGATCCTGTTGGAGGCGTTCGGCGACTCGGTCACGGCGGTCGACGACGTGGCCGGGTTCCGCTACTTCGACGGGCGCGATCTGCTCGAGTTCGCCGACGGCACGGCGAATCCCGACGGACTGTCGCTGCCCGCGGCCACGCTTGTCGGCGACGAAGATCCCGCCTACGCCGGCGGCAGCTATGTCGTGGTGCAGAAGTACCTGCACAACCTGCCGGACTGGCGTAAACAGACGGTCGAGACGCAGGAAACGATCATCGGCCGCACCAAGTTCGACAACATCGAGCTGCCGGACGCGACCGAGGGCCAGAAGTCGCACAAGACGCTGTGCACCATCACCGATGCCGACGGCGAGCACGACATCCTGCGCGACAACATGCCCTTCGCCACGCCCGGTCGCAACGAGTACGGGACCTACTTCATCGGCTACTCGCGGCACCTGTGGGTGACCGAGAAGATGTTGGAGCGCATGTTCATCGGCGATCCGCCGCCGCTGCACGACCGCATCCTGGACTTCTCCACCGCGGTGACCGGGGCGACCTTCTTCGTGCCCGCGCGCGCATTCGTCGCCGCGCTCGGCGACTGAGCACTCCCCCGGACGTCGATCGCACTCCGTCACGACCGCAGCCGTCACGACAACTGTCCGCGACGACCGCAGTCCGAAAACGACGGTCCGAAAGACGACAGTCCGAAAACGACGGCGCCCGGATCCGCGATGGGTCCGGGCGCCGTCGTGTCGGGCGCGGCTCGGCGATACGCCGCGCGCGTCGCTACGTGGCGCCGCCGGCGTTGAACACGGTACGCACGGCGGAGATCTTGTCGCCGTTGACACTCAGCCAGGTCGCCGCCTCGGTGGGCGGTGCGACATTGGTCTGCAGGGTGGACCAGACCAGCACATTCGACGCGTCGGCGAGCTGCACCTGGACGTCGTCGCTGGTGGTCATCTTGCCCATCTCGACAAGACCGTTGACAACCTCGTCCGATCCGGAAGCCTTGGCCAACGGGCCGGTGAAGGTGACGTCGTCGGTCACGATCGATCGCAGGGTCTCGGCGTCACCGGACAACATCGCGGCACGGAATCGCTGGGCCAGGTCGGCGGAGTCGGCCATGGCGGTCACCTCATTCATTTACTCGGGGACACGTGGGATGGTTCAACATCAACCGTCCGCAGTATGGCACGGTCGGCACCGCCCGGTCCGGCATTCCGGCGGCCGCCTTCACCGCCTTGCGGGACAACCCGATTCATCGCGAAACGTACCGATGAGTCGATCGCCGCCGCCAATTGCGTTACCGCCGGGGCCCTCCCGAGCCGCCGCCGCGGGCCATGTCCTGGAGCCGCGCAATACGATCCGCGGTCGGCGGGTGCGTCGAGAAGAGCTTGCCGATCCGGTCACCGGTCCGGAACGGGTTCTCGATCATCAGATGCGACTGGGCGGCGATGTCGGGGTTGGGTGGCAGTGGCGCGGCCTGTACCCCGCCGGAGATCTTGGCCAGTGCGGATGCCAGGGCGAGTGGATCGTCGGTGAGTTCGGCACCGGACTTGTCGGCCTGGTACTCGCGGGACCGCGACACGGCCAGCTTGACCAGCGTCGCCGAGATGGGTCCGAGCAGGGTGATGAGGAGCAGCGCCAACGGGTTTGGCCCGTTGCCCCGACCGCCGAACGCGCCGAAGAACATCGCCAGGTTTGCCAGACCGCTGATGATGGCGGCCATCGCGCCGGCGATCGAGCTGATCAGGATGTCACGGTTGTAGACGTGCGACAGCTCGTGGCCGAGCACCGCCCGTAGTTCCCGCTCGTTGAGCAGTCGCAAGATGCCGGTGGTCACGCAGACCGCCGCGTGCTTCGGATTGCGTCCGGTGGCGAAGGCATTCGGCGACTCGGTCGGGCTGATGTAGATCGCGGGCATCGGCTCGCGCGCCTGGGTGGCCAGTTCGCGCACGATGCGGTAGAGCACCGGCGCCTCGACCTCGGTCACCGGCTGGGCATGCATGGCGCGCAGCGACAGCTTGGCGCTGTTGAAGTAGACGTAGGCGTTCACGGCGATGGCGACCAGCACCGATCCGGCGAGGATCAGCGGGCTGCGGAACAATGCGCCGATCCCGACGATGATCGCCGACATCAGGCCAAGCAGCGCCGCGGTTTTCAGTCCGTTCACGGGTGTCCATTCTGCCTCGGTTACCGTTCTCCGACGGCACGTCGCCCCACATCTGCGGCACACGCCATCATGTGGTCAACGATCCGCACCACGTTCGGGTTTCCGAGCGCGCACAGGCATCGGGCAGTCGGGCCCCGCCAGGGCGGGCCATCGCCGGTATCCGACCGGGCGAGAGGGAGACGGCGTCGCGCCGAACGGGCCGCCTATCCGGCGCGGCCGCCTATCCAGTGGTCGCCCTATCCGGTGCGGCCGCCTATCCGGTGCGGTCGATGGTGTAACGCACCAGCGAACCGAGCGCCCGGTTGGCCGGTCCGTCGGGGAGCAGCGCGAGCTCCGCCTCCGCCTCGGCGGCGAAGGTCCGCAGCCGCGCGTGTGCCGCATCCATCCCGGCGGACGCGTTGAGCAAATCCAGGGCTTCGGCGACCTCACCGTCGTCGGTGAGCGCCCGAGGTGCGCCGTTCGCATCGAGCAACAGCGCCCGCAGCCGGTCCGACGCCGCGTCGTCGCCGGCCAGTGCGTACAGCACCGGCAGGGTGTGCACGCCCTCGCGGAGGTCGGTGCCCGGGGTCTTGCCGGAATCACCGGAGACCGAGGCGATGTCGATGATGTCGTCGGACACCTGGAACGCGGTGCCGACGATGTCGCCGAGGCGCGACGCGCGGTCCACGTCGGCGGGGTCGGCGCCGGAGGTCAGCGCGCCGAATCGACCGGCCGCGGCGATCAGCGATCCGGTCTTCTCCCACACCACCTTCAGGTAATGCTCGACCGGGTCGGTGCCGGCGCCCGCACCGACCGTCTCCCGCATCTGGCCGGTCACCAGATCGGCGAAGGTCTCGGCGATGATCCGGACGGCGTCGGGTCCCAGCGTCGACACCAGGCGCGACGCCCGGGCGAACAGGAAGTCGCCGGACAGGATGGCGATGCTGTTCGACCAGCGCGCATTGGCGCTCGGCGCCCCGCGACGCATCGGCGCCTCGTCCATCACGTCGTCGTGGTACAGGGTGGCGAGGTGGATCATCTCCACGACCGTCGCCGCGGTGACCACCTCCGGCGCGTCCGGTCGCGGACCGAACTGCGCGGACAGGATCGCGAACATCGGCCGGAACCGTTTGCCACCGGCCTTGGCGAGGTGGCTGGCGGCCTCGGTCATCACGTCGTCTCCGGACGCCAACTCGGCCAGCAGAAGGTCCTCGACCTGCGCGAGCGACGACCGTACGGTCGCGGCAAACTCGTCGGAAACCAGGTCCACCCCGGCGACTGTGGACTTCACGTGCGTGCCCGCTCCATCTCGTTTCGCATCGCCCGCCGGATTCCCGTCGGGACTTCCCTGTGAGCGTAACCGTTGCCCCGCGGTCGCTTCGGATGAGCGCCCGACATACTGGTCGGGTGAGCAGTCCGACGCCCCTCCCCGACGCCACCGACGTGCTGGTGGTCGGTGCCGGACCGGGCGGATCGGCGGCCGCCACGCACGCTGCCGCGGCCGGCCGGGACGTCGTTTTGGCCGACGCTGCGGTCTTCCCGCGGGACAAGACGTGCGGCGACGGCCTGACCCCGCGGGCGGTCGCCGAACTTACCGCACTCGGACTCGACGACTATCTGGCCGACCGCCCGCGGATCGAGGGCCTCGACCTGAACGGCTGGGGTGCGCGGGCACGGGTGCCGTGGCCATCCGGCCGGTTCCCGGCGTACGGCAGCGCCGTGTCCCGGGTCGAGTTCGACGACCGGTTGCGTCGGCTCGCGGTGGCCCGCGGCGCGCGAATGGCGCAGGGTGCCAAGGCCGTCGACGTCGAGATGGGCGGCGGACGGATCGAGGCGGTGACACTGCGCACCGACGCCGGGCCGCACCGGATGCGGGTGCGAGAGGTGATCGTCGCCGACGGGGTGCGCTCGCCGCTGGGCAAGCGGCTGGGCCGCCGCTGGCATCGGGAGACCGCGTACGGAGTCGCCGCCCGCGCCTACGTCCCATCCCCGCGCGCCGACGACGCGTGGATGGGGTCGCACCTGGAACTGCGCGGGCCGGACGGCGCCCTGCTCCCCGGGTACGGCTGGGTCTTTCCACTCGGCGGCGCGGGCGGCGGGCTGCTGAACGTGGGTGTCGGCGCACTCGCGACGGCGCGGCGGCCGGCGCATATGGCGCTGCGCCCGATCCTGGAGCACTACGCCCGGATGGTCGGCGACGAGTGGCAGATCGGCGCTGCGCCGGAACGCCTGACCTCGGCCCTGTTACCGATGGGTGGCGCGGTATCGGGGGTCGCCGGAGCGAACTGGATGCTCATCGGCGACGCCGCGGCGTGCGTCAACCCACTCAACGGCGAAGGCATCGACTACGCGCTGGAGACCGGTCGCCTCGCGGTCGAGCTGCTCGGCTCCCCCGACCACACCACCCGCTGGCGGGATGTCCTCACCGCCCACTACGGTCTCGCGTTCTCCGCCGCCCGCCGACTCGCCGGAGTACTCACCGTGCCGCAGGCGGTACCGACCCTCGGCCGGCCCGCGATCCGGTCGCAGCGACTGATGTCGCTGGTGGTGCGCGTGATGGGCAATCTGCTCACCGCCGAGGACGCCGACCTGGTCGCCCGGATGTGGCGCACGCTCGGACGGGTGTCCACCGCCGTCGACGATCGGCCGCCGTTCCGCTGACTTCGGAGCGTGGGCTGTCGGATGCCCGGTGCCTGGTCGGGGAACGCCAGGTGCCGTCGGCGGGGTGCAGTCGACGGGGTGCGGTCGCCGCGTGGCATCCGTTTCCGCGCATGGCGCACAGACCACCGGGCGACGGCCCCGACCAGCGGGTCAGAGCCGCCGACTCTGCCGAAACCGGCGCGGACGCCGATACCGGGTGCCACGCTGGATGAATGGCCCGCGGACTGTGCACATCCCGGACTTGAAACAAATTCACCGATACGTTCCAATGAATGGATCGGGCGACACCGCCGCCTGCACCACCACTGGGAGGTCCCATGCCCACCCCCGCCACTCTGGCCTCGTCACTGGCCCGTCGCGTCATCTCCCGCCGGGGCGCCCGGTACGCCCATCGCGACGACCTGTCACGCATCGACCCGGACACCGACCCCCAGGCCTACGCCCAGCGGATCGCCTCGTACGAGTTCCCGTGGGGCAACACCCAGGCACTGAGTTTCGCGCTCTTCCGCACCTACGCGGTGCCGTCCATCGGCGAACTGCTTTACCGCACAAAGCAATTCACCGAGCACACACAGAAGCGCTACGACGACACCGCCCTGCTGCTCGACGCACCGGTCGAGCACGGATTCGCCGATACCACCGGGCGCGCGGCGATCCGGCGCATCAACCAGATGCACGGCATGTACGACATCAGCAACGACGACATGCTCTACGTGCTGGCGACCTTCGTGGTGTGTCCGGTGCGCTGGATCAGCGACTACGAGTGGCGGCGGCTCACCGACAACGAGGTCATCGGGCTGACCAACTACTACCGCACCCTCGGCAAGCACATGGCGATCAAGGAGATCCCGCACACCTATGCGGAGTTCGAGCGGCTGCTCGACGAGTACGAGCGCGCGCACTTCGCCTACAGCCCCGGGGCGCGGGCGGTCGCCGACGCCACACTCGACCTGCTCGGCACATTTCCCCCGTTCCGGCACCTGCCGCGGTGGGCCGTGCGGCGGGTGTCGTATGCGCTGATGGATCCGCCGCTGCGGGCGGCATTTCGCTACCCGACGCCGACCGCCGCGGAACGCGTCCTGGTGCGTGCGGGCCTGAAGGCACGGGGTCTGGCCA
Organism: Gordonia sinesedis; assembly: GCA_039527305.1. GTDB lineage: Bacteria > Actinomycetota > Actinomycetes > Mycobacteriales > Mycobacteriaceae > Gordonia > Gordonia sinesedis. Next base: position 141,690 of record BAAAJU010000001.1, on the reverse strand, counting down.
TTCGCTGGTTCGCGCGGCCGCGCACCGAACCGCTGTTCGTCCGCGACACCCCGCCGGTGCGTGGGTATCCGGACGGCTACCGGATTGCCGAGCTCGGCACGTTTGCGCCGGGTTGCCCGGTGCCGCACGACATTCGGGATGCGAGCGGCCCTACCGCGGATGTGCCGCCCCGGGTCGCCGGCGGGTGATCCAGCCCGTTCCGGTGCTCAGGCGATCGCGGAGTGGATGGCGGCGATCCCGCCGGTCAGGTTGCGCCAGCGAACCTCGGTGAACCCGGCGTCGCGAATCAGGTCACCGAGACCGAACTGGTCCGGCCACGCCCGAATCGACTCGGCGAGATACACATACGCGTCCGGGTTACTCGACACTCGGGTGGCGACCGCGGGCAGCGCCTTCATCAGGTATTCCAGGTAGACGGTCCGGAATGGACCGAAGGTCGGCGTGGAGAACTCGCAGATCGCCAGTCGCCCACCGGGTTTGAGAACCCGACGCAGTTCGCTCAGGGCCCGGCCGACGTCGTTGACGTTGCGCAGGCCGAACGAGATGGTCGCCGCATCGAAGGACGCGTCGGCGAAGGGTAGGGCCAGGGCGTCGGCGGCGACTTTGGGCACGTCGCGATGCGCTCCGGCGCGCAGCATGCCGAGCGAGAAGTCGGCGGCCACGCACTGCGCGCCGGACTCGGCGAGTTCGACGGTGGAGACCGCGGTGCCCGCCGCGAGGTCGAGCACCACATCGGACGGGCGGAGGGCGAGTGCGGCACGAGTGGCCTTGCGCCAGCGGCGATCCTGCGCGAACGACAGCACCGTGTTGGTGATGTCGTAGCGTTTGGCGACGCCGTCGAACATCGCGGCGACCTCCGCCGGCTCCTTGTCCAGCGTGGCGCGCTGAGGGGCAGGCGACGCCGCGCCGACGGTGCGGTCGGTGTGCGCGGCGGCCGGGTCCGACGGCGAGGAGGGCACGGACATGCCGACAACGCTACCCGGCGAGCAGAATCCCCTCGGCGGGACCGTCCCGCCCCGAGCGCTCGTCGATGACGGCACGGTAGTGACCGAGCAGCTCCTCGCAGATGGCCGGCCAGGTGCGCAGCCGCACCGCGGCCAGACCGGCGCGGCCCATCGTGTGACGCTGCACGGGGTCGCGCAGGACGTCGATGACCTCCGGGAGGCGGTCGGCGAAGGTCGCCGGCTGCAGCAGGTAGCCGGTCGTCAGCGGGGCGACCAGGTCGCGGGGTCCACCGGCGTCGGGGCCGACCACCGGAAGACCCGACGCCATCGCCTCCTGGATGGCCTGGCAGAAGGTTTCGTGTTCGCCGGCGTGCACGAACACATCGAGGCTGGCGTATGCGGCGGCGAGGTCGGTGCCGCGCAGCTCGCCGGTGAAGATCGCGTGCGGCATGAGCCGGGTCAGCCGGGCCCGTTCCGGCCCGTCGCCGACGATCACCAGTTGCACCGACTCGTCGGGGGCCAGCGACGCCAGCCGCTCGACGTGCTTCTCCGGCGCCAGCCGCCCGACGAATCCGACCAGGAGCGGCGACCCGCCGCCGCCCCGGTGCGCCTGCCACCGCCGGCGCAGCGCGTCGTCGGAGCGATCGGGGGTGAACTGGTCGACATCGACCCCGCGTGCCCAGCGGTGCAGACGCGGAACACCATGTGCGGCAAGCGACTCCATGGTCGCCGAGGACGGTGCCAGGGTTCGGTCGCAGAGTTCGTGGAGGCCACGGGTGTAGCGCCAGGCGGCACGGGTGGCGAGACCGAGGCGATAGGCGTCGGCGAACCCGGCGACGTCGGTCTGGAACACCGCGACCGTCGGGACACCGAGCCGCCGCGCGCAGAGCGCCCCGCCGAGGCCGACCACGAAGGGCGACGCCAGGTGCACCACGTCGGGGGCGAAGTCCCGCAGGGCGCGGTACATCATCGGTGCGGGCACCCCGACCGGCAGCGACGACACCCGCGGCACCTGCACCGAGGGCAGCAGATGCACCGGGGTGCGGCGGTGGACCATGCGGGGTCCGCTGCGCCCGTCGCGCGTCGAGTCGGGAGCGATGACGATGACGTCGTGCCCGGAGCGTTCTAGGTGGTCAACGACCCGCAGGACCGAGTTGACCACTCCGTTGACCTGCGGCAGAAAACTCTCGGCGACGATCGCGACGCGCATGCCGTCATCGTCACCAGGGGTGGTGTCCGGTGCGGGCGGCCGACGTGTCGGGTCGCGAAACGGCAGGTGAAATTCGGTCGTAGCGAGGCCGGCAACGGAGCAGGGAGCGTTGCGCGGACGCCATTACCGGCCGACGCTCGCCGGATGCCTCTGGCCGTGCCGAAACTCGCGGAAGGCCGTTCCTCCGCGAGTTTCGTCTGCATCCGCGAGATGCAACACGCGCAAGGTCACGAAACTAGCGGAAGAAGCGACCGTCCCCGCCGATAACGGCTCCCCAACCGGCGTCGCTCACCGACCGGACTCGCACCGACCGGCGCAACACGGCGAACAACCGCCGCGCCCGACCGACGCTGCTCGGGGAACAGCCGAGCCACCACCCGACCCGGCTCACCGCCCGACGCAGCTCACCGGACTGCCGCGAGTGCGTCGTCGTCGCGGGTGTCGTCCGGCTCGGTGTCGGCGTCCGCGCGCCGACGGGCCGCTCGCCGCGTCCAGAACCGATTGAGCTCTGCCATGCCGAGCATCAGCGCGCCGACGATCGCCCAGCCGAGCACGGCCACCGACAGCGCAGGGATGATCGACAGGCTCGCGTTGCGGCCGGCGGGGCGGGCCAGATCGGGGTTCGTGGTGTCGTATTCGACGCTGATTCGCTGCCGTTCGGACAGCTCGGTCGGATACAGCAGGCCCAGTCGGGGGCTGTGGATCTGGCCGTCCGGAGTCTGGAAGTACGCGGCCGCGTGCAGGGCGTCCGCGGACACGACGTCGGCCATCACGGTGCCCTTGTTGGCGTTGATGCTGGCGTCGTCGCGCAGGCAGGCCACCACCAGCGCGAGCGCCATCACAGTGATGACGCCACCGACCACGAGCAGCGTGATCTGGATACGCCGCAGGATGGTCGGATTCATGCCTGCCAGGATAGCCGGGCGTTTCCCGGCGGCTGACCGGCGCGGACCGCACAACCGGCGCGGACCCGCAGGCGCCCGCAGGGTGGGGACCGCGGCGTGCGCCGTGGTGGCACCGCGGCGCGCGCCAGGGTGGGGACCGCGGCGCGCGCCGTGCCGAAACTAGCGGAAGCCCGTCCCTCCGCGAGGTTCATCACCTTCCGCCAGGTGCAACACGCGCAAGGTCACGAAACTAGCGGACGAAGCGGAACACAGCGACCGAGCGTGCCACCAGCAACACGGCACTTCACGGCGCGCTAGCCCAACCGTGCGGCGATCGCGGCGTGCACCGCGCGGAGACGCTCGCGATCGGTGACCACCTCGACGACCTCGATGCCGCCCGATGGGGCCGGTTCGGCCAGTACCGCCGGCAGTTCCTGGTAGCCGACTCGACGGTGCGGGAGGTGGAATCCGGCGCACAGCGCGGCGAGGTCCGCGCGGTGCGGCGTGCCGAAGACGCGCTCGTAGGCGCCGGCGTACGGGCCAGTGTTGAACCGGGGATCGCCCTGTTCGAGCAGCCCGAAGATGCCGCCACCGTCGTCGTTGGCAACGACGATCCGCAGAGACTGCGGTCGCGGCTCGCCGGGCCCGATGACCAGGCCGGTCACGTCGTGTACGAACGTCAGGTCCCCCATCAGCGCGACGGTGCGCCCGCCGCCGGCCGCGTCGTGCGCCAGCGCGGCACCGATCGCCGACGAATTGGTGCCGTCGATGCCGGCCACGCCCCGATTCGACAGCACCCGCACCCCGTCGGTGACGCGTCCGGCGAGCGCGACATCGCGGATCGGGTTGCTCGCCCCGACCACGAGTTGCTCGCCCGACCGCATCGCCGCGCTCACCGCACGCGCGACGTGCAGGCCGGTCGCCGGTCCCGGTGCGTCAAGCACCGCATCGACAGCCCCGAGCACCCGCTCCTGGGTTGCCGCGCATTCCTTGAGCCACTCCTCGGTCGGCTGCCCCGACGGCTCCACCCGGGTGCCGGTCGCCCAGACGTTGCCGGACACGTCGGGCCAGCGCGGGCCGGTGGTGATCGCGTAGACGCGCACCTCGGGGTCGGCGAGCAACCGCGCCACCCCGCGATGCAGCGTCGGCCGACCGCAGATCACCGCCTGCTGGGGACGCAGCGTCGACAGCGCGAGCGGATGCAGCGGGCTGCCCGCGTGCGGCGCGGTCGGCTCGGCGACGGTCGGGATGCCGGCAAGATTCGGGTGCACCCCCGCGCCGTGGCCGGCCACCACCACGGTGTCCAGGGACAGGTCGATGGGCAGCGGCACGTCGAGCTTGCCGACCGGGGCCTGCGTCCACGGCAGTCCGCCCTCCCGGCCGGCGAACGTCCCCAAATCCCCGTCCGGCGCCACCCCCAGGTCGGGGACCAGCGGTTCGCGCAGAGGGATGTCGAACTGGACCGGGCCGGCGTTGCCGGTGCGTGCGCCGCGGGCCGCGGCCAGCACCCGACCGACGGCCGACCGCCACTGACTGTTGGTGTCGAGATCCTGCTCGGCCAGGCCAAGGCTGATCGCGGCGCGCACCTGCGTGCCGAAGATCCCGAACTGCTCGATCGTCTGGTTGGCACCCGAGCCCAACAGCTCGTACGGCCGGTTGGCGCTGACGACCACCAGCGGCACCCGCGCGTAGTTCGCCTCGAACACCGCCGGACTCATATTGGCCACTGCGGTACCGCTGGTCATCACGATCGGCACCGGCCGACCCGACGAGACCGCCAGCCCCAGTGCGAGGAAGCCCGCCGAACGCTCGTCGATGCGGACGTGCAGCCGCAACCGACCCTGCTCGTCGGCGGCGTGCAGCGCGAAGGCCAGCGGCGCATTGCGCGAGCCGGGACACAACACCGCCTCGGTCACGCCGCCGCGGATCATCTCGTCGACGATCACCCGCGCCTGCAGGGTCGAGGGATTCATGGTCTCCACAGTAGGTCCCGGCGCGACTACGCTCGGCGGCGTGGGCCTCTACGGTGATCGGATACTGCCGCACCTCATCGACCTGACCTGCGGGACGTCGATGCTCGACCCGCTCCGCGACCGGGCGTGCGCAGACCTCGCCGGCCAGGTCGTCGAGATCGGATTCGGGTCCGGCCGCAACATCGGCCACTACCCCGACGCCGTCACCCGGGTCGTCGCGGTGGAACCCAACGACACCGCCTGGGAGATGGCGACCTCCCGCACCGCCGACGCCGCGATTCCAATCGACCGCGGCGGCCTGGACGGCGAGCGATTGCCGTTCGGCGACAACACCTTTGACGCCGCACTGTCCACCTTCACGGTGTGTACGGTCGCCGACCCGGTGATGGCCCTGCGGGAACTCGCGCGCGTCGTCCGCCCGGGCGGAATGGTGGCTTTCCTGGAGCACGGCCGTGCCCCCGACCGGCGAGTGCGCCGCTGGCAACGCCGGCTGGAGCCGATCCAGCGTCGAGTCGCCGGCGGCTGCCATCTCACCCGCGACATCCCGGCGCTGTTCGACGCCGCCGGGCTGGCGCCGGTCCGACTCGACACCTTCTACCAGCGGGGCACGCCAAAGGCGTTCGGCGCGCTGAGCCTCGGCGTCTCGCGGGTCGCCTGACCGGAGTCACCCGACGACGGTCTGCCTCGCGCACGGCCGCCAGTGCACCCGCCCGCCCCTCCGGACCGCCCAGCACCAGTGCTGCCTACCCTGGTGCCGGTGCGCCGCTGGATGCTGCTGATTCTGCTCACCGCCGCGGCCACGTATCTTCTCGAACTTCTCGACGTGGACGCCGCCGCCCTGTTCGCCGGGCTGGTCGTCGCCGGCGCGCTGGCCATCGCCGGACTCGCTCCTCGGCCCCGGCGCGACGCCGGCGGACCGTCGGCCGAACAGGCCGACCCACCACCCGCCGACCGGGCGAGCGGAGCCGTGACCGGCGACGGTGGGAGGGATGACGCCGGCGCCGAGGCGGACCCACCGATCGTCGACCGTCGGCTCGTGCTCGCGGCGCAAGGAGTGCTGGGCGTGTACATCGGCACCCTCGCCGACTCCGACACCCTGTCCGGTCTCGGGTCGTCGTGGCTGCCGGTCTTGGTGGTCGGGCTCGGCACGCTGACGCTGTCGGTGGCTGGTGGCGCACTGCTCGGACTCAACCGCAACGTCGACGCACTGACCGGGTCACTCGCATTGGTCGCCGGCGGCGCTTCCGGGCTGGTCGTGTTGACCCGCGAACTCGGCGGCGACGAACGTGTCGTCGCCGTCATCCAGTACCTGCGGGTCGCGCTGGTCACTGTGTCGATCCCGCTGGTCGCGTCGGCGGCGTTCGGCGCGAGCGCCGGCCAGGTGACGGTGGCCGCACCCTCGGCCACCGACCAGGCGTGGGGGGTGGTGCTGCTCGCGGTGTGCATGGGCGTGGGCATCCCGCTCGGCCGGCTGCTCCATCTGCCCGCGGCCGGACTCCTCGGCCCGATGGCATTCGCCACGGTCGCCGAGCTCACCGGGATCGCAGGCGATGCCGCCGTCTCGCCCGCCCTGCTGGTCGTCGCCTATGCGGTGATCGGCTGGCAGGCTGGCCTCGGATTCACCCTGGATCGACTGCGCGCGATCGGCCGGATCTTGCCGTGGGCACTGCTGCTGATCCTGGCCATCGGAGCCGGCTGCGCGCTACTCGGCGTGGTGCTGTCCTGGTGGACCGGCGAATCGATGCTCGACTGCTATCTCGCCACCACACCCGGCGGCATCTACGCGGTACTCGCCGCGGCGACCGCGGCGGGCGGAAATGTGGCGTTCGTGGTCGCCGCGCAGATCCTGCGGGTGCTGTTGATGCTGTTCGTCGCGCCGTTCGCGGCCCGGTTTGCGGCCCGACGACGGGACGAATGAGGCGCGTATAGGCTCGGCTTCATGACCGGTGCAGCCACTCCCGACGACACCAATCCCGCCGACGCCACCACCGCGACCGCACCAGCGACGGCCACCCCGGCAGCCGAGCCGGAGTCTCAGCCGGCGCCCCGCGCATCCACCCGATCCGACCGCGAATTCGACGTTGTGGTGTTCGGCGCCACCGGGTTCGTCGGCGAACTCACTGCACGCTATCTCGCCGAGAACGCTCCGAGCGGTACCCGGATCGCACTGGCCGGACGCAACGAGACCAAACTTGCCGCCGTCCGCAACCGACTGCCCGACCGGGCCCGCGACTGGCCGCTGATCGTCGCCGATTCCTCGTCGCCGAGTTCGCTGGACGCGATGGTGGCCCGGACCCGGGTCTTGTGCACCACCGTCGGGCCGTATCTCAAATACGGCGAGCCGCTGGTCGTCGCCGCGGCCACCGCGGGGACCGATTACGTCGACCTCACCGGCGAAGTCCCGTTCGTGCACTACTCGATCGAGAAGGTGTCCGAGACCGCGCAGGCAACCGGTGCCCGCATTGTGCATTCCTGCGGATTCGACTCCATCCCTTCCGATCTCGGTGTGTACCTGCTGTTCCGCAAGGTTGCCGACGACGACGCCGGCACGCTCACCGACACCACGATGGTGGTGCAGTCCATGCGCGGCGGGCTGTCCGGCGGCACCATCGACTCGATGCGCACGATCGCCGAGCAGGCCAAAGATCCGCATATCCGGCGGCTGCTCCTCAATCCGCAAGCGCTGTCCGGGACGCCTGGCGACACGCCGCGGGCCAACATGTCCTCGGAGCCGAACGACCTGGCGATCGTCAACGCGCGCAAGGTTGATCCGACCCTGAGCGGCACCCTCGCGCCATTTTTCATGGCGTCCTACAACACTCGCGTCGTGCGTCGCTCGGACGCATTGCTGGACTGGGCGTATGGACCCGACTTCCACTACGCGGAGACGATGGCGGTCGGCGGTGTCCCCGGCCTGTCGACCGTCATCGCCGGGGTCATCGGAGTCGGCACCGGCGCGTTTCTCGGTGCGATGAGTTTCGCGCCGACACGCACACTGCTCGACAAGGTGCTCCCCGAGCCCGGCGAGGGTCCCGGTGAGAAGTCCAGGGACAAGGGATACTTCGTCACCCAGACGTTCACCCGCACCACCACCGGCCGCCGCTACCGCAGCGAGATGCGTGCGCAGGGCGACCCGGGGTACAAGGCGACGGCGGTGATGCTCGGCGAGAGCGCGCTCACCCTCGCCCTCGATCGGGACAGGCTCCCGTCGCGATCCGGGGTGCTCACCCCGTCGGTGGCGATGGGGGAAGCTCTCGCGGCTCGGCTGCGGACCGCCGGGTTCCGGATCGACGTGCGGGAGCTGGGGTAGCTGACGTGCGGGAGCTGGGGTAGCTGATGTGCTACCGCGTGGTGTCGCCGAACAGGTGAGACGCCATTCGAGGCAAGGTGTGTCGAATGTCGTGCTCGGCCGCCACCCGGGCACGCGCACGGGTCGCCACGTCGCGCTGCAGGGCGTCGTCGGCGATCAAGCGCGCCACCGCCGCCGCCATGGCCTCCGGATTACCCGGCTCAACGAGCAGCCCGGCACCGTCGGCAAGGTATTCGGCGGTCCCGCCGTGCGCGGTTCCAATGACAGGACATGCGAGCGACATCGCCTCGAGCACACCGAGAGGTCCTGCCTCGGGCTCGATACTGGGCGAGACCATGGCGGTCCAGCGTTGGAGGCACTCGGCGGGGTCGCGCTTTCCGAGAAAGGTGACGCGCCCGCGGAGGGGTGGTTCGTCGGCGAGCCTCTTGAGTTCGTCGACGTAGGCGCCATCCCCGGGAAACCAGTCACCAGCGAACTCGATATCGACGTCAGGCATATCCCGGAGCGCATCGAGCAGCAACCGGTGTCCCTTCCAGGGCACGATCTTCGCGAGCACACCCACCACCGGTCGCGCCGCCGGTTGCCGTTCGGGTGTCGACGTCGGCACCCGGACACCGTTATATGCGACGACGACGTCCATCGCGGCCGGGCCACCGAGAGACTCGGCAGTCACCCGGGAAACCGCGACCGCGCGCCCCACGGCGCCCCGACCCAGGGCAAGCATGAGCTTTTGCTTACGTCGGGTCAGCGTGTCGTGAACCAGCCAGGAACCGCGGCGGCGCACGCCGGAGAGGCGCACTGCTGGCAGCGCGAACAGCGAATTGATAATCACCGCGGTGTCGGTGTCACGTACGTACGGCCGGAGTCGGCGTGCCGCCTGCAGCCAGCGCACCCCCAAGCGGACGATCGCCAGCGCACGGCCGAGGCCCGTTCCGCCGTCGAGCCCCAGCGGCGGGAGCCGAACATGCGCGACCGTCGCGGGTAGTCGTTCGCTGACTGCGCCGGGCGGTATCGCAACCGTCACCTGCTTGCCTCGGCGCAAGGCCTCGTCGACGACGTCGAGCATCACCGCCTCCGCACCCGACATTGCCGGCGTGTGGGACACGAAGAGCACCGCATCGCGGGCAGTGGTCCGGCCGCCGTCGGCAAAGACCGGCTCAGTCATCGTTTGCCCGCCTGCGGTCGGCGATCCAGCCCCGGATGCTGAAACCACCTGTGAGGCGCAACGCATGCGACAGTGCCAGGACGATGATCGCGCATGCAGGTCCGAGTACCCACCACGGCAAGTCTCGCAGCACCGTTACCTCTTCCGCAGTGAGAATGACCGCGAGTGCGATCGTGTACACGCCGAGGATTTGACCAACCGGCATCAACCCCTTGACCGGCAGCGTCAACGTGACAACAACACAGATCACGACGAGCATCACGACCTGGGCGGCGAACGCGGCCCACGCGGCGCCGGTGTAGGAGTACGCCGGGATCAACCAAAAGTTGAGTGCCACGTTGAGCAGCAGGCACGCTAGCGCCACCCAGGGATACACCTTGTGCCTACCCGCCGCGACCAACGCCATCAGCGCCAGTTGAGTCAACGCACCCAGCACGGCCCCGGCGACCAATAGGCGAGTCGCAAGCGCCGCCTCGGCAAACCGCTCCCCGTACAGAATCTCGAGCAGCGGACGGGCGATAGGCCAGAACCCAGCGATCCCGACCGCGCACAGCACCCCGATGAGCGACGCCGATCTGCGTGCTGCCGCCCGGAAGGCCGACGGGTCATTCGGCCACGCCGCGACGAGAAGTGTCATGAACGGAGTGATGACCGCGAGAGCAGCGAGCTTGACGAAGTCGGAGAACTTGAAGCCGATCGAGTACAGACCGACCGACGCGAACGTGTCCATCTTGCCGAGCATCAGCACGTCGATCCGCGAGGTGACCTCGATGAAGGCATACCCGATGCTGAGCGGCACTGCTTCCAGCAGCATCTCCCGCCAGCGCCAGACCTCGGCGCGGCGGGCGGGCAGCGGCCCGGCCATGCCGCGTCGCACACCCCGAATCTTGACCGCGACGCTCACCAGTTCGTTGGCGATGGCCGGCAGCACGAACACGAGTAGCAATGGGGCCATCAACGCCGCCAGGATCGTCAGCGCGAGCTGCACGACCTGGGCGAAAGCCTCACCGGCGGCGACATAAGACAGCCGTAGACGACTCTGGAACAGGACGGTCAACGCATGGCTGGGAGTGGCTATCACGACCACGAGCCCAGCGATCGCGGTGGCGATGACGACGTCGGAGGGATACCCGGATATCACCACGAAGCCGACGGCGAACAGGTAGCCGAAGACACCGAGGACAGCGCGTAGCGCGATGAACGTCGACGCGACCCTGCTGACCTCGTCGTGGTCCGAGTCGACGAGTCGGGCCAGCACCACTCGGCCGACGCCGAGGTCGGTAATGATCGACATCATGCCGAGAAGCCCGAAGACGAACGAGAACTTGCCCCAGTCGTCCGGCGACAGAATCCGGGCCATGACGACGGTGCCCGCCCAGCCCATCGCCGCGATCGCGACGCGGCTGGCGAGTAACGAAGCGGTGTTCCGCAGGGCACGATCGGACTGCGTCGCCTCCTCAGCGATCACCGTGTGCCCCGTTGAATCGGCCGCGGTCGGGGTGTCGGACCGGTGGTGACCGCTCACGCAGTGACCCCGAGCGCTGCGTACACGCCCATGGTGAGGTCGGCCGTCTGCTGCCACGAGAACTTCTCCGCGTTGAGCACGCCGCGCACCCGCAACTCGTCGCGGGTCGCCTCGTCCCCGGCAATCTCCGCCAGCACCGGCGCCCAGTCCTCGGGCCGGCTTCCGTCGACCAGCATCCCCCCGTCGCCGACGACGTCATTCAGCGCTCCGACCCGACTCGCAACGACCACGCCGCCGCAGGCCATCGCCTCGAGCGGGGGAAGGCCGAATCCCTCGTAGACCGAGGCGTAAGTCACCACTGTCGCCGCCCGGTAGAGCGCGGGCAGATCGTCGCTGTCGACGTAACCGAGACCAATCGCCGATTCGGGCGCGTTCGGACCCTGCGAACCCGACCCGGCCATCACGAACGGGAGCCCCGCGGCCTGGCACGCTTCGGCGACCACCTCGGGTCGCTTGCGCGGTTCGACCGTGCCCACGTGCAGAACGAACCGATCGGGCAGCTGCAACCGGGATCGGACCTCGTCGACCTCCGCGGGCGCCGGGATGCGCGTCCATCCGGCCGGCGCCAGTGGCGTCACGTGCGCGGTCCGCCCGAACAGATCCTTGATGCGCTGAGCGGTGAAGTCGGAGACGGCGATGACCTCGTCCGCTCGCCGGAGTGCGTCGGCCACCAGCTGCCGCTCTCCAACGGCACGGAGCTTGCTGAACGCCCACGGAACGTCGAACACGGACAGATCGTGGATGGTCGTCACGGTCGCCCGTGGTCCCCACATCGGCAGGTCGGCGTCCAGACTGTGAAAAATGCCCGCACCGGACACCGGCAGCTTTCCCTGCATGGCACGGCGCACGCCTGCGCTGTCGGCACGCATCCGAGGCGACACCCGCGACGGCAGGCAACGTGCCGTCGACCGCTGGACGACCGCCGACAGTTCCACGGTCGGATCGATACCGTCCGCGAGCGCGTCGATCAGCTGTCGTTCATAGGTGCTGACCCCGCCACCGCCCAGGTCCAATGCCAGCGCCCCAAAGCACACGGCAGCCTGGTGCATTGCATTCCTCCCCCAAGGTTCGAGCCTTCGATTCCCGATGCTCCCCCAGCGTCGGCCCTGCCCACCAGTGTAGGCATGCACATGCACCAGCGTGCATCTCCTGTGCGAGTTCTCGACCTGACTAGCTAGTATGTAGCATGTCGTATACAGGTAGTCGGTGACAACGATCACTGGTGAGGCTACGTGAGGGCCGTGTTCATGCCGGCATTGAGGTGCGGCACTAAAGGTCGCGGCACTAAAGGTCAATGCCGCGAACGGTACGGTCGTCAGTCGATGGGATTGGAATCGATTCCCTCACAGCACAATGATTTCCGGGGGGAAATGTGACGTCGAGCGTCATCGTGCACGAATGGCTTGAGCCGACCGGCGGTGCGGAAAGCGTCGTCGAAGGCTTTCAGCGAGTTGCACCCGACGCCGACGTGATGTGTTTGTGGAACGACGCGCCGGAGCGTTTCCCAGCCGACCGTGTGCGCGAGAGCCCACTGGCCCGCACACCGTTGCGACGATCCAAGCTAGCCTCATTACCCGCCCAGCTACTCACCTGGCGACTGGCTCCGGGCAAGTATGACGTCGCCCTCGTCAGCTCTCATCTATTCGCCCATCACGTACGTTTTCCGCAGTCCCGCGGACGTACCCGCAAGTTCGTCTATGTACACACGCCGGCCAGGTACATCTGGACACCGGAATTCGACGCCCGCGGCCGAGGCATGGCAGCCGCGCTGGCCCGGCCGTCGCTGATGCGGCTCGACCGCCTGGGCGCGCGTGCTCCACGCGAGGTCGCGGCCAACAGTGCGTTCGTCGCGGACCGCATTCGCCGGGCGTGGGGTGACGACGCGCGGGTGATCTACCCACCGGTCGCCGTCGACCGCATCGCGACCACGGACTGGACGGCCCGTCTTGACGCGGACGAAGTCGATCGTCTCGACCGCCTCCCGAACGAGTTTGTGGTCAGCGCGGGGCGATTAGTCGGGTACAAACGTTTCGATGCGGTGATTGATTTTGCCGAAGCTGCGGGAGTTCCCGCGGTCATTGCCGGTGACGGACCGGCGGCTCCAGAATTACGCGCTCGGGCACGCGAGGCAAAGGTTCCGGTCATCCTGCTGGGCCGCGTCTCCGACGCGTTATTGTTCACACTGATCGACCGGGCTCTGGCGTTCGTCTTCCTCGGGGTCGAGGATTTCGGAATAACCACTGTCGAGGCAATGGCCCGCGGCATTCCGGTGATCGCGCGGGATCTCGGCGGCTCCGCGGAGATCGTGGCGGACGGCACCACGGGGGTGCTGTGTGATCCACGCAGCGTCACTGAACTGCGGGCCGCCCTGGACCGGGCAACCGGATGCGACGCCGACACGATTCGCGCGCGAGCGTCACTCTTCTCGGCGGAGCGGTTCGATGACCGGATTCGGGAGTGGACCGGCCTATCGACGCCGACGACATCGGCGACATCCTCATGACCCCACAGCAGCGACTCGGCCGCCACGAGCGCGCGTCAACGACCACCGCCAATACGACGGAAGGCATCTCCATCAACACCGAAACTCGCAGTGGCGTCGCCCCCGACGTCCTGCAGCACTTCAAGGACCTTGCCCGGGCAGCACCGATTGCGCTGCTCGTCGCGGCGATCGTCGGGGCGACCGTCTTCGGTCTGTCCCGGCTCGAGGACAAGAAGTTCGAGGTAACGACGACCGCCCAGATCGACGCCCAGGTACCGGTTCAGCCCGGCGACGCTTACCTGTACCAGAATTCGGCGCCGTACCTGGCGTTGACGACCTCTGCCGAGGTGCGCGATGCTGTCGCGCGTTCGATGGGCTCAGGTTGGACCGCTGAACGCGTGGCAGCAGACGTCAGCGTGACAGAGTCGAAATCGCCACTGCTGATTGATGTCACCGCCTCGGGATCGTCGCCGGAGGAAGCCATCAAGCTCAGCCTGATGACCATCGAGGCCCTGGACAATGCCTCCCGCGAGCAACGCGAAGCCGAACTGGCGCGCGCCTCGGCAGGCCAGACCGCACGAATCCGCGAGTTCGAGCGGCAACGAGACCGCCTCCCCGCGGGCGATTCCCGCCGGGTGATTCTGCAGCAGCGCATCGACGCGGCCCAGGAACACGTCGATCGCATCCTCGCCGGCGGCGTCAACGGGCTATCGGCGCTCGCGGTCCCGAATTCCGAGGATGCTCGGCAGACGTCGCCGATGTCGCCGATGGTGGCGGCATTTGCCGCCCTGGTGACCTTCATCGTCGTCGCCGAACTTCTCGTGTTGTTCCGCGGACGACTCGGCCCACGGATTGGCGCATCTGCAGCGCGCCGGGTCGCCCGTCGCTCCGGCGTCAGATTCGACGACGCGCCGGCGCAGACGGTCGTGCCCACCACGCGTGCCTATCTCTCTCGGGCGGTCGGCGATGGAAGGCAGGTGTTGATCGTGTATACCCAGCGCGCGCAGGACACGGCGCATCGTCTCGCCGACAGTGACCGGGTTGCGATGACGGCGCTCACGGCGCACTGGCCGGAGGACCTCGCGCCTGGGACGGACACGGTTGTGCTGTTGGCGGAGTCGGGGGAGCCCGTTCGCACCGAAATCCGTGACGCGGCGTCGACCATCAACGAGCTGGGGCTGACCGGTCACCTCACGCTGCTGCCGACCCAACCGAAGGAGACCACCACTAGCGGAAAGTACACGCCCGCCGCTAGCGCCTCGTCGCCTTCGTCGCCCACGTCGGACGATGACCGCACCGAGGCGCACACGTGAGGGGCGCGTCAGGGACGGGTGCCGAGGCGGAATGCGTTGCGGGAACCGAAGACACGGTCATCGCTGTGAAGCGATGACCGCACCGTCAGCCAACGTGTCTGCCGATCATGGATCGGGCAACGATAAACGCCCGACGGGCCAGCATGTAGACCACACGTGCGTCCGCGACGAGCAGGTCGGCTGCGCGCAACGGGCCCCTACCGCCGCCATAGCACTCGTACGCGCGATGCTTGTAACGGAACAGATCCTTGATCTTATCCAAGGTCGAGGTCGCACTGGACACGTTGAAAGTCGACGCGCGACTCACCGCAAGGGATTCCGGGCAGCCGACGAATGCGCCGTTCTCGGTGAACTCAAGCCACAGACTGGTGTCGAAGGTGTAGCCGAACTCCCCCTGGAACCCTGGAGTGGAGTCGAAATGACTGCGGCGGAACAAAATCCCCGCAGTAGGACAGAGTTCGTCGGGCAGGTGACGAACGAGTTGACGCATAGCGGAGGCAGAATCGACCCGCCCGCACATATTCTTCAGGCCGAGCCCCTTGTCCAGGTAGACCCCGTCGTCGTCGATGACATCGTATCGCGAGCCGACAACCGCGACGTCGGGTTGCACCATGATCTCGGCCTGGGTCGTCAGGCATGTCGACGCGATCAGGTCGTCGCTACACACCAGTTTCACCAGCTCACCGGTGGAGTTGCGCACTGCCCGGGTCCAGTTCTCGGCCATGGGAATTCGTTCGGAGTGCGCATGTACCTTGATTCTTTCGTCCCCGAACGACCGGACGATCTCGAGGGTCCGATCACTGCTGCCGTTATCGGTGACAACCACGTCGAAGTCCGTGAAGTCCTGGGACAGAACGGATTCCATCGTCGCTCGAATCGTGCGTTCGGAGTTCATCGTCGGAATACAGACGGATACCTTGGGCACCGCTATCTCCCTTCGCCGACGATCGTCCGCGCGGCACGGACGATCGTCGATCTCGATGTCCTCCCCCTGATGGGTCAACATCTCCAGTCCCCCGGCTCGTGCGTCGCCGCAGGCGTATCCAGTCTAGACATTCTCACCCCGCACCTATCGTCCGCAATCGATGTGCGCACAGTCCGCTCTGAGAAACACAGCCCCACCCCAGCCCTCGCTCGGCGTCAGCGCCTTGTTCGAAGACCGGTCCCCTCATGACAATCGGTTCGGTCGTGCTTTTCGTTATCATCGGCTTGGCTGGCCTGGGCGTCGCAGGCGCGATCTGGCAACGGCCGCAGCGCGGGATTTTGCTGCTTGCCGCGCTGACCCCGTTCAACGGTATGACCGTCCTTCTGCCGGCCGGTATGGTGCCCGCCGGCTGGAAAGAGGCACTACTGCTCTTCACCCTCCTCGTCGCGCTGATTCGGTGTGGATCGCTGTCTGTTCGCGGGCTGGGTGGCGGTTGGTGGCCGGCTGCGCTCGCCCTAGTCATCTTCGGTGTCGTGTCGGCATTCGTGACCTTCGGCGTCGACGGGCTGGTTCCGATCAAGATCACGTTCATCTACATCCTCGTGGCACTGACTATCTGGCGCGCCCCCTTCACCGCGAGCGACCGCGACCGGCTGGTGACCATCATGATCACCGTCGGATTGATCAACGCCGTGTACGGCATCGCCCAACAGTTCATCGGCGTCTCGTCCCTCGTCGACCTGGGCTACGTCTACGGCAACGAGGTGCGCAACGCGGGCCCGCTGCTGCGCAGTTTCGGAACCTTTAACCAGCCGTTCCCGTACGGCCTGTTCCTGATGGTGACCATTCTTGTCGCCCTTGCTGTCTCACTGAACGACCCCCACCGATGGCGGAGTCGGCTGGTGTTCTGGACTCTCCCCTTACTCATCGTGGCGATGAGTCTGTCGGTGGTGCGTGCCAGCTACCTCGGGCTGGTGACCGGTCTGCTGTTCATGGGCTTCGTGCGGTACCGCGCCTTCTTAGCCCGGATCGCGCTACCGGTCGTCGGTACGGTCGCGCTCGCCGTCTACCTGCTGCCGAGTAGCGTTCTGTCCACGTTCGTGTCCAGCGACAGCTACGCAACCCGCTCCGGTGGTTGGACATTCGTGTGGAACACGATCATCACTCACCCGCTGGGTGAAGGCCTCGGCATGACCGGCTCGGCGGGCGAGAAGCTGGCCACCGGCTCGGTCCAACTACCCGAAACATTGCGGGATCGGATCGACGGGGCGACTGCATTCGCCTACGGCATGCCGTACCAGCCAGACAACTACTACATCAAGTTGTTGTTCGAGTTGGGTCCGCTTGGGTTGTGGCTATTTCTGATGATCCTCGTGACCGGTCTGGTGACCAGCGTGCGCGTGGCCCGTCGAGCCGAGCCGAGCGACAGCGCGCTCGCGGTCGGGATCGGCGCGGTGATCGCTGCCGCCGCGGCGGCGTCGGTGGTCTCTACGTACTTCGAGATCTTCCCCCTCGACGTGTACTTCTGGATGCTCTTGGGCGTGCTGGCCGGGATACCGACGACACGTCATTCCTCCGACGACCAAGTCGCACAGGCACAGACCGCTGTGCGGCCGACGCAGGGCACGGCGGTGCTCCCCCCTAAGGGTGTGCGCCTGTCGTAGAGTCGAATGCCAGATGCCACCGGCCCGTCCGAGATGCAAAAGAGCGTCCGATGCCTAGTTCCTCCGCCCGCACCCGACCCGGTGTCCGGCAGTACGTCCTCACCGGTCTGCTGGTCTTGCTCGCCGCTTGGACGGCGATGGCTTGCACCACCGCGTCGCCCGCCGACGAGAGTCGGCAGACGGGCACGTCCACGTCCGTGCGGTGTATGACCGACGTAGGGGTCGCGACCGGAACCGAACTATTGGATCTTTCGCAGGCGCAACTGAACCGCGAGCTGGACGCGATGCGCGCAATGGGCGCTAAGTGGATTCGAGTCGGGATCGAGTGGGACGCAATCGAACCGGAGCGAGGACAGTTCGACTGGCGGTCCCCCGACCGGGTGATCAACACGGCAGTAGGGCGCGGCTTCCGGGTGCTCGCACTGGTCCACAACACTCCGCGGTGGGCACGCCCCAACGCGGCCATGCCCAGCATGCACACCCTGCCACGGAATGCGGACGAATACGCCACCTTCGCGGGGGAAGCCGCGGCGCGGTACGGCGACCGTGTGCAGAACTGGGAGGTGTGGAATGAACCCAACATCATCGAGTTCGCCAAACCCCGCCCGGACGTGCGGCGGTATCACGACATGCTCGTGGCAGCGTCCCGGACCATCCGCGAGCGAGCCGGACGCGAGGTCACCATCGTCTCCGGCGGCCTGGCGCCGGCACCCGAGTCTGCCACTCGCATCGCACCCGACACCTTCGTCCGACAGCTATACGCTCTCGGCGCTACCGACTCCTGGGACGCCGTCGCAATACATCCGTACACCTACCCGGCGCTGCCGAACGACCAGTCCACGTCGTCGTGGAACACGTTTCTTCGGCTCCCGCAGATTCGGCGCATCATCGACGCCGCCGGGGGTGAACGGACACCGATCTGGATCACCGAGTTCGGCGCGCCCACCGGCGGCAGCCGCGATCGCGCGGTCACGCCCGACCAGCAGGCCCAGGCTATCTCCACCGTTTTGACGTCGGTCGGCGCCGACCCGCGTTATGGACCGACGTTCATCTATGCACCTAGGGATCGCGGCACCGATCCGAACGAGATCGAGGACCATTTCGGGCTCCTCTACCGGGACTTCACCCCGAAGCCGGCCTATCGGACGATCCAGGACCTCACCTGTCGTCGGCGATGACCTGTCGGGTTAGGCCCAGCCGTCCGCGCCGTCGATGACCCAGCGGCCGTCGAGTTCCGGAAACTGTTGGCGCACCTCGGGTAGCAGGTCGGGCAAGGTCAGTAGGACTCGGTCGGGCTGCGCAGCGGTCAGGTCGCTGGGCGAAATGATCGGCACATCGCATCCGGGCATTCGCCTGCCCTGTTTCGCCGGCGACGCATCCGCCACCGCGACAATTGATCGTGCATCCACGCCGGCCAAGTCGAAGACTGCCACGGCACGTGACGCCGCGCCGTAGGCGTAGACCGATAGGCCTTCGTCCGCCATTCGAGCGAGCCATGCACGCAGTCCCGCTGCGTGATTGTCGGCGGCGCGCTGAAGCGCCCCGACCGCTGTCGGATCGGTCATGGCAGCCTCTCGATCGAGCAGAGCGCGCACCCGCTCGTCCGGCATTCCGCTGCCGTGCCGGGCGGCCACCATGAGCGTGCCGCCGTAGAGGTCGTACTCCCATGCTGTGGCGACGTGCATCCCCGACCGGGCGATCAGATCGACGAGAGCAGGCAGACTGTAGTAGGCGAAATGACCGTGCCGCAACGCATTCCACTGTCCGTGTTTGACGATCGCGGCAAGCGAGTGGAATTGCAGGAGGAGCACGCCGTCCGGGGCGGTCGCTGCCGCCCGACCGGCGAACGCGGCCCGTTGATCAGGCTCGTGCATGATTCCGAGCGAGTCGATGACGACGTCGGCCCCGCCCGGATGGTCCGATGGCACCTCATCGAAGCCGTAGTCAGCGAGATGTGGAATCCAGGTTCCACCGTGCGGGCTGCCGAACTCTGCCACTGTTCGGCCGGACAACCACCCGGCGGAGGCCGCGTCTGAAACCGCCTGCGCGGCCTGCTCGACCAAGGCCTGAGGTTCTATGCCTCGCGGTTCAGAGGTGACGGTGTCGTCGTCGAGAAGTTGTGCGAGCCCACACTGTCCGCAGAGACCCATCGCGGCGGGGTGTCCCGACTCGTCGGGGTCGACCGGCTCACCTGCCGGCGGGAAGTAGTCCGCCGCGGGCACGCGACCGAGATCGAGAACCGTTGTCACCTCGGCACTGGCACACGCTCGGCACTTGCTCATGCGAGGATGACCCCGTGCACATTGAAACCAGCGATCTCGCCGGCGTACTGGTGCTGACCCCGCAACCGTTCCACGACGATCGCGGCTTGTTCACCCGCACCTTCGACGCGGATGTTTTCGACGATCGCGTCGGCGCGGGCGTCTCGGCGTCGTTCGTGCAGGACTCGCAATCGCGGTCGCGGCAGGGTGTCATTCGCGGCATGCACGGCCGGTCCGGACGTGGCGAGGCCAAACTCGTGCGGTGCGCCCGCGGCGCGGTGCACGACGTGCTCGTCGACATTCGCCGGGACTCGCCGACATTCGGTCGTAGCCAGGCATTCCGTCTGGACGACGAGTCGTTCCGGCATTTGTACATCCCTCCCGGTTTCTTGCACGGATTCCAGGCCCTTACCGAGGTCGCCGACGTCTGCTACCGGATCGACCGGCCGCACGACCCGACAGAGGATATCGGCGTGCACTACGCCGATCCCGACCTGGGAATTGAATGGCCGCAACCGGTTAGCACGGTCTCCGATCGCGACGCCGCCGCAGGCAGCTGGGCGCAGTTGCTCAGCCGACCGGCGTGAGCCGACGCATCGATTCGTCCAGCACGCCCTCGCTACGCAGCTTCTCCAGTTGCGGCAGGCGGGTGAACCGCTTCGTGAAGTCGTCGTCGGTGAGACCGTACTCGCGGTACGCCGTGGCGAGTTCGGCCGCCCCGCGCGGCACCGTCCACTGCGCCTCGTAACCCAGGTCGGTGCGCGCCTTGGCGAAATCGACACGGTAGGAACGGGTGTCGGCGCCAGCCTCGCCGGTGATGCGCAGCGTCGAGCCGGGTACGGCGTCCACGACGTGCTGCGCAATCTCGGCGACGGTGAGGTTGTTCTGCTCGGTGCCCACGTTGTACGCCTGGCAGCCGACCACCTCAGCGGGCGCCGTCAGACAGGTGAGGAATGCCTGCGCGATGTCGGCGGCGTGCACTAGCGGTCGCCACGGCGTGCCGTCGGAGAGCACCAGCACCTCACCGGTCAGCACCGCATGCCCAACCAGATTGTTCAGCACGATATCGGCCCGCAGTCGCGGCGAGAACCCGAATGCCGTTGCGTTACGCAAGAAGACCGGCGTGAACCCGGAGTCGGCGATATCGGTCACGTCACCTTCGACCCGCACCTTGGACTCGGCGTACGGTGTGACCGGCCGCAGCGGCGCGTCCTCATTCACCAAGCCGTCGCCGGCCGCGCCGTAGACGGAGCAGGTAGAGGCGTAGAGGAAGCGTGACACCCCGGCGGCTTTGGCCGCCTTGGCCAGTCGCACCGATCCGTGGTGGTTGATGTCGTGGGTGATCTCCGGCGCCAGCGAACCCAGCGGGTCATTGGACAGCGCCGCCAAATGAATCACCGCGTCGATCCCAGCGAGGTCCTGCGGGGTGACGTCACGTAGGTCGGTCACCGACAGTGCCTTCGGATCGGTCGGTGCGGGTCCCAACACACAATCGGCGAAATAGCCATTGTCCAAACCGATGACCTCGTGGCCTGCGGCTTTGAGGACGGGCACCATGACGGTGCCGAGGTAGCCTTGGTGGCCGGTGACGAGTACGCGCATGTGCTTTAAGCTCCCTGAAAATCGATGTGTGTCTTGGCAACGACAAAAGCCTCGGCGTAGCGGCTGCGGCATTGGACCCCACGCAATCGCAGCAAGCCCAGGTAAGTCTCCTCGTCGAACCAGTCCTTGCCGGTCTGCGACGGGTAGCACTTGTGCAACAACGAAACTTTGTCGTGGGCGGTCTCGGTCGACACCGAGTGATAGTGGGTCGGCCGGACAGTGTCGTTCTCCCACTTGATGATCTCGTAGCCGAGGATCATGTGGTCGCGGAACTCGGTGGGAACCAGTTGCGCCAGAGTTCGGTGATCCTGGTGGGCGTCGTCGGGTTGCGTAGCAAAGACGACGTCGGGGTTGCAGGTGCGCCGGAACGCCGCCAGGGACTCCTTGAGCCGCCCCCAGTGTTCCGGTGTTCGGCCGTCGGGGAAACCGTCGATGGTCACCGACAACTCGGCGTCCGGGCAGAACTCGCTCAACGCGTTTCGCTCTTCGGTTTCCCGGTCGGTACCGGCCCCGGTGGCGACGTACACCGCCACCCGCAGACCGGGATTGGCTCGGCAGACCGTCAGCAGCGTGGCGCCCATTCCGATCGCAATGTCGTCGCAGTGCGCACCGAGTACGGCGATCTCCGACAGTCCTCCGATTCGGGCGGAAATCATCCGCCCGTGGCCTGAAGTTCTTTGTCCCAGAGCATCCAGGGCCGGTTGCCCCGGTGGTATGCGGCCTCGAGGTCGGCGCGCTCCTTGAAGGTGTCGGCAGGCTTCCAGAAACCGAGGTGCTTGTAGCCGTAGAGGCGTCCCTCCTTGGCGAGGGTGCCGCACGCATCCTCGACCAGATCACCGTTCTCCGGCAACAGGTCGAACACCTCCTGCGACAGCACGAAGTAGCCACCGTTCTCCCAGATCGGTAGCTTGCCGACCGGCGTGATCCCACCGATGTGGCCGTCCTCGCCGATGTCGACGCAGTGGAATGACGACTGCGGTGGCACGATGAGCATCGAGGCGGCACAACCGGATTCGCTGAACTGGTCCACGATCTCGTTCATCGGGGCATCCGAGAGCACGTCGGCGTAGTTGGCTAGGAAGTACTCGTCGCCGTCCAGGAACGGTCGCACCCGGCGTAGCCGCTCGCCGATCGGCGATTCCAGACCGGTGTCGACGAAGGTGATCGACCAGTCGGAGATATCGGAGTCGAGCAGCTCAACTTCACCGTTACGGAAGACGAAGTCGTTGGACGCGGTTTCCCGGTAATTCAGGAAGTAGTCCTTGATGTGCGTGGCGCCGTAGCCAAGGCACAGGATGAACTCGGTGTGGCCGAAATGCGCGTAGTAGCGCATGACGTGCCAGATCAGCGGCCGCGGACCGACCAATTGCATCGGCTTGGGCACCGGATCCTCCGCGCTGTTGCGCATCCGCATGCCGTATCCCCCGCAGAACAAGACAACTTTCATGATCCCCCCTCGGGATGTGATTCGACTCCTCGTACCTATCCGACGTTCGGCGGCACCTCGGCGTTGTGTAGTTCGGGCAGCGGATAAACCACCCGCCCGCCCCATTCCCCGACATAAGACAGCTGCGCGCTGATCTCGGTCTCCAGATTCCACGGCAGCACCAGCACGACATCCGGCCGGTCCTTGTCGATCTGCTCCGGGTCGAGGATCGGAATCCGTGTACCTGGAGTGAATCGACCATGCTTGTAGGGATTGCGATCGACCGTGTACTCCATCAGGTCTGACCGGATTCCGCAGTAATTGAGCAACGTGTTGCCCTTGCCCGGGGCACCGTATCCGACAACCCGCTGCCCTTGGGCACGGCAGTCGAGCAGGAAGCGGAGCAGTTCTTGGCGCACCTGCTCGGTGCGCGGCTGCAGGCTCAGGTACCCGGTGACGTCGTGCAGGCCTTCCGCCTCCTCCTCCGCCAACGCGTCTACCACCCGCTGCGAGGGAGGCCCGGCGACTGCATCGGGGCGCGCCCAGACGCGAATCGATCCGCCGTGCGTTGGCAATAGCTCGACGTCGACGACCGTCAGGCCGCCGGAGGCGAGTGCCCGCTGCGCGGACAGCACCGTGTAGTACTGGAAATGCTCGTGGTAGATCGTGTCGAACTGACCCAGCGTCACCAGATTCCGTGCGTGATGCACCTCGATCGATACCCAACCGTCATCGGCGACCAGACCGCGCAGGGCTTTGGTGAAGCCGATCAGGTCGGGGATGTGGGCATAGACATTATTGGCCACCACTAGATCGGCGGGCCCATTGGCCGCCCGGATGCGAGCGGCCGCCTCCTCGTCGAGGAAGGCGGTCTCGGTCGGCACTCCCCGATCCCGCGCGGCCGCACCGACATTCACCGACGGCTCGATGCCGAGGCAGCGGATCCCGCGCGAAACGGCGTGCTGCAGGAGGTAGCCGTCGTTGCTGGCGACCTCGACCACAAACGAGTCCGGGCCGAGAGCGAGCCGGTCGGCGGTAGCGTCGACAAATTCCTTGGCGTGGGCAACCCAGGAGTCCGAGAACGACGAGAAGTATGCGTATTCGGTGAACGTGTCCTCGGGGGTGATCAGTGCCGGGATTTGCAGCAGGAGGCAGTCTTCACAGAGCCGGAGATGCAGCGGGAACGTCGGCTCCGGAGCATCGAGCTCGTCGGCGGTGAGAAACCGCTCGCAGGGTGGCGTGGCACCCAAGTCGACCACGCTTCGCAGACGATCCGACCCACACAGACGACAGAGCAACGCCCCCCCTAAATTTCGGTACCGGCCAAGCCGGTCGAAGCGAGCGCCACGACATTGTCGACTTCCCCCGAGGTCACGTGGCACGCGTGAACACCACGAATAGTACCAACAGAACGGCAAATCGAAGAAGTCGCCATTTTTCGCCCGCACGGGCGACCCGTCTCGGCGGTATCGGGGCGCTACAGCTAGCCGCCGTCGGTGTCGTCCGGGGTGTCGCCGCTCCCGCCGGCGCTCCCCGCCGTCGTGCGTCCCGACATCGGTCGCTGCTGGTCACGCAGCCGCACCATGCGCGCCATGACCAGCGACACCACTAACGACACCATCCCCCATGCGGTGACGACGAGCGCGAAAGTGAGCCAGGACACGCCTCTGATCGTTGCAGGGAATTCGTTCCCCGTCCAACATTCGTTCGCCGCGACCGTCGAATCCCGCGATGACCGGTCCCGTTAGGCTCGGAATCATGCCGCAGTCCCCTTCCGACGTCGCGAATCCGTTCGATCCCAGCCAGTGGGCGACGGTTCCCGGCTTCGACGATCTGACCGACGTCACCTACCACCGCCACGTCGGCACCGACCGCGCCGACGGGATAGTCCGGATCGCCTTCGACCGCCCGGAGGTCCGCAACGCGTTCCGCCCGCACACCGTCGACGAGCTGTTTCGCACCCTCGACCACGCGCGCCGCTCTCCCGACGTGGGCACGGTGTTGCTCACCGGCAACGGGCCGAGCCCGCGCGACGGCGGCTGGGCGTTCTGCAGCGGCGGTGACCAGCGCATCCGCGGCCGGTCGGGGTACCAGTACGCGACCGCGCACGATTCGGACGTTGACGCGGCCGGTGCCGAGGGAGTCGACGAGGCGCGGGTGAAGGCGGAGGGTGGTCGGCTGCACATCCTCGAGGTGCAGCGGCTGATCCGGACGATGCCGAAGGTGGTGATCGCCGTGGTCAATGGCTGGGCCGCAGGCGGTGGCCACTCGCTGCACGTCGTCTGCGATCTGACGGTCGCGTCCCGGGAGCACGCCCGGTTCAAGCAGACCGACGCCGACGTCGGCTCCTTCGACGCCGGCTACGGCAGCGCCTACCTGGCCAAGCAGGTCGGCCAGAAGTTCGCCCGCGAGATCTTCTTCCTCGGCGAGTCGTACGACGCGGAGACGATGCACCGGATGGGCGCGGTGAACCGGGTTGTCGACCATGCCGACCTGGAACGGACCGCGGTCGACTGGGGCCGGGCGATCAACGGCAAGTCGCCGACGGCACAGCGGATGCTCAAATTTGCGTTCAATCTCACCGACGACGGCCTGATGGGACAGCAGGTGTTCGCCGGCGAGGCGACACGACTGGCGTACATGACCGACGAGGCCGTCGAAGGGCGGGACGCGTTCCTGGAGAAGCGCACCCCCGACTGGGACCAGTTCCCGTACTACTACTGATGCCACGGGTGAATGACTCGACGACCTCGGCCGAGGCCGGAGCCAAAGACGGTTCTGTGCAGCAGGTTCCGGACCCGCCACGCCGTCGACGACTGGTCCGTCGCATCCTGATCGGGCTCAGCCTCACCGTCGTCCTTGCCGTCCTCGCGTCGGTCCCGGTCGGCTACCAACTGTTCGTGCGGGAACATCAGGATCCACTGCGAAAGGCAGATGCGATCGTCGTGCTCGGCGGCGAACACGACGGACGTGAGGACTACGGCCTGCAACTCGCCCGAGAGGGTTGGGCATCCACGGTTCTGATTTCCGACCCGTACGCGTCGCGCGAGTCGCGGTGGGGGCCAGCCAGCGCCGCACTCATGCAGCGAGTGTGCTCGTCGGGCACCGCACGCATCGAAGTGATCTGCTTCCCACCCGACCCGTCGACCACCCGTGGTGAGGCGATGTTCGTGCAACGGCTGGCCGAGCAACGTCGGTGGAGCACCGTCATCGTGATCAGTTGGCGATATCACCTGGTGCGCGCCCGCTATATCTTCGGCCAATGTTTCGACGGCGGCGTGGTGATGCGCAGCGTGCCGCGCAGCTACGAGCGGTCACCGGCGGCGTGGCTGACCCAGTTCGCCTATCAGTACGGCGGCCTCGCGAAGGCGGCCGTCCTGGGCTGTTCCGCCTGACTGCCGCCTCACGCGGACCGCGCCTCACGCCGACGGTGATCTCACGCTGACAGCGAACTCACTGCTGCAGGTGACCTGGCTCGTCGACCCTGATCTCCGCGGCCTACCCGCCGAACATCTCCCGCAGTTGCCCCATGTCCTCGACACGTTCGGCGTGGGTACCCGCGACGGGGGCGGCGAGGATGCGGGTCACCCCGGCGTTGCGGAACGCCTCGACCCGTTCGGCGACCAGCGACCGTGGCCCGATCAGGCTCATCGCTCGAACCAGGTCGTCGGGCACGGCGGCCGCGGCCTCCGCCTTCTTGCCATCCAGGTAGAGGTCCTGGATCAGCTTCGCCTCGTCGGCGTACCCGTACCGCACCACCAGGGTGTTGTAGAAGTTCTTGCCGCGGGCGCCCATCCCACCGATGTACAGCGCGGCATGGTGGCGCACCAACTGCATCGCGTTCTCGATCTCGGTCGCGTCGTCGGTGATCAGTGCGGACGCCTGGACCACGATGCCCAGCTCGCCGAGCGACGGATCCCGCTTGGCCTTACCGGTGGCGAGCGCCTCGCCGAATGCGGCGTCGACGTATTCGGGGTGGAACAGGAACGGCTGGAACTCTTCGAACAGCTCCGCGGCCAGCTCGGTGTTCTTCGGTCCGATCGCCGCCAGCAGCATGGGAATGCGTTCGCGAACAGGATGATTGATGATCTTCAACGGCTTGCCGAGACCACTGCCGCCCTGTTCCTCGGTGAGCGGCAGGTGGTAGAACCGGCCCTGGTAGTCGGTCTTGTCCCGACGCCAGATCATCCGGCAGATCTCGGCGTGCTCACGGGCGCGGCCCACCGGAAAGTCGTATTTGACGCCGTGGAAGCCCTCGATGACCTGGGGACCGGACGCGCCGATGCCCAGTACCGCCCGGCCGCCGCTGATGTAGTCGAGGCCGGCGGCGGTCATCGCGAGATTCGACGGCGTCCGGGAGAACATCGGCAGAATGGCGGTCTGCAACTCCATCTTCTCGGTCTTGGCCGCGATATAGCCGAGTTGGCTGACGGCGTCGAAGCTGTACGCCTCGGGCACCGCGACTCGTTGCACCCCCGCTGCCTCGAAATCGGCGAGATTGTCGATGGTCTCGCGAAAGTCCCCGGCGTAATTGATCGGCATCCCCAGCTTGAGCGACGTCATGCGTCCGGATTCTTCCACAGCAGCCGCTCCGCCCGAACGCTCGCTCCGCCGGGTAGCGGTGGACGTTCGGAATCACCGACATGAACACTTGGTGAACACCTGCCGGGACTTATGAAACTCCCAGCTCACGCTCAGGTTCGAGGGAATGCCCGACTTGTGTCCGACCGCCCCGGCGGCCGCAAAATACCCGTATGAGCGGAGAGATGCTGATCTTGGTGCTGCTGGTGATCACGGCACTCGGCTTCGATTTCACCAACGGCTTCCACGACACCGGCAACGCCATGGCGACCTCCATCGCCACCGGCGCGCTCAAACCGAAGGTCGCCGTCGGACTGTCCGCGATCCTCAACCTGGTCGGCGCATTCCTGTCGGTCGAGGTCGCGGCGACGATCACCAAGGACGTGCTGAAGATCCAGCAGACATCAGGTGCCGACAAGGGCGACCTGATCGCCGGCTTGAACGCAACGACCGCTCTGCTGATCATCTTCGCCGGCCTCATCGGCGGCATTCTCTGGAACCTTTTCACGTGGCTGTTCGGCCTGCCGTCCAGCAGCTCGCACGCCCTCTTCGGAGGCCTGATCGGCTCCGGGCTCGCAGCGATCGGCACCAGCGGCATCAACTGGCAGGGCATCACCTCCAAGATCATCGTGCCGGCGCTGATGGCACCGGTGATCGCGTGCCTGGTCGCCGCCTGCGGCACCTGGCTGGTCTACGCGATCACCCGCCGCGTCCTGGAGTCCAAGAAGGAGAACGGATTCCGCTACGGACAGATCGCGACCGCATCGCTCGTCTCGCTGGCCCACGGCACCGGTGACGCGCAGAAGACCATGGGCGTCATCGCCATGGCACTGATCGCCGCGGGACACCTGGACGCCGGCTCCGTCGAGCACGGCCTGCCGTTCTGGGTGGTCTTCACCTGTGCCGCGGCGATCGCGCTCGGCACCTACCTGGGCGGCTGGCGCATCATCCGCACCCTGGGCAAGGGCCTGGTGGAGATCACGCCGCCGCAGGGGATGGCCGCCGAGGCGTCGTCCGCGGCGATCATCCTCACGTCCAGCGCCGCGGGCATGGCGCTGTCCACCACGCACGTGGCGACCGGCTCCATCCTGGGCTCGGGCGTCGGCAAGCGCGGCGCACAGGTCCGCTGGGCCGTCGCCGGCCGCATGGTCGTCGCCTGGGTGACCACGCTGCCGGCTGCCGGACTCGTCGGCGCCGCCTGCTATCTCCTCGCCAACGTGCTCGGCGATGTCGCGGGTGCGGTCGCGATCTTCCTGGTGCTGGTCGCACTGTCGGCCTACATGTACTGGCGCGCACAGCAAAACAAGATCGACTCCAAGAACGTCAACGCCGACTGGGACGACTCGACGGACTCGATCATCCCGGCCGACCAGCAGCGGCCCACCGCGTCGGTCTGAGCGGCCCGGAGCCGTTCCACCCACCCGCATTCGACTAACCGCATTCGCATAGGACAGGAACCCACACGATGGATATCGTCGAGTCGATCGGCAAGGTGCTCCTCGTCGGCCTGGTGCTCGGAGCCGGACTGCCCGCCCTCTTCGCGGTCGGGTTGCGGCTGTACGCCGACGGCAGCGGCGGCACCGACGCCGAAGGCGCCACGCACGCACCGAACCCGGCGCTGCGCGCACTCGCCTACGTCCTCTTCGCCTTCGTGGCGCTGGTCGTCGTCACCGGCATCCTGTGGATCACCCGCCAGACGATCTACTACTACACCGACATCAAGATCTTCCCGTTCGGCTACAAGTGACCGGATCGGGTCGGCACCGGCACCGTCGGCCCACACGCCATCCCGACCGAGACACCGGTCGGTCCCGCGAGTCTCCGACGAGAGGTAACTGACGAGATGGACTCCCCTTCGCTGTTCGAATCGGCCGTCAACTGGATCCGCAAGGGCTACCCGGAAGGTGTTCCACCCACTGACTTTCCGCCACTCCTGGCGCTCCTGACGCGGGTGCTCAACGAGCAGGAGGTCACCGACGTGGCCCTGCAACTCGCCCGTGAGCACGGGGTGGACAACCCGCTGACCGAGGATCAGATCCGACAGGCGATCGCCGACGTCACCGACATCCATCCGTCCGACGAGGACATCAACAACGTCGCCGGACGGCTCGCGGCCGCCGGCTGGCCACTCGCGTCGGCCAGCGCCTGAGGGGTCCCCACGTCAGCGCAGTGCCGTCCCCTTCGGGACTCGGCGCACCGCATACAATCGCGCTCAGGGGGTTACCCCGCGGTCGCCTTACGCACCCGGGGGTCACTCCCGGCGTCCCAACTCGGGTGACGTCTCGATTGCGGGGAGGAGTCAGCGCGTGGATCGCCCGGTATTCATTCGAAGAATCCTGGACTGGCTGCGTGCCGGCTATCCCAACGGCGTGCCGCAGGGAGACTACGTCCCGCTGGTCGCACTGCTGCGGCGGCAACTCACCGAGGACGAGGTCGAGGAGGTCGCGGCCGAACTCACCGAGGAGGCGCCCGCCCCATCCGAACCGATCTCCAAGATCGACGCCGGGGTGAAGATCAGCAAGGTGACCCACGAGCTACCCCATGAGACCGACATCGCCAGGGTCCGTACTCATCTGGAGGCGCAGGGCTGGCCGTTCGACGACACACCGCTCGCACGCCCCGGCACCGATGCCCCCGACACACCGGCCGAACCGCGACGGCCAGATGACATCGACCAGTCCGACCAGCCGGACGACACCGACCGACCGGACAAGGGCGACTCCTGAAAACCCTACGGCCGCTGCAACTCACCGCGGATGGCACGCTGCGCGACCGGATCGGCGACCTGCGATCGATCCTGGACGGTTCGGGCGCTGTGGTCCCCGTCCCGGACGACCCGGCCGAAGCCGGACGGCTCGGTCGGGCACTCGGGGTCGGCGACCCGATCGACGACGACATCTCGCTCGTCGTCGCGACGTCGGGGACGACGGGAATACCCAAGGGGGCGCAGCACTCTCCGGTGACACTGGCCGCGTCGGCTACGGCCACCACCGAGCGCTTGGGCGGCTCCGGCGCCTGGCTGCTCGCCCTCGCGCCGCACCACATCGCGGGCCTTCAGGTGCTGTTGCGGGGCCTTGCCGCCGGTGCTGAGCCCGCGGTCCTGGATGTCCGGGCCGGTTTCGACGCCGAGACATTCGCAGACGCGATCGGCGCCCTCCATGGCGACCGCCGCTACACCTCGCTGGTGCCAACACAACTCGTCAAGGTCCTCTCCTCGGCGCGAGCCACCACCGCCCTCGCGTCCGTCGACGCCGTGCTGGTCGGCGGCGCGGCGACTCCGAACCTCTTGCAACGCAGAGCGATCGACGCAGGTATTCCGTTGGTGACGACCTATGGGATGAGCGAGACAGCCGGCGGCTGTGTGTACGACGGGGTACCGCTGGACGGCGTCGCGGTCGACATCCCCGAGCCGGATAACGACGGCGTCGGGCGGGTGTGGCTCGGTGGCCCGGTGATCGCGCGCGGGTACCGCAACATGCCAGACCATCCGGCGTTCGGGCGGCCCGGCTGGTTCCGTACCGACGACCTGGGACGGGTCGACGACGCGGGGACCCTGCATATCGTGGGCCGCGCCGACGAGGCGATCACCAGCGGCGGGCTGACGGTGGTGCCCCAGGTGGTCGAGGCGGTGATCGCCGACGACCCGGCGGTCGCCGAGTGTGCGGTGGTGGGATTACCCGACGAGCGGCTCGGCGAGCGGGTAGTCGCGGTCGTCGTCGCGTCCGGCCACGGTGAGGTGAACGGCGACCGTATTCGCGGACTCGTCGCCGAACGGCTGGACCGCTACGCCGCGCCGCGCGACGTCATCGAAATCGACGCGCTGCCGACCCGCGGCCCGGGCAAGGTGGATCGGCGGGCGTTGCGAACCCGGTTCGGCGGCTGACGACTGCGCCCGCTGTCTCGCAGGGGGACGCCGACATCGCCGGCTCGGGTCGGCCGTCATGCGCGGCCAGGCGTGTCGTGACGCGGTCATGTCGTCACTGATACGACGCGTTACCTAGTACGCACCGTCCTTGGTCAGCACCGCGCGGACGGTACGCCACAAGATCACCAGATCCTGCATCGCCGACCAGTTCTCCACGTACGAAAGATCCAGTCGCACAGACTCTTCCCATGACAGGTCGGACCGTCCGGACACCTGCCACAGCCCGGTCAGACCGGGCTTCACCAGCATCCGGCGAGCGACCCGGCCATCGTACTGATCGACCTCGTCGGCCAGCGGCGGCCGGGGTCCGACCAGACTCATCGTCCCGTTCAGCACGTTGAACAACTGCGGCAGCTCATCGAGGCTGTACTTGCGAATGAACTCGCCCACCCGGGTCACCCGCGGGTCGGCACGCAGCTTGAACAACACGCCTGCACCCTCGTCGAGGGAGACGAGGTTGCTCTTGATCGAGTCCGCGTTCTGGACCATCGACCGGAACTTCCACATCTGGAACGGCTCGTTGTTGTGGCCGACGCGAGTCGCGCGGTAGAAGACCGGGCCAGGTGTGTCCAGCTTGATCGCGATCGCGACAGCGATCATCACCGGCAGCGCGGCCAGCAGCACGAGCGCAGCGCCCACCCGGTCGATTACTGCCTTGTGGAATCGAGTGGCGCCCTCGTACTGCGGCGGGTCGATGTGCAGGAGCGGTAGACCGGCAACCGGCCGGACCATCATCCGCGGACCGGCCACGTCGGTGACCCCCGGCGCGACCATCATATGCACGTCCATGTCCTCGAGATCCCACGAAAGCTCTTGCATCGCAGCATGTCCCAGGGCATCGGCGGACGTGACGGCGACGGTCGTCGCACCCGTACCGGCGACGATCTCGCGAACGTCGTCGAAGTGACCGAACACCGGGATCGTCCGGTCGGCGATATGCAGTTCGGCCGGCCAGCGCGACATCGTCGGCGGCAGGCACACGCCGATGACCTCGTAGCCGAGGCACGGGTCGGAGATGAGCCGCTCGATGAGCGGAGTGGAGGCCTTGACGCCGCCGACGACCAGGACCTGTTCCAGCCCGAGCGACCGCTTGCGCTGTCGCACCAGTTGCTGACGCCACAGCCACCGCGACGCCAGCAGCCCGAGGGTGCCGATCGGGAAAGCGATCACCAGAAAGCCGCGGGCGATGTTCAGCCGGAAGATCAGGTCGAGGATCGCGAGCAGCCCGAACACCGACACGCACGCGGTGACCACGCGGCTGTATTCCTGTGGACCGGATCCGATGATGCGTCGATCGACGCTTTGCACACCCCGGAGCGCGAGCACCCAGGAAATCGCGAGTGTGATCGACACGGCGATGGCCGGAATTCCGGCCTCGCCGTTGGGTTCCAACGGCGCATAGGGACCGAAGCGCGTCACCTGTGCGACGGAAACCGCCAACACGATGATCGCAGCGTCGGACCAGGCCAGCTTTCTCAGATACTTTTCAACCCACGAGTGGCGAGTCGCATTGTTTGCTGTGGGCCCCCACCCCTGCAGCGACGCCAGACTCCCCCTCGACGGACCGTAAAAACGGTCAGCCACAACTTCCCCCCTGGAATTCTTCAGTTGACTGCGGTGCGGACTCTGCAGTGAGATTCCGCGGCCTGATGTTCCTCCCCCGAGGCCCACTTCAGATCCGCCACTCACGTGACGGACCTGACCCGCCAGTAAGACTAGTCCCTGCATGAGAGATCCTCAAACGACACATCCACAATTCGTCTGTTCGATCGTCGCCGGTCATCGGCCGGATACCGCCGGTCGGCCCAGGTCGGGCGAAGGATTGTGACGATCCTCACCGACTGGCCGTCGGTGTGGCGGACTCGGCCGCGTAACGGCACGCGGGGTTCCACATCCGCCCGGCTCGGGGGTGGATTCCGCGGGCCGGTGACGTGACACGATGATGGGGTGGCAACGGCAACGCAATGGCTGCAGGGGGCACGGCCCCGCACGCTTCCCAACGCGATCGCGCCGGTGGTGGCGGGCTGTGGCGCGGCCGCCGCAGCCGGCGACGTCACCTGGTGGAAGGTGGCGCTCGCGCTCGTCGTCGCGATTGCGTTCATCGTCGGCGTCAATTACGCCAACGACTACTCCGACGGAGTCCGCGGCACCGACGACGAACGGGTCGGCCCGATGCGGCTGGTCGGGTCCCGCGCGGCGGACGCCGCCGCGGTCAAGCGCGCTGCCTTCGTGTGCTTCGGGATCGGCGCGGTGTGTGGCCTGGTGCTGGCGGCGTCCACCGCGTGGTGGCT
The DNA here is from genome assembly GCA_039527305.1 of Gordonia sinesedis. GTDB lineage: Bacteria > Actinomycetota > Actinomycetes > Mycobacteriales > Mycobacteriaceae > Gordonia > Gordonia sinesedis. The sequence continues at coordinate 108,209 of BAAAJU010000001.1, read as the reverse complement.
CGTCGTGGTCGGCGCGGTCTGCATCGCCGGAGCGTGGTTCTACACCGGCGGATCGCGGCCGTACGGCTACCTCGGGTTCGGTGAGGTCGCGGTGTTCGTCTTCTTCGGCCTCGTCGCGGTCCTCGGCACGCAGTACGTAGCGGCGGGTCGGATCGACGGCGCCGGGGTCGGCTGCGCGATCGCGGTCGGCTGCTTCTCCAGTGCCGTGCTGGTCGTGAACAATCTGCGCGATATCCCCACCGATGCCGCGTCGGGAAAGCGGACGCTCGCGGTTCGCCTCGGCGATCGCCGCACCCGGCTGCTGTTCGCCGGTCTGCTGGCGATTCCGTTGGTGATCAGTGTCGCGCTGGTCGTCGTGACTCCGTGGTCGTTGCTCGGGTTGCTCGCTGCTCCGCTGGTCTGGTCGGCCTATCGTCCGGTCCGGTCGGGAGCGGAGGGGCCCGCACTGATCCCCGCACTGGGCGGCACCGGACTGGCCATGTTGGCGTGGTCGGTGCTGACCGCGGTTGCGCTGCTACTGGGTTGACGTTCGGGAGGCTGCCCCTCTCGCGATCTTTGGCGCCGAGTCATGGCGAATTTCATCGTCCTGGGCGTCCGCCGGGATATCCCGGCGGTGGACCCGGACGGTGATGACAATTGTCATCCGGTGGAGTGAACGCCCGCGGATACGATGAGCGGGATCGAGGTGTGCGGGATTGCGACGGTGAGGCGAGATGCGGGTCGGTGCGCGGGGTGCTGCGGCGCTGACGGTGTTCGTCGTCGGCGGTACCGCGGCCCTGGTCGCCGGGCCGATGACCCCATCGGCCACCCAGAGCGGCGACCGCCCAGAGTCCGCCCCAACGTCGTCGGGAGCAGTCACCGTCGACGAATCGCCCTCCGCGACATCGGGATCGGCCACGTCGCAGGACGGCCGGTCATCGTTGCCGCTCGACGACCTGGACGCGCTGACGGTCAAGGGACGGGCGCCGAAAACCGGTTACTCGCGAGACCTCTTCGGCCAGCGATGGTCCGACGACGTCGCCGTCGCCGACGGGCACAACGGCTGCGACACCCGCAACGACATCCTGCGGCGTGACCTCAGCTCGGCCGTCACCGATCCCCGCACCCGCGGCTGTGTGGTGATGTCCGGTGTCTTGCACGATCCGTATACCGGAGCCGTTGTTCGCTTCACCCGGGGCACATCGCTGGTCCAGATCGACCACGTCGTCGCACTGTCGGACGCGTGGCAGAAGGGTGCCCAGGGCTGGTCGGCGGATCGGCGGCGCGACTTCGCCAACGACCCGCGCAATCTACGGGCCGTGTCGGGAACGGCGAACCTACGCAAGGGATCCGGTGACGCCGCCACGTGGCTGCCTCCGTCCCGGCCGTTTCGCTGCACGTACGTCGCCGCACAGGTCGAGGTCAAGCGGGTGTACGGACTGTGGGTCACGCAGGCGGAGAAGGACGCGATGCGTCGAGTACTGACCGGCTGTCCGGACCGGGCGGATGCCGCCGGGGCCGGGGGTCGGTCCGAGCCGCAGGTTTCGCCGGAACCGCCGGCACCGCAATCAGGGTCGCGCAGAGCGGTGCCGGTGCCTGCGCCAGCGCCACCGGGGCAGGCGGGGCCATCGGAGCATGCGGGGCCGGCGGGGCCGGCGGGGTCACCGGCGCGGTATGCGAATTGCGCCGAGGTGCGGGCCGCCGGCGCCGCGCCGCTGCGCCGTGGTGAGCCCGGATATCGCGTCGGGCTGGACGGCGACGGCGATGGCGTCGCGTGTGAATGATCCGCTGGTTGAGTACCGCGAGGTACGGGCGGCGTATCGAAACCGGCGACGGCAACTCGGACCTCATGATCGACCTCGATCGCGCCCCGCTCCCGACCTCGCAGACGGCTTCGGTCGCCCCCTTTACGCTCGCGGCACTCGATCATTGATGGATCGCGCGCCCGCCTCGGCGGCTCCGACCGACCGGGACACCCTGTGCTGCCTCTGCGGGACCGGGTGGAGCGGTCGTTACGCCTCGGTCAGACGTCGGCGCCTTGATCGGGCAGGCTCGCGAACACCGCAGCCTTCAGATCCTCCGGGGTGCTTGCGGATTCGATGACAGCACGTGACGCGGCGTCGCCGACCTCCAAGATGCCGAGCAGTAGGTACTCCGGCCGGAGCCGATCGTCGTCGCGCTCTCGGGCGATCGACACGGCGGCGGCCAGCGCGTCGCGAGTCTCCGGCGCGAATCGTGGACGTCCGCCTCGTCCGCGCGGGCCACGGCGCCCGCGTCCGGGTTCCCACGGTCCGTCCCAACCGAACGGTCCGCCCGCGTCGGGCCCGTTCTGCTCGGCGTCGTTGTCGGAATCGCCGGGTCCGAAGGGGCCGCGGGGTCCGAAGGGGCCGCGCGGGTCGAAGTCGCCGCGGGGCCCGAAGTCACCACGGGCGAATCCCGGTCCCCCGCGGCCGAATTCGCCGCGCCTACCGTGAGCGTGACCGTGCGGCCCGTGCCGGTGACCGCGGCGCTGCCCTCGTTCGCCGCATCCACGACGTCCGCGTCCACGGTGCGGACGCTCGGCCCAGCCGTCAGCCAGGTCGTCCCCGAACCGGTCCTGCACCGCGGCACGGAGCTTGTCGAGGTCGATACCGATGCTGCGCAACGCTTCTCGGTCCTCGGCGTAGCGTTCGGCGGCCGACTCGTCGGCCGCAGTGTCGTCGTCGGTGTCGTGCTCGTCGTGATAGGCGCGGACGGCGTCGCGCGCCGGTGCGAGGGTCATCCCCTGCGCACCCAGCACCTCGAACAGCGGCGACCGTGCGTTGCACAGCATGCCGAGGACGAGGTGGTCGTTGCCGAGCCGGGTGTGTCCCAGGTCGGCGGCTTCCTGCGTGGCGAATGCCAGCAGCATCCGGTCGTCTCGTGTGAATCGTCCGAACATGATGTCTCCTCTCGGGCCCGGTTACCGGGCCTCGCGATGTGAATGCTTCTGATGCACGGCCTGGCGGCTGATCTGCAAAATATCGGCGATCGCCTGCCAGCTCCAGCCCTGCTCGCGGGCGTGCGTCACGTGGACGTCCTCGAGTCGATCGGCCAGTGTGCGCAACGCCCGAACCGCAGCCAAGCCGCGCGCGGGGTTGTCGCTCGCGGCGGCTCCAGCCAGGTCGTCGTCTGCGGTCGGGTCTGCTGCGTCGTGCATGGTGTCAGGTTATGTTGACATTCGCGGCGTGTCAAGAATTATTGACGAGTGGGTGTGCGCAGGCTTTGGCGCGTCTTCCCACGGTCGGTCATGTACAGAAACTTCACCCCAGCGCCCCGCCACGTGCACTATCCACCCGAGCACCCCGAGCGGGGAAGATTCTGTACACCACCGCGATCGCGCCCCGCCGGCCACGTACAGAAACTTCACGCCAGCGCCCCGCCGCACGCACTATCCACCCGAACACTCCGAGTGGGGAACTTTCTGTACGCGATGATCTGTCAACTCCGCGACCGAGGTGCCCGGTGATATCGGTGGTGGACGGCGGCGAGGATATCGCCGACGACGTCGTCCCAACCGAACATCACATTCTCGTAGGTCAGCCGCATGCGCAGGAGATTCTGGCTGGCCGCAACGCGGTCGCGGCGCCGATCCTCCGCATAGTTGCTCGCCCCGGTGTGGTGAGCACGACCGTCGACCTCGATGATGAGTCGCTCCCCGACCAAAAGGTCGACGTGCCCGAGGCCGGGTATCCAGACCTGCACCCGCACCGAGACCCCTCGTCCGCGTAACCACTGTCGGACAAGCGATTCCAGTCCCGATTGGGCGCGCCCGTCGGTTCTGCTGAGACACGCGCGGACCCTCTCGGGCGCGCCGTCGAACGCCGCGACAATCTCGTGCGGGCGCAGCAGCATGGTCTGCGGGTTGCGCGAGAGGTTGAGCAGCGAATCGCACACCGCGACAATCCCGTCGGGTTCCAGACAGCGCAGCGCATGCCGGAGGGCGATATCGGGGCCATCGATCGCGTGCCGCACCGGCTGCGGACGCTGGTATTGACGGCAGTAGTCGTGCGACGTCGAACGCCAGGTCGACGAATTGCCGCGCACATGCAGAAGTTTCGGGGTCGGCGGTACCCACACGCCATACCGGTCCAGCGCAGAGACACAACTCATCGCGCCGCCTGCCGCGACGGCCGCGATCACCTGTGGGTCGGCGCCGCCGAGCGCGTACCACCCGTGTCGCACCTTGACCGCGGTGCCGTCGCGGAAGGCCCGTCTCAACTGCGCCTGGGTCACCCCATCGGCAGCCAGTTCCGCCCAGCTGTATACGCCCGAACCGTGCTGATGCATGGCGGCAACGATGCCGAACGACATCGACGTGTGACGGGCCTCGGCTCAGCCTGTGGATAGTGAAGATTCCATCCACAAATTTCCCGCATATCGACGACCACGTGCACTATCCACCTCAGCACCCTGAGCGGGGAAAAATCCTGTACGCCACCGCGACCGCACCAACCACGACTGCGCACCGACACCCACCCGACACCGCGCTCACGATCACTCCGTCCAGCGTCCGGACGCGAAGAATTCGTCCAGCACCGCATCCGGCCCGGTCAGGTCCAACCCGCTCGACGTGATCCACGCGTCGTCGAAATAGGTTGTGGCGTAACGATCGCCGGAGTCACACAACAGGGTGACCACGCTCCCGGCGCGGCGCTCATCGACCATCTCGGCAACAAGACGCAGCGCACCCCACATATTGGTTCCTGTCGACCCACCGACCCGACGGCCGACCAGGTCGCTGACGCGGCGCGCGGTCGCGATCGACGCGGCATCGGGGACCCCGATCATGCGGTCGATGACCTGCGAGACGAACGACGGTTCCACCCGCGGCCGACCGATCCCCTCGATCCGCGATCCGACGTCGGAAACCACTGCGCCGTTGGCTGATTCGTACGCGGGAAGGAAGACCGAGTTGTCCGGGTCGACGACCGCCAGCCAGGTGGGATAACGGCGGTACCGAATGTAGCGACCCAGCGTCGCCGACGTTCCGCCCGTCCCGGCACCGACGACGATCCAGGTCGGGATCGGGTGATCCTCCTGCGCCATCTGAGAGAAGATCGACTCCGCGATGTTGTTGTTGCCACGCCAGTCGGTGGCCCGTTCGGCCATGGTGAATTGATCGATGAAGTGGCCACCGAGTTCGGTCTCGAGCCGGAGCGCCTCGGTGTAGACGTCGGACGGACGGTCGACGAAATGGCATCGGCCGCCCTCGCGTTCGATCAGCGCGGTCTTCGCCGGCGACGTGCCTGCCGTCATCACCGCGACGAATGGCACCCCGATCAGCCGCGCGAAGTACGCCTCGCTAACCGCGGTGGATCCCGACGAGGCCTCGATCACCGGGGTCGACTCGGTGATCCAGCCGTTGCAGATGGCGTAGAGGAACAGTGACCGCGCCAGCCGGTGTTTCAGCGATCCGGTCGGATGGGTGCTCTCGTCCTTGAGGTACAACTCGACCCCGGTCGGCGACCCGTCGTCGGCTGTCCACCGCGACCACTCCGGCAGGTCGAGGCGCAACAGGTGAGTGTCGGCGCTGCGCCGTGCGTCGGCCTCGATTAACCGAACCGCGTTGTCGGCCCAAGACCGATTCGCACGCCGGTCGATGTCGCGGGTCCGCGTCCGGGCGGTCGGCCGCAGCTCGGGCTGCGCCTGCGCACCCGCGCCCGACGTCATCGAGTGTCGCCGCGCAGCCGCGCCTGGAGGTTCTCGTGCTTACGCCGACGATCGGCGTCGACCAACTCGATCTGCCGGTTCACGCGCAGCCGAAGACTCTTGAACAGGACCATGCCCAGCGGCATCGCGATGAGCACGCCGAACACCGCGGCCACCAACAGCGGCACCCGCACGTCCACGAGCCGGCCGCCGAGAATGATCAATGCGGCCACGACAGCGACCAGCAACAGTCGAGCGACGGTGTAAGCCACCATCGCGAGCGCCAGTCCGCCCGCGCTGCCGTGTTCGGTCGTCTTCGGATTCTCCGCCGGCGCGACTCCCGCCGACGCGTCGCTGCCTGGCGCGCCGCCGACGGGCGCACCTGCGGCGCCCGCAGCACCGCCGGACGAGTGGCCGACCTGCTGGTCGCGGCCGGATTTGCCGCTGTTGCCCGAACTCGGGGATCCCGGTGCCGATGCCGCATCATCTGTGGTCACGGCCTCTAGCCTACGTGCCGCCACCGCGGGGCAGCGACGGTGTCCGCAGGTCACGACCATTTTGCACTCTCTTTACCTATCGCTGACGGTTCGAGTACCTGGGCGATTTGCGTGTATTCATGTTCTAACCGCCGCGGCGGCCGCAGTGCGACGGCCGAGACGGTGCCCAGAACAGCTCAGCAGCAGAACACCTCGGGAGCGCAGCAGCGACCCCTTGCCGCAGACACAGGAGCACTCATCGTGACGATCACGGACCACCCCACTCCCGCCGTCATCACCCCGGGCATGGCCAGTCAGCACACGCTCACCCCTGGACAGGTGGCCGCGATGTTCAACGTCAACCCGAAGACCGTCGCCCGCTGGGCGACGTCGGGGATCCTCAGCTCGATCCGGACCCCGGGCGGACATCGCCGGTTCCGCGAGGAAGACGTGGTCGCGCTGCTCAACCGCCGCCCGTAGCGGACCGCACCTCCGACGACCCTCCCCCATCACCCGCGCCGCAATATGTCCATCGCCGGGTGACGGTGGCCGCTGCCCTCCGCCGCCCTCAACGGGTGCCGGTCACGTACGCTGGATACTGGTTGGGTGTACGGGAGGTAGCCATGACATTTCTGTTCGCGACCATTGGTGTTCTCGCGGTCGGTTATCTGTTGTGGCGCGCGTTCGGACCACAACTGTCCGAGCGCACCACGCCGACGGCTGGGCGCGGCCGACCGGCTCCGAAGGGACCGGACGACGACCCGGATTTCTTGCGTGACCTCGACCGTCGTTCCCGCGGACCGAACGGTGCCGACGGCGACGACCGCTGACCGCGTTCGCACTGTTCCACAAGTGGAGCCCGGTTGGTCAGATCGGCGCCAGGACAGGCCTGCTCGGGTAATCTGAGAAACCTGAGAATACTCACCCAGGCATCGACGCGTGCGACGAGAGGTCTGCCGACATCGACGAAGACTCCCCGGGTGATTCGGCGTTGACGGGTCGCGGCGCCGGAGCCCGACGAGGCGCTGACGACCCGAGTTTCGCGGCGAGACTCGGTGATCTCTTTGAGCACATGCGCGACGAGGACGGTGCGCGCTACACCGGCAAGCGAATCGCGGAGAAGGCCAACGACCTGGGCTACTCGCTGAGTGATGCGTACATCTCGCAGTTGCGCAGCGGCAAGGCACGCACCCCGTCGTTCCGGACGGTGGAAGCGATTGCGCGGGCCTTCGAGGTGAGCGTCACGTACTTCCTGGCCAATCCGGAAGAGGATTACGACCGCACCCGCCAGCAGCAGAACTACGTCGAGATGCTGGCGGTGACGGGGACACACCTGTCCGGCGTCGACCTCGGCAACCTGTGTCCGAGCACCATCGACGTCCTCATCGACCTGCTGCGAGTGGTCAAGGCGCAGGCGCTCGCCGCCGGCGCCGACGACGGACCTGACTCCGGCGGCGGCCCGGGTGGCGGTGCCGACTTCATCGGTCCGACTCGCGCCGCTGCCGACTCATCCGGTGAGTCGTCGGCGAGGGCGGCGGGGCGGGCCACTCCTCGACGGGTGTTCGGCGGGTCCAGTCCGGCGTAGGCGTCGTCGGGCGGTGCGCCTAGTCGACAAGGTCCCGAGCGGTCTCCGAGCGACAACCGCATCGTGTCGCTGGTTTCGATACGCCGCTCGTACCTCGCGTCTACTCAACCAGCGGGGGCGGCCTCCAGCGGGGCAGACGTCTACAACCAGCGGGCGGGCGCCAATCGGCGCAGACGTGACGCCGCGTCGTCCTCAGAGGCCCGCGTAGGAATGCAGGCCGGAGACCACCAGGTTAATGATGAAGAGGTTGAACAGCATCGCCACGAAACCGGCGATGTTGACCCAGGCGGCCGCGGTGTTGCGCCAGCCGGCCGTCGCGCGTGCGTGCAGGTAGGCGGCGTAGATCACCCACGCGATGAACGACACGGTCTCCTTGGGGTCCCAGCCCCAAAACCGTCCCCATGCGGCCTCGGCCCAGATGGCGCCGCAGATCACTCCCAGTCCGAACAGCGGGAAGCCGAACACCACACACTTATAGGCGAGCCGATCGAGCGCGTCCGCGGACGGCAGATGCGTCACCAGGCGGCGCAGCGCGCCCCTAATGCCGCCGCCCGCCTCGACATCCGCATCGGTCTGCGCCGACTTTGCCCACCGCATCTTGACCAGATACAGCATGCTGGCGACGCCGGACACCAGCAGGACACCCGAGCTGACGGAGATGATCGAGACGTGAATGGCCAGCCAGTACGACTTGAGCGCGGGCACGACCGGCGCGGCCTGTGTGTACAGCCACTGGCCGCCGATGAACATCAGCAGCACCACCGGCAGGAGCACGAACGACAGCAACGGACGGTGCGCGGGCTTGCGCAGCACGATGACCGCGGCGACGACACCCGCCGCGCAGGTCATCGAGATGAACTCGTACATATTGCCCCACGGCGCGCGCTCGGTGGCGAACCCGCGGATCACGACGGACGCGATGTGGGCGATCAGTCCGACGAACACCACCGGGTAGGCCATCGCACCGAGCCGCTCGGCGAGCGTGCGTTGCGGCTCGTCCGCGATCCGGCCGGGAGCGCGCGGATCCGGCGCTGCGGTGCCGGTGACGGTCTTGCCGGTCGCTCCGGCGGCACCGACACCGGCCCCGACGAGCTCCGCCGTCGACGTCAGCCGCCGGCTACGGACACCCGCGAGCGCCGCCAGAAATAGCACCATCGCCAGCACGTAGACGGTGATCGCGGTACCGAAAAGCACATCGGAATACCGCGCGAGGGTCGGGTCGATCTGCGTCGATCCGGTCAGCATTGGCCTTGTCCTCTCCTGGCGCGACGGCAGTGGGCGCGCATCACAACCGGCGGGTTACGCGCGCCCGACGCCCGCCGTCGTCCTCGTCGAGCAGCTCCATCGCCTGCTTCTCGAAGCCTTCACCCCAACCGGCCTGGTCGGTCCGGGCCAGCCCGGCGATCTCTACTACAGTACGTCGTTCGCCGTCGTTCTTCGACGTCGCATCGTGTCCGGCGCTGGTGCCCACGCTGCCCGCGGCCGGGACCGGCACGAGCCGCACCCAGATGCGTCGCCGCCGGACAAGCAGTGACACGAGCAGACCGGCGAGCATCGCGATCGACGACACCAGCACCCAGTTCTGCGCCGGGTCGTGCGACACCTGCACCGACACCCATCGCTCATACCCGTCGAAGCTCACCACGGTGCCGTCGGCCAGCCGAGTGCTCTTGCCCTCGGCGAGATTGACCTGCGCCTGCCGCTGCAGCCGTCCCTGGTCGATCAGGCGTTGGTCCAGCGAGTAGGCATTCTGTGGGGTGCCGGTGTCCAGGCCGGTGTCGCCCTTGTAGATCCGGATCGCGACATAGGGGTTGGTGGGTACCGGCGACGACGACGTCAGCAGGGTGCCCTCGAGCTGGGCGGTCGGCGCGAACAAGCCCTCGATAGCGATCTGGTTCTTGCGGCGCACGTCCTCATCCGGGTACATGCCGGCCGGGGTGTCGATCCGCGCCGCACCGGACGACAGCATCGTGTCCAGCTCGTCGGGAATGAATAGCGCTGTCTGCGTGCGCTTTTCACCGTTGGGGAAGGTCACGGTGAAGGTTGGGGCGAAGCCGTTGCCGAGCACGTAGACACGGTCGCCGGCCAGCCGCAGCGGCTCGTTGACGCGCACCCGGGTGCGTTCCCAGTCCGCCTGGTTCGTCGGTCCGGCCCCGGCCGAGTAGCGCAGGTCGGCCTCGTACATGTCGGGTTGGCCGCTGGGCAGGAAGGTCGCGCTGAAGTCGTCGACGCGAATACAGAACGGCGACAGCTTGGTTCCGTCGACCAGGCTGCCCGCCCGGAACGAGTCGTAGACGGCGGTCGACGTATTGCACAGCCCCTGCCCGTTCGCGACCAGGCTGCGGGTGCCTTCGTAGCCGTACATCTTGCCCGCCGCGATCGACACCAGCAGCGCGAGCAGCGCGAAGTGGAACACCAGGTTGCCGAACTCGCGCAGATAGCCCTTCTCCGCGGCCACCTCGACACAGCCGTCGGGATAGGCCTCGCTCGGTTCGCGGACGACGGTCCGCCGGCGCCAGCCGCGGAGGTTGCGACTGATGCGGTCGGCGAGTTCGGCGGGTGTGCCGTCGGCGGTGACCTCGATCCGGCGCGGCAGCCGGGACAGCCTGCGCGGCGCCGCGACCGGCTGAGCACGCAGGCTTTTCGCGTGCTCGAACAGGCGCGGCGTGAGGCAACCAACCAGCGAGACGAACAGCAACATGTAGATCGCGGTGAACCACGAGCTGGAGAACACGTCGAACAGCTGCAGCCGATCCATCCACACGCCGACCTGGCCGCGGTCCTCGATATAGCTCAGCGTCTTTTGCTCGTTCAGCGACCGCTGCGGCAGCAGCGCGCCCGGGATGGCGGCCAGCGCCAGCAGGAACAGCAGCACCAGCGCGGTCCGCATCGAGGTCAGCGACCGCCACAGGTTGCGCAGCGGCCAGAGCACCCGGCGACGCAGCCAGTGTGGTCGATTCGGGCCTCCGCCGGGGCCGACCGCGGGGGGCGAATCGGCGGGGTCGCGCGTGTCCAGATCGGTCATACCGGCAGCTCCGTATCGGTGATGAAGGCGTCGCGGACCCACACTACGAAGTAATCCCAGAGACCGGTCACCAGCGCAACACCGACCGCGATCAGCAGCACACCGCCGACGACCTGGATGATCCGGGCGTGATCCCGCAGCCAGCCCAGGCTGCGCAGCGCCCAGGCCGACGAGAACGCCAGGATGACGAACGGGATACCGAGACCCGCGCAGTAGGCGACGATCAGCAGCACACCTTTGGCCGCGGTCGCCCCCTGGGTGCCGCTGGCGGTGGCGATCACCGCGGCCAGCGTCGGACCCAGGCACGGCGTCCACCCGAGCGCGAACACGCCACCCAGCAGGGGCGCACCGACCAGGTTGGACATCCGTCGCGGCGCGAACCGCACCTCGCGCTGCAGCACCGGGATCAGCCCGATGAACACCAGGCCCATCACGATGGTGACGACACCGCCGATCCGTTGCAGGACAGCTTGATTGACGAGCACCGTCGAGGTGATGCCGAACACGGTGGCGGTCGCCGCGACGAAGACCACGGTAAAGCCGAGCACGAACAGGGCGGCGGCGACCGCGACGCGAGAGCGGCCCCGTTTGGCCGGTTCGTTCACCGTGACCGCGGGCGCCTCCGCACCGACCAGCCCGGCGAGGTACGACAGGTAGCCGGGCACCAGGGGCACCACGCACGGCGAGGCGAACGACACCAGTCCGGCGATCATGCAGGCCGCGAGCGCCAGTAGCAGCGGCCCACTGAACACCGTGTCGGCGAACGACTGGCCGACACCCGCGGCGACGATCACTCGCGCACCGCCGGCTCGGCCAGGACGTTACGGACCGCCTCGGCCAGTTCCCCCGCGGTGATGGCCTTCAGAAAGACCGCCGCCGGACGGTGCTGGCGATCGAGCACGATCGTGGTCGGCACCACCGAGGTCGGGGTGGTCAGCGCGGCCAGGGTGGCGCCGGGGAAGTCGTAGATCGACGGGAAGCCGACCTTGCGATCGGCGATGAAGTCGCGGGCGGATTGCCGGTCGTCGCGGAGGTTGATGCCGAGGAACTCGACGCCGTCGGCCCGGTACCGCTCGTAGACCTCCTCGAGCTCACCGGATTCGCCGCGGCAGGGCCCGCACCACGATCCCCACACGTTGACCACGACCACCTTGCCGGCGAACCGGGGATCGGAGAGCGCCAGCGGCTCCCCGGTGACCAGGTTCTCGCCGCTCACCTCCGCGATGGGTTTGCGTTCGGCGACCGGGTAGGTGATGACCGTCTTGCCGCCGGGCGAGACGAACTGGAAGGTGTCCCCCTGCGCGACCGCATCGGTCCCGGTGCCGCATCCGGTCACGCCCACGACGGCCAGGATCAACGCGACGATCGTGAGCGCGCTGCGCAGGGTGCGGCCGGTCGTCGCTCGCGCCCCGGCGGCGCGTCTCGGTCCCGTCATCGTCGCCTCAGGCTCCAGTCGCGAGTGGATCCGACGATCCGGCCGGTTCCGAGTAGATGATGTCGACCAGCGCATCGTCGTCGTAGATCAGGCTGGTCAGCGACGCCAGCGAACACTGCCTGCGACGCGGGTCGTGCCACAGGCGCTGCCCCTCGAGGAAACGGCGCAGCGTGTAGACGGGCAGCTGATGGCTGACGCAGACGGCCTCGTGGCCGCGGGCGGCGTCGCGGGCCTTATTCGCCGCGGCCAGCATCCGGTGAGCCAACTGGATGTAGGGCTCGCCCCAGGACGGGGTGAACGGGTCGCGCAGCTTGGGCCAGTGCCGCGGCTTGGCCAAGGCGCCGTCGCCGACCGACACCTTGAGACCCTCGAAGACGTTGTCGGCCTCGATGAGCTCGTCGTTGGTCACGATGGACAGTCCGTGAGCGGCGGCGATCGGGGTCGCGGTCTCCTGCGCCCGCTGCAGCGGTGATGCGAAGACGGCGGTGACGTCGTGGTCGGCGAGGGTGTCGGCGACCTTGCGGGCCTGCGCGCGTCCCTCTTCGGACAGTCGGAACCCCGGCAGGCGGCCGTACAGGATGCCTTCCGGGTTGTGCACCTCGCCGTGTCGCATCATGTGGACGATCGTGTGCATCAGGTGTTGTCTCCCGGTGGGGTGGCGGTTGCGGCGAGCTCGGCGGCCTCAGGCAGGGCGTCGGCGATCCGTGAGAAAGCATCCTCGTCCAGCGCCGCCGAGACAAACCAGGCCTCGAAGGCACTCGGCGGCGCATACACCCCGCGATTGAGCAATGCGTGGAAGAAGGGGGCGAATCGCCAGGTCTCGGTGGCCTTCACGGCGGGGTAGTCGGTGATCGGACGGTCGGGGTCCGGGGTGAAGAAGACGCTGAGCAGGTTGCCCGCCTGCTGCACCCGGTGGCCGAGGCCGACGCCGGCCAGGGCATCGTCCAGCAGCCGGGCCAGCCGGTCGGCGTTCGCGTCGAGTCGGGTGTACACGTCGGCATCGGCGTGCCGCAGGGTCGCGAGTCCGGCGGCGACCGCCACCGGATTCCCGGACAGGGTGCCCGCCTGGTAGACGGGACCGGTCGGGGCGAGGCGTTCCATGATGTCGGCGCGACCGCCGAAGGCGGCGGCCGGTAGCCCGCCGCTCATCACCTTGCCGAAGGTGTAGAGGTCGCCGGCGACACCGTCGATGCCGTACCAGCCGGCGGGGCTGACCCGGAACCCCGTCATCACCTCGTCCATGATGAGCAGCGCGCCGTGCCGGCGGGTCAGGTCGCGCAGGCCCGCGTTGAAGCCCTCGACCGGCGGGACCGCGCCCATGTTTCCGGCGGCGGCCTCGGTGATCACGGCCGCGATGTCGTCGCCGTACGTCTCGAATGCGGCGGCGACCGCGACGAGGTCGTTGTAGGGCAGGACGATGGTGTCGTGAGCGGCGGCGCCGGTGACGCCGGGGCTGGTCGGCAGTCCGAGCGTGGCGACACCGGAGCCGGCGTCGGCGAGCAAGGCGTCGGCGTGCCCGTGGTAACAGCCGGCGAACTTGATGATCTTGGGCCGTCCGGTGAAGCCGCGAGCCAGTCGGATCGCCGACATGGTGGCCTCGGTGCCGGAATTGACCAGGCGGACCCGTTGCACCGGGTCGACGCGGTCGATGATCTCCTCGGCGAGTTCGACCTCACCCTCGGTCGGCGCGCCGAAGGAGAGTCCGTCGGTGGCGACGGTGCGGACGGCGTCGACGACCGCGGGGTGACTGTGCCCGAGAATCATCGGACCCCAGGAGCTGACCAGGTCGACGTAGGTGTTGCCGTCGACATCGGTGAGTCGGCAGCCGTGTGCGGACGCGATGAAGCGTGGCGTTCCGCCGACGGCCGAGAAGGCGCGGACCGGAGAGTTCACGCCGCCCGGGATCGCGTGCTGCGCCCGACGAAACAACTCGTCGGAGCGGGCGGCGACGTCGGCGGATCTGGTCACGGCCTCCAGTGTTCCAAATGGCACAGGCACTCCCAAATCCGCCGTGGTCAGCGCCCCGGACCGCGGTCCGGGAGCACCTGAACCCGTCGAGTGGGCGGCAGAATTCGTTCACTGTGCGTCGTGGATCGTCCACTGTGCAGGTGAACTCGTTCACTGTGCGTCCCCGACCATCCACTGTGCAGGTGAACTCGTTCACTGTGCGTCCCCGACCATCCACTGTGCGGCCGAACTCGTTCACTGTGCGTCCCCGACCATCCACTGTGCGGCAGATTCCACAGGCCGACAGAACCAAGGAAACCCCTCGCGCGGATGGCGCGTCCAACGGGCATGACAACCAACGAACAGCTCCCACCCACCTTCATCACCCGAAGCGCGGCGCTCCGACAGCGTGGCATCACCGACGAGGCATTCGCTGCCGAGTTCCGACACTTTCGCGGCGGCACCTATGTGGACCGAGCAGCACTGTTGACCGCCCGCGAGTTTGTCATCGGAGTCGCGAACGCAGCCGAGGGCGAACCGGTCGTCGCCGGAGCGGCGGCCACTATCATGCATGAAAGTGCTTGGTACGACGAGGATTTCTCCGTCGAACTCATTCGCATGCCGGGAAGCTCTGGGCGACCCGCATGCGCGACTGTCACCCACAGACTTGACCTTGACCCGGCGGACGTCGTCGAGATCGACGGAATCAGGGTCACGAATGCAATCCGAACAGCATTCGACATCGCGCGCGTGAAACCGGCATGGCGGGCGTTGGGATACCTCGACGCACTGGCGCGGGCTACCCGCTTCAACCCCGTTGACCTAGCGGTTTACGCAGATATGCAAAAGTGGCGACGGAACGTGCGACAAGCCCGGGAGCTCGCACGAATCGTCGATGCCGCAGCCGAGTCCCCCGGCGAGAGCGGTCTGCGACTGCTCGTCGTGCGGTCGGACCTACCAACCCCCGACCTTCAGATCGTCGTCGCCGACCAGACCGGGATGATAATTGCGCGCATCGACCTCGGCTACGCCGCTCTTAAGGTCGGTATCGAGTACGACGGCGAGGAATTCCATTCCTCGCCGCAACAACGCGCCGATGACCAGCGTCGGCAGGACAAACTGACCGAGCTTGGCTGGATCATCATCAGGGTGGACCGAGAACGCATGCGTACAAATCCGTTTGGGATCATCCTCGAGATCGACAGGGCGATCAGGTCGCGTGGCGGGCACTACTAGGCGCGTGGCGGGCACTACTAGGCGCGTGGCGGAGTCCGGTGGCCGGAAGCTCGGCAACTGACCCCAGCAGATGCGCCAAGACGCACAGTGAACGAGTTCACCCGCACAGTGAACGGTCGGGGACGCACAGTGAACGAGTTCGGCTGCACAGTGGACGGGTCAGGGAGAGAGGACCTTCAGGATCTCGTCGGCCATTGCCTGCTCACCTCGGGCATTGGGGTGCAGGGTCGCGGCGGTCACCGGACCCTGCTGCGGCTCGATCCAGCGCTCGTCGGGCGGGCGGCACGCGTCGTGCCCTTCCGACACTGCCGCCATGTCGACGAATCGCACACCCGTCTCCGACGCCGCGCGGCGCACCGCATCGTTGAGCGCGGCCTGCAACTCGCGCACGTACCCGACATCGCCCGCCGCGACCTGCACTCGCGGGTAACACCCCTGCGCCGGCGGCAGTATCCACGGATATCCGACAGCCAGAACCGTTGCCCCCGGCGCCTTTTCGCGAACCTGCCGAAAGACCTCCCGCACCGCCGGATAGGTCTGGGTGCGTACCGGCTCGATGAGCGAGTCGCCGTATCGCATCCGGCACGGCGCCGCGGTCGGGTCGGAATGCACCGCATCGCCGCACCGCCGGATCGTGCCGGTGAAGGTCTCGTTGTCGTTACCCCCGACCATCACGGTGACCAGCCGCGGAGGCCGCGCCGGATCGAGCGCGTCGAGCTGCGGTGCAATCCCGAAATACTGCGCCGACGTGAAGTCCCCGGTCTCGGCGCCGGAACAGCTCACGTCGGTCAGATCCAGTCCCCGACGTTGCGCGACCAGATGCGCGAAGTTTCGGGACGACCGTGAGCAGTACAGCGGCCCGTTCTCCACCAAGGGCTGCAAACCCGCTGCGGCACTGTAACTGTCGCCCAGATTGACGTACCGGTCCCCGGCGGTCACACCGGAAGCTGCGGCGGGACTGCTCGACGATCCACCGGCCGATCCCACGCTCGCCGTCCCCGACCGGTCACCGACACCGGGTCCGGTCCCCCCACCACTGCCGCAGCCAGCCACGACAAGCACCAGCGCCACCGCGACTGCCGCCGCCCTACCGGCCGCGCCGCACCGACCCGCCTTCTGTCGATCCCTCATCCGTGAGCTTTCCGCCTTGATCGGCGGTGGTTCCGCGCGCACGAGCGCTCCCAGCGGGTGGTCCCGCCGATGACGCCGATTATTCGGACCCACTGCCGCCACCCTGCCCACGCTAGCCCCGCGAAGTCGGTGGGCGCATTGCCGCCGACGGCCAGCCGTCGCCAGCGGACCAGCAGGACGGACCAGCAGTGGGACCAGCAGGACGGACCAGCACTGCGGAGTCGGCCGATGCCACCCTCCGTTCCTGGCACCCGGGACGGGTCGTTACCGGATTACCCCGAACTTTTGGTTTGTTCGCGTAACAAGATTCGGTACCCTCGCGCCATGCGCCTCCGGATTATCGCCCTCGTGATCGCCGCCGTCACCGCCTTGAGCATTGTGGGCACCACGTCTGCCCGGGCGGACGCCGACTCCAGTGCAGGCAGAGTGAACGCCGGCAGCTCCGACCTGCTGACAAAGAACAGCGCTTTCCTGTGGCAGAGCCCTCCGACGCGGTACATCGTCATCCTGGGCGCCAAGATGGGCACCTTCGGGCAGACACCCGAGGTGCTGCAGCGACGCCTCGACGTCGGTGCGGGATTAGCGCGGTCACATCCGTTCAATCGCGTCATCGTCTCCGGCGGCAACACGTGGTGGCTCCCGGTTTCGGAAGCTCAGTTCATGAACCTCGGGCTGATCCGGCGCGGTGTACCGATGTGGCAGATGGTGAATGAAGATCGGTCCACGAGCACCAAGGAGAACGCGAGCAACACCGTGCGGATGCTCAAGGCGATGGGCGCGACCGGCGCCGTGATCGTCACCAACGGTTTCCACATGCCTCGCGCGATGAAGGAGTTCCGCGACGCCGCGGCCCGCAACAAGGCCAAGCTGCAGTTCCTGCCCGCATACGCCTGAGCGCGCTAGGGGACGCACCGCCTGCCGCAAAGCTAAGCCGGGCGCGCCCGGAATCGTCCGCGTACCGAAGCGTCCGCAACCCGAAGCGTCCGCCACCCCGAATCATCTGCGACCCGAATCGTCCGCGTACCGAATCATCACCACACGGCCGGGCCGCGTGCACTATCCACGCGACCCGGCCGACAGGTGAAATTTCTGGACGCGCCGACCGGTCCGGTGCCCGGGCGGTCCGCCGCGACCGAGGTCAGCGCAACAGCGCGCGGCTCATCACGACCCGCTGAATCTGGTTGGTGCCCTCGTAGATCTGGGTGATCTTGGCGTCGCGCATCATCCGTTCGACCGGGAAGTCGCGGGTGTAGCCGGCACCGCCGAACAGCTGCACGGCGTCGGTGGTGACTTCCATCGCCACGTCGGAGGCGAAGCACTTCGACGCCGAGCTGATGAAGCCGAGATTCTTCTCGCCACGCTCGGCGCGGGCGGCCGAGGTGTAGACCATCAACCGCGCAGCCTCGACCTTCATCGCCATGTCGGCGATCATGAACTCGACACCCTGGAACGAACTGATCGGCTTGCCGAACTGCTTGCGGTCCTTGACGTAGGCGATCGCGTTGTCGAGCGCACCCTGCGCAATACCGACCGCCTGCGCGCCGATCGTCGGGCGCGTGTGGTCCAGCGTCTGTAGGGCGGTCTTGAAGCCGGTCCCCGGCTCGCCGATGATGCGGTCGCCCGGGATGGTGCATTCCTCGAAGTACAGTTCCGCGGTGGGCGACCCCTTGATGCCCAGCTTCTTTTCCAGCGGTCCGACGGTGAATCCGGGATCGTCCTTGTGCACCATGAACGCCGAGATGCCGTTGGCACCCTTCTCCGCATCGGTCACCGCCATCACGGTGTACCAGGTGGACTTGCCGCCGTTGGTGATCCAGCACTTGGTGCCGTTGAGGACCCAGTTGTCGCCGTCCTTGCGGGCGCGGGTCTTCATCGACGCCGCGTCCGAGCCGGCTTCACGTTCGGACAGCGCGTACGACGCCATCGCCTCACCGGACGCGATCGACGGCAACACCTGCTTCTTGAGCTCGTCGGACCCGTTCAGGATCAGCCCCATGGTGCCGAGCTTGTTGACGGCCGGGATGAGCGACGACGACGCGTCGACCCGAGCGACCTCCTCGATCACAATGCACGCGGCCACCGAGTCGGCGCCCTGCCCGCCATATTCCTCGGGGACGTGAATCGCGTTGAAACCGTTGGCCACGAGCGCCTGCAGCGCCTCGTCCGGGAACCGCGACTTCTCGTCCACATCGGCCGCGTACGGCTCGATCTCCTTCTCCGCCAGCCCGCGGATGGCCTCCCGGAGCGCGACGTGCTCCTCGGGCAGTTCGTACACGTTGAAGTCGGGATTACCGAAACCCATGAGAACTCCTCACGACACTCAGTGCCAGAATTTACCGATTGATCCAGTTCACCACGGCACCGCGTGCCAGGTCAAGTCTCGTCCTTCTCATTCTCCCGCGCGGCAGTATGCGCCCGCAGGCTTTCCCCGACCACCCGGCTGATCTCGTCGGCCGACGTCCCGGGGCCGAAGGTGACGACCGCGACGGAGCGCCCGCCCCCGGCTCGCGCGCGATCGACCGTGCGATCGGCCGCACTCGCATCCACGGCATCGCGTGCCACTCGGATACGAGTGAGCTCCGTGCGCAGACGGTCGAGGGTCGCGTCCTCGTCGCCGCGGATCATCGACCGCAGCAGGTAGTTGTGCGCCGAGGTGACCGCCGCGGAGAACGCCACGATGGCCACCCGCGACTCGCCGGGCAGCTCCCGACGGAGGTACTCCTCGAAGATCCGCTGATAGCGGTAGGTGGTGACGAGTTCACGCTCGCGCAACGCGGGCACCTTCTGGACCACGCGCAGACGGCGTGCGGCGAGATCGCGGGTCGCCAAGAAGTGAGTGAAGACGATCTCCGCCGCCTCGCACACCGCCATCCACGGGTCGGCTCCGACCACCGACCCGTCTGCGACCGAGCGTCCAGCCCGAGGTTCTCCGGCGGAATCGTCGGCCGCCAGCCGCTCGGCGACCTGGGCCAACAGGGTTTCGTGGTCGGCGAAGATCATGTCTTCCTTGGACCGGAACTGCCGGAACAGGGTGCGCCGCGACACTCCGGCGGCCGCCGCTATCTGCTCCACCGTCGTCGATTCGTAGCCGTGCTCGGAGAACAGCCGGATCGACTCGGCCACCACATGCAGCCGGAACTCGCTCGGGTCGGCGGTTCCCGGCTCGACGGTGGAGTCACTGCGTGCCATCCGCTCAGTATGGCAACGGAGCGGCGTACGCGCCGCGGCGCGCCGGGAACCGCCAAACCTCGCGGGCACGATCCGTACGGTGGGGGTATGGCAACGCGCACCGAAGATCCCGCATCGTCCGCCGCACCCGTCGTCACCGATGGCGACGACCCCGCCATCGATCCGCCGCCCACCGACGATCTGTCCGACGACGAGCGCGCCCTCCTCGTCGACAACCTCCGTATCACGCTCGACGGCCCGTGGCGCGCGACCCGCGACATGGTGCGCGAACGGTCCAACCGGGCCGACCTGCTGCCCGATCCGTCGCGGACTCTCGGCGAGGCCCGCGCCCGCACCTTGGAGGTCATGCGAGAACTGGCCAAGCAGGGTTTCGCGGCCGCCGGCTTCGGCGCCGATCACGGCGGCACCGGCGACGTCGGCGCGTCGATCACTGCCATCGAGATGCTCGGATACGCCGACCTGTCGCTGATGGTCAAGGCCGGTGTGCAATGGGGACTGTTCGGTGGCGCGATTGAAAACCTCGGCACCGCAAGGCATCACGACCGCTACGTGAAAGACATCATCGACCTGAACCTGCTCGGCTGTTTCGCGATGACCGAGACCGGACACGGGTCCAATGTGCAGGCCTTGGAGACCACCGCGACCTACGATCCGGACACCCGTGAGTTCGTCATCCACTCCCCCACCCCGTCGGCGCGCAAGGATTACATCGGTGGCGCCGCCGAACATGCCCGTGTGGCAGCGGTATTCGCGCAGCTCATCACCGCGGGCCCGGGTGAGGAACCCGTTGGGCACGGGGTGCACTGTTTTGTGGTGCCGATCCGTGACGAGGATGGTGCCGACCTGCCGGGCGTCACCACGAGCGATTGCGGGTACAAGGGTGGCCTCGCCGGTGTCGACAACGGGCGCATCATCTTCGACAACGTGCGGATTCCGGCGGAGAACCTGCTGAACCGCTACGCCGACGTCGCCGAGGACGGCACCTACAGTTCCCCGATCGAGAACCCGAACCGCCGCTTCTTCACCATGCTCGGCACCCTGATCCGCGGCCGGGTCAGCGTCGGGGCCACCGCGGGCGCAGCGGCGCGTAAGGCGCTGACCATCGCCGCTCGGTACGGGATGATTCGCAAACAGTTCGAGGCACCCGACGAGACGGACGAGATCATCGTCATGGACTATTTGGCACATCAGCGAAAGTTGTTGCCGCTCATTGCCAAGTCCTATGCCATCGAGTTTGCGCAGAACGAGCTGACAGCTGAGCTGGCGGCCGTGCAGGCCGACGATGCCGGCGAGATCGATGCGGCTCGGCAGCGGGAGTTGGAGAGTGCGGCCGCCGGACTCAAGGCGTACAGCACGTGGCACGCCTCGCATGCGATCAACGTCGCACGCGAAGCCTGCGGCGGTGCCGGCTACATGGACGAGAACCAGCTGCCCATCATCCGCGGCGACATCGACGTGTTCACCACCTTCGAGGGTGACAACACCGTGCTGACCCAGCTGGTCGCCAAGGAGCTGCTGTCGGCGTATGCCGATGACGTGCAGGGGCTTTCGGCGGGTGGTTGGGTCCGGTTCATCGCGGAGATGGCGCGTGACGTGGTGGCCGAGAAGACCGCCGTGCGCCAGGTGATCCAGACACTGCTGGACTCCTCGGACGAGGACACCGACAACTCGAACCTCACCGATCGCAGCACCCAGATCCGACTCTTCCGTAATCGCGAAGACCACCTGATCCGCACGTGCGCACAGCGTTTGCGTCGTGCACTCGACGACGACAACGACGCCTTCGAGGTGTTCAACAACGCCCAGGATCACCTGCTGAAGGTCGGTCAGGCGCACACCGAACGTGTGGTGCTGGAAGCATTTATCGAGGCGATTGACAATTGTGACTCGCTGGCGGCGCGGGAGCTGCTCGGCAAGGTGTGCGATCTGTTCGTCTACTCGGCGCTGGAGGACGACCTGTCCTGGTTCTTGATGCATCGGCATGTGTCGGTGGAGCGCGCCAAGGCGATCCGGCGGGGCGTGAACGAACTATGCCGCGAGCTGCGGCCGCACGCGCGAACCCTGGTGGATGCGTTTGGCATTCCCGAGGAGCTGCTGGTTGCGCCGATGCTGCAGCACGGCTGATCCCGTGGGCTTCCACCACCATCCCTAGCACGGGGGCGCGGACGTACCGGTCGTTGCCGGTGCGTCCGCGTTCCGCTGGTCGGGGTGCCGCGCTTGCGGGTCAGTCGCCCCCGCGCGGCGGGAGTCCGAGGCGCACCGCGAGGTGCGCGTCGGTGAGTTCGCGGCGGAACGTCTCGACGTCCTTCGCCCACGCCTGGGCCAGCTTCCCGTCCGCGAGTTTCACGCCTACTCCCTTGCGCCGCCGCGGCACCCCGTGCAGTTCGCCGAGCGCGGGGGCGCTCTGCCACTTCTTTGGTTCCGCACCGTTATTCGGCGGGTAGACGGTGTCGATGTCGGCGAGCGGCACCACCCGGGTGCCCTGGCGGAGTGTGGTGTCGGTGAGTTCGACGCTGACGTGCTTGCGGGCGGCGAACACCTGGACGACGGAGAATCCGGTGATGATCGCCACGAAGATCGCCATGATCGGCCAGTGCACCTGGCCGGGACCGAGGATCTCCATGATCAGAACCGCCCCGACGAGTATCGGACCGATCGCGACGACCCACCACGACCCGCCGGGTTCGTAGTACAGCAGCTCGCCGGGCTCGGTTGCGGTGGCCCTTGTCTCGGCCGCTGCCTCGCCACGGGTGGGCGGCGCGGCACCGTCCTGCTCACTCAATGGCGCGGCGCCGTCCTGCTCGCCCGGTGATACGGCGTCGGCGTTGCTCGGTGAGTCGGTGTCGGGATCATCGCGCGACGGTCGAGCCGCGTCGTCGCCGGGCGGACGGCTGTCGTCGTCCTCCCCCGCGGGTACTGGGGATCCGCTCATGAGCCGTTCCGGGCGGCGGAGTCGTCCGGCGGTGTCGGCCCACTCTTGCGCAGTCGCTTGCTGGTGGTGTCGGTGTTCGGCGTGGCACGTCCGGTGCGGGACGTGCGGCGGCCGCGCGCGACCTTGGGTTCCGGCTCCTCACCCGTGTACCACGTCTCCGCTTCCGGCCGATAGGCCAGCAGCGAGCCGAAGAGCCCCACGATCGCGGCGAGCAGCGCGAAGGCCAGTGACATCACTCCGAAGCTGAGGAACAGCAGGATCACCACGACGACGAGGGTCAGTGCGGCCAGCGAGGATCGCCACCGCGCGTCGCCGGTATAGGCCTTGGTGCCGAGCAGCACGTAGGCGACGCCGACCGCGACGATGATGACGCCGACCCCGACCGGCAGCAGGGTCGCGCGCGACGAGAGCACTCCGCCCACGATGAACAGGACCCCCAGCGCCGCCAGCAGGGCGCCCGAGACGACCCAGCAGCGGTAAGCCCAGGAGACGAGCGCCGGTCGTTGTGCCGGATCAGGATTGGTCACGGGGAGTTCCTTCGTTGCGGGGCGTGTCACTGGTGCGCGAGTCGGGATCTGGCTCGTCGGCGGCGGTGGGACCCGGCGCCGCCTGCGCGGAGTTGGGCGCGTCCGGAGCCTCGGTGGTGCTGGGCGCACCGGACGTCTCGGTGGTGCTGGGCGCCTTGGTGGTACCGGACGCACCGGGCGTCACATCACCGGTGCCGCCGCCCTGTGCCGCTTCGCCGCTGTCGCCGGACTCCGACCGCGCGCCGGACTCCGGCGGCGCGGACGGCGGATAGGTACCCGACGGGTACTGCCCCGGTTGGTACTCCCCCGGTGGGTACGCCCCTGGCGGATACGGCGGCGGATACGGCTGGTTCCCGGAGTACGGGTCACCCGGGCTGGGATAAGTCGGGCTGGGATAGGTCGGGCTCGGATAAGTCGGGCTGGGATAGCTCGGGCTCGGATAAGTCGGATACGACCCGGGCGGGTACGACCCCGGATAGGTCCCCGGCGGGTACGGCTGTCCCAACTGCTGGCCCGGGTGCGACCACGGTGCGGACGGCGGGTAGGCGGGCGTCACCGGTTTGGGTCGGCGGTACTCGGCCATCTCTCGACAGTAGGTGTCGGAGTCGCGCCGCATGAGCAGGATGGTCGCACCGAGTGCGGCCACCCCGCTGATCACCTGCGGAATCATCGCCCACTGCGGTTCGACATCGCCGAAGATCCCGAACAGCAGGCTGAGGAACACGTAGATGCCCATCGCGCCGAGCACCAGGCGTGCCCAGTTGTAGCCGCGTCGAGTGAAGAAGACGACGGTCACCGACACCGCGACCGGGATCACCACGATGATGATCATGGTCGCGATCAGAATCCACGCCGAGGACATCATGTCGACCTGTGCGGCCGGAGCGCCCGCCTGAACCTCGCGGACGACCTGCCGGTCCCACAGGTCGCGCATCGTCGGGTACCGGGCAAAGAACGCGACGGTCTGCGCGACGATCACGGCGATCCACAGTTCGGTGGCGATCTTCACCGAGTCGGGCATGCGGGGCCGTGAGCCGGCACCCGCGGAGTCGTCGTCGGGCCGCGGAGTGCGCCCCGCGTCGGTGGATGCGGACATGACTTCCACACTAATGTCTCGGCACCGGACGCCGACGCCACACGATCTCGACGCGCCACCGCAGTCCACCGGAAATCCATCGACGTTTTGCCCGGTTACCGGGCACAATGTCGATCGATTTTTCGAAAGACCGGCCTATGCCAAGCCGGCCGCCACCTCGGTCGCAAAATACGTGAGGATGATCGACGCGCCGGCGCGGCGGATGGCAACCAGCGACTCCAGGACGGCGGCGTCCCGGTCGATCCAGCCGCGTTCCGCGGCGGCGGTGATCATCGAGTACTCGCCACTGATCTGATATGCGGCGACCGGGACGTCGGCCATCTCCGCCACATCGCGGACGATGTCGAGGTAGCTCATCGCCGGTTTGACCATCACCATGTCCGCACCCTCGTCGAGGTCCAGCCGCACCTCGCGGAGGGCCTCGATCCGGTTGGCGGCGTCCTGCTGGTAGGTGCGGCGATCGCCGGTCAGCGTCGATCCGACGGCTTCCCGGAACGGCCCGTAGAACGCCGATGCGTACTTCGCGGCGTAGGCGAGGATCGCGGTGTCGGTGAACCCCGCGTCGTCGAGGCCGGTGCGGATCGCGGCCACCTGGCCGTCCATCATGCCGCTGGGGCCGAGCACCTGCGCGCCGGCGCGCGCCTGCGCCAACGCCATCGACACGTACCGATCCAGGGTGGCGTCGTTGTCGACACGTCCGGCACCGTCCAGTACGCCGCAGTGGCCGTGGTCGGTGAACTCGTCCAGACAGGTGTCGGCCATCAGCACCGTGTCGGTGCCGAGGTCGTCGGTGAGCAGGCGCAGCGCGCGGTTGAGGACGCCGTCGTCGGCGTCGGCCGCCGACCCGGTCGCATCCTTGTCTGCGGGTGCGGGCACACCGAACAGCATCAGCCCACCCACTCCGGCACGGACGGCCTCGTCGGCCGCGGCACGCAGCGAATCGAAGGTGTGCTGCACGACGCCGGGCATCGACGAGATGGGATGCGGCTCGTCGATGCCGTCGGCGACGAACATCGGCAGCACCAGGTCGCTCGGCGCCAACGTCGTCTCGGCGACCAGCCGCCGCAGCGCCGGCGTGCTGCGCAGCCGACGGGGACGGATCCGCTGAGAACGGGACGTGGTCATGCCCGCCCGCCGATCAGGACCGCGACCGCCGCGACTTCTTCCGCGGCGGCGGCAGTGCGCCCTCGGCCCGCAGCCGTGCGGCGTGCGCGGCCAGCGCGTCCACCAGGTCGGGGATCGACGCGGTCTCCGGCTGCACATCCACCCGCAGCCCGAATTCCGTTGCGGTCTCGGCGGTCTTCGGCCCGATGCAGGCAACGATGGTGCGCGCGTGCGGCTTTCCGGCAATACCGACCAGGTTGCGGACGGTCGAGCTCGAGGTGAAGCACACCGCGTCGAAACCGCCGGTCTTGATCATCTCGCGGGTCTGGGCGGGCGGCGGCGCGGCGCGCACCGTGCGGTACGCGGTGACGTCGTCGATTTCCCAGCCGCGTTCCCGCAGCCCCTCGGACAGGGTTTCGGTGGCGATGTCGGCGCGCGGCAACAGGATTCGGTCGACCGGATCGAAGACGTCGTCATACGGCGGGAAGTCGGCGAGCAATCCAAGCGACGACTGTTCGCCGGACGGCACCATCTCGGGGTTGATGCCGAAGGCACGCACCCGCTCCGCGGTCGCGGCGCCGACGCATGCGATCTTGACGCCGGAGAAGGCACGCGCGTCCAGACCGAACTCGGCGAACTTCTCCCACACCGCGCGCACCGCGTTGGTGGAGGTGAACACCACCCACTGGTAGCGGCCGTCGACCAAACCCTTGACGGCCCTTTCCATCTGGGCCGGACTGCGCGGCGGTTCGACCGCAATCGTCGGCACTTCCTTGGGCATCGCGCCGTGGCTGACGAGTCGCTCGCTCATGTCGCCTGCCTGATCCTTGGTGCGCGGCACCAGCACCGTCCAGCCGTAGAGGGCACGCGACTCCCACCAGGAGAGCTTGCCGCGCTGGCTGACGACCTTGCCGATGGTCAGGATCAGCGGCCCGGTGAGCGCATTGCCCTGCTCGTTGAGGGTCGCCAGGGTGGCCTCGATGGTGCGCTGGGCACAGGTGGTGCCGTTGATCGTGATGGCGACCGGGGTCTGCGGCGCGAGCCCCTGTTCGGTCAGCGCGCTGGCGGTCTCGGCGAGGTGCGCCGACGTTGCGTGCAGGACCAGCGGTCCGGGCGCCGCGGCCAGCGACGCCCAGTCGACGCCTTCGGCGCGGACGTCGGCCTCGGTGTGGCTGGAGCCGAGCGGCATCCCCGCGTAGCTCGGTACCACCGACGCGGCGGGCAGCCCGGGCAGCACCTCGAAGGACACCGAGGTGCGAGCGACGGCGTTGACCTCGGCGAGTACCGAGTCGGTGGTCAGCGGATCGCCTGCGACGACGCGTACCACGTCGGTGCCGGTCTTCGCGGCGGCGACCAGGGTCTTGGCGACCTCGGTCGGGTCGCCGAGCGCCGGGTGCACGATCTGGTCCTCGGCGCTCTCGGCGTCGTCCGTGTCGGTGGCCGGCGCGTCGTCGGTCTCGGCGGCGTCGGCGGGCTTGTCCGGCGTGCGTTTCGCGGCCCGGTGGCTACCGGGAACCGGCTCCTCGCGGTGTGCCGCGCCGATCAGCTCCACCACGGCGGCGGGCACGTCGGGGTCGATGTAGGCGGTCGTGGCATGCGCGATCACGCTCCGCGCCCGCACGGTCAACAGGTCAGGGTCCCCCGGTCCCGATCCCACGAACAGGATGCGTCCCGGATTGGCCTTCTTCGTACGGCTCATGGCCTCGCACTCTCCTGCCCTCGTGACGAGGGCTGCAGTTCTCGTCTGCTGCTGCAGCGTCCCTGCTACCGAGAGCCGACGAGCTCGTCCGCTCCCAGGTCCAGCAGTTCGGCGGCGAGTTCCTTACCGAGCCGGACACCGTGATCGACCGGACCCACCACCGAGGCCCGGATCACATCGGATCCGTCCTCGGCCGCCACCGCCGCACGCAGCGACAGTTCGGCGAAGATGCGCCCGTCGTCGTCGATCGACTCGACCACCTCGGCGATCGCCCCGACCGGAGCGGTGCACCCGGCCTCCAGGGCCGCGAGCACCGCGCGTTCGGCGTCAACCGCCACGCGGGTGGACTCGTCGTCCAACTCGGCGAGGGTTCTCACCAGTTCGGCATCGTCGGAGCGGCACTCCACGGCCAAGGCCCCCTGCGCCGGTGCCGGCAGCAGGACTACCGGGTCGAACGCCTCGGTGACCTCATCGGCCCTCCCGATACGGACGAGTCCGGCGCGGGCGACCACGACTGCGTCGAGATCGCCGCTGGCGACTTTGCCCAACCGAGAATCAAGGTTGCCTCGTAGGGGGCGGATTTCCAAACCGAGACCCAATGCTCTAAGCTGCGCCGCCCGCCGTGGCGAGGAGGTGCCGATCGTCGCGCCCGGCGGCAGTTCACCGAGTACCCGGTTACCGCTGCTGACCAGCGCGTCTCTCGGATCCTCGCGGGTGGGGACGGCCGCGATGACCAGTCCCGGATCGGGGGCGGTCGGCAGATCTTTGTAGGAGTGCACGGCGACGTCGATGGTGCCCTCGTGCAGTGCGTTGCGCAGCGCGGTGGTGAACACACCGACGCCGATCTCGGCGACCGGTTTCGCCGACGCGTCGCCCGCCGTCTTGATGACGACCAGCTCGGCCGGGTGACCGGCGGCGGTCAGGGCGTCGGCGATGGTCTGGGACTGCGTGGTCGCCAGCAGTGAGCCCCGGGTGCCGATCCGGATCGGCGTGTCGGACGGGCGTGTCACTGGGCCACCGGTCACCGCGACGTCCGGTCGGTGCCGCCACCTGTGCCGGTGCTCGCATCGGGGGCACCGGGCGCGACGGGCGGCGTCTGCGACAGACCGGTCTC
Organism: Gordonia sinesedis; assembly: GCA_039527305.1. Taxonomy (GTDB): domain Bacteria; phylum Actinomycetota; class Actinomycetes; order Mycobacteriales; family Mycobacteriaceae; genus Gordonia; species Gordonia sinesedis. Next base: position 80,064 of record BAAAJU010000001.1, on the reverse strand, counting down.
CGGCGCCGACACCGATTCGGTGGCGCCCGGCTTGAGTTCGAACAGTTCGCGCAGCGCCTCGGCGTAGTGATCGCCATTGGGCGTGGAGGCGAGTTGCTTGACGCGCACGGTCGGCGCGTGCAGCAGCTTGTCGACGACGCGCCGGACCGCCTTGGCGACCTCGTCCCGCTGCGGATCGTCCAACTCGGGCAGCTTGGTCTCCAGCCGCAGGATCTCCGCTTCCACGACGTCGGCGGCGCGTTGCCGCAGGGCGGCGACGGTCGGGGTGACCTCGGCCTGTCGTTGCGCGGCGAGGTAGTCGGCCAGTTCGGCGCTGACGATCGCCCGGGCGGCCACCGTGTCGTCCTCGGCGGCGCGGGTGGCGGAGTCGCCGCGCAGGCTCTCGATGTCGACGACGTGCACACCCGGCAAGCGCGCGGCGGCCGGGTCGACGTTGCGGGGCAGGCCCAGGTCGCAGATCACCAGCGGCGGTCTGCCTCCGGCACGCGCGGCGAGCGCCGAGTGCACGTCTCCGACGCCGACCACGGCTCCCACCGACCCGGTGCAGGCGACGACCACGTCGGCGTCGGCCATCGCGGCGGGCAGCTCGTCGAAACCGACACCGCGGACGTCGATGCCGTGATTGGCCCGGATGTTGCCGGCCAGGTGCCGGGCGTTCTCGACGGTGCGGTTCACCACGACGAGGTCGTCGACGCCCGCCCGGGCGAGTTGCGCGGTGGCCAGGCCACCCATCGCGCCGGCGCCGACGACCACCGCGCGACGCATCGGGGGTGCGGTGTCGGATGATCCGGCCCGCAAAGTCTGTGCGCGGTGCAGCGCCACCGACACGACCGACGCACCCGCGCGGTCGATGCCGGTCTCGGTGTGCACCCGCTTGCCCACTCGCAACGCCTGCTGGGCGAGCTCGTGCAGCACCCGGCCGGTCGACTGGTTCGCGTCGGCGCTCAGGTAGGCATTGCGGATCTGCCCGAGTATCTGCTGCTCCCCGACCACCATCGAGTCCAGTCCGGCGGCGACGGTGAAGAGATGTTCGGCGGCGGCCTCGGAGTACCGCACGTAGGCGTGCTTGGTGAGATCGTTGACGGTCAGTCCGGAGTGTTCGCCGACGACGGCACCGACCGCTTCCAGCGCCGGGTGGAAGGCGTCGACGACGGCGTAGATCTCCACCCGATTGCAGGTGGAGACCAGCATCGCCTCGGAGACGGCGCGCGACGACAGCAGGTCGTCGACCAGTTTGGGGCGGTCGTGGTCGGAGACCGCGAGCCGCTCGAGCACCTCGACCGGCGCGCTGCGGTGGGAGACACCGAACAATAGAACGCTCACGCCGTCCCCGCTTCGTCGTCCGCGCCACCGTGGTTGTGGTTCATCGTGCCGTCGTGTTCCCGCTCGTCGTGTGTCCGCTCGGTGTGGGCCCGGGCTAGGTGTCCGGGCGTGTGGCGTCCGTCGCCGGTCGCGGCGCCGTCTCGGCCGCCGACCGGGCCGTCACCGGCCGAGCCAGCCAGCACCGCTGGGGCGGACACCGGGCTCCGCGAGGCGTGGAACGCCAACACTTGCAGCTCCAAGGCTAGATCAACCTGTCGGACGACGATGTCGGAGTCCGTCGACAACGTCACCGGCGTCACGTTCAGCAGCTGCCGGACGCCGACGGCGGTGAAGGCGTCGCAGACGCGTTGTGCCATGTCGTCGCCGGTCGCGACCACCCCGATCTCGACCGGCGCGACGTCCGGCCGGGTGCACACGTCGGCGATGTCGGCGAGCGCGGCGACCGGCGGGGCATCCGGGGTGAGCCGCCTGCCGAGCAGGTCGGGATCGTCGTCGAAGAGTGCCGCCACACGAAACCCACGACCGAAGCCGGCGTGGGCGAGCAGCGCGCGGCCGAGGCGCCCAGCCCCGGCCAGTGCGACGGTCTGGGTGCTGTCGGTGTGCAGGGTCAGTGCGATACGGGCGATCAGCCGGCCGACGTCGTAGCCGACGCCGCGCACCCCATTGGCGCCGACGTGCGACAGGTCCTTGCGGAGGATGGCCGAGTTGACGCCAGCGGCGGTGGCGAGCTGGACGCTGGAGGTCACCACGACGCCGCGCTGACTGAACGAGCGCAGCACGTGCAAATAGCTGGCCAGCCGCGCGACCGTCGGCTCGGGTATGTCGCCCGCCGAACTGACGCTCACTGCTGCACACCCGCTTTCACGTCCGAACCCCACCCCGCGTCATTCCCGTTCGGCGCCGTCACGCGCATCCGCGCCGGCCTCGACGCCCGGGATATCGGGTTCGATCAGCGTATACCCGCGGTATCTGGCGCCCGCTGCCAGGGCCGCGTCGAACGCCTAGCCGCGCGCCGCGAGGTCGGTGCGCAAGCGCGGTTCGTCAACCTCCCAATAGCTGTGCTCGACATCGTTGAGGAGCACTACCGGGAGGCGGTCGCCGTAATCGGCACGCAGGTCCCGGTTTCCGTTCTCGGCGGCCTGGTCGACGTCGACGACGTCGAAGTCGGTGCCCAGCTCGGCGCAGATCCGGCGCAGGTCGGCCAGCGCCGTCGCGCACGCCGAGCAGCCCACACGGGTCAGCAAGGTGATCGTCACTACTACCTCCTCGCGCCGCGCCGAACGGGTGTGACCGCCATCCTCTGAGCCAGTCTGACACCCCCGCTACTGTGGAGGTCATCAGGCTCACGAAGTGGTCCGTCGGTGGAGGTGTGCTGTGGGTGTGACCTCGGGGGATGACGCCTCCCGGCCGGCGGATGCCGACAGCGAGGGCATCGACGACACGGTTGTGAGCGGCGCCGACGCGATGGTCGAGCGGCCCGGCACCGACCTTCCCGACGCACCGGCGCACGGCAGTGCCGACGTGTCGCCGTCCGGCTCCGACGAAGCGTCGCTGTCCGGCTCCGACGAGGCGTCGCTGTCCGGCTCCAACCCCGCCGACCTCGATACCGGTGACGACTGGGAGGCGCATGCCTCGGCGGTCGACGGCGGTGCGAACGGCACCGACGAGCTGGACGAGGACGCCGAACTGCACACGCTCGGCGACTCCGACGACGAGTCGGCGCGAGTCACCACCTGGATCTCCGAGCGAGCGAGCGCCGCGACCGGTCGATTCCGGCAGACCGCGCAGGAATTGCGGCAGGCACTCGCCGGCGAAGCGAGCGCCAAAGCGGCGGTCGACTCGCTGCGGTCCCGGCCGCCGACCGACGAGACCCCCGAGGTGCCACGCGATCTCACCGCCGCGGCATTCTTCGACGTCGACAACACGTTGGTGCAGGGCGCATCCATCGTCCACTTCGCACGCGGACTGGCCGCCCGAAAGTACTTCTCCTACAGCGATGTTCTGGACTTCGCCTGGACCCAGGCCAAGTTCCGGATCACCGGCAAGGAGAACGCCAACGACGTCGCGGAGGGACGGGAGAAGGCACTGTCGTTCATCGCCGGCCGGCCGACGTCCGAGCTGGTCGAGCTGGGCGAGGAGATCTTCGACGAGTACATCGCCGACAAGATCTGGCCGGGCACAGCGGCTTTGGCGCAACGCCATCTCGACGCCGGCCAGCAGGTATGGCTGGTGACCGCGACCCCGGTGCAGCTGGCACAGACCATCGCCAAGCGTCTGGGCCTGACCGGAGCGCTCGGCACCGTCGCCGAGAGCGTGGACGGCGTGTTCACCGGCCGGCTGGTCGGCGACATCCTGCACGGCCCCGGCAAGGCACATGCGGTGCGCGCGTTGGCGATTCGGGAGGGACTCGACCTCAAGCGATGTACCGCCTACTCCGACTCGCACAATGACGTGCCGATGCTGTCGCTGGTCGGCACCGCGGTGGCGATCAATCCCGACGCCGACCTCAAGGAGGTCGCGAAGGTGCGCGGCTGGGAGATGTACGACTTCCGCACCGCCCGCAAGGCAGCCAAGTACGGCGTTCCGACGGCGCTGGCGCTCGGCGCCGCCGGCGGCGGCGCCGCCGCGGTCATGCGGCACATGAAGGAGCAGCACTAGCGTCGAGCGGGCGCCAGAATCCGTCGACTGGGCGTCGGCCGACGCGTGGCGAGATCGCGTTCGCGCCACCTACACGCGCCCGCGCCGGTCGCGACACGCGCGAAGACGCGGGAGTGGCGCGGATACCGCCAGCAGATCGGCGCTCACGACGCTGGTTGAGTAGCCACGACGACTCCCGTGCCCGAGACCGCCCATTCCGCTGGTTGAGTAGCCGCGAGGAACGAGCCACCCCGCTGGTTGAGTAGCCGCGACTCCCGTGCCCGAGACCGCCCACCCCGCTGGTTGAGTAGCCGCAAGAGCACAAACCCCCGCTGGTTGAGTAGCCGCGAGGAACGAGCGGCGTATCGAAACCAGCACTCGCCACCCCGAAAAGCCTCCGCACATCCCCGACCCGACAGTAGGCTGCTGCCGTCGCTCACCGACGATGCAGAGCGCCGTCGTCGGACCCGAGGATCACTCAGAGGGAAGACACGATGGCGTTCGACCTGACACCCACCACCGCTCAGCATGATCTGGCAGCACGGGCACATGCGTTCGCGGAGAACGTGATTCGTCCGGTTGCTGCCGATTACGACCGCCGGCAGGAGTTCCCGTGGCCGGTACTCGAGGAGGCCGCCGAAGCGGGCTTCTACAGCCCACTGTTCTACCGCGACCTGATCGGGGACCCCACCGGACTCTCGTTGCCGCTGTTTCTGGAAGAGATCTTCTGGGGCTGCGCAGGCATTGGCCTGGCGGTAGTGATGCCTGCGCTGGCGCTGTCGGCCATCGGGCAGGCTGCTACCCCGGAACAGATGCTCGACTGGGCTCCCGAGTGCTTCGGCACCCCCGGTGATCTGAAGCTCGCCGCTCTGGCCATTTCCGAACCGGAAGGCGGCAGTGATGTGCGGAATCTGCGCACCACCGCGCGCCGGGACGGAGACGACTGGATCATCGACGGCCACAAAATGTGGATCGGCAACGGCGGTATCGCGAATGTCCATGTCGTCAATGCCGTCGTGGACCCCGAACTGGGACACAAGGGGCAGGCGCTGTTCATCGTGCCGGGCCAGACTCCGGGACTGGAACTCGTCCGCAAACTCGACAAGCTCGGCTGCCGCGCATCCCATACCGCCGAACTCCGCTTCGACGGCGTCCGGATACCGGCAGCCAACCTACTGGGCGGCCAGGACCGGCTCGAGCACAAGCTCGCGCAGGTTCGCGAGTCCGCGGAGAACGGCGGACGGTCCCGATCGGCAACGCTGGGCACATTCGAGCAAACCCGACCGATGGTGGCCGCGCAGGCACTCGGAATTACCAGGGCGGCAATCGAATACGCGACCGAGTATGCCAACCGACGGGAGGCGTTCGATGCACCCATTATCGACAACCAGGGGGTCGCGTTCCCCTTGGCCGACTTAGCAGCCCGACTCGACGCCGCACGATTGTTGACCTGGCGCGCGTCGTGGATGTCGGCTCAACGGATTCCGATGGAACGCGGCGAAGGGTCGATGGCGAAACTGATGGCCAGTGAACTCGCGGTGGACGCCACCGAGCGGGCCATCCAGACTCTCGGCGGGTGGGGTTACATCACCGATCATCCCGTTGAAAAGTGGTATCGGGATGCCAAGTTGTACACCATCTTTGAGGGTACAAGCGAGATCCAGCGGATGGTCATCTCGCACGCACTCGGCGCCGCCGACGGCGCGCCGCCGCTGCACGTAGAACTCGAACCGCAGGGCGGACCGGTCAACCGAGTGTTCGGACGAGGCACGCCGGTCCGGTCGCGGCTGGGATCGTCGGCGTTGGCCGTCCGCGAACATGTCCCGGAGCCGGTGCTGCGAGCCGCGATGCGCGTGCTGCGCCCACCGCGCTAATCGGCCACCGTCGGTCCAGACCGTTCGGTTCAGACCGTGGCGACGTCGCTGCTCGGGTCGATGAGGATCTTCGCGTGCCGTTCCGCGGAGCCGAGTGCGTCGAACGCGGTGACCACTCCGTCGAGTCCGACGGTGCCGGTGACCAGCGGCGACACGTCGAGTTGGCCGTCGGCGATCATGTGCAGCGTGGTCCGGAATTCGGCGGGGTCGTAGCCGAAGGCGAAGCGTAGGTCGATCTCCTTGTTGATCGCCATTGCCGGGCGGAAGGTGTCCGGCTCCATACAAACGCCGACCACCACGACGCGTGAGCGCAGCGGGGTGTGCGAGACGATCTCCTCGATCATGCCCGGTACGCCGACACACTCGAAGACGACGGGGCCGCGCGGGACGGCGCCGAACCGTTCGGCCAAGCGCATCACGGTCCACCACGGAAACCGCGGCACGATTTGGAGCTGGTGCATTGCGGTGAATGCGGTGGCGAACAGTTCGTCGGCCCGCACCAGATGGCGTCCCTTCTCGGCGGCACGATCCCACGGGGACTCCACTCGGGGGTCGACGACGACGTCGGCTCCGACCGTCCGCGCGAGGTCGCGGCGGGTCGCCGACAGGTCACTGGCGACCACGGTGCGCACACCGATGGCCTTGAGCGCCGCGACCACCGCGAGTCCGATCGGCCCGCAGCCGATCACGACGGCGACGTCCCGCTTGCCGATCTCGCTGCGCCGCACGGCGTGGTACGCGACCGCCATCGGCTCGGTGAGGGCTGCTTGTTCAAGCGAAAGCGCTTCCGGGACAGGCATACTCATGTCCTCGGAGACGAGCACATAGTCGGCGAAGGCGCCGGGCGCGGACGCCGACAGGCCGATCAGATGCGGGTGCTTGTCGTGCGAGATCATCGGCAGTGACACCACCGCCGTGCCCGGCTCCCATCGCTTGCGGCAGCCGGGTCCGTAGGCGACGACCTCGCCGACGAACTCGTGCCCCATCACCACCGACTCGTTCGAGCGCATGAAGGCGGAGTAGCCGACCTCGTCGGCAACGTCGGCGGTCGCGTCGCCGTGGGTGCGGGCGTGCAGGTCGGAGCCGCAGATTCCGGCCCGGACGACGCGCAGCAGAATCTCGCCGCGTCCCGGTTCCGGGGTGTCCAGTTCTTCGACGGTGAGGACTCCCTCACGACACACCACGGCCCGCATCGGCCACCTCCGTCGCTCGTCTGTTCTCGCTGTCGGCTCACCGCACTCTAGCCGGTGGCGCGGTGCCGGCGAGTCGGCAGCCGCGTCGCCTTGTCCGGCATGTGCTCGTCGAGGTCGGTGCGGCGGTGGTGCTGGTTTCGATACGCCGCTCGTCCCTCGCGGCTACTCAACCAGCGGGAAGGGGCGACCTAGCGAGCACGCCTCGCGGCCACTCGCCCAGCGGGGGCGCGATGTCCGGTGGTTGAGTAGCGAGGAGCGCAGCGAGTCGCGTATCGAAATCACCGCTGCGCATCGGGCTGGTTTCGATACGCCGCTCGTCCCTCGCGGCTACTCAACCAGCGGGATGGTGCGATCCAGCGAGCTGGAGTCGCGGGTACTCAACCAGCGGTATGGGGCGACCTAGTGAGCACGCCTCGCGGCTACTCGACCAGCGGGTGGGGCGATCACCGACCGCGAACGACCCCCAGGGACTTGCGCGGTACGCGCCCTGGAGATGTCGTAATCCGGCTCAACGTGTGAAGATCTGGCGGACTGCGGTTTCGTCACCTTCGATTCTGACTACCTCGCGGAGATCTTCGAGCCTGAGCACCCCTGCCGCCATGCCGAGGATCAGCGTGGGCTCGGCGCGCAAGACCGCGTCGAGGGGACGGCCGTCGTGCCGAGCGACCTCCAAACCCTCTGCACCCGCATGCACCTGGAACATCTCTTGGTCGAGCTCGATGCCGATTGTCGGAGAAGCATCTGCGGCAGGTATCGCGCCAGTCAACAGCGCTGGTAGTGCGATTGCGAGCCACTCGGGCAGGAACGGATCCCCTTCGGGGCCACGCACCATCAGCGGCGTCGACCACCGAATCAGGCCCTCGATCGGCCCGCGGAGTTCAGCGCCCCACGGGGTCAGCGCGTACACGACCGCATTACCGGCAGCGGCGGGCCGGCGTTCGATCACGCCTGCCGCCTCCAAGTCCCGAAGACGGTCCGACAGCAGGTTAGTCGCGATCCCCGGCAGACCAGTCGCGAGCTCTCGATACCGGACCTCGCCCATGAGCAACTGCCGGACGATGAGCAAATTCCAGCGATCGCCCACCACGTCCAAGGCGCGAGCGAGACCGCAGTAGTGGCCGTAACTTCGACTCATGCAAATCACTTGACTTTCTTATTCTAACTTGACAATCTCAAGCGTACCAGAGGGAGAGGACCGACCCATGAAGGTACCGGCAGGAGAGCGACCGTCCTGGGTCGACGGCGAGCTGTTCCCGTTCGACAGCCACTTCATGGACCTCGACGGCCACCGAGTGCACTACGTCGATGAAGGGAACGGTCCCACGCTCTTGATGCTCCACGGGAATCCGACCTGGTCATTCCTCTGGCGCGACGTGATCCGCGAGCTGAGCAGCGAGTTCCGATGCATCGCAATCGACTACCCCGGTTTCGGCCTCTCCAGTGCGTCGCCCGGGTACCACTACCTCCCCGAGGAGCATGCCGACGTCGTTACCGCGTTTGTCGACACCCTCCCGATCACCGATGCCACGCTGGTGGGACAGGACTGGGGTGGCCCAATCGGCCTGGCCGTCGCCCAGCGTCGCCCGAAGACGTTCGAGCGACTTGTGCTGACCAACACCTGGGCGTGGCCGACCAACGGTGACCTCTACTTCGAGGGGTTCTCGCGAATCGGTGGCGCGAGTCCAGTCCGACTCCTCGCGCGACATGCTGACCTCGTCGTCAACACCTTCATCCCCATGGGGCATCACCGACGCAAGCCGTCAACCGCTGAGATGACGCACTATCGCCAAGCGCAGGCCACTCCGCAGCGCCGGCAGGCTTCGGCGATCCTCCCTAGTCGTGTCATCGCCAGCCGGGAATTTTTCGCCGATGTCGAATGTCGGCTCGATGAGGTCAATAACCTGCCCACCCTCATCGTGTGGGGCGGCGCGAGCTGGGTCTTTCGGCGCAAGGAACTCGAGCGCCTAGAAGCAACCTTCCGGGATCACCAGACAGTGACCGTTGAGGGAGCGGGCCTGTACGTCCAGTCCGACGCTCCTACCGAGTTCTCGGCTGCACTCCGCGCCTGGCTCCTGCGGGGCCAGTCATGACGCGCCGGGGCGGGATACTGATCGCGGTCTATACCGCTGTGCTCGCCATTAACCTCGACGTCACCATCGTCAATGTCGCACTACCGAGCATCGCAACAGAGCTCAGCGCGGGTACCCGCGCCTTGCAATGGATCGTCGACGGTTACACCCTCACATTCGCTGCGCTCGTTCTCGCTGGAGGCAGCCTCTCCGACCGCCACGGCCGCCGGCCAGCACTGCTGATCGGACTCCTCGGGTTCGCCGCCACGAGCGCAGCCGGAGCGTTTGCCAGCAGTAGTGGAATACTGATCGCCGCCCGATTCGGTATGGGCGTGTTCGCTGCTCTGATTTTTCCCACCACGTTGTCGATCATCACCAACGCCTTCCCGGATCGCCGGCAGCGGTCAGCCGCCCTTGGTGGCTGGGGCGCGGTCGTCGGCATTGGGGTGGCCGCTGGTCCGGTCACGGGTGGGTTCCTGCTCGAACACTTCTACTGGGGCAGCGTGTTCTGGGCGCTGGTCCCACTCTCACTGATCGCCATGGCGCTCAGTTTCTGGCTCGTGCCCGAATCCCGCGATCCATCGGTACCGTCAGTCGACTTCCTCGGCCTGGCATTGTCGACCGCCGCGGTCGTGACACTGGTCTACACCGTGATCGAGGCGCCCGACCGTGGTTGGTCCAGTGCCGCAACCATCGTCGGATTCGTGATCGCCATCATGCTCGCGGTGACCTTCGTCGGCGTGGAACGCACGGCAGCACACCCGATGCTCGATCTCGGACTATTCGCGGATAGGCGATTCAGTGTCGCGTGCGGAGCAGTCACCGTAATTTTCTTCGCGCTCGCAGGCTTCATATTCCTCATCACGCAGTACTTCCAGGTCCTGCGGCAGTTCGGACCGCTTTCTACTGGAGCTCGCATTCTCCCGGTCGCCATATCGCTCGCGGCGGCGTCCGTCGTCGGCGGACTTCTCGCGCCACGTGTCGGTACCCGCGCTGTCGTCGTCACTGGCCTTGTCTGCTTTGGTTCCACAATGGCGTGGGTCGCCGTCAGTATCGATACCGACACCTCCTACTGGGCGGTGATCGTGCCGCAGATGCTGCTCATGGGCGCAGGAATCGGTCTGGTTTCCACGCCGGCAACGGAATCAATCATGCAGGTGCTTCCTCCCGCGCGCGCCGGAGTCGGATCGGCCGTCAACGATGCAACCCGTGAGCTGGGGTCGACCCTCGGAGTTGCGATTGTTGGCTCGGTGTTCTCCTCCGTGTTCGCTGGCCACCTCCTTGACAGCGCTTTCCGTGGAACCAGCCAAGCCGAACAAGCCGCCGATTCAGTCCCAATCACCTTCGGGATCGCATCACAGCTCGAAGATCCGGCTCTACTCCGTGCGGCGCAAGAGTCCTTTCTCGCGGGCCTCACGACGGCCTGTGTGGTGGTGGCCGGACTCTGCCTCGCAGCTGCGCTGGCGGGACTCGCAGCCCTTCCCGGACGCCACTTCACGCCGGCGTCGGCGCCGGTGATTTCGATACGGCGCCTCGCTCCGCTCCCGCCTACTCAACCACCGGAAAAGTCCACCCCACCCGACGGCCCGATACGCGAAGAACGATCAACTCCGTTGGCTGAGTAGCCGCGGCGCTCGGTCGCCGGAGTCTTCGCGCCTGTCGCGTGACTTCACGCCTGTCGCGACAGGCGCGGACGCGTGGAGGTGGCGCGGACGCCATCGGCGCCGCTCGGCGGCCGCCCACTCAACGGAACCTGACGCCCAGTCAACGGAACCCGCCCACTCAACGGATGCGGGGCCACTCCACCTACCAGCGGCCGGGTGTCCGAGTTTCCGTGCGCCCCAACGTGCCAGTCAGCCGAAGTAGACGCTGCCGCGGCGGCTGAGCATCCGGAACAGCGTCTGCTGGATCTCTTCGCGGACGTGGTCGGTGAGGTCGAAGACGACCATCGGGTCGTCGGCGGAGGCCTCGTCGTAGGAGCCGGTCTCGATCGGCCGGCCGAAGTGGATATGCCACTTGGATGGCAGCGGGACCAGTCCGAGGGGACCGAGCCACGGGAAGGTCGGGGTGATCGGCAGATACGGCAGGCCCAGGATGCGGGCGATCGGCTTCAGGTCGGTGAGCATCGGGTAGATCTCCTCCGACCCGACGATCGACACCGGAATGATCGGCGCGGCGTTGCGCAGCGCCGTGGTGACGAATCCGCCGCGACCGAACCGCTGCAACTTGTAGCGATCCTTGTACAGCTTTCCGATGCCCTTGTAGCCCTCCGGCCAGACCGCGGTCAGCTCCCCCGCCCGCAGCAGGCGGTCGGCGTCGTTGGTGCACGCCAGGGTGGCGCCGACGCGGCGGGCGACCTCGCTGACACCGGGAGCGTCGAAGGCCATGTCGGCGGCCAGGATTCGAAGGTAGCGGCCGTTCGGATGATTGTCGTGCACGGCGAGGGACGTCATTATCGCGTCGACCGGGATGGTCCCCGCGTGGTTCGCGACGAGTAGCGCACCGCCCTCGGTCGGCAGATTCTCGATGCCGGTGACCTCGACCCGGAACCACTTCTCGTAGAGCTGGCGGATCGCGGGGAACCAGACCGCATCGGTGAAGTGCGGATCGAACCCGAATTCGTCCACCTCGTACTCGCCGGTCATTCGTTCGCGAATGAAGCCAGCGGTGGCGGTCAGCGAGTCGGCGACGGCGCCACGCAACCCGCCCAGCGAGAACAGCGGACTCGACTTCGCCGGCCCCCGGTGCTCCACTCCCAGCGTCTCGCTGGGCAATTCCACGTCGTCGTTGATCGGCGTCACGCGGGCGGGCGGACCCTGCACGAAGTTGTCGGTGTTCGGGTGACCGAGCGGCTCGGGACGATCCGTCTGGCCCGCCGGCTGCCGATGGTCCGCCGGTGACCCGGTGTGGCTCGGGTGCCTGCGCCGCCCGTGGTCGCGCCCCATGGCAGCACCGGGGCTCGCGTACAGCTGGATCACCTTGGCGGTCCGGGCGTCGGGTGCGCCACCAGACATAGGCACCCCCAAAAGCGCTCTCGAGTGATCGGGCGATCGACCCAACCTCGCGCACGTGACCAACCGACGGAGGGGAAATGGGTCTTGTGACCCACAGCCTATCGGAGCTGTCGGCGCTGCGCACAGCGGGCAGCGACGGACATCACCGCTGCCACACCGGATTTGATGTTGTTCATCTGCGCCGAAGGATGCTAAACGCGAGTCGGCGGGAAAGCGGACCGGGGTCCAACCCCTGTCACTGTAGCGAATGGGCCGCCGACACGATGCGGCGTTCGAGTCCACGCCACGCATTGGCACCGATGATCGGTGCCGTGTCGCCGCGCGCGATGAAGTCGTCGACCGTCTCCAGCGTCGTGTACTTGGGCTCAAAGCCCAGCTCACTGCGCATCCGCGTGGTGTCGAGGACCCGGCCGTAGGTCAGGTAGTCGGTCTGCGAGGACCGGAGCTTCGCCGACCGCAGATCCTGGAAGACGCCGGTGATCGGCGCGAGTAACCCACCGGGCACCGGCATCTCGATGTGCCCGACACGTCGGATCGCCTGGGTGAGGGTGATGACGCCGTCGCCCGCGATGTTGAACGTTCCGGTCTTGCCGGCCAATGTCACGTGCTCCATCGCGGCCAGCGCGTCCTCCTCATGCAGGAACTGCAGCCGCGGCTGGAATCCGATCACGGTGGGCACAACCGGCAACGACAGGTACGACCCCATCCGGGTATTGATCCGCGGCCCGAGCATCGCCTGCGGGCGGACGATGGTGACGTCGATGTCCTGGCGCCGGCGAGCCAGACCACGCACATAGCCCTCGATGTCGAGCAGGTCGCGGCCGTAACCCCGCTTTGGCTCGCGGCGCGCGGGCGTCTCTTCGGCGAAGTGCGACGGGTCGTGGGCGCTGGCGCCGTACACCATCGCGGTCGACCGGAGGATCAGCCGCTTGACCGAGGGGCTGCGCTGACAGGCGGCACAGACCTGCATCGCGCCGACGACGTTGAACTCCTTGATCGCCGCGGAATGCGGCGCGGTCTCCATGATCGAGGTGGCCGCGTGCACGACGGTGTCGACCTCGTACCCGCTGATCGCCTTCGCGATCGCGGGGCGGCGAATGTCGAGGCGGAGAAACTCCGCGCGACCCATCCGGCGCATCAGGTCCTTGCGGGGGACGCGGGAATCGACGGCGACGACCCGTTCGATATCGGCGTTGGCCGCCAGCCGGGCGACCAGGTACCCGCCGAGGAAGGTGGAGGCTCCGGTGACGAGAACGGTGCGCGGCGTCGGGGCCGGGGCGTCGGGCATGGCACCAGGCTATCGGCAAACCTAGCGGACCTCACATCGGCGCGAGCGCTCCGCTACACGAAAAACAACCCGCACATCGGCGGGCTCTTTGCTGGACGCCTCGCAGCCTGCCCGTGCTGTCGCATGGCGCCGGGCGGCGGCGTCACTCGTGACCGGATGCGCTCGAAGCGCGCCCGGTCACTTACCGAGCTTGCGGCGCTGCACCCGGGTACGACGAAGCAGCTTACGGTGCTTCTTCTTCGACATGCGCTTGCGGCGCTTCTTGATCACTGAGCCCATCGGGGTGCTTCCTCACTTACGCTGTGCTGTTCTTGCTGCGATGCTCGTCTTGCCTGCGATCGCCGCGGCGTACCACGGCGGACCGGGGTGCCGACGGATTCACATCGACGCGACCACCCAGCCTACCGCTCGCCGTCACCTGGGAGAAATCGCCGGTACGGCATGCTCCGGCGGGCATCCGACTATCCGGGGCCGCATACAGAACGACTCCCGCCGCACGCCTTACCGGCGCGTGCAGCGGGAGTCGGACGCGGAAGCTAGCCGGCGTCGAAGTACGACGTCTCCAGATAGTCGTGCACGGCCTTGGCGTGCACCCGGAAGGAGCGACCGACGCGCACGGCCGGCAGTTCGCCGTTGTGCACCAGTCGGTAGACGGTCATCTTCGATACGCGCATCAGGGATGCGACCTCGGCGACAGTGAGGAACTGCGACCCCGAGGCCGCATTGCTCACCGCGCCCGCCCTGTCACCAGGAGTGTCTGCAGGTGCCATGAATTACTCATACCTCCGGAGCACGCGTCGCGGCCGCCGGCTTCCCCTCCGGCGGACATCAGACACGCACGTGCTTAAAGGAGCTTAGCGTGGCAGATGTGAAAAAAGCGACGTGAGTTGCCAGTAAATCCGGGCAAAATCGTCGGCAAACACAACATGCTGGGGTTTTCCGGCCGATCGACCCCAACTCACGGAGTGTCGCGCACTCCCGTCCCGGCTCCCAAACCCTCAACGTCGACTCGACCTGCGGCTCGGCGGTCGCCCAACGTGCCGGCATTCTGGTCGCTTCGCGACACGGTGTTGCGGCTCACCGTCGCCGCCGCATCGGTCGCGGCGTAGAACGCCGGACGCAGGCCGCCGGCCTCGAGTTCACGGATCGCGGCGGCGGTGGTGCCGCCGGGCGAGGTCACCGCGGCCCGCAGGTCGACCGGCGACAACCCCGAGTCGCTCATCAGTATCCCCGCTCCGCGGATCGTCTGCACCGCCATCTCCGACGCCTGCGCACGCGTCAGGCCGAGCGCCACCCCCGCGTCGATCATGGCCTCGGCCATCAGGAAAACGTAGGCGGGCCCGGAACCGGCCACCGCGGTCACCGCATCCATCTGCTTCTCCGGCACCACCATCACCTTGCCGACCGTGCGCAGCAACTCGACGACGGCGGCCAGCTGCGCATCGTCGACGTGCCGGCCGGCCGCGACCGCCGACATCGCCTCGTTGACCAGCAGCGGCGTATTCGGCATCACCCGGATGACGGGCGACCCGGCCTGCAGGGTCTTCTCGTACCGCGCCAGCGGCAGCCCGGCGATCAGCGACACCGTGACCCGTTCGGATTCGGCGTTGTCGTCCGCGGACGCGAGGGCACGCAGCACCTGGTCGATGTCGTCCGGCTTGACCGCCAGGAAGACGTACTGGGCGCCCTCGACCGCGTTCTCGATGTCGGTGACGAGGACGCCGTACTCCTCGGCGAGTTCGGACGCACGCTGTGCGTTCTTCTCGGCGACGACCAAGTCCTTGGTCGGCTTGCCCGCCCCGATCAGTCCGGCGAGCAGGGCCTCGCCGATCTTGCCGCCGCCGACGATGGCGATGCGTTCGCTCACTCCGATGTCCTTCTCTCGCTGTGGGTTTGCGGGTGTTGGGGAATCTGAGGGTCGCGGTGTCGGGGTGCTTGGCGGGCCGGTGCCCGCTACCGATCGCGCTGCGGGATGAGGGCGAGCTGACGTGACTGGGCAACGACGGCACCGGTCGCGTCGACGACCAGGTGATCCTCCTCGAACATGCCGGCGCCGACTTCGACACTGGACGCCGCGAACCGCAGCCAGCCGGGCACGGGCTGACGGCGCACATAGGTGGTGAGCTGGACCGTGGGCGCCCAGCCGAACAGCGCCAGGTTCATCACTACCGGCGGCGAGACGTCGCAGACCAGGACGGCGAAATCGACAGTGGGCTCACCGTGCCTCGGCCGGCACCAGCCCCGGACCACCGGATCGCCGCGTTCGCCGCGCGCCACCGGAAACGAATCCGGGTCCAGCACCAGATCCACCGTGCTCGCCAGGTGCATGACGTCGGAGACCGACGAGTCACCGACGACAATGCCCTCGGTCGGCGGTTCCTCGGGCATCCCGTCGACGATGCTCGGCACCGAGTGGCGGGCCGGCCCACTGTCCAGCCGTCCGAGCGTCACTGACGACGCCACCATGGTGCGGCCGCCCTGGCCGAGGTCGACGGTCACCAGCGAGACCGTCCGGCCGCGTTTACGCAGGGTCACCGAGAGGTCGACGACACCGGGATCGGGGGCAGCGAGATAGTCACTGGCGATCGCGATCGGGACCTGCCCGGCCCCGGGTTGGCTCGCGTCAGCGGCCACATCCGTGTCACCGGCGATCTCCGCTTCACCGGAGCCGCTAGCCAGACTGCCGAAGGCCACATTTGCCGCATGTGCGACGACCATCTGCATGGTGCCGCCGTGCACCTTGGGTCCGATGGTGAATGCGGGATCGATGGTCGCGGTGAAGGTGCGGGTCGTGCCGACCTCGTCGCCGCTCGCCGCATCCGGCGATCCGGTGCCGGTCGGCGTCAGTCTCAGCAACTCGGCCAGCTTGCCGTTCATCGCCATCGTCGGGGTCTCCTCAGCCGTCGGCGCGGTGGATGTGGTTGGTGGCGCGTTCGAGATGCTGCCGGGCAAAATCTAGCGAACGCGACAGCAGGGCGCTGCGCTCGGGCTTGTTCCGGGCACCCGACGTGGTGACCTCCAGCACCACCGCACCGTCGAAATCGCTTGCCGCGAGGCGACGACACACCTCGGCGCACGGCTGGGCACCGTCGCCGGGAATGAGATGTTCGTCGGTGGCCGCGCCGCTTCCGTCGGCCAGGTGCAGATGGCTCAGGTTGGCGCCCATCCGCTCGAACAGCGCCATCGCGTCGACTCCCGCAGTCGCCGTGTGCGACAGGTCGAGCGTGTAGTTGGCATAGCCGTCGTCGGTCGGATCGGTGGACTTGCCGAACGCCGACGCCGCGAATCCCGGTGTGCCGCCGCGCCGTTGGAGTCGGCGTGCGGACCGCTCGCCCGCGCCGAACAGCCGGTCGGCGCGCATCGGGAACATATTCTCCACCGCGACGGCGACACCGGTGTCGGCTTCGAGTTGGGCGATGTGGTCGTCGAAGCCGGCGGTGTAGGCGCGCTGCCAGCGGAACGGCGGATGGACCACGACGGTGCCGGCACCCAGCGCTTCGGCCGCTTCGACCGACCGGGTCAGCTTGCCGAGCGGATCGCGTCCCCATACTCGCTGCGAGATCAGCAGGCACGGCGCGTGGATCGACAGCACCGGCACCTGATACCGCTCCGACAGGTATTCGATGTGCCGGATGTCCTGACTGACCGGGTCGCCCCACACCATCAGTTCGATGCCGTCGAAGCCGAGTTCGGCGGCGTAGCCGAAAGCGGCCTCGGTGTTCTGCGGGTACACCGACGCCGTGGACAGCCCGACCGGGATGTCCACCGGCGTCATGCGGACAGCAGGACGACGAGCGGGCCGAGGGTGACGACCAGACCCACCGCCAGCGCGAGCAGCGTGGTCGGCAGGTCTCGGTTACGCCGCACCAGGTGGGTCAGTGTGACGATGCCGAAGATCACCACGACGGCGAGCACCAGGGCGAAGTAGACGTTCCACTTCCAGAGTTCGATGAAGCCCCAGAACAGGCCGACGCCGACCGCCAGACCGACGACCACCTGTGCGAACACCGACAGCCACGCCATCACCGGAGAGTCGGAGAACCGGCGCCGGGACGACGTGTCGTCATCGGTGTCGGTGTCGGTGTCGCCGCGCTTCCGATCGGCCTTCCGGGCTGCCTTGCGATCGGCTTTGCGATCCGCCCGGGTCGCGTCGGCCTTCGTCGGGTCGGCCCCCGGTGCGTCGTCGGCCGCGTCGGTGGTCGGGGTGTCGGTGACCGTGGTGTCCGGGGTCGCGGCGCGGGCGGTCGCGGGTCCGGCGGGATCGGACCCGACGGTCTCGCGGTCCGCCGGTCGGCCCCAGGCCGCCCCGTCGTCCGCACGTGCGGGCGACACCAGATTGCCGAGGGTCGACTCGCCGAATGCGGCCGGTGCGCGGTCGGCGGCGCCCCGGGCGTCGTCCGAGCGCGGACGGGTACCGGTGGCGTCGCCCACGGCGGGGTCGTCGCCGATGGTGCTGTCGGGAGCGGTGGTGCTGTCGGTCGCGGAGGCGCTGACGGTCGCGGCCGTGTCGGTGACCTCGACCCCGCGGCCGGTGAGCCCTGTCCGCTTCTCGTCGACGGTCACCTCGGTGACCGCGTCACGGGCCGCCTCCGCCGGGGAGGTTCCGGTACGCGTGTCCGCAGCGCCCGCGTCGGCGCCAGTGCGTGCAGTATCGACAGCGGTGCGTGCGGTGTCGGTGCGCGCGGTATCGGCGGGTGCGTCGGCGTCACGCTTGGCCTTGGCGGCGCGAGAGGTCGCGGCCGCTGCCGCCGCGCCGACGCCCGCCGCACCTGCTGCCCCGGCGACGGCCGCTCCGCTCGCGCGGTCCTTCTTCTTCCGGCCGAACCAGCGACGGCGCTTAGGCTTCGGCTGCTCGTCTGCGTCCTTCTCGACGTCGGCGAACGACCGGTAGGCCTCGAAGTCGTCGTCCATCACCTCGGCGAACCCGCTGCCGCGTGTGGTCGACGACGGTGCGGTCGGCGGCGTACCCAGGTCGGCGCCCTCGACGTCGTCGGTCTCGACGACCACCAGGTCGGGATCGCCGTCCCCGACGACCGGGATGATGCCGGTGACCGCGTTCGCCGATGCGGTGTCCGCCGGGTCGGACGAGGCGGGCGGTTGGCTGCCGCGACCGGCACCGGCCGGTGCACCGAGCCGGTTGGCGACGTCGCCAGCGTTGAAGTCTCGCGTACCCGGTGGGCGATCGAAGCCCGGCATGCCGCTGGCCGTCGACCGGCCCAGCCCCGTCCGGGTGCCGCTGCCGGTCGTGTCACCGACCGCCCGGTCGCCCGGTGTCCGGCGGGCAACCGGGTTCTCCGAGCGCGGGAACGGTGCCGAGCGCGGTCCGGCAGCGCCGAACGAGCCGGACGGCGGTGATGTCGGGAACGTGCCGCTGCCGGGTCCCGCTGGGGCGGGACGTCGGGGGGCCGATGCCGGGCCGGCCGGGTGTGCGGGAGCCCCGCCACCGGTGCCCGGCGCTGCGGGCGCGGGTGGCGGCGCCTGCTGCGAGGCCGGCGCCGGCGGCGGGGTGCCCGGGGCGGCGGGTGAGCCGGTGGGCCTCGTCGGGGTAGCACCGGTGGTCGGTGCGGGTCGGTTCGATGTGGGTCCGGCGCCGGTGCCTGGGGTGTCGGCCGGGTCGGCGATGCGGGGAATCTCGCCGGTCAGTTCCGAGACGGAGACCGAACCGTCGCGCCCGACTCGTCGCCTGCCGCGCCCCTGGGACTTCTGCTCCGCACCGGTGGCTCCCGTTCCCTGGCTGCGGGCCAGCAGCTCCGCCACCGAGATGGGGCGCGAGTCCGGCGCCGAGTCGTCGGTTCCCGATTCCTTCGCCATCGCTGGTGAACTCTCCGTTCCTTCTGCGTGTCGTCGCGCGCGTGGTGTCTTCTCGTCGCGTCCGAAGTCGCGTCATCCGTGGCCGCGTCGCCTAGTGTCGTGTCACTTATTGTCGCGTCGCCTATTGTCGCAGCGTAGCGGCCGCAGCCTCGTGGTCACAGGCCTCGGCCGCCGCCGATGTCGTCCAGCCGATGTCGTCTGGCCGATGTCCATGCGTCTCGCCGTCGGCTCGCCCACCGGCTCCCGGTGCCCGCCCCTGCGCCCGCCGGTTAGGGCACGACGCCGACGGTCTCGATGCCGACGACCTCGTCGCGGGCCGGCGGCTCCGAGTCGAGCCGCCGCAGGATCACCCCTTCCCGCAGCGCCCACGGACAGATTTCCAGTGTATCGATCGACAGTGCCCGCATCGCGGCCTCGGCGACGAGCGCACCGGCCACGAGTTGACCGGCACGGTCGGCGCTGACGCCTTCCAGTTCGGCGCGGTCGTCCCGGGTCATCCGGGAGATGAAGGCGATCAACTGCCGCAGGCCGCTGCTGGTGAGCTGCCGTTTCACCCGGGGCCCCGCACCCGACGGGGCGGCGCCGGTGAGCCGCGCCAGACTGCGGAAGGTCTTCGAGGTGCCGACCGCGAGGTCGGGTTTGCCCGCCTCCAGCAGTTCCTTCGCCGCGGGCCGGAGCTCGACGTCGAGCCAATCGCGCAGCACCGCGACGCGCCGCCGGTCCGGCGGGTCGTCCGGCAGCCATTCGCGAGTCAACCGCCCGGCGCCGAGCGGTAGTGACAACGCCACATCGGGTTCCTCGTCGACCCCATTGGACATCTCCAGCGAACCACCGCCGATGTCGAGAGCCAGGATGCGGCCGGCGCTCCAGCCGTACCAGCGACGCACTGCCAGCGACGTCAGCCGCGCCTCATCGATGCCGGAGAGCACCTCGACCCGCACCCCGGTCTCGTCGGCGACCCGGTCGAGGACCTCGTCGGAGTTGGTCGCATCGCGCACCGCCGACGTCGCGAACGCCATGATCTGCTCGCAGCCCGACGTCTGCGCGATATGCGTGAACTCCTCGACGGACTGGATCAGCTTGTTCTCGCCGCGCTTGGACAACCGGCCGTCGGCGTCGATCTGCTCGGCCAGCCGCAGCACCGACTTGGTCGAACTCATCGGACTGGGGTGACCACCCCGGTGGGCGTCGACCACCAGCAGGTGAACGGTGTTGCTGCCGACGTCGAGCACGCCTAATCGCACCCGTCCACGGTAGTGTGTCGGGGCTTCGCGATCATGGCCGGGGGCGAATTGCGTCGCCATTGTCCGATTTCGTCGAGCACAGTCCCACCCGGCCTCGTCGGGGGATAGTGCACACCGCTCACCGCCCCGGTGAACCGTCGGTACGTCCGGCCCGCAGTCGGTAACCCTACGGCCATGCCGAAGATCCGTTCTCGCCGAATGCGGTTACCGTTATGTGGTGTCTCCCTCCGACCGGCCCGCGCACATCGACCCCGCTCCCGAGGTCGATCTCGACTTTCCGCGCGAATGGTACGAATTCACCGATCCGGCCGACCCGGAGCACGTCATCGACGCGGACCTGACCTGGCTGCTCTCGCACTGGACCTGCGTGTTCGGGACGCCCGCGTGCCAAGGCATCGTCGAGGGCCGCGAGTACGACGGATGCTGCACCCACGGTGCGTATCTGTCCGACGAGGAGGATCGCGAACGCCTCGCCGGCGGGATGGCGATGCTGACCGCGGACGACTGGCAGTTCTACAAGAAGGGTTCCGGCCCGGATCCGCTGGGGCCCAAGGGGTATCTCGAGGAGAGCGATCTCGACGACGAGCCCGCACTGAAGACCAGGTTGCACAAGGGCGCCTGCATCTTCCTCAACCGCCCGGGCTTTGCGGGAGGCGAGGGCTGCGCGCTACACGGGATGGCGCTTCGCCGGGGGCTGGAGCCGCTGACCGTGAAACCCGATGTCTGCTGGCAACTTCCGGTCCGCCGCGAGCAGGAATGGGTGGACCGCACCGACGGCACCAGGGTCCTCAAGACGACGATCACCGAATTCGATCGGCGCGGTTGGGGCGAGGGCGGCCATGATCTGAAGTGGTACTGCTCGGGATCGCCGGACGCGCATGTCGGCGCCACCCAGGTCTGGCAGTCGTACGCACCGGAGCTGGTCGAACTGATCGGCCAGGCCGCCTATGACGTCCTCGCCGACGCGTGCAAACGCCGGAACGGCCTCGGGCTCATCGCGATTCACCCGGCGACCGATGCCGCGACAACCCGCCGGGACACCGACATCAAGTACGAGATCCTCGACGACTGACCCGGGGCGTGCGTGGCCCGGACACCCCGCCCGGGACACGTCGCCGCGTCGGTGGTGGGGTCAGGGTTCCAGCTTGTAGCCGAGGCCGCGCACGGTGACCAGGTGCTTGGGGTTCGCCGGGTCGGGTTCGATCTTCGACCGCAGCCGTTTGACGTGGACGTCGAGCGTCTTGGTGTCGCCGACGTAGTCCGCGCCCCACACCCGGTCGATGAGCTGGCCGCGGGTGAGCACCCGCCCGGAGTTGCGCAGCAGGTACTCGAGTAGGTCGAATTCCTTGAGCGGCAACGTGATCGGTTCACCATTGACCGCAACGATGTGCCGTTCGACATCCATCCGCACCGGCCCGGCTTCCAGGACCACCACCGACAGATCCTCGTCGGTGGCGTCGCCGCCGCGGCGGAGCACCGCACGGATGCGGGCGATCAGTTCCCGCGCCGAGTACGGCTTGGTGACGTAGTCGTCGGCGCCGAGTTCGAGTCCGACGACCTTGTCGATCTCGCTGTCCCGGGCGGTCACCATGATCACCGGGACACCGGACCGGGCGCGCAGCGCCTTGCAGATCTCGGTGCCCGACATCCCGGGCAACATCAGGTCGAGCAGGACGATGTCGGGGCTGATGCGGTCGAAGGCACTCAGGGCCTGTGCGCCGTCGTTGACGACGCTGGCCTCGAATCCCTCCTTGCGCAGCAGAAAGGCCAGCGGGTCGGCCAGCGATTCCTCGTCCTCGACGATCAGTACGTGCGTCACCTAGCGAATTCCTTCGTTCGGGGTCGGTTGCGTGCGCGTCCCGGACGTCGGTCGAGCCATTCGTCCGGAAGGTGTCTGGGCGTTGGCCGGCTGCGGGTCGGGGGTCGCTGCGGCCGGGTGGCCGACCGGTCCGGCGGCGCGGTGTACCGGTTCGGCGCCGGGATCCTCCGGGGCACCGTTGGCGCTGCCGTCGCGCGGCTCGGCACTTCCCCACTCGAGATCGCCGGTCAGATCCTGCGGGATGCAGAGCGTAAACGTGGATCCCGTCCCCGGCTTGCTCCACAGGCTGATCGTCCCACCGTGGTTGGCCGCGACGTGTTTGACGATCGCCAGCCCCAAACCGGTGCCACCGGTCAGGCGCGACCGTGCCTTGTCGACCCGGAAGAATCGCTCGAAGACACGCTGCTGGTCGGCCGGGGCGATGCCCATGCCGCGGTCGGTGACCGCGATCGCCACCATCGGCCGGCCATCGACTCGGCTGACCCGGCGGCTGATCGACACCGTGGTTTTCGCGGGCGAGTAGGCGATGGCGTTGACGATGAGATTGTTCAGCGCGGTGAGCAGGAGCATCCGGTCGCCCCGCACGCTGATGTGGACCGGATCGTCGGTGCGCAGTGCGATGTCGGCGGCCTCCGCGCTGACGGTCGCCGACTCGACCGCATCCTCGATCAACTCGTCCACATCGACGCAGGTCATGTCGGCGGTTTCGCCACCCTGCAGCCGCGACAGTGCGATGAGTTCGCTGACCATCTTGCCCATCCGGTCCGCCTCGGCGACCACGCGGCGCCCGAAGTACTCGACCGAATCGGCGTCGTCGGAGGATTCCAGCATGGCCTCGGCGAGCAGACCGATCGCGCCGACCGGGGTCTTCAGCTCGTGTGAGACGTTCGCGACGAAGTCGCGGCGGGTGGCCTCCACCCGCAGGTGGTCGGTGTCGTCGACGCCGTAGACCACGGCATAGCGCTCGTCACCCTGCGTGACCAGCCGGGCGACGCACCGCACCGATTCGACCGAGCGCTGCGTCGCTCGACCGGTCGACACGAAGCCGAGGGAGGATTCCGGCGGGGCGAACTCGAAGCGGCTGACGTGCTCGGTGTCGAGCACTTCCTTCGCGGCATCCCAGACCGGGTCGGCGAGCAGCCGGTCGCGGACCAGGCCCAGGTCGACGGCCCGTTGGTTGTAGAGAACGACATCGCGGAACTGGTCGACGACCGCGATGGCGGTGTCGCTGTTGCGGACCACCAGGCTGAGCAACCCGGCTTTGGTCATCCGGCCGTCCGAGGTCGTCGCGCGCACGTCGGTGTCGCGGAGTTCGGCACCCTCCGGCACCACGCGGGGTGCGTCGGCCAGAGTGGTGGCGTGTGTCTGCAGAGCCTGTTCGGACGCCGTATCGCGCCGACGGAAGCGTGAACCGCGGCCGATAACGACGCCGATCAGCATCGCCGCGATCGCCGCGACAACAAAAGCCCCGGCCACTAATCCAGCGGTCACACAGGCAGCTTACGGCGGGTGAAACTCCGATTGCACATTCAGCAGGAATGTTCGACTGCTGTTCATACGGAATTCCCGCCATTTCGCCCGGGACGGCGGCGGACGTGATCGTGATGCCGATCACGCCGGCTGTGCGTCGTCGCCGCTACTCACTGCCGCGGGCGGGGGCTGCGGTACTTAGGAGGCAGGACCGGGCGCGCCGCGGGTCTGCCCGCCGGACGCGGCACCCGGCTGTTGGCCGCCGAGCGCTTCGTCGATGACATCCCGAAGCACGGCGGCTTCGCTGATCTCGGGGTGCTTGGTCGCGGTGAGAAGGGTGAGTGGCCCGGATCGGGCACGGTCGACCAGCCCGGTGAGGGCGGCGTGGTGCTCGGGGTCGGTGAGTTCATCCCGGTAGCGCCGCGCGAACTCGTCGAACTTGGCGGGGTCGTGCCCGTACCACTTGCGCAGGTCGGTGGACGGTGCGACGTCCCGATCCCACGCGTCGAGGTCGGCGCGCTCCTTGCTGACGCCCCGCGGCCACAACCGGTCGACGAGGACACGATCACCATCGGACGGGGCCGGGTCGGCGTAGATCCGTTTGACCCGCACGCTGCCGGCAGTCACTGCGGAACGGGTACCGCCATGTCGGCGTACTCGGGATGCTGGTCGATGAAGCGCCGCACGTAGGAACACACCGGCACCACCTGCTTGCCGGCCGCTCGAATATCGTCGAGCACCGACTTCACCAGTTGTGCCGCATACCCGCGACCGGAGTACGCCTCGCGAATCACGGTGTGCGTCAACACAACCTGGTATGGCTCATCGACATAGTCGAGATATCCCACAATCACCTCGTCCGACGGATCGGTCGAGTCCGCAGGGGTCAACACGGCCTCATAGCGTTCCTGAGCGGGCGAGTGCTCAATGCGCAGGGTACCCACATCCATGACAACCAATGTAGCGCGGCTCACACACCGCTCGCCATGACGATTGGGTTACGGCCACCGTGAGCGCAGCCGCGCGTTCGGCGGCAGGAGTCGCGTTGCGGCCGGGGGATTCCCTGGGCGTTCCTACTTCTGCCCCTGGGCGGCCACCGCCGCTGCGCCCGCCGCTGCGGCCTCCGGGTCGAGATAGGTGCCGCCGGGATTGAGCGGCTTGAGGTTCTCGTCGAGGTCGTAGCGCAGCGGATTGCCGGTCGGGATGTTCAGCCCGGCGATGTCCTCGTCGGAGATCCCGTCGAGGTACTTGACCAATGCGCGCAACGAGTTGCCGTGCGCGGCAATGAGCACCGTCTTGCCCGCCTTGAGATCGGCCGCGATGGTGTCGGTGAAGTACGGGACCATGCGCTCGACGACGTCCTTGAGGCATTCGGTCAGCGGCACCTCCGGAAGGTCGGCGTACCGCGGGTCCCCGGTCTGGCTGTACTCGGTGTTCGGGTCGATGGGCGGCGGCGGGGTGTCGTAGCTTCGGCGCCACAGCATGAACTGCTCGTCGCCGAACTCCTCCTTGATCTCGGTCTTGTTGAGCCCCTGCAACTTGCCGTAGTGGCGCTCGTTGAGCCGCCAGTCGCGGACCACCGGAATCCAGTGCCGGTCGGCCTTGTCGAGCGCGATCTGCGCGGTCGCGATGGCCCGCCGCAGCAGCGACGTGTAGAGCACGTCCGGCAGCAGCCCGTGTTCGACGAGGAGTTCGCCGGCGTGCACCGCCTCGGATTCGCCCTTCTCGGTGAGCGCCACGTCCACCCAACCGGTGAACTGGTTGGACGCGTTCCATTCACTCTCGCCGTGCCGCATCAGGATCAGGGTGCCGGTGCCGTTGCTCATAGAGGAGAGTTTCGCACACTCGCCGCGGCCCCGGACCCCGTGCGGTCGGTGCGGAATCCGTCGGCGCTGAGCGGAATCCGTCGCTGGAACTCCCCCGGCCCTTTCGCGCGTCGAAGGGACATGGAAGTAGAACTGCGGAACCTGATCGCCCACCAGGACGGCGTGCTGACGGCCGAGCAGGCAATCCGTCGCGGGATGAGCCGATCCGCGATTGACCGGCGGATCGCGAGCGGGGAATGGCTGGTCGCCGTTCGGGGTGTATATCGGGTTGCGGACCGCGAGCTCACTCCGGCGATGCGCTCCCGGATCGCGGTCTGGGGAACTCATGCCGATGGTGTACTGGCCACATCCGCGGCCGCCTGGTGGCTTGGCTTGGTGCACCGTCCACCAACGATGGTCACCGTCGTCGTGCCTCCCGGTTCCCGACGCGCTCGATTGCCGCGGGTACGGACCTGGTGTCGTGCCCTCGACGATGTGGACGTGGTCGAGGTACGCGGTCTTCGGGTCACCTCAGTCGCGCTGTCCGTTCTCGATACTGCAGCGGAATCCGGTGTGGAGGTGCTGGATTCGGCGCTGCTGCGCGGGCGAACCACACTGCCGCAATTGCGCGCGGCCCAGGACCGAAATCGTGGACGCAGGGGCAGCACCATAGCCGAGAGCATGCTCGCCGCGGCAGCGGGCGGTGCCCGGTCGGAGGCCGAACGGCGACTGCACCGGCTGCTCCGACAGGGCGGTGTCATCGGCTGGGAGGCCAATGCCGAGCACTGTGGGTACCTGCTCGATGTCGCCTTCGCCGACCTCAAGCTCGCCATCGAGGTCGACGGATTCGCGTGGCACAGCGGCGCAACCGAGTTCCGGCACGACCGTCAGCGCCAGAACGTCCTCGTCGGCAATGGCTGGACGGTGCTCCGGTTCACCTGGGCGGACCTGACAGAGCATCCCCAGCGAGTGCTCGCCGAGATTCGTGCCGCGATCCGGAAGGCCGCCGCTGCTTAGGGTCATCAGGGACACCCCGAGATTCCAACGGAAAAAATCCATCGACATTTTGCCCGGTATCCGGGCAAAATGTCGATGGATTTCCGGCTAGTGGCTCGGGTCCTCCGTTACGAGCGCAGGTCCTTACGCAGGATCTTGCCCGCCGCGGACTTGGGCACCGCCTCGATGAACTCGACCGCACGAACCTTCTTGTGCGGGGCGACCTTTGCCGCGACGAACTCGATCACCTCGTCCTCGGTGAGGTCGCTGTCGGCCTGCCGGACGACGAAGGCCTTCGGGATCTCCTCGCCCTCGTCGTCGACCACGCCGATGACCGCAGCGTCGGCGATCTGCGGGTTGGTCAACAGCACGGCCTCCAGCTCGGCGGGCGGCACCTGGTAGCCCTTGTACTTGATGAGCTCCTTGAGCCGGTCGACGATGTAGACGCAGCCGCTCGGGTCGACCCGGGCCATGTCGCCGGTATGCAGGTAGCCGTCGGCGTCGATCGTGTCCGCGGTCGCCTGCTCGTTATTCAGGTAGCCGAGCATCACGTTGGGGCCCTTGACCCACAGCTCGCCCGGCTCCGACAGTCCCTCGCTCGGCAGCGGGATCTCCTCGCCCGTGGCCGGGTCGACGATCTTGTTCTCGGTGTTGGGGATGGCCCAGCCGGTCGACGACAGCGGCGGCTCCGGCTGTCCCACCACCGACATGTCCGCCGGGATGAGATGGCTGACCGGGGACAGCTCGCTCATGCCGTAGCCCTGCAGCATGTGCAGGTCGAGCCGCTTGGCGACGGCCTTGCCGAGTTCGTCGTCGAGCGGCGCGGCGCCCGACATCATCGTGTGCAGCGAGGACAGGTCGTAGTTGTCGACGACAGGGTGCTTGGCCAACGCGACGGCGACCGGCGGTGCGATATAGGCGGTGCTGACCTTGTAGTTCTGGATGTTCTCCAGGAACTCGACCAGGTCGAACCGCGGCATCACGACCAGACTTGCCCGGTTCGCCAACGCGGCGTTGAGCAGCACCGTCATCCCATAGATGTGGAAGAACGGCAGCACCGCGACGATGACGTCGTCCGGCGTGGCACCCTGCAGCGGACGAATCTGCGCAACATTCGCGACCAGGTTGCGATGAGACAGCATGACGCCCTTGGGATTTCCGGTCGTGCCGGAACTGTACGGCAGTACCGCAACGTGCGTCGCCGGGTCGAACGAGACGTCCGGTGCCGGCAGATTCTCGCCGAGCAAGTCGACGGCGTTCGGGTGGCCCGACGCCGCCAGGCCCTCGCCGTCGAGGATGATCACGTTCTCCGGCGCGATGCCGACCTGCTCGGCGGCCTCGATCGCCTGCGGCGCCAGCGGCGATACGGTCACCAGCATCTTGGCGCCGGAATCGGTGAGCTGCTTGGCGATCTCGCCCGCGGTGAACAGCGCGTTGATGGTGGTTGCGGTCGCCCCGGCGCGCAGAATGCCGTGGAACACGGTTGCGAACGCGGGAACATTCGGCGAGAGGATGCCGACCACGTCACCGACCCCGATGCCACGTGCCGCCAGCGCACCGGCAGCGGCGTTGACCTGTCCGATCAGTTGCCGGTAGGTCGTCGTGTTCCCGGTCTTCGGGTCGATCAGCGCGGGTCGGTCCAGGTCCTCGTCGGTGACCGAACCGAAGAGAAAGTCGTAGACGCTGACATCCGGAATCTCGACATCGGGATAGGGGCTGGTAATGGTCATGGCACCTCCGTAGGCGAAAGGGTCGCGGCCAGGTTATCAACAGTCATTGCCACGATGTGACGTGCGCCTCGTGTCCGCATCGTCCGATTTCGACTCTCGCGGATCCCGACCGCGCGCGGGGGCGTTTCGGCCAAGGAGCCGGCCGAACGGCGGCGGCAGGGCCGGAACAGCGGTGCCGACCGCGCTACCGTGCCGACTCGTCGTCGGTGCGATCCAGATCGCCATCGCCGCCGGCCGACGCGTCTCCGACCTCGTCGAAGCGGGTCTCGCCCGGCACGTATCGGTCCGGTAGCGGCTCCCCCGGTTCGGGCAGCGACTCCTTGTCGATGAGGTGCTCGAAGGCCAGCAGGTTGCGCAGCGATTCGCCGCGCGACACCCGCCAGGCCCATTCGCGCTGGATCGACGTGTAGAAGCCGAGCTCGAGGAGGGTGTTGAAGTCACCGTCCGCGGCCTCCAACACCTGGCCGAGAATCCGGTCCACCTCGTCGGGCACCAGCGCATCCGCCGAGATCCGCCCGACCAGGTAGATGTCGCCGACATTGTCGATGGTGTAGGCCACCCCGTACAGACGCCGATTGCGTTTGAGCAGATACCGGTAGACCGCCTCGTAGTTCTCGTCCGGCCGCCGGCACACGAAGGCCTCCACCCGCACCCCGTGCCGCCCCGCCGTCAGCAGCACCGTGGTCTTGAGCTTGCGTTCACCGGGCAGCTCCAGCACGATATGCTCCGCCTGTGCACCACCGGATGCCTTGCGGCTGAACGCAATACCCTGTTCGGTCAGTACCCGCTCGAGCATCGACACGGTGTCGGCGATGGTCCGCTCCGCATGCTCGGACGGCGTCTCACCCGCCGGTGGTCCGGCTTCGCTCATCTGTTGCCTCCTCAGGGGTTGTGCACCGGTCGCCGACGGCGCCACCGGCGCGGTCGGCGACGTGCCGGCGCTGGTACCGGCATCGGCGGTGCGGCGGCGGGACCGGCGAACGACTCGGTGGCGTGCCGGTAACTCTCCAGCAGCCGGTCCGCGGTGTGGTCCCAGGAGAACTGTTCGGCGTGCGGCCGCGCATTGCGACGCATCACCGCGAGCTGGTCCGGGTCGGCGAGCGTCTTTTCCAGCGCATTGGTCCAGTCGCCGATGGCATGTCCCTGCACCAGCACACCGGTCCGGCCGTTGTCGACCGCCACCGACAGTCCGCCGACGTCGGCCGCGACGACCGGCACCCCACAGGCCTGCGCTTCGATCGCGACCAGACCGAAGCTCTCCGAATAGCTCGGCACCGCAACCAGATCCGACGCCCGGTACACCTGGGCCAGCCGGGTGGGCGGCTGCGGCGGCAGGAAGGTCACCGCGTCGGCGATGCCGAGTTCCGCGGCGAGGTCGATGAGGGCGGTCGGGCGGTCCAATCCGGTGCCGGACGGACCGCCGACGATGAGTACACGCACCGCCTGGCCGGCGCCGCGAGCCCGCGCGACCAGCGGCGCCGCCGCAGCCAGGAGTACGTCCGGCGCCTTCAGCGGCTGTATCCGGCCGACGAAGGTGAGCACCGTCTCGTCGGGATCGATCCCCAGTTCGGCGCGCGCCTGCGCCGCTGGACCCGGCGAGTAGCAGTCCAGGTCGGCACCCGGGGTCACCACGTCGATGCGGGCGGGATCCGCGTGGTAGAGCGACACGAGTTCGGCGGCTTCGGTTTCGGTGTTGACCACCAACCGGTCGGCCTCGTCGACGACCTGCTGCTCACCGATGACCCGCAGTTTGGGCTCGGCCGTGTCACCGGCGGCCAAGGACGCGTTCTTGACCGCGCCGAGAGTGTGCGCGGTGTGCACGAGTGGGACTCCCCACCGATCCCGGGCGAGCCAGCCAACCTGACCCGACAGCCAGTAGTGCGAGTGGATGAGGTCGTAGTAGCCGCGTGGCTGGGTGGCCTCCGCTCGCAGTACACCGGCGGTCATCGCGCAGAGCTGCGCCGGCAGGTCACGCTTGTCGAGCCCCTCGAACGGACCCGCCACGACGTGCCGGACGGTGACCCCGGGCGCCGCGGCGACGACCGGCGCATCCGCCGACGATGTGGCACGGGTGAAGATCTCCACCTCGACACCGCGGCGGGCAAGTCGGGTGGCGGTCTGCCAGATATAGACGTTCATCCCGCCGGCATCGCCGGTCCCGGGTTGCGCCAACGGCGAGGTATGCACCGAGATCAACGCGATGCGCCGCGGCGGGTGAGCAGTCACCACTCCACCTTAGAGAAGTCTCGGCATCAGGGTCGTTGGCCGACGACGCACCCCGATGCGTCGACCGAATGCCTGGTTGACAGATTAAAGAAAGTGTCTCACCGTAGTGACATGACATCGTCGGTGTCTCAGTCGAGCATCGGGTTCCGCCTGCCCAGCGGTGCCGACTGGAACAACCCGTTCGACATGTACGCGCGGCTGCGAAAGCACGCCCCGGTCTGGCACGTTCACGACGACGACACCGACTACTGGGTCCTCACCCGGCACGCCGACGTGCGCACCGCCGCCGCCGACCCGGTGACGTTCTCGTCGGGCTCCGGACTGACGGTCGGCTACGGCGAGCTCAAGGCGATCGGCATGGCCGAGACCCCGCCGATGGTCATGCAGGATCCGCCCGCGCACACCGAGTTCCGGTCGCTGGTCGCACGGGGTTTCACACCCCGACAGGTGACGGCGATCGAACCGCGGGTGCGCGAATTCGTCACCGACCGCCTGGGCCGGATGGCCGGTGAGGCCGAGCCCGATATCGTCGGCGAACTACTCAAGCCCCTCCCGAGCATGGTCGTCGCCCATTATCTCGGTGTCCCCGAAGAGGATTGGCCCCAGTTCGACGCCTGGACGGCGGCGATCGTCGGCGCGGTGTCCAGTGGCGGGCCGGTGACCGGCGACGGACCGGAAGCAACCGCGGCGAATGCCGCAACGGCGGAACTGCTCGCCTACTTCGGCGGGCTGATCGAGTTCCGACGCGACCATCCGGCCGACGACACCGTCTCCCAACTCGTCGCCGCCGACTCGCCCGCCGACATCGTGGCGATCCTCGCGTTCGTCTTCACCATGGTCGCCGGCGGCAACGACACCACCACCGGCCTGCTCGGCGGCAGCCTGCCCCTGCTCTACCAGGCCCCGGGCCAGCGACAACGGCTCGTCGACGACCCCGGCCTGATTCCCGGCGCGGTGGAGGAACTTCTCCGGCTCACCTCGCCGGTGCAGGGCCTGGCCCGGATGACCACCCGACCCGTCGCCTACGACACACCCCACGGCCCGGTCGAGATCCCGGCCGGTCGCAAGGTGCTGCTGTGCTACGCAGCGGCCAACCGCGACCCGGCGGTGTACGGCGATGATGCGGAGAGCCTCGACATCGAGCGCCGCCCGCGCAACCTGTTGACGTTCAGCCACGGCCACCACCACTGCCTGGGTGCCGCGGCCGCCCGCATGCAGGCCCGAGTCGCCCTCGGCGAGATCCTCGCCCGGTTCCCCGACTTCGAGGTCGACGCCGACGGAATCGTTTGGGCCGACGGCAATTACGTCCGCCGGCCGCTCTTCGTTCCCTTCCGGACCGGGCAACGCCGATGACCACCGGATCGTCGGCACGCTGGCTCGGCGCCGACCGGGCGGAGATGGCTGCCGACCACATCCTGGATGCGGCCGGGGAATTGTTCAGCGAGCGCGGGGTGACGTCGGTGTCGATGCGGGACGTCGCCGAGCGCGCGGGTTGCTCGCGGGCAACGCTGTACCGCTACTTTCCCGGCCGGGACGACCTGCACCTGGCGTACGTGGCCCGGGCGGCCGGAATACTCGCGGAACGGATCGACGACGCGGTGCGCGGTCCGGCCGATGCGAGCACCACCCCTGCCGACGAGCCGGAGCGGAGGGCACGGCTCGTCGGCGCGGTGGTGATGGCACTCGACGGGGTGCGCGCGGATCCGGCCCTCGCGAGCTGGTTCGCCGACGACGCGGCCGGGATGACCGCGCGTTTGGCGATGATCTCGCCGGTCATCGAGACCGTCACCATTCGGATCTTGCATGCGGTGGTCACCGACGACATTGCCGACGCCGACCTGCGGGCCCGCGCGCACTGGGTCGTGCGAGCGATCGTGTCGCTGCTCATCGCCCCCGACGAACCCGGCGCCGAACGCGAGATGCTGGAACGCTTCGTGGTGCCTGCGGTGTTCGGCGCCGAGTCCTAAGCTCCTTTCCCTGTCGCTCGGCCGTCGCCGACGTTGTGATCCGCATCCTCCGCGTCGGTGTCGTCTCGCGACCATGCACGGCGCCCGGAGCGCATCGCCGTTTCCGTTCCGTCGGCGTCGCTTCCATCAGCACGTGACGATATGTGTCCGGTGCATCCCGTCCCCTACACTCCATTCGGAAACGATTGTCATTTGCGGATGCGGTGGGTGGATTATGAATAGTCGGTGGTCGACGGCCGTGGCGGCGAGTGCCGTTGTGGTCGCGGTCGTCGCGGCCGGATGTAGCGGCACGCAGCAGACGGACGGTAGGCCGCGGGTCGTCGCGTCGACGAACGTCTGGGGAGCGGTGGCCTCAGCGGTCGCGGGCCCCACGGCATCGGTGATGTCGCTGTACACCCAGTCGGGTGGCGATCCGCACGAGTTCACCCCGTCCGCGTCGGACACCGCCGACGTCGTCGACGCGCAGGTCGTCGTGCTCAACGGCGGACATTACGACGAGTACATGGAGCGTGCCGCACAACGCAGCCGGGGCACCGTCATCGACGCCTACGACCTTCTGACAACCGGTACCGAACCCTCGGATTCCCCGCACCCCGCGGGCGACGACCCCACGGGCGCCGGGCAGCCGGTCGACAGTCACGGACAGGACAGCCATGAGAACGAACACGTCTTCTACGACCTCGCGGTGGTCGCCGCCGTGGCGAAGAATGTGGGCGCCGCCCTCGCCGCGGCGGACGAGGCGAATGCCCCGGCCTACCGAGCCAACGCGCAGCGATTCGTCGACGAGATCGATACCCTGCGTGCGTCGCTGGCGATGATCCGGCAGCGGCACGACGGCACCAGAGTCGCACAGGTCGAACCGCTCGCCGGCTATCTGCTCACCGAGGCCGGCCTGGTCGACGTCGCACCGGCCGGATTCACCACGGCGGTCGAGGAAGGCCAGTCGCCGTCCGCGGCAGACCGCGCCGCGATGCAGGATCTGCTGACGTCGCACACCGCAAAGGTGTTGGTGTACAACACGCAGGCCGCCGATCCGGCGACGAACGCATTGCTCGGCGTCGCCAAGGGTGCGAGTGTTCCGGTTGTGAACTTCACCGAAACCCTGCCGGAGGGCGTCACCGGTTATGTGGCGTGGCAGCGTGCGCAGATCGCTGCCCTGGCCGCCGCCCTCGACGCCGCCGGCCCGAGGTCGTGACCATGGCCGTCGCGTCCTTCGATGACGCCACCCTCGCCTTCGACGGCCGGGTGCTGTGGCAGGATCTCGACCTGTCTATCGAACCCGGCGAATTCGTTGCGGTGTTGGGTCCCAACGGTTCCGGGAAGACGTCGTTCCTGCGGACGCTGCTCGGCCAGTATCCGTTGACGTCCGGATCGGTGGAGGTGACCGACCAGGTCGGCTACATTCCCCAGCAGCACGCCGACGACGCCGACCCGATGTCGCTGCGCGGGCGCGACCTGGTCGGCCTCGGTGTCGACGGCGGACGGTGGGGTATCGGGCTGCGCGACCGCCGCCGACGCCGCCGAGTGGTGGACGCGGCCATCGACGAGGTCGGGGCAGCCGGGTATGCCGACGCACCCATGGGTGTGCTGTCCGGCGGCGAGCAGCAGCGACTCCGGGTGGCGCAGGCGCTGACCTCGCAACCGCAGCTACTGCTCTGCGACGAGCCACTGGCCAGTCTCGACCCAGCCAATCAGGACCGGGTGGTCGAGCTGATCGACCGGCGACGCCGCAGCGCCGACACCGCCGTCGTGTTCGTCACCCACGAGATCAACCCGATCCTGCCGTACGTCGACCGGGTGCTCTACCTGGTCGGCGGCCGCTTCCGGATCGGTGCGCCGGACGAGGTGATGACCACCGCGACACTATCGGAGTTGTACGGCAGCGATGTCGAGGTGCTGACCGTGCGCGATCGGTTGGTCATCATCGGCGGTGACCACGACAGCCACCACTGCGCGGAGCCCGAGGAGTTTCCGGCACCGTGACCACCACTCCTGTCGCCGCTTCCGGTGTGCGTCTCGACGACTTCTGGAACTTCCCGGAGACCGCGCGGCTGTTGCAGTACGACTTCGTGTGGCAGGCGTTGCTGGCGCTGGCGTTGTTGGGGTTGCTCGGTGGCGTACTGGCGCCGCTGATCATCGCCCGGCAGATGTCCTTCGCGGTGCACGGATCGAGCGAACTGTCGGTGACCGGAGCAGCGGCCGCACTGCTCGCCGGGGTCAGCGTCAACCTTGGCGGTGTGCTCGGCGCGGTCGTCGCCGCCGCCGTCTTCGGATACCTGGGCCGCCGTGCGCGCGAACGGGATTCGGTGATCGGCGTGGTGATGGCGTTCGGCTTGGGCCTCGGGGTGCTATTCCTCGCACTGTACGGCCGCATCGGCACCGGGTTCGCGTTGCTGACCGGTCAGGTCGTCAGCGTCGGGGTGCAGGGGCTGACCGCGATCGCGATCACCACGGTGGTGGTGCTCGGGGTGCTGGCGCTGATCTACCGACCGCTGCTGTTCGCGTCCGTCGATCCGCGCGTCGCCGAGGCCAGCGGCGTCCCGATGCGCACCTTGTCGGTGGTGTTCGCGATCCTGGTGGGACTCGCCTGTGCGCAGGGAGTGCAGATCATCGGTGCACTCCTGGTCATGTCGCTGATGATCACCCCGGGGGCGGCAGCGGCCCGGCTGACGTCAAATCCCGCGGTCGCGGTGGGACTTTCGGTGCTGTTCGCGGAGGTCGCGGCCGTCGGCGGTCTGCTGTTGTCGTTGGCCCCGCAGCTTCCGGTGTCCGTCTTCGTCACCACCATCTCGTTCGTGATCTATGTGGTGTGCCGGTGGCTGGGCTCCCGGCGCCGGTTCGCCGCCGTCCGCTGACGCCGCGCGTCCCGTCCACTGTGCGGCGTTCCGCGTCCACTGTGCGGAGGTCCGCGTTCACTGTGCGGAGGTCCGCGTTCACTGTGCGGAGGTCCGCGTCCACTGTGCGGAGGTCCGCGTTCACTGTGCGGTCAGGGCCGAGAATCCTAAACGCGGACCCAGCAGGTAAACGCGGACCCTGTAGAGTCCGCGTTTACCTGTACGGTCCGCGTTTGGGTGGTCGGGGCCGCGACACCGACGCGACGGGCCGCCCGGTCCTTCCTCACTCCTCCGGCCCGCCCGGATTGCACCTGGTCGCGATCATCTCCTGATCGGTGACGACCGGACGTTGCGGTTCCAGGTTCCAGCTCGGCTTGTCCGGGGCGATGGCTCGCGCGAAGTCCCAGTGGCAGAAGAACTGTGCGGCCATGCCCGGGGTGTCGGCGGCCGGGGTCATGCGGACCACCTCGGCCCACGCGTCGGCCCGCGCGGCCGTCGCGATGGTGCGCCGACCCGACATCGTCGGGTACACCTGCAGGCTCGGCCCGACCGCCGTCTCCGCCCACTCGGTGTGATCGATGTAAGGCGCCGGGTTCGCCGGGTCCAGCACCGGCGACGGCGTCGCCGATTCCGGTGGCTGTCCGGGAATATCGATCGTCGGGGACTCGGATGGGCCGTTGGGGCTGGCCGGCGGCGCCGTCGTCTCGCTTGACGCCTCGCGAGTGGCGACAACCGACGACGCCTCGCTCGCCGGCTCCGCCCCGGATCCGCATCCGGTCAGCAGGGCGATCACCACGCCCACGACGACCCACACCGCCGCCAGACTTCGCGGTGGCACGGGAACGGCCGGCACGAGGTTTTCCTCCCGCTCGGACGGCCCGCCGTCCGGTCGAACTCGACAATGCCTCATCGCTCGACACGATAGCCGCGCCGCGCGCACCCGACACTCCGATGGCTGACCGCCGCTGTCCAACCAGCAGTCACCGACCGGCCACTTGTCGACCGGTGTTGTCGATTCGAGTCGCAACTGTTTCCTCGCACGTGCGCGCGTTCTGGGAGCATGGCGGGGTGTGCCTGTGCCTCGAGAATCCGTGGGCGGCGGGTGCGGTCGACGCGGTCGGCGGCGCCCTTCGGCCGATGACGGCCGGCACGCCGACGGTGGCCGGCACACCCACCGATCCGGGGCCCGCCAGCCCCGACGCCAACCCCAGCACCGGCAGGTGCGTCCGATGACCGACACACACGAATCCACGCGCGAAGTCCGCGTCGGCGACCATGTCGACGCCGGCGTCTATGTGGACGTCGGCGGTCACCCGATGTGGCATTTCGAGTCCGGTGACCCGTCGGGTCCGCCGACCGTACTGGTCCACGGCGTCTTCGCGTCCGCGGCCAGCTGGGGCACCCAGATCGCCGACCTCACCAAAGCCGGACTGCACCTCTACCTCCCCGAACGCACCGGCCACGGGCACACCCCCGATCGTCCCGGCGCCTGGTCGTTAACCGCTGCGGCGGACGAGTTGATCGGCTATCTGGACGGTGTCGTGGGCGGCCCGGCTCATCTCGTCGGATGGAGCGACGGCGCCACCATCGCGCTACTGGTCGCGCTGCGGCGACCGGACCTGGTGTCGCGGATGGTCGTGTTCGGCAACTATGTCAATCCGACGGGCAGTGCCGCTGGCGACTTCATCGACCGGATCCGCGCCCGCGAACGTGGGCTCGTCGCATTTCTCCGGGACGGCTATCAACAGGTCACGCCGGACGGGGCCGCGCACTTCGACGTCGTCTACGACAAGACGGCGTCGATGCTGACCACCGAACCCGACTACCCCATCGCCGACTTCGCGGCCGTCGCGGCGCCGACCCTCGTCGTCGCCGCCGACCGGGGCGTCGTCCATCTGGAACACAGCATGGAACTGGCCCGGATGCTGCCGCGCGGCCGGCTCTCGATTCTGCCCGGCACCCATCTGCTGCCGATCGAAGCACCCGAGATGTTCAATCCGCTGGTGGTGTCCTACCTGGCCGCGGATCCGCCTAGTCGCTGGCTAATTTAGTGGCGCCCGACGACACCGCGTCCGCCGTGCGCTCGGCGTCGCCCAGCCCGTAGGCACGCATCCACGCCCGGCGCCGCGCGGGCGCCGGATCGGATTCGACGTGGGTGACGCGGTCGAAGACCAGCACGTCGCGGGTGGCGGCGGTGTACCGAGGCCAGTCCGACCCGGGAACACCGTCCCGCGCGAAGTCACCCCACCGGGACTGCACGTCGTCGGTTACGCGTGCGGCGGCGGACCAGTCGCCGACGGCGAGCCCGGCACCGATCGGTGCCCGATACGCACCGAAAACGGCGAACAGTTCGGTGGCGTGGGTGGCGCGCAGCCCGAGGGAACCGAGCACCCGGGTGTAGAAGTCGAACCGATAGACGTAGGTGGGCGCCACGGCGGAGTACGCCGACGCGTAGGTGATCACCGGAGCCCAGAACGTGCCGTCGGCCGACAGTTTCACGAGATCGGGTTCA
The DNA here is from genome assembly GCA_039527305.1 of Gordonia sinesedis. Classification (GTDB taxonomy): domain Bacteria; phylum Actinomycetota; class Actinomycetes; order Mycobacteriales; family Mycobacteriaceae; genus Gordonia; species Gordonia sinesedis. The sequence goes on along the minus strand of BAAAJU010000001.1, from coordinate 42,252 downwards.
CCGCCGGGGTAGGCCGCGGTGATCTCGTCGCGGACGTCGGAGTCGGTGAACCGGGTGAGCGCGCGCTGGGCGTCGGGCAGCACATTCCAGAACTTCTCGAACAGCCGCCCTTCCTCCCCGTTGGTGCCGATGATGAGTGGCACCCGCTGGGTGGTCCCGGCCATCGCCGCCGCCAGCGGGGCGAGCGGCAGGGAGTCCTCGCCGACGACCGGCCCGAATGGCAAGGGATCGCTGGCCCCGATGCGGCGGCCGAACCGCATCAAGCGATCGGCGGTGCGCAGCAGTTCACCCGCGGTGGCCCCGTCGAGCAGACGTTGCGCCTCGTCGTCGGGGATCGGCGCGCCCTGCTCGGGTGCGGTCGCCCGCCGTTCCGGGTCTCGCAGCAAGCGCAGGAACTCGTCGGCGAAGATGTCCGCGTTCTCCCGGTTGACGACGAGTTCGGGGGCGGGGCTCTCGGCGATGGCCCGGGCGAACAGTCCCTCCGCGGCCGGCGACGCCAGCAACGTCACGACCGCCGAACCGCCGGCACTCTCGCCGAATACGGTCACGTTGTCCGGGTCGCCACCGAAAACGGCGATGGATCGCTGCACCCAGCGCAGTGCCGCAATCTGGTCGAGGAGGCCGACATTCGCGTCGTAGCGGCGTTCCGACGTCGAGTACTTGCTGAAGTCCAGGTAGCCGAACGCGCCGAAACGGTACTGGATGGTCACGACGACGACATCCTCGGCGCGGGCGAGCGCGGAGCCGTCGTACAGCGGGGTCGCCGCCGTGCCCAGCATGTTGGCGCCGCCGTGGATGAACACCATCACCGGCCGCGGCCGGGTCGGCACCGAGTCGGGAGAGAACACGTTGAGCGTGAGGCTGTCCTCGCCCATCGGCTGGTACTTGCCCGGCGCGACCGCGGTGAACCGCTTCTCCTGGATGGCCGCCTTGCCGAAGTGAGTGCAGTTGCGGACTCCGGGCCAGGGATGCACCGGTCGCGGCGCCTGAAACCGGCCGGCGCCGACCGGGGGCGCGGCGTACGGGATGCCCTTCCAACTGATGGTTCCCCGCCGGGTCCGCTTGCCGCGCATCCCCTCGACGACCCCGTCCGGGGTAGCGACCTTCGTATCCATCGCAGTCATTGCACCAACCTAACGGAACGGCGCTCAGCCCTGTTCGGAGCTCCGGCGGGTCAGCGCTGAGGCAAGCTCGACTCGTAGCTGCGCACCACGTCGATGAGCACCGTGATGACCTTGTGTGCGGTCGCGAGGTCCTCGTCCGAGATGGTGGCGAGGGCGGAGTGGGTGAGCGCGCCGAGCGGGCCGAAGAACTCCCTCGCCACCTCCATACCGTGGTCGTCGTACCGCAGGACGGTGCTGCGATGGTCGGTCGGGTGCGGCTGGCGGCGTATATGGCGGGATTTGATCAGGCGGTCGACGAGATAGGTCGTCGCCGCTGAGGAGATGCCCAACGAGCGGCCCAACTGTCCGACGGTGAGTGGCTCCCCGCCGCCCTCGGCGACGAGAATGCGCAGCAACGCCTGAAAATCGTTCGCCGACAGGCTGTGTCGCGTTGCGAACACTCGGCTGAGTTGGTCCGAAGCAGCCGACAGCGCCTGGAGATCCGAAGCCAGTACCGACTCCAGCTCCTCCCTGGTCATGGGTCAATGCTAGTTCGGGGAACTGACCGGACGCCTTTGCGGATTATCTCATTTTCTGAGAGACTTTGGCGATGGCAGCCGTCTGGGACCGTTTGGCCGCACTCGTGTCGGGACGTCGGGCGTGGGTGGTCGGCCTGATGGTTCTGCTGCTCGGTATCGGGATCATGGGAGCGTCGCGGAGCAACACCTCGGCGGACGAATCGCCGAACACGCTGCCGAATTCGGCGCAGTCGGCCCGCATCGACGACTACCTGGCGGATTTCCCCGACGCCAAGGTCGGCACCGTGATTCTGGTGGTCGACCGCGAGGACGGCGCCGGTCTGAGCGATGCGGATCAGGCGGCGGTCGCTGCTGCTCGAGAGCGCATGCTCGGGGTGGATCGGGCGACGGAGGCAGCATCGGCGGGCCCGCCACTGGTCGTGTCACCGGACGGCACTGCTGCGCTGGCCACCGTTCCCGTGTCCTCGGAAATCAGTGGCTTCACCCTCCGCGACACCGTGGCCGCGCTCCGGGCTGCCGCCCAGGCGGGTCTACCCGTCGGCCTGTCCGCGCACGTGACCGGCGGGCCTGCATTCGCCGCCGACATCGCGGACTCGTTCTCTGGTGCGAACGTGACACTGCTCGCTGTCACGGCGCTCGTGGTGGCACTGCTGCTGATCGCGACCTACCGTTCGCCGGTGTTGTGGCTCGTGCCCCTGATGGTCATTGCGGTCGCCGACCGGGTGGCAATCTCCGTCGCCACCGCGCTTTCCGAGGCCACCGGACTCGCCTTCGACGGGTCCACGTCAGGGATCACGAGCGTGCTCGTCTTCGGTGCGGGTACGAACTATGCCCTGCTTCTGATCTCGCGGTACCGGGAGGAACTACGGCGTCGTGCGGATCATCGAGCGGCGCTGCAGGCTGCCGTGCGGCGCGCAGGTCCTGCCATTCTGGCAAGCAATCTCACGGTGGTGCTGGCGTTGTTGACGCTGTTGTTCGCCGCGATGCCGAACACGCGAAGCCTCGGTGTCGCCGCAGCGGCAGGGTTGCTTCTGGCGATGCTGTTCGCTCTATTCGTCCTGCCTCCCGCACTGAGCATCTTCGGCCGGAAACTGTTCTGGCCGTTCATTCCTCGGGTCGACCAGTCGCTGCAGGATGCTGACGCCGATCTGCATTCCACTGGCATCTGGCATCGGATAGCCGCGACCGTCGTCGCGAACCCGGTGAGGTCGCTGGCCGCGGTCGTGGCAGTGTTGGCTGTCTGCGCACTCGGACTGATCGGTACGTCCATCGGGCTCAGTCAGACGGAGCAGTTCCGGGTCACCGCCGACTCCGTGACCGGATTCAACGTGGTGGACGAGCATTTTCCGGCCGGTCAGGCAGATCCGACGGTGGTCGTCGCGCGGACTTCGACAGCGGACGCGGTCGAGAGCGCGTTGCGCGGTACGCCCGGAGTCGACAGGGTGACTCCGAACGGCACATCGTCCACCGGTTTCAGCCGCTGGAACGTGGTCCTCACGTCCGGCCCCGCGACCGAGGCTGCGTTCGACACCGTCGCCGGTTTGCGGGAGCGCCTGGGGGAGGTTCCGCAGGCCGACGCTCTGGTGGGCGGTAGCGATGCCAAGGCCCTCGACACCCGGAACGCGGCCGCGGACGACCGCGTACTGATTATCCCGCTGATCCTGGTGGTGGTACTGCTCGTCCTCTACGTGTTGTTGCGCTCGGCGATCGCTCCGGTCCTGCTCGTTCTCGCGACGGTCGTCAGTACGGTGGCGGCGCTCGGTCTCGGCACATTCGTCGGACGAAGTATTTTCGGTTTCCCGGCGCTCGACAACAACACAGTGCTCTTCGCGTTCCTCTTCCTCGTCGCGCTCGGCGTCGACTACACGATCTTCCTCGTCACGCGGGCGCGGGAGGAGAGCGTGCGCCACCCGGTACCGGAGGCGATGACACGCGCCGTCGCGGCGACCGGTGGAGTGATCACCAGCGCCGGTATCGTGCTGGCCGCGGTGTTCGCCGTCCTCGGAGTCCTTCCGCTCATTACCCTCACACAGCTCGGCATCATCGTCGGCCTCGGCATCCTGCTCGATACGTTCCTCGTCCGCACTGTCGTGGTGCCGGCAATGTTCACGCTTGTGGGAGAGCGGATCTGGTGGCCTACCCCGCCGAGCCGGAACCGGGCAGTGAAGGGGATGCAGAGTCAGATCTGAACGTGGGTGCGGTGCCGACTGTGCAGAATCCTGGCGGTTCGTCATTCGCCGACTGCTCGGGCGAGTTGACGGCGTCGGCTCGTCCCCCACGCACCCTACGATCGGGTGGTGACCACTGCCGGAACGTCTGCCACTGCCCGCCCCGCCGTCGACCTGAACGCCGACCTCGGCGAGGGTGTCGGCGACGACGCGGCGATGCTGCAGATCGTGTCGTCGGCGAACGTGGCCTGCGGGTTTCACGCAGGCACTCCGACCGAGTTGCTGGCGACCTGCCGCGCGGCCGCCGACGCCGGGGTGCGGGTCGGGGCCCAAGTGTCCTACCCGGATCGGTCGGGCTTCGGTCGGCGGTTCATGGACATCGCGCCGGACGATCTGTTCGCCGACGTCCTGTATCAGATCGGCGCATTGACGGCCATCGCCCGGACTGTGGGCACCGACGTCTCCTATGTCAAACCTCATGGCGCGCTGTACAACACGATCGTCACTCACGAAGCACAAGCCGAGGCGGTGGTCGCCGCGGTGCGCACCTACGGTGTCGACATCCCGCTGATGGGGCTGCCCGGGTCGGCGGTGCTGCGCCGAGCCGTCGACGCCGGCGTACCGGTGATCACCGAGGCATTCGCCGACCGCGCCTACCGCCCGGACGGCAGCCTGGTCCCCCGGTCCGCACCGGGGGCGGTCCTCACCGACAGTGACGCGATCGCCGACCGGGTGGTCGGCCTGGTAACGCGTGGCACCGTTCTCGCGGCCGACGGTTCGACGATCGAGGTCGATGCGGAATCGGTCTGCCTGCACGGCGATACCCCGGGCGCGGTGAGCCACGCACGGGCCGTGCGGGACCGACTGACGGCGGAGGGCATCGGCATTCGGGCGCGGCCACCGGCGCGGTGATCGGGCCAGCGGAATCGACACCGACAGTGTGGCTCGGCTGGTTTCGATACGCCGCTCCTTCGTCGCGGCTACTCAACCAGCGGGTGCCGTCGTCCTCGCGGCTACTCAACCAGCGAGGGCAGCCACGCGACCAACGCGGTGCCCGGTGGTTGAGTAGCGAAGAGCGGAGCGAGTCGCGTATCGAAACCACCGGCATGGCGACCGTGCCCTCGCAGCCACGCGACCAACGCGGCGCCCGGTGGTTGAGTAGCGAAGAGCGGAGCGAGTCGCGTATCGAAACCACCGGCATGGCGACCGTGCCCTCGCAGCCACCCGACCAACGCGGCGCCCGGTGGTTGAGTAGCGAAGAGCGGAGCGAGTCGCGTATCGAAACCACCGGCATGGCGACCGTGCCGTCGCCGCCACCCGACCAACGCGGTGCCCGGTGGTTGAGTAGCGAGGAGCGGAGCGAGTCGCGTATCGAAATCACCGGTGCCGGGATAGGGCTGGTTTCGATACGCCGCTCGTCCCTCGCGGCTACTCAACCAGCGGGGGCCGCCACTCAACCAGCGGGTGCCGTCGTCCTCGCGGCTACTCAACCAGCGGGGGCAGCCACTCAACCAACGGGGCCGCTACTCAACCAGCGGTGCGGCGCTGGCGGGCGAAGTCCGACAGTACGACACCGGCCGCGACCGAGGCGTTCAGGCTTTCCACGTCGCCGGCCATCGGGATCGACATGATGGAATCGCAGGTCTCCCGGACGAGCCGGGACAGCCCCTTGCCCTCGCTGCCGACCACGATCACCGTCGGACCGGTGCCGTCGTAGTCGTCCAGGCTGACGTCGCCATCCGCGTCAAGACCCACCAGTTGCGCACCCGCCGCAGCCCAATCCTTCAGCGTACGAGTCAGATTCGGCGCCTGTGCGACCGGTAGCCGCGCGGCCGCGCCGGCGCTCGTCCGCCAGGCGACAGCGGTCACGCTCGCACTTCGACGCTGCGGAATCAGGACGCCGTGACCGCCGAATGCGGCGGTGGACCGGATGACCGCGCCCAAGTTACGCGGATCGGTGATGTTGTCCAGCGCCACCAACAGTGGCGGCGTGCCGCTCTCCTGCGCCTCGCGCATCAGATCGTCCGGGTGGACGTAACTGAACTCCGGGATCTGCAGGGCGACACCCTGGTGTAAACCATTGGCGGACATGCGATCCAGCTCCGGCTTACCGACCTCCAGGATGGAGATGCCGCGATCACCGGCCATCTTGACCGCCTCGGCGACCCGCTCGTCCGGATCGCTGCCGGTCGCCACATATAGTGCGGTGGCCGGCACGTCCGCGCGTAGGCATTCGACGACGGGGTTGCGGCCCAGCACGTACTCGGGCCCGCCGTCGTCCTTGCGCCGCGCACCACGTCCGCCACCCGCACCGCGCCCAGCCGCCGACTTGGCCGCCGCCTTCGCTCGCTTGTGCGCCGGATGATACGGCCGGTCAACGGCTTTCGGAGTGGCGCCGCGCGGCTCCAGCCCCCGACGACGCTGACCTCCCGACCCGACCGTCTGCCCCTTCTTGGTGCCTGCCTTGCGGACCGCGCCCTTGCGTTTCGAGTTTCCCGCCACGACTACCGCCGACCCTTCATCCCTCGCCCTTGAGCGCCCATTGCGGCCCGTCGGGTGTGTCCGTTACCTCAATACCGGCCTGCGACAACCGGTCTCGTACCGCATCGGCGGCCGCCCAGTCCTTCGCCGACCGCGCGTCGGCCCGCCGTTGCAGTTCCGCACCGACCAGCACGTCAAGCGCGGAGGTCGCCGCCGAGCCGTCCCCGCCCGACCGCCAGTGCTCGTCGAGTGGGTCGACGCCGAGAATGCCCATCATCGTGCGCACCGACGACGCCGCGGCGAGCGCCCCGTCGCCGTCACCGGCCTCCAATGCGGTGTTGCCCTGGCGCACCACGTTGTGCACCGTCGCCAGCGCGGCGGGCACCGCGAGGTCGTCGTCCAGCGCGGCCGCGAAGTCCGGGTGGACCTCGCCGCGCTCGACGCTACCGACCCGCGCCACGACGCGTTCCAGGAACGACTCGACCCGTCGATATCCGGCGGCGGCCTCGGTCAGCGCACCGTCGGAATACTCCAGCATCGACCGGTAGTGGGCGCTGCCGAGGTAGTACCGGAGTTCGGCGGCGCGGACCCGGCCGAGCATCGCCGGGATCGACACGACGTTGCCCAGCGACTTGCTCATCTTCTCGCCGCTCATGGTGACCCAGCCGTTGTGCAGCCAGTACCGCGCGAACTCATCACCGGCCCCGTGCGCTTCGGCGATCTCGTTCTCGTGGTGCGGGAAGATTAGATCCATTCCCCCGCAATGAATATCAAACTCCGGCCCGAGTAGTGAGGTGGCCATCGCGGCGCACTCCAGATGCCAGCCCGGTCGGCCGCGGCCCCACGGGGTCGGCCAGGACGGCTCACCGGGTTTGGCCGCCTTCCACAGGGTGAAGTCGAGAGGGTCGCGCTTACCCTCGCCCGCACTCTCGCCCTGATGCACGTCGTCGAGCTTGTGACCGGACAGCGCCCCGTATCCGGGCAGGCTCCGAACGTCGAAGTAGACATTGCCGTCGGCGGCGTAGGCGTGGCCCCGGTCGATCAGCCGTTCCATGTAATCGACCATCTGCGTGACGAATCCGGTGGCGTGCGGTTCGGCCGACGGCGGAAGGACCCCGAGCGCGTCGTAAGCGGTGCTGAAGGCACGCTCGTGGGTGGCCGCCCACTCCCACCACGGCCGGCCCGCGTCGGCGGCCTTGCGCAGGATCTTGTCGTCGATGTCGGTGACGTTCCGGACGAATAGCACGTCTAGACCGCCGTACTCCAGCCAGCGGCGCAGGATGTCAAAGGCGATGCCGCTGCGCACATGTCCGATGTGTGGAATGCCCTGAACCGTCGCGCCACAGAGGTAAATCGAGGCCCGTCCGGGCTGCAACGGGACGAAGTCACGCTCCTCGCGGGCGGCAGTGTCATACAGGCGCAGGGTCACGACGTGCGATTCTACCGGTCCGATACCGGCGAACCGTGCGACGCGGACACGTCCGGCGCCGCCGGAGCCGAACTCGCCGACGCCTTCTCCCCGCTATGGTCGGCCACCGTCAGGCGTCGTCGATCAGCGCGGTTGCCACGGCGGCAATCCCCTCGCCGCGACCGGTCATGCCCAACCCGTCGGTGGTGGTGGCCGAGACCGACACCGGGGCGCCGAGCGCATCGGAGAGCACTCGCTGTGCCTCGTCGCGCCGTGGTCCGATCTTGGGGCGGTTCCCGATGACCTGCACCGACCCGTTGACGACGGTCAGTCCGGCGGCGGCGACGAGGTCGGCGACGTGGCGAAGCATCCGCACGCCGGAGACGTCTTGCCATTCGGGTTTTCCGGTGCCGAAGACGGAGCCGACATCGCCGAGGCCGGCCGCCGACAGCACGGCGTCGCACAGGGCGTGGGCGCCGACGTCACCGTCGGAATGGCCTTCGCAGCCGGCGTCGCCGGGAAAGAACAGACCCACCATCCAGCACGGGCTGTCGGCGTCGACGCGGTGCGCGTCCGTGCCGATGCCGACCCTCATCGCTGCATCCGACTCGTCGCTCGGTCGTCGAGTACTGCCCTCGCCACCGTCAGGTCGAACGGGGTGGTGATCTTGAAGGCGAGGGCGGAGCCCGCAATCACGTGGACGTCGATGCCGCACCGTTCGGCCAGGCCGGCATCGTCAGTAGCGAGCCCGGAGTCGTCGGCGTGAGCGCGGAGCAAGGCGTCTCGCCGGAATCCTTGCGGAGTTTGGATGGCGCGCAACAGTTCTCGGTCGACGGTGGTTACCACACGTTCGCCGGAAACCTGGTCCGAAGGCGGCTCACCGGACGGTGGATCGTCGAGGACAACCTGCTTGAGGGTGTCCACCACCGGAATGCCCGGCACCACGACGGCACGCCCGCCGGAAACGGCGTCGACGACGGTCGTGAACACGTCCGGCGGGGTCAGCGGTCGCGCGGCGTCGTGAACCAGGATGAGGTCGATGTCGGGGTCGCAGGCCGCGATCCCGGCGCGCACCGACTCGGACCGATGCGCACCCCCGGCCACCACGGTCACGTCCGGGAGCAGCGCGCGGGTGTGTTCGACGAGGTCGTCCGGGACCACCACGATGATCTGGGAGGCGACGTCAGACGCCCGCACCCCGTCGATCGCCGTCTCCAGCATCGACCGGCCGTCCGCCAGTTCGACGAACGCCTTCGGTTTGAGCTCGCCCAGCCGCACACCGGCGCCGGCGGCCGGGACGATCACGGCCGCCGGTAGTCGTTCGCTCATCGACGCCGGCTAGGACGCGGCGGCCAGTACCTCGTCGAGAATGCTCGCGGCCTTCTCGTCGTCGGTGTTCTGTGCCAGGGACAGCTCATCGACCAGCACGCGCCGCGCACGGGTCAGCATCCGCTTCTCACCGGCGGACAGACCGCGGTCCTGCTCCCGACGCCACAGGTCGCGAACGATCTCGGCGACCTTGATGATGTCGCCGGTATTGAGCTTCTCCTGGTTGGCTTTGAAACGCCGTGCCCAGTTGGTCGGCTCCTCGGTATGCGGGGCGCGGAGAACGTGGAAGACCTGGTCGAGACCCTCTTCGCCGACGACGTCGCGAACGCCGACGTACTCGAGCTTGGTTGCGGGAATCTGGACGGTCATGTCGCCGTCGGCGACTTTGAGAACGAGATATTCGATCGGCTCACCCTTGATGGTTCGAGTCACGATGTCTTCGACCCGAGCCGCACCGTGATGGGGGTAGACAACGGTGTCGCCAACTTTGAAATTCAATGTTCCATGCCCCTTTCGAGTACTCCCAGTCTAGCACGGGCGCGCCGAAGGGCCTACACAACGGTGCAGGTCAACGCCTTGCGCAGCCCTTCGTCGACCCATCGCGGCAGGTGAGAGTGACCGCCATAACAGGCCTTCGCGGCATCCGCAACCCAACCCCCCACACCCGTTCCGGCAGTCGGGAAGTGGCGTGTCCGGCGCACCGGAATCGGCGAGGGAAACGGTCCACGGATTGCCGCGTTCATCCTTCGGGGCTACGGCCCGGGATGCTCCCATGACGCCTGGCGACATCAATCCGCCACCCCGTCGGGATTTTGCGACCCGCGCCCACTACGCTCCGTAGTGCAGGGTTTCGCGTTTCGCGATTTGGCCTTCGACGACCTGGGAGGAACGGCCAGTGCCTACTCGAATCGGGCTCTCTCAATCGACCCGGCGGCTGGCCTCGGCCACCGCGATCGCGGCGTCCGCCGTGGCGATCGCGCTCGGCACGACAGGCTGTGGCGCGGGCCAGGTCTCGCAGACCGCGAACCAGTTGCCCGCCATCAACGGAGCCTTCGGCAACCTCGGCGAGGTCCAGCTCCGCAACGTGCAGATCATCTACCCGGAGAAGGATGCCGACAAGGCGTTCAATGCGGGCGGCCCGTTCCAGGTGTCCTTCGTGATCAACAACGGCAGCGACATCGAGACCTTCCGGCTCACCGACATCAAGGCCAAGCAGGGCAATGTCGCGCTGAGTCAGGACGTCACCGTCCTGCCGGGTAAGGCGGCCCGGGTCGGCACGCCCGCGCTGTTGCTGGAGGCGTCGGCCACCCCGTCTGCGTCCGCTCCCGCCGAATCCAGCGCCTCCGGGACCGCTCCGGCGACGTCCAGCGCCGAGTCCGGCCCCGCGGCAACACCCGGCCAGTCGGTGGCGACCGCGCGCTTCACCGATGCGGGCCAGACGGTCTCCCCCGGCCTGCTGACCGATCTGACCTTCGTGTTCGTCAAGGTCGGCGAGAACAGCATCGGCAACCAGACCACGCCGATCGGTGAGGTCACGGTCCAGACTCCGGTCGACACCGGCACGCTACAGACGCGGGTCGACGTGCCGCGGCAGGCGGAGAAGCCGGCCGATCAGCACGCCGGCGAAGAGGCCGAGGGCTGAGCTTCACCACACGGAGTTCGACGGTTCGCACCGTCCCGCGACACCGCACGGTTGTGCACGAGGCCGTTGGTGACCGAGCCGGTCTCGATGTCGGCGGCGGCCTCGATGTCGGTGTAGCCACCTAGGCTTACGTCGTGCCCCGAACCAAGTCCACTTATCGCTGCACCGCCTGCGGCCACCAGGTCGCCAAATGGGTCGGCCGGTGCCCCGACTGCGGCGAATGGGGCAGCGTCGACGAGGTGCGGTCCATCGGCCCGGCGGTTTCGGTCGGCAACGGCGCGGTCGTACCGTCCAGTCCTGCCCTGCCCATCACCAGGGTCGACCCGGCGACCGCCGCCGCAGTGGCGACCGGCATCACCGAGTTCGATCGCGTGCTCGGCAAGGGAGTCGTCCCCGGGTCGGTGATCCTGCTCGCCGGTGAGCCCGGCGTCGGCAAATCGACACTGCTGCTGGAGACCGTCAAGCACTGGGCCACCCGGGACCGACGCGCCCTGTACGTCACCGGCGAGGAATCGGCGGGACAGGTGCGGATGCGGGCCGAACGCACCGGCGCCGTGCACGAGAACGTCTACCTGGCGGCGGAGACCGATCTGGCGACGATCATCGGGCATGTCGATGCGGTGTCGCCGACCCTGCTCGTCATCGACTCGGTCCAGACGGTGGTCGCCGGCGGTACCGACGGGGTGACCGGCGGTGTCACCCAGATCCGGGCGGTCACCACCGCGCTCGTGTCGCTGGCCAAGAACCGGGGTATCGCCGTGGTGCTCGTCGGCCACGTCACCAAAGACGGCGCGGTCGCCGGGCCGCGGTCCCTGGAGCATCTGGTCGATGTCGTGTTGTCCTTCGAGGGTGATCGGCATTCGACGCTGCGGATGGTGCGCGGGGTCAAGAATCGGTTCGGGCCGTCCGACGAAGTCGGCTGTTTCGAGCAACGCGACGACGGTATCCACGAGGTCGCTGATCCGTCCGGAATCTTTCGGAGCCAACGAGATTCGGACGTGAGTGGATCGTCGGCGATGGTCACCATGGACGGTAAACGGGCGCTGGTCGGCGAGATCCAGGCGTTGACGGTGTCGACGCAGATGGCGACGCCGCGGCGCTCGGTGTCGGGGTTGGACGCCGCGCGCGTGTCGATGATCCTCGCGGTGCTGCAGAGCAAGGTGCACGGGGAGATCGGGAAGTTGGAGGCGTACCTGGCGACCGTGGGCGGGATGCGCGTCGTCGAACCGGCCGCCGATCTGGCGATCGCGCTCGCCGCCACCTCCACGGTGCGCCAAACAGCGGTGCCGCGTTCCGTGGTCACCCTCGGCGAGGTCGGTCTCGCCGGCGAGGTACGTCGGGTCACCGCGGTGGGTCGTCGGGTCGCGGAGGCCAAGCGGCAGGGTTTTCGCCGGGCGATCATTCCTGCGGGCACCGACGATCAGCTTCCGTCGGGGATTGCGGTCACCCGCGTCGCCAACCTCGGCGAGGCGATCGAGGCTGCGCTGGCGCATCCCGGTGGTTGAGTAGGCAGCGAGCGCAGCGAGCCGCCGTATCGAGACCACAGCACCACACGCAGGCCCATCCCGGCGGTTGAGTAGGCAGCGAGCGCAGCGAGCCGCCGTATCGAAACCACCGCACCACACCCAGGCGGCTGGTTTCGATACGCCGCTCGTCCCTCGCGGCTACTCAACCAGCGGGACTAACACCACCAGTCCCTCGCGGTTACTCAACCAGCGGGACCAACACCACCAGTCCCCGCGGCCACTCAACCAGCGGGACCAGCGGGACCTGCACCGCTCGGCTACTTTCCCAGCGGAAGGGCCGGCGTTTACGGACGAGACAGGCGGCGGCGGTGCTCCTCGGAGAGTTGGCTGTTCTCCAGATGCTCGGCGAAGTGCGCACGGGCGTCGATGGTGACGAAGATGCCGTGCGCGGTCGCGGCCGGCTCCGTGGCGTCGTCGATGTAGGCGTGCGCCTCGGTGTAGACCTTGCGTCGCTGCCTGCCGAGCAGTGTGCCGGTGAACCGCAAGGTCGAGTTCACCGGAATCGGCTTGCGGTAGTCGACCTCCAGGTGCACCGTGACCGCCGACGGTCCGACGAGCAGCGGCATCGTTCCGAGTACCTCGTCGAATGCCGTCGCCAGGATGCCACCGTGGATCACGCCGGGGCCGCCCTCCATCCACGACTGGACGGGCATCGTCGCGCGCACCGCGAGCCCCTCGTCCGCGTACACCGTGATGTGCAGCCCCTGCGGCGAGTCCTCGCCACAGCCGTAGCAGGACGGATTGTGCATTCGCACAGGCTCTCCCGGTGCCGCCGCCTTCGGATGGCGTTCGATCGGGTCGAGGTCGGTGGGCACCGTGAAGCCGCTCGGTTGGCCTTGTCCAGGTCTGCTCGTCACGCCCCGTTACGCTAGTCCCACCCGATGGCCGGGCCCGATCGGCCCCGACATCGCACAGAAAGGCGGGTGGGGTGATGTCCGAGGCGACTCGATCGGTGCCGTCGCGGCCGGCGGAACTGACCCGCGAGACCCTGGCGAAGGTGGCGCCGGGCACCGGATTACGGGACGCCCTGGAGCGCATCCTGCGTGGTGGCACCGGCGCGATCATCGTGCTCGGTCACGACTCGGATGTGGAGCGCATCTGCGACGGCGGTTTTCACCTCGACGTCGAGTTCGCGCCGACCCGCTTGCGAGAACTGGCCAAGATGGACGGCGCGGTGGTGATGTCCACCGACGGCAAGCGCATCGTCCGGGCGAATGTGCAGTTGGTCCCCGACCCGTCGATTCCCACCGAGGAGTCGGGCACCCGACATCGCGCCGCCGAGCGGACCGCCATCCAGACCGGCTATCCGGTGATCTCGGTGAGCGCGTCGATGTCGATCGTGTCGGTCTATGTGGACGGAACCCGGCGCGTGGTCGAGAACCCAGACCCGATCCTGTCCCGCGCCAACGTCGCGCTGTCAACGCTGGAGCGGTACAAGCAGCGGCTCGACGAGGTGATCGCGACGCTCTCCCGCGCCGAGATCGAGGACTACGTGCTGCTGCGGGATGCGATGTCGACAGCCCAGCGGATGGAGATGGTCCGTCGGGTCTCGGTCGAGATCGACGAGTACGTACTGGAACTCGGCATCAACGGCCGGCAGGTCAGCCTGCAGCGCGAAGAACTCATTGCCGAAAACGACACGATGCGTGAGCTTCTCGTGCGCGACTACTTCTCCAGTCCGGAACCGGCCACCACCGAAGAAGTGCGGACCGCGCTCGAGCACATCGAATCACTCAGCGACACAGACCTTCTCGATCTCACTCTGCTTGCTGGCGCGTTCGGCTATCCGACCACGATCGAGGCGCAGGACATGGCGATGAGCCCCCGCGGCTACCGAATGCTGGCTCGGATCTCGCGACTACAATTCGCCCACATCGACCGGCTGGTGCGCGCATTCGGGACGCTGCAGGCACTGCTCGCCGGGTCGGCGGCCGACCTGCAGGCGGTCGAGGGCATCGGCAGCATCTGGGCCCGGCACATCCGCGAGGGTCTGTCCCGCCTGGCCGAGATCAGCATCGAACGCTACGAATAGGACAGCCGAACGGCGCCCATCCGCTGGTTGAGTAGCGGCGAGGCACGAGCCGCGTATTCCGCTGGTTGAGTAGCGGCGAGGCACGAGCCGCGTATCGAAACCAGCCCACTCGACTCGCCATGTCATTCCCGACCCGCCGCTGGTACCGCCCACCCGCTGGTTGAGTAGCGGCGAGGCACGAGCCGCGTATCGAAACCAGCGACGTCGACGACATCGCCAGCCGACAGGCGTCTACGGCTGTGCCGGTGCCACGACGTTGAACGTGATCGGCGCCGATTCCTTTTCGCCGATCTTGCCGATCGCCTGGTACGAGCCGACCGGAACCTGAACGCGAGGCTTGTCGCAGCCCGGGTTGCTCGTCGTCCCCGACCAGGTGATGGTGTCCTTGACCTGCTGCTGCGGCTGCAGCACCTGGTTGTTCACCGTGTTGATCGGCGAGCAATCCCGCGCCGTCCACAGGGTGCGGGTCCCGTCGAGCGTCCGCACGACCACGTTCTGCGACGCCTTCCCGACGTCGCGCGTGCACGCGGTGAGCCCGGCGTTGGTCGTCACCAGGGTGAACACCGGTTGGCTGCCGGTGGTGTAGGTCGGCTTGTCGGTGTACAGCACGACGGCGAGATTCTGGTCCGGGCACAGGGCCGCGGCGGCGCCGCCCGCTCCTCCGGCGCTCGGCACGGCCGTCGCCGATCCCGACGGATCCGTCGATCCGGATGCGCCCCCGCCGGAGCCACCCGACCCGCCACTCCCACCGGTGCCACCGCCGGACGGAGCCTCCGAACTGTCGGATGCCGCCGACGGAGTGGTGGTGGTCGTTGTCGAGGACACCGACGACGTGGCCGCCGCGTTCTGCGGGGAATCGTCACCGCCGACGCTCGTCCAGATGATCAGACCGACGACCAGCGCGACCACGGCCAGCGCAGCACCCGCGGCGACGATGCGACGTCGCCAATAGATCTCGGGAGGTAGCGGGCCCTGCGGTTCGATCACGGCCCCAACGCTAACGGCGATGAGCTGGTCGCAGGCTGATCACGGTCGGCGTGTCGCTGAGAAATCGGCCGTTGACCGGCGCAAAGTCTAGAGTTCGGGTTCACCCGGACGACGCGTCGCGAGCTCCCCGATCGAGCGTGCACAGTGAACGTGTTCGCCCGCACAGTAAACGGATTCCGCCCCTTCCGCTGGTCGAGTAGCTCACCCGCCCGTTGAGTAGCCCACCCGCTGGTCGAGTAGCTCACCCGCTGGTCGAGCAGCCCACCCGCTGGTTGAGTAGCCGCGAGGAACGAGCGGCGTATCGAAACCAGCCGCCTGCCCGAAGTGCGGTGATTTCGATACGGCGGCTCGCTGCGCTCACCGCCTACTCAACCACCGGGGATGCACAACCACATGCGCCCCGCTGGTCGAGTGCTCACCCGCTGGTCGAGTGCTCACCCGCTGGTCGAGTAGCTCACCCGCTGGTCGAGCAGCCCACCCGCTGGTTGAGTAGCCGCGAGGAACGAGCGGCGTATCGAAACCAGCCGCCTGCCCGAAGTGCGGTGATTTCGATACGGCGGCTCGCTGCGCTCACCGCCTACTCAACCACCGGGGATGCGCGACCACGTGCGCCCCGCTGGTCGAGTGCTCACCCGCTGGTTGAGCAGCCCACCCGCTCGTCGAGTAGCCCACCCGCCGGTTGAGCAGCCCACCCGCTGGTTGAGTAGCCGCGAGGAACGAGCGGCGTATCGAAACCAGCCGCCCAGTCAACGAAACCTGCCGCCCGGACGACGGTGCGAGTCAGGCAGATTCGGCATGCCCGGTCTCCAGCTGGATCGGCACCGGAACCTCCCCGACATCGCCGTAGACGGCCCGCAGTTGCACCGCGCCCTCGCTCAGCGCGTACGTCAACCCGACAATGGCGAGCTTGCCGCTCATCACCCGGTCGGCGATGATGCGACTGCGCTGCATGAGCAACCGGCCGGTCTCGACGACGTGCCGCGCCTCGAACTCATCGATCCGCGTCAGCCCCTCCTTGCGGCCGGCGAGGATGCTCGGCGTGACGCGTTCGACAACATCGCGGATGTAGCCGCCCGGAATTTCTAGGTCGTCCAATGCATCGACGGTCGCCTTGACCGCGCCGCAGCTGTCGTGGCCGAGGATCGCGATGAGCGGAACGCCGAGTACCTCCACGGCGTACTCCAGCGAGCCGAGAACCGCCGAATCAAGCACCTGACCTGCGGTCCGGACGACGAACATGTCGCCGAGACCCTGGTCGAAGATGATCTCCGCGGCCAGCCGGGAGTCGGCGCATCCGAACAGCACGGCATGCGGGTTCTGGCCCGCGGCCAGGCGGTGCCGGTCCTCGATACCCTGACTGGGATGCTTGGACTCGCCACCGACGAACCGCTCGTTGCCATCACGCAATACCTGCCACGCCCGCTGCGGGGTCAAACCGATCATGCGCTCTAGTCTGCCACCGCCGGTGCTACTGGGCTGGTTCGACCGGAATGAACGCGACCTGCCGTGGCGTGCCCCCGGACTCAGCGGCTGGCAGATACTGATCAGCGAAATCATGTTGCAGCAGACGCCCGTCGGCCGCGTGATCGAGCCGTGGCGCGCGTGGGTGGAGCGGTGGCCGACGCCGTCGGCGATGGCTGCGGCGTCCGCCGCCGATGTGCTCCGAGCATGGGGCAAACTCGGCTATCCACGACGCGCCCTGCGGCTCCATGAATGCGCGAAAGTCCTTGCCGCCGAACATAACGACCGTGTCCCCGACGATGTCGAGACAATGCTGACGCTGCCCGGTATCGGCGACTACACCGCGCGCGCCGTCGCATGTTTCGCCTATGGACAGCCCGTCCCGGTCGTGGACACCAATGTGCGCCGCGTCATCGCCCGCGCGGTCCACGGCCGCGCCGAGCCGGGCAATCCGTCGCGCCGGGATCTCGCCGATGCCGACGAGCTGCTCCCCCGCAACCCCGATGGCTCGTTCGCACCGTCGGCGCCGCGATACTCGGCCGCGCTGATGGAACTCGGCGCCCTGGTGTGCACGGCCCGCACCCCGAAATGCGACGCCTGCCCGGTCACCGACTGCGCATGGGTTCGGCGCGGTAAGCCCGCGCACGACGGACCACCGCGGCGAACACAGAAGTTCGCGGGCACCGACCGGCAGGTCCGCGGCCTGCTCCTCGACGTCCTCCGCAATACGCAGGGCGCCGTCGACCGGGAGCGCCTGGACGTGGTGTGGACGTCCGACGATGTCCAGCGCGACCGCGCCCTGGGGTCACTGCTCACCGACGGCCTGGTCGAGATCACCGACGACGGCCGCTTTTGCCTGGCTGGGGAGGCCGGGTAGTCGGGGCCGTTCCCCTTGGTCGGCCGAATCGCGCCAGCCTTGCTAGGTTCAGCGCATGACTGAGCCTCCGCCGTACCCGCCAGGAAATCCGGATCCGAGCGGCGCCGATCACAACGATCCGCTGTCGAAGCACACGCCATCCGGCGCGGGGGACCCGGGTCAGGCGCCCGGGTCCTACCCACCGCCCGGACAGGACGGTGCTCCGCAACCCGAGTACGGCGCTTCGCAGCCGGAATACGGCGCGGCACAACAGCAGTACGGAACGCCGCCACCCGCATACGGCACCCCGCAGCCCGGTTACGGCCCGCCCCCGGGCGGCTCAACCGGCTACGGCGATCCGGCGGCTGGGTATCCCCCGCCGCCGGGCGGCTACGGTGCGGCCGGTGGCGCCGCGAGCGGCATCGGCGCGGCCGGTGTGAACGTCGGCGAAGCCCTGAGCTGGGCCTGGGCCAAGTTCAAGGAGAAGCCGCTCCCTGCCATCCTGCCGGGTCTGCTGGCGGTCCTGTCGGCGGTCATCTTCATCGCCGTCTTCTTTGCCAGCGGCATCACCTCAACCGAGACGACCACGAATTACATCGGCGATTATGCGGTCAGCACGACCACCCAGAGCAGCGTCTCCAGCGGCGGGTTGGTTGCCATCATCGTTGTGTTCATCCTGCTCATCGCCGCGTCGATATATCTGTCGGCCTCGATGGCCACCGGTGCGCTCCGGGTGGCGGACGGTGAGCCGATCACCATGTCCACATTTCTGGTGCCCAAGCGCTTGGGCGCGGTCATCGGCACCTCGATCCTGGTCGCCATCATCACCACTATCGGATTCGTGCTGTGCGTCATTCCGGGCTTGATCGCGATCTTCCTGCTGCAGTTCGCAATATTCATCGTGATCGACAAGCCGCAGATATCGGTGACCCAATCACTCGGCGCATCGAGCAGGCTGGCGCGGTCGTCGGTGTCCAACTCGATCCTGACGCTGGTGGTGAGCTACGCGCTGTCCTACGTCGGTGCCCTGCTGGTCTACATCGGCCTCATCGTCACGTGGCCGATCGGGCAACTGTTCTACGCGCACTGCTATCGCAGGCTCTCCGGCGGCTACATCGCGCCGGCCAAATCCTGAAGCTGGCCACCTGGTTCGGCCCCGACCCGCGCTGGGATCGGGGCCGAACCCATTTGGGGCACTGAAAGTCCGCGTGAGGTCGCGGATTTCGCGACCCCGCGCGTAGTTTCCGACGGTGCGACCGGCGGCGTCACCCGTCGGCGAGTGGCAACCCGGCACTGGGTAGCGCCGACAGGAACGCCTCGACCGCGCCGCGGTACACCTGCGGAGCGTCGTCGTGGATCAGGTGCCCGGCGCCGTCGACGCGGAGGTACTGAGCATTGGCGTTGACCGTACTCATCCGCGACATCTGGCCGGGCGGCGTGACGCCGTGCTCGGCCTCGATGACCAGCGCGGGCACCTCGACCCGACTCCACTGCGGCCAAAAGTCGCGTCGGCTCCACTCGTCGGCGATGGCGGTCCAGATGGACAGGCTGCCGTGCAACCGGCCGTCGTCGAACGCTTCGTAGAAATAGCGTCCGGCGACCGGACCGAATAAGGCCTCCGCCTCCTCCGGCGAGGCGAATCGCTCCGGCCACGACTCGAACCAGGGTGTCCAGTTCGCCGTGGTGCGGCCCCGGAAGTCCGGCGCCATATCTTCAACGACGAGCGCGGACACGAGCTCGGGATAGTGCGCGGCGGTGCACCACGCGTGCAGCGCGCCCATCGAATGCCCGACGAGCACCGCAGGACCGAGGTCGATCCAGGTCAGAATCTCGGCCAGGTCGGCGACGAACCGTTCCGTGGACAACTCGTCGGGCGCGGGCTCGGCCGCCGCGCCGGCGCCGGTGTGGAATGCCGCGTCGAAGGTGAACACCCGGCCGTAGCGGCGCAGCCACGGAATCTGTCGCCGCCAGGTGCGTCCGCGTCCCATCAGTCCGTGCAGCAACACAATTGGGCCGACACCGCGATGCTCCGCGTCACCGGAGTCCGACTCGCCGACTCCGGTATCCGGCCCGCCGTGGTCGAGCAAACCGGTGCCCGCGGTGACGATCGGCGCCCCGTCCGGGACGGCATCGATCGGATTCGCGCTCACGCCTGAAGAGGCTAACCGACACCGGGCTAAGGTGGAGTAATGGCAGTAGTGAAGATCAACGCGATCTCGGTGCCCGACGGCGCGGGCCCCGAACTGGAGAAGCGGTTCGCCAATCGGGCGCACGCCGTCGACGGATCGAAGGGCTTCCTCGGCTTCCAGCTCCTGCGACCGGTGAAGGGCGACGACCGCTACTTCGTCGTGACGCAGTGGGAGACGGAGGAAGACTTCCAGGCGTGGGCGGCCGGACCGGCGCGGGAAGCCCATTCCGGCGAACGCGCCAAGCCCGTCGCCAGCGGCGCCGACCTCCTCGAGTTCGAGGTGGTCCTCGACGCAAAGCCGAGCTCCTGACCGATTCGGGGCTAACCCCGTCCGAGGCCGAATCTCCTGGGCCGCCGGAGCAACACGTCATGCCGATGTTCCCGCTGGGCACCGCACTGCTGCCTGGTGAGGAACTTCCGCTGCGCATCTTCGAGCCGCGCTACCGGAAGATGGTCGACGACCTGCTGGAGCATCGGCGGGCGGCAGCCTTCGGGGTCGTCCTCATCTCGCGCGGGTCGGAGGTCGGCGGCGGCGAGACTCGCACAGATGTCGGCACGATGGCCGCCATCAACTCGCTCAGCCGGGACCATTCCGGCCGCGCACTCGTCTCTTGCACCGGCACGTTCCGGTTCCAGGTGCTCGGTTGGCTCGCCGACGATCCCTACCCGCGCGCACTCGTCGAGACGCTCGAGGCGCCGGAGATGCTCCCCGCCGACCGCGACCGGCTGATCGAACTCGGTGCCCGCATCCGCGCGTTGATCGACGAGCTGTACGCCGCCCGGGGCGCGAAGCCGCCCCGCGCCACCCCGCGGTTCGATGCCAGCGACCTCAAGAGCGTTGGCGTCTTCGGCTGGGCCAATCGCCTGCCCATCGGCCCCGCCGACAAGCACTCCCTGCTCAGCGCCCCCGACACCGCGGGCCGTGTCGACGTCTTGACGGATGCCGTCGACGGGCTCCAGGCACGGATCCGCTTCGGCGGTTGAACGTCACGCCAGATCCGTTGCCGTTCATACGAACTGTCGATCGGTGCCAGCACAGATGGCGAAAGACCATCGCTTCGATACTTCATCGGCCAGGGGCGCCGAAGTTCACGATCCGCTGGTCACCGACGTTGACGCCGCCATAGAATCGATGGCCCGGAACTGTTGTCCGCCAAGTGATCTGTCCGGTACGTAGATCCAGCGCGCCCACTCGGACACTATCGCTCTCTTTTAGCCCCGCATAGTTCTCTGCGACCAGCACAACCGACCGCCCATCATCGGCGAGCACGCCACCGTCGGCGAGTTTGCCCGGCTTGGTCCACAGCACGTTGCCAGTGTCCAGATCGACCGCGCCGTAGTAGTGATAGGTCAGGCCCAGTGTCGGGTAACCCGATTCCGACGTCACCAATGCCGTGCGGCCGACCACGTACCTCTCGCTGGGTGGCGGCGCATCGGGATATCCGCTGACGGCTACGGGGAGACCGACGATCGGTCGATTGGTCGCGGCGTCGAAGAACAGCTCGCGCGACTCCGCGGATCCGATGTCCTGCGCGGGTCGTTCCACCCCGTAGGTCTGCGTGTTTCCTCCTGCCGGGAAGACGTTCACATCGAGAAAGATGCCGGTGTCGCGCCGAACTGGGCGTCCCACCGCGTCGTAGACGGTGATGCCGTCGACACCGGTCACCGCCGCCTTGTCGCCCGGCAGAGCCGTCGCGCTACGAGAACCCCCAACGAGTGGCACTGCGACGATCTGCCGGCCGTTGTCCGCGTTCAGCACGCGTCCGTCCGCGGTACCGGCCGAGACCATCACGAACGCATCACCCGTGCCCGTCAGACGCCACACGGAAGCCCCGTAGTCGGACTTCGGATAGCCGGCGCGCACGTTTTGCGGCATCTGTACATCGGTCGTCCATCGGGGCCGTTCGCTCAGGTCACGGCGGGAGGTCACGGTGATATCGACCCGGCCGTTGCCGGTCTGCGAACGTGCTGTCACGAGCGATCCGCGAGCGACCGTCAGCGAGTCGGCATCAACATATCCCGACCTCTCGGCGCCGTCGGCGAGCCGGATGAACGTGGCGATGAAGCCAGGCCGAGGATCAACGCCGGGAGCCACACCTTCACGGCAGGTCGGCATCGTCGGGTCCCTTTCCAGTTCCGCGTGACCGCAATACGTTTGCGCAACCTCGGCGTTGTCGACGATGCATACCAGCTCGCCGCGTACTGGCCGGGACCAACATCCGGCGCCTCGCGGCAGGGCCGTTTGCCACACCACTCGTCCGTCCGCGTCGTCAAGTCCCACCAACCATCGCTTCCCGGCGACCATGGCATAGGACGGGGTATCGCGGCGTTGACCTGCTGGGGTCAGGACAGCAGTGACGACGACCCCGCACACTGCAATGGCAGCGCTCGAGCCTCCTGCGTAATCCCACCCCTCGAATGGTCCGAGGTCGAATCGCGAGCCCTGCTCAATCTGCTCAGCCCGCACCTGCCACCGCGCTGTCAGCGGCTTATCGAGTTCAAGGGCCGGCGCCGCACTCGGTGACCTCGATGGCTCGGCCGATGGTGGCGAGTCCTGCCGTCGTTCGCAGTCGCCCGTCGCCGAAGCGGTCGGCGACGCCGACACCGCGCGGGTCGTTGAACCTCCACTCGCCGAAGTATCTCGGGACACGTCCCGATCCGCGCACGCAGCGATGAGCAACACCAAGCCCGCCCAGAGTGCGAACCACCGACGACGACGCATCACCTCATCGTGCTCTCTTCGCGACCTGTCTGAGCGACGTTCGCGGCGGGCAGCGACCTGACAGCATCGACGCCCGGGCATGCTGGCCTCTGCGGGCGGCCAACGCGGGGACGAACGTCAACGTGTTCCGACGATCCATCGCCCGCAAATACCCAGGTCAACGTCTACACCATTCCACAAATTTAGAACGTGTTCTACTATCGAGGTGCGGGCTTCCCGGTCCGCGGCGACCCGATGCGAGGAGCACGTATGACCGACACCATCGAATTCACCTCGGCCGGCTCCGACCAGGCGGCGATCCCCGGCGGCGGCGACCAGCCTCGCCTCTACATCGGCGGTACCTGGGTGGAGCCGCACTCGGCGGAGACGCTTCAGGTGTACTCGCCGGCCACCGGGGAGCGGGTCGGGTCGGTGCCGGCCGCCGACGCCGCCGACGTCGACCGTGCCGTGGCCACCGCACGGGAGGCTTTCGAGGCCGGCGTCTGGAGCGCGTTGCCGCCCAGCAAGCGGGCGGACGTGTTGGCGAAAGCGGCCGACCTGATCGACGCGCGGAGTGCCGAGATCACGGCGCTGGTGTCCGCGGAGATGGGCGCCCCGCCGAGTTCCGTCGCTACCCTGCAACAACTTCCGGGTACCGGTGTGCTCCGCGCGTACGCGTCGGCGGCCCGCGACTACGCGTGGGAGGAGTACCGCACCGGCCTGTTCGGCACGACGCGAGTCACTCGCGAGCCGGTCGGGGTGGTCGGCGCCATCACCGCGTGGAATGTCCCACTCTTCTTGGTGTGCAACAAGTTCGGCGCCGCACTGGCGGCCGGTTGCTCGGTGGTGCTCAAGCCGGCGCCGGAGACGCCGCTCACCGCGAACCTGCTCGCGGAGATCTTCACCGAGGCGGGTGTCCCGGCCGGGGTCATCTCGGTGGTGCCGGGCGGCACCACGACCGGCGAAGCCCTCGTCGCCAACTCCGACGCCGACAAGATCACGTTCACCGGCTCGACCGCCGCCGGCCGCGCCATCGGAGCGGCCTGTGCACAGACGCTCAAGCGATGCTCGCTCGAACTCGGCGGCAAGTCCGCGGCCATCGTGCTCGACGACGTCGACATCGCTGCCAACGCCGGGATGCTGACCTTCCTCGGGCTGTTCAACACCGGCCAGGCGTGCGTCGCACAAACACGAATCCTGGTGCCGCGCAGTAGGCATGACGAGATCGTCGACGCCATCGTGAGCGCCGCGAAGGCGATGACCGTCGGCCTGCCGAGCGACCCCGATGTCCAGCTCGGCCCGCTGATCAGCGACCGGCAGCGCGAACGGGTGGAGGGCTACATCGAGGAGGGCAAGAAGGCGGGTGCCACCGCGGCGCTGGAAGGCACCCGACCCGACGGGCTCGACTCCGGCTACTTCCTCACCCCGACCGTGTTCACCGGCGTCACCAACGACATGAGCATCGCGCGCGAGGAGATCTTCGGCCCGGTGCTCTCGGTCATCGCCTACGACGACGTCGACGAGGCCATCGCCATCGCGAACGACTCCGACTACGGGCTGGCCGGTTCGGTGTGGACCTCCGACATCCCGCGCGGCATCGAGATCTCCACCCGCATCCGCACCGGCACCTTCGGAATCAATTGGTATGCGATCGATCCCGAGTCGCCGTTCGGCGGGTACAAGGACTCCGGCATCGGCCGGGAGAACGGCCGGGAGGGCATCGAATCATTCCTGGAACACAAGTCGACGATGCTGCCGATGGGCTACCAGCCCTGACGATCGCCCACTTACGGGGCGGGCGACGGTACCGGCACGGGCGCCGACCCGGGTGCCGGTACCGGTGCCGTCGGTGAACCGCTCGGAGCGGGCAGTGGCACCGCGCCCGCGGGTGGCTTGTCGGTCTGCTCGATACGACTGCGGAACGAGTCGTCGGTGATGATGTCGATGTTGTCGACCATCCACCGGCCGTCGGAACGGATCATCGTGAAGGTGAGGCGGCTGGGCACCAGGTTGACCAGTTCCTTGCCGCCGCGGGTCACCGACTGATTCATGAACACCAGCACCGTCGACGCGTCGGTGGTGTTGTCGACCACGCCGGCACCTTGAATCGTGACGGTGGAGACGATCTGCTGCTTGCGGACCTCGGCCACGAAGTCGTTCTTCGCGATCAGCTCGTCGTACTGCGGTTTAGCTTTGCCGGTGAGGAATGTCCGGGACGAGGCGACGTTCCGGTCGACATTGGTCGGGTCGTAGCCGAACATCGTGGTGGCGTAGCCCTTCGCGGCCTCCAGCGACGCCGACCGGGCATCCTCGACGGCACGGGCCTGCAGATACCGATAGCCGAGAAAGCCGGCGACCGCCACCGCGGCGATGGTCAGCACCGCGAGCACGCCGACCACGAATTGTGTTCTGCCGAGCCGCATCAGGCCACCCACTCCACGCTCGTCAGCTTTAGGTCCCCGTTGATCCGGGTGACCTGAAGCCGCCACCGCAGCGTCTGCACCTGCATCTCCTCCTTGGGATCCGGCGGCCGCATCTGCCAGCCGGACACCAGGATCACCGTGCCCTCGTCGGGCGTGGCGTCGGTGACGGCGCTGGACAGGACGGTGGACTTCGTCTCCAGATTCTGTTCCCGGACCAGTGACACGACCTGCTCGGTGGACTGCTTGAGCTGTTGTTGCACCTTGCCGCTGGTTTTGTCCTGCAACGTCTTCAGCACCGAATCGACATTGTCGGGATTCATCGACGTCAGGTCGACGATGGTTTGCTGGGCGAATGCCGAGTACTCGGCGCGGTCGGCGCGACGCTGCTCGTCGCGGTTGAGTCCGATCGCGAACACCACCGAGGCGACGATCGCGCCGATCAGCACGATCACGCACAGGCCAACTCCGACAAGGAGTCCGATTCGTGGTCTCGTGCGGCGACCTCGGTACCGGACGCCGTTGCCCGTCGGAGCGGTTGGTGCGGCGACGCCGCCCGCGCCGCCGCCGGTCGCACGCCTGCGGCGTCTTTCGCGGTAGCTGAGGGTCTGCTCGACCTCTTCGGGAGCCGCCGATGACTCCGGCGGGTCCGTCGATGTCGTTTCCGTATTGGCCGACGTCGTGTCATTGCCTGACGTCGTCTCGGACGTGGTTGCGCTGGTGCCCGTCTCGCCTGCCGGGTCGGTGCCGTCGCCCGCGTCGCCCTCGGTGACCGACGCCTCGCCCGCGGCGCTCGGTCCGTCCGGCGCAGTGCCCCGGCCTTCGTCGCGGCCGTCGTCGTCGCGGCCCTTCCGTGCCTTGCGCCGCAGCGGCGCCGAACGGGCCACCCTACTCGTGGGCGGCGTGCTCACTTCTGCACGGTCCGGGTGATCAGGCTCTGCCATGTACTGTCGTGTCCTCGCGAATTCCGCCCGCTGGCGTCCTGTGCTGTGCTGGTCGATCCGGAACCGTCCGACCCGGTCGCGTCCTGGCCCGTACCGGTACCCGCGTTGTAGGTCTTGCCGTCCGGGCCGATGAAGTTACCTGTCTCCGGATCGTACGTGGTCGCGTAGACGGCGGGTCCGGGCTCGTAGGCCGACGGCGTGCCCGGTGTGGTGTACCCGGATGGTTGACCCGGCGGAAGCAGGCCCGGAATTCCCTTGGGCAGGGCCACATTCGCGTTGCTCAGCGGCTTGTATCCGTCGCGGCACTCCTTCGGTGTGGGCGCGCGCCGGCCGGGAAACTCGACGCACGGGTAGTTGCGGGCGCCACGCACGGCGATCTGCGAGTCCTGGGGCACCCGACAGAGCATGCCGGGCGGCAGGTCCCGAGCCGTTTGTGCCGACGCGAATCGCCATTCCGAAGGCGGTAAGTAGCCGACGGTGCACGGCGGGCGATCCTGAAAGCCAAGGGAGAACATGACGTTCGGGCCGTAGCGGGGATCGCCGGTGTTGACCGCGGTGAGCAGCGCACTGATCAGCCGCGGGTAGATCACCAGCACCTGCTGCAGATTCGGCAGGTACACCGCGAGTGTTTTGGACGCGACGCCGAGGTTGGCGATCAGCATCGGCAACGTTTGGTCCATCGACTCGAACAGTTGCTGCGACTTCGACGCCGTGGACGGTCCCTTGCGCAGGATGTCGGTGATGTCGGGGTTATTGGCACGGAGCTGGTCGGTCACCGCGGTGACCGCCGACGTCCATTGCCGGATGCGTCCTGCGGTGGTGCTCTGGGTAGCCAGCAGCGGTCCGGCTTGCCGCACGAGGTCGATGGTGACGTCGGCGTTCTTGTCGGTGGCGTCGACGAACAGCGTCATCGAGTCGATCAGCCGCCGCAGGTCCTCGGCGGTGCCGTTGAACGCGGTGAACGCCTCGTCCATCAGACCGCGCAACCGGGTGTTGCCGACGCGGTCGAGCAAGCCCTGTGCTTGGTTCAGCATCGCCGAGATCTCCACCGGCACATCGTCGCTGCGCACCACGGAGCCGTTACGCAGCATGTCCGACGACCGCTCGTCCTTGTTCGGAGTGAACTCGACGTACTGCTCTCCCACCGCGGAGACGCTGCGCACCGACGCCGTCGACGCCGCCGGGATCTTGGCGTCACTGTCGATACTGAGTGCGGCAATCACACCGTTCTCGTCGAGCCGCACCGACTGCACCTTGCCCACGTTGACGCCGCGATAGCTGACGTTCGCGTTCTGGTACAGCCCGCCGGTGCTGGGCAGGTGCAGGCTGACTCGATACTGGCCGATGCCGGCCATCGCGGGTAGGCGCACGTAGTAGATCGCCATGGCAACCATCGCGATCACCGTCACGATGGCGAACACGATCAGCTGGATGCGGACGAACCGGGAGATCTTCATCGCCCGCCTCCCCCGCCGCCGGGGAGCGCACCGGGCGCCGGAACGGGCCGATCGGTGTCCGGCGGACGCTGGCCGGACGGGTCGAGCGGCGCGGTGAACGGGTTCAGACCGCGGCCGGCGTTACCGGCCGGCTGACCCATCACCCCCTCCGGTCCGACCACTCCGACGGATCGGAAGATGGTGCTCTTCAGTTTGTCGAACGTGAGGTCGAGGACGAGGTCGGAGTTGACGTAGTCGCCCTTGACGATCTGCGGGATCGTCTCCTCCAGGAAGGGGAAGGTCAGCAGGATCTTGGTGGACGCGGGCAGCGCCGGTCCGGCGGCCGCCAGTCCGGCGGTCGCCGGCCTGAGGTTCTGCACGACGGTGGTGATGTCGCGGCTGCTGGCGTCGAGGACGTCGTTGGCGGTGCGGGACAGTTTGGCGAGGGCGGCGAGTGCGGTCACGAACTGCGGGCGCTGCTCGTTGAGCAGGCCGAGGATCTTCGGCGCCTCGGCGAGCGCCTTCTCGACGGTCGGGGTCTGCCGGTTGATCTCGCCGGTCAGGCGGTCCAGGCCGTCCATTGCGTCGATGATGGTGCCGCGCTGGCGATCCAGGTCGCCGACGAGTGTGCCCAGGCGCGGGATCAGGTCGGCGATCTGACGGCTGCGACCGTCGAAGAGTGCACTCATCTCCTTGACGATGTCGCCGAACTGGGCAAGCCCGCCGCCGTTGAGCACCACCGACAGGGCGCTGAGCACCTGTTCGGTCGTCGGATAGGAGCAACCCGGGACCTGTTGCGCGGCATCGATGTCGGGCACCGGATCGGGTGTGTCCGGTACCGCGATATTGGCCTGGGCGGGGCACGCCGGGAGCGGGATCGTGTCACCGGCGCGGAGGTAACCCGCGGTCGGCGTGTCCGGTTGAACGATCTCCAGGTGGGTCGATCCGAGCACGCTGGTCATACCGACCTGAACGTGGGACCCCTTGCGTACCTTGACGCCTGGGTCGAGCCGGATCGTGACGTCGGCGTTCCAGTTCACCACGCGGATGTCACCGACGCTGCCGACCTCGACGTCGTCGATCTGTACCGGCGCGTTGGCGACCAGCCCGCCCGCCGACGGGATCAGCGCGGAGATGGTGTACGAGCCGTTGCCGGTGCCCCGGGCACCCGGGACCGGCAGGTCGTCCAGGCCGGAGTATCCGCAGCCCGCGGCGGCGAGCACCACCGCTAGCAGCGTCACCGCCATCCGCCAGCGCCGCATCATCCCTCACCTCCCCACGGCACCAGCAGGTTGCCGAGTGCACCACCGCCGTTGTCGCGGCGGGTCTGTGCGTCCTGCTGCCGAATCCCGTTCTGGGCGCGGGCTTTTACGCTCGGGTTCTGGTAGACGATCTGGTCCGGGGTGGCGTTGATGCCGGTGACCGGGTTGGCCAGGAACGGCGGATAGGCGATCGAGATGGTGGACAGCATGGGGGCCAGCACGTCGACGCACTTGGCGACCTCGGCCTTGCTCTGTCCGGGCCGGTTGTTGGCGTCCATCGTGCCGCACAGCAGCGTGATCAGGTTGGTGCCCATGCCGAGGCCGAACACACCCGACAACGCTCCGGTCAGCGGGTTGTAGATGTTGAAGAAGTTGCTGAGCTGGTTGGGAGCCGAGTGCAGCACGCCGCGGATCTGCTCGTCCTTCTCGGCGAGGATTCGAGTGGTGTCGGCGAGCCTCGCCACCGACGTCGTCAGCGCCTGGGAGTTCTGGTCGATGAACCGCTGAACGTCGCTCATCGCCGAGTCGAGTCCACGGAGTGCGCCGTCGAGTTCGGCGGTGTTGTCGGCGAGAACCTGTCCGACCGAGGCGATCCGGCCGTTGAACTGGACGAGCTGTTCGTGGCTCGTCGACAGCGCGTCGGTGAGCTTCTGCAGGTTGCGGATCGTGGCGAATAGGTCGTCGCGGCCCGACGACAGCGTGGTCACCACGTCGGAGAGTTCGCGGACCGACTGGTTGATCGCGGCACCGTTGCCGGACAGGTTGTCCTGCGCGACACCGACGGCCCGCGCGGCGGCGCCCTCGTCGTCGTTGCCCTCCGGTCCGACGGCCTCGGTGAGCAGCGTCAGTTGCTTCTTGACGTCGTCCCACTCCATCGGGACAGCGGTCCGGTCGGTCGGGATGTCGCTGCCGTCGGCCATTTTCGGCCCGCCCGCGTAGACGGGGCTCATCTGGATGAACCGGCCGGACACCAGGCTTTGCGCGACCACGACCGCCCGGGCGTCGGCGGGGATCGGCGTGTCCTTGTCGATCTGGAGTACGACGCGGACGTCGTTGGGCCGCGGCTCGATCGAGCGCACCTCGCCGACGTCGACGCCGAGCACGCGCACCGGGTCGCCTTCGTAGAGGCCGGTCGCGGACGGGAAGTACGCGGTGACCGTGTTCGTCGTCGCCCGCACGAAACCGAAATAGCCCGCCGCGGCGATCAGTGCGACGAGGACCAGCGCCGCCACCGCGGCGAGTATCCGTTTGCCGAACATGCTCAGCCTCCCGGACGGGGGGTCGGTGACGAATTCGGTTGGGCCGAATTCGGAATGGGCGGCAGCGGACTCGGCACGGAGGGTGGCGGCGGCTGGGTCGGCGACGGCTTGCTGCCGGCCGGCGGCGCCTC
The DNA here is from genome assembly GCA_039527305.1 of Gordonia sinesedis. Lineage (GTDB taxonomy): Bacteria > Actinomycetota > Actinomycetes > Mycobacteriales > Mycobacteriaceae > Gordonia > Gordonia sinesedis. The sequence goes on along the minus strand of BAAAJU010000001.1, from coordinate 12,379 downwards.
GCTCCACTGCTTGGGATCCAGCGGGAAACTGGTGTACAGGAATGCCTTGGCGATGTCCGGGTACTTCTGCTGGAGCACCTTCATGAACGTGGCGGTGTAGTCACCGAAGGTGGAGACCCCGACCAGCGAGTCGAAGTTGGGCCCGGACGCGACGGATTCGCCCAGCGCGTTGGCGAAGGGGCCGAGCCGGTCGAGGGTCTCGCCCAGCGACTTCCGGTTGTCGAGCAGGATCTTCAGGACTCCATTCAGCTTGTCCAGCACCGGCTTGAGCTGAGCATTGTTGTCGGCGATGAAACCGCTGATCTGCGCGGAGACGTCCCGGATGCCGGTGATGAGCTGGGCGATGGCGGCCCGGCGGAACTGCAGTTCGCCGAGTAGCGAGTTCGCGTCCACCAGCAGGCTGTTGATCTGCGCCGACCGTTTGCCGATGATGTCGGTCACGCTGTTCGCCTTGGCCAGCAGTTCGCGGAGTGCGTTGTCCCGGTCGGCGACGGACTTCGACAGCCGGGCCACACCGTCCACCGCGCCTCGGACCTCGTCGGGCGTCTGGGAGAAGGTCACCGACAGTGTGTTCAGCGCGCGGCTGAGTTCACCGGTGTCGGTGTCCTGCAGTGTGCCGGTGGCGTCGTCGAGCGCGTCGGTCAATGAGTAGGGCGACACGGTGTTGCGGTTCGGAATGACGCCACCCGGTTCGATCCGGCCGGGACCGTGCGGCAGCACCGTGAGATTGCGTCGGCCGAGCACAGTTTCGGTCTTGATCGCCGCCTGCGTGTCCTGCCCCATCAGCACCGTGTCGTTCATCCGGAACGTGACGGCCGCTTTGGTGCCATTGTCGGTACCCGCCAGGGCGATCTCCTCGACCGTCCCGACGTCGACGCCCGCCACGGTGACGATGTCGCCGGTGACCAGGCCGCCGGCGTCGTCGAAGTATGCGGTGTAGGTGCTGATCGGCGACAGCAGTGGCAGCTTGTCCAATTGCAGCGCGGAGATCACCAGGAGACCGACGACGACGACGCCGACCAGCCCGATCCGGGCGCGGCTGGGGCCGCCGCGTTTGGCTTCGCGGGCGATATCGGCGGACTCCGACTCGGTGCGGGATCCACCGAGCATCCGGCGCAGTGGTGCGGTCATTGGGCGGCGCACCTCCCGCCCGCCTTGGTGGTGTCACCCATCACGTTGTTGGAGGTGAAGAAGTACTGTTTGCCGCCGGGGCCGGTGAGCAGCAACCGGATTCGGCAGAAGTAGATCTGCAGCCAAGCGCCATAGCTGCCGAGGTTGGACAGCATCTTGTAGTCGGTGGGCAGCCGCGGGAGCAGCGACCGAAGGTACGGCTCGGCGTCGAGCAGGTTCTGCGACACCGTCCCGGTGTCGGACACGACCTGACGCAGCGCGGGCCGGTTCGTCTGCAGCAGGTCGGCCAGGCCGGTGGTGACCCGCGACGTCTGGGTGATCGCATCGCCGATGGTGCCGCGTTGCGCCGACAGCCCGGTCACCAACTGCTGCAACTGATCGACGCTGGATTCGAATCCCTTGCGGTCTCCGTCGAGGGTGCCGAGCGTCTCGTTGAGGTTGTCGATCACCGCGCCGATGAGCCGATCCCGGTCGGCGAGCGCCGTGGTGAACGACGCGGTGTCGCTCAGCAGCGAGTTGAGGGCACCGCCCTGCCCTTGGAAGACCTCGACGAGCGAGCGCGAAAGCTGGTTGACCTCTTCCGGTTTCAGCGTCCGGAACAGTGGTTTGAATCCGCCGAGGAGTTTGTCGAGGTCCAGTGCGGGTTCGGTGCGGCCGACCGGAATGGTGCCGCCGGGCGGCAGGTCCGCTCCGGCCTCGCCACCGTCGGATCCCGTATCGGAGCCGCCGCCGTTTCCGGAGTTGGCGCCCGCGCTGGTGCCCCGCTGCAGTTCCAGATAGCGGTCGCCGGTGAGGTTCTCGTACCGGATCAGTGCGCGGACCGTCGCCGGCAGGCGGTAGTCGTTGTCCACCGAGAAGCGCACCTTCGCCTCGTTGGACCGGGTCAGCGAAATGTCGTTCACCGTACCGACCTGTACGCCGGCGATCTTGACCTTGCTGCCCGCCTTCATCGCCGACGCACTGGTGAATACCGCGGTGTAGTCGTCGGAGCTGCCCGGACGGTAGTTGCTGAACACCACCACCAGGCCGACGAATACCAGCACCATGACGACGGCGAAGGCACCCAGTTTGATCACGGTCGCGCGGAACGCGCGGGCTCTGTTATCCACGCTTGGGCTCCCCGAACAGCAGCTGGAAGAACTTCTGGCGGTTCACCTTCGGGGTGGTGCGCGGTTGGTACGGCACCGGCGCGTTGTCGCCGACGTAGAACGGGGTGAGCGCGGTGCTCGCCGGATCACTCAGGTTGCCGGCACATGTCGGCGGACCGTCGACGTTGACCCGGGGCAGGCTCTGCGGATAGGTGTAGGGCTCCTTGCCGGGCAACAGGCCCGCGTACAGCTTGAGGTTCCCGTTGTCGCCGCCGAGGAGAGGTTTGACCGCCTGTGCCGCCGTCGCCGTCGTGGTGAGGAAACACTCGATGCCGGACGACTGGTAACCCAGCAGCCGCGCAACGGGATTGAGATCGGCGAGTTCCGCGATCAGCGTCTTCTTGGACGGCGCGACCACGCCGTCGATGGTGTTGGCCATGCCGGTGGCGTTGATCAGCAACGCGGCGAGGTTCTCGCGTTCGTCCAGCAGGGTGCCGCCGAGGTAGGTGAAATTGTCGACCGTCCGCATCAGATTCGGCATCGAATCGGCATACACGTCGGTCGTCGTTGCCGCCTGCCGCAGCAGTTCGTCGAGTTCGGGCAGGTGCGGATTGGTCTTGTCGAGGACCCTGGACAGCGTCGCGAGCGCCTTTCCGACCTTGTCGCCACGACCGGTGAGTGCGGTGTCGACGGCACCGAGGGTCGCGTTGAGCTTCTCCGGTTGCAGTTCGGCGAGCACCGCGACCAGTTGCTGGTACACGGTATTCAGTTCGACCACAACCTGGTCGGCACCGATCACCTGGCCCGCCCGCAAGGTGCCGCGCGGGCCGTCGGCGGGGACGTCGAAGTTGACCGCTTTGGCACCGAAGATGGTGTTGGACTTGATATTGGCCGTGACATTGCCCGGAATCTCGGACATCTGGCCGGAGGCGATGTCGAGCGCCAGCTCGGCGCGATCGTCGCGTTCGGTGATGGTCGCGACGCGGCCGACCACGACACCGCGTAACTGAACCTTGGCGTCCGGGTTCATCACCAGCCCGGCGCGCGGCGCGATCAACGTCACCCGTTCGGTGGACGTGAACCAGCCGAGGAACTGTCCGGACGCGGCGACGACGATGGCACCGAGGACGCCGACCATGATGACGGCGGCGACCTTGCGTACCGCGTTGCTCCGTTCCTGCCGTCGCGACATGCCTCAGCCCGCCAGGTTGAATTTGCCGTCGACGCCGTAGATGGCGAGCGAGGTGAGCAGGGTGATGACGACCACGACGACGAGCGACGCACGCACCGCGTTGCCGACCGCGACGCCGACGCCGACCGGACCGCCGGACGCGTTGAAGCCGTAGTAGGTGTGAATCAGCATGACCGCCACCGCCATACAGATCGCCTGCAGGAACGACCAGAGGATGTCGGAGGGTATCAGGAACGTGTTGAAGTAGTGGTCGTAGACGCCGGGAGACTGGGCGTAGAGAAAGACCGTGGCGAACCGGCTGGCGAGGAAGGAGGCCAGCGACGCCAGGGAGTAGAGCGGGATGATGGCGATCAGCCCGGCCACGATCCGGGTACTCACCAGATAGGGCACCGAGGCGATGGCCATCGTCTCCAGCGCATCGATCTCTTCGCTGACGCGCATCGCGCCGAGCTGTGCCGTCGCGCCGGCACCGATCGTCGCGGCCAGCGCGATACCGGCGATCACCGGGACCGCGATGCGCACGTTGATGAAGGCGGAGAAGAAGCCGGTGAGCGCCTCGACACCGATGTTGGCCAGCGAGCTGTACCCCTGCACGGCGATGGTGCCGCCGGTGAAGAGCGTGAGGAAACCGACGACCACGACGGTGCCGCCGATCATGGCGAGCGCGCCGGTGCCCATGGAGATTTCGGCGATCAGCCGCAGCGTCTCCTTCTTGTACAGACGGAGCGCACGCGGGATGGAAATGATGCTGTCCCAATAGAACAGCGCCTGGTCGCCGATCTGGTTCCAGTCCTCACCGGCACGCTTGACGGCGAGACGAGCGGTCTGCAGTCGTGTCGTGAACGGGAGGACCATCGCGTCAGCCCGCCGTCGCCTTGAGACCGACCGCGGTGACCACCACGTTGACGACGAAGAGCGCCATGAACGAGTACACGACCGTCTCGTTGACGGCGTCGCCGACACCCTTGGCGCCGCCCTTGACGTTCAATCCCTGGTAGCAGCCGACCAGGCCGGCGAACAGGCCGAACAGCGCGGCCTTGACCATCGAGATCATCAGCTCGCCGAATCCGGTCAGCAGGGTCAGGTTCGCGATGAACGCGCCCGGGTTGACGTCCTGCAGATAGACGGAGAAGACGAAGCCACCCCCAATGCCGATCGTGCAGACGAGGCTATTGAGCAGCAGTGCGACGCCGGTGGACGCGATCACGCGCGGCACGACCAGGCGGTGGACGGGATTGATGCCGAGGACCTTCAGCGCGTCGATCTCCTCCCGGATGGTGCGCGCCCCGAGGTCGGCGCAGATGGCGGTGGCGCCCGCACCGGCGACGATCAACACGGTCACGATCGGACCGATCTGGGTGATGGTGCCGAGCGCGGCGCCCGCTCCGGAGAGGTCCTGCGCGCCGATCTCACGCAGCAGGATGTTGAGGGTGAAACTGACCAGGACGGTGAAGGGGATCGCAACCAGCAGGGTCGGCACCATCGACACGCGGGCGATCGCCCACGACTGCTCGATGGTCTCGCGCCACTGGAATGGGCGCCGGAACAGCTCCCGGGCCGAGTCCACGGCGAGCGCGACGAAGTCGCCCACCCCGTCGAGGGGTGCTGCAAGTTTCTCCAGCACACGCGCTCCCTGGACTTGAACCACCGCGAAAAACTACCACGCAGACCGATTATGAATCGGTCACTTGACCAGGTCGTGCGCCGAGAACGACCGCGCCGGATCCTGCTGGGCGAAATGGGTGCTCAGCGCCTTCGACAGGTCGTCGGAATCCCAGGCGTCGCCGGCGGCGGTGAACACCTCGTCGACCGTCGGGGCGGCCATCACCGTCACCTGCGGTCCGTAGACGACGAACACCTGCCCGGTGATGTCGGCGGCGTCCGGACCGGCCAGGAAGCACACCAGCGTGACCACGTGCTCCGGAGCCAGGGGATCGGCCCCGTCGACGGGCGCGTCGCCGAATACGTCGGCGGTCATCGCGGTGCGCGCCCGGGGGCAGATGGCGTTGGCACGGACCCCGTAGCGGTCGAGCGCTCGCGCGGCCGACAGCGTCAGCGCGGTGATTCCGGCCTTGGCCGCGGCATAGTTGGGCTGGCCGCCCGGCCCGAGGAGACCGGCCTCCGACGACGTGTTGATCAACCGTCCGTACACCGGGCCACCCGCCGCCTTCGACGCCGCCCGCCAGTGCGCGGCCGCATTGCGGTTGAGGAGAAAATGCCCGCGCAGATGCACCCGGATCACCAGATCCCAGTCGTCGTCGGTCATGTTGAACAGCATCTTGTCGCGCACGACGCCGGCATTGCTCATCACGATGTCGAGGCCGCCGAGATCGTCGACGGCGGTGGACATGATCGCCGACGCGGTAGCCGAGTCGGCGATGTCGCCGGGCACTGCGACCGCGGAACCGCCTGCGTCGGTGATGGTGTCGATCACATCGCTCTCGGCGAGCGCGCCAGGAAGGTCGTTGACGATGACCGTTGCTCCCTGTGCGGCGAGCCCCACCGCCTCGGCGCGACCGAGGCCGGCACCCGCTCCGGTGACCACCGCTACCCGGCCTGCCAAGGACTCCTGCACCACGACGCCTCCCGTCAAAGAACTAGAACTTGTTCTAGCACCATAGCGGATATTTGTGGCCGAGCGGGTCGCAATCGGGTTACGCAGTTACTCCAGCGAGAGCGCCGACTTGGGGCAGCTGGCGACCACCTGACGCATCTCGTCCTCGCGGTCCGCGGGCACCTCGTCGGCGAGAATCACCAGGTTATCGTCGTCGTCGAGGTCGAATACGTCGGGCGCCATCCCGACGCAGACCCCGTTGGATTCGCATAGGTCGAAATCCGCCTTGATCCGCATGACTGAAGCCTCCTTGTCCGGGTTCCGCCGGTTGACGGGCCGCGTCCAACAGGTTAGAACGTGTTTCAGAAGTTGGCGAATATCCGCCATCGAACAACCCCTCGGAGTGCCGATGCGCATCGCCTACACACCGGTCCAGGAATCGCTGCGGCGAGAGCTCCGGTCCTACTTCACCGCATTGATGACCGACGCGCGGCGCGCCGCGCTGAGCGGCGGGGATGGTGAACTCGGCGAGGGCGATGCCTACCGCGACGTGGTCGCCCAGATGGGCCGGGACGGCTGGCTCGCACTCGGCTGGCCGACCGAGTACGGCGGCCAGAACCGGTCGATGATGGATCAGCTCATCTTCACCGACGAGGCCGCGATCGCGGGTGCGCCAGTGCCATTCCTGACGATCAACTCGGTGGCGCCGACGATCATGCAGTACGGCACCGACGAACAGCGCTCGTTCTTCCTGCCCCGGATCGCCGCGGGCGAACTGCACTTCTCCATCGGCTACTCCGAGCCGGATGCGGGCACCGATCTCGCGGGACTGCGGACGACCGCGATCCGCGACGGCGACACCTACGTCGTCAACGGGCAGAAGATGTGGACGTCGCTGGTGCAGTACGCGGATTACATCTGGCTGGCGTGTCGCACCGATCCGGCCACCCTGGAACCCGGCGGCAAGAAGCATCGGGGCATCTCGATGCTGATCGTGCCGACCGACGCCGAGGGTTTCGACTACACGCCGGTGCACACGATGTCGGGGATCGACACCAGCGCCACCTACTACTCCGATGTCCGGGTGCCGGTCACCGCACGGGTCGGTGACGAGGGCGGCGGTTGGCCGCTGGTGACCAATCAGCTCAATCACGAGCGGGTGGCGCTGTGTAGCGCAGCGCCCATCCAGACGGCATTGCGCGAGACGATCGCCTGGGCACAGCAAACCAAGTCCGGTGACGGCCAGCGAGTTATCGACACCGAATGGGTGCGGCACAACCTGGCGCGGGTCCATGCCAAGGTCGAGTTCTTGAAGCTCATCAACTGGAAGATCGCATCGGCGGCGGCGTCCGGTGGGGCACCCAGTCCGGCCGACGCCTCGGCAACCAAGGTGTTCGGTACCGAATTCGCCACCGAGGCATACCGATTGCTGATGGAGGTGGTCGGGCCGGCGGCGACGCTGCGCGCGGGCAGCCCCGGCGTGCACCTGCAGGGTCGGCTGGAACGCTTCCAGCGCACGTCGCTGATCCTGACATTCGGTGGCGGCACCAACGAGATTCAGCGCGACATCATCGGTATGGCCGCCTTGGGCTTGCCGCAGCAGCGGCGGTAGGGCGGACGGTATGGGCTTACACGAGGCCGCACACCGCGGCGGCACGAGGAGCTGAGAATGGACTTCACACTGCCCGACACGGCCAACGACGTCGGCGGGTTGGCCGACGACATCGTCGCCCGCGTCGTCACCCCGGAGCGAGTCGCCGAACTCGAGGAAACCGGTGCACCGATCGACGACCGGCTGTGGCGGGCGTCGGGCGATGCGGGACTGGTCGGGCTCGAGCTGCCGTCTGCGGTGACCGGCGAGTCGGGCGCGGACCTCACGATGGTCGAGAATGTCGCTATCGCAACGACGTTGGGTGCAGCACTCGCACGGGTGCCCTTTGGCCCGCACGCGATGGTCGCGGCGCCGGTGATCGCGCGGTCGGGTACCGCGGGGCTCGTGGCCGATCTGGGTCCGTCGCTGGCAGTGGGGGCGACGATCGGGACGTTCGGCATCGACGAAGACCCCGGTGCCGACCTGTTGACACCCCACACGGCATTGACTGCGGACGGCGACGGGTGGCGCCTGAGCGGCACCAAGATCGGCGTGCCGTACGCACGGGCCGCCGATCTGATCGTCGTCACTGCTGCCTCGCCGGAGGGGGTGCGGGCCGTCGTGGTGGCTGCGGGCGATGACGACGTACACGTCACCGATCTTGCGGCGACCGGGTTGACTCCGGTCGCGGCGGTCGAATTCGACGGCGTCGCGGTGTCGGCCGACCGCATCCTGACGGGTGCGGAGACGACCGTGCTCGACCTCGCGCTGCGGGCGGAGCTGGCCCTGTGCGCCGACCAGACCGGCGTCGTCGACCGGGCGCTGGCGCTGACGGCCGAATATGCCAGGGAGCGAGAACAATTCGGCCGACCGATCGGGTCGTTCCAGGCGGTGGCGCAGCGTCTTGCGGACGGCTACATCGATGCGCAGGCGCTGTCGCTGACGACGACACAGGCGGCGTGGCTCTACGCCCAATCGGCCGGCGAGCGTTCGAGCGACGCCCCGGTGGACGTGCCGGTCGGGTTCGCGGACCTCGAGGTGGCGGTGCACACCGCGAAGTTCTGGGCATGCGAGGCCGGTCACCGCGTCGCGCACACCGCGGTGCACGTGCACGGTGGCGTCGGGTTGGACACGAGTCACCCGATTCACCGGTATTTCCTGCGCGCCAAGCAGAACGAGTTCGATCTCGCCGCCGTTCCGGTGACGTTGCGGCGGATCGGTGACGCGCTGGCCGCCGCCCCGGCATGACCACGGGTGACGTGCCGACGGTCGGGGCGCTGCTGGCAGCCCTGGCCGATGACACGGACACCGGACTGCTCGGCGGTGAAAGCCTTGTGCCGTGGCGGGATCACGTCGCGACGTCGATGGCCCGGGCGGACATGCTGGCCGAGCTGCTGGCCGCGGATCGGCCGCCGCATGTCGGGGTGCTGCTCGGCAACGGGCCGGAGTTCAGTTACCTCCTCGGTGCGAGTGCGCTTTCCTCGTTGGTCGTGGTGGGGCTCAACGACACTCGCCGTGGTGCGGCGTTGAGCGCCGATGTGGTCCGGGCCGACTGTCAGGCGGTGATCGTCGAGGATGCGACGGTCGAGTTGCTGGACGAGTCGTCCTTGCCCGCGGATGTGCGGGTTCTCAATGTCGACGCCCCTGGATGGCGTGCGCTGGTGAACGAGTCGCGGCGGCCGAACGCGATGTCGGCGGCCGAGCGGGCGGCGCGTATCGTGCCGGATGAGCTGCTGATGTTGATCTTCACATCCGGCACGTCGGGGACACCGAAGGCAGTTCGGTGCACGCAGGGCAATGTCGGGATAGCGGGCAGCATGCTGGCGGCCCGGTTCGGTATCGGTCACAGTGACGTGGTGGCGGTGTCGATGCCGATGTTCCACTCCAACGCGGTGATGGCGGGATGGACGGTGGCGGTCGCCGGTGGTGCGTCGCTCGTGTTGCGGAAGTTCTCGGCACGTGGCTTCGTCGACGACGTGCACCGCTACGGCGTCACCTACTCGAACTACGTCGGCAAGCCGCTCAATTACATTCTGGCGACGCCGGCGCGGCCCGCCGATGCGGCCGGCACGTTGCGCGTCATGTATGGCAATGAGGCGAGCGCCGAGGACCGGCGGCGTTTCGCGGAGCGGTTCGGTTGTCAGGTTGTCGACGGATACGGCTCCACCGAGTTGGGGATCGCGATCACTCGTACCCCGGATACGCCGCCGGATGCGCTGGGCCCGTTGGTCGATCCGGTCGCGGTCGTCGACGTGGCGACCGGTGAACCTGTCGGGCCGGGCGAGGTCGGCGAGCTGGTCAACACGTCGGGGGCGGGCATGTTCGGCGGTTATTACAACGACCCCGAGTCCACATCGGAGCGGATGCGCGACGGCGTGTATCACTCCGGCGACCTCGGCTGGGTGGACGACGCCGGATTCGTTCACTTCGCCGGGCGGCTCGGCGATTGGCTCCGGGTGGACGGCGAGAATCTGGGCGCCGGACCGATCGAGCAGATACTGGTGCGCCACCCGGCGATTCGGGAGGCGGCGGTGTTCGGTGTGCCGGTGGCCATCGGCGACGAGGTGCATGCTGCGCTGGTGTGCGACGACGGTCACGGTGCGAGCCGGTTGGATGCCGAGGGATTCGCCGAGTTTCTTGCTGCCCAGAGCGATCTCGGGCCGAAGCAGTGGCCGTGCGCCGTGCATCTCGTCGACCGCATGCCGGAGACCGCCACGTTCAAGACGGTCCGCCGCCGGCTGCGTACCGAAGCGCCCGCACCGACCTGGACGTGGGACGGGGAACGGTACGTCACCTCGGATGGGTGATGATGGTGTCGCCGGTGTCGGGGTTGCGCCAGGTGATGGTGCGGTCGGTGTGCATGGTCGGGAGCCAGAGGCCGAGGTGTTTGCGGTGATGGTCCGGGGTGCACAGCGGTGCCAGGTTGAATTCCACGGTCCAGCCGCCGTTCTCGGGGTCGGAGTGGTTGAACTTGACGATGTGGTCGAGGTGGCAGTCCTCGGCGGGCTTGCCACAGAACGGATACCGGCAGATGCGGTCGAGGGCGGTGATCTTCTCGCGTAGCTTCTGTGTCGGCCGGTAGTGCAGTGCCCCGCGTGGTGGGGAGCGGTAGCCGCCGTGCCCGGTCGGGTCGACCGGCGGTGCCTGCGGCCGCTGATCGGCCAGTGCGGCCCAGATCGGTTGCGGCAGGGTCGGTGCGGGCCGTGCGTTCGCTGTGCGTAATTCGGTGAGTACGTGCGCATGGTCGGGGTCGATGGATCCGTACCCACGCAGGTACGGAGGCGTCGCCCCGGTCGGGTCGACGACCACGGTCAGCGAGGTCTGCTCGGCCGCAGGCTCGTTCCCCGGTGGTTGAGCACACCCGTTCCCCGGTGGTTGAGTAGGGCCGAGCGGAGCTAGGCCCGTATCGAAATCACCGCCACCACTACGATTCTCGCTGCCATCGTCGCTCACCGATGCAGTGCTCGTCGGCCCGAGCGCGCAGTCGTCGCGCCCGCAGGCGCATTCCAGTCTCGCGCCGGGCAGGCGGTGCAGTTCGGCGAATGCCGCGACGCGCCGTTCTCCGACCGTGCGCGGATCATGGTCGCAGGTGCGCTCGGCAACGAGTGCGGCGATTTGCTTGCGCAGGTGTACCCCAACTTCGGCGGGCACGGTGGCGTCGATGCTGGCGTGCCCGTGGGCATCGTCGGTGACCCGCACATCCTGATGCCGGCCAGCGAACTCATCCCGCATGTCGGCGGCCGCGTCCGGGTCGAGGGAGATCACCAACTCGGCCACCTGATCGCGCAACACCCGGTCCGCCGAGGCCCGTGCCGCCAGCCGCAACGCCAACGGCTCCGCCTGCTCCCGCACCTCGGCATCGAGAGCTTCGAGGGCGTCGACGATGATCTGCACCCGTGCGGTCGACAGATCACCGGCCAGGAACGTCAGCCGCGTGGCGTCCATGTCCAGGAGCGCGCCGCCGAGGCGAATCCAGCGGGCGGATTTGCTTTTCGACACACCCAACCGCAGCGACACCTCACCGACGGCGGCTTTGTCCGGCGCGTCCGGGATGGTGCGGCGCTGTGGCCGGTCGGCCATCACCCGATCGTAGGTCTCGTGGCCGATGCGTTCGGCGAGCAGGATGGTGCGGGCCTCGGCCTGCCGCGACAGTCGCAGCGCGTCCCGCGCGGCATCGACCAGAGTGTCGGCGGACGCAGCCCGCACCGCGGCATCGTCGGCGGCACCATTGGTGTAGGAGAACATCATCGCCAACTCACCTCCCCTCGTCCGCGACCGCTATCTGATTGATGGCCATCAGAGTATCGGGTGGTACCGACAATTCTGATTGGCTACCAACACAATAACGGGCGGCACCGACACGATTCGTCGGTCGAATGCACTGCAGCATCGCTGGTTTCGATACGCCCTCCGCTAGCGCTCCGGGCTACTCAACCAGCGGAATCGACGCCGCGCTCCTACCCGCTGGTTGAGTAGCCGCGAGGGACGAGCGGCGTATCGAAACCAGCTGCCGCGCAACTCGAGCACGTGCCCGCCCCGCTGGTTGAGTAGCCGCGAGGGACGAGCGGCGTATCGAAACCAGCTGCCGCGCAACTCGAGCACGTGCCCGCCCCGCTGGTTGAGTAGCCGCGAGGAACGAGCAGCGTATCGAAACCAGCAGCCGCGCAACATGAATACGTGTCCGTCGGAGTTGTCGCGATAGGTCACCAAATCCGTGACCTATCACTACATCTCCGGGCTGGAGGGGCTGGCTTCGATACGCCCTCCGCTAGCTGTATTTCCCCGACACGTTGTGGACGCGGGCTGATGGGGTGAGGCCGCCG